>NZ_JBVPGP010000019.1:0-253613 GCF_055816065.1 Enterobacter sp. PL_is511 | reverse complement strand
CAGCGACGCCCTGGTCCGGCTGTAAATCGCCGAAGCGTTTCCGTAAGGCCGGGGCGAGGCGCAGGGATGCGCCGAGAGGGCGTGGCCTGCAGGGATGCAGGCTCATGCCCGACCCGATAGCCTGAAGGAATAAGCTGAGGGTACCGCGAAGCGGCGATTTACCGCCGGGAGCCCGGGTCGCCAGGGCGGCGGCGATTGAGCCGCCATGGCACGTTCACCGGTCATGTCCTTACAGAGTAGCAAGAAACATAAAGTGAACGGAATGACCACCACAGCCGTATGTTCCCCCTCACCCCAGCCCTCTCCCTCAAGGGAGAGGGGGTCGTCCGTGCAGGCATTATTTTGTGGGGATTCCTCAGCCCACGGGGAGAGGGAACAAACACAAAAAACGGCAACCTACGTTGCCGTTTTGCTTTTACCTAAGCCACCTGCTGATTGTCCTCTTCAGCATTACGCTGCGCTTCTTCCGCTTCCTGCTCCAGCAGCTGCTTCTCATACACTTTGAAGAACGGGAAGTAGATGATCGCCGATACGCAGGCCAGAACCACAACCAGAATAGCCGCGCGGAAGTCCCAGCCCAGAGCCCATGCTGCCCCTATCGGCGCCGGTGCCGTCCAGGGAACGACCGAGATGACGCGCCCAATCAAATCAAACGTCATCGCCGCCCACGCCAGCACGGCGTTAACCATCGGTGCCAGCAGGAACGGAATAAAGAACACCGGGTTCATCACGATTGGTGTACCGAAAATGACAGGTTCGTTGATGTTAAAGAAGCTGGGCACCACACTCAAACGCCCGATAGAGCGTAAATGCGCTGAACGGCTACGCAGATAGCAAATCACCAGCCCCATCGTCGCGCCCGATCCGCCAATCACGATAAAGAACGTCCAGAACGCCTCCATAAAAATATGCGGCAGAGGCTGGCTGGCGGCCAGTGCGGTCTGGTTAGCGCCCAGGTTAGTCAGCCAGAACATCTGCAACATTCCGGATACGATGGCTGCGCCGTGGATCCCGGCGAACCACAGCAGATGACCAATCAACACCGCCAGCAGGATCGCAGGCAGTGAATCCGCCGCGGAAACCAGCGGTTTAAAGACCGACATAATGGCCTGCGGGATCAGCATGCCAAACTGAGACTGAATGACCAGGCTCAGAGGATAGAGCGTTAACACCACCACCAGCACCGGGATCAGCAGATCAAAAGAGTTTTTGATCATCGGAGGAACCTGGTCTGGCAGGCGAATACCGATGTTATGCGCCTTGAGGAAACGCATCATCTCAACGCAGTAGATCGCCACCAGAATCGCGGTAAAAATCCCCGTTCCCCCCAGGCTGTCGACAGGAAGCGTGCCTTTGGTTTTCGGTGCCGCGACCAGCAGAAACGCCATCAGCGACAGCATGGCGCACATGAACGGGTCTAACTGGTGCGATTTGACATAGTGTTTGCCAAGGTTATAGGCAATGGCCGCACAGATATAAATGGACATAATGCCCATCGTCATATCAAACGGCGTCAGGATTTGGCCTTCAAACTGCTTCGCCATATCCAGCCAGGCGCGGGCGAAACCCCACGTGGTATCAGGCGAAAAAGGTGGGTAAGCGAACACTAACAAAAATGAACCCACAATCATAAATGGCATCGCGGAGATGAACCCATCACGAATAGCCATGACATGACGCTGGGAAGAGATCCGCCCGGCAATCGGGCTCACGTAATTTTCAACGAAACGGAATATCAGGTTAAACGCAGCATGGTTGGCAGACATGGCAGATCTCCTGTCAGACGTTTGTTACGGGCACTTTCGCGCCGCACGTTGTTCCATAAATCAGCTTCACAACCTTGCTGGCTTGTGTACCAGTGGTACTGCTCAGACGAAATGGTTTCATATTTGGCTCTTATTATTGGATACAGGGGACGTTACGTACTCAGTATTAATCGACGCATCACGCTCTGCAACCGGTTACTGTAACCGGTTTCTGTGAATGTGAAGAGGATCCAGAAATCAGCCGTTCGGGATATTTGTTACTTAAGAGATATTTACAGAGCATAAATTCTTATGACAGATTACGCAGGATATTTGTCAGGAGGAAACAATGAGTTTGCAGTCTGTACAGCAGTTTTTTGCCGACAACGCGCCGGATATAGACGTAATTGAACTTAGCCAGAGTACCGCTACCGTTGCGTTGGCTGCTGCCGCCCATCGTGTTGAACCGGGACAAATCGCCAAGACCTTGTCACTCAAGGTGAAAAATGAGGTGATTCTGGTGGTGGCGAAAGGCGATGCGCGTCTGGATAACAAAAAGCTGAAAGACACGTTTGGTGCGAAAGCGCGCATGCTCAGCAGTGATGAAGTGGTAACCATCACCGGTCATCCCGTTGGCGGCGTGTGCCCGTTCGGGCTGGAAAATCCGCTCGCGGTTTACTGCGATATTTCATTAAAGCAGTACGCCGAAGTCCTGCCCGCCGCAGGCGCAATTCATAGTGCCGTGCGTATTTCACCTGACAGAATGGCAGAGCTGACTTCCGCAAAGTGGGTTGACGTTTGCATCTGATTGATGCGCCAGAGCCTGTCTGGCGCGCAGCGGGCTGGCTATAAAAAGGTCGGCTTGCTGAGTGCCGAACTTCGCGGTTCTCTTGCCGGAAGGTGAGTAATAATATCCGCTGCATCGAGCAACCCGACGTCAGAGCTCACCCCCAGCTTCACCATCGCATTAAACTTATGCGCCCGGATGGTCTTAATATTGCGTTCAAGCTGTGCCGCAATTTGAGGAATAGAATAGCCGCAAGACATATAACGCAGTATTGCCCGTTCCGTTGGGCTTAACATTCTGTTTTGACTCCGGTACCAGTGATTCATCATATTGTCATTGATGCGCAGCGTTTCACTCAACAACACCATAAGTTCCTGCTGCAGGTGCTCAAGCGACAGCGATTTACTGACCACACCGTGAAGGCGTGACGGTGAAAGATGGCTAACTAACCGTGCTTCCGTCTCATCAGCAACCAGGATAATGCGCTGGATATGACCATGCGTAAACGCGAGCTCCCGCAGGTGCGCCAGACAGTTACGGCGCTCCTCTCGTGCATCGGAAAGTGAATAGATCAGCGAGAAAAAATTGACGTGCTGAAGTGCTTTCTTGAAGCTGTCAAATTCGCTAAACAGATGCAGCTGATAGTGATTCAGGCCGGGCATCGCAAATAAATGCTGTAGCCCAACAGCACTCATCGTGCAATTTTCGACGATGGCGATATGTCGTGTTGAATCGGTTTTTTCCATTCCTCAAACTCTCCATAGGCTGACATCAAATTCAGCTCTCTCATTCCCTGCGTACTGTTGATCCAGGCGTACATATCGGCATTACTACGTAAAGATAGCCGCCGCATCGCACTGTTTTTCTGCGCACTGATGGTTTTATTGCTCTTCTTCAGCAATGTGGCGATTTGGTTAATCCCCCATCCTTTACCTAACAGACGCAGTACCTTGCGTTCGGAGTGCGTGAGTGCGATAACGTGTTCGTCTTCATCCTCCGTACTTTGAGGCTCCGGGGTTAATAACGTCTGGCTTATCCGCTCTGCCCGCTCGCTACCTGCCCGAATCGCGTTAACCACGCCTTCAATGGGCTCCATATCAGACAGCAACGTGCTTTCCGGGCGCATAAGCAACTCAACCGCAATAGGGTAAAGCGGCCGCGAGACTAAAAAGATCCAGTGAATGTCCCGGTATTGGTTCAATAAACCGTAATACTCTTCGAGGGTTCCCCGAGGATTTCTATATTCACCTGAAATATCGGCAATAATGACATCTGCGCGGCGTAGCTGGAGCAGTGTTAACTCCTGCAATGAGCGACAATAGGTCAATTCAAAATCCGGGAAATGGCGTGCCATCACGCCCCCTAACCCGTTTTGCATCACGGGCATCCGGCTAATGACAACGCCATACTTACCATGCAATGACAACATAGACCCTCCGTGTCCATTCTTCATTTGATGAGTAACGTTAAAACGCACCAATGTATGAGTATTTTCGTCCCTGAGTGTAAAACTGATTAATACAAGCAGAAGATGAGATATGTTCTTAGTATAAGAAATGCCTAAAACAACGGTAATATCTCATAAAGCGCAAATAAATTTAATTGCGGAGCCATTAAAATAACGACAATATAAAATTAGAATAACTAAATACAAATATTCTATATTTTTATATTTATAATTCACCGCATTGATAAATTAATCCAACTCCCCTTTCGTGATACGGGCTGAAACTGTTTGCATAAACCTTGATCTGGCCCACAGCAAGAGGGACTGCACTTTGTGCTAAAAGTACTCACTACGGGCTAACCGGCAACCTATCCATCTTTTTCAGGACAATACATGCAGGCAGATCGGTCAACGCAGCGTGCTATCACGCGGCTATGTATAAAGTGCGGTCTTTTTCTGCTCCAGCACGGCGCGGAAAGCGCGCTGGTTGAGGAGCTTTCAACCCGGCTGGGGGTGGCGCTGGGTATGGATAGCGTTGAAAGCGCGATCTCATCTAACGCCATTGTGCTGACCACGATCAAAGACGGTCAGTGCCTGACCTCCACACGCAAAAACCATGACCGCGGTATTAACATGCACGTCGTGACCGAAGTGCAGCACATCGTCATCCTTGCTGAACACAAGCTTCTCGATCTCCATGAAATTGAAAAAAGGTTCAACCAGATCAAGCCATTACGTTATCCGCGCTGGCTCGTTGTGTTAATGGTAGGGCTCTCTTGCGCCTGCTTTTGTAAGCTCAATAAAGGCGGCTGGGACGGCGCGCTCGTCACCTTTTTTGCCAGCAGTATCGCCATGTATGTTCGCCAGCTGCTCACGCACCGGCAGCTGCACCCGCAAATTAACTTCTGCATTACCGCGTTTGTCGCCACCACGGTTTCCGGCCTGCTTCTGCGCCTGCCGCAGTTTGCCAACACCCCAACCGTTGCCATGGCCGCCAGCGTGCTTCTGCTGGTCCCGGGCTTTCCGCTGATCAACGCCGTCGCCGACATGTTTAAAGGGCACATCAATACCGGTCTGGCACGCTGGGCTATCGCCAGCCTGCTGACGCTGGCGACCTGCATCGGCGTGGTCATGGCCATGACTCTCTGGGGGTTACGCGGATGGGCGTGATAGATTTTCTGCTGGCGCTGGCACAGGACATGCTTCTGGCCGCCATCCCTGCCGTCGGCTTCGCGATGGTATTTAACGTACCGCAACGCGCGCTGCCGTGGTGCGCGCTGCTGGGTGCGATTGGCCATGGCTCGCGAATGGTGATGATGACGGCGGGTTTTAACATCGAATGGTCAACGTTCATCGCTTCCATGCTGGTCGGCAGTATCGGCATCCAGTGGTCGCGCTGGTATCTGGCGCATCCCAAAGTGTTCACTGTTGCCGCGGTGATCCCGATGTTCCCAGGCATATCTGCGTATACGGCGATGATTTCCGCAGTGAAAATCAGTCATTTCGGTTATACCGAGCCTCAGATGATCCTCCTCCTGAGCAACTTCCTTAAGGCGTCATCCATCGTCGGCGCGCTCTCTATCGGGCTGTCGATCCCCGGACTGTGGCTGTACCGCAAACGCCCACGCGTTTGATATTTGTATTATTTCGCTGCCGTGGAGATAATTCTTCTGGTCCGTTTGGTGAAAATAAGGAAAGGATGTGGCTAACCCTGGCAGCGAACACCCCGAGCACAGTGAAGAATCCAGCCTGAAAGAGAAAATCTTTCAGAGCGCCATCGCGCTTTTTGCCGAGTATGGATTGAACGGTGCACGGATGGAGCAGATTGCAGAGAAAGCGGGCACCACCAAACGCATGGTGGTTTACCATTTCAAGAATAAAGAGAACCTCTATCTCCTGGTTCTGGAACATGTTTACACCCAGATTCGCGCCAGTGAAAAAGCGCTAAGCCTGACGGGAATGCCCCCGGTCGAAGCGCTGGTCAATCTGGTTGAAGCCACCTTTGACTATCATGCCGACCACCCTGACTACATCCGGATTATCTGCATGGAAAACATGCAGCGCGGCCGCTTTATGCAGCAGTCGAGCTATCTCCGCCAGGTCAACCGCAGCGCGCTCGACCTGCTGGAGGAGATCCTGCGCCGGGGCAAAGAAAAACAGCTCTTCAGTGAGACGGTAGACGCCCGCGATCTTCATCGTCTGATAAGCAGCTTCAGCTTTCACTACGTTGCCAACAGCTACACCTTTACGCTGTTGTTTGAAGAAGGCGCAGACGAGCAGGCTCAGCGCCAGCACTACCGCAAAATGGCCGTTCAGGTGGCGCTCCGCTATACCTGCCCATAAAATTGCTTGCAATTAAATCGCGCACTATCTATATTCATTTCATGAACGCGAAAACGAACGACGCAACCGCTGCGCTCAAGCTGGATAACCAGCTCTGCTTTGCCCTCTATTCGGCAAACCTGGCGCTTAACAAGCTGTACCGGCAGCTGCTGGCACCGCTGAACCTGACCTACCCGCAATATCTGGTGATGCTGGTGCTGTGGGAGCAGGATGATATGACGGTGTCGGACATCGGTGAACGGCTGTTTCTGGACTCTGCAACCCTGACGCCGCTGTTGAAGCGTCTGGAAAGCGCCGGGCTCATCAACCGCCACCGTTCACGCAAAGATGAACGCCAGGTCGCCGTCACCCTGAGTGAAGCGGGACGTGAACTCCAGCAGCAGGCATTGGGTATCCCCCATGCGGTGGGTTGCGCAGCGCAGTGTGATACCGACACCCTGCTGGCGCTCAAACAGCAGCTCGAACTTTTGCGACAACAGCTACACCGCGCGTAACGCTATACTTTACGCGTTATTATTTACTCATATATATCGCACGCTATTTAATAGCACACGTTAAAACAAGATGAGGAACCTGCCATGTCTTTAGAAAAAGTTGTTTATACCGCCAAAGCAAAAGCCACCGGAGGCCGTGACGGCCGAGCCACCTCCTCCGATGGCGTACTGGACGTCAAACTGGGTGTGCCAAAAGAGATGGGCGGCATGGGGGGAGACGTGACCAACCCTGAGCAGCTGTTTGCCGCGGGCTACTCTGCCTGCTTCCTGGGCGCGATGAAATTCGTGGCCGCACGCGACAAATTTACCCTGCCTAAAGATGCTTTTATTGAAGGCGAAGTGGGTATTGGCCCCCTGCCAACCGGTTTTGGTATTGAAGCAAAACTGAACATCCACGTTGAAGGTATGGATCCTGCGGAAGCCAAAAAGCTGGTCGATGCGGCGCACATTGTTTGCCCGTACTCTAACGCGACCCGCGGCAACATTGACGTGACGCTGAACATCATCGCGTAATCCCTTCTGTTCCCTCTCCCTGTGGGAGAGGGTCAGGGTGAGGCATCAGCCCTCACTTTACCCCTCCTTTCCTTTCCCCTCTCTGTGCTACCATAAGTCCATATCACGCCCGTAGTAATCAGTAGAGTAAGCGTTATGTCCTCCAGACTTCTGACCACCAGCATTGCTGGCATTGATGCCTTTATGCGCGACCCACGCGGTGTGTTGACTCACGCCGAAGGCGGCACGGTTGCGGTTTTTGCCGACAACGCGCCGGCGTTTTACGCAATCACACCGGAACGTCTGGCACAGCTTCTGGAGATCGAAGCACAAGTGTCACGCCCGGCGAGCGATGTCACGCTGGATAGCCAGTTCTTTGATGAACCGGTTAACGTTCCCGTGACCGTTCCGATGGGCAAATTTGCCCTCTATGCGGGCTGGCAACCGGATGCGGATTTCCAGCGGCAGGCCGCGCTGTGGGGCATTGCGTTAACCCAACCCGCCACCGCGGAAGAGCTCGCCGCGTTTACCGCCTGGTGGCAGGCAGAAGGGAAAGTGTTCACCCACATTCAGTGGCAGCAAAAGCTCGCGCGTCATCTCCAGATTACCCGCGCCGGCAACAACGGCCAGCCAAAACGTGATATCAATGCGTTTTCAGAACCGGATAAACAGATCCCCAGCGGATTCCGAGGTGCGAAATGAAGAACGTCGGCGACCTGATGAAACGTCTGCAAAAAATGATGCCTGCCAACGTGAAGCCCGCTTTCACCACCGGTGAAGAGCTGCTGGCATGGCAAAAAGAGCAAGGTGAGATCCGCGCCGCCGCGCTCGCCCGCGAAAACCGGGCGATGAAAATGCAGCGCACCTTTAACCGTTCCGGTATCCGTCCCCTGCACCAGAACTGCTCGTTCGATAACTATAAAATCGAGACCAACGGGCAGATGAACGCGCTGGCCGCCGCACGGCAGTACGTGGATGAATTCGACGGCAATATCGCCAGCTTCATCTTTAGCGGCAAGCCGGGCACCGGAAAAAACCACCTTGCTGCCGCCATCTGCAACGAGCTGCTTCTGCGCGGTAAATCGGTTCTTATCATCACCGTGGCCGATATCATGTCTGCGATGAAAGACACCTTCAGCAACCGCGAAACCAGCGAAGAACAGCTGCTTAACGATCTGAGTAATGTCGACCTGCTGGTCATCGACGAGATTGGCGTTCAGACGGAATCGCGCTATGAAAAAGTGATCATCAACCAGATTGTCGATCGCCGCTCCTCGTCCAAGCGCCCCACCGGCATGCTGACGAACCACAATATTGACGAGATGACCCGCCTGCTGGGGGAACGCGTCATGGACCGCATGAAGCTGGGTAACAGCCTGTATGTCATCTTCGACTGGGAAAGTTACCGCAGCCGCGTCACCGGCAAAGAGTATTAAGACAGTTCCAGGAATCGCCGACAGGTCGCAGGTATATACTGGAACCCCTTCGGCCCAAAACGGACCTTTTTGAGAGAGCCATGATGAAAAAACAGATTCTAATCAGCACCTTTTTAGGCGCGCTGCTGGTAACCGGCGCAGCGCAGGCGGCGTCCTGGCAGGAGTCCCTGTCAAGCGCAGCAAACGAGCTGACCAAAGAGAGCAGCAGCACGCAGGGCGGACTCTCCGCCTCTTCCCTCACCAGCCTGCTGGGCAACAGCGGTCAGAGCCTGAGCGCGGGCACGATGAACAACGCGGCGGGGATTCTGGAATATTGCGCGAAACAAAAACTGACCTCCGTGACCGACGCGCAAAACGTGAAAAATCAGGTGCTGGGTAAACTGGGTCTGGATACCCAGGAGCAGAAAGCGGACACCAACTATATGGACGGCATTCAGGGCCTGCTTAACGCGCAAAACGGCCAGCAGCTTAACCTGAGCACCCTCGGCAACTCCTCTCTGGCCAAACAGGTGAAAACCAAAGCCTGCGATCTGGTGCTGAAACAAGGCGTTAATTTCATCTCCTGATCCACCCCATTTTCTGCCACAACACGCCGCGTTTAATGCGATAGTCTTGCAGCGCGGCGCTAAATGAGCGTTTTTCCCACCTGCCACCGTCTCAGCGTCCGTTTGTCAGGATGTGCACACCTTCATAAAAACGATTTTCTAAACCAAATCCTAACAACAGCACACTTTCGTGACACTAAAATTGCAGCTTAACGACATCGCAATTACATTGTATGACCCAAAAAATAAACAGTTAGCCAGCGAAGCATCTGGCGTCACGAGGATATGCTGTTGTCTGAATTCATGTCTCTTATCCTTTTTCTGGCTTCTGTCGGCGTTTACGCCTGCAAAGCCGGCCGTCACACCTGGTGGTTTATCGCCACGCTGGTTGTGCTCGGCATTTTTATTATTTTAAACATTACCTTATACGCCAGCGATTACTTTACCGGTGACGGCATTAACGATGCGGTGCTCTACACACTGACAAACAGCCTGACGGGCGCGGGGGTCAGCAAGTACATTCTTCCGGGGCTCGGCCTTGTCGTCGCGCTCGTCACCATTTTTGGCGCACTGGCCTGGGTGCTGCGTCGACGTCGCCATCATCCACACCATCATGGCTACAGCCTGCTGGCGTTATTCCTGGCGCTGGCCTCCGTCGACGCCAGCCCGGCGTTCCATCAGATCACCGAACTGGTGAAATCCCAGTCGCGCGACGGCGATCCGGATTTCACGGCTTACTACAAAGAGCCGTCGAAAACGATCGCCAACCCGAGGCTCAATCTGGTCTATATCTACGGAGAAAGTCTGGAGCGCACGTACTTTGATAACGATGCCTTCCCGGACCTGACGCCAGATCTGGGTGCGCTGAAAAATGAAGGTCTCGATTTCAGCCACACCATGCAGTTGCCCGGTACGGATTACACGATTGCCGGGATGGTTGCCTCCCAGTGCGGTATCCCGCTGTTCGCGCCTTTTGAAGGTAACGCCTCAGCCTCCATGTCGACCTTTTTCCCGCAGAATATTTGCCTCGGCGATATCCTGAAAAACTCCGGTTACGAAAACTATTTTGTGCAGGGGGCAAACCTGCGCTTCGCCGGAAAAGATGTGTTCCTGAAATCCCACGGTTTTGATCACCTGTATGGCTCAGAAGAGTTAAAAACGACGGTTGCCGACCCAAACTACCGCAACGACTGGGGCTTCTATGACGATACGGTACTCGACGAAACCTGGAAGAAATTCGAGGAGCTGTCCCGCGCGGGCAAGCGTTTCTCTCTCTTTGCGCTGACGGTGGACACTCACCATCCTGACGGGTTCGTCTCGCGCAGCTGTAAACGCAAAAGCTATAACGTTGATGGCAAAAACAACAAGTCTTTCAGCGCCGTCACCTGCAGTCAGGAGCACATTGCCGCGCTGGTCGAGAAAATCAAAGCCTCACCCTGGTTTAAAAACACCGTCATCGTCGTTTCGTCTGACCATCTGGCGATGAAAAACAGCGCCTGGGATCAGCTCAACAAGCAGGATCGCAGCAATCTGTTCTTCGTCCTGCGCGGCGACCAGCCGCAGCAGGAGGAGATTGCCACCAAACGCAACTCCATGGATAACGGCGCCACCGTGCTGGACATCCTGGGCGGCGACAACTTTATTGGCCTGGGCCGCAGCACGCTGTCGGGGCAATCCCTGTCGGAAGTGTTCCTCAACATGAAGGAAAAAATCCTCGCCTGGAAGCCCGACATCATCCGCCTGTGGAACTTCCCGAAAGAGATGAAGGACTTCACCGTCGATCGGGATAAAAACACCATTGCCTTCTCGGGCAGCAACTTCCGTCTGCCGCTGCTGGTGCGCGTGTCGGAGGGACGCGTTGAGCCCCTGCCGGAAAGCGAATATTCCGCGCCGCTGCGCTATCAGCTGGCCGATTTTGCGCCACGCGATAATTTCGTCTGGGTCGACAGATGTTACAAGATGGGCCAGCTCTGGTCGCAGCCGCTGGCGCTCTCTACCGACTGGTGCGTCTCTCAGGGTCAGCTTGGCGGGGAGCAAACCGTGCAGCACGTGGATAAAGCCCAGTGGAAAGGCAAAACCGCGTTTAAAGATACGGTAATTGATACGGCGCGCTATCAGCACAACATCGACATGCTGAAAATCAGCGACAACGATATTCGCTACAAAGCGGACAGCTTTATCTTTAACGTGGCCGGCGCGCCGGAAGAAGTGAAGCAGTTTAGCGGCATCTCGCGGCCGGAGTCCTGGGGACGCTGGTCAAACGCGCAGCTGGGCAATGAGGTGAAAATTGAGTACACCCATCCGCTGCCGGAACAGTTCGACCTGGTGATCACCGCCAGAGCGTATGGCCCTAACGCTAACAAGCCCGTACCGGTGCGCGTGGGCGATCGGGAGCAGACGCTGACGCTCGGGAACGACGTGAGCACGCATACGCTGCATTTTGAGAATCCTTCGCGCAGCAATACCCTGGTGATCGTCCCGCCGGATCCGCAGTCCACCAATGAAGGGAATATTCTTGGCCATTCACCGCGCGAGCTCGGAATTGGCATGGTCGAAATTAAAATTGTGAGTCGAGCAGGCTAATGGTCGACCTTAACATCACCCTTCGACCCACGCGTCCCGGCGACGTTGCCGCCCTGCCCGCCATTGAACGCGCGGCGGGCGAGCGCTTTCGTGAAGACCCGGAGCTCGCCTGGCTTGCCGACGGTGAAGTCATTTCTGCTGAGAAGCACCTTGAGTATGTCGAACGTGGGCTAAGCTGGCTGGCGCGGGTGAACGACCGCCCCGTGGGGTTTATCCTCACCGAAGCGCACTCTTCGTCGCTGTTTATCGTGGAGCTTTCGGTCGATCTGAACTGGCAGGGAAAAGGGATTGGCCGGCAGCTTATCGCCTGTGCGGCTGACCATGCCCGCACGCTGGGGCTGGCGTCGCTGACGTTGACGACGTTCCGGGACGTACCGTGGAACGCGCCGTTCTATGCACGGCTGGGGTTTGAAAAAATGACGACGCTGACGCCTGAACTGCGTCAGAAAAGGGAAGAAGAGACAGCGCACGGTTTCGCGTATGAAACGCGCTGCGCCATGCGCCTGCCTCTGTAATATCGCCCGGTGGCGCTGCGCTTACCGGGCCTACAAAACCCTGAACCGTAGGCCGGGTAAGGCGCAGCCGCCACCCGGCACAACGCACCGAGTTAGAACGTTTCCCAGTTATCGCCTGAATCGACCGTCGCGGTTTTACGCGCCATCACCGGCGTGGAAACCGCTTTAGCCGCAGCGAATTCGCGCGCTTTCATCTGCTCCTGCTGAATGCGGAACACCGCCACGGCCTGAGTCAGGCGGCTCGCCTGCTCTTCCAGTGCGGCCGCAGCCGCGGCAGACTCTTCAACCAGCGAGGCGTTCTGCTGGGTCACGCGATCCATCTCAGCTACCGCCAGACCCACCTGGTCGATACCGCGGCTCTGCTCGTCAGACGCAGAGGCGATTTCACCCATGATGTCCGTTACGCGGGTCACCGCGTTCACGATCTCACCCATGGTTTCACCGGCGCTTTCTACCAGGGTTGAACCCACTTCCACGCGACCCACGGAGTCTTCAATCAGGCTCTTGATTTCACGAGCCGCCTGGGCACTGCGCTGGGCCAGGTTACGCACTTCACCGGCCACCACCGCAAAGCCACGGCCCTGCTCGCCCGCACGCGCCGCTTCTACCGCCGCGTTCAGTGCCAGGATGTTGGTCTGGAAAGCAATGCCGTCGATCACGCTGATAATGTCGGCAATTTTCTGCGAACTGCCCGCGATATCGCGCATGGTCTGCACCACGTTATCCACCACTTTGCCGCCTTTCTGCGCGGTTTCAGAGGCGCTCAGGGCAAGATGGCTCGCCTGACGGGCGTTCTCGGCGTTCTGCTTAACGGTCGCCGTCAGCTGCTCCATGCTGGCAGCGGTCTCTTCCAGGGAAGCGGCCTGCTGTTCAGTACGGGAGGAGAGGTCGTTATTGCCCATCGCAATTTCGCTCGCGCCGCTGTAGATCGCGTTCGCGCCGTTACGCACGTCGCCGACGGTACGCACCAGCTCACCCTGCATATGACGCAGCGAGTCGGCCAGTTCACCCATTTCGTTGGTGCCCTGAACCTCAATACGCTTCACCAGGTCGCCGCTGGCGATATGGCGAATGTTGTCGATCAGACGATTCAGCGGGGAGATCAGCGTCTGCTTGATGTTGAGCCAGACGGCCACGATCACCACCAGCACGGCAATCAGGACGCTAATCAGCACCCAGATAGCCTGGCTGAAGGAGCTGTTGCTGTCTTCGACCGCCATCTGGTACAGCTTGTCGTTCTGCTGCAGGTAGCTCACGTACTGCTTCTCAAAACCGTCCTGATAGCTCTGGGTCGGCTGGTCGAAGAAGGCGTTAATTTTGCCCGCGCCAAGCAGCTGGATCAGCTCCGCCAGCGCACCGTGGTAAATATCATAGTTACGCTTGATCTCCATGGCATCCGCATCACTTTGACGCGGATCGCGCGGCAGGGCTTCGTAGGCAGCCCAGTTTTTTTCCGCCTGTTTCAGAGACGTAGACGCGATTTGCATCAAATCGTTAACGGTCGCGCCGCTGCCGATATTGCTCTGATCCATCATGTAGCGGATACCCGCGCGGTTCAGGGTATTACGGGTTTGCAGCAACGCTACCCAGCTGGCGTTCAGCGTGGACTGTTGCTGGCGAATGGTTTGCAGGACGGTGAAATTCTCTTTGTCATTCTTCAGAGCATTAAAGAAAAGACCACCGGATGTGAGTTGTAAAAGGCCAAATATCGCTAAAACCAGCATTAAGCTGGTGACAATCTTGATACGGTTTAACATGTTTTCTCTTTCCTCAGGCAGATACAGAATTTTCGGCCTGGAAAGGGAAAACTTTACGAAAATCATCCTGGAATTTGGGGTTTTTACTCTTCTTCCCGCGCTGCGTTATGCCGGTTTCCGAGTTCAATAAACTCTTCCAGCAGCGCCGTCAGCTGTTTCATCTTCTCCGGCGTATATTCCGCCTCAATCTGCTGATACGCCTCTTCGACCTGCGCCTGAGCGTGTTCATACAGCGCATTCCCCTCTTTGGTCAGCGACACGTACAGCTTGCGCTGGTCGTTCACCGGCTTTAGGCGCAGCACCAGGCCGTCACGTTCCATGCGCGTCAGAATACCGGTCAGGCTCGGGCGCAGGATGCAGGTGCGAAACGCCAGATCGTGAAAATCCATCGACGGATGTTCAGCCAGCACGCGCACAATGCGCCACTGCTGCTCGGTCAGATTATGGCGCTTCACGATCGGGCGGAAGTAGGACATCGCTGCTTCCCGCGCCTGCAGCAGCGCGATGGTTAATGAATCATGCATAGCCTCTTCCCTTCTCATCATTAACAAGTAAACAATCACTAAAAGATGTTTTTATAAACAACACGTTTTCCATCAAAAAGTCTAACAGAAACCCATCGATTTTGTTAACTCACTGATTTTAATGCACATAAAACTCAATATGTAAATTTATTGTTATTCATATCACAAATTTTTCACTTCTGATTGCGAAATGAGCAGCAAAAGCATAAAACCAGATCATTAACATATTAATGAAATCCAAACAGGACATCCGGCCTGAGGAGTATGTGAATGAAAGGTACCGTTTTTGCCGTCGCCCTCAACCATCAAAGCCAGCGTGAAGCCTGGCGTGAGGCATTTGAAAAAGCCCCCTACAACACGCCGCCGAAAACAGCCGTGTGGTTTATCAAACCCCATAACACCGTGATTCGTGCGGGCGAACCCATTCCGTTCCCGCAGGGGGAAAAGGTGCTCAGCGGCGCCACGGTGGCGCTGGTCGTGGGCAAAACCGCCAGCAAGGTGCGCGTGGAGGACGCTGCGGAGCACATCGCGGGGTATGCGCTGGCCAACGAGGTGAGCCTGCCGGAAGAGAGCTTCTATCGCCCGGCCATCAAGGCCAAATGTCGTGATGGATTCTGCCCGCTCGGCGAACTTGTCGCCGTTGATAACGTAGATAACCTGACCATCATCACCGAGATCAACGGCCGCGAAGCGGACCACTGGAACACCACCGATCTTCAGCGTAACGCTGCCGAACTGCTGAGCGCCCTGAGCGAGTTCGCCACCCTCAATCCCGGCGATGCGATCCTGCTCGGTACCCCTCACAGCCGCGTTGAGATCCGCCCGGGCGATCGCGTGCGTATTCTGGCGGAGGGCTTTCCGCCGCTGGAAAACCCGGTGGTGGATGAGCGCAATGTCACTATTGCGCACAGCACGCCGCCGCACGCCACGCTGTTTGCCCTCGGTCTGAACTATGCCGACCACGCCAGCGAGCTGGACTTCAAGCCGCCCACCGAGCCGCTGGTCTTTATCAAAGCGCCAAACACCTTCAACGGCGACAACCAGACGTCGGTGCGCCCGAACAATATCGAATATATGCACTATGAAGCGGAGCTGGTGGTGGTCATCGGCAAAACGGCGCGTAAGGTGAGCGAAGCCGAGGCGATGGACTATGTTGCGGGCTATACGGTCTGCAACGACTACGCCATCCGCGACTACCTGGAAAACTACTACCGCCCGAACCTGCGGGTGAAAAGCCGCGACGGGTTGACCCCCATTTCCCCCAACATCGTGCCAAAAGAAGCCATTCCCGACCCGCACAACCTCGCCCTGCGCACCTTCGTCAACGGCGAGCTGCGCCAGGAAGGCACCACGGCGGATCTGATCTTCAGCATCCCGTACCTGATCGCGTACCTGAGCGACTTTATGACCCTGCAGCCGGGCGACATGATTGCCACCGGCACGCCGAAGGGGCTCTCCGACGTGGTGCCGGGCGATGAGGTGGTGGTGGAAGTGGAAGGCGTGGGACGCCTGGTGAACCGAATTGTGAGTGAGGAGACGGCAAAATGAAAAAGATAAACCATTGGATCAACGGTAAAAACGTCGCGGGCAGCGACTACTTCCACACCACTAACCCGGCCTCCGGCGAGGTCCTGGCTGAAGTGGCCTCCGGCGGTGAAGCCGAAATCCATCAGGCCGTTGCCGCCGCCAAAGAGGCGTTTCCGAAGTGGGCCAACCTGCCGATGAAGGAGCGCGCGCGCCTGGTGCGTCGTCTGGGCGATCTGATCGACCAGAACGTCCCGGAGATCGCCGCCATGGAAACCGCCGATACCGGGCTGCCGATCCACCAGACCAAAAACGTGCTGATCCCGCGCGCCTCGCACAACTTCGAATTTTTCGCCGAGGTGTGCCAGCAAATGAACGGCAAGACCTACCCGGTTGACGACAAGATGCTCAACTACACCCTGGTACAGCCGGTGGGCGTCTGCGCGCTGGTGTCGCCGTGGAACGTGCCGTTTATGACCGCCACCTGGAAGGTCGCGCCCTGTCTGGCCTTAGGTAATACCGCGGTGTTGAAGATGTCTGAACTCTCCCCGCTGACCGCCGACCGTCTGGGCGAACTGGCCCTCGAAGCGGGTATTCCGGCGGGCGTGCTGAACGTCGTTCAGGGCTACGGCGCGACGGCAGGCGATGCGCTGGTGCGTCATCACGACGTGCGCGCGGTCTCTTTCACCGGCGGCACCGCCACCGGGCGCAACATCATGAAAAATGCCGGGCTGAAGAAATACTCCATGGAGCTGGGCGGCAAATCCCCGGTGCTGATTTTTGAAGACGCGGATATCGAGCGCGCGCTGGACGCCGCCCTGTTCACCATCTTCTCCATAAACGGCGAGCGCTGCACCGCGGGCTCCCGCATCTTTATCCAGCAGAGCATCTACCCGGAATTCGTGAAGCGCTTTGCCGAGCGAGCCAACCGCCTGCGCGTGGGCGACCCGACCGATCCAAATACCCAGATTGGCGCGCTGATTAGCCAGCAGCACTGGGAGAAAGTCTCCGGCTATATCCGCCTCGGCATCGAGGAAGGCGCAACCCTGCTGGCGGGCGGCCCGGACAAACCGACCGACCTGCCTGCATACCTGAAAGGCGGCAACTTCCTGCGCCCGACCGTGCTGGCGGATGTTGATAACCGCATGCGCGTGGCGCAGGAGGAGATCTTCGGGCCGGTGGCCTGCCTGCTGCCGTTCAAGGACGAAGCGGAAGGGCTGCGCCTGGCCAACGACGTGGAGTACGGCCTGGCGTCGTACATCTGGACCCAGGACGTCAGCAAGGTGCTGCGCCTGGCGCGCAATATCGAAGCAGGCATGGTGTTCGTCAACACCCAGAACGTGCGCGACCTTCGCCAGCCGTTTGGCGGCGTGAAGGCCTCCGGCACCGGCCGCGAGGGGGGCGAGTACAGCTTCGAGGTGTTCGCGGAGATGAAGAACGTCTGCATCTCCATGGGCGACCATCCGATTCCAAAGTGGGGGATCTGAAAATGGGTAAATTAGCGTTAGCAGCGAAAATCACCCACGTGCCGTCGATGTACCTTTCCGAGCTGCCGGGCAAAAACCACGGCTGCCGCCAGTCGGCCATCGACGGACACAAAGAGATCAGCAAGCGCTGCCGCGAACTGGGCGTGGACACCATCATCGTGTTCGATACCCACTGGCTGGTGAATAGCGCCTACCACATCAACTGTGCGGACCATTTTTCAGGCGTCTACACCAGCAACGAGCTACCGCACTTTATCCGCGACATGACCTACGACTACGACGGCAACCCGGCGCTGGGCCAGCTGATTGCCGACGAGGCGGTGAAGCTCGGCGTGCGTGCCAAAGCGCACAACATCCCGAGCCTCAAGCTGGAGTACGGCACGCTGGTGCCGATGCGCTACATGAACGCAGATAAGCACTTCAAAGTGATCTCCATCTCGGCGTTCTGCACGGTTCACGACTTCGCCGACAGCCGCAGGCTGGGCGAAGCCATCGTCAGCGCCATCGAAAAATACGACGGCACCGTGGCGGTGCTCGCCAGCGGCTCGCTGTCGCACCGCTTTATCGACGACCAGCGCGCGGAAGAAGGGATGAACAGCTATACCCGCGAGTTCGACCGCCAGATGGACGAGCGCGTGGTGAAGCTGTGGCGCGAGGGTCAGTTTAAGGAGTTTTGCAGCATGCTGCCGGAGTACGCCGACTACTGCTACGGCGAGGGCAACATGCACGACACGGTGATGCTGCTGGGCATGCTCGGCTGGGACAAATACGACGGCAAGGTGGAGTTTCTCACCGAGCTGTTCGCCAGCTCCGGCACCGGCCAGGTCAACGCCGTTTTCCCGCTGCCCGCATAAGGAGCCACCATGCCGCATTTTATTGCTGAATGTACCGACAACATCCGCCAGCAGGCCGACCTGCCGGGGCTGTTCGCCAAAGTGAACGAGGCGCTCGCCGCCACGGGCATCTTCCCGCTCGGCGGTATCCGCAGCCGCGCCCACTGGCTGGACACCTGGCAGATGGCTGACGGCAAGCACGATTACGCCTTTGTCCATATGACGCTGAAGATTGGCGCGGGGCGCAGTCTGGAGAGCCGGGAAGCCGTGGGGGAGATGCTGTTTGGGCTGATCAAAGCGCACTTTGCGGAACTGATGGCGAGCCGCTATCTGGCGCTGTCGTTTGAGCTCGACGAACTGCACCCGACGCTTAATTACAAACAGAACAACGTGCACGCGTTGTTTAAGTAAAACCGTCCCCTCTCCCTGTGGGAGAGGGTTAGGGTGAGGGGAAATCTCTGCGGCCTGATGCCCTCACCCCGTCCCTCTCCCACAGGGAGAGGGAGAAAAAACATAAAACAGGATATCGCCATGCTCGATAAACATACCCATACCCTGATCGCCCATCGTCTGCATCAGGCGGAACAATCCCGGGAGCAGATCCGCGCGATCTCCCTTGAGTACCCGGAGATCACCATCGACGACGCCTACGCCGTCCAGCGCGAATGGGTGAGCCTGAAGATTGCCGAAGGCCGCGTGCTGAAGGGCCACAAGATCGGCCTCACCTCCAAAGCGATGCAGGCCAGCTCGCAAATCAGCGAGCCGGACTACGGTGCGCTGCTGGACGACATGTTCTTCCATGACGGCAGCGACATTCCCGTCGATCGCTTCATCGTCCCGCGCATTGAAGTGGAGCTGGCGTTCGTGCTGGCAAAACCGCTGCGCGGCCCGAACTGCACGATCTTCGACGTCTATAACGCCACGGATTACGTCATCCCCGCGCTGGAGCTGATCGACGCCCGCTGCCACAACGTCGACCCGGAGACCCAGCGTCCGCGCAAGGTCTTCGACACCATCTCCGATAACGCCGCCAACGCGGGCGTGATCCTCGGCGGCCGTCCGATTAAGCCCGACGAGCTGGATTTGCGCTGGATCTCCGCCCTGCTCTACCGCAACGGCGTGATCGAAGAGACCGGTGTGGCCGCAGGCGTCCTGAACCACCCGGCCAACGGCGTGGCGTGGCTGGCCAACAAGCTTGCGCCGTACGACGTGCAGCTTGAGCCTGGCCAGATCATTCTCGGCGGCTCGTTTACCCGCCCGGTGCCCGCCAGCAGAGGCGACACCTTCCACGTCGACTACGGCAACATGGGCTCCATCAGCTGCCGCTTTGTCTAGGAGAGCACGATGCAAAACGCATTTAAAGCGGCGCTGAAAGCAGGCCGTCCGCAAATTGGGTTATGGCTGGGGCTGACCAGCAGCTACAGCGCCGAGCTGCTGGCCGGAGCAGGCTTCGACTGGCTGCTGATCGACGGCGAACACGCGCCGAACAGCGTGCAGACCGTCTTAACCCAGCTGCAGGCTATCGCCCCTTATCCGAGCCAGCCGGTGGTGCGCCCGTCGTGGAACGACCCGGTGCAAATCAAACAGCTGCTGGACGTGGGTGCGCAAACCCTGCTGGTGCCGATGGTGCAAAACGCCGACGAAGCGCGGCTGGCGGTACGTGCCACCCGCTACCCGCCTGCGGGCATTCGCGGCGTCGGCAGCGCCCTGGCGCGGGCGTCGCGCTGGAACCGCATCCCGGACTACCTGCAGCAGGCCAACGACGCCATGTGCGTGCTGGTGCAGATTGAAACCCGCGAGGCGCTGAAAAACCTGCCGCAGATCCTGGACGTGGAAGGCGTCGACGGCGTGTTTATCGGCCCGGCGGATCTGAGCGCCGACATGGGCTTTGCCGGCAATCCGCAGCACCCTGAAGTGCAGGCCGCCATCGAGCAGGCGATCGCGCAGATACGCGCTGCCGGTAAGGCCCCCGGCATCCTGATGGCGAACGAGCAGCTGGCTAAACGCTACCTCGAACTCGGCGCGCTGTTTGTCGCCGTCGGCGTCGACACCACCCTGCTCGCCCGCGGCGCGGAAGCGCTGGCGGCACGTTTTATCGAACAACCGGTTACGTCAGTTAATAACAATAAATCCGTCTACTAAACGTAAGATCTGGAGCGCACCATGACGACCTCTACCCTGCAAACTCATGATAATAAAACTGTTGAACACCGCGTCATTCACAAGCTGTTCCGGCGTCTGATCGTCTTTCTCTTTATCCTGTTTGTCTTCTCGTTCCTCGATCGCATCAACATCGGCTTCGCCGGGCTGACGATGGGTAAAGATCTGGGCCTCACGTCAACCATGTTTGGTCTGGCCGCGACGCTGTTTTACGTCACCTACGTGCTGTGCGGCATCCCGAGCAACATCATGCTGGCGAAGATCGGCGCGCGACGCTGGATCGCCGGGATCATGGTGGTGTGGGGTGTTGCCTCCACCTGCACCATGTTCGCCACCAGCCCCGAAACCCTCTACGTCCTGCGCATGCTGGTGGGCATTGCCGAAGCCGGCTTCCTGCCGGGGATCCTGGTCTATCTCACCTGGTGGTTCCCGGCCTATCACCGCGCCCGCGCCAACGCGCTGTTTATGATTGCCATGCCGGTGACCATGATGCTCGGTTCGATCCTCTCCGGGTACATTCTGGCGATGGACGGGCTGTGGAACCTCAAGGGCTGGCAGTGGCTGTTCCTGCTGGAGGGGCTGCCGTCGGTGGTGCTCGGCGTGGTGACCTGGTTTTACCTCAACGACACGCCGGACCAGGCCACCTGGCTGGATGACGACGAAAAACAGGCGCTGAAAACGATGATCGCCCGCGAGCAGGAGCTGGCCGTAACGCAGCCTGCCTCGGCACGCTCTACCCTGCGCGAAGTGCTGACCCCGGCGGTGCTGCTCTACACGCTGGCCTACTTCTGCCTGACCAACACGCTGAGCGCGATCAACATCTGGACGCCGCAGATCCTGCAAAGCTTCAACACGGGAAGCAGCAACATCGTCATCGGCCTGCTGGCGGCGATACCGCAGTTCTGCACCATCCTCGGGATGATCTGGTGGAGCCGCCGCTCCGACAGGCTGAAAGAGCGAAAAAAGCACACCATCCTGCCGTACCTGTTCGCCGCGGCGGGATGGATGCTGGCCTCCGCGACGGATCACAGCCTGATCCAGCTGCTTGGCATCATCATGGCCTCAACCGGATCGTTTACCGCCATGGCGATATTCTGGACCACGCCGGATCGGGTTATTAGCCTGCAATCCCGCGCGGTGGCGCTGGCGGTGATCAACGCCATCGGCAACGTCGGATCCGCCGTCAGCCCATTGCTGATTGGGATCCTGCGCGACGCGACCGGTAGCTTCAGCTCCGGGCTGTGGTTCGTGGCCGGGCTGCTGGTGGTCGGCGCCCTGGTGCTGACGCGCATTCCGATGACGCAGCGGGATCAACAGAGGAACGCTCATGTGCCAGAGCCCTATCGCCAACATTGATATCAGCAAGGAGTACGACGAAAGTCTGGGCACCGACGATGTGCACTACCAGTCGTTCGCCCGCATGGCGGCCTTTTTTGGCCGCGACATGCAGGCGCATCGTCACGACCAGTACTTTCAGATGCACTTTCTCGATACCGGGCAGATTGAGCTCCAGCTCGACGATCACCGCTACTCGGTGCAGGCCCCGCTGTTCGTCCTCACGCCGCCGTCGGTACCGCACGCGTTTATCACCGAATCCGACAGCGATGGGCACGTGCTGACGGTGCGCGAGGATCTGATCTGGCCGCTGCTGGAGGTGCTTTACCCCGGCACGCGGGAGGCGTTCGGCCTGCCGGGGATCTGCCTTTCGCTTTCCGACAGGCCGGACGAGCTGGCGGCGCTGAAGCACTACTGGCAGCTGATTGCCCGGGAATCCACGGAGCAGCTGCCCGGGCGCGAGCATACCCTGGTCCTGCTGGCGCAGGCGGTGTTTACCCTGCTGCTGCGCAACGCGAAGCTCGACGACCACGCCTCAGGCGGCATGCGCGGCGAGCTGAAGCTGTTCCAGCGCTTTACCCAGCTGATCGACACCCACTACCACCAGCACTGGACGGTGCCGGAATACGCCAGCGAGCTGCACCTGACCGAATCCCGCCTGACCGATATCTGTCGCCGCTTCGCCAACCGCCCGCCAAAACGCCTGATCTTCGACCGCCAGCTGCGGGAGGCCAGGCGCTTGCTGCTCTTCTCCGACAGCACCGTCAGCGAGATTGCCTGGCAGCTGGGGTTCAAAGATCCGGCCTATTTCGCCCGCTTTTTTAACCGCTTAGTGGGGTGCTCGCCCAGCGCGTATCGGGCGCAGAAAGTACCGGTTTCCTGAACGCATCACGGTTCGTAGGGCGGGTAAGCGCAGCGCCACCCGCCGAAAAGCCGCACAGATCACAAAACCCAATCCCGCCCGAAAAGTACCCGCCGTTGTCCCAATCGTCCCTTCACGTTACGTCCCTCTCAGGCTTCAATTAAACAACAAAAACAAAACATAAATTTAACAACCCTATTCCGATACGAGGTCCCCTATGAAGCCTGAAGAGTTCCGCGCTGATGCCAAACGCCCGTTAACCGGCGAAGAGTATTTAAAAAGCCTGCAGGACGGTCGTGAGATTTATATCTACGGCGAGCGCGTCAAAGACGTCACCACCCATCCGGCGTTTCGCAATGCGGCAGCCTCCATCGCGCAGATGTACGACGCGCTGCACAAGCCGGACATGCAGGACACGCTCTGCTGGGGCACCGATACCGGCAGCGGCGGCTACACCCACAAGTTCTTCCGCGTGGCGAAAAGCGCCGACGACCTGCGCCAGCAGCGCGACGCCATCGCCGAGTGGTCGCGCCTGAGCTACGGCTGGATGGGCCGCACGCCGGACTACAAAGCCGCGTTCGGCTGCGCGCTGGGCGCCAACCCGGCCTTCTACGGCCAGTTCGAACAGAACGCCCGGAACTGGTACACCCGCATTCAGGAAACCGGCCTGTACTTCAACCACGCCATCGTTAACCCGCCAATCGACCGCCACAAGCCGGCGGACGAGGTAAAAGACGTCTACATCAAGCTGGAGAAGGAGACCGACGCCGGGATTATCGTCAGCGGCGCGAAAGTGGTGGCAACCAACTCGGCGCTGACCCACTACAACATGATCGGCTTCGGTTCCGCGCAGGTGATGGGCGAAAACCCGGACTTCGCGCTGATGTTCGTCGCGCCGATGGATGCCGAGGGCGTGAAGCTGATCTCCCGTGCCTCCTACGAGATGGTGGCAGGCGCAACCGGATCCCCGTACGACTACCCGCTCTCCAGCCGCTTCGACGAGAACGACGCCATCCTGGTGATGGATCACGTGCTGATCCCGTGGGAAAACGTGCTGATCTACCGCGATTTCGACCGCTGCCGTCGCTGGACGATGGAAGGCGGTTTCGCCCGCATGTACCCGCTGCAGGCCTGCGTGCGTCTGGCGGTGAAGCTCGACTTTATCACCGCCCTGCTGAAGAAATCCCTGGAGTGCACCGGTACCCTGGAGTTCCGCGGCGTGCAGGCGGATCTCGGCGAAGTGGTGGCCTGGCGCAACATGTTCTGGGCGCTGAGCGACTCCATGTGTTCTGAAGCCACCCCGTGGGTCAACGGCGCTTACCTGCCGGATCACGCCGCGCTGCAAACCTACCGCGTGATGGCGCCGATGGCCTACGCCAAGATCAAGAACATCATCGAACGTAACGTCACCTCCGGGCTGATCTACCTGCCCTCCAGTGCCCGCGACCTGAACAACCCGCAGATCGACCAGTATCTGGCGAAATACGTACGCGGCTCCAACGGCATGGATCACGTCGAACGCATCAAGATTTTGAAACTGATGTGGGATGCCATCGGCAGCGAGTTTGGCGGTCGTCACGAGCTGTACGAAATTAACTACTCCGGTAGCCAGGATGAGATCCGCCTGCAGTGTCTGCGCCAGGCGCAGAGCTCCGGCAACATGGACAAGATGATGGCGATGGTCGACCGCTGCATGTCCGAATACGATCAGCACGGCTGGACCGTACCGCACCTGCACAACAACAGCGATATCAACATGCTCGACAAGCTGCTGAAATAGCGCAGCGGGAGGTTGCAATGCATTCAGATGAACAACGCCTGCGTTTTCGCGACGCAATGAGTAGCCTGTCGGCGGCGGTCAATGTGATCACCACCGAGGGTGAGGCCGGACGCTGCGGCATCACCGCTACCGCCGTCTGCTCGGTCACGGACACGCCGCCGTCAGTGATGGTGTGTATCAACGCCAACAGCGCCATGAATCCGGTATTTCAGGGTAACGGCAGGCTGTGCGTTAACGTGCTGAACCACGAGCAGGAGATCATGGCTCGCCATTTCGCCGGGATGACCGGAATAACGATGGAGGAGCGCTTTGCCCTCTCCTGCTGGCAAAAAGGCCCGCTGGCGCAGCCGGTACTCAAGGGCGCGCTGGCCAGCCTTGAAGGCGAGATTAGCCAGGTGCAAACCATCGGCACGCATCTTGTCTACCTTGTTGAAATTAAAAACATCATCCTGAGTGACGCAGGACACGGCCTGATCTACTTCAGGCGCCGTTTCCACCCGGTTATGCTGGAGGCGGAAGCCGCCTTGTAATCCCCCTCGCGCTGGCCTTTTTTTCCGGCCAGCGCCGCTTTCTACAAAAACTCCTAAGGTTTCCGCTAAATCACGCCGTTATATAACCATAAGAGAAATTTTCTGTGCCTGAATACTGACATTCTGTGTCAGTGCACCCGCATCATTCAGCGCATACCTAAATATACAGGATGACCTTATGGCTAAAACGACGCGGAGCCGCTCGGCTGAACGTCTGGTCGATATTCTGGTTGAGCTACATTTAAACGGTGTGGTAAACCGCAGTGCGCTAATGGAGAAATTCAAAATTACCGAGCGTACCGTCTACCGGGATTTAAATGCCCTCTCTCCCATTGTTGAACATACCGGTAACGGGCTATATCGACTGATCCATTCGGCACAATCGCCTGGCGGACAGGGCTTACATCACACTCTTGCTAACTTCCTGAATGCTGATAGCTTTTTCCCTGAAAGAAATACGGAATTCTGGCAGAATCTTGAAACGCGCGTTGACGAAAACCATATTCTTATTCTTGCGAATGAAGCCGAACACACGGTACAACGTGATATTCGCCGTCATTTAACGAAAATCGAGAGATCGATTAAAAACCATAATGTTTGTCAGATTGTTTATAAGGGGAAAACCCGTCTGATTAATCCCTATAAACTCATTAACAAAAAAAATATATGGTATTTACAAGCCACCGAAAATAGCCGCCTGAAATCCTTCTCATTGAGTCAGATTAGCTGGTTTGATATTCAGAAAACGACCTTCACCCCGGAAGAAAATGTCCTTGCGCTGCTGGAAAAAAGCCTAGACCCCTGGGTCTCTGAAAATACTTTCGCGGTGAAAATATTCATCAAAGATAATATTTCACATTACTTCCTGCGTCGCGATCTTCTGCCGGAACAAGAGCTGCTGGCGGAGCAACAGGGCGGCGTCACGCTGCGCTGCCAGGCGGCCCACGAGAACCAGATCCTGCCGCTGCTGTTCTACTGGCTGCCTCATATTCAGATTCTGGAGCCGAACTGGCTGAAGGAAAAACTACTCGGAACGCTGGAGCACTATCTGGCGGTGGAGCGCAACCCGAATAATCAAGTGATCTCAATCACATAATTTCGCCCCCTGGCGGCGAGCCGAAACCGCTCGTCGCCCCCTTTGACCGCTCACCTGTCACTTTCAACCACTCATTCATTTACCGTCCTTTACACGCGCGAGGATCTGGCACGATCGCTCCAGCATTAATCAATACCTCCTCACAACGAACCCTGACCCTTTTTTCTTTACATAAAAAACCAGGTCTTACTATGGATACTAAAAAACTACTGAAGCACGTGCCCTGGGCCTTACTCGGGATCCTCGGCGCTTTTTGTCTGGCGGTTGTCGCATTACGCCGGGGCGAACACGTAAGCGCCCTGTGGATCGTGGTCGCGTCCGTTTCCGTCTATCTTGTTGCTTATCGCTACTACAGCTTGTACATCGCGCAGAAGGTTATGAAGCTCGACCCGACGCGCGCCACTCCGGCGGTCATTAACAATGACGGCCTGAACTACGTGCCAACCAACCGCTACGTGCTGTTTGGTCACCACTTTGCCGCTATCGCCGGTGCAGGCCCGCTTGTGGGCCCGGTGCTGGCCGCGCAGATGGGCTACCTGCCGGGTACCCTGTGGCTGCTCGCTGGCGTGGTGCTGGCGGGTGCGGTGCAGGACTTTATGGTGCTGTTTATCTCTTCTCGCCGTAACGGCGCCTCTCTGGGTGAGATGGTCAAAGAAGAGATGGGCCGCGTGCCGGGGACTATCGCCCTGTTCGGCTGTTTCCTGATTATGATCATCATCCTCGCGGTGCTGGCCCTGATCGTGGTGAAAGCGCTGGCCGAAAGCCCGTGGGGTGTCTTCACCGTCTGCTCAACCGTGCCGATTGCGCTGTTCATGGGTATCTACATGCGCTTCCTGAGACCGGGACGCGTAGGTGAGGTGTCGGTGATTGGTATCGTGCTGCTGGTGGCCTCCATCTACTTCGGCGGCGTGATTGCGCACGATCCGTACTGGGGCCCGGCGCTGACCTTCAAGGACACCACCATTACCTTCGCGCTGATTGGCTATGCGTTTATCTCCGCGCTGCTGCCGGTCTGGCTGATTCTGGCCCCGCGCGACTACCTGGCGACCTTCCTGAAAATCGGCGTTATCGTCGGTCTGGCGATCGGCATTCTGGTGATTAACCCGGATCTGAAAATGCCGGCGGTAACGCAGTACATCGACGGTACCGGCCCGCTGTGGAAAGGCGCCCTGTTCCCGTTCCTGTTCATCACCATCGCCTGCGGTGCGGTCTCCGGCTTCCACGCCCTGATCTCCTCCGGTACCACGCCTAAGCTGCTTGCGAACGAGAAAGACGCGCGTCTGATCGGCTACGGCGCGATGCTGATGGAGTCCTTCGTGGCGATCATGGCGCTGGTTGCCGCGTCCATCATCGAACCGGGTCTGTACTTCGCGATGAACACCCCGCCGGCGGGTCTCGGCATCACCATGCCAAACCTGCACGAGATGGGCGGTGACAACGCGGCGCTGATTATGGCGCAGCTGAAAGACGCCAGCGCACACGCGGCGGCGACCGTCAGCTCCTGGGGCTTCGTGATTTCGCCTGAGCAGATCATGCAGACCGCGAAGGACATCGGCGAACCGTCCGTGCTGAACCGCGCAGGTGGCGCTCCTACACTGGCTGTCGGTATCGCACACGTGTTCCACAAAGTGCTGCCGTGGGCGGACATGGGCTTCTGGTACCACTTCGGTATTCTGTTCGAAGCGCTGTTCATCCTGACCGCGCTGGACGCCGGTACCCGTGCAGGCCGCTTCATGCTGCAGGATTTGCTCGGTAACTTCGTGCCGTTCCTGAAGAAAACCGACTCTCTGGTAGCGGGCATCCTGGGTACGGCGGGCTGCGTCGGCCTGTGGGGCTACCTGCTGTATCAGGGCGTTGTCGACCCACTGGGCGGCGTGAAGAGCCTGTGGCCGCTGTTCGGTATCTCTAACCAGATGCTGGCTGCCGTGGCGCTGGTGCTCGGCACCGTGGTCCTCGTGAAGATGAAGCGCACCAAATACATCTGGGTCACCGTGGTTCCTGCGCTGTGGCTGCTGCTCTGCACCACCTGGGCGCTTGGCCTGAAGCTGTTCAGCGCTAACCCGCAGCTGGAAGGCTTCTTCTTCATGGCTAACCAGTACAAAGAGAAGATTGCCGCAGGCGGCGCAGACCTGACTGCCCAGCAGATTGCCAACATGAACCATATCGTGGTGAACAACTACACCAACGCGGGTCTGAGCATTCTGTTCCTGGTGGTGGTGTACAGCATTATCTTCTACGGCATCAAAACCTGGTTGAAAGTGCGTAACGCTGAAGGCCGTACGGATAAAGAAACCCCGTACGTGCCGGTGCCGGAAGGCGGCGTGAAGACCTCTTCACACCATTAATCCAGCATGTAACTGTAGGCCCGGATCGCTGCGCGCCACCGGGCTTTTTCTTATCAGGACAGGTTATGTTTGGTAACTTAGGCGAAGCAAAAAAATACCTCGGTCAGGCGGCGAAAATGCTGATTGGCATTCCGGACTATGACAACTACGTTGAGCATATGAAGACCAACCATCCGGATAAGCCGTACATGACCTACACCGAATTCTTCCGCGAGCGTCAGGAAGCGCGCTACGGCGGAAGTGGAGAAGGCGGCGTCCGCTGCTGCTAAAGGAGAGACCATGACCCCGATTGCCGTTACCCTGCTGACCGGTTTCCTCGGCGCCGGTAAAACCACCCTGCTGCGCCACATCCTGAATGAACAGCACGGCTTTAAAATCGCCGTCATCGAAAACGAATTTGGCGAAGCCTCCGTAGACGACCAGCTGATTGGCGATCGCGCCACGCAGATCAAAACCCTGACCAACGGCTGCATCTGCTGCACCCGCTCTAACGAGCTGGAAGACGCCCTGCTGGACCTGCTCGACAGCCGCGATCGCGGTGAAATCGACTTTGACCGCCTGGTGATCGAGTGCACCGGCATGGCCGACCCCGGCCCGATTATTCAGACCTTTTTCTCTCACGAGATCCTTTGCCAGCGCTACCTGCTGGACGGCGTCATTGCCCTGGTTGATGCGGTTCACGCCGACGAGCAGATGAACCAGTTCACCATCGCCCAGTCTCAGGTGGGCTACGCCGACCGCATCCTGCTGACCAAAACCGACGTGGCGGGCGAAAGCGTTAAGCTTCGCGAGCGCCTGACGCGCATCAACTCCCGCGCGCCAATTTACACGGTGACGCACGGCGATATCGACCTGTCTCAGCTGTTCAACACCAACGGCTTTATGCTGGAAGAGAACGTCACCGCGAAACCGCGCTTCCACTTTATGGGAGACAAGCAAAACGACGTGGCGTCGATTGTGGTGGAACTGGACTACCCGGTGGACATCAGCGAGGTTTCGCGCGTGATGGAGAACCTGCTGCTGTCGTTTGCCGACAAGCTGCTGCGCTACAAAGGGATGCTGTGGATTGACGGCGAACCCAACCGCCTGCTGTTCCAGGGCGTTCAGCGCCTGTACAGCGCCGACTGGGACAGACCGTGGGGCGATGAAGTGCCGCGCAGCGTGATGGTGTTTATTGGTATACAGCTGCCGGAAGAGGAGATTCGGGCGGCGTTTGCGGGTCTGAAGAAATAACCGCCATGCATCCCCTCTCCTCTGTAATTTATTAACCTGAAGCGATGAATTTTGTATCAGGAAAATGAATAAATTACAGCGATGTTCTGGTCTGGCTGTAAATCGCCGAAGCGTTTCCGTAGGGCCGGGGCGAGGCGCAGGGATGCGCCGAGAGGGCGTGGCCTGCAGGGATGCAGGCTCATGCCCGACCCGATAGCCCGAAGGAATAAGCTGAGGGCACCGCGAAGCGGCGATTTACCGCCGGGAGCCCGGGTCGCCAGGGTGGTGGCGATTGAGCCACCCTGGCACGTTCACAGGTCATGCCGTTACAGAGTAGCAAGGAACATAAAGTGAACGGAATGACCTCCACAGCCGTATGTTCCCCCTCACCCCAGCCCTCTCCCTCAAGGGAGAGGGGGCCGTCTGTGCAGGCATTATTTTGTGGGGATACTTATTTCACCGCCTCCGGCAGCGTCACAATCCACAGCTCGCTGTCGGACTCCGGCTTCTTCAGCGGCTTCACGCTGAGCGTGGTTTCCACCGGCTTATCATCCAGCGTCAACTTGCCTTCCGCGTTCACCCGATAATCCTTGAGCTTCTTGCCCTCGACCGGGTTTTGCATCGCCACCTTCACGCCAAAGTCGTTATCGTTCGCCACCGCAAGCGTTTTGCTGTCGATAAGCGCCAGCCCTTCAGCCTTCTCCTGCTGCCAGCCCAGCGCGCGGAGATCGACCACCTGCATTTTTGCCGCGAGGGTAATCCCGCGCTGCGCCAGGGTTTTCTCATCATCAAATTCCGGGTACTCGCCCGGCTTGTCAAAGGCGGAAAGATCGCTCGCCTTGCTGAGATCCACCTTGTAAATCAGGTTGCGCATCCCGTCGTTTTTATCGCTTCCCTGCTCAATCAGCAGGATGTGCTGGTCATCGAGCGCCACAATGTCGCCGATTTTGGCGTCGCTGTTTTTATCGTAGGCCGCGCTGTCGATGGGGTAACCGTACATCGCGGTTTTGCCGGTCGCCGGATCGAAGCTCACCAGACGGGTGAACAGCGCCTGCTTTTTGCTCTTACCGTCGATGTCCAGCGTGCTTTGCACGGCGGCGATAATCCGCCCGTCCGGCATCCGGGTCAGGCCTTCAAAGCCCCGGTTGGGCTGGCGCCATTTGATGATGTTTGGCAGACCGCCCGCGATGGATTTTTCCCCTTCCGCGGCCTGCGGCCCGTGGATCGCGAGGATCTTGCCTTTGCTGTCGACGTTAATCAGGAACGGGCCGTACTCGTCGCACAGCCAGTAGCCGCCTTTGCCGTCCGGCGTGATGCCTTCCGTATCCAGTCCGCGGTTGTCACCCTTGAGCGTCTTTAAGGTATCGCTGAACGCCACTTCATTGGTGGAACCAATCACGCCGCTTTGCAGCGGCAGACCGTTAATCTCGCCTTTATCGTCATGCAGCGGACGGGCATCCGTTGCCTCTGCTTTGCCGTTCTGGACGCGGATGGTCATCAGCAGCGGCGCGAAATCTGGCGTGACAAATATTTTGGCTTCGTTTTTACCCATTTTTGGCGCATCGGCGTTGGGACCGCGATCGGTCACGGTCGCAAACGTCAGGGCATCGTCCTGCTTGCCCGTAAACAGCAGGCCAGAGCCAATCCCCACCGGGAGCCCGTTCGGGAACGCATCGGCAAACGCGCCGCTGTATTTCACATGGGAGCCGTCAGGGAAGCTGACGACATAGCGCTCAGCGGTAGGCTGTGCCGCCAGGCCAGAGAAAGAGAGCGCACAACCGATAAGCACAGGAATAATTTTTCTTTTCATATTGTTAGCATCCAGTTAGTGAAGCCAACAACGTAAAGAATAAACGTGTCAGAAAAATGACATGGAAAGGCAACCGGCATGGGCGAGTGAACGTATATTCAATGCCCGGAAATGTAAGGTTGTGTTGTATTGTGTGACAACTGAAATACTTTTGGAAATTATTAGAAACTCAATTAATTCACCTCTAATCACTATCCCTTCTTCGTTCAGTTTATGTTTAGTCAAAAAATTAAACGGTTCCTAAACACCAAAACATCACCCGTTGACACCCCGGCAATCAAACAGCATTGCAACAACTTCTATAAAAAACTTAACAACATCAGCATAAAACAGCGACTTTCATCACATTTGCAGTCATAAAAATCGCTTGTTAAGGTGCCCCCAGATGAATTTAATGACGAGGCATAAAACATGAAAAAACTGAATATCCTTCTTCTTTCTGCTCTGACCGCCCTCTCGGGTTCCGCTCTGGCAATGGGTGGCAGCATTGAGCAGGGTAAAAACTTTACCAACCTCAACCTGGAAATGGGGAAATCCTCATCCGGCCTGTATGCCGAAAGCAACTGGCTTAAAAACACCGATGACGGTACCCAGACCGGCGGCGTGGGCGCAGGCTACAACCTGGAAGTAGGCCCGGTAATGCTGAATGCGGGTGCCAAAGCCATCTACATCGGCCCGAAAAAAGGCGATAACGGCGTGGCGTTCCCCATCGGTGGTGGCGTAAACGTTGCCCTGACCGACAGCATCCACGTGTACGGTGAAGGCTACGTGGCGCCAGAAGGGCTGAACAACAGCGTGAAAAACTACGTGGAAGCCAATGGTGGCGTAAGCTGGACGCCGATCGCGCCGGTGACCCTGAAAGTGGGCTACCGCCACGTGAGCGTTGATGGTAAAGACGGTCGTCCGAACCACACGCTGATTGACGGCGCATATGTAGGCGGTGGAGTGTCCTTCTAAGCCTGTGTGTGCGTTTCGCCCGGCGGCGCTACGCTTGCGCGGGCCTACAATCAAAGGGGCAATATATTAAAATTGTTGCACATTGTAGGCCGGGTAAGCGCAGCGCCACCCGGCAAGAAAGGCGATGACAGTGTTCATAGTAAACCTGCCGGCTGGCAGGTTTTTTTATGACCTCTTACTGACGCACCACCACCAGCTTCTGGTTCACAAACTCTTTGATCCCCAGATCCGACAGCTCGCGTCCGTAACCGGAGCGCTTCACGCCGCCGAACGGCAGCTCTGGTGCGGTATCGGTAAGCCAGTTGATGTACACCATCCCGGTCTCGATCCGGGACGCCATTTTCTTCGCGCGCTCGATATCCTGGCTGAATACCGCCCCGCCCAGGCCGTAGTGGGAGTCGTTCGCCAGCGCGACCGCCTCGTCGTCGTTTTTCACCACGTATATCTGCGCCACCGGGCCGAAGAACTCTTCGAAGTACGCCGGGTTGTCGCGCGAGATGTTCGTCAGGATCGTCGGCTCGAAGAAGCTCCCGTCGCGCTGCACCGGCTTGCCGCCATAGTGCAGCGTCGCGCCGTTTTTCACCGCCTCGTTAACCTGTTTGGTCAGTGTTTCAAGCGCATCTTTCGACGACAGCGGCCCCAGCGTGGTGCTTTCGTCCAGCGGATCGCCAATCTTCACCTGCTTAAACGCCTCGGTGAATTTGCTCAGGAAGGCATCCGCAATCTTTTCATGCAGGATAAAGCGCTTCGCCGCGGTGCAGACCTGCCCGGCGTTGTTGAGGCGCGCATTCACACCAATCTTCACGGCTTTGTCCAGGTCCGCATCGTCCAGCACCACGAAGACGTCGTTACCGCCCAGCTCCAGCGTGGATTTCTTAATGTGCTTCGCCGCCTGTGCGGCCACCACGCTGCCGGCTTTTTCGGAGCCGGTCAGCGCCGCCCCCAGCACGCGATCGTCGGCAATGATGTTCGCCACCTGCTCGGACGAAATAAACAGGTTAGTCCATGCCCCTTCCGGCGCGCCCGCCTCGCGAACCAGATGGGCAAAGGTCTCGGCGCAGTGCGGCACGATGCTGGCATGCTTGGCGATCACCGGGTTGCCCGCCGCCAGGTTTGGTGCCAGGACGCGCATCAGCTGGTAATACGGGAAGTTCCACGGCTCAACGGCCATCAGCACGCCGATGGGGTGATGCTCCACCCACGCTTCCCCAAGCTCAGAGTCGTACTTCACCGGGGCCAGGAACTGCTTCGCGTTGTCGGCATAATAGCGGGCGATCTGCGCGCACAGCTTCACCTCGCCGCGGCTCTGTTCGATAAGCTTGCCCATCTCCTGGCTGGCGATTTTCGCCAGATCCTCGGTGCGCTCGTCGATCAGGTCGGCAAGCTTATGCAGCACCGGCAGGCGCTGGCTGATGTCGCCTTTAGCCCAGTCCGAATGGTAAAGCGCATCGGCCGCCTTCAGGGCCGCTTCGATATCCGCGTCGGTATGTGAGGGGTATTCTTTGATGAGCTGGTTAGTGGCAGGATTTACTGTCTGATAAGCCATGTCGAATCTCCTTGTTTTACCGCTTAGGGTATTAAGGGTAGTCAACATGACTGGCTGTGGACGTAAAGTTGGGTATATCCGGAAGGTTCTTAATGAAGCGCTGCCAGACGGTTCGCTGACGTGGTATAAAAAACGTCCAGAAGGAGTTCATATGACCGATACCCGACATATCCGGCAGACTTTTCACCGCGCCTCAGGCCTTGAGCTGCGCAGCACGTGGCAGAGCACGCAGGCGTATAAACGTCATTGTCACCCGCAGCTCTCCATCGGCGCGATTGTGGAAGGCCAGACCTGCTGCGTGTGTCATGACAGAGAATACATCCTTAACCCCGGGGACCTCATTGTGATCCCGGCCTCTGCGCCGCACAGCTGCAACCCCGTCGCCGGGCAACCGCGCAGCTACCATATGCTCTATATCGACACCGATCTTCCTCTGGCGCTCCAGGTGATTCGCGACCGTACGCTCTTTAAGCGCTACCTTGAGATTGTTGAGACGATGTCGCCTGCCTCCGTGGACACGCTGCTTTCAGCCCTGCCCCGCCGCCTGGAAAACGCAGATGCGCTTCGCTCAACCAGTCAGCACGTGCGGCAGGCGTTTCTTGCCGACCTGGCCGCACCGCCTTCGCTTGACGAACTTGCCCAACTATTCTCGCTGCGCAAAGAGACGCTGATCCGCACCTTCAGGCAGGACACCGGCCTGACGCCGGGCAGCTTCCTCAACATCTCCCGCGTGGAGTTCGCCAAAGCGCGGCTACGTGCCGGGGACGACATCGCCGACGTGGGCTACCAGAGCGGCTTTGCCGACCAGAGCCATTTTCATAAGACCTTCGTCAGCTATACCGCCGCCACGCCGCGCCAGTACGCCACGGGCCGATCAATATCCGACAATAAATAACGTTGGCATCACCGTAGTCTGACCTCAGATTGTTAACCGAGGTTACTATGGAACTGTTCTTCCCTTCTGCTTTTCTTGCCCTGGCGCTGGCGCATTTTGTCGCCCTGTTAAGCCCGGGTCCGGACTTCTTCCTGCTGGTGGGCTACGCGGCGCGCTACCGACTGCGCGGCAGCGCCGGATTGTGCGTCGGCATCGCCGCGGGCAATGGGCTGTATATCTTACTGGTGATTATTGGCTGGAGCGCGCTGCGCCAGTTTGCCTGGCTGTTTACGCTGATAGAACTTTGCGGCGCGCTGTACCTGCTGTGGATCGGCTCGCATCTGGTACGCAGCCAACCGCAGGCGCTGAGGCTGAATGAAACCCGTCAGCGCTGCCCTTCGCTGCGCAAGCAGATCCTGCTGGGGCTCGGCTCGGCGCTGCTTAATCCGAAGAACGCGCTTTTCTATCTGGCGCTGATGACGTCGCTACTGGGGCCGAACGTGACGCTGCTTCAGCAGGCGACCTGCGGCGTCTGGATGGTGATGGTGGTGCTGGTGTGGGATCTGGCGCTGGTGTCGCTGATGGGGCTATCGTCGGTGCAACAGAAGCTCAGCCGTGCGCTGTGGTGGATTGAGCGCACGGCGGGTGTGGTGCTGATGGGGTTTGGCGGGTGGGTGCTGTGGCGGGTGATATGAAAGAATCTTATCAGCCGTTTTCTATGCCCCTAACCGATAATCCCAGTCATCCGAGTGAATAACGTTACCGTCACGGTAATGCCAGGTAATCTTTTTATAACGAAGCAAAACAAGCTCAAGATGACCCTGTTTTTCATGGTAAGTCTCTTTCACGTCATGCATTAATGAAAACACCGTGACGACCTTCACCGCTTCCAGCGTTATCGTGAAATAGATTTCTTCCTGACCGGCATCATTGATTCTGTACAGGTCGATAGTCGCTTTCCTGAACGTACCGCCCGTGCTGAGTGCTTTATAGAGAAAAACACTGGAGGCATCTATTTCTTTCTCAATAAGAAAGGGACGATGCTGGCGTTTGCTCAATGCTCTGCCATTATGCAGGTCAGAATTATAGCTTACGTTATGATAGAGCCCTAAAACCTCAATCTGGTTTTCACGGTCTTTAACTTTCACGCTGCCTTTTATGTTATTACCCGCATCGTCAGTTAATGACATATATCCCGGAATGGCCATTTACATATCCTTATCGAATGGAACAGAGTGTTCAACAGTTGAGATCATAACGGCGAGACATCTTTTACCCTGCGGGCTTTTTATTTTGAACATCTCCCTGATTGAATCCACAAAGAGCTTATTACCCTCTGCTTCCGTTTCTGGATAACTGGCAAAAGCACAGATTTGTTGAATAGTGAGTAAGGGCTTATCGTCTTTTAAAATGGCTAAAACGCCTGCAGGATTATGAGGGATAGCTTCAGAAAGCGCTGCTTTTAAGTCTTCAGCCGTACTGGCGTCCACTCCGGGTTCAAGGGCACTCGCCACGGCTAACCATGCCTGAGTTCCTTTACTTATCTCTGGTATGACATGATTCCACCATTCCGACTCACCCGTATCATTTGAATCCAGCTCCGCTACAACAGACATGGCGCCTTTGCCGTTTATCATTTGCAGGATCTGTTCAGGAGTGTGGTTTTTGGCAAATAAACCCATCGGTAAGCACAAGAAGAATAGCACCATAATATACTTCATTATCGCACCACCAGTATTGTATCACCCGAATCATAAATCATATGACGCTTGTCCTGACCATTCATAATGATACAACCTGCTGATGCAGAGCCTGGTGGCTGACCTTTTTTATCACCATGAATTTGAAAATGATCCCTACCAAAGGTATTGGTCCCCGCTATAGGCTCAAGAATAATGGCCTCAGCGCTTTTATGATTATTCCACCCGGCAATAAAATAAATACCTCTGGGAATGGGGCCTCTGTTTCGTTGACTTTCACACTCTGGCTTATCTTTCGATTCACCCGCACCGCTGTAGCAGTTAGCGACAAACACACCATTATGGCTCAATACCCCCGTCGAAACTTTATACTCCCATGTCATCGATACCGTCTCCTTTCATAAATAGTCCTTTATCGTATGGCTAACAGGAGCGTTAAAATGACTACGACGGTCACAAAACATTACGTCCGAAAATAAATAAGCACAAAAAATATAGAAAAATTAATAATAGATAATTTTGATTTATATAATTTTTATATAAAAGCCGTGTGTCAGGCAGAGAATGCGTCTCTCCCCTTACACCAGTTTTGCACTTTTGGTTCACTTGCCTCTATCCTTAACCCATGGAAAAAATAGCTGAACTCAAACGCGCCAAGCTGCTGGCGCTGGCGCTGCTGCTGGTTGCCGCCGCGGCGTTTATCACCACCCTGTTCCTGCCGCAGACCTTCTGGGTGCGCGGCGTCAAGGCCATTGCCGAGGCGGCAATGGTCGGCGCGCTGGCTGACTGGTTTGCGGTCGTCGCGCTGTTCCGCCGGGTGCCGATTCCCTTTATCTCCCGCCATACGGCGATCATCCCGCGCAATAAAGACCGGATCGGCGACAATCTCGGCCAGTTTGTGCAGGAGAAATTTCTCGATACCCAGTCGCTGGTGGCGTTGATCCGCCGCTATGAGCCCGCGCAGATGATTGGTGCCTGGTTCAGCAAGCCCGACAACGCCCAGCGCGTCGGGCTGCATCTGATGCAGGTGATGAGCGGTTTTCTCGAGCTGACCGACGACGGGCGCATTCAACGCCTGCTCAAACGCGCGGTGCATAAGGCCATCGACAAGGTCGACTTCACTGAAACCAGCGCCGTGATGCTGGAGAGCATGACCAAAAACAACCGCCATCAGGTGCTGCTGGACGCCATCATCAATCGCCTGATTACCCTCATTCAGCGGGAAAGCACGCGGGACTTTATCGCCGACCAGATCGTCCACTGGCTCAAGACCGAGCATCCGCGCAAGGCGATGGTGCTGCCCACCGAGTGGCTGGGCGATCAAAGCGCGGAGATGGTGTCAAACGCGGTGAACACGCTGCTGGACGATATCAGCCATGACCGCACGCACCAGATCCGCCAGGCATTTGACCGCGCCACGCTGAAGCTTATTGACAACCTGAAAAACGATCCGGACATGGCGGCCAAAGCCGACAACATCAAGCACTATCTGAAAAACGATGAGGCGTTTAACCGCTATCTGGGTGAGATGTGGGCCGACCTGCGCCAGTGGCTGAAGGCGGACATGCAGAGTGAGGACTCGCGCGTGAAGCAGCGCATCGCCAACGCCGGGCTTTGGTTTGGTGAAACGCTGACGAACGATGCGAACCTGCAAGCCTCAATGAACGAGCATCTGGAGCAGGCCGCGCACCGCCTCGCGCCGGATTTTGCCGCGTTCCTGACACGCCATATCAGCGACACGGTGAAAAGCTGGGATGCCAAAGACATGTCCCGCCAGATTGAGCTGAACATTGGCAAGGATCTGCAGTTTATCCGCGTCAACGGCACCCTGGTGGGCGGGACGATTGGCCTGATTCTGTTTTTACTCTCGCAAATCCCGACGCTTATCCATTGAGCGTCCTGAGGATCAGCGCCTTCATGCTGGAAATAGCGGCATTGGCGGAGGCGCTTCCCTGATGCAGCGCTATTCCCAACTCTCCTGTATCTGGCAGCTGGCGGCTGTCGACCTGTAACGTCTCGGGCAGGCCAATACGCGTGCGGAGCGTGATACCCAGCCCCGCGCTGACGCCCGCCCACAGTCCGCTCAGGCTATAGCTGGTAAAAGCTATACGCCAGGGAATACCTGCGGCATCCAGCGATGCGATAGCCCGGCTTCGCAAGAGGCAGGGGGCGTCAAACATTACCAGCGGCAGCGGCTCACCTCGCTGCAGAAGTGCCTCAATGTCCTCGCTGGACCGGCAAATCCACTTTAGCGGCTCGCTTCGCACATAGTCGCCTTCTCGTCCTTCCTGCCAGACCAGCGCCAGATCGAGTTCGTTTGCCGCCACGCCCCGCAGCAGCGGCGGGTTGCGATCGACGCGCGCGATCATGCGAAGCTCAGGGTGTTGTCTGTGAAAATCGCCGATAACCTGCGGCATCACGGACTCCCCAAAGTCCTCCTGCATACCCAGACGCACCTCGCCCTGAAGCAACTCCCCCCTGATAGCCCGGAGCGCTTCATCATTTAATGCCAGCATGCGTCGGGCGTAGCTCAGCAGAATTTCACCCTCCCGGGTCAGAGCCAGCGTACGCCCCTGCTTCACGGTGAGCGCCACGCCGCACTGCTGCTCCAGCTTTTTTAGCTGGGCGCTGACCGCAGAGGTGGACCGACACAGCCTGTCCGCCGCCTCGGCAAAGCTGGTGGATTGAATACCCTCCACAAAGCTGCGCAGCGCGTCCAGGTCTAATGCTGAAAAGCGTTTATCCATATCATCCTCATTTTCAGGACATTTGGTCCTGAACATTGCAATTTTATTTATGGTGGCAGCCTGCGAGAGTGATTTCCAGACCACAGGAGGAATAAAAATGAGCACAACACTGAATCGCGACACGCTTGCGCAGGTCTCCCCTAAGCTGGCGGAACTCAGCCAGCAGGTGCTGTTTGGCGATATCTGGCAGCGTCCGCAGCTGGCCCCGCGGGATCGCAGCCTGATCACGCTTGCCGCCCTGGCCGCCCTGGGGCGTACCGCGCAGCTTCCCTGGCATATCGACTTTGCCCGAAAAAACGGCGTGACGGACGACGAGATTGCCGAAGCGTTTACTCATCTGGCGTTTTACGCAGGCTGGCCGGCAGCCGTCAGCGCCCTGACCTGCCTGGCAGAGGAGAAACAATAATGCCGTTTGTTCGCATCATGACGGGTGGCCGCTATAGCGAGATGCAGAAAAAACAGATTTCGGACATTCTGCACCAGGCGCTGACGGAAACCTTCGCCGTTCCCGCGCAGGACCGGTTTCATTTTTTTGAATGCTTCGCTGCCGGGGATCGATACGTTGATCGGCACTATCTCAGCCCGGGCAGAACGGAGGGGGCGATACTGTTCAATATCGTGGCCGGTAAGCCGAGGAGCGAAGAACAAAAAGCGGCGCTCTACCGCCAGTTGGCTGCGCAGCTGAATGAGAAGATGGGCATCAATGGTGGGGACGTGATGGTCGTTATCCAGTTTACTGCCGCTGAAGACTGGAGCTTCAGCGGCGGCATACGCTATCAGCCCTGAATGACGTAGCGCGTCGCCTCGAAGCGGTTCAGGATCAGGTGCACCAGAAAGACCATCGTCAGCGTCGCCACCAGCGAAAAAGTGACGGAGGTGATGCGGTACAGATCGCTGAACACCAGGTCAGTGTCCGGGTGCATGTTCTGCCCGAACATTATCCCGATGGTGGTGATGCTGGAGAACCCTACGCCTGCGCCCACCTTCTCCATCACGTGGAGTCGCGCCCCAAACGCCAGCCCGAGGCCGATCAGCGGCATCATCAATAGCATATGGCTGCTGTGATCGTAGAGGATCAGCTGCACCACCAGAATATAGAGGCAGCCCAGCACCACGCCGACCACGCGCCAGATGGAGCTCATCACCGAACCGCGATAGTGCATCGGGAACAGGATTAAAATCCCCGCCATCAGCGCCGAAAGCGAATCGCTTAAGTCGCTAATCTGAAAAACGACGAATATCAGCGTCGCGACGGTGCCGGAGAGCAGCGACTCGTGGCGCACGCGGGCGTCGTCTTTCTCAATCAGCGGCGGCGGCTTGCGGGGCTCCACGTCCGGCAGGAGATAGTTCATCAGCGCGCTCAGGCATACCGCCATCACGCTCGCTTCGATGTTGGAGAACAAAAGCGTGTGCCAGTTGGTGGTGGGGTAGCTCATAAAGTTGAGCATCACGCTCTGGCACACCACGCCCATCGAACCGAACAGAAACAGCGGGCCTTTACTCATAAAGCGAAAGCGCATCACGTACAGGGCAAACACCACCAGCGTCATGATGACCGGCCATTGCGACAGATAGCCGATGATAATCACCATTTCAACGCAGTTTAGCGCGGCGCTGAAGATGAACTGCTTCGCCACGTGGCGGTTAAACACCGGCACCAGCGACAGCAGCATGATCGGGTAGACCACGAAAAATACGCCATAGCTGGTGTTGTAGAAGCTGGAGATGCTGAGCGCAATCATCCCGGCAAAGACGATGCGCAGGGTCTGGCGAAAGTCGTTTGCCGTATAGACGATGTTGCCGTGCGGGGTAAACACCCGCGCCAGGGTAGTAATAGACATCGAACTAATAAACATAGTGAAGCAGGCTCACCAGGTGGATCTGCATCCCGGAGAAGAAGCGCGCAAACGGTCCTTCGCTGTTGTAGAGCTGCACGGTCGCGCGGGCGCCGGTCGGCAGATGCTTCGGCAGCGCCTCGTCCAGCGTCACGTGAATGCGCATGCGCTGAGCGTCGCGCACCCAGCGGTTGGAGGTTTCCGGCTCGGAGAGCTGGCCGTAAACCGCCTCCTGACCAGCAAGGATCCCCGCGTCGCTGCTGGTGACGTGGGCGCGGAAAACGTGCCCCGGGAAGGCGTCGAACACCACGGCGGCGTCGGTGCCCTGACGGGTGTGGCGCAGGCTCTTCTCGCGGAAATCGGCCACGATGTCGGTCTGGTTGTTCACCAGCGCCAGCGCGGCTGAGCCCGAGGAGGCGTAAAAACCCGGGCTTAACTGCAGGTTACTGACCGTGCCGTCCGCCTGGGCGTAAACCTTCGTCCAGCCAAGATTGAGTTCCGCTTCATCCAGCGCGTTACGGTATTTTTGCAGCGTCACGTTGCGGTGCTCGTCCCGCTCGCCGCGCTGGATGCGCAGGTTATGGATGTTGGCCTGAATTGAGCTGACGGACTGTTCGCTGCTCTGCCAGGTGGTGCGAACCTTATCCAGATCCGCCTGCGAGACGTTCTGCAGGGTGCTCAGCTTCTGGTAGCGGTCAAAGGTTACTTTGTCGTTACGCGCGGTCAGCACGGCGGTTTTCAGGCTGGCCTGCGCGGCAACGATCTGCGCATCCAGCTGTTCGTTGGACAGGCGTGCCTGCTCGAGCGCGATTTGCGCCGCCTCCACCTTATTGCGAAACGGCGTGTCGTCGAGCTCAAACAGCAGATCGCCTCGCTTCACCTGGCTGTTGTTGTGGACATGTACCGCCGCCACGTAACCGGAGACACGCGGAGACACCGGCGTCACCACGCGCATCACGGTGGAGTCCGGCGTCAGCGGGATCCAGATATCCGCGACGATAAAGTAGACAAACATCAGCAGGAAAGAGGCAATACTCACCCTTACCCAGCGGGCAAACTTTTGTTCAGGGGTCATTATTTTTCGGTCTTGTTATCTTCTTCGCGGATTGTCCGCAAATTGCAGGCGATTTGATTCAACGTGGCGCTGAAAATGTCGAGATGTTCCGGCACGATGTTTTGCGATACGCGCGCCTGATACGTCTCAATCACCTGAGTGAGCCTTTGTAACAGGGCTTTTCCCTCAGGCGTCAGCGTCAGAAGCCGGATGCGCTTGTCATAAGGCGATACGGCGCGCAGCAGGTATCCCTGCTTTTCCAGCTGTGTCAGGGTGCGCATCAGCGGCGGCAGTTCAATGCCCTGCACCTCCGCCAGCTCACTCATTGAGACGTTATCCCCGAGCTGATGCAGCTGCATCATCACCGTCCAGCTCGACTGGGTTAACCCGGTATCGAGAATGGCCTCGTCGATGACGGCACGCCACTGGCGCACGATCATCGCCATCCGCATGCCCATCGGCCTGCGGCAGAACAATTCTTCTTCACTCATGGGGAAACCTCTCGTCACACGCGGTCAAGATAATAGTTATCAGGGTAACTATCAAGAAACGAGAGGCGAAAGCGCAGGAATTGCGAAAGGGTGTTCTCCCTCTCCCTGTGGGAGAGGGTCGGGGTGAGGGCATCAGCCCGCAGCGGCGTTTAGCGGCTAAAATGCTTCCTGACGGCACTTTTCCCCGATGCCGTCACCACCACCTCCCGATACCCCGCCACCCGCTGGATCCAGCCTTTACTTTCCAGATGGTCGAGCAGCAACGCGCCGGCTTCTCCGCCCAGGTGAAACCGCCGCTCGCTCCAGTCCAGGCAGGCACAGCAGGCCTTCCGGCGCGGATGCGCGCTTAACGAAATGCCGAGCGTCAGGAACTGCTCCCGGCCGTACAGGGTCAGCGCTGAACCGTCAGCCTCCAGCCAGCCTTCCGCCTGCATGAAATCATAGATCTGCACCGCCACCGTACCGGCGAGATGGTCGTAGCAGGTCCGCGCCTCGCGCATGGCTTTCGGCGCGCTGGTTTCCGGCGGGGTAATACGGCTCCACGAAAGCCCCATCATCTGCTCCACCAGCGCCGCCACGTCGTGCCCGGCAAGGCGATAATAGCGATGCCGCCCTTGCGACAGGCAGGTAATCAGTTGCCCTTCAAGCAGCCGGGCGAGATGCCCGCTGGCGGTCGACGGCGCAACGTCAGCCGCCGCGCTCAGTTCGGTGGCCGTCCACGCCCGTCCGTCCATCAGGGCACAGAGCATCTTCACGCGCGACGGATCGGCCATTGCAGCCGCTACAGCGGCAATCGCCTTTTCCAGCAACGCGCTGTTATCAGGGGGTAAACTCGTCTTAAGCATGGGCCGCCCAGGGTTCGGTGATCTCTGCGGCCAGCTTATCATCATCCGTCAGCAGAATAAGGTGATTCGCATGGTCGCTGTACTGAGTCAGGATTGACACACCGCGTGCCGCCAGCGCCGCTGCGATCTCGCCCAGCTCGCCAGGGCGTTCCTGCTTAAGCTTTCTGATCACCGGCTGTCGCACCGCCTGTACGGTAAACCCGGCGTCGAGCAGCACGCGTCGCGCTTTTTCCCCGTCTTCCACCAGGAAATGGGCATGTGTACCAAATACGCCACCGCCCTCCAGCCCCACGCCGTTGCGGCCCAGCAGCTGCCCAAAGCGCGCCAGTTCACCCGGGATATCGCGAAAAATGACATGAACGTCATACATCGGCATGCCCTCCGGTTTCAGAGGTATATTCCCGCACGACCTGCGCCACCCGAATGCGGTAGTACGCAAAAATCGACTCCCGCCCTTCGGCCTGCGCCGCCTGATGAAAGACGTTCTGCTTCCAGCGGCGGACGGCCTCTTCATCCCGCCACCAGGAAAGGGAGAGGATTTTGCCGTCGGTGGTCAGGCTCTGGAACCGCTCGATATCAATAAAGCCGTCGATGTCGGCCAGCAGCGGCTTAAGTTCGGCGGCCAGCTGGAGATAGCGCGCCTGATGAGCGGGCTCGGCTTTAGCTTCGAAAAGGACTGCGATCATGATGGTCTCTCCGTTGTGATTTGGGGAGAGAATGCAGGATGGAAAAGCACGATGCTTCGGCAAGGAGCGAAGTGTTGTGCCGGATGGCGCTGCGCTTATCCGGCCTACGGGCTCATGTAGGCCCGGTAAGCGCAGCGCCACCGGGCAGGTTTTATCCCACAATCGACCTCGGCTCCATAAACGCCCGAATTCCCCACTCGCCCATCTCGCGCCCCAAACCGGAGTGCTTAAACCCGCCGAACGGCGCTTTCGGTTCATGGGCGAGGGTGTTCACCAGCACGCGACCGGAAACAATCTGCTGCGCCACGCGTCGCGCGCGGTCAACATCGCCGCCCAGCACCATCGCGCTCAGGCCGTAGTCGGTGTCGTTGGCAATGGCGATCGCCTCCGCCTCGTCCTGATAAGGGATTACGCACAGCACCGGGCCGAAGATCTCGTCGCGGGCAACGGTCATCCGGTTGTTCACGTCGGCAAACAGCGTCGGACGCACAAACCAGCCGTCCTGCGTGCCTTCCGGCCGCCCTTCACCGCCCGCCAGCAGGCGCGCCCCTTCTTCGAGGCCTTTACGGATATAGCCCTGCACCCGCAACCACTGCTTCTCGCTGACCATCGGGCCGACGTCTGTCGCACTGTTGCGCGGGTCTCCGGAGTTCACCGCCGCCACGGCCTGCGCCAGCCCGGTTTCGATCTCCGCCTTGAGCGAGTAAGGCACCAGAATGCGCGTCCCGGCCACGCACGCCTGCCCGCTGTTCATAAACCCGGCCTGAATCACCAGCGGGATCGCCTGCGCCAGATCCACATCATCCAGCAGGATCGTCGGCGATTTACCGCCCAACTCCAGGGTCACGCGCTTAAAGCTTTCCGCTGCGTTGCGCAGGATCGCCTTGCCGGTATTCGTGGAGCCGGTAAACGAGATTTTTGCCACGTCCGGATGGCGGCTAATGGTTTCACCTACCGTCTCGCCGCGCCCGGTGACGATGTTAAACACGCCCGGCGGCAGCGCGGCATCGCGCAGCGCTTCAGTGACAATCCGCGTTTGCAGGGCGCTCATTTCACTCGGCTTGATCACCGCCGTGCAGCCCGCGGCGAGCGCGGCCGCCAGCTTGCCGCAGATAAACCCGGCATCGCTGTTCCACGGCGTAATCAGCCCGGCCACGCCGAGCGGCGTCATCTGCACCGTTGCGGCACCTGCGGGGGTGACAAACTCAAACGCCTCCAGCGCCTCAATGGCCTGAGCAATCACCTCCGCCGGATAGCTGGCCATCCACGCCGAGCGCGAGGCGGGCGCGCCGTACTCTTCAATGACCGCTTCCAGCAGATCGTCGTGGCGAGCGGCCACGGCGGCGTGCATGCGCTTCAGCGCCGCGATGCGTTCCTGCTTTGTGGTCTGCGACCACGCCGGAAACGCCGCTTTTGCCGCCGCAATGGCGCGCGCTGCGTCGACCTCATCCGCCAGACGAACCTGGCCGATGACCCGCGCCGTCGCCGGGTTGTACAAATCAAACCACTCGGTGCCGTGCGGGGTAACAAATTCGCCGTTAATAAAGATCTGTTCGATGGTGTGCATATAAACCTCCTCAGGCTGTGTGAGCACAGTCTGGCACGGCTTCTCCGTTGCGATAATCCACGCTATGCTGCAAGGGTTGTTTCGATTTTCAGGATAATCTATGCATCGTTCAGGTCTGACAGAGCTGGAAGTGGTAATGGCGGTGGTGCGGCGCGGCAGCTTTCGCGCCGCGGCGCAGGAGCTGGGGATGTCCGCCACGGCGGTCAGCAACGCCATCGCCGGACTGGAGAGCCGCCTTGAGACGCGGCTTTTCAACCGCACCACCCGCAGCGTGGCGCTCACCGACGCCGGGCAGCGCTACGTGGCGCGTATCGGCCCGGCCCTGCAGGAGATCCGTCTCGCCGGGGAAGAGATCCACAGCGACACCGGAGAACCCGCCGGCACGCTGCGTCTGAACGTGCCGAACCATATCGGCACCCTGTTTCTGGACCAGCTGCTGATCGACTTTATGATCCGCTACCCGAAGATGCGCGTAGAGACCGTCAGCGAAGCGCGAATGATCGACATCGTCGCGGAAGGCTATGACGCGGGGATCCGCCTTGAGGAGTCTGTGCCGCAGGACATGATCGCCGTGCCGCTGACCGGGGAGATCCGCCAACTGGTCACCGCCACGCCGGACTATTTTGCACGTCACGGCATTCCGCAGACGCCGGACGATCTGCTTTCACATCAGGGGATCGGCATGCGGATGGCCCACGGCGGGATCTACCGCTGGGAGCTGGCGCGTCGGGGTGAAACGTACGCCCTTGCCGTACCGCCGCGTTTTGCGACGTCCGATCTTTTTGCCTCGATCCGCGCCGTGAAAGCGGGGTTAGGGGTGGGATTTTTACCGGAACTGTATATCCGTGAAGAGCTTGAACGTGGAGAACTGATGAGCGTCCTAAACGACTGGGCGCAGCCGTTTGCCGGGCTGCGCCTGTACTACCCCGGCCATCGCCACGTCCCGCCGGGACTGCGGGCGCTGGTGGCGATGGTTCGCGAGCGCGGGATTATTCCAGGTTAGCCTTATTCAGCCCGTAAGCCGCGTCCAGCGCGCCGGGTTCCATGCGGGAGGTGATCCCCAGACGGTTCCAGGCGTTGATCGCCACGATGGCGAAGTTTAGCTCTGAAATCTCCACGTCCGAGAAGTGCTCCGCCACGCTGCGGTAGAGCGCATCGCTCACGCCGTGAACGCCAATCTGGGTCAGCGCTTCGGTGAACGCTAGCGCGGCTTTTTCACGGGCGCTGAACAGCGGGGACTCGCGCCAGGCCGCCAGATGGTACAGGCGCAGCTCGCGCTCGCCGGCGATTTTGGCCTCTTTCGAGTGCATATCCAGGCAGAAGGTGCAGCCGTTCAGCTGCGACACCCGAATGTCGATCAGGTGCTTCAGCGCCGGGTCGATGGAGGTTTTTGCCACCTCCATGCTCAGGGCAGACAGCGCGTTGGCGAGGGCAGGTGTAACTTTATGGTGGTTAACGCGAGTGCTCATTGTCTTTCCTCTTTTTGTGCGGCATGTGTCATGCGATGGGGCAAATCTACGCCGTTCATGACATAGTAAAAAGATACAAAAAGCGTGAAATGAGGTAGGACATGAAGCCGGGCTATCACGAGATTTATTCCCGCTATCGCGACAACATCACGCGCGGCGTGCTGAAGCCGGGCGACAGGGTGCCTGCTATCCGCGTGCTGGCGGAAGAGCTGAAGGTGGCGCGTAAAACCGTCGAAACGGCGTACGCCATTCTGACGGGTGAAGGGTATCTGGTGAGCCAGGGCGCGCGCGGCACGCGGGTTAACCCGGACTTACTGCTGCCGGATAAGACTGCCCCTGCGGAGCAGCCCACCGGGGCGCTTCCGGCCTCGCTCATCAGCCAGCGCGAGCGGGCCGGGTTTCTGCGCCCCGGCATCCCCGCCCTCGACAGCTTCCCGTATAAAAAGTGGCTGCTGCTGGCGGGCCAGGCGACGCGGGCCATGCGTCAGGAGGAGATGCTCAACCCGCCCGTTCTGGGCTGGTATCCGCTGCGCCAGGCCATTGCCAGCTACCTCAACATCTCGCGCGGGCTGTCCTGCAGCGCCGAACAGGTGCTGATCACCAGCGGCTACAGCGGTAGCCTGCGGCTGATCCTCGACACCCTCGCCAGCCGCAGCGACAAGGTGGTGTTTGAAGATCCGGGCTATTTTATGGGCCAGCAGCTGCTCAAGCGGATCGTGCCGCGCCTGCACACGGTGCCTGTCGACCGTTCAGGTATCGATACGGACTACCTGCTGCGTCACCATCGCGACGCCCGTTTTGCCATCGTCACCCCGTCGCACCACAGCCCGCTGGCGGTCACGCTCTCCCTGCCGCGTAAACAGCAGCTGCTTGACTGGGCCAGCCAGAACGAGGCGTGGATTATCGAAGACGATTACGACGGGGAGTTTCACTACACCCGCAAGGTGCTGCCGTCGCTGAAAAGCCTCGACCATCACGACCGGGTGATTTTTATGGGCACCTTCAGCAAAACCATCATGCCGTCGCTGCGCATGGGCTACGTGGTCATGCCCGCCAACACCGTCGGGGCCTTTACCGACTGCGCGGACATCACCACCAGCGGCCAGCCGGTGCTGACGCAAAAGATCCTCACCGCGTTTCTCAACGAAGGGCACTTTTTCCGTCACCTGAAAAAGATGCGCGCGCTGTATCAGACCCGCCGCGACTGGATGATTGCCGCCCTGCGCAAGGTGTATGGCGATCTGTTTTTCACCGAGCAAAACGACGGCGGGATGCATATCGTGGCGTTCCTGACCAAAGGAAGCCGTGACCGGGAAGTGGCGCGCTGCTGGCAGGAACAGCAGCTGCAGGTCAATGCGCTTTCGGAGTGGTATCGCGGTTCCGGGAAGCGCTACGGGCTGGTGATGGGCTATAACAACGTGCGGTCGTACGAAGAGGCGGTGGCGCTGCTGGAAAGGCCGAAGCGGCAGACGTTTGCGCTGTTGCGCTGAACATCGCCGGGTGGAGGCTTCGCCTTACCCGGCCTACGGTTTAAATATCATTGCGGGACAACCCAACGTCCTTGAGCTGCTCGTCGCTCATCTGGCTCAATATGCGGCGGGTACGGTTGATGCGATACCAGTTGCAGATCGTTTTCCCGATCCAGACGAACACAATAAACGGACGTTTTGAACGATTCTCGTAGAATTCCATGATGCTCTCCTCACTGTGTCAGTGGGGTTATCATCCCGGAAATACACCCGTGCAATACAGATGCAAAAACACCTTTTGTTTAACATACAGATCCGCTAAAACAGTATCTGCATGGCAATTTTCGCTGCAATCTGTACTGGTTTTATAATCTGTATGGTGAAAACAAAGGATACAGCATGACACGCTACCAACATCTGGCCAATCTTCTGGCTGAACGCATTGAGCAAGGGCTGTATCGCAGCGGCGAACGTCTGCCGTCGGTGCGCACGCTGAGTCAGGAGCACGGCGTGAGCATCAGCACCATACAGCAGGCCTACCAGATCCTCGAAAACCTCCAGCTGATCACGCCTCAGCCGCGCTCCGGCTATTTTGTCTCACCGCGCAAAGCCCAGCCGCCCGTCCCGGCGATGACGCGCCCGGTGCAGCGCCCCGTGGACGTTACCCAGTGGGATGAGGTGATGATGCTGCTGGACGCCCGCGCCGACAAAGAGATGATCTCCTTTGGCGGCGGTTCGCCGGACATTAACCAGCCGAGCCTGAAGCCCCTGTGGCGCGAGATGAGCCGCATCGCGCAGCATAATCCCGGCGAGATGCTGAGCTATGACGTGCTCGACGGGCGACTGGAGCTGCGTGAGCAGATCGCCCGCCTGATGCTCGACGGCGGCTCCACCGTCTCGGCAAGCGACATTGTCATTACCAACGGCTGCCACGGCGCGCTGTCTATCGCCCTGCTCTCGGTGTGTAAACCGGGGGATATCGTGGCGGTGGAATCGCCGTCGTTTCACGGCACCATGCAGATGCTGCGCGGGTTTGACATCAAGGCGATTGAAATTCCTACCGATCCCGAGACCGGGATCAGCATCGAAGCGTTAGAGCTGGCAATGGAGCAGTGGCCGATCAAGGCGGTGATCCTGGTGCCCAACTGCAATAATCCGCTCGGATTTATCATGCCGGAAGCGCGGAAAAAGCAGGTGCTGGCCCTCGCCCAGCGGCACGATATCGTGATTGTCGAGGATGACATTTACGGCGAGCTGGCGGCGGAGTATCCGCGCCCGCGCACCATTCATTCGATGGATATCGACGGCCGCGTGATCCTCTGCAGCTCGTTTACCAAAACCGTGGCGCCAGGCCTGCGCGTCGGCTGGATTGTGCCGGGACGCTACTACGACCGGGTGATGCACATGAAATACGCCGCGGGCGGGTTTAACGTGCCGGGAACGCAGATGGCGGTGGCGGCGTTTATTCGCGACGGGCATTACCATCGCCACGTGCGCCGTATGCGCCAGATTTATCAGCAGAATATGGAAACCTACACCTGCTGGGTGCGGCAGTATTTTCCGGCAGAGATTTGCGTCACGCGCCCGCAGGGGAGCTTCCTGCTGTGGATTGAGCTGCCGGAGAAGGTCGATATGGTGTGCGTCAGCAAGCAGCTGTGCCGGCTGAAAATCCAGGCCGCGGCCGGGTCGTTGTTTTCCGCCTCCGGGAAGTACCGCAACTGCCTGCGGATCAACGTGGCGCTGCCGCCGACGGACAAAAATCGCGAGGCGCTGAAGAAGCTGGGTGAAGCGATTGTGATTGCGATGGAGGAGGGCTAGTGCGGCCTGATGCCCTCACCCCGACCCTCTCCCACAGGGAGAGGGAGAAAACCGTGCAGCACTACTCGTCGAAGTACCAGTACCCCTGGTTAATCAGCCCGGTGAGCTCCTCGACAAACGCCGGGTTTTTCAGCGCATCGCCCAGCTCGGCCTGGCCCAACTCGGTGTAGCGGCACAGCGCATCCGCCGCCTTCGCGTCTACCGTCTCCAGCTGTTCGCTGTTGATGAAAAAGCTGCCGTTGATGTTCAGCACGCGCAGGCCGCTCAGGCGAGACAGCGTTTCGCCGCCCTGCAGCGCGTCCAGCACCTCTTCCGGCGCGTACGGCGGCTCGGCGGCGGCGATATCCAGCTCGTGGCGCGGCGTGGAGACAAAACTGCCGAACCATTTTGTGAAATCATCTGGCTTGGCGATCATGTCGATCATCATCTGACGAATGCGATCCAGCTCGTACTGCTCCACGCGGCCCGGGTGTTCGCGGCAGGTCAGATCCGGATCGCTGTAGTGCTCACCGCCCAAATCGTTTTCCAGCGCATAATCGGCGAAGCTGCTGATCAGATCGCGACCGTTTGGCCCGCGGAAGCCGACGGAGTAGTTGAGTGCCGTTTCATGGGTAAAACCGTCGTGCGGGAAGCCAGGCGGAATGTAGAGGATATCGCCCGGGGCCAGGTCTTCGTCAATGATCGGCTCGAACGGATCCACGTGCAGCAGCGCCGGATGCGGGCAGAACTGACGCATCGGCAGCTTGTCACCCACGCGCCAGCGGCGGCTGCCCATCCCCTGAATGATAAACACGTCGTACTGATCGATATGCGGACCCACGCCGCCGCCCGGCACGGAGAAGGAGATCATCAGGTCATCCAGACGCCAGTCCGGCAGAACGCGGAACGGACGCACCAGCTCCGCCGCGGGCATATGCCAGTGGTTCACCGCCTGCGCCAGCAGCGACCAGCCGGTTTCGCCCAGATCGTCAAAGTGCTCGAATGGGCCGTTGCTGGCCTGCCATTTGCCGTTGAAATGGCTCACCAGACGGCTATCGACCTCCGGCTCCATCGCCAGCCCCGCCAGCTCGTCCGGGGTAATCGGGTCGACAAAGTTCGGGAAGGCATTTTTCAGCACGACGGGTTGTTTTTGCCAGTATTTCTCAAGAAATTCCGGCCAGTTCAGGTTCAGTTGATACGCCATGGGTAGCACCAGTAAGAGGGGAAACAGGCGCGATTATAGGCAAGAAGGCAGAGGGGGAACTTGTCATGGGTCAAACCCGCACGTGTAGGTCGGGTAAGGCGAAGCCGCCACCCGACACAAACACGCCGCGAAAACTTAATCCAGCTTCAGTTCGTCATAATGGGTAATCAGTTTACCCACGATACCGTAGTCCAGCGCTTCCGCCGGCGACATCCAGAAGTTGCGGTCGGTGTCTTTTTTCACTTTTTCCAGCGGCTGGCCGGTGGCGTCGGCGATCAGCTTGTTCACGCGATCCAGCATGCGGATGATCTCGCGCGCTTCGATCTCAATATCCGTCGCCTGACCGCGCACGCCGCCCAGCGGCTGGTGGATCATAAAGCGGGTATTGGGCAGCGAGTAGCGGTGCTCTTTTTTCGCGGCCAGGAAGATGGTGATCCCGGCGCTCGCCACCCAGCCGGTGCCGATGACGTGGACTTCCGGGCGGATGAATTTGATGAAGTCGTGGATGGTGTCGCCCGCTTCCACGTGACCGCCCTGGCTGTTGATGTACAGCTTGATCGGATCGTTGCTGACGCTTTGCAGCAGGATCATCTGGGTGATCACTTTCTGCGCCAGCTCCTGGTTGATCTCACCGGAAATCACAATCGAACGAGACTCCAGCAGTTTTTGCTGCAGAGCGCCCGCGCCGTTTGACCCTTCCGCTTTTTCCTTGTCGCTTTCTTTCAGTGTGTAGTGCATTGTTATGTCCTCAGCATTTAGCGCTCAAAACCAGAGTGTAGCCTGTTTTACCGATCAAAGTCCTCACCGGCAAATTACGAGGGAGCCCATGCACATTGCCCATGTTGCACGCGTTTCGTTCCTTCACCGCCCCCGCCCGGATCGCTATACTTCATATGATTATCATATTGTTAAATGATAATTATATTTAATGTGTTAAGATGAAAGTCAGCATAAACAGTCCCTTACGTCACTCCTGGGGCTGTTTGCATCCTCGACATGTAAAACAGCACCGGGGCGGTGAATGGAACACATTGTGTATGTGGTTGATGACGATGACGCAGTCAGACAGTCCGTGATCGGGCTGCTGGAATCCGCAGACTTAAACGCCATCGGCTTTTCATCGGCAGAAGCGTTTCTTCAGCACCGCTTTGAAGAGCTCCCTTCGTGTGTGGTCCTCGATATGCAGATGCCCACCATCTCGGGTTTTGAGGTGGCAGATGCCCTCAAGGACAGCGGGCGTGAGATCCCGATTATTTTTCTCACCGGCCACGGCACCATCCCGATGTCGGTGCGCGCCATTAAAGGCGGCGCTTACGAATTTCTTACCAAACCCGTCGAATCCACCGCGCTTATCGACGCCATTGAGTCCGCGCTGCAGCTGGCGGAAAACAACGCCGAGCGCAATAAAGAGCACTACGCCCTGAAGCAGCGCCATCTCTCCCTCACGCCGCGCGAACACGAGGTGCTCACGCTGGCGATAAGCGGCATGCTGAACAAGCAAATTGCCGCCGAGCTGGGCGTCAGCGAGATCACGGTGAAAGTGCACCGCCGCCGCGTAATGGAGAAAATGCAGGTGCGCTCCGTGGCAGAGCTGGTCAGGGCCGTTGAGCGCCTGACCAAAAGCCAGCCTGCGGAGTAACATTTACCCTTCCTGTACCGCCAGCGGCAGCGCAAAGGCAAACACCGTGCCGTACGGCTCCCGGCGGCGCGCGCTCAGCTTCCCGCAGTGGCGCTCAATGATGCTGGCGCTGATGGTCAGCCCCATCCCCATCCCCTGCGCTTTGGTGGAGTAGAACGAGTCAAAGATCTGCTCCAGCCGCTCGGGCTCAATGCCGCTCCCGGTATCGGCGATCTCAACGATCGCTTTCCCGTCCGCGTTGCTGGTGCTGAGGGTGATGGTGCAGGCCCGATCCTTCACCTCGGCCATCGCCTCAACGGCGTTCATCACCAGGTTAAGCAGCACCTGCTGGATCTGCACGCTATCGCCGGTGATAAAGCTGTCCTGCGCCTTCAACAGGTAATCAACGCTAATGTGTCGCTGCTCCAGCTCGCTGCGGGAGAGCGCGATGATATGGTGGATCAGATAGTGCAGATCGATGCGCGAGAAGGTGGGATCCTGCTTGCGGGTCAGGGACTGGATGCTGCGAATGATCTCCCCCGCCCGCGCGCCTTCCGCGGCGATCTCTTCCAGCCCTTCCCGCACTTTATCCAGCCGGGCCGGCTCCCGGCTGAGCCAGCGCAGGCTCGCTCCGGCGTTAGAGACGATCGACATCAGCGGCTGGTTGATCTCGTGGGCGATGGAGGAGGTCAGCTGCCCGACGGTGGTGGCGCGGGACACCCTCGCCAGATCCGCCTGCGCCACCCGCATGGCATCCTCCGCGGCGCGCTGGCTGGTGATATCGGTGATGATGCCGTAATACTCGTTCACCTCGCTGCCCACGCCCACCGGATCGCCAATCCCGAGGATATAGCGCGTTGAACCGTCGGTACGCTTGACCCGAAACTCCGCGCGCATGGAGAGCCCTTCGCGCACGCTCTGCGTGACGATGGCGCTGATGCGGGCGTAATCGTCTTCATGAACGAAGGTCAAAAACTCCGCCATGGAGATCATCTTTTGCTGCTCGGGCAGGCCGAGGATGCGGGCGTACTCCTCCGAGACAAACATCAGATCCTGCTCCAGCTCCCAGCGCCAACTGCCGGTGTGGCTGATCTGCTCGCCCAGCATCAGCGAGGTCTGGCTGGCGCGCAGCTCTTTTTCCACCCGACGGCGCTGGATGTTCTCCCCCAGCAGCTCGGCGTACAGCCGCGCCGTCTCCAGGGACACCGCAGCCTGCGCCCCCAGCAGGCTCACCACGCGAGAATGCTCGGCGGTGAAAACCTCCGGCATCAGGCGGTTTTCCAGGTAGAGCACGCCTACCAGCCGCGCCTGTTTGAACATCGGGACGCACATGACGGCCGCCCCCGAGGTCACCAGATAGGGATCCTGACTGAAGGGGTGAAACTCCTCCGGCTTACCGGTGCGAATCTCCTGCCCGGTACGGATCACCGCCGCCAGCACCGACAGGGGCATGTCGGTCGCCGTCGGCACGTCTTTCAGGATCCGCACCCGCACGCCTTCGGTGCTGGTCCAGGCGCTGGCCTCGATCTCCGGGATCAGGCTATCGCTCACGCGAAGCAGCAGGCCGCGCTGCGCCCCGGCGCGTTCGAGGAGGATCGTCATCAGGTTTTCGATTAAGCGCTCGAGGTTGATCTCTTCCGACAGCGCGCGGGAGGCTTTGATGACGCTCTGCAGATCGCGGATGGTCTCGTTCTGGGCGAACGCCACCGTGTCATAGGCGCTGGTCTGCCCGGAGGCCAGCAGGTGCGGGAAATCCTGCTCCAGCTGGCGCACCTTGGCCTGCGCGCCCGCCCGGCCCCAGGCGGCAATTGCGCCACGGAAGTGTGCGTCAGAGGCGGTTGGATAGCCGCAGGCCAGCGCAAAGCGGCCCGCCAGCTCGTGGGCCAGGGCATTAATCGGATTAAACCCGCCCTCGCGGGAGAGCCGGACCGCCTTCTCATACTGCTCAAGCGCGATGCTGTTCATCCCGTCCAGACGCACGATTTCGGCGTAGATCAGCGCCTCTTTATCCGCGAAGGTGCCGGGATTAATGCGCGCCCAGAGGGCGATTTTGTCATAGTGGGCGTGAATGCTGCGGCGGTGGTTCGCCGAGAAGGTCTCCGGCGTCAGCTGACGGGAAAGCGCCAGGGCGCTGTAAAGATGGTAATCCAGCAGATGGATGTGCCCCGGCGCAGACCACGCGTACCACCCCGCCATCTCGAGATCCGCCTGCGCGTCGGCATACTCGCCGCAGGTAAAGTGCGCCATGCCGCGGTAGAGCCAGTACCAGAACAGCATGATGGAGGTCTGCTCCGGCGCCTGCTCCGGCGACGCGGGCAGCAATGCCTCCGGCAGCACCTGCGATGCGGTCCAGGTGCCGATAACCGGCGTGCGCAGGAACTCAACGTAGCCGCGCTGGACCATCAAAATGGTCTCCACGTCCTGGAAGTGGGTTTTACGCACGAACGCCAGGCCGCGATCGATGCTGGTCAGCACCCCGTCCAGATGATCGCCCCGGGAGAGGAAGTTAATGACCTGGTGGCAGGCCGCAAAGCAGGCCATCGTCATATCCCCGTGGGTCACCGCCGAGGTAAAGCAGGCCTTCGCGCACTCGATGGTAAACGATAAAGGCTGGGTCCAGACGCGGAGCTGGTCAAGCGGCAGCAGGGTTTTGGCTTCGAACGCGTCGTAGCCGTGGCGATTGACCAGCTCGCGGGCCAGCGTGCCGTATTGAAAGCCGAGGCGATACTCGGCGTAGCGGTGGCCCATCAGCACGCCAAACCAGGCCATCGCCGTGGTGGAGGCGCCGGTAATACCGTGGTCGAGCGTCAGGTGCATCATGCGGCAAAGCAGTAAAAAGTGCAGGCGCGGACAGATGAAGCTGGCGCAAATGCTGGCGCTGTAGAGCAGGTTCATCACCGCTTCGGTTTCCGGGTTATCCATCCGCGAGAGCGGGGCAAACAGGGTTTGCGGCGCGTCGCCCGCGCGGTTACAGAAGTGTTCCCAGGCCTCGTCGCAGTCGGCATCTTCCGGATAGCGGCCGATCTGAATACCAAATACCCCCAGCCAGCAGAGCGCCGCCTCCAGCGCCAGACGGCTATCCGACTGGCGAATGTACACTTCCACCAGCAGATTGGCCGCCAGCGCCTTTTCGGTCAGCCCGCCGGGGCAGCCGAGAATGGCGTCACACAGCTCGCGGGTGCGCTCCAGGTGCCCCAGCGCAAACTCGCAGCCCGCCTCTTCGATATCGAGCATAAAGTCTGACACCGTCCCGGCGTTGCCCAGCGCTCGGGCAGTCTGGATATAGCTCAGCGCCGAGAGATAATCCCCCGAGCGTTTCGCGCGTCGCGCGGCCAGCAGGCTCAGCTCGCGGAACATCTGGCGCTGCGGGGCGGGCTGGATGCTGTCCAGCGCGGCCGTGACGTGATGTACGGCGCGAAACAGCAGCTCGTTCCCCGCCGCCTGCCGCGCGGCGTCGGCCAGCAGGCTGGCTGTGGTCAGATGAAGATGGCTTTTCTCATGCCGATCCAGCAGCGCAAAGGCGGCCTCCTGCACCCGGTCGTGGGTGAAGGAGTACGCTTTCTCCGTCAGCACGATCAGCTGCGCCATGACCGCCGGATGCAGCGCGTAGCGCATTTCCGCCATCGATATACCAACCACGCGGCAGATCATCTCCATTTCGCCCGTGCCGCCGAGGCAGGCAAGGCTGCCCAGCAGGCGACGCGTCTCGTCGGGCAACTCTTCCAGCTTCTCCAGCACCAGGGTGACGACGTTTTCGGTGTAATGCCGGGCGCGGATCGCCTGCAGATCGTAGTGCCACTTGTCCTGATATTTGTTGTGTACCACCAGCCCGTCATCGACGATGCGGCGGAAAAATTCGTGTACAAAGAGCGGGTTGCCCCCGGTCTTTTCATGGATCAGCATGGCGAGGTCGGTCGTCGCCGTGCTGCGGGTGCGAAATACCGTCCCCAGCCAGCGGGAGACGGCTTTGACCGACAGCGCCTGCGGGACAATTTCGCTCGCGTGCTGTGCCGCCTCCGGCAGGCTCGCCAGCTGCTGTTGCAGCGTGGGTTCGGACAGCGAACCGATATCGCGGTGAGCGACCACCACCAGCAGCGGGATCGCGCCGCAGTTCACCAGCAGATAGTTGAGCGTATGCAGGCTGGCGGCGTCGCTCCACTGGAGATCGTCGAGCACCAGCACCAGCGGGCAGCCCTGCGAGGCAAAGGTTTTCACCAGCGCCAGCACCATATGGCTGAAGCGCGCCCGGGCATCAATGGAAAACGTATCCGCCGGGAAGCGCGGCTTGCGCTCAAGCAGCAGGCCCAGCTCGGGCACGAGGCTCACGGCCAGCGCCTCGTGTCCTTCCAGGGCGCGAAAAAGGCGGATTTTCCACTTCGCCACCTCGTCAGCCGGCAGGCCCAGCAGGTGCAGGGTCAGGGGGCGGAATGCGGAGCTTAATACGCCGTAGGGCAATGACGGTGAAAACTGATCCACTTTGCCCACCGCCAGCAGCACCGTACGCTGCTGGAGCGTTTTTAACGCCGTCGCAATGATGGAGGATTTGCCGATCCCCGACGGCCCGCCGATGGTCACCAGCTCCGGCACGCGGTTCTGCCCCACCCGCTCAAACGCGGCAATGACGTCATTCGCCTGCGGATGCGTCGCGAACAGCGAGTCCGCCAGAAGAATAGCCGGGGTGCGGTCCTGCTGGCCGGGGGTAAAGGCAACGATCTCGCCCTCACCGGTCAACGTCGCCTGGCAGCGGCGGAGGTCGGCAATCAGCCCGTCAACCGTCTGGTAGCGGTTATCCGGGTGCTTTTCCAGCAGCTTGAGGATGATGGTCGACAGCATTCCCGGCACGTCAGGGCGTATCGCATCCGGGGCCAGCGGCGCCGAGGCAATATGGTAGTGCGCCCAGTTGGTCCGATCGTCCTCCCCCAGTTCAAACGGCAGGCGTCCGGTCAGCAGTTCATACATCACCACGCCGAGGCTGTAGAGATCGCTGCGACCATCGACGGGGCGCTGGGTGCGGGAGGTGTGCTCCGGGGACATATACGCCGGCGTGCCGCCTGAAACGGCAAGCCGGGTCTGCGCGAAAGCGCCGGAGAGGCTGCATGAAAGGCCAAAGCTGCCCAGACGGCAGGTGGCATCGTGATGAACAAAAATATTGCCGGGCTTGATATCGCCGTGGATCAGGTTTTGCAGATGCATCTGGCGCAGAGGAACGCAGATCTGGATCGCCAGCTCGATAAAGCGCGCGATCCCCGAGATCGCCCTGCCCGCGCGCCGCGCCAGCAGCTCAAACGAAAACGGGGCGTACACCAGCGCGAAGCGTCCCCGGTACTGGGTGGACGCGACGGCGCGAATGGCCCAGCTGTCCTGCAGCGCGTCACGCAGCGCAAACTCGTTTTTCAGCAGCCGGGTGGCCCGCTCTTCCTCTTCGTCGCTGACCGCGGTGGCGATAATGAACGAGCCGCCGGAATGAGGATGTCGCGCATGCATCCAGGCGATTCCGCCCTCCTGCGCCAGCACGGTAAAAATCACATCCTCTTTAAGGACAAAAACCCGCCCCTGGTGAAGGTTCCCCTGGGCGGGCCAGAATGCAGGCTGCTCGTGTTCGTTCATCCGCGATCCTTATTGTCGGCGGGCCAGCTCCCGCTGAATATGATCCAGCAGAATATCGATGTTAATCGGCTTACGCAAAAAAGCAGCGGCGCCCAGACCGAGAGCGTACCGCTGCATATTTTCATCTGCATGACCGGAGATAAAGAGCACGGGCGGAGGCGGTACGGCCAGCAGCCGCAGCTTGTCAAACAGCTCAAGGCCGCTCATGCCCCGGAGCTTGATATCGGTGATCACCAGCGCCGCGCCGGACAGGGCAAGCGGATGGCTCAGAAATACCTCTGCCGAATCAAACGTGTCGGTTGAATAGCCTTCCGACTCCAGGAGATTACTCAACCCGCTGCGGACGGAACGTTCGTCATCAATGATGGCAATGCGCCACGGCAGCGTCATGCTGTTTTTCCTCTAACCAGTCATTTAACGTCGCGAGGGTCCTTCGCGGGCGCAGGGGGCGCCGTGCCGCTGATTTTCGGTACGCATTCGTGACGAAACCAGGCGAGGGTGAGCGGTTCGCGACTCAGTAAACGTCGTCCCACCGGGATGAGCTGTTCACCCACCAGCATGCCGAACAGGCCAAGCAGGGCGACAACCGGCGGTGCCGGGGAATGGACGTCGAGCAGAGCGTAAATTACCCCAGCAACCACGCCGCACACCAGCGAAATTATCCATGCTTTCATGATGACGCTCCCGTCTGCGATGCCGCCTGCGGAACGGTCACCTGAGGAGGTGGGGCGCCGTCGCGGGATAAGAGATGGCGCGTCGCCTGTTCACCCGCCAGCATCCCCAGCAGACCAATCAGCGCCAGCGCGGGCGGCGCGGGGGAGCGCACCTTCATCACGGCATACATCAGGCCAATCAACACGCCTGCCGCAAGGGATATCAGCCCAGTACTCATCGTGAACTCCAGAGAAAGAGGCAGCGGCGAGCCGGATGAGGGACCAGCCCGCCGACGGGACTTAGCGAGCCGGGACCGGCGCTAAGGTGCGGTGCTCGCTCTTCTGGCGAGACGGCGCTTTATGCACCATGGTGTAGGCGTAATCCACGCCCATGCCGTACGCGCCGGAATGCTCGCGCACGATGTCCATCACCGCGGTGTAGGTCTCTTTACGCGCCCAGTCGCGCTGCCACTCCAGCATTACCTGCTGCCAGGTCACCGGGATCACGCCCGCCTGGATCATGCGCTGCATCGCGTAGTCGTGGGCTTCTTTGGAGGTGCCGCCGGACGCGTCCGCCACCATATAAATTTCGTAGTCGCCTTCCAGCATCGCGCACAGGGCAAAGCTGTTGTTGCACACTTCGGTCCACAGACCGGCAACCACGACCTTCTTCTTGTCGTTGGCCTTCAGCGCGTCGCGCACCTTCTGGTCGTCCCAGGAGTTCATGGAGGTACGCTCCAGGATGTCCTGACCCGGGAACACGTCCAGCAGTTCCGGATAGGTATTACCGGAGAAGCTTTCGGTCTCTACGGTGGTGATGATGGTCGGGATGTTGAACACCTTAGCCGCTTTCGCCAGCGCCACGGTGTTGTTTTTCAGCACCTGGCGGTCAATCGACTGCACGCCAAACGCCATCTGTGGCTGGTGATCGATAAAGATGATCTGACAGTTCGCAGGGGTTAACACTTCGAGCTTTGAAGAGGTCATAGCATTTTCCAGTGGTTAAGGGTAGAAATCGCCGCGAGCGCCGCGACGATAAAGTCACCCTCATCCTGCGGTTTTCCTTCTCCGCGCGTAATTATCTCTTCGTATAGTTAACCTTAGGTATAGCTATACTTTGGTATACCTATCCTATTGTATAACTGGATCTTTGCCGAAACCGGTTCCCATAATCCTGACCATTCCCCTCTCAGTCAGGAGCAGTTTATGGTTACCCCAGGTAAAGCCGATCTCATTCTGGTTAACGGCCAGTTTCACACCGTCGATCGCGAAAACCCCGTCGCGGAAGCCGTTGCCGTGCGCGATGGAAAATTTCTGGAAGTGGGTACCGTCGCCGAGGTGATGCAACACCACGGCGACGGCACCAAAGTAGTGGATTTGAAAGGCCACACCGCCATCCCCGGCCTCAACGACTCGCACCTGCACCTGATCCGCGGCGGGCTGAATTACAACCTCGAGCTGCGCTGGGAAGGCGTGCCGTCCCTGGCCGACGCCCTGCGGATGCTGAAAGAGCAGGCCCTGCGCACCCCGTCGCCCCAGTGGGTGCGCGTGGTGGGCGGCTGGACCGAGTTCCAGTTTGCCGAGCGCCGCATGCCAACCCTGGACGAAATTAACGACGCGGCACCGGATACCCCGGTCTTCATCCTGCACCTGTACGACCGCGCCCTGCTCAACCGCGCCGCGCTGAAGGTGGTCGGCTACACCAAAGACACGCCAAACCCGCCGGGCGGGGAGATCCAGCGCGACGCCAACGGCAACCCGACCGGGATGCTGATTGCCCGTCCGAACGCCATGATCCTCTACGCCACGCTGGCCAAAGGGCCGAAGCTGCCGCTGGAGCAGCAGGTCAACTCCACCCGCCAGTTTATGCGCGAGCTCAACCGTCTGGGGCTGACCAGCGCCATCGACGCGGGCGGCGGCTTCCAGAACTACCCGGAAGATTACGAGGTGATTGCCGAGCTGCACGAGAAAAAGCAGATGACCATCCGCATCGCCTACAACCTCTTTACCCAGCGTCCGGGTCACGAGCTGGAAGATTTTGAAAAATGGACCGACATGCTCACGCCGGGCCAGGGCAGCGACTTCTTCCGCCACAACGGCGCGGGCGAGATGCTGGTCTTCTCCGCCGCCGATTTTGAAGATTTCCTCGAGCCGCGCCCGGACCTCGCGCCGGGCATGGAGGACGAGCTGGAGCGCGTGGTGCGCCATCTGGTGGAGCACCGCTGGCCGTTCCGCCTGCACGCCACCTATAACGAATCCATCAGCCGCATGCTGGACGTGTTCGAGAAGGTGAACCGCGACATTCCGTTCAACGGCCTGCACTGGTTCTTCGACCATGCGGAAACCGTCACCCAGGCCAACATCGACCGCATCAAAGCACTTGGCGGCGGCATTGCCGTGCAGCACCGCATGGCCTTCCAGGGGGAATACTTTGCCGAGCGTTACGGCATCGAAGCCACCCGCCACACGCCGCCGGTGGCGAAAATGCTCGAGACCGGCGTACCGGTGGGCTTAGGGACGGACGCCACCCGCGTGGCGAGCTACAACCCGTGGACCGCGCTCTACTGGCTGGTCTCCGGCCGCACCGTCGGCGGGATGCAGATGTACGATTACAGCGCCCGTCTGGACCGCGATACAGCCCTGATGCTCTGGACCCAGGGCAGCGCGTGGTTCTCCAGCGAGCAGAACCAGAAGGGGCAGATCAAGGTCGGCCAGCTCGCCGACCTGGCGGTGCTGAGCAAAGACTATTTCCGCGTGCCGGAAGAGGAGATCAAGGGCATCGAGTCCGTTCTCACGGTGGTCAACGGCGACATCGTCTACGCCGCGGGCAGCTTTGGCCCGCTCGCACCGCCGGCCATCCCGGTCCTGCCCGAGTGGTCCCCGGTGGTCAAGGTGCCGGGCCACTACCGCAGCGCGCCGCCGCAGGCTGCACGCGTGGGTATGAGCGCTGTCCACCACTGCAGCGGCCCGTGCGGGGTTCACAGCCACCAGCACGATTTCGCCCGCACGTCAGCGATGCCGGTGTCCGACGATAACGCTTTCTGGGGGGCGCTGGGCTGCAGCTGCTTTGCATTCTGATGAAAAACACCACTATGCCGCCCCGGATCGACCTGGGGCTGTTCTTCCTGCGCCTGACCGGCAGCCTGCTGCTGCTCTACGTGCACGGCCTGCCGAAGGTGCTGCACTTCAGCGAAGAGCTGACGCGCATTGAAGATCCGTTCGGCTTCGGGCCTTACGCGAGCCTGATCCAGGCGATTGTCGCCGAGGTGATCTGCCCGCTGTTTATCATTGCGGGCGTCTACACCCGCCTGGCGTGCCTGCCGATTATCGCCGTGCTGCTGGTGGCGATGCTGGCGGTCCACCCGAACTGGTCGATTGCCGAAGGGCAGTTTGGCTGGCTGCTGCTGATTATCTTCACCACTCTCGCCCTCACCGGGCCGGGCCAGTGGCGGCTGCAGCGTAAGGCAACGGAGAGGTTCGCATGACCCAGGTTAACGACGTTCGCGACGCACACGTCGAGACGGCGCCCGCACCGACGGTTTCACCCTGGCAGCCGCTGAGCCAGCCGGTGTTCCGCATGCTGTGGATCGCCACGGTGGTCTCTAACGTCGGCTCATGGATGAGCGACGTCGGCATCAACTGGAGCATGCTGACCCTGAGCGCCGACCCGCTGGATATCGCGCTGGTGCAGGCGGCCAGCAGCCTGCCAATGTTCCTCTTCGCCCTGCCGTCCGGGGTGATGGCGGACATCGTTGACCGGCGTAAATACCTGCTCTTCTCCCAGCTGTGGGTGTTCATCGCCGCCGCCGGGCTGACGGTGCTCTCCTTCACCGGACACGTCACCCCCACCGTGCTGCTGGTGGCGACGTTTCTGCTGAGCGTAGGGGCGGCGATGAGCTCGCCGCCGTTCCAGGCCGTGGTGCCCGATCTGGTGAGCAAGCCGGAGCTGGGCGCCGCCGTGGCGCTGAACTCGCTGGGGGTGAACATCAGCCGGGCGATTGGCCCCGCGCTGGGTGGTTTCCTGCTGTCGCTCGCTGGGCCGTGGATGGTGTTTGCCCTGAACGCGCTGTCCGTGGTGGGCGTGGCGTGGGTGCTGTGGCGCTGGCGCCCGGCCCCGTCCATTCAGCGTCTGCCGCCGGAGCACTTCTTCTCTGCGGTGCGCACAGGCATCCGCTACGTGCACGCCGCCCCGGTGCTGCGCAACGTGCTGGTGCGTACGGTGGCCTTCTTCGTTTTCGGCAGCGCGGGCTGGGCGCTGCTGCCGCTGGTGGCGCGCCGCGAGCTGGGCCTGGGCCCGGCGGGCTACGGCGTGATGCTGGCGTGCATTGGCCTGGGGGCGATTGCCGGGGCCATCCTGCTGCCGCGCCTGCGCCAGCGGCTGAACGCCGACCGCCTGATGGTGGCCGCGAGCCTGGTCTTTGCCCTCACCATGCTGGCGCTGGCGTTTGTGCGCCACGTCTGGCTGCTCAACCTGTTTGAGTTCTTCACCGGCTTCGCGTGGATTGCGGTGCTCTCGACGCTGAACCTCGGCGCGCAGCGCAGCGCCGCCCGCTGGGTGAAGGCCCGCGCGCTGGCGGTCTACCTGACGGTGTTCTTCGGCTCGATGACCACGGGCAGCGCTATCTGGGGGCAGATCGCTTCCCGGTTCGGCACCCCGACCGCGCTGGTTGTCGCCACGCTGGGGATGGTGCTGGCAAGCGCCACCGTGTTCCGCTGGAAGCTGGAGAAAGACCCGGAATTGAACCTCGACCTGAGCGGCCAGCCGCTGGACGGCGTGGAGATCGACCTGCCGAACGAGCGCGGCCCGGTGCTGGTCTCGCACGAGTACATCATCGACCCGCACAACGCAAAAGCCTTCCTGGAGGCGGTACACGAGCTGCGCCGGGTGCGACGCCGCGCCGGGGCGATGAGCTGGGCGGTATACGAAGATATTGAGCGCCCCGGCCTGTTTATCGAGACCTTCCTGATGGGCTCGTGGATTGAGCATCTGCGCCAGCAGGAGCGCCACACCATGAATGACCTCCTGCTGCAGAGCCGCGTTCTGGCTTTTCATCAGGGCACAACATCACCGGCCATTCGCTATCTGGTCGCGCCGGTATAACCATAACCATCACCTGCACAGGAACACACTATGGCAACGTTTAAGGCAAAAGACGGCACGCAGATTTACTACAAAGAAGGCGGCGCGGGCAAACCGGTTCTCTTCAGCCACGGCTGGCCGCTGGACGGCGACATGTGGGACAGCCAGCTGAACTACCTGGCCGAGCGCGGCTTCCGCGCCATCGCCTTTGACCGTCGCGGCTTTGGCCGTTCGGATCAGCCGTGGAACGGCTACGACTACGACACCTTTGCGTCCGACATTAACGACCTGATTACCACCCTGGACCTGCAGGACGTGACGCTGGTGGGCTTCTCCATGGGCGGCGGCGACGTGACCCGCTACATTAACAACTACGGCAGCGCGCGCGTGGCCGGTCTGGCGCTGCTGGGCGCGGTTACGCCAATCTTTGGTAAATCTGAGACCTTCCCGCAGGGTGTGGATCAGAGCGTGTTCGACGGCATTCGCGACGGACTGCGTAAAGATCGCGCCCAGTTCATCAGCGACTTCGCCACCCCGTTCTACGGCACCAACGCCGGACAGACCGTTTCCGCCGGTGCCCTGACCCAGACGCTGAACATCGCCCTGCTGGCCTCCCTGAAGGGCACCATCGACTGCGTGACCGCCTTCGGCGAAACCGACTTCCGCCCGGATATGGCGAAAATCGACGTGCCGACGCTGGTGATCCACGGCAGCAACGACCAGATCGTGCCGTTTGAAAGCACCGGCAAGCTGGCGGCAGAGATGATCAAAAACGCCACGCTGAAGGTGTACGACAACGCGCCGCACGGCTTCGCGCTGACCCACCAGGACCAGCTCAACGAAGACCTGCTGGCGTTTGTGAAGTCGCTGTAAGTCTTAAAAAGCGAAGCCTGATGGCGCTTCGCTTATCAGGCCTACAAGGGCTGGTCCTGTAGGCCGGGTAAGGCGCAGCCGCCACCCGGCGCTTTCGCAGACGCGTTGCGCTCCGCCAGCAGCCGACAAATCTCCGCGTGCTTCTCTTCGGTAAAGGTAAAGCGCGACATAAAGCCCATTCGGATCAGCGACCCTATTGCCGGCAGCAGGCAAATCCCGAAGAACAGCCCCGACAGCACGCTCTCGCTCTGGATTTGCGCCTGCGGCACGTAGCCGATCATCGTCAGGAACACCCCGATTAACCCGCCGCCCACCGCCACCGACATCTTGCCGGTAAAGGTCTGCCCGGAGAAGGTGATCGCCGCGCAGCGCTTGTGAGTGTGGTACTCCGCGTACTCGATGGTGTCGGCAATCATCGACGAGGTGAGGATGTTGGTCATCATCACGAACAGCGTGCTCAGGCCGAGCAGAATAAACAGCATCGTTACCTGCTGATAGCCGACAAACCACATCACCACGCGCACCGCCACGTCCAGCCCGCAGAGGATCATAAACAGCTTCCGCTTCTGCATCCGGCGCGTCAGCATCGGGGCGACCAGGCACAGCACCGCCGCCACAATCCCCATCACGCCAATCGCCATCTGCAGGCTGCCGTCGCCCAGGTTGTTGATAAAGAAGTAGATATACAGCCCGCCCGCCACGTTGTGAAACACGCAGAAGAAGAACGACAGCAGGACGATAAACAGCGGCTTGTTCTGGCGCAGGTTGTGGAAGGTGTCGCGGATGGTCACCTTTTCCGGGCTGGGCGGCACGCGCTCTTTGATCTGCATAAAGCCGTTGAGCATCAGCGGCAGGCCCACCAGCATCATGACCAGCGCCGCCATAAAGTAGCCTTTGTCATTGCTGTACTGGGCGAAATAGGCCGCCAGCTTCGGGAAGAAGATGTTGGCGCAGGCAATCCCGGCGTTCACCCCGAGCATCGCCGCCGTCACCGCGCGGGTGCGCTGCCCGGAGTCGTTGGTCATCACCGACGACATCGACCAGAACGGGATATCGGAGATGGCGTACAGCGTCCCCCACAGGATGTAGGTCACCCCGGCGTAGAGGATTTTGGTGGTCATGTCCGCTTCGATTTTATAGAACGACAGCAGCGTGACGCCGGTGATCAGCAGCGGGGCGATCAGCAAAAAGTGGCGAAACTTGCCGAACCGGCTGTTAATGGTGTCCATAATGCTGGCAAACAGCGGATCGTGAACCGCGTCCCACGCGCGGGCAATCAGGAAGATGGTGCTCGCCGCCAGCGCCGAGATCCCCAGCACGTCGGTGTAAAAATAGTTAATAAACGAACCCACTAAACCAAAACTAAAACACTGACCTAAACCATAACCAAAATAAGACCACAGCTCGCGAGACGGTATTTTCATTGTCGTTGCCATTGTTATATGCCTGCCTGGTTGCCCGGCGGTGGACCGCCGGGTCGATATTATTAGTCCTGCGCCTGTGGGGCGATCTTGCGCAGCTGCTGCATCAGGGCGATTTCACGGCGCGAGAACGGAATGCCGTTCTCCTCAAACACGTCGTGGAACCAGAGGCGGCAGTAGTCCGTGGACTCCTTCATCACCACCGGCCACGGCAGCCAGGTCTGGGTTTTGCCGCGCACCAGACCCCACTGGTACGGCGCGACCTTCGCCGCGTACATCAGCGGAAGCTGCTCTTCGATGGTGCTGCCCACGTGGCGCGCCAGCCATTCGGTACAGAACAGCGGTCGTCCGAGCTGTTGCAGCTGCTGGATAATCGCCGTCATGCGCCCGGTGTGGGTGTAGGCGTGGAAGCTCACCACGTCCGAGAGCGCCAGCGCGGTCTGGTCCAGCGGGTGCTGGAAGAACGTCTCGCCCTCCTCTTCAGGCGGCAGGCGCCAGGCGCAGACGGTGAGCGGCTGGGTTGGGTCTTCTTCACGCACCCACTGGAACGCCAGCTTCATCAACTCGTGGGCGCAGGTCTCCAGCTTCGCGTCGTACTGCACCTCCTGCGTGCCCGTCGCGAAAATGCCGCGGTTGCCCGGCTCGTTGTAGAGATCCCACAACAGCACGCGCTTATCCTCGCGGAACTGGCGCACAACGTCGCGGATATAGCGCTCAATGTCTGCCCAGCAGTCAGGATCGCACACCTTGTCGCGCCCCGGGCTCGCCGCCGCCTGGCTGTTGTGCTTGCCCGGCACCGGCGGCTTTTGCGGGCCGAGGTACGGCTCGTCGCCGGAGAAGCCGCAGTCGTCCATCAGGGTCAGCATGGTGCTGAACCCGTGGCCGTCAGCAATCGTCAAAAAGCGGTCGATGCGCGCCATCAGCCCGTCGCGGTCGTGCTCCCAGACGATAAACGGCAGGTTGATGCGCAGAGTGTTGTAGCCCGCCTCCGCCGCCCAGCCCAGCTCGCGCTCAATGGTGGCGGCATCGAAGGTCTCTGCCTGCCAGATATCGGTCCAGTTCACCGCCGTCGACGGCAGGTAGTTAAACCCGCACAGCCAGCCTTTTTGCTGATACCACGCCTGTGCCTGCTCCCTGCTCCACTGCTCTTTCATTACGCGTCCTCTTACTGATAATATTTAGCTAATAAATATTAGCTGCGGGATAAATGCGCAATTTCCCGCACGAAGAAAAGCGATGCCACTCACAAAGTTCACGCTTCGATGAATGAGAAACGTGATCGACGGCGCGTAAGCGTGCGGTTAGGGTATGATGCGAAGTCGCGAAAGGGAGAGGACGGATGAAGCGAAAAACGAAGGTAACGATGAACGATATTGCGCGGGCGGCAGGGGTGTCGCAGGCGACGGTATCGCTGGTGCTTAACCAGTCCCGCAACATCAAGCTCAGCGACGACACCCGCCAGCGGGTGATTAATGTGGCTACCGAGCTCGGCTACGACCGCCTCCCCGCCGTTCACGCCCCACGCAACCAGGAAGAGATCGCCCTGCTGGTGAGCTCCATGCAGAGCTTTGACCCGTTTATCGACGCCATCAGCCAGGCGCGGGAAGCGGCGTGGCGCAATGAAACGTTGCTCACCGTCTACGACTACGGCGACGATATCGAGCTGGCGCTGAACATCATCCGCCAGCTGGAGAAGCGCAACTGCATCGGGATTATCCTCGCCTCCCCGATCACCACGCTGGTGGACATGACCGCCTTCCAGGACTGCACCCGCATCCCGCTGGTGCTGCTCAACCAGCGTGACCCCGGCTCGCCGCTGCTGCCGTCGTTTATCCCGGACGACTACGCCAACGCTTTCCAGGTGACTAAACACCTCATCGCCTGCGGGGCCACGCGCATCGCCCACATCACCGGGGAGAGCTGGATGGAGGCCTCGCGCCAGCGACTGGCGGGCTACCAGGCCGCGCTGCAGCAGGCCGGATTAACCTGCGACGATAGCCTGGTGCGCCAGACCAACTGGCAGTTCAGCGAGTCCTTTACCGCCACCACCTCTCTGCTGGAACTGGCCGAGCGCCCGGACGCCATCTTCTGCGCCAGCGACTGGCTGGCGATTGGCTGCTATCAGGCGCTGGCGGTGAACGGCGTGCGCATCCCGCAGGATATGCTGCTGGCGGGCTACGACGACCAGAAGATCTCCGAGCAGCTCACCCCGCCGCTGACCAGTATCCAGCTCCCCTACAGCGAGCTGGGACGACTGGCGGTGGAGTACCTGTGCAATCAGGAAGATGCCGCCACGCACGTGACGCTGGCGGGCAGGCTGAAGGTGCGCGCCTCAAGCCTCGTCTGAGGTAAACACCATGCCCGCGTAGGGCTTCTCGCGACACGCCGCCAGCCGCGCGGCGAGGCTGCCCACGTGCAGCTCCAGCTTGTGCCCGTCCGGGTCGAGAAAATAGAACGACGCCCCCTCGCTTTTGTTCTGCTTCCAGACGGTGACGCCCGCCTGCTCCAGCCTTTGCGAGAACGGTTCAAAATCCGCTTCCGCAACGGTAAACGCGTAGTGGGTGTAGTCGCTCTCCTGCGGCGGCACGTACCGGCGCGCCTCGTCGTACGACAGGCAGACCCACAGATCGCCGCAGGTGAGATAGGCCCCGGTATTCCAGCGGGCGTGCAGGGTCAGCCCCAGCAGCTCGTGCCAGAAGATGACGCTTTTTTGCAGGTCGCTGACCGCAAGGGTCAGGTGGTTGAGTGATTGCAGCATGACGTGCCCTTTTGTTTTTCGCGCCGGACGTGATACGGTAAAGAGATGAACATAAACCACGCCGTCCTCACCGTAAACCGCTGGTGGCTGCCTTCTTAAAGGCGGCACGGAGTAGTTTTCCCCATTTTCAGATAGCCGCCGAAAGGCGGCTTTCACATTTCTAAGACCCCTTTCGGCAACTGCACATTAAGGAGTCTTTATGAACAAGCAAACCATCCTCACCGGCGATCGCCCAACCGGCCCGCTGCACCTCGGCCACTTCGTCGGATCGCTGCGCCAGCGCGTGGCGCTCCAGCAGACGCACAGCCAGTTTGTGCTGATTGCCGACCTGCAGGGGCTGACCGACAACGGCAGCAACCCGCAGAAAATCCGCGACAACATCCCCGAAGTGCTGGCCGACTACCTCGCCGCCGGTATCGACCCGAACCTGACCACCATCTGCCTGCAGTCCGCCCTGCCCGCCCTCGCCGAGCTGACGATGCTGTATATGAACATCGTCACCGTCGCCCGCGTGGAGCGTAACCCGACGGTGAAGAACGAGATTGCGCAGAAGGGCTTCGCCCGCTCGCTGCCGGTCGGGTTTATGGCCTACCCCATCAGCCAGGCGGCGGACATCACCGCGTTCAAGGCCGAGTGCGTGCCCGTCGGCGACGACCAGCTGCCGATGATTGAGCAGACCAACGAGATTGTGCACAAGATGAACAGCCTGCTCCCCGCCCCGGTGCTGCGCCACTGCAAGGCGATGCTGAGCGACACCAGCCGCCTGCCCGGCATCGACGGCAGCGCCAAGATGTCGAAATCGCTGGGCAACACGCTGCACCTTTCGGCCAGTGAAGAGACCATTCACCGTGCGGTCAGCGCCATGTACACCGACCCGAACCACCTGAAGGTGAGCGACCCAGGGCAGATTGAGGGGAACGTGGTGTTTACGTACCTCGACGCGTTTCACCCGGACAAAGAGAAAGTGGCGGCGATGAAGGCGCACTATCAGGCGGGTGGGCTGGGCGACCGGGTTTGCAAGAACGAACTGGAGGCGTGCCTGCAGGAGCTGATTGCGCCGATGCGGGAGCGGAGGGCGATGTATATGCGGGATAAGGGGGAGCTGATGGCGATGCTGAAGCGCGGGACGGAACGGGCGCGGGGGGTGACGCAGGAGACGTTGAGGGAGGTGAAGGTTGGGTTGGGGGTGCCAGTGTTTAGTTAAGTTAGGTTTAGCGGTGGAGTGCGTGGGAAGAGCACGAAGCCGCTTTGTAGCCCATTAAAATAATAGTTAAAGCGCAAGAGTCTCTTAAATGCATTATTAGCGAATGTCGTTTGTCATCCGACTAAGAGCACGATATTCATAGACTCTTTATATTTTTAAACGTCGCGACAACTGTTATGAGCAACTTTATTATTTCCATGCTGAATACATTACTTTGTGTTTTAGTGATCGCGCTATGTCTCATTTGCGTGGGTGTCACTGATAACTGGAAAGACTGCACTATAGTAATAGTCCTCATTTTAGGATGCGCACATTTCATGACCATTTTACTGAATCGCGTATTGCCTCATAAGTTAAATATTTTCGATGGGATAGTGGAATTAGTAGGAGGACCACTATTAGTTATAGGCGCAATTGTGTGCTTTGATGTATTCGAACCTTGGCCGTTAAAAATCATTGGGATGTTTGCGTGGATTGTTTTGATTTTCTTTGTACCTTCAATAATAAGTCCCAGGCGTTAACTCGATCTACTGATGAATGTCTACGTCATTTCTGTACTAAAGGAATTAAACATAATGCAACCCACTCTTTCGCAGGTCATTGAGGTTGTGCGTCAGTCCTCTGGACATCATCGCAAGCACATTGATGAGAACACCCTAATCGAAGCCGACCTTGATATCTGCGGCATGGATGGCGATGCCCTGATAGAAGACTGCGAGGAAGCGTTTGGCGTTACGCTCGTCACTGAAGAAGATGGCTATGAGAAAACTTTTTCCCTCGCTGAAAACGAGTTTCTTTTTAGCACAGAGGGCATAGATTACTTTGGTATCTGCCGTTTGATTCGCAGGTTACGAGGCATTCCCGAACCTGTGATACGCGATTTAACCGTTGGCGAGCTCCATGCTGTGCTGGTTAAGGCTGCGAAAGAACAAATACATCATGATTGAGTGACTTTTAGCGTAGTGCGGGCATGTGCTCACATGCCCGCGCATACTGGCTTGAAGTTTAAACAGCCCGCCCACTCCCACGCTTAATCACCGGAACATCTCCTGTATCATTTAATGCACCCGGGAAGGTCTTCAACCACTGCGCGACTTTATGCTTATTTATATTCACCACGCTCATACCTTCCAGGCATCCCCATAATTCTCTTGTATGCTGCGGCGTAATCACAATGCAGTCTTTCATGGCGCGGATTTTTACGGGCATGCCGTCGATAAAGCCCGCACGGGTTAACCACTCGCCGCCCAGCAGAAGGTATTTCATATCTATGCGGGAATAAAGTTCGCAGCAAGCGGCACTGTCCTGCGGCGTCTCCGCGCGGGGATGGACGGGCGCCGCATTGAGCTGGTTGCCGTGTAAACGGCGGGCGCTGTTTTTGCGTACCAGTTCGCGGTTTTCAATCATGCCGGTGAAAGCGTCTGATTCTGTTTTGCAAACAGTAAACTCTGGCTTAAAATTCGTCGCAGCCATTTTCAACTCCTCGATAGTTGGTTGTGGTTAGCGGTATGGGGGTGTTGCAGCACCTTCATATCGCGAATTCTCTCTTTAAATATTCCTTGATACTTCCTTTGCCGTTCGGCGTAATTTCTGGTGCTCATTATACAGAGCTGAATATAAATACAGCGGTTTGGCGTGGGATAAATTTGAAATTTGCGAGGGAGATTCAGGAAAAGGGTTGGGTCAGGGAAATTACGCAGCGAGGACTATCAGAATATAAGATGAGTGGCCGCATGGACCTCAGAGCAACCATTCGCCGATCTGCGGGCTGGCAATGAGTCCTTTTATTATCAAGTTCGGTGACCGACTGAGCAATCACCTTTAATACGATGGCAGTTACACAGAATTACGGACAGGCTCCCTTGAGAGGATAAGCGTTAATAAAGAGGAGGCACTCAATGCCTCCTTTCTATTTGTTACGCTCTTACGTTCCAATCGTCCGTATACTGGACATTACCATCAACATAACGCCAGGTGATTTTGTCATACATCAGGGAAACAGATTCCATGTGGTTGATCTGTGAGTTTCCTGCCATTTTAGCGTTTGGCATCCCTGGGTTAATGCCCGTCACTTTCACGCCCTCAATGGTCATGACGAAGTAGCACTCTTCTTGTCCTGCATGGTTAATGCGATACCAGCGAATTTCCGCACTTTTCAACGTTTGACCGGTGGCAACGGCTTTGTATAGATACGGGCTGGAGCTATCAAACTCCTTTTCAATCATCATCGGAGAATGTGAACGCTTACCAGTAATCTTCCCGTTGGCACTGTCTACTGGAATGTTCAGACCATGACTAAAGCCAACAATCTCTATACTCCCCTCGCGATCCTGAACGTCTACAGCTCCTTTAATATCTGCGCCGCCATCGTCCTTAAGCCACATGTAAGCCGGAATAGGCATTTTACAAACTCCTTTTAGTTGTGATTTTCTTCGTGATGAACCAGTAGCAAACAATCGTTAAGAGCAACTGAAAGCCCACAATCGCCGCCATTGTGAAATTTGAATACGTTTGATCTGGGAATAAAGACTGATAAGGCAGCAAGCGAAACAACGCCCAAAACAGGAAGGTAAACCCGAAGATTTTAGCTAACCGTCGCAATGTGGAACTGAACCACTCTCTGGGGATGCCTGCTGGACTAACTTTTTGTGTCGCGCCACTGTACGCCGTGGTAATGGCGCTCATGACAGGTACGCTGATTAATGTATTAATTAAGATGCTAAAATAGTCGTCTAACGATTCCCAAACTTCTAAATCAGGTTCACCCAAAATGAAGCGGGTAAACTTGTCGGCGCTTTGGAAATCGAAAAGCCCCGTAATAGAATTAACTAATCCATCATACGGAACCATGTCAGCAACGATCAGCACAACAACAGCGAACAGCACTATCTTGATGAATAAACTAAGGGCATGTTTTGCCATTGGAGATCACCTCAATCGTGCCGTATGCCTGTAGCTTCCTCATGCAAGGAACATCTATTCTTTGGCTTCTCAACAGAGCATTACGCAACATGGCAAAATCAGAATCATGTGGGAGAGTGATACAACCTTCTGATAGTACGCCTGGATGTAAACGGAAATTGCCACGCTGAACGCTCTCAATCCATGTGTAATCGTCGATCCCCCAATCATCACGCCATAATGCGAACCATTCAGAATGTTTGAACGTTGCACCATTGGCGAAGTGATTATAAATGTCTCTTCCCACTGTGTTTAGCTGTGACTTGAGTCCACCTTGAGGGCGGTCAACAATCCAGTATTTACCCGCTGGTACAGGCCCCTCTTTGGGGATCATTCCACATGCCCCACGGTTACGGTAGGCACCATTACCAGAGAATGCTAAAAACGTGCCTATACCAGGAAACGATAACGGGGAGTAGTACGCATCATTAATTACGAACCTTCCATGTAGAGCCATTGATAACCCTTTTATCTATAATGATTTGTTGGCTTATCGTACTCCTACGCAATCGGACATAAGAAGGTTTTCTTCCGGGAGACCTCTGATTTTCAGACAATAGCCCGTTGGTGGTAAGACAACGTGTTAGGCCGTTAGACGGTAACATCAGAGGTGTGTCAGGAAGCGAAGTTTATCAAGTTGACCATGTACCCTCAGGGGCGAGACCGAACCGCTGGCAGTGTAAGTATCCCGGCAAAAACGAACCATTCACTTTTAGAGATCTTCCGGCATACTGATTATGTCCGCCTGAGGAGCTCGCCTTGCGTAAAGCCCGATTCACTGACCACCAGTTCATTGCCGTTCTGAAGTCCTTCGAAGCCGGACGTGCCGTTAAGGATGTCTGCCGCGAAGCCTGTATCTCTGAGGCCAGCTATTAAAATTGGAAAGCAAAATATGGCGGGATGGAAGTAGCTGATATTTAAAAAACCAAAGATCCGGAGGATGAAAATCGTCGCCCAAACAGATGTTTGCCTATTTCAGCCTTGAATGCCGGGCTCTGAAAGACGTTACTAAATAAAAGCTTTAAAAACAGCGATAATCCGTGAACTCGCCAGCTATCTGACGGCGCAATTTGCCATGAGTTTACGCTAGGCCTGCAGGACATTATCGCTGAGCAGGAAGATTTATTTTTACCAGCTCGATGCACGGATGATGGAGCGGTGATCCAGGCACTGACTGAGCTGGTAGAGCGCTATCCGCGCTACGGTTTTAGAAGTTGTTTCAACTGCTGCGCAGGCGAGGCAATACCTAAAACCATAAACGCGTTCATCTGCTTTACACTGAATATAAATACAGCAGTTTGGTGTGGGGTAAATTTGGAATTTGCGAGGGGGATTCAGAAAATAAAATCAGACGAATTAAAGCAAGACACAAATACTGGGTTTTGGTTCTAAATCACTGGAAAGCCTTTCGAGAGGAGAAAGTACATCGAAGCACTCTATTTTGTTTAGAGCTGCTGAAGAATGTTTTTTTTCTTCTCCGAGTCCAACTTTGGCCAAAGACGGACTAAAGAGGCAAGTTCATCATCTTCTGTGTAGAAGTATGCTACAGGCACTTCAAGAACTTTAGCGAGATGCCGGACGACTTCTATGCTTGCCTGATGAACCCCTTTCTCGTAGCGGTTGATACGTGCGCTCGCTGCAAACTCATCTATGCCAGCCAAAATACCCAGGCTTTTTTGCGATAACGCCATGTCTAAGCGCACCTCTTTGAGGCGTCGACTGAAGAGCTGATTGTGGGGATTGGATGTTTTCATAACTACGATAATCGTAGTTAATGCCCAAGGAAGATACTACGTTTTACGTAGTGCAACCGCTAGATTGATTTTTATGTAAGATTTTCAAAAATTCTCGAGCGCCCTCGCAAAACTACGTTAAACGTAGCTTTATAGATTCCAAAGAAGCTACGAATAACGTAGTGTCTCGTTCAGTCAACTTCTCACAAGGAGACAGGAAGAAGGGTTAGGTAAAAAGCATGCGTTTTAACGGCTCTCGAAAAGGAACGAGCTTTAGCTCGCCACCTTCGGTGTCAGCTCCTACACAACGATTAACGCTCTTGGAAGACCATGGCACAAAGTAAACTTCTTCTATGCCGGGGCAACTGGTATCAATCTGAGTTCATACGGCCGCGTTGTTACTCCAATACTTTGCCTCGAGGTTTACATTCAAGAAGAATCAAGCACAGCAAAGAGTTACGTTAAATCATACGTAAATCTTTAACAATTCGTGTTTTATCATCATAAAAATTTCGTTCTGAGAAATTTTTTACGTAAAATGTAACGTAATAGCGTATTTAAAACAGGGACTAGATCATGGCTAACTTTGATGCAGACTATTGCTACTCTTTCCCCGCTGTAAGGGGTGTCCAGGCTGGACGACCATTCTATATCGCCACTTGCCCTATGCGCATCATCCCAAAGATCTTCAGCTTTGATGAGACAGACGTGCCGCCGGAGCTGCGCGCTCAGCGTATCTTGAATAAATCACGCATCCCAGAGATGGTACGTTATTTACTTGAAAACCCAAAAGATTACGTATTCTCTGCATTAACTGCATCCATTGCGGTCGATGTACAGTTTGACGAGTTCGAAAACTCCAACAACCTTGGAACGCTTCGCGTACCAATGGATGCGCAAATTCTTATCAATGATGGTCAACATCGCCGTAAGGCTATCGAGGATGCCCTTTCTGAGCGTCCTGAATTAGGACAGGACAACATCCCCGTATTGTTCTTTGTTGATGAAGGTTTAAGGCGTAGTCAGCAGATGTTTGCTGACCTGAACAAATACGCAATCCGCCCTAGCCCATCTCTATCCGCGCTTTACGATCATCGCGACGTAAGCTCGAACCTTGCCCGCTATCTGGCCATGTCTATCGAGCCCTTTATTGGTCTTACTGAACTTGAAAAATCCAGTATCAGTTTGCTTTCCAATAAACTGTTCACGCTAAGCAGCATTAAACAGGCAACACGCGCCCTGCTTGGTAAAGACCCTAAAGTAGGCAGCATTGAGGACAATACGCACATCGCCAGGCTATACTGGCAGGCTATTTTCAAAGTCATGCCAGACTGGCAGCTTGCTGCGCGAAAAGAAGTATCTCCAGCGCAGCTCCGCCAGGATTATGTACATGCCCACGGTATCGGTTTGCAGGCTTTGGGCCTTCTGGGCCGTTCACTACTGGCTGAAGAACCTGAGCACTGGCAGGAAAAACTTACGAAGCTAAAAACCTTTGACTGGCGTAAAAGTAATCCTGAGATGATTAAGCGCGCAATGCAGCATGGCAAACTGAGCAAAACCGGCACCGCCATTCAGCTAACGTGCAACGCTTTAAAAATTGCGCTGTCTCTCCCCCTTTCTCCTGAAGAAAAAGAGCTTGAAGCTCAGATGGTTGTATCATGAGTACATTAACTCAGGCCTATGATCTGGCCGACTATGAAGATTTCATAAACGAAGAGCAATTTGCAGGGCGTACTCTCGCTGATTTTGTCTCTGAAGTTCAGCGTGTCTACTGCGCAGATAAACGACCTTGGGTGATTGGCTACAGTGGCGGTAAAGACTCGTCAGCAGTCATTACCCTTGTTTACTTGGCGCTGATGGGTCTTCCGCCGGAAATGCGTACGAAGGATGTGTTTGTCGTTTCCTCAGACACGCTCGTAGAAACGCCGGTTGTAGTAGACCTCATCAAAAAAACGATGCTCCAGATTGAAGCTGGCGCTAAGCGCGACGGCTTACCGATAACACAACATGCTGTAACCCCAAAAACCAACGAAACATTCTGGGTAAACCTGCTTGGTAAAGGCTATCCAGCGCCTACCCGTAGTTTCCGTTGGTGTACTGAACGCATGAAAATCAACCCGGTAAGTGACTTTATCAAAGATAAGGTCAGCCAGTTTGAGGAAGTTATTGTCGTTCTCGGATCGCGCAGCAGTGAAAGTGCATCACGTGCTCAAGTTATTGCAAAGCATAAGATTGACGGCTCGCGCCTTGCGCGTCATACCACACTTTCTAATGCATTTATTTACACCCCTATTGATACCTGGGATGTGGAAGATGTATGGAAATTACTGCGTGGTGCATTTAGATATGCGCCTGATGATATTGATGAGTGGGAAAGCCCCTGGGGGGGTAATAACCGCCCGCTGTGGACTCTTTATATGGATTCCTCAGCTCAGGGTGAATGCCCGCTAGTTATTGATGACAGCACGCCTTCCTGCGGTAACTCACGCTTTGGTTGCTGGACATGTACTGTTGTCACAAAAGATAAAGCGATGGAAAGCTTAATCCAGAACGGTGAAGAGTGGATGTCGCCACTTTTGAAATACCGCGACCTGCTGGCTTTCACAACCGATCCAGTAAACAAAGATACCTACCGCAACTATAAACGACGCACAGGTAAAGTGAGCTATCAGTATGCGAAAGATGGCGAGGAACTTACAGCTGAGCGTAAACATGTGCCAGGTCCTTACTGGCTTAAGTATCGCCAGGAATGGTTGAAGGAATTGCTGACGATTGAGCGTGATATGAACGCTCAGGGTCACACCATTACATTGATCACAGAACCAGAGCTTCATGCCATACGCCAGCAATGGCTAAAAGATCCCAATGAGCCTGACTGGTACGACACATTACCGGGTATTTATCGCGAGGTTTATGGCAAGGATCTGGACTGGGTTATAGACGATCAATCACGTTTTGACGCCAGCGATGCCGAACTTCTCGAACAAATTGCCCAAGGTTTTGATGTTGTACCTGAAATGGTTATGAAATTGATCGAGCTTGAAGTTTCGATGGAAGGCCTGAGCCGCCGCCAGGGGATCTTCGACAAGCTAGGGACGATCCTCAAGCAAGACTGGGGAAGTCTTGAAGAGATAAAACAACAGCAGGAAGCTTTGCAGAAACGTAATGAGCGTGATGTTCATCAGGAAGAAGTGGCAAGCATAGAAGCTGAACTGCAGATGCTGCAGCGGAGAATTGCCGAAGTCAGCGAACCAATTCTGCTTACCAGTGAGGAAAAAGAACGTGTTAATTAAACAGCTGGTACTGCGTAATTATCGGGTTTTCAATGGAACCCATGTTATCGATCTGGCCCCTAAAAAACGACAGAACGACGATAACCCCCGCCCTATCGTTTTATTCGGTGGGTTAAACGGCGCAGGTAAAACATCAATACTTTCCGCTATCCGCCTGGCCCTTTATGGAAGGCTTGCATTTGGTTCAACTACTCAACAGCAAGAGTATGTGGAAGAGCTTAGTGCCCTGGTACACAACGGCTCAACTTTGGGTGAACAGCCCGATGAGGCCTCAGTCGAGCTTATTTTTACGTACAACAAAGGTGGTCAGGAGGCTGAATTTACCGTTACCCGCACCTGGCAAAAAGGTAAGCGAGACAAACTGTCCTTACAGCAGGATGGCAAACTCATTGAAGGACTTGGCTATGATCAGTGCCAGGGTTTTTTAAATGAATTAATCCCCCACGGCATAGCCGACCTGTTTTTCTTCGATGGTGAAAAAATTGCGGAGCTTGCTGAGGACGAATCGGGAAACATCCTCCGTACGGCTGTGCGTCGTCTGCTGGGTCTGGATCTAATCGAGAAGCTCCGGAACGATTTAACAATTTTCGTGAAGCGCCAACAATCTGGTCAACTGGCTGAATCTCAACAGCAGAAGCTGCTTGAACTTGAGAAAAAGATTAAAGAATTTGCCTTTAAAACCGAGCAAACTCTTGAAAAGGCTGATTTCGCTAAATTGCGTATTGATCTGATCTCCAAGGAAATTGTGCAGAATGAGACCCTTCTTAACGCACAAGGGGGGGCATTTGCTCAAACAAAAACCCAGGAGAAACAGAAGGTCGAGACGCTTTTAAAAGAAAAAGATCGCCTGGAAAAAGCGCTTCGTCATGAGTGTGATAGCTCACTACCGTATGCTTTAGCTCCAAAAACTCTGGGTCGTTTGCTAGAACAGATTAGTACTGAGACGCAAATAAAACAGGCAAATAGCTTCGAAAAGGAATTGAATCAATTTCTTACGCAATTAAAAAGCGACATTTCCTTCCGTTCAGGAAGCACAGGCAAAATTGCTGCTGAGGCTATAGAAGACAACCTTAAAACATATCTTGCTGATAAACCAAAAGGTGAATTGCTGTTTGACATATCTGAACGTGAAGCAGGGATGATTCAGCAGGCCATCGAACAGGATAGTAAGAAAGCCTGGCAACGCTTCGATCTTTATCGTAACCAGCTGGCAGAAGTAGAAGAACAGTTAGAGCAAGCCGCAGCAAACATCGCCCGAGCGCCGGAAGATGATCAGCTGATGGATATTTTTGAAAGACTCCGAGAGCTAGATCGTCAACGTGAAGCTAAGCGGCAGGAGTATCGCTCATTCCTTGAAGAAGCAAAAAATACCAAACAACAGCAACTTGATTGCGCTCGCCAGGTTCAAAAGGCTCACGACGCAGCGCGCAACCAGCATAGCTTTAATAGTGCGTTCAATAATGCGCAAGAGACGATCAGCTTACTTGATCGCTACAGTGAACTATTAACTCAGGCGCGAGTAAAAACCCTTTCTGCTAACTTCGAAGTTGCTTACCGCAAGTTAGCCAGAAAAGAAGATTTGCAGCTAAATGCGCATATCAATCCAGAAACATTTGATGTTGAACTGGCGGATGAGAACAACAAAGTTATCAACCGTAAACTACTCTCCGCTGGTGAGAAGCAAATTTATGCGATAGCGATTCTTGAAGCACTGGCTAAAACATCGGGTCGAGATCTGCCAGTGATAATTGATACCCCACTGGGGCGTTTAGACTCTCAACATAGAGATAAACTAATCAATCATTATTTCCCTTATGCAAGCCATCAGGTTGTGTTGCTTTCTACAGATACAGAAGTAGATGAAAGATATTTTGTTGATCAGCTTAGAGATGATATTTCTCATGCATATGAGATCGTGTTTAATGCACGGACAAAATCATCTGCACTTAAACCAGGATACTTCTGGCAATTAACTAAGGAGGTAATCTAATGCTCCCAAATAGAATGCAACTTAGCCGACAGACTGAAGAACAATTAAAAAGGCTTAAAGGATATACTGGCTTGACTCCAAATGTTTCAGCCCGTTTAGCATTTTTTCGTTCTATTGAAAATGGTTATATATATTCTTTTCAGCAACAAGATATTAAATTAGACGGTAGCTTAGTATTGGATAAGTTAACTTGGCTGGGTGAAACAATGCATGTTACAGAATTAACATTAAGGTATCTTTACCCTAATTACTCAACTAAAGACTTATTAAAAGCTTGGGCCGCTCATGTTGAAGATGGGATATCAGCGATTCGGAACTATAAAAGTTTAAATGAGTTTTGTAGTGCACTTTAAAAAAACCTGCCCACAAAGAGGGCAGGCTGTATCAATATAACATTATAGTGTCAGAGGCCAGATGTCTGGAGATTTCACAGCTATGTCTTGGCCTCTTTTATCGATAATTTCAGGGTTCCAATACATGCCGTGTTGGGATTGTATATAGATATTCTTTGTTTCTGGAAATACTGAATCAGCATATTCTTTTGCTTTTTTATCAAAAGTTTTATTTTTAATACTTTGATTTATTTGTTTATGTAAAAGAGTTAAGTTACCTATGTTATAAACATAGTCTTTAATATATGCTCCTTTTGGAAGAACGAAATTCTCATCTTTTTCCCACAAGGTGAATACTTGAGGTATAACATGCTCCAAATGAACCTCGCCATAATTTGGTATGCTCTGTTCTTTATTCATGAAAATATAATATTTAGATAAAATATATTTTGCTATCTGATTATCATGAGCTTTAAACTGACGCATTGAATTAATAAAGGCCTCATCACCAATTTTATCCGTTTCAGATAGAAATGGTTCTAAAATAAATTTCTCATCATTGCTGCTCTGTAACCTTCTAATTACTTCGTCAAATATTTTTTTTGCGCCTCCGACAGAATAATCACCAATTGTGATCCATCTAAATAAAAACGATAAACTCATTTTTGATAAAGGCTCAAGCAGGTTTGCTTTATTCTGTTGCGCATACATCAATAAGGGCAAGCAGGTAGTATATTTAAGACTATTTATTTCCCCGCAATAAGCGAGATATTTATCCTTTCCAGTCTGATGAATACTCGTCGGAAAAAGTAACTCACTAGAAGCGTATACAGAAAAATCATAGGCTATATCTTTTAATTGTTTAGAGAATGATTGTATGTCATTTGTACGATCAATATACACACCAATATTTTTGTATAATTCCTTTTTTGTTATATTTGCACCTTGTATCGCTTCCCAATAAACTCTTAAAAAATCAACAGGTGATAACCGGCTAGCTTCTACTGATGAAATCATAGACTCCCAATTATTGAGTAACAATTCACTTTTATGTTCATCACCACTAGCTTTCATTAATATTTTATTTTTCAATAAATCAGCAACACTTAAATCCATTCCTTTTGAATTTAAAGACTCGAAAAGAAGAAATGCATCATAATCTGTCTCAACTTCAATAGTTATAAATTTTAAACGTTTAACAATATGCACAAGCATATTGTATATTTCTTGCAATGCATCTATTCCGCAAAATTCTTCAATCACTTTTTGCGTAAAGGTTTTTTTGGTTTTTAATAACCTTTTGTCATTTTTATTTATTTTATTTAAAGCTTCTTCCGTCCTGAATGAATTTGCACTTTCATCACGAACAATATAATCAAAAAGTTCATTATCTTTTTTATTTAACCTTAAATAATAATTATCCGGTTCACTTGGTTCTCTCAACCTAGCCCGAGCAACTTTTGCTAATTTTCTTGCTAACTCTAAAGATGCAGGATTACGCTCAACCTGCTTAAGGACGGATGGATTAGAAGAAAATGAATCACCAAGGCTAGCAAGCACTTGAAACAACATCGAAAACGTAGCCAATCGCTGCTGTCCGTCAACTATATCAAAGGTATCACTATCCTTTTCATGTTTTTTTAGCACAATTGTACCCATGAAATATTCAGACTGTTGCTTGTGAGATATAATTATGTCCATCCAAAGAGTTTCTACTTCATTTACTGACCAAGAATAGTCTCTTTGATAGTCAGGAACAGTATATTTTGTTTCTAAGCCAGTCAGTATTTTCTCGAGACTTTTACTCTCTGGGATAATGTTCATTTCAACGATGTCCTTATAGCTGTCTATAGTAATGTCAATGCAATCCCCTTGAATACTATACAAAAAAAAGGAATGAGAAAAGCATTTTTTCTACCTGATACATCAGAATACCTAATGAGTTCTCAACAGCAAAGCATAATGAAATAATTCCCTAATAAATATTGCGTGCCAAATGATATTGTGGTGTAAAGAACAAGATATATATATCATAAACTATTTTATAAATTACATGAAATTACCAGCATTAAATTTAATGCTAAGATAGTTTATGTAATATCTCTGCGATAAATTAATATAATTACCCTATTACAATAACTGTATTGCCAAGTTTAAAGTTTCATATAATTATTAATATCACATATATAACAAATAAAATTATATAATGTCTTTGCAGAATGTGTGCAATTTCTCGAGTTTGCCTTGATAAATATCATCAGCCATTATTTTTCTTTGAAATTTTTCAAGGCTATGCTTTTAGAAAAAATATAATTTGTGACTTCTATTACAAAAAAACACAAACTACCAAAATTGGTAGCTTTCTTCATTTTTAAAATATATCTTGATAATAGCACCAAAATAAGATATAAGAATTATCTAATTAAATCATATAATACAATAATTATTACACAAATTATAGGAAGATCATTTTAAATGCTGAAGAATGCTGCTTTAAAATATACCTATTCCTCTGAAGATTGTTCAATTGTAAAAGATTTCTATATCCCAGCTCTAAAAAGTGCTTCATCATATGATCGCGCGGTTGGTTTTTTCTCTTCATCTTCATTAAGTATTGCGGCACGAGGTTTAGCACCTTTATTATTTAACGGGGGGAGAATGAGACTGATAATAGGTTATCCAGTTAACCCTGAAGATTTTGAAGCTATTAAGATTGGTGTGAATATACAAAAACACTTTATTGACATTTCAGAAAAAACTAATGACTTCTTGCAAAACATGATTGATACATTAGAATGCCGTCGCTTCGATGCTCTTTCATTTCTTGTAGCCTCAAAACGTCTTGAAATTCGTTTTGCATTTCGCCCCAGAGGGATGTATCACGAAAAAATTGGGGTCATCCGAGATGTTAATTTTGACCGGGTTGCATTTATTGGGTCTGCTAATGAAACTGAGAATGCATTAAATGATGATTTAAACTCAGAATCAATAAACTCATATTTTAGCTGGGATGAGTCAATTTACAAACATTATGGTTTAGACATAGAGGAACGATTTGAGAAACTGTGGAATGATCAACAGCCAATCACTAAAACCATTCCTGCCAATACTGAATTTTTAAATTTGCTTTCTGATTATCATTCAGGTAAAGAAATTACAGCTATTTTGAAATCTTTGGAGGACATTGAAAATGGCAAAGATGATATCGATGCAAACACTTTTGATTGCCTACCAGAACTTCCAAAGTTTATTGGAAAAGAAAAATATAAACTACGAGATCATCAAAAAAACGCATTAAATAATTGGGTAAAAAATAAGTATCAAGGTATTCTTAAACTTGCCACAGGGGCAGGGAAAACGATTACTGCTTTACATGCTGGCACTGTAATAACATTGAATGATTTTTTTTGTCGTGGATTATGTATCATTGTAGCGGTGCCATATCAAGGTTTGGCTGAGCAATGGCATGAGGAAATGAAATCTTTCAATATACATTCTTTACTATGTTACAAAGCACAATCGTTATGGCTACAACATCTTAAGAATCAAGTTTCTGAGTTTAATTTGTCAACTAAAAAAACCTTTTTAGCAATAGTAGTTGTAAATGACACATTGAAGAAGCAATCTTTTTTAAATGAAATAAACAAGATTAATCCAGAACGCATTTTATTTATTGGCGATGAATGTCATAATCATGCAAATAATAAAATAATTGATATATTACCAAAAGCAAAAATGCGCCTTGGATTATCTGCCACACCATGGAATGAGAACGAGTTATATAAAAAAACATTATTAACTAGTTACTATGGCGAGATTATTTCTGAATATGGTTTGAAGGAAGCTATTCAAGACAAAGTATTATGCCCTTATGATTACTTTCCAATTCCATGTAAAATGAATGATGAAGAAGCTGATAAATATGAAGATTTATCGGTAAAGATTGCTAAATTAGAAGCAATTAAAGAATCAGGAAATACTATCAATGAAGATGCGTTGATGCATCTTTATCTTAAGCGTTCTCGAATTTTAGGCAGTCTCGCCTCTAAGCTTATAAAGTTGGAATCCATAATTGTCGAGAAAGGTCGTCAAACGCATACTCTATTTTATTGCGGGGAGGGAGGGATAGAAGGTTTGGATGACAATGATGAAAAAAATATCGATGATGTGACAAAAATTTTACATAAGTGTGGTTGGCGCACCTCCAAATTCACAAGTGAACAATCGTTATCAATGAGGAAGAAAATCATGGTAACTTTTAAAAATGGTGAGATAGATGCATTAGTATCTAAAAGAGTATTAGATGAAGGAATTGATGTCCCTGCATGTAGCCAAGCTTACATCATGGCTAGTACGCGCAACGAAAGACAGTATATTCAACGTCGCGGCAGGGTTTTACGTCATTCACCCAACAAACAAAAAGCTGTTATTTATGATTTTGTATCCATACCACCTAGCCATCGTACACAAGCATGTTTTTTATCATTAATTCAGCAAGAGCAACATCGTATCAAAGAATTCTCATCATTAAGTTTAAATAAGTTAAAATTGGATATTGACAATGAAACTAGATGATATAAAAGATTTCCTAAATGAACTTTCAAACGATCCAGCTTTACTTGACAGTGACTCTACTATTATAGAAGCCACCATACACGAAATAATTCGCGCCGAGAAAAAATACTCATATGGATTAGATCTAACAACTCAGAACAATAGGCATGACGAAATAGAAAGAATCGTATTAAATTCACTAGAGGCTGCAAGCAATGAAAATAAAAAGGATTAAACTTGTTAATTTCCGTCAATTCTATGGGAATAACAACATTATTGAATTTTCAACAGACTCCACTTACAACGTGACATTAATTCATGCCGAGAATGGAGTTGGAAAAACAACAATTCTCAATAGTATTTTGTGGTGTTTTTACGGTAAATTCACTGATGACTTTGAATTTAAAAATAATATTGTTAATATTGATGCTTTGGCACAAGGTATTAAAGAATGTGAAGTTGAAGTTGAATTTATTCACGAAGAGAATACCTACAGTGCTACGCGTAGCTACAACGAAAGCATTCGGAACACAACCCTTACATTATTCGCGATTATTAATGGTGATTATCAACCACTGTTAAGTGATCGAACATTTCTTAATAGCGTAATCCCTGAAGAAATGGCAGAGTATTTCCTTTTTCATGGCGAAGGTATTTCTCAACTACAAGCTAATACAACAAATTTTAGAGATGCAATACGTGACATATTAGGTTTTAGTCTGGCAGAAAAAGCGATAGATGACTTAAATCATATAAAGAAAAAATGGCAACTGCAATTACAAAAAATAAATTCAAATGAAAAAAAATTTATTAAATTGAGTGAAGAACTTTCTTTTTTAGAAAAATCATTGAAAAACAAGACGTCTAGTCGTTATGAAATTAATACAACAATCAATGAGCTTAGATTAATCAAAAAGGAGCTTAGTGATGAAATCATTGATTGTAAAATTCTAGATGCCACAGATCTGAAAAAGGATATTTCTCGACTTGAAACAGACTTAGACAGAAGAAAATCTGATTTAAATCGCGAAAGTAGATCCAGACAAAAACTAATAAATAATTATGGATGGCGGGTCTTTGGTACAGAATTAAGTAAAACAAGTTTAGAATTCATAGACAAATTCACATTGTCGGGGAAAATTCCTGCCCCATATGATGAAACATTAGTCAATGACATAATTTCAATGAATAAATGTATTTGTGGTCGTGAGATAAATGTTGGAACGGAGGAATATAACAACATTGTTAATTTAATAGATCGCGCAAATACTGCCGAGCTAAAAAACAATCTCATTAAAGCAAGGTCGTTTTCTCAAAATCTCGGCAATGAATCTAAAAATTTTATTGATGAGTATAATGACATAAATAATAAAATAAAATCTATTAACCATGAAATGGCTGATATCACTACCAGACTTGAAGCCCTAAATATAAAAATAGATAGTATTGACGATGTAAAATTAAAACAACTAAGATCTAAAGAAAGAGAAATATCTTACAAGCTGGATAATTCCGAACTTGCTTACAATTCCATCACTCGTGAAATTGATAAAATAAACGTAGACATAACACAATTAAAACTTCAAATAAGTAAAAATTCACCTCAAGATTCATCTAGTCTTAGGCTATCGCAATCAATCTACTACATTGAAAAAATAATTAATGCATGCCATACAAAACTCCAGCAAACTGAAGCTAATTCTAAAGGCATAATTCAAAAATATGTTAACGATATATTAATCAACTTTAGCAGGAAAGATTTTTCAGTCAAAGTTGACAGTGACTTTAATTTTCAACTTGTACGCGCCGATGGCGGAGTAGTCGCGAAAAGCAAAGGTGAGAAACTACTACTTAACTTAGCATTTGTTTCTGCATTAATTAAATTGGCAGCAAAACGCAGCAAAGCTGAAGGAAAATTTCTTCAACCGGGTACTGTAGCGCCATTCATTATAGATGCTCCATTTGGAGAACTTGACGAAACTTATAGGCGAGCAACAGCACAATTCTTACCGGATAATTCCGAGCAACTTGTTCTTTTACTTTCATCTTCACATTGGAGAGGTACAGTCAGTGACACTATCAAAGGCAAAGTAGGACGTGAATATTTATTAATATCCAATAAAAAGACGACTCGTGGGAATAAACCACTTGACGAAATCATTATCAATGATCGAACTTATATTCAATCCATATATGAAAGTCAATTCGACGGTACATCTATTAGTGAGATAAGATAATGGCAACATTCTATTTTGATAATAAATACAGTAGTATTTGCACTAAACTAGCTGATGAAAAAGTTGTCAAGACGGGTGACAAAATATTTAATACATTAATGGATCTTGCCGTTTTCGCTGCTATTATCGCAATCAATAAAGGCCCAACTAAGATAGAGAAAAATGGAAGTGAAATTCCTGATCGTATTTTTACTAATAACAACAAGGAAGGTCTTATATATATGATCGCACTTATGGAAACTAAAGATCCATATATATTGAAGGACGATAGATTATGTTGGAAGATATTTCAAGAGTATGCAAACACTGGTATGTCGGAGATTGCTGGATGGCTAACAGACAATCCTACAGACATAACTGGAGTAGATACCTTACTAAATGTAATTGCTGATAGGGCTTCTAAACTATTAGATATTGAAGAAGGTGATAAACAAATTCCTGATATTGCATTTTGAAATGCATTGTTCCCTGTTTAGATAATACTCTACGCTATACAGGGAATAATAAAATTAAAACTTCAGTTCCCAAGAGAAGCTTTGAACATGATATATCTCTTTCACATCAAGAGTACTTGTTTTAACTACAATTAGCTTGGTTAAGCTGGTGCCGAAGGCCGGACTCGAACCGGCACGTATTTCTACGGTTGATTTTGAATCAACTGCGTCTACCGATTTCGCCACTTCGGCACTGAAGGGGATGCGGAAACGTTGTGGATTATACCTGTCGCGCGCCGCCATGCAAGCGACGACGCGCGAAACCCGCGCTAAGTGCCCAAAAAACCAGCGCCCTTTGTCACTCCAGCTCAGACACCGCCAGCCGAATCACTCTCGCCGCCTTCTGCTCCGGCAGCGCCAGCACCTTGGCCCACATCTCCTGCACCATATCGCAGGAGAGCTTCTCTTTGCCCACCGCCTTCTCCGGCATCTGCAGCAGCTGGATGTCCTCACCGTACTTATCGGCAAGCGCCTTCATAATCGGTCGCACATCCTCGACGGCCGCCTCGCGTTCGGCCGGGGTCACGGTGTGGCGGTTTTTGCCGTAGGCCGCGCGCATCATGTCAGCATCGGCCTGCATGCGCCGCGTCATCAGGTCTTTATCCAGCATGCGCATCGGGTTCACGCCGCCCTTCACCATCGGGTAGAGGAAGCGGAAGCAGGCGTCGTCGCTCACCTTCTGGATGGCAGCGGTCTGCTCCATGTTGATGGTCATGTAGTTCACCACGTTGGCGTCCGGGGCGTTCTGCAGGCGCGACATCTGCAGATGCAGGATCTGCGGCTGGATGGTGTCGATAATCTGCTGCTCCGGCTCGCCCGCTTTTTGCAGGGCGGCCATCTGGTCGAGGATGCGCTGATGCAGCGCGGGCTCCTGCTCCTTAATCACCTGCCAGGCGGGCATCGCGTTGAGGGTGGTATCAATCTGGTGTTCGGGGGCACGCTGCTTATCGAAGAATACCCAGAACGCCACGGCGGCGGCCGCGACGACGACAATCACAATACGGGTCCACGTTTTATTCATCTCGCATCCTTATCCTTTCGCTATGCCGGTTTACACCGGCACGCCGCTGTGGAAGCGAAACTCGGAGTCCGGTGTCGAGATAAGTGTGGCTTCAATTTCGCCAAAAAGCTGTATGCGCGGTGAGATATCGTCGTCGCTCACCTGCTGCGCCAGCGTCAGGTAGTCCTGATAGTGGCGCGCTTCCGAGCGCAGCAGCGAGAGATAGAATTTCTGCAGGTCGTCGTCGAGGAACGGGGCCAGCGCGGCGAAGCGTTCACAGGAGCGGGCTTCGATGTAGGCGCCGCAGATGAGCTTGTCGATCAGCGTCAGCGGTTCGTGGGTGCGCACTTCCTTCAGCATCCCTTTGGCGTAGCGGCTGGCGGTGATTTTGACGTACGGAATGTCGCGCGCCAGCATCGCCTCGCGCACCTGCCAGAAGTGGTGCAGCTCCTCTTTAATCAGCAGCACCATGCTGTCGATGAGCGCCTGGCCCCACGGGTCGTCGGTTTTGGGCATCACGCTTTTGCCAATCTGCCTGTGCAGGGCGATGAAGTCCGGCTCCGGGCCGTCGCGGAAGGTGAACTGTTCGTAGGGTTTGAGCCACTCGAGCAGCGCGTCGGCACCGCTTTCGTCGGCGACGTATTTACGCACCAGCAGCAGCGCGGTCTGGGCGGCCTTGAGCTCGCACACCATGTGGTCGGTGAGCAGCAGCGGCAGGTTCGCCGGGTCGCGGGCTTTATCAATCCATGCTTGCGGGGTCGGGCACTGGAGGAAGTTGAGTACGGGGGCGAGTATCTGCGGGTAATCCATGGTTCTGCCTTGAAAAAGCGGTGGCATGCGCCACCGCCTGAAACGCTTAGTGACGCACGCCGTCGTCGTCTTCGTCGACGTAATCTTCGTCGTCGCCTTCTTCGCCGTCTTCACCGTTCGGATCTTCGAAGTAGGTTCCCCAGCCGTCGTATTCCACGTCAAACTTCTCGGCCAGGTTCATCAGCTGTTCTACCTGCGCGTCAATCAGCTCCGCCTTCAGCGCACCTTCGCTCAGGATGTCGCAGCAGATGACGGTGTCGCCCTCTTCTACTTCCAGCTCTTCCGGCTCGGTCACTTCGTAACCCAGCTTGAAGGCTTCCACGGCCATTTTTTCCAGCGCGTCGAAATCATCCGCAGAGAAATGGTGCTCGATGGTGTACAGCGCGTCCGGATCGCTACCGTCTTCCAGCAGCTCTTCAATAATCAGACGCGTCTCTTCGCGTTGCTCTTCCAGTAATTCCGGGTTTGCCATGGCTCAATCCTCTTTAAAGTGCGGCAGATACTTCTATTTTCACACACGGACGGGTTTGCCTCCACCTTTGTTGGAAAGATTTGTGAAACGGGGTTGCAAATGAATAATTACACATATAAAGTGAATTTTAATTCAATAAGTGGCGTTCGCCATGTGAGGATAAAATGTCTGATCTGTACAAGAAACACTTTCTGAAATTGCTCGACTTTACCCCTGCACAGTTCACTTCTCTGCTGACCCTTGCCGCACAGCTCAAAGCCGATAAGAAAAAGGGCAAGGAAGTACAGAAGCTTACCGGTAAGAACATCGCGCTCATCTTCGAAAAAGACTCGACCCGTACCCGTTGCTCTTTCGAAGTTGCCGCATTTGACCAGGGCGCGCGCGTTACCTATTTAGGGCCGAGCGGCAGCCAGATTGGGCATAAAGAGTCAATTAAGGACACCGCGCGCGTGCTCGGGCGGATGTACGACGGCATTCAGTATCGCGGCCATGGCCAGGAAGTCGTCGAGACGCTGGCGCAGTATGCGGGCGTGCCGGTGTGGAACGGGCTGACCAACGAGTTCCATCCAACCCAACTGCTGGCGGACCTGCTGACCATGCAGGAGCACCTGCCGGGCAAGGCGTTTAACGAGATGACGCTGGTCTACGCGGGCGACGCGCGCAACAATATGGGCAACTCGATGCTGGAAGCGGCGGCGCTGACCGGGCTGGATCTGCGCCTGGTGGCCCCGAAGGCCTGCTGGCCGGAAGAGAGCCTGGTGGCGGAGTGCAGCGCGCTGGCGGAGAAGCACGGCGGGAAGATCACCCTGACGGAAGACGTGGCGGCGGGCGTGAAGGGCGCGGACTTTATCTATACCGACGTGTGGGTGTCGATGGGCGAAGCCAAAGAGAAGTGGGCGGAGCGTATCGCGCTGCTGCGCGGGTATCAGGTGAATGCGCAGATGATGGCGCTGACCGGCAACCCGGACGTGAAGTTCCTGCACTGTCTGCCGGCGTTCCATGACGACCAGACCACGCTCGGCAAGCAGATGGCGAAGGAGTTCGACCTGCACGGCGGGATGGAAGTAACGGACGAGGTGTTTGAGTCGAAGGCGAGCATCGTGTTCGACCAGGCGGAAAACCGGATGCATACGATTAAGGCGGTGATGGTGGCGACGCTTGGGGAGTGATTGTGTCCTCTGCGGTCTGGTGCCCTCACCCCGGCCCTCTCCCACAGGGAGAGGGAGAAAACCCTAAAAACGACAACAGCGTTATCGTCAGGCAGAAAAATTCATTTTACTGCCGCTTTCTCAGATAGGCATTAACCATAACAAGAATTTATGTTTTTATTAACCATTATTTATTGAGTAGATAATGGTTAATATCAGGTCATTATCATTTACAAAACACCGTATATTATCGGCGTAATATTTCCTTATTGCTGCATTTCGTTAATAAGGATTATTTATGTCATGGAATAAGCATGAAGCTGTGTCATACGCCCGTAGCCACGCACTAACCCATACTGGACACTATTGCGCTCGCGCAATCGCCGCCGCCATTCGAGCCGGAGGGCTTAAAATCGAAGGGGCAAACGCTAAGGACTTCTGGCGTTCTCTTGAAAAAGCAGGGTTCTCAAAAGTCTATGGCACCCCCATAGAGGGGGATATCGCGGTGATTGATGCCTTGCCCGGCCCGAATCAGTACGGGCATGTCTGTATTTACGATGGCGCTGGAACCTGGTATTCAGATTTTAAACAGAGAACAATGTACCCGGGGCCAACGTATCGCCAACTCCAGCCAGTCGTCACCTTATACAGGCATTATTAATATGAATAAGCTCATCTTAATTTTATTATTCAGCACAGCAGCATTGGGGGCCGAAGATTTTCAGATACCGATGCAGCGCGCCCTTGAATTCAATCGCTGGTACGTCAAACAAGTGAACAATGATCGTTATCCCATCCAACAGGGAAATGAAATCGATAAGTTCGTTACGGCCAGCACCATGAAAAAATTACGTCATGCAGTCGATCCCCGTTATGCCGACGCTGAATTTTACGAGGCTGATTTTTTTATGAAATCGCAGTATATCGGCGAGGACTGGGCTGAGAATGTGGCTATTGATTCGTATGATTCAGACCCGGTCTGTGTAAACGTGAATATCACGTTTGGCAAAAAGACCCAGCACACAGTCATTGATTGCATGGTTAAAGAAGATGGGGTCTGGAAAATCCAGTCTGTCGCCGCTCGGGATAATAATTGATGTCCCCCGCTAACAATAATGTAGCCGCCTTTGTTGCCGGGTGGCGCTGCGGCCTGATGCCCTCACCCCGGCCCTCTCCCACAGGGAGAGGGAGAACACCGGCTCCATTTCATTGATTTTTCACCCCGAAAAAGGTACGTTTTCGCCTTAATTCCAGCGTGGACATACCAGCATTATGCCGATTATTCAGTCTGTTGAACGTGCGTTGCAGATCCTCGACCTGTTCAACGAGCAGGCCACCGAGCTTAAGATCACCGACATCAGCAAACTGATGGGGCTGAGCAAGAGTACCCTCCACTCGCTGCTGAAAACCCTGCAGCTTCACGGCTATATCGATCAGAACCCGGAGAACGGCAAATATCGCCTCGGCATGAAGCTGGTCGAGCGCGGCCATTTTGTCGTGGGCTCCATCGATATTCGTCAGAAGGCGAAAGGCTGGCTGACGGAGCTGTCCCAGCGGACCGGGCAGACCACCCATCTGGGGATCCTGGACGGGCGTGAAGGGGTCTATATCGAGAAGATTGAAGGCAAGCTGGCCGCCATCGCCTATTCGCGCATTGGCCGCCGCCTGCCGGTTCACGCCACCGCTATCGGCAAGGTGTTGATTGCTTGGCTGGGCGAGGCCGAGCTGAACGCTCTGCTTGAGGGCTATCAGTACACCACCTATACCCCTTCCACCCTCGCCTCTCGTGAAGCACTAATGAGCGCCCTGACGCAGACCCGCGCGCAGGGCTACGCCCTGGATAGCGAAGAGAACGAGCAGGGCGTGCGCTGCGTGGCGGTGCCGGTGTGGAACCACGAATCCCGCGTCATCGCCGCCCTGAGCCTGTCGACGCTGACCTCCCGCGTGGACGACGCCGAGCTGGCTAACTTCCGCGAGCAGCTTCAGCAGGCCGGGCTCCAGCTGTCACGCACGCTGGGCTACCCGGCCTGAGCCGTTAAACCGGCTCGTAGGTGAAGTAGTCAAAGTCCGCGTGGCAGCCGTCGCCGCTGATGTCCTCGCAGTGCAGCCCCACAAACGCGCCGGTAAAGAAGCCGCGCCCGCCAATGTAGTCGTCCGACAGCTTCCACGCCTCATATGTAACCGGCACGGTGTGCCACGTCTCGCCGTCGAACGAGTAACTGTAGCGGTAAACCAGCGTATCCACGTCCACGCGCAGCCAGACGCTCTCCGCATGTTCCGGCACCGGAATCGGCTGCTCATGCAGCGGCCACGACGGCACGTTGTGGTCGAGCTGGATCACCTTAATCGTTCTGCCCTGCCCCTCCTCGTAGTCCACAAAGCAGTAGCTCCAGTTTTTGCTGTTGTAGTAGCAGGTCAGCCCCGCGCTCTGCTGGAAGTGGACCGGCGAGAACTGCATCCGCGTCTCGGCCCGGAAGGTGAAGTGCTGCCAGCGGCGCGCCACGGTCGACTGGGTGAAGGTCGAGTTGAGCGAGTCGTTGCCGTAGAGCCGTAAGTAGCCCGGGCGCGCGGTGAGCGAGCCGAGGGTGTCGTCGAACGGAATGCGCAGGGTCTGCAACTCCGGGTCGAGCGAACTGGCGTCGAAATCCTCCCGCCAGATGCCCTGAACGGCTGCAGGCTGCTCCGCCACCTGCGGGCCTTTCACGGTCAGCTGCGCGTGCTTGCCGCCTTCCACGTACGGCCAGCCGTCGCGCCATTCAATGCGGGCGATACCGGTCTCGCGCCCCAGCGGGCAGTAGCCACGCCCGCCGGAGGCCAGCAGCGGCACGCCGGGCAGGCGCAGCGGGCGGCTGGTGAGGTAGGCCATGAACCACTCCCCCGTGTGGGTCTGCAGCAGCGAGCCGTGGCCGCTCTTCTGCAGCGGGTTCTCCGGCAGGTGCCAGCTGGTCATCATCGTCACGTCCGGGTGCAACTCGTACGGCCCGTCGATGTTTTTGGAACGCAGCACCACGACGGCGTGCTCGTAGCTGGTGCCGCCTTCGGCGACCATCAGGTAGTACCATCCCGCGTGGCGATACAGGTGCGCCCCCTCGGTGTAGCAGAGCGGCGTGCCGGTAAACAGGGTTTTGCGCTCGGGCGAGAGGGTGCCGGTCTGCGGGTCAAACTCCTGCATCACGATGGTGTTGTGCGGGTTGCTGTGGTGGCGCGGCCCCCACGGGCGGTAGAGGTAATATTTGCGGCCATCGTCGTCGTGGAACAGGGACGGATCGAACCCGCCGTTGCCCATCGGGATCGGCTCGCTCCACGGCCCCTCAATGGACGGCGCGGTGACGAGGAAGTTGCGGCCGTTTTTCCACGGCGAGTCGACAATCTTCACGTCGGTGTAGAGCAGCCAGAATTTGCCGTCGGCGTAGCTCAGGCACGGCGCCCAGATGCCGCCGGAGTCCGGGTTGCCCTTCATGTCCAGCATCGACACGCGGTCCAGCGGGGTGCTGACCAGCGACCAGTTTTTCAGGTCGCGGGAGTGGTAGATGCGCACGCCCGGGAACCACTCGAAGGTCGAGGTGGCTATGTAGTAGTCCTCGCCCTGACGGCACAGGGACGGGTCCGGGTTGAAGCCGGTGAGTATGGGGTTAGTGATTTGCATAATGCCTCCGGTTAATGGGATGCGGCTGTCGCGGCGTCGGGAACGGCCTCGCCCTGCGCCGCGCGGTGCTTGATCAGCTGCTGGCTGATGGCCTCCACGCGGGCGTCGGTGAGCTTGTAGAACGACAGCATGATGAACATGCCCGCGTAGAGCACCACCGGCACTACGCAGAACAGGATTTTGATGGTGGTCAGCACTTCCACCGGCTGCACGCTGCTGCTGGCGGAGTAGTTCACGTACGCCAGGATCCAGCCCACCACCGCCCCGCCAATCGCCAGGCCAATCTTCAGGCTGAACAGGTAGGTGGAGAACACCAGCCCGTCGAGGCGGCGCCCGCTGCGGCTCTCCTCGTAATCCACCACGTCAGAGGCCATCAGCCACTGCAGCGGCGTGGTGGTGTTAAAGACGAACAGGAACAGGATGTTGAGGGCGAAAATCAGGGCGATATGCTCCGCCGGGGTGACGAAAATCAGCAGGCTGATGAGCGAGTAGGCGACGATGATCCACTTGAAGGCGGTGACGCGGTCGAAGCGCCCCAGCAGACGGGAGGAGCAGAGCGAGCCAAACATGGTGGCAAGGCTGCCGTAGAGTAAGAACTGGGTCGCCATCTCCGGGTGATCCATCACGTATTTGACGAAGTAGAGCGTCGCCCCGCCGCGCACCACGTTGGAACAGGTCGCCATCATCTTGAACGCGCACATGATCCGCCACTGGCCGTTGCCGAGCAGCAGCTTGAGATCTTTCGCCACCGACGAGCCCGGCTGCACCTCAAAGGTGTAGCGCTCTTTGGTGGTGAAGAAGCAGACGTAGAGCAGCACCACGCCGGTCAGGCCCAGCACGCACATGGCGCCGAAATAGCCCACCTGCTCGTCCCCTTTGCCGATGATGCTCACCAGCGGCAGGGCAATGCCGCTGATGGCGAGCGATCCCGCCGCCGCCAGGAAGAAGCGCCAGGACTGCAGGGCATGACGCTCTTTCGGGTCGGCGGTGATGACGCCGGGCATGGCGCAGTACGGCACGTTAACGAAGGTGTAGACCAGGGTCAGAAGAATGTAGGTCACGCAGGCGTAGATGATTTTGCCCTGCGCGGAGAAGTCCGGCGTGTAGAAGGTCAGCACGCAGACGATGCCAAACGGGATGGCGCCCCACAGCAGGAACGGGCGGAACTGGCCGTGCCGCGTGCGGGTGCGGTCGACCAGCAGCCCCATCAGCGGGTCGGTCACGGCGTCGAGCACGCGGGAGATTAAAAACAGCGTCCCCATAATGCCCGCCGACAGGCCAAAGACGTCGGTGTAGAAGTAGGCCAGCAGGAACATGGTAGCCTGCCAGACGAAGCCGCAGGCGGTGTCACCCAGCCCGTAGCCAATTTTGTCTTTCATGGTTAATTGCGTCATCAGAATTACACCCTTATGTAGTGTGCTGAATTACAACATCGTGTTAATGGAGTGTAATGAGCTGTTCAATTAACCAGCAATGGTCATATCTTATTTCCGAATTACGTTATTTTGCTTTTGTGACGCCAACGATATATCACAACCCATTGTTTAAATTAATAAATTATAGACACGCGAAAACCGTCCGCGGAATATTTCCCGTAGACGGTTTTATCTCAGAAAATAATTAAATACCGAGCGCTTTTTTACCGGCGTTAATTACCTCGATAATTTTATCGGTGTCATAAATACAGCCTTTCCAGGTGCCACCGCTGACCGACTGTAATGCTGCCCACAGGCGGGTGTCGTCCGGCAAAAAGTCGTGGGCGTGCAGGTCCGGGTGCGTCTGCCGCATTGCCAGCTCGCGCGCGCCCTCCTCCGGCGTCAGCGGGTTGTCCGCGGTGCCGATAAAGTTCACGCTACCCGTTAATGTCAGCCGGTCGACGGCTATCTCGATGATGTCGTTATCGCGCAGCTTGCCAATCGGCCCGCCCGCCAGCGCCTCCGGCGACACGTGGCCGAAGCAGGCGCCTGTCGACACGCCCGAGAAGCGCGCATCGGTGATTAACGACACCGTCTTGCCCCACGAGATATGCTTCAGCGCGGAGGTAAGCTGATAGGTCTCTTCCATGCCGGTGCCGGACGGCCCGCCGCCGATCACCACCATGATATCGCCCTGCGCAATTTCTTCCCGCTTGATGGCCTTGATCGCCTGCGCTTCCGAGACAAACACCCGCGCCCGACCGGTGTGGCGGTAAACGCCATCTTCACCGACGACCGACGGGTCGATCGCCGTGGCCTTGATCACCGCTCCTTCCGGCGCAATGTTGCCCGTCGGGAAGCAAACCGTCGAGGTCAGCCCTTTCGCTTTTGCCTTCTCCGGCGGCAGGATCACGTCATCCGGATCCACGCCATCCTGCTCGCGCAGGCACTGGCGGAAGCGCGCCCGGCGTTCGGACGCCTGCCACCAGTCGAGGTTTTCGCCGACCGTCTGGCCGGTCACGGTCATGGCGTCCAGATGCAGCAGGCCAAGATCGCGCAGGTGGAGCATCACCTCCGGCACGCCGCCCGCGAGGAAGGCGCGCACGGTCGGGTGATAGTCCGGGCCGTTGGGCAGCACGCTCACCAGGCGCGGCACCCTGCGGTTGACGCGCGTCCAGTGCTCTACGTCCGGAATTGTGCAGCCCGCCGCGTGGGCGATGGCCGGAATGTGCAGCAGTAAATTGGTCGAGCCGCCGAACGCCGCATGGATCACCATGGCGTTTTCGATGGCTTTATCGGTGAGGATATCGCGCGTGGTGATGCCGCGGTTATCCAGCTCGCTCACCGCCCGCGCCGACTGGCGGGCGATCTCCAGCCACACCGCCTGCCCGGACGGGGCCAGCGCGGAGTGCGGCAGCGCCAGCCCCAGCGCCTCCGCGACCACCTGCGAGGTGCCCGCCGTGCCGAGGAACTGACATCCGCCGCCCGGCGAGGCGCAGGCGCGACAGCCCAGCTCGGCGGCTTCCTGCAGGGAGAGTTCGTGGTTGGCAAAGCGCGCGCCAATGGTCTGCACCTTGCCCGCGTCTTCCCCCACGGTTGGCGGCAGCGTCGCCCCGCCCGGCACCAGAATGGTCGGCAGGTCGTGCATCGAAGCCAGGGCAATCATGGTGGCGGGCAGCCCTTTATCACAGGTCGCGACGCCGATCACCGCCCGACGCGTCGGGAGGGAACGGATCAGGCGGCGAAACACGATCGCCGCGTCGTTGCGGTACGGCAGGGAGTCGAACATGCCGTACGTGCCCTGAGAACGGCCGTCGCAGGGATCGCTGACGAAGGCCGCAAACGGGATCCCGCCGTTGCGGGTGATCTCCTTCGCCGCCGCCTGCATCTGCATGCCGATCTCCCAGTGCCCGGTGTGGTAGCCCAGCGCGACCGGGCGTCCGTCCCCGGCGCGGATGCCGCCCTGGGTGCCGATAATCAGCACCTCTTTGCCGGTCAGCTTGTTGGCGTCCCAGCCCATCCCGGCGTTCTGCGTCATGCCGAACAGATTGCCGCTGGGGGATTCCATCAGCATCTGCGGGGTCAGCGGCAGCGCGCCCTGCGGGCCCGCCGCGTGGGTAATCACCGCATAAAACGCATCGTCCTGTGGGGTGAAAATCTTCTCGATGGTCATGGTTATCGTCCGGCTCAGCAGAGCTTGAGCTGTTGCAGCAGGGTTTTCAGCTGCGCCTTGCGCGGCGCGTCCAGTGGTGACGCGGGCGGCAGCACGTGCGTGGAGATCGGGCGGCCACAGAGCACAATCGCCTCTTTAATCACGTTCACAAACGGCGTATCCAGCTGATACATCTGCGGGATTTGCAGCAGGGTCTGATGATACTCAGCCGCCTTCGCCACGTCTTTATCTCGCCAGGCTTTCAGAAGATTCACCGACACCTGCGGAGCAAAGTTGACGCTGGCCGAAATCGCCCCGTCGCCGCCGAGCAGCAGGGTATTAAACAGATGATCGTCGTAGCCGCAGAGTACGGTGAATTGCGGGTGAGCGGCTTTGACGGTATGGATCATGCTGCGCAGGTGGGCAACGGAGTCGATGGTATCTTTGATGCCAACGATGTTGCTGCGCGAATCGGCCAGGGTTTTCACCAGCGCCGGGGTCAGATCCTGCCCGGTCAGCGCCGGGAAGTTATAGAGCATCACCGGCAGCGTGACGCTGTCCGCCACCTGCTCGAAATAGCGGATCAGGTTCGCTTCCGACACTTTCCAGTAGTAAGGGTTGATCACCACGATGCCGTCCGCCCCCGCCTGCTGCGCGTGCTGGCTGAGCTTAATGGTTTCCCGGGCGTTGGTGCCGCCGGTGCCGATCAGGACCGGTACGCGACGATCAACATGATCGATCGCAAACTGGGCAATGGTTTTACGCTCTTCGGCGCCGAGCTGGGAGAACTCGCCGCCGCTGCCCAGGAAGAACAGGCCGTCAACGCCTGCTTTGATCAGATCGTCGATCAGCGCGGCGGTGCCCTGCTTATCGAGCTGGCCGTCGGCGGTAAAGATGGTGGAGACAGGGGGAATGATTCCCGTAAACAACGCGGACTGCGGCATGAGATCTCCTTGCTGAATCATTTTGTTCTACATTATAGAACAGCGTTCATTAATTTAACGATCATACTATGACGCAGGAAAAGCGCAGGTAAATGGGAAGGGACGAAGGAGTGTGGGAAATTTAAGCTGGATCACATATTGCCCCTCACCCCGGCCCTCTCCCCAAAGGGGCGAGGGGGAAAAGACGGCTCGGAGCAGTCCCCTCTCCCCTGTGGGGAGAGGGTTAGGGTGAGGGGTTACTCTACCTGAATTTTAACAACCACTTTCCTGACCTTAGCAGGTGCCCCCACCGCGCACAGCGGCTTGTGCACCTCGCCCGGCCAGAACACCACGAAATCCCCTTCGCTCAGCACCACGGTTTTCTCCTGCTCGCCTTCCGGCAGGAACGCGATGTCTTTGTCCGCCAGCCAGTCGGTGTCCGGCGTGCCGGGCGGCAGGGTGCTGAATGTCATCCCTTCCTGTCCCTTCATCACGATCTGAATATCCAGATAGCGCGCGTGGTACTCGGCGCGACGCTCGGCGAACGGCTGGGTCATGTCTTCAGAGACCAGATAAAACAGGCTGTTGCCGTTGACGTCGTGCTTGCCGAGCGGCGTCGCGTCGGTGACGTGGGCTTTAACGTGCTCAATCGCCTGGCGCAGTTCGTCAGGCAGCCAGGACTGCAGATGGTGGATGTTGCCGATAATCATGTTTCAACCCTCAATATAAAACAATGTTTCATTTTTATCTTTTATACGAGAATCCCGGCTGCCATACCAGCCCTTTTTGGACGATGTTTGCGCGAGCGCATGTTTATCGGGAAAGGTGTTAATTCACTGTTAATCCTGCCCGGGCATTTATGCAGGGGTTATGCATAACCTCGATCGGCGCTTATCGCACGGCTGCTCTAACCTCTTGATCATGCTCTCTAATTAACAAAACCTGTTGCCGCCTCACACTTTACTGTTTTGATAATTTGCTCTAAAAAACCATAATTATTTATTGATTTTTCTTAAGTCAAAAATAGTTAATTACGTTAATTGCATAGCCATTCTCACCCATAACTCTTATCGTTTAAAATCAGTCACATAACAATATATGTCAAAAGATTAAAATCTACAAAGTAATAACAAACCCAAATAATGCCACCGGATCCTGCTTAGCTATTCATCCCTCACTAATATGAAATTAATCATTATCTGATGCGAATCATGCTAATGAAAACAAACCGCCTAATATCCATTTTCGCGTGAGCAATATCACAATACGGATTATTTAACTGCCTAGTATGAATTACGAAATCAATTGAGCTTAGCCGCCATGAAATTAAATACGTTACATGGCGCATGCCCTTTTTATTCTGAAAAACAGTTAAAGGAATAATTATGGAAAAGCATTACGTCGGTTCTGAAATTGGTCAATTGCGTAGCGTTATGCTGCACCGCCCTAATTTAAGTCTGAAGCGTCTCACGCCATCAAACTGTCAGGAGCTCCTTTTCGATGACGTGCTCTCGGTTGAGCGTGCGGGTGAGGAGCATGACATCTTCGCAAACACGCTGCGCGAGCAGGGTGTGGAAGTCCTGCTGTTGACCGACCTTCTGACACAAGCCCTTGATATTGCAGAGGCGAAAGCCTGGCTGCTGGAGACGCAAATCTCTGACTATCGCCTCGGCCCTACCTTTGCCGGCGACGTGCGCGGCTGGCTGGCGGATATGCCTCACCGCGAACTGGCGCGCAGATTAAGCGGCGGATTAACCTACGGTGAAATTCCGGCGGCCATTAAAAATATGGTGGTGGATACCCACACGGCAAATGATTTTATTATGAAGCCGCTGCCAAACCATTTATTTACCCGCGATACCTCCTGCTGGATCTATAACGGCGTCTCTATTAACCCGATGGCCAAACCGGCGCGTCAGCGTGAAACCAATAACCTGCGGGCAATATATCGCTGGCACCCGGCGTTCGCCGACGGCGATTTTATTAAGTATTTCGGCGACGAGAATATTAATTACGACCACGCCACCTTAGAAGGCGGTGACGTATTAGTGATTGGCCGCGGCGCGGTATTGATCGGCATGTCCGAACGCACGACGCCGCAGGGCGTGGAATTCCTCGCCAACAGCCTGTTCAAACATCGTCAGGCCGAGCGCGTGATCGCCGTTGAGCTGCCAAAACACCGCTCCTGTATGCACCTCGACACCGTCATGACCCACATCGACGTGGATACCTTCTCCGTCTACCCGGAAGTGGTGCGCAAAGACGCCCAGTGCTGGACGCTCACCCCGGACGGACGCGGCGGCCTGCTGCGCACCCAGGAAACCGACCTGCTGCACGCCATCGAGAAAGCGCTCGGCATTAACCAGGTACGTCTGATCACCACCGGCGGCGACGCCTTTGAGGCCGAACGCGAGCAGTGGAACGACGCCAACAACGTCCTGACCATCCGCCCCGGCGTGGTGATCGGCTACGAGCGCAACGTCTGGACCAACGAGAAGTACGACAAAGCGGGTATCACCGTGCTGCCCATCCCGGGCGACGAACTCGGACGCGGACGCGGCGGCGCGCGCTGCATGAGCTGCCCGCTGGAACGCGACGGAATTTAAAGGAGCCATCATGGAACGAAAACCCACTCTGGTTGTGGCCCTGGGCGGCAACGCGCTGCTCAAGCGCGGCGAGCCGCTGGAAGCGGAGATCCAGCGCCAGAACATCGAGCAGGCCGCCCGCACCATCGCCGGGCTGACGGCGCAGTGGCGCGTGGTGCTGGTACACGGCAACGGGCCGCAGGTCGGGCTGCTGGCGCTGCAGAACAGCGCCTACGACAAAGTCACGCCCTACCCGCTGGACGTTCTCGGCGCGGAAAGCCAGGGAATGATCGGCTACATGCTCCAGCAGGCGCTGAAAAACAGCCTCCCGCAGCGGGAGGTGAGCGTTCTGCTCACCCAGGTGGAAGTGGATGCCGCCGACCCGGCCTTCAGCAACCCGACCAAGTACATCGGCCCGGTCTACAGCGAAGCCCAGGCAAAAACGCTGGCGGCGGAGAAAGGCTGGGTGTTTAAGGCCGACGGCAGCTACGTCCGCCGCGTGGTGCCGTCACCGCAGCCGAAGCGCATCGTCGAGAGCGACGCCATCACGGCGCTGATCCAGCGCGACCACCTGGTGATCTGCAACGGAGGCGGCGGCGTGCCGGTGGTGGAACACGCCAACGGCTATCGCGGGATCGAGGCGGTGATCGACAAAGACCTCTCCGCAGCCCTGCTGGCGAGGCAAATCGAGGCCGACGCCCTGCTGATCCTCACCGACGCCGACGCGGTGTATCTCGACTGGGGCAAGCCGACCCAGCGCCCGCTGGCACAGGTGACGCCGGAGCTGCTCAAAGGCATGCAGTTCGACGCCGGATCGATGGGGCCGAAAGTGGCCGCCTGCCGCGAGTTTGTTGAAGCCTGCAACGGCATTGCCGGGATCGGCGCGCTGGCCGACGGCGCGGAGATCCTCGCGGGCGAGAAAGGCACGTTGATTCGTAACTGAACACTCATTTTAAAAAGGATTTAGCCATGACCATCAACCTGAAAAACCGCAACTTCCTGAAACTGCTGGACTACACCCCGGCGGAGATCCAGTACCTGATCGACCTCGCCATTGAGCTCAAGGCCGCCAAAAAAGCCGGGCGCGAGAAACAAACCCTGGTCGGGAAAAACATCGCCCTGATCTTTGAAAAAACCTCTACCCGCACCCGCTGCGCCTTTGAAGTGGGCGCATTCGATCAGGGCGCGCAGGTCACCTATCTCGGCCCAAGCGGATCGCAGATCGGCCATAAAGAGTCGATGAAAGACACCGCCCGCGTGCTGGGCCGCATGTACGACGGCATCGAATACCGCGGCTATGGTCAGGCCATCGTCGAAGAGCTGGGCGAGTACGCGGGCGTACCGGTGTGGAACGGCCTGACCGACGAGTTCCACCCAACGCAAATCCTCGCCGACCTGATGACCATGCTGGAGCATGCGCCGGGCAAAACCCTGCCGGAGCTGAGCTTTGCCTATCTCGGCGACGCGCGCAACAACATGGGCAACTCCCTGATGGTGGGCGCGGCCAAGATGGGGATGGATATCCGCCTCGTCGCGCCGAAATCCTTCTGGCCGGAAGCCGGGCTGGTTGAGCAGTGCCGCGCCATCGCCAAAGAGACGGGCGCGCGCATCACCCTCACCGACGACGTGGAAGAAGGCGTGCGGGGGACCGATTTCCTCTACACCGACGTGTGGGTCTCCATGGGCGAGCCGAAGGAAGCCTGGGCCGAGCGCGTCAGCCTGATGAAGCCATATCAAATTAACGCCCAGGTGATGAAGGCCACCGGCAACCCGAACGTCAAGTTCATGCACTGCCTGCCGGCGTTCCACAACGAACACACCAAAGTGGGCCGCGAGATCGAGATGGCGTACGGGCTGAAGGGACTGGAGGTGACGGAAGAGGTCTTCGAATCGCCGAACTCGATCGTCTTCGACGAAGCAGAGAACCGCATGCACACCATTAAAGCGGTCATGGTGGCGACACTCGGCGACTAATCACCGCCCGGCGCGCCGCGGGGTGCGCCGGGTTTAAGGAGAACATCATGGGCAAGTTTAAGTTTCCCTCCGCTTACACCATTCTCTTTTTCCTGATTGCCGTTGTGGCGGCGCTGAGCTGGGTCGTTCCCGCCGGCCAGTACCAGATGGCGATGAACGAGACCCTCGGTAAAGAAGTGCCGATTGCCGGAACCTACGCGCACGTGGCGGCGCATCCGCAGGGGCTGGTTTCCGTCCTGATGGCACCCATCGCCGGGCTGTACGATCCGGTCTCCGGCCAGGCCGGGGCGATCGACGTGGCGCTGTTTATTCTGATCATCGGGGGATTCCTCGGGATCGTCACCAAAACCGGGGCGATTGACGCCGGGATCGAGCGCGTCACCACCCGGCTGCGCGGACGCGAGGAGTGGATGATCCCGATCCTGATGGCGCTGTTTGCCGCGGGCGGCACCATTTACGGCATGGCCGAAGAGTCGCTGCCGTTCTACACCCTGCTGGTGCCGGTGATGCTGGCCGCCCGGTTCGATCCGGTTGTCGCCGCCTCCACCGTGCTGCTCGGGGCGGGGATCGGCACGCTGGGTTCCACCATCAACCCGTTTGCCACGGTCATCGCCGCCAACGCCGCCGGGATCCCCTTTACCAACGGCATCGCCCTGCGCGTGGCGCTGCTGGTCATCGGCTGGATCATCTGCGTGGCGTGGGTGATGCGCTACGCCCGCAAGGTGCGCAAGGATCCGTCGCTGTCGATCGTTGCAGACAAGCAGGAAGAGAACCGCGCCCATTTCCTCGGCAACAAGGGCGAACAGTCGCTGGAATTCACCCCGGTGCGCAAAATCATCCTGGTGATTTTTGCCCTCGCCTTCGCGGTGATGATTTACGGCGTGGCGGTACTGGGCTGGTGGATGGCGGAGATATCGGCGGTGTTTCTCGCCAGCGCGATTATCGTCGGCCTGATCGCCCGCATGAGCGAAGAGGAGCTGACCTCGACGTTTATCAACGGCGCGCGAGATTTGCTGGGCGTCGCGCTGATTATCGGCATCGCGCGCGGTATCGTAGTGATCATGGATAAGGGCATGATTACCCACACCATTTTGCACAGCGCCGAGGGGATGGTTACCGGGTTATCGACGGTGGCGTTCATCAACGTGATGTACTGGCTGGAAGTGGTGCTGTCGTTTCTTGTGCCTTCTTCGTCCGGCCTGGCCGTTCTGACGATGCCGATCATGGCGCCCCTTGCCGATTTCGCTAACGTCAACCGCGACCTGGTGGTCACGGCCTACCAGTCGGCGTCCGGCATCGTTAACCTGGTCACTCCCACCTCAGCCGTCGTGATGGGCGGGCTGGCGATCGCCCGCGTGCCCTACGTACGCTATCTGAAATGGGTGGCGCCGCTGCTGGGGATATTAACGGTAGTGATCATGGTGGCGTTGAGCCTGGGTGCCTTGTTGTGATTTGCCGGATGGCGCTGCGCTTATCCGGCCTACGGATCGGTGCGGTGCCACCGGTTATTTCGGGAACTGATATGGGAACTATGATGGATTACGAAGAGTACTCTCCCAAAGAACAACTACAGCTGACGGTCTGCCAGCGCCTGATAGCAGAAAAGAGCTATCTCTCCCAGGAGGAGATCCGCCGGGATTTGCAGGAGCGTGGTTTTGAGACCATCAGCCAGTCCACCGTTTCACGTCTGCTTAAATTGCTCGGTGTCATAAAAATTCGAAATGCCAAAGGGCTAAAGATTTATTCGCTGAATCCCCAGCTGCGCCCTGCCCCCGACGCCGCGCGTACCGTGTCCGAAATGGTGGTCAGCGTCGAGCATAATAGCGAGTTTATCCTTGTGCATACCGTCGCCGGATATGGCCGCGCGGTGGCGCGTATTCTGGATTATCACCAGCTACCGGAAATTTTAGGCGTGGTGGCTGGCAGCAGTATCGTCTGGGTCGCTCCCCGGGTCGTGAAACGCACCGCTCTGGTGCATAAGCAAATTAATTATTTACTCAGAACGAATTAATATTCATAAAGAACCGTTTGCATTGAGTAAAGCGTGCATTAAATCGCTTGATCCGAAAAGCGAGCTGCGTATAATGCCCGACAATTTGCCGGGAGGAAGCATGGTCAAGCGTGTACGACATAACGTCTTACCGCGTCTGAAATCAGACGCTGGCCTGCCGTTTTTCTTCCCGTTGCTAAACCTATTCCCAGAGCCCCTCATTTGAGGGGCTTTTTTTTGCCCGGCGTCAGGAGATAAACATGAATCCGCTTTATCAAAAACACATCATTTCCATAAACGACCTCAGCCGCGAAGAGCTGGAACTGGTTCTGGAAACCGCGGCAAAACTGAAGGCCAATCCGCAACCGGAGCTGCTGAAGCACAAGGTGATTGCGAGCTGCTTCTTTGAAGCCTCGACCCGCACCCGCCTCTCCTTTGAGACCTCCATGCACCGCCTGGGGGCGAGCGTGGTGGGCTTCTCGGACAGCAGCAACACGTCGCTGGGTAAAAAAGGCGAGACCCTGGCGGATACCATTTCAGTCATCAGCACCTACGTCGACGCGATTGTGATGCGTCATCCGCAGGAGGGCGCGGCACGCCTGGCGACCGAGTTCTCCGGCGGCATTCCGGTACTGAACGCCGGTGACGGTGCCAACCAGCATCCGACGCAGACCCTGCTGGATCTGTTCACCATTCAGGAGACCCAGGGCAAGCTCGAGAACCTGAATATCGCCATGGTCGGCGACCTGAAATATGGCCGCACCGTCCACTCCCTGACGCAGGCGCTGGCGAAATTTAACGGCAACCGCTTCTACTTCATTGCGCCTGACGCGCTGGCGATGCCGCAGTACATTCTCGACATGCTGGATGAGAAAGGCATTCAGTGGAGCCTGCACGCCAGCATCGAAGAGGTGATGAGCCACGTGGATATTCTGTACATGACCCGCGTGCAGAAAGAGCGTCTGGATCCGTCCGAATACGCCAACGTGAAGGCACAGTTCGTGCTGCGCGCCAGCGACCTCGAGGGCGCGCGCGACAACATGAAGGTGCTGCATCCGCTGCCGCGCATCGATGAGATCACCACAGACGTGGATAAAACGCCGCACGCCTGGTACTTCCAGCAGGCCGGAAACGGCATCTTCGCCCGCCAGGCGTTACTGGCACTGGTTCTGAATCGCGAATTGGCACTGTAAGGGGAAACGACCATGACACACGATAACAAACTCCAGGTTGAAGCCATCAAGCGTGGCACCGTGATTGACCACATCCCTGCGCAGGTGGGCTTTAAGCTGCTGACGCTGTTCAAACTGACCGAAACCGACCAGCGCATCACCATCGGCCTGAACCTGCCGTCAGGTGAAATGGGCCGCAAGGACCTGATTAAAATCGAGAATACCTTCCTGACCGACGAGCAGGTTAACCAGCTGTCGCTGTACGCGCCGGACGCCACCGTCAACCGCATCGACGAGTATGAAGTGGTCGGTAAATCCCGCCCGAGCCTGCCGGATCGCATTGAAAGCGTGCTGGTCTGCCCGAACAGCAACTGCATCAGTCATGCTGAGCCGGTTTCCTCCAGCTTTGCAGTGAAAAAACGCGCCGATGACATCGCGCTCAAATGCAAATACTGCGAAAAAGAGTTTTCTCATTATGTGGTGCTGGCCAACTAATTGAGGTTGGTAATGAAATCCCGGCTGTTATAATGGCCGGGAACATTCTTAACGCTGTAATTCTGGAGAAAACATGAGCAAAGTACTCGCGACGGAAAATGCACCAGCCGCTATCGGCCCTTACGTTCAGGGCGTTGATCTGGGCAGCATGATCATCACTTCAGGTCAGATCCCCGTAAACCCAAAAACCGGTGAAGTGCCGACCGACGTGGCAGCACAGGCGCGTCAGTCGCTGGAAAACGTGCAGGCTATCGTTGAATCTGCGGGCCTGAAAGTGGGCGACATCGTCAAAACCACCGTTTTCGTGAAAGATCTGAACGACTTCGCGACCGTTAACGCCACCTACGAAGCCTTCTTCACCGAGCACAACGCCACCTTCCCGGCGCGCTCCTGCGTGGAAGTGGCGCGTCTGCCAAAAGACGTGAAAATTGAAATCGAAGCGATTGCCGTACGTCGCTAATTCGCTTTGTCGATGATAAGGCAGCCTGGGGCTGCCTTTTTTTATGGCCCGCTACTGATTCCGCGTGGCGTGAAGCAGCGTCTCCAGCGGATAGACCGCCGCAATAACCACTTCGTCCTGCACCTTCGCCGCGTTATCCAGCTCGCTCTGAATCGACGCAATCTCTTTGTCATCCAGCGTGCCCTGGCGCGCCACCAGATCCGTCAGCCGCAGGCCAATCGAGGCCAGCTTATCCACCTCCTGGATCACCGGCTTCATCGCCTTCAGCTGATAGCTGTTTTCGCTTAAGGCCAGCGCGTCGCTGGTGTTGCTCTGCCAGCGGTTAAAGACGTGGCGCAGGGCGTCGGCGCTTTCCGTGTCTTCCGCATCGCTCACCAGACGGTCCGCCCATTTGTGCATCTGGCGCACGGTGGCGCTTTCGGCGTTTAGCGCATCGGCGAAGCGGTTGAGGGGCTCGAACTGATGATAGTTTCCGGCCTGGAACTTCAGGTGCTGACGGGTGTAATACTGCGCGGGCTCTACCGCCTGCGCGAGGATCTGCAGCGGCAGGGTGTCGGCATTACCGGCGAGGCGCGTGAACTGCACCTGCTGCTGGGTATGCTGCTGTAGCCCGACCGACACCGTCGACCAGCTGTCCATCGCCTGCAGGCGGGTGTACATGTTGTCGACATCGTTGACGTCCTGCGCCGACCACAGCCGCTCTGCCACCGCAAACGTACGCGGCCACAGGCGGATATCCAGCACTGGCGCCACCACGTTTTCCGCCCACAGCGCCGCTTCGCCGCCGAGCAGGTTGGCCTGGTTCGCCACGTCCGGCACGACGGGCGGAACGCCTTTCGGCACGTCGTCCAGACGTGTGCCGCTAATCGGGTAGCGCGTATTCCCGACCAGGAAATAGCCGGAGAGTTTGTCGTTATCGACGGTGACGACCGGGCGCGTTTCGCCCATCCACGTATCGACGGTAAACGTGACCTGGCTGTCATCGCGCCACTCGATGTTCTGCACCGCGCGGCGCGATTTCCCGGCAAAATCAATAAACCCGCGCCAGCCGCCATCCCCTTTCACAAGGGTGAAGCTCCCCTCCACCGGCTTGCCCTTCAGGCGCGGCATGGAGAAGGCCCAGCTCTGGGCGCTGTCGGTGTCGGCTATCACGTCTACGCCGTTTAACCCCTGCGGGACGATCTCGTTGCGGTAGTGATAGGCGGTGGACTGGGGCTGGTCGAGATAAAAGCCGGTCGACAGAATGCCCTTGTAGCCGTTCTGCGCCACCTGCCCCAGCGCGTCCTGCCCCTGCCAGGACTGGATCAGAATGCTTTTCGGTAAGTCAGGATGGTAGATCTCGTCCCAGCCGACCATCTGGCGGTGATGCTTCTCAAGGATCGTTTCCAGCTTGCGGTTGAAGTAAGCCTGCAGCGCGTGACTGTCCGCCAGCCTGTTGTCGCGCATAAACTGCTGGATAGCCGGGTTCGCTTTCCACTGGCTGTCGTCCACCTCGTCGCCGCCGATGTGCAGATACGGATCGGGGAAGATCGCCGCCAGTTCGCTGACCATCGCGTCGGCAAAGGTATAGGTTGCGTCTTTTGTCGGATCCAGCACCGGCTTCAGCACGCCCCAGTGGCGTTCCATTGCGTACGGTCCCGGCGCGCTCATCAGCTCCGGATAGGCCACGGCAATCGCCGAGGCGTGGCCTGGCATGTCGATCTCCGGCACCACACGAATGCCGCGCTCGGCGGCGTAACGCACCACCTCGCGCATCTGTTCAGGCGTGTAGAACAGCCCGTCGCTGGCAAGCTGCGTCAGCTTAGGGTAGCGCTTCGAGCTGAAGCGCCAGCCCTGATCGTCGGTCAGGTGCCAGTGCAGCACGTTGAGCTTCGCCGCAGCCATGCCGTCGATCTGGCGTTTGATATCCGGCAGCGGGATAAAGTGACGCGCCGAGTCCAGCAGCAGCCCGCGCCACGGGAAGCGCGGCGAATCTTCAATGGTCACCCACGGCAGAGAGGTATTTTCCGCCCCGTTCTGCATCAGCTGGAGCAGGGTTTCCATGGCGCGTAGCGCGCCGAAGCGGGTATTGGCGGAGATAGTCACGCCGTTGGCGTCCACCGTGAGCCTATAGCTTTCATCGCTGTCCGGCAGCGGCTGCGGCTTCACCTTTTTGGCAATCGCGATGCGAATAGTCGGTTTGTCTGGCTTTTCAGCCTGAGGCTGCAGCGTCCAGCCGGTTTGCAGGGCGATGCGCTGGCGCAGGCGGTTGACGGCGTCGCCCAGATCGTCGCCGCTGACGCTAATGGATACGTTGTTGCTGAGCACCAGCGCGCCCTGGGTCGTCGGGCGTTCGACCTTCGCAGGCCAGGGCATTAAGGGGAGATCCCCTGCCGGGGCGGCAAAGGCAGAGGCGCCGAGCATCAGCCCGGCGGTTAAGAGACTGTACCGTAACATGAATGTTCCTTATCTGACGGGCCAAATAAAGGCAAAACATTCTGTTAACATGCGCTCAATTTGTCGTCAAGCGAATGCGCCGACGGAGATCACAGGTTGTTGAATTTGGGAGGAAAGCTATTGCCGGGTGGCGGCTTCGCCTTACCCGGCCTACGTTCGGATCGTAGGCCCGGTAAGCGCAGCGCCACCGGGCTTGCCGTTACTGCCACCCATACCGACGCGCATAGAACCCTTTCACCATCTGCGTCAGCACCATATAGCCCGCGAGGATCGCCACCAGCCACGGGAAGTAGCTCAGCGGCAGCGCCTGCAGCTGCAGATAGCTCGCCAGCGGCGAGAACGGCAGCGCGATGCCTAGCGCCATCACAATCCCCGTCATCACAATCAGCGGCCATGCGGCACGGCTCTGGATGAACGGAATGCGGCGCGTGCGGATCATATGCACAATCAGCGTCTGCGACAGCAGCCCTACCACGAACCAGCCGGACTGGAACAGCGTCTGGTGTTCCGGGGTGTTGGCGTGGAACACAAACCACATCAGGCAGAAGGTCAGAATGTCGAAGATAGAGCTGATCGGGCCAAAGAACAGCATAAAGCGCCCGAGATCTGCCGGGTTCCAGTGCTGCGGCTTCTGGATCTGCTCGTCGTCCACATTATCAAACGGGATAGCCACCTGAGAGACATCGTACATCAGGTTCTGGATCAGCAGGTGCAGCGGCAGCATCGGCAGGAACGGCAGAAACGCGCTCGCCACCAGCACGCTGAAGACGTTACCGAAGTTGGAGCTGGCGGTCATCTTGATGTACTTGAGCATATTGGCAAAGGTACGGCGCCCTTCGATGACGCCCTCCTCCAGCACCATCAGGCTTTTTTCCAGCAGAATGATATCCGCCGCTTCGCGGGCAATATCAACCGCCCCGTCTACGGAGATACCGATATCCGCCGCACGCAGGGCGGGCGCGTCGTTGATGCCGTCGCCCATGAAGCCCACCACGTGCCCTTCGCGCTTGAGCAGGGTGACGATGCGCTCTTTGTGCATCGGCGTCAGGCGGGCAAACAGCGTGGTACGCTGGGCAAGATTCGCCAGCTCGTCATCAGAGAGATGTTCAATATCGCTCCCCACTACCACGTCACCCGCGTCCAGCCCCACCTCGTGGCACACTTTCGCCGCCACCAGCTCGCTGTCTCCGGTGAGAATTTTGACGGTAATGCCGCTCGCCTTCAGCGCCTTCAGCGCCGGTGCGGTGGTCTCTTTCGGCGGATCGAGGAAGGCGATGTAACCTTCGAGGATCAGATCGGATTCGTCGATACGCTGATAGTCCCCCTCGCGCGCCGGCAGAAACTTGCTCGCCACCGCCACCACGCGCAGCCCCTGACGGTTCAGGTTGTCGGTGACGCGCTTGATGCGGCGCAGCATGGTGTCGTCCAGCGGCACGATGTCGCCGTTATAGCGCACCTGTGTGGACACGTTGAGGATCTCCTGCAGCGCCCCTTTGCAGATCAGCTGATGCACATCCGTCTGCTCGCTCACCACCACCGACATACGGCGGCGCTCGAAGTCGAACGGGATCTCATCCACCTTCTGCCAGCGGCCGGAGAGCGTGCGGGCTGACTCTTCATCTACCCCTTCCAGCACCGCGACGTCGAGCAGGTTTTTCAGCCCGGTCTGATAATGGCTGTTCAGCCACGCGCTGTGCAGCACGCGCTCGCTGGTTTTGCCGGATATATCAGTGTGGTTCTCCAGCACGATTTTGTCCTGCGTCAGGGTGCCGGTTTTATCGGTGCAGAGAATGTCCATCGCGCCAAAGTTTTGAATGGCGTCGAGGTGTTTGACGATCACCTTCTGTTTAGAGAGCTTCACCGCCCCGCGCGCCAGCGTAGAGGTGACAATCATCGGCAGCATTTCCGGCGTTAAGCCGACGGCCACGGAGAGCGCAAACAGCGCCGCTTCCCACCAGTCGCCTTTGGTGTAGCCGTTGATCAGCAGCACGATCGGCGTCATCACCATCATAAAGCGGATCAGCAGCATGCTGACGCGGCCAATTCCCTTCTGGAAAGCATTCGGCTCGCTCTCCTGCTCGCTGACGCGCCCGGCAAGCTGACCAAACCAGGTGTTGCCCCCGGTGGCGGTAACTATCGCCTGCGCGGTGCCGCTGACGACCGTGGTGCCCATAAAGCACAGGGTGTCGCATTCGAGCGGGTTCATCTGCTGCGGGTCGCGGCTGCGCGCCACCTTTTCAACGGGCAGGGATTCGCCGGTCAGGGAAGCCTGCGCCACAAACAGATCGCGTGCCTGGATGATGCGTAAATCCGCCGGGATCATGTCCCCCGCGGCCAGCTTCACCAGATCCCCTGGCACCAGCTGGTCGATAGGCAATTCCACCCAGGCGTTTTCGCCGAGATCGTTGATCACGCGCGAGACGGTCGCGGTGTTGCTGACCATTGCCTTCAGGGCGTCCGCCGCTTTGGTGGAGCGGGCCTCCTGAATAAAGTTCAGCAGCGTGGAGATGCCCACCATCAGGGCAATCACCCCTGCGGCAAACAGATCTTCCGTCGCATAGGAGATGAGGCCGAGCACGGTCAGCAGCAGGTTAAACGGGTTGCGGTAGCAGAGCCACAGATGCACCCACCACGGAGACGGCTTTTGCGCCGGAATGAGGTTATCGCCATGCACGGCACGGATTTTTTCCACTTCTGCCGCGTTCAGCCCTTCCGGGTGCCCGCCAAAGGCGCGCCAGACTTCGTTTTCATCCATCGCCGCCACGTTCAGGCAGCGTTCGGTCAGGGACGCGGGGATCGCCGCCCCCGCCATGTTTTTGGCATTGGGCAGCGGGTCGCGCTGAACAAGACGGTGTGGCAGGTGGCGGCTCAGCAGGGCCTGCAGCTGCCGGGTGATATTTTTAAACATAGTCATTCCTCCACATCCGCAAACGCGGACGCAGCTTTTCCTTCAGGCGTGGCAAAGCCGTACCTGAGAGGCACTCAATTTTTCAAGCAGGAACGTTTGGGACGTTGCTGCCTCACATCACCGGTGAGTCAGCAACAGGCTGGCTTACCGGAAAGAACGCATTCTCCCGTTCAGGAGAGGTGTGGGATCGGGATCCATGAAGCCTCCGGTAAGTAAAAAGTAGGGTGTCGCCGCGCAGTATAAGGATTTAAGCGTACCCTTTGTGACGATTCGGGCGGTATTATACCCCCCTGCAAATAAACCGAACGTAAACCAGACTTTGCCCATAGCGAAATCGCGCTATAGCATTAGGCTCAATTGACCATTTTGTCGTTGTTACAGGGAATACAGCATGCAGAACCGCCTTACGATTAAAGACATCGCGCGTTTAAGCGGCGTGGGGAAATCAACCGTCTCACGCGTGCTGAACAACGAAAGCGGCGTCAGCGAACGCACCCGCGAGCGCGTTGAGGCGGTCATGAATCAGCACGGTTTTTCCCCTTCCCGCTCCGCGCGCGCCATGCGCGGACAGAGTGACAAAGTGGTCGCCATCATTGTCTCGCGCCTGGATTCTCTGTCTGAAAACCTTGCCGTACAGACCATGCTGCCCGCCTTCTATGAGCAGGGATATGACCCGATCATGATGGAGAGCCAGTTCTCGCCACAGCTGGTGGAAGAACATCTGGGTATGCTCCAGCGGCGCAACATTGACGGCGTGGTGCTGTTCGGCTTTACCGGCATCAAAGACGAGATGCTAAAACCCTGGCAGCCGTCGCTGGTGCTGCTGGCGCGCGATGCCCACGGTTTCGCCTCCGTCTGTTATGACGACGAGGGCGCGATTATCACCCTGATGCAGCGCCTGTTTGACGAAGGCCATCGCCACATCAGCTTCCTCGGCGTACCGCACGCGGACGTCACCACCGGCAAGCGCCGCCATGAGGCCTATCTGGCCTTTTGCAAAAAGCACAACCTCTCCGCCGTGGCCTCCCTGCCGGGGCTGGGGATGAAGCAGGGCTACGAGCAGGTCGCCAGCGTCCTGACGCCGCAAACTACCGCGCTGGTGTGCGCCACGGATACGCTGGCGCTGGGCGCGAGTAAATATCTTCAGGAGCAGCGTATCGATAACCTGCAGGTGGCGAGCGTCGGCAGCACGCCGCTGATGAAGTTCCTGCACCCGGAGATCATCACCGTCGATCCGGGCTACGCCGAGTCCGGCAGACAGGCCGCCACGCAGCTGATCGAGCAGATCAACGGGCGCGCTGAGCCGCGTCAGATCGTCATTCCCGCTCACCTTTCGTAACCCTCCTAAAACAGATTATTGTGATCTTCGCCTGATTTCGGGAACGTTCCCATTTTCGCCGTCACGCTGAAGGAGTAGGCTTGCGCTCAGGTCATTACACCCCCTCACCATCTGTCATGAGGTTTCATGATGAGTAAAGTCAAACAAGCAGATATCGATCGGCTGATCGTCCTGGTCGGCGGCCGCGAAAACATCGCTACCGTCAGCCATTGCATTACCCGCCTGCGCTTCGTGCTGAACGATCCGGCCAAAGCCAACCCGAAGGCCATTGAAGAACTCTCCATGGTTAAAGGCTGCTTCACTAACGCCGGTCAGTTCCAGGTCGTGATTGGTACCGAAGTGGGCGATTACTATCAGGCTCTGCTGGCAACGACCGGGCACTCCTCCGCCGATAAAGAGCAGGCGAAGAAGGCCGCGCGCCAGAACATGAAGTGGCACGAGCAGCTGATTTCCCACTTTGCGGAGATCTTCTTCCCGCTCCTGCCGGCGCTGATCAGCGGAGGCTTGATCTTAGGCTTCCGTAACGTCATCGGCGACGTGCCGATGAGCGACGGCAAAACCCTGGCGCAGATGTATCCGGCGCTGAAAACCGTGTACGACTTCCTGTGGCTGATTGGCGAGGCGATCTTCTTCTATCTGCCGGTCGGGATCTGCTGGTCCGCCGTGCGCAAGATGGGCGGTACGCCGATCCTCGGTATCGTACTGGGCGTCACGCTGGTCTCTCCGCAGTTAATGAACGCTTACTTACTTGGTCAGCAGGTGCCTGAGGTGTGGAACTTCGGCCTGTTTACCATCGCCAAAGTGGGCTATCAGGCGCAGGTCATTCCGGCCCTGCTGGCGGGCCTGGCGCTGGGCTTTATTGAAACCCGACTGAAGCGCATCGTGCCGGATTACCTCTATCTGGTGGTGGTGCCGGTCTGCTCGCTGATTCTGGCGGTCTTCCTGGCGCACGCCTTTATCGGTCCGTTTGGCCGCATGATTGGCGACGGCGTAGCCTTCGCGGTGCGCCACCTGATGACCGGCAGCTTCGCCCCGATTGGCGCCGCGCTGTTTGGCTTCCTGTACGCTCCGCTGGTGATCACCGGCGTGCACCAGACCACGCTGGCCATTGATATGCAGATGATCCAGAGCCTCGGCGGAACGCCGGTCTGGCCGATTATCGCCCTCTCTAACATTGCTCAGGCGTCCGCGGTGACCGGCATCATCATCGTCAGCCGCAAGCACAACGAACGCGAGATCTCCGTTCCGGCGGCCATCTCCGCCTACCTCGGCGTCACCGAACCGGCGATGTACGGTATCAACCTGAAATACCGCTTCCCGATGCTCTGCGCGATGATCGGTTCCGGTCTGGCGGGCCTGGTGTGCGGACTGAACGGCGTAATGGCAAACGGGATTGGCGTCGGCGGCCTGCCGGGCATCCTCTCCATCCAGCCCGCTTACTGGCAGGTGTTCGCCCTGGCAATGGCCATCGCGATCGTCGTCCCAATGGCGCTGACTACCGTGGTTTACCAGCGTAAGTTCCGTCAGGGCTCGCTGCAGATTGTTTAATCTCTCTCTTTCGGGGCGCAGTTGCGCCCCTTCGCATTTGCAGGAACACACTATGAATACCCTTCCTCACTGGTGGCAAAACGGCGTTATCTACCAGATTTACCCCAAGAGTTTCCAGGACACCACCGGCAGCGGCACCGGCGATTTACGCGGCGTGACGCAGCGTCTGGACTACCTGAAAACCCTCGGCATCGACGCCATCTGGCTGACGCCGTTTTATATCTCCCCGCAGGTGGATAACGGCTACGACGTGGCGAATTACACCGCCATCGACCCGGCGTACGGCACGCTGGATGATTTTGACGAGCTGGTCGCCGAGGCGCATCAGCGCGGCATTCGCATCGTGCTGGATATGGTGTTCAACCACACCTCAACCCAGCACCCCTGGTTCCGGGAATCGCTGAACAAAGCGAGCCCGTACCGCCAGTTCTACATCTGGCGCGACGGCACGCCTGAGCAGTTGCCCAACAACTGGCGCTCCAAGTTTGGCGGCAACGCCTGGCGCTGGCACGCAGAGAGCGAGCAGTATTACCTGCACCTGTTCGCGCCGGAGCAGGCGGACCTCAACTGGGAAAATCCGGCGGTGCGCGCCGAGCTGAAAAAGGTGTGCGCGTTCTGGGCCGACCGCGGCGTCGACGGCTTGCGCCTCGACGTGATTAACCTGATTTCGAAAGATCAGGATTTCCCGAATGACGAGACGGGTGACGGTCGCCGCTTCTACACTGACGGGCCGCGCATCCATGAATATCTGCAGGAGATGAGCCGCGACGTCTTCACCCCGCGCAACCTGATGACGGTAGGCGAGATGTCCTCAACTTCGCTGGAGAACTGCCAGCAGTATGCTTCTCTCGATGGCCGCGAGCTGTCGATGACCTTTAACTTCCACCACCTGAAGGTGGACTATCCCGGCGGCGAAAAGTGGACGAAGGCCAAGCCGGACTTCGTGGCGCTGAAAACCCTCTTCCGCCACTGGCAGCAGGGGATGCATAACAAAGCCTGGAACGCGCTGTTCTGGTGTAACCACGACCAGCCGCGCATCGTGTCGCGCTTCGGTGACGAAGGAGAATACCGGGTTTACGCCGCGAAAATGCTCGGCATGGTGCTGCACGGCATGCAGGGCACGCCGTATATTTACCAGGGTGAAGAGCTGGGGATGACGAACCCGCACTTCAGCCGCATCACCGATTACCGCGACGTGGAAAGCCTGAACATGTTCGCCGAACTGCGCGCCAACGGCCGCGATCCGGATGAATTACTGGCGATTCTGGCGAGTAAGTCCCGGGATAACGGGCGAACCCCAATGCAGTGGGACGCGTCGCACAATGCGGGCTTTAGCGAGGTCGAACCGTGGATTGGCGTCTGCGATAACTACGAAACCGTGAACGCCCGCGCGGCGCTGGACGATGCGGATTCCGTCTTCTTTACCTATCAGTCGCTGATTAGCCTGCGCAAAACCCTGCCGGTGCTGACGTGGGGAGATTATGAAGATCTCCTGCCGGAACACCCTTCTCTGTGGTGCTACCGTCGCCAGTGGCAGGGACAGACCCTGATTGTTGCGGCAAACCTGAGCAATACGCCTCAGGAATGGCAGACAGACCTTCTCAGCGGTAAGTTGCAGGTAGTGATGAGTAACTACCCGACACCGCAAACGACGTCGCTGCGTCCGTTTGAAGCCGTCTGGTGGCTGCAGCAGTAACCTTCTCGCCGGGTGCCGCCCTGCACCCGGCTTACTTTACTGTTTTTGTTGAATAATTAATCAGATTTTTCTCTTCCACCTTTACAATCTCTGAAGCGCCCGTCGTTTGTACTCTCGTCTTTTTACTTTGTTCTGAATCAAATAAATCGCAAACATGTTTGATGCAAATCACTATATGTAGCACTTAAAATGCACGCCAACCCAACATCTTGTATTTATCGTCTACTATTCCAACAACAAGACGGCGCTTACGCTGGCCGGAATTGTGGATAACACGAGCCGGGAACGCGGGAAGTCTTTGGCCTGGCGGGAAATGCGTCCGGTGAATACTTCTCCACCTCTGTGGATAACCTGTTTTCAAAAATGGAGTGATCATGACACCGCATGTGATGAAACGTGATGGCTGTAAAGTGCCGTTTAAATCAGAGCGCATCCAGGAAGCCATTCTGCGTGCAGCTAAAGCAGCGGGAGTCGATGACGCAGATTACTGCGCCACCGTCGCAGAAGTCGTTAGCAGCCAGATGAATGAACGCAGTCAGGTCGATATCAACGAAATCCAGACCGCGGTTGAGAACCAGCTGATGGCAGGACCTTACAAGCAGCTGGCGCGCGCCTATATTGAGTACCGCCACGATCGCGACGTGCAGCGCGAGAAGCGCGGTCGTCTGAACCAGGAGATCCGTGGCCTGGTCGAGCAGACCAACTCCGCCCTGCTCAATGAAAATGCCAACAAAGACAGTAAAGTGATCCCCACCCAGCGCGACCTGCTGGCCGGTATCGTCGCCAAACACTATGCCCGCCAGCATCTGCTGCCGCGCGACGTGGTGTCTGCGCACGAGCGCGGCGAAATTCACTACCACGATCTCGACTATTCGCCTTTCTTCCCGATGTTCAACTGCATGCTGATCGACCTGAAAGGCATGCTGACTCACGGTTTTAAAATGGGTAACGCCGAGATTGAACCGCCTAAGTCAATTTCCACGGCCACCGCGGTCACGGCTCAGATTATCGCCCAGGTCGCCAGCCATATTTACGGCGGCACCACCATTAACCGTATTGATGAAGTGCTGGCTCCGTTCGTCACGGCAAGCTTCAACAAGCACCGTAAAACGGCTGACGAGTGGCACATTCCGGACGCTGACGGCTACGCGCACTCCCGCACCGAAAAAGAGTGCTACGACGCGTTCCAGTCGCTGGAATATGAGGTAAACACGCTACACACCGCCAACGGCCAGACGCCGTTTGTGACCTTCGGCTTTGGCCTGGGCACCAGCTGGGAATCACGCCTGATCCAGCAGTCCATCCTGCGCAACCGTATTTCCGGCCTTGGCAAAAACCGAAAAACTGCGGTGTTCCCGAAACTGGTGTTCGCGATTCGCGACGGCCTGAACCACAAGTTTGGCGATCCAAACTACGATATCAAACAGCTGGCGCTGGAGTGCGCGAGCAAGCGCATGTACCCGGACATCCTGAACTACGATCAGGTCGTCAAAGTGACCGGTTCGTTTAAAACGCCTATGGGCTGCCGCAGCTTCCTCGGCGTGTACGAAGATGAAAACGGCGAGCAGATCCACGACGGGCGCAACAACCTGGGCGTCATCAGCCTCAATCTGCCCCGCATCGCGCTGGAGGCGAAAGGCAATGAAGCTGAATTCTGGACACTGCTGGATGAACGTCTGCAGCTGGCGCGTAAGGCGCTGATGACCCGTATCGCCCGTCTGGAAGGAGTCAAAGCCCGCGTCGCGCCGATCCTCTATATGGAAGGAGCCTGCGGCGTGCGCCTGAAGGCGGACGATGACGTGTCTGAGATCTTCAAAAACGGTCGCGCGTCGATTTCGCTGGGCTATATCGGCATCCACGAAACCATCAACGCGCTGTTTGGCGACACGCACATGTACGACAGTGAGGCCCTGCGCGAAAAAGGCATCGCCATCGTTCAGCGCCTGCGCGACGCGGTTGACCAGTGGAAAGAGGAAACCGGCTACGGATTTAGCCTCTACAGCACGCCGAGCGAAAACCTGTGCGACCGCTTCTGCCGTCTGGACACCGCCGAATTCGGGATTGTGGAAGGCGTGACCGACAAAGGGTACTACACCAACAGCTTCCACCTCGACGTGGAGAAGAAGGTGAATCCGTACGACAAGATCGACTTCGAAGCTGCCTATCCGCCGATCGCCAGCGGCGGCTTCATCTGCTACGGCGAGTACCCGAACATTCAGCACAACCTGAAGGCGCTGGAGGACGTGTGGGATTACAGCTATCAGCACGTGCCGTATTACGGGACCAACACGCCTATCGACGAGTGCTACGAGTGCGGCTTTACCGGTGAGTTCGAGTGTACGAGTAAAGGCTTTACCTGCCCGAAATGCGGCAACCACGATGCGGCCCGCGTCTCCGTAACCCGTCGCGTGTGCGGCTACCTCGGCAGCCCGGACGCGCGTCCGTTTAACGCGGGCAAGCAGGAAGAGGTGAAGCGTCGCGTGAAGCATTTGGGGAATGGGCAGATCGGGTAAGTTCTGCGCAGGGTACTCCCCCTCACCCTACCCCTCTCCCTCAAGGGAGAGGGAACCGATCGAGCACATTGCTAATCCTGACTCCGGTTTTCTCCCTCTCCCTGTGGGAGAGGGCCGGGGTGAGGGTATCAGGTTAACGCTATGAACTATCACCAGTACTACCCCGTCGACATCGTCAACGGCCCCGGCACCCGCTGCACCCTGTTCGTCTCTGGCTGCGTCCACGAATGCCCCGGCTGCTACAACAAAAGCACCTGGCGCCTGAATTCCGGCAAGCCGTTCACCGCAGAGATGGAAGATAAAATCATCAGCGACCTGAACGACACGCGCATTCACCGCCAGGGAATTTCGCTCTCCGGCGGCGATCCGCTGCATCCGCAAAACGTGCCGGATATTTTGAAGCTGGTGAAGCGCATTCGCCGCGAGTGCTCGGGAAAAGATATCTGGGTCTGGACAGGCTACAGGCTGGATGAGCTGAACGCGCAGCAAATGGAAGTCGTGGATCTGATTAACGTGCTGGTCGACGGCAAGTTCATGCAGGATTTAAAAGACCCGGCGCTTATCTGGCGCGGCAGCAGCAACCAGGTTGTGCATCATTTGCGTTGATCAAAGGCGGATGTTATCCATCCGCCCTTATCTCAAAAACGACTCAAACTCTCCATCGCCACCGCCTTAAACCCGGCAAAATCCTCGCAGCTACAGAGACGTGACATCGCCCGCTCGCGCAGGAAGGTGACGAAGATATCGTAAATCGCCATCGCCTCTTCGTATTCGCTTTTGCTGATGGCAAGCAGGAAGATGACGTGCGCGGTTTCGTCGCCCCACTGCACGCCGTGCGGAGCCAGCACGGTGTAGACCACCGTTTTCTGCGCCAGCAGGCCGAGGGAGTGCGGCAGCGCGATGCCGTCGCCGAGCATGGTGCTGACGATAGCTTCACGCTCAACAACCGAATCCAGAAACTCCGCGCCAACAAAGCCCTCGGCCTCAAGCTGTTCACACAGCTCGCGGAACAGCGTCTGCTGATCGATCGGCTTGTCGATAATGCGGAAGTGGGCCGCGTCGAAGTATTTATCCAGCATCCACGGGCGGGTGCGGTCCACCAGCACCAGTTTGCCAATCTGTTCTAACTGATAGTCGGTCGGGAACGGGGCGATCATCACCACCGGTTTTGACTTTTCGCTGACGCGGGCGGTGGCGATCACAAAGTCTTCGCCAATCGTTTCCGCCAGCTCGTACTCGCGCAGGGTGAGCGTGCGCGTCACCTCAATCTGCGGGTATTTACGCTGCAGCACCGCCTCAATCATGCGCACCATCGCGTTACCGGCGTCGCATACCAGCAGCACGCGCGGCTGACGCTGGTAGCCAATGTTGTAGTGACGCTCCAGCCCGACGCCAATATGCAGCACCAGGAAACCAATCTCGTTTTCGCTGATCACATACGGCGTGTATTTGCCCCAGCTCGACACCGCCGCGAGGGTCATGTCCCACGCCATCGGGTAGTGCTGCTTGATGTTATCCAGCAGCGGATTGGGGATCATGATTTGATACCGCACGCGGGTAATCATGGTTTTAATATGCGTCAGCAGATCCGCGTGCAGCTGCGCGTCGCTAAGCAGGTTGTAGTTATAGTGAGTGTTGATGTAGCGCAGGATGTAGTTGACCAGCGCTTCATCGTCATCGGCATTAATCGCGCTGGGCGCGATCTCCTGGATCTGCCGCGCCGCAATGTGCACGCACAGCCAGCTCTCCTCCGACGGCGAAAGCGTTTTGCCCGCCAGCTGCTGGATGGTCACCGCGATATCCTTCGCCGCCTCGCGCACGTTCTCTTCCACGTCTTCGGCATGGAATTCCGGCAGCGGGTAACCTTCGCTGATGCGACGTACCGACACCGCGCAGTACAGGCGCAGGAACAGCTCGCCTTCATCGGTCAGGCGAATGTGGTGACGCGTCAGGGCGTCGTGCAGCACCGGCACCATCTGCTCCGCCACGCCCGCATTGAGCGCCACGTCGGTCACCAGCGGGTTCAGGCTGTCCTGCTGTGCCAGTTCCCAGAGCAGATCGGTCAGGCAGGCGCGGGTCGACATCTCGCTGCCAAACAGCTTCATGCCGTGGCGCGGACGGGTTTCCAGCGTCAGGTTGTAACGATGAAACCACTCGCGCACCTCCGCCATGTCGCTTTGCAGCGTGGCGCGGCTGACGAACCACTCGTCCGCCAGATCCTCCAGCTTAAGAGAAAACGCCGAGGTGAGAAAACGCACCACCAGATAATGCACGCGCTCCGGCCCGGTCCGCGGGATACGCAGCGCGCGCGGGTGGGATGCCTGAAGCTGCTGATAGCGCCCGGCATCCTCAATTTTGAGCTGGTAGCCGTTGCCACGGCTCAGGATGAACTGCGCGCCGTGGCTGGCCAGCAGCGCGTTCAGGGCGGTGATGTCCGCACGGACGGTTCGCGTGGAGACCGACAGCCGCTGCGCCAGCTCGTCCTGCGGCAGCGTCTCGTTTTGCAACAGATCGAAAAGTTGCGCTAAACGTTGGTTCGGAAATCGCACGGGTTTGTCCTCTTACGGCTTAAGGTGAAATGACCATCTGGGATGGGCTGCCGACCGGGGTATAGTCTGGCTCAAAGCTTAGCTTGCCGTCCTGACCGACGCGGAAACGGGTAATGTTGTCGCTCCGCTGGTTCATGACGTACAGCCAGCGCCCCTGTTTATCGAGCGTCAGGGTGCGGGGATAATCACCACGCGTCCACACATCGTCCTGATGCGTCAGCGTACCCTCCGCTGTTACGGTAAAGTGCCCGATGCTGTTATGCAAACGGTTAGCCACATACAGCTGTTTGCCATCAGCGCTTAATGCCAGCCCGGCAGCAAAGCTGGTGCCTTTGTAGCCTTCCGGCAGGGCTGAAAGCGTTTTGCCCTCTTTCAAGGTGCCGTTGGCGCTCACGGTATAATGGGTGAGCGTAGACGCCTCTTCGTTAATCAGCCACAGGGCATCGCCTTTTGGCGTAAAGACAAAGTGGCGCGGCCCGGCGCCTTTCGAGGAGGCGCTGATAAACGGTGGATCGTTCGGCGTCAGCTTCCCGGTTCGATCGTCAAAACGGTACTGGTAGAGGCGATCCAGCCCCAGATCGGTGGAAAATACGTATTTTCCGCTTGGATCGGCGGCGATCATATGCGCGTGGGGGCCATTATGATCGCTGATGGCAAAGCTGCCCTCCGCAGCGGCTTCGGGCTTCGCCGCGCCCGGTTCGCCCTTGTCCTGATGTGTGTCCGTGGCTTCACCCAGGCTGCCGTCTGCCTTGATCGGCAAAACGGCAATCGACCCGCTGACGTAGTTGGCCACCAGCAGATGGCGACCGTTCGGGGTCAGCGACAGGTAAACCGGCCCCGCGCCGCCGGAGGCCACCTGATTGAGCTCGCTCAGCTCACCGTTATCGCCGACGCGCAGCGCCTGCACCACGCCCTGCTCCACTTCGCTTGCCAGATACAGCGTTTTGCCGTCCTGTGAAAGGGTCAACTGCGCCGCATTCGGCAGTTTGCTCACCAGCGTTTTATTCGCCAGCGCGCCGGTTTGCGGGTCAACGGTAAAGCGGTACAGCCCTTCGCCGTTGGGGTTGTAGGTGCCCACCCAGGCGTATTGCGTCTGGGCGATCGCGGCAGTGGTCAGTAAAGAAAGTGAAGCGACAAGCAGGGTACGGGTGTGCATGGTGGCTCCTGTATATGTGTGAGTTCTACTTCACCAGCTTCTTCGTCATCGCCAGCAGGGTACGCACATCTTCCGGACGCGTATCGCCGCTGGCTTTGTCGATAATTGAGCTGTAGATATGCGGGATGATTTTGCTCACGCCCGCGTCGAGGGCGATCTGCAGGATCTCCTCATAGTTTTCCAGATCGATACCTCCGGTTGGCTCCAGCCAGAAGTCGTGACGGGCGCAGGCTTCCGCCACCGCCTTGTACTCGTCACGGCACTTGAGGCCACCCATCGGGAAGTATTTGATGGAGCTGCCGCCGAAATCTTTCAGCAGGGCAATCGCGGTTTCAACCGGCACGATGCCGTCCGGCGCCGCGCTGCTCAGCGGTCCGGTGGAGATTTTGACCATGCCGACGGTGCCAGTCGGAGAGACCAGACCGTTAACCACGGATTCATTCTGCCCCAGCAGCGCGCGGCTGGTAGCCACGCCGGTAAAGACCTGGTTAACATGCTGCGGCTGCACCTGGCGGGAGATTTCACTCACCATTGCCGACTGGTTCGGGTCGCCCGCGCCCAGGCCAACGGAGAGCGCGTTATCAATCAGGGCGGCGTATTCGCGCATATCGGCGACGGCACTCGCCACGTCCGGGTAATTTTTGGAGAGCACGCCCACCAGCACGTGACCTTCCGCCGCCTCGTAAATGGCGCTGGCGTTGGCTTTGGAGCCTGCCAGCACGTTCAGACAGACGCGGTCACGGTAAAAGTTGGGGGTCAGTTTCATGCTTTTTTCTCCTGTCCTAATACTTCGCTAATGCGGCGGTACACGATGTTCAGCTGCTCAGCATTCACGCTGCGCACGTCCGCCTCGATAATCCCTTCGTTGGCCTTGTAGCCACGGAAGTAAATGGCGTATTCGCCCTGCTTGAGCTTCGCCACCAGGTCACCCGTGCCGACGCCCGTTGCGGCTTCGTCGAACTTAATCTCGGTGCGGGCGATATCGCGACCGGCGCTGTCCCAGACCACGCGCGCGGTGACGCCGTTCAGGGTGTTGAGCGCGTCGATAAACGGCGTCATCTTCGCCACCATCTCGGCACCGCTCTCTTTGGTCGCCGTCAGGTAATGTTCGATGGCGCAGGTCAGGCCAAGAATGCCCTCTTTACCCACCTTCATGGCGCGGCCAATGCCCGCCGTCTGGCGTTTTACCCACTCAACGTACTGGGTTTTGCCGATCACCAGCCCGCTGGTTGGCCCTTCAATCGCCTTCGCGCCGCTGTAGATCACCAGATCGGCGCCGGAGCGGTAGTACACGTGCAGATCTTCTTCCGCCGCGGCATCGACGATCAGCGGGAGATCGTGCTTACGCGCGACCACCGCCGCCTGCTCGACGCTGAGCATGCTTTTCTGCACGCAGTGGTGCGATTTGATATAGAGGATCGCCGCCGTGCGCGGGGTGATCGCCGCCGCCAGCTGATCGGCAGAGCATTCGTTGGCGTAGCCCGCCTCCACCAGCTTACCGCCGCCCAGCGCCACCATGGTGCCCACCGGCGCGCCAAAGTTCACGTTGTGGCCTTTCGGCAGGACGATTTCGTTGTTCTCAATCGGGGTCACGTGCAGGTTTTCCAGCAGCCAGTCGCTGTCTTTGACCAACACTGCCGCCACGGACTGGGCAATGCCCGCCGACGCGCAGGAGACGACCGTCGCCCCTTCCACGTCCAGCAGTTTCGCGATGTATTCCCCGGTTTTGTTGACCAGATCCTTCATCTCGAAATAGTGATTCATACCGTCCATCGCCGCCTGTACCACTTCCGGGCGCGGCGTGGAGACGCCCAGCGCCGTCATGCGGCCAGAGGTGTTGATTACCTGCTTTAAGCGGTACTTCTCATAAATCGAAGGCATTTTCCGTGCTCCCTTGTTCGGTCATGTAGCCCTTGCCCGCGCGGATCGCAGCAAGCGGCACCAGAATGTGTTCAGCCTGCAGGCTGTCGTTTTCGGCATCCGTCAGCACCGTCGGCTGGCGCTTAAGCGTAAACAGCGTCAGGTCGGCGTCGAGACCCGGCTGAATGCGGCCTTTGCGCGCCAGGCGCAGGCCGTCGGCGGCGTTCGCGGTCACGCAGTCAATCACCTGCGGCAGCGACATGCCGATGGCGAGGAATTTCGACATCACGCTCGCCAGCGAGCCCACCGGGCCGTTGATGCGGTTGCGGCAGTAGATATCCGAGCTGATGGTGTGCGGCAGGATGCCCATCGCGATGGCGCGTTTCGCCACCTCAAAGCTGAAGCTCGCCGTACCGTGGCCGACGTCCAGACGCACGCCGCGCTTCAGGGCGGAGGTGATGGAGGCGCGCAGCTCGCCGGAGGGCGTCAGAATGCGGTTGGGCTTGCCGTTGTAGCAGTGGGTAATGATGTCGCCGGAACTCAGCAGTTCGGCAATTTCGTCGAGGTTCGGCGGGTTGTTGCCGATGTGCACCATCAGCGGCAGGTCACCGTTCTCTTTCTGAATGGCTTTGGCGCGCTCCAGCGGCGTAATGCCGTTTTCACCGACCACGCTGCTGCTCATGCGCGCCTTCAGGCCGACGATAAAATCAGGGTGGCGCTTCACCGCCTGCTTCACCGCGTCGGCATCAACATTGGCCATATTGGCCAGCTCGTTCTGGGCAATCAGCCCCACGCGGGAGATGTTCAGCAGGGCAAAAACCTCGGTGGAGGCCTTGCGGGTGATCTCATAGAAATCGTCCACGTCGTCGGCGCCGGTGCTGCCCGCGTCCACTACGGTGGTGACGCCGGTGGCAACGCCCACGCTGTCGGGTTCGTCGTGGTAAATTGGGGAGTTCGGGTAGCAGTGAACGTGAGAGTCAATCCAGCCTGCGCTGACGAACACGTCGCCGTTCAGTTCAACCGTTTTATGCGCGGGGGCGTCAATGTCGCCCAGCGCCGCGATCTTCCCGTCCTGAATGGCGATATCGGTCAGGGTATCGTCGGCAAAGCGCGCACGGCGCAGGAGTAAATCAAACATGAGGATCTCCTGATAAGGCGGGCGCCGGAGCGCCCGCGGGTATTAAAGGGCGACCGGGAACAGCCAGCCCAACAGCATTGCACCCAGAATGGCGCCACCGGTGATCGGCTTCTGCCAGATGTAGAACACCAGCGCCCCCAGCAGGGAACCGACGCCGATAGGAATGGAGGCGGTCATGGCGCTGAGGATAATCAACGGCCCGAGGAAGCGGCCGGAGGCGTTGCCCGCGCCCATCATCACGTCTGCACCGTAGGTGGAGTTGCTCTGGTTGATGGTGAACTTACGCGCCAGGATGATGACGTAGCCAATTGCCAGACCAATCACCAGGCCGGTGATCAGCGAAGCAATGAAGTTGGTCACCGGGAACATGATCCCCGCGCCCAGCAGCAGCGCCGGTACGCCGAGACCTACGCCGGTCTGGATGGCGCCGCCGATATCCAGAATACCGACCAGCGACCCTTCGATAATACGGGCGAACAGGAAGCTCGCGCCGAACGCCGCCACCGCGCCGTAAACGCCGGTATCGATGCCTGCCTTCAGCATCGCCACGAAGGCCACTTCGTTAAACGCGCCGATGCCGTAGAGGTAGTACATGTGCGTCCCGGCGAAGACGCCGGAGGAGAGCAGGCCAACGAAGATCGGGAACGACCAGTCGGCATACCAAAAACCTTTATTCTGTTCCATTTAGAGGCTCCTGTTATTTACCGCTGAGCGAGTTGTGGATCATGTCGAGCCAGTTCGGCACGGTCAGATGGAAGGATTCGATCATCTTCATGTCGAAGCCGCGGAAGAAGCCGCTCAGCACGAAGAGCAGGACGATAGCCGCCATCATCACTTTGGTGACGTGGTTCCAGCCGCTCTCTTCCACGCCTTTACCGATCAGGATCCCCAGCACCAGGCCCGGTACGGCGTTGCCCATGATCAGCTGCGCCGCGCCGCCGAAGATGGTGGCCCAGAAGCCCGATTTTTTACCCGCGTCGATGGCCGCCAGCCAGAAGATCACCGGCATCACGGTGTTCACCAGCAGGTTCGCCGCCGGCACCAGCACCTTGACGGCGGTGACCTGAAGCGCAGCCGGTACGGAGGAGGCGGTAAGGTTAAGGAAGGTCACGACAATCATGCCGATCAGGCCGCAGGCAATCGCCATTTTGCGCGGATCGTGCAGCGTTTCGCCGACGTTACGGTTTTTGATCATCAGTGCAGCAGCACCCCAGTTCGGGATGATGCGGTGGTCAACGTCCTGTGTGAAAGCCCCTGCGGCCACGGAAGAGGCCCAGGCGTTAAAGAAGAAACCTAACCCAAAGGAGAAGTGGGACGCCGGATCCCCTTCACAGGAGTTCAGTTCCCCCAACGTACGAAACGCGCCCATACCCTGTGTGGTAGGCGCATGAAACATGCGTGCAGCCCCGGCTCCGACACCGACGCCAACCAGGCCGCCAATGATGAGCGATTTTATTAATATAATTAAGAACATCAGTCTGCCCTTTTATGAATAATCAGCGTTGCGTGACGAAATCCACCTGGTCGAGATTGATGGCTGTCACGTTGACGGTCACATCCAGCTCCACGCTGTAGGTGCGTCTTTCCCGGCGCAGAAAGAAGAACAGAAACGCTTCTTTACGCACCGCTTCTTGCGCCTGAACGACCTGCACATCCTGTGGCTCAATACGCAGTAAGATATGCGGTGAAGCTTTCATCACCGCGGCCTGAACGTGGTTGAGCGCGTCGGCAAAGGCGCGCGCTTTGGCGTCGCCTTTTCCCTTCACTCTCACCGTGGTTGTGAACTGTTCTTTCATGCTTATGCGCCGTATTTTTTCTGCCACGCCTGCACCAGACGCTCGCCCAGCTCTTCTTTATCCATAAAGCCGAAGCCCAGCACGTTGCAGCCTTCGTTGATGGCGGTCACGCCCTCTTCCACGGAACGCATGCCGTATTTGGCTTTGTAGCCATATTTGGTTTGGGCAGTGATGGCTCCCGCGCCGCCGCTGCCGCAGAAGGAGATGCCGAAGGTGGCGTTTTCCGCTTTCATCATGTCGCCGAGCTTCATGTCCGCCGCCATGCCCGGCACAACCACCGCGCGTCCACCTGCTTTTTCCACACCGGCAGCCACTTTCTGACCTTTACCCAGGCGATCGCCAATCACGACTGTAATCTGTTCCATGTGTTGCTCCTTAAAGGTTGTCTTTCGCGACTTCAAAGTGAACGGAGAGCAGCCAGGCTTCTTCATCAGGAAGATTGCCAAACTGCGCGACCACTTCACGGGCGAGCCGCATTGAATCCGGTGAAATTTCGTCAAACAGCTCTGCTTCAACCTCCGGCAGCGGCTCGCCGGTCACGGACCGGTGCGCCATGGCGCGCACGTGGGAGGTGAGCATCTGCTCCTGTACCGCATTGGGGATGATGTTGTTTCGGGCCAGCAGGGCATAAACCTGCTGCAGCATGGTGTTCGCGAGCTGTTCTGTTTGCTCCGCATGTTCCCCAACGTCGTTCATTACCGCTCCGTTAATCACTGGTCTTACCCCGTTAATGGCTCTGGAATAAAACTAACGTTGGGGGGGAATTGTTTGTAGCGAGTTGTTTTCCACTTCGAAGTGGAAAGGCGAGCCGCGACAGTGATCTGTGCCACATAAATGCGGTGAATCTGGATAAACCGCTGCATTTACGTGATGAATATCACGCTATTGCGCGGCCAAAACGGGGCAAGCAAAGCGGAAAAGATTACGAGCGGGCTCGTAGAAATGTGACGTGGATAAGGTTTTCTTATGGGGATCCGCTAGAGTGGCAACGGGTGCTTGAGACTGACCGTCTCAGGCATGGGACGGAAAGTGGAAAGCCCCGCCTGATAGAAAATCAGGGCGGGGGCTCGAAACGACACGTCGGACCGTGGAGTTCGCTACCTCGCCCGCTTTAAAGCAAGGAGGCATCCATGAAACGCCAAAACCCAGGCATTGGAGTTTTGATGATTATTGCTTTGACAATAATCATCTTAACGCTGGTGACGCGGAAAACACTGTGCGAGATCAGTTTTCGAAACGATTCTTTTGCAGTGACAGCGAGGATGGATTGTCGCTCCGGAAAGTCAGGAGCAAGGATGCGGGGGCGCGTCATGCGCCTCCGCATACGGGGAAGGACGTACAGCTCAGGCACCCAATTAACGATACTTTTGGTGGTACGTGTTGCGCGTGGTCACAAACTGCTCGGCCGCCGCCTGGGCTTCCTTCACTTTGCCTTCGTTAGCCAGCTTCAGCGCGCCGTCGATCTGGCCGACCAGCACGTCAAAGCCGTGGCGATAGTCTTTCATCTCTGCACTGTCTGCCGCTTTGCTTTCCAGCTTCGGCGGCGTCGCTTTCTGTGCATCCAGCGCCGCTTCACGCATTTTGGTCAGCGCGTCTTTCATTTCAGCCGCATTGTCGGTTTTCTGCACCACCTTCAGGTTTTGACCGAGGATGCCCATGTCGTCTTCAAGATCGGCAGCAAACGCAGAAGAGCCAAGAACCAGCGTTGAAGCCGCGACGATCGCTAACAGATGTTTACGCATTGCTCACTTCCTTTTTTATTATTAAAACGCCTTTACGGATATTACTGGCCGGCGATTTTCATTTCCGGCAGAAGTACAGAACCACACTGTATATTGCTACGTGTTTCAATATCGTTACCGACCGTAACGATATTGCGCCACATGTCCTTCAGGTTGCCGGCGATAGTGATTTCGCTTACCGGATACTGGATTTCGCCGTTTTCCACCCAGAAGCCCGCCGCGCCGCGAGAGTAGTCGCCGGTGATGCCGCTTACGCCCTGGCCCATCAGTTCCGTGACGACCAGGCCGGTGCCCATCTCTTTCAGCATCTGCTCAAAGTTCAGGCCCTGCCCGGCAATGCGCCAGTTGTGGATGCCGCCAGCGTGTCCGGTGCTTTTCAGCCCCAGCTTGCGCGCGGAGTAATTGGTCAGCAGCCACTGGGTCAGCACGCCGTCTTTGACGATGTCACGACGCTCGGTACGCACGCCTTCGCTGTCGAACGGCGTGGAGGCCAGCCCTTTCAGCAGATGCGGATGCTCTTCGATGGTCAACCATTCCGGCAGGATCTGCTTGCCCAGCGAATCGAGCAGGAAGGTCGATTTACGGTAAACCGAGCCGCCCGCGATAGCGCCCACCAGATGACCAAACAGACCGGTCGCCACTTCGTTGGCAAAAATAACCGGGGCCTTCATGGTGGAGAGTTTACGCGGCGACAGGCGAGACAGCGTGCGTTCGGCACACTCTTTTCCCACCCACTCAGGAGACTGCAAGTCCCCCAGCGCGCGGCCAATGGTGTAGGCGTAGTCACGCTCCATGTCACCGTTCTCTTCGGCGATGACGCAGCTGGAGAGCGAATGACGGGTGGAGCAGTAGCCCTGCAGCATGCCGTGGCTGTTGCCGAAGACTTTGATGCCGTAGTGGCTGTTGAAGCTGCCGCCTTCGGTATTGGTGATGCGTTTATCCGCCTGCAGGGAAGCCTGCTCGGCGCGCGCGGCCAGTTCGATCGCTTCGTCCGGGGTCACTTCCGCCGGGTGGAAAAGATCGAGATCCGGCGCATCAAACGCCAGCAGCTCTTTATCCGCCACGCCTGCGTAAGGATCCGGGGAGGTATAACGGGCGATATCCAGCGCCGCCTGCACCGTACGGGCAATGGCATCCGGACTGAGATCGGTGGATGACGCGCTGCCTTTGCGATTCTGGTGATACACCGTGATCCCCAGCGCGCCGTCGCTGTTGAATTCGACATTCTCCACTTCGCCATAGCGGGTACTCACGCTGATGCCGGTGGTTTTGCTGACCGCCACTTCGGCGCCATCTGATTTTTCTGAAGCAAGCATCAGCGCGGTGGAGACGGCTTCTTCAAGAATCTTACGCTGCGCTTCAACTTGTGAGGTTACTTTCATCGCAAATGCCATACTGTAAGAGAGAGTTATCTGAAGTCTAACAGAGAACCGTTTTTCAGTGCGCGTCTTAACTGGTAACATTAGCCTCTTTTTTTAAGGAGCCTGACATGACTAAGCAGCCCGAAGACTGGCTCGACGACGTTCCCGGTGATGACATCGAAGACGAAGATGATGAGATCATCTGGGTCAGTAAAAGTGAAATTAAACGTGACGCCGAAGAGTTAAAACAGCTTGGCGCGGAAATGGTAGAACTGGGTAAAAACGCGCTGGACAAGATCCCGCTCGACCAGGATCTGCGTGATGCCATTGAACTGGCACAGAAAATCAAAAAAGAAGGCCGTCGTCGCCAGCTTCAGCTTATCGGGAAAATGCTGCGTCAGCGCGACGTCGATCCGATCCGCCAGGCGCTGGACAAGCTGAAAAACCGCCACAACCAGCAGGTTGCGCTGTTCCACAAGCTGGAGCAGATCCGCGATCGCCTGATTGAACAGGGTGATGATGCCGTACCGGAAGTGCTGAACCTGTGGCCGGATGCCGACCGCCAGCAGCTGCGTTCCTTGATCCGCAACGCGAAGAAAGAGAAAGAAGGGAATAAGCCGCCGAAATCTGCGCGCCTGATTTTCCAGTATCTGCGCGAGCTGTCTGAGAACGAAGAGTAATCCCCCTCACCACGCCCTCTCCCTAGAGGGGCGAGGGAGAAAAGAACGTAGGCCCGGTAAGCGCAAGCGCCACCGGGCTTTTTTTTACGCGTCGGCGGCCGCTTCCGCTTTCTTCGTAAGACCGTCCAGCAGCTTCTGATGGATCCCACCAAAACCGCCGTTGCTCATCACCAGAATGTGGTCGCCAGGCTGAGCGGCTTTCACCACCATATCCGCGAGCGCATCCACATCTGCGCTCCAGTGCGCAGGCTGAATGCAGGCATCGGCCACTTCCGCCACCTGCCACGGAATATGCTGCGGCTGCAGCAGGAAGACTTCATCGGCACGTCCTAATGACGGCGCGAGATCGTCTTTACAGATGCCCATCTTCATGGTGTTCGAGCGCGGTTCCAGCACCGCCAGAATGCGCGCGGTACCGCCGACCTTGCCACGCAGGGCAGCAAGCGTGGCCAGAATGGCCGTTGGGTGGTGCGCGAAATCGTCATACACGGTAACGCCGTGGGCTTCACCGCGCAGCTCCAGACGGCGGCGGGCATTGATAAACGAGCCCAGCGCATTGGCTGCATCCGCAGGCAGCACGCCCACGTGACGCGCCGCAGCAATCGCCATCAGGCCGTTGTGCATGTTGTGTTCGCCCACCAGGCCCCACTTCACCTCACCCACTTTTTCACCGTCGAGCAGCACTTCCCACTCGGAGGCATCGGCGTTGAGTTTCTTCGCCTGCCAGTGGCCCTGCTCGCCCACCAGCTCCTGCTCGCTCCAGCAGCCCATCGCCATCGTCTGTTTCAGGTTGATGTCGTTCTCCGGCAGGATGATGCGGCCCTGGCCCGGAACAATACGCACCAGGTGGTGGAACTGTTTCTGGATCGCTTTCAGGTCGTCAAAGATATCCGCGTGGTCGAACTCAAGGTTGTTGAGGATCAGCGTGCGCGGGCAGTAATGCACGAACTTAGAACGCTTGTCGAAGAACGCGCAGTCATACTCGTCGGCTTCGATAACAAAGAACGGGCTGTCGCCCAGACGCGCAGAGACGTCGAAATTACCCGGTACGCCGCCGATCACGAAGCCCGGCTTGTAGCCGCAGGCTTCGAGGATCCAGGTCGCCATTCCGGCGGTGGTGGTTTTGCCGTGGGTACCGGCAACGGCAACCACCCAGCGGTCGCGCAGGACGAAGTCATGCAGCCACTGCGGGCCGGACATGAACGGAATATTGCGTTCCAGTACCGCCTCGACGCACGGATTGCCGCGGGTCATGGCGTTGCCAATGATCACCAGGTCCGGCTCGGGATCCAGCTGGCTGGCATCGTAGCCCTGAATTAAAGCGATGCCCTGTTTCTCCAGAAGTGTGCTCATCGGCGGATACACATTGGCGTCCGAACCTGTCACTTCATGGCCCAGCGAGCGCGCCAGCATTGCCAGTCCGCCCATGAAAGTGCCACAAATCCCCAATATATGAATGCGCATACGTCACTATCCTTCTTCAATGTGGCGCACATTTTACTCACATGTTAGCGGGTGTGAAACGCATTTCAGGTAAATCCGTATGTTGCTGGCGCGATTCACCTCTGCGCTAATATTTGAATGTTTGTTAAGATTGTTGGGCTTTAGTCGTTTTAGTGAACATACAATCGCTCTACTCACAAAGATGCAGGGAAAGTGTTATGAAAACGTTAGGTGAATTTATTGTCGAAAAGCAGCACGAGTTCTCTCATGCTACCGGTGAACTCACTGCTTTGCTGTCGGCAATAAAGCTGGGCGCTAAGATCATCCACCGTGATATCAACAAGGCCGGTCTGGTCGATATCCTGGGTGCCAGCGGTGCCGAGAACGTTCAGGGCGAGGTTCAACAGAAGCTCGATCTGTTCGCAAATGAAAAATTGAAAGCTGCACTGCGCGCGCGCGACATCGTTGCGGGTATCGCCTCTGAAGAAGAAGATGAAATTGTTGTTTTCGAAGGGTGTGAACACGCTAAATACGTTGTTCTGATGGATCCGCTCGACGGCTCCTCAAACATCGACGTTAACGTTTCTGTCGGTACCATTTTCTCCATCTACCGCCGCGTCACGCCTGTTGGCACGCCGGTGACCGAAGAAGATTTCCTGCAGCCGGGCATTAATCAGGTTGCTGCCGGTTACGTCGTTTATGGATCCTCCACCATGCTGGTGTATACCACCGGGTGCGGGGTTCACGCCTTTACGTACGATCCATCACTGGGCGTTTTCTGTCTGAGCCAGGAACGCATGCGCTTCCCGCAGAAGGGCAATACCTACTCCATCAACGAAGGCAACTACATCCGATTCCCGAACGGCGTGAAGAAGTACATTAAATTCTGCCAGGAAGAAGATAAAGCGACCCAGCGCCCGTACACGTCCCGTTATATTGGCTCTCTGGTCGCGGATTTCCACCGTAACCTGCTGAAAGGCGGTATCTACCTCTACCCAAGCACCGCCAGCCACCCGGACGGGAAACTGCGTCTGCTGTACGAATGCAACCCGATGGCGTTCCTTGCTGAACAGGCGGGCGGCAAGGCGAGCGACGGTAAAGAGCGTATTCTGGACATCGTGCCGGAAAGCCTTCACCAGCGCCGTTCATTCTTCGTCGGCAACAACCACATGGTTGAAGACGTTGAACGTTTTATCCGTGAGTACCCGGACGCGTAATCCCTCTCTTCAGGGGAGCCTGTCCGGCTCCCCTTGTCATTTATATATTTTACCGTATAAGTGTTTATAAAAAACATGCTTTAATATTCACCACTGCTCCTGCATTATTTCCATAACAGTTTGACAGATATTTCGTGGAGCAGAATTGCAATGAAAAATTATTCCCGTGCTAATACCGGTATTGATTTAAATCTTATCCCTGTATTTATTGAAATCGTCCGCTGCGGCAGCATGGCAAAGGCCTCTTTGCGTCTGGAGATGTCCCGTCCCGCGGTGAGTCTGGCATTAAAGCGCTTTAATCAACTCTTTGATGAGCCGTTATTTTTCCGTAAAGGTTTATACCTTGAACCGACTGAAAAAGCGTTAGCCTTAACCAGCTCGCTGGAAATATTAATGGGCGAAATTCACGATAATATCGGGGCGCTTAATTCCGGAAGGAATAAAACCCCGGCACAGAACGTACCGGGGCTGGGTAATATTATGCCGCGTTCTGAGTCGTCACTTTGAATGATGACATGGCTTCCATCAGCTGACGCGACTGCTCCTCAAGGGAGCGGGTCGCGGCGGAGGATTGCTGCACCAGCGCCGCATTCTGCTGCGCGGTTTCGTCCATCTGGTTCACCGCAATATTCACCTGCTCAATGCCCCGGCTCTGCTCCTGAGACGCGGTCGCAATCTCTCGCATCAGTTTGGTCATGCGCAGCACTTCGGTTGCGATCTCGTCCATCGTTTCGCCAGCCTGCTGGGCCAGCTCGCTCCCCTCGTTAACGTGGGTCTGCGAATCACTGATTAGCGTTCGGATCTCTTTCGCCGCGTCGGCGCTGCGGCTGGCAAGGTTTCGCACCTCGCCTGCGACGACGGCAAACCCGCGCCCCTGCTCGCCCGCGCGCGCCGCTTCCACGGAGGCGTTAAGCGCCAGGATATTGGTCTGGAAGGCAATGCCGTCGATCACGCTCAGGATGTCGGCGATGCGTGCCGAGCTGCCGGAAATATCGCGCATTTTTTCAATCACGTAGCAGACCATCTCGCTGCCGTGATCGGCCGTGTCGGACACCGATTTTGCCAGCTGGTGTGCCTGCTCGGCGTTATCGGCGTTGAGTTTCACCGTGGCGGTGATCTGTTCCATACTGGCCGCCGTCTGCTCCAGCGACGTGGCGGTGGATTCCGTACGCTCGGCAAGATCGCGGTTTCCCAGCGTCAGCTCGCGGCTACCGGTGTCAATTTGCGCGCTGGCATCACGTACCCGCAGAACCGAGTTCATCAGCGACTGGCGCATCTCCTCTATCACCGCGTTGAGGCGGTTAAACTCCTGGCTCGCGGGGGCATTCAGCGTATGGGTTAAATCCCCCGCTGCCACGTTCTCCAGTTGAGCAATGGAGGCCGAGAGCGGCTTGAGCAGCATATGGCGCAGCACCAGCCAGGCGAGCACGATAATGCCCGCCGTCAGCAGCGCTGCGACGATAATCAGGATCAGGACGCGGGTTTTACTCGACTGCACGGCGCTCACTTCCGCCTGACCCCGCGCTTCGCTCCATTTCTGAAACGCCTGCATATCGTTATCAAACTGCTTCGCCACCGGAATCAACGTCTTCTCGAGCAGATCGTAATACCCGTCCGCGCTCTGGTCATTCAGCGTTTTCAGCATCGGGTTGATCCCCTGCTGGCTATACGTCGCCAGGCTGGCCGCCACTTTATCGAGCAACTGTTGTCCCTGCTCGTCAGCCACGCCGCCGTCGATTACCCCTTTCAGCGTTTTCTGGGCCAGGGCAACTTCCTGATTGATGTTTTTTACCGCGTTGGCCGCATCGTCCAGCATGCCGATTTCCATCATGCGGACGGCCTGACCCGCTTCATTGCGCGCGCGCAGGAGCAGCGTATAGCCTGAATTAAGCTGCACCATCTGCTCACCCTGAAGGTGATTAATACGCTGCAGCGAAGAAGAACTCTGTGTGAGGGCATAAATGCCAATGCCGCTGACAATCAGCAGCAGAAGGGTCATAACGGCCAGTAAAGAGAGCAAGCCGGTACGAATCGATAGCGTTTTAAGCATGATATTATTTCCGGTAGCGAGATATTTCTGGGCATAAAAAAAGAGTATCGGCCGCTACCGGAAAATGTTTAGACTTTAAGCAAATTCAGCGTGTTATCGCTCTGTTACCGATGTGTTTACGCGGGTAACAGGCGAGCTTTGACGGTTCTCCCAGAGCACCGTCAGCCCCCGCTGCAGGGCAATAAAAATAAACAGCAGAATACCGATGGCGATCTTCGTCCACCAGGAGCTGAGCGTGCCGTCAAAGTTGATATAGGTTTGTATCAGCCCCTGGATGGCCACGCCGAACAGCGTCCCCAGCACTGTGCCCACCCCGCCGCTGAGCAGCGTGCCGCCAATGACCACAGAAGCAATCGCATCCAGCTCAACGCCCACGCCTGCGAGGGCATAGCCCGCCTGGGTGTATACCGAGAAGACGATACCCGCCAGCGTCGCCAGGCCGGTCGAGAGCATATAGATGCGGATGGTGGTGCTGCGGGTTGAAATGCCCATCAGGTTGGCCGACGTGGCGTTACCGCCAATGGCGTAAACCTGATTGCCAAACCGGGTACGGTGAGCGAGGAAGATGCCAATCACTACCACGCCCAGCATCAGCAGCCCCATCGCGCTCAGGCGGCCGCCGCCGGGGATTTTCCACGCCAGGCTGGAGAGCGTGTCGTAGATGGGGTGGTTAATTGGAATCGACTCTTCCGACACCAGATAGCTCACCCCACGGAGGAAGAACATCCCGGCGAGGGTGATGATAAAAGCAGGGATTTTCAGCGCGTCGATCAGCAGCCCCATAAAAGCACCAAACGCGCAGCCCATCGCCAGCACCAGCGGAAACGCCACCAGCGGAGAGATGCCCCAGAAGCCGATTGCCTTCGCGAGGAACACGCCCGTAAACGCGATCACCGACCCAACGGAGAGATCGATCCCGCCGGAGAGGATCACAAAGGTCATACCGACGGCGATAATGCCTAAAAAGGCGTTATCGGTCAGGATATTGCAGATCACGCGCGTCGAGGCAAAACCGGGGAACTGCGTCAGACAGTAGAGGTACCCCAGCACAAATACGCCCAGCGTGATCATTAACGGTAAATTACGTTTTATCATGGCCACGGATCCCCTTAATGATGCTGACAAAGCGCGGCGACTGGACGATCAGCACGCAGAGCACGACCACCGCCTTCACCACCTGGTTAAGCTCCGGCTGGAATCCCGACAGCAGGATCCCGGTGTTCATGCCCTGAATGATCAGCGCGCCGATCACCGAGAGCAGCAGGTTAAAGCGCCCGCCCATCAGCGACCCGCCGCCGATCACCACCGCGAGGATCGCGTCCAGCTCCAGCCAGAGTCCCGCGTTGTTGGCATCGGCCCCGCGAATATCCGCCGCGACGATGACCCCGGCAATGGCGGCGCAGACGCCGCTCAGCACGTAGGTCAGCATTACCATTAGCCGGGTGTTGACGCCGGCGTTGCGCGCGGCGCGGATGTTGATCCCGACGGCCTCAATGAACATGCCCAGCGCCGTTTTGCGGGTGAAGAGCCAGAAGACAACGAGCGTGACCAGGGCAATAATCACCGGCGTCGGGAAGAACAGAAGGTTGCCGCTACCGAGCCACGCCAGGCTCGGGGAGTTAAAGGTGACAATCTGGCCGGAGGTTATCAGCTGCGCGACGCCGCGCCCGGCAACCATTAAAATCAGCGTGGCGACGAAGGGCTGGATTTTCAGCACCGCAACCAGAATACCGTTCCATAATCCTGCCAGCACGCCGGTGCCCAAGGCTGCCAGCAGGATCACCGGCAGGCTATGTCCGGCCACGGTCATGGAGGCGGCCGTAGCCCCGGCGATAGCCATCACCGCGCCGACGGAGAGGTCAATCCCACCGGTGGCAATCACCAGCGTCATTCCGATGGCCAGAAGCGCCACCGGCGCGGCGCGGTTTAAAATGTCTATCGGGCTGCCAAACAGGCGGCCATCCTGCACGATGATCTGGAAGAAATGCGGCGCGACCAGGCTATCCACCAGCAGAACCACCAGCAGCGCCGCGATTTGCGGCGTGCCGGTCGGCCAGCTGAAGCGGCGCTTTGACTCACCGGTTTGCGAAAGCGAACGGGGCATCACGATTCACTCCTTATGCCGCGATGGCATTCATGATCGCCGGAACGGACAGCTTATCCAGCGGGATCTCTGCCACCTGCTTGCGATCGCGCATGATGATGACGCGATCGGCATAGCCCACCAGCTCTTCCAGCTCGGAGGAAATGACCAGCAGCGCCAGACCGTCCGCGCACAGGGTTTCGATAAGCCGGATAATTTCAGCGTGCGCCCCCACGTCAATGCCGCGGGTCGGTTCGTCCAAGATCAGGAACTGGGGTTTGGTCAGCAGCCAGCGGGAGAGCAGTACTTTCTGCTGGTTACCGCCGGAGAGGAATTCAATGGGCTGTTCCGCGCTCGGGGTGCGGATGCCGAGCTGGCGGATAAAGCGCTCGGCAATGGCGTTTTGCTCGCGCTTAGGGATCGGCCGTAGCCAGCCGCGCTGCGCCTGTAGCGCCAGAATGATATTTTCCCGCACCGAGGCCGCGGCAATAATGCCGTCCGTTTTCCGGTCCTCCGGGCAGAAGCCGACGCCCAGACAGGAGGCCTGATGCGGCGATCGCAGGGTCTGCGGTTTGCCCTTGATCAGCGCGCTGCCGCTGTCGGCAGGCTTGATCCCGAAGATCACCTCGGCGGTCTCGGTCCGGCCGGAGCCCAGCAGGCCCGCCAGCCCGACAATTTCGCCTGGCCGCACCTCAAGGTTAAACGGCGAGATCACCCCTTTTTTGCCGTAATCACTGAACGCGGCGACCGGTTTCTCGCTCAGCAGCGTGCGCCCTGCACGCTGGAGGGCGTTGGTCTCCAGCTCGCGGCCCAGCATCATTTTTACCAGCTCGATTTGCGGCAGCTCGCGGGTTTCGCGGCAGCCGACAAAGCTGCCGTTGCGCAGCACCGTAATGCGATCGCTCACCTCATACACCTGATCGAGGAAGTGGGTGACGAAGATCAGGCTGACGCCCTGATCGCGCAGCTGGCGCATCAGGGTAAAGAGCATCTCCACCTCCTGGGTATCGAGGCTGGCGGTGGGTTCGTCAAGGATCAGCACCTTTGCCGAGAGATCGATCGCGCGACAAATGGCGACGATCTGCTGCATCGCCACGGAAAAGCGGTTCAGCGGCTCGCGGACGTCGAGGGAGAAGCCGTACGATTCCATCAGCGTTGTCGCCCGCGCTTCCATCTCTTTGCGGCGCAGCAGGCCAAAACGGCGTGGTTCGCGGCCAATAAACAGGTTATCCGCCACCGACATATTCGGCAGCAGGTTCACTTCCTGGTACACCGTCCCGATCCCCAACTGCTGGGCATGGGCGGTGTTTTTGGGCGAAATGGCGTTGCCTTCCAGCCAGATGGTGCCGCGGTCGGCGTGATAAACACCGGTCAGGGATTTAATCAGCGTCGATTTTCCCGCCCCGTTCTCGCCCAGCAGCGCCATGATCTCCCCGCGCCGCAGGCTGAAATCAACGCTATCCAGCGCCTTTACGCCGGGGAAGAATTTACTCAAGCCCTCTGTGCGGAGGATTTCCTGGTGTTGTTCAGTGGTCATGGTTTCCCCCTGCATCAAGCCGGATGGCGCTGCGCTTATCCGGCCTACAAAAGAGCGTATCGTAGGCCGGGTAAGCGCAGCGCCACCCGGCAATTTCACTGGATCAGTAGCCCATATTTTTCTTCTTCTCTAACTCTTCTTTCGCCGTATCAGGCAGGTAGAGGGTGGACTTGGTGACCGTCACTTTCTCCGGCATCGTGCCGTCTTTCTTGAATTTCTCCAGCGCGTCGAATGCCGGACCCGCCATGTTTGGCGTCAGCTCCACGCTGGCGTTGGCTTCTCCGTCGATCATCGCTTTGTAGATGTCCGGCACGCCGTCGATAGAGCCGGTGAGGATATCTTTGCCCGGCTTCAGACCCGCTTCTTTAATTGCCTGAATCGCACCGATCACCATGTCATCGTTGTGGGCGTAAACCATGCAGATGTTCTTGCCGTTGTTTTCAGCCTTAATGAAGCTCTCCATAACCTCTTTACCTTTACTACGGGTAAAGTCGCCGGACTGAGAGCGGATAATCTTAATGTTTGGCGCTTTCGCGATGGCTTCAGCAAAGCCTTTTTTACGGTCGATGGCCACGCTCGCGCCGACGGTACCCTGCAGCTCAACGACGTTACACGGCTTGCCGTCGACCTGCTTCACCAGCCAGTCACCAATCAATTGCCCTTCAAGCACGTTGTTGGCGGTGACGGTGGTCATATAGAGGGATTTGTCTTTGACGTCGATGGAACGGTCGAGCAGGAAGACCGGGATCTCAGCGTCTTTCGCTTCCTTCAGGACGGGTTCCCAGCCGGTCGCCACGACGGGTGCAATAAAGATGGCATCCACGCCCTGGGCGATAAAGGAGCGCACGGCTTTGATCTGATTCTCTTGTTTTTGCTGACCATCGGCGATTTTCAGGGTAATGCCGCGTTTCTGAGCCTCGCTTTTCGCCACGTTGGTTTCTGCAGCTCGCCAGCCAGATTCAGAGCCGACTTGCGAAAAACCTACGGTTAAGGGAGCGGCCATCGCCATAGACGACATGGCTGCCGAAACTGCTGTGACCAGGAGTAAGCGCTTCCACATATGAACGTCCTCGTAGGGTGAGTTATTGTTGGTTAAAAGATGTTCTGCGGAATGACTATAGCCCATGAAATATGTAACGAATTGCGTTACATCACACTTCAGAAAAGTGAATAAAACGTTAATCACAAGTTTGTAATCGCTTTCATTTCGCCATGAAAAATGCGGCTGAGTTTATGGATTTTCCTGTCATGGAATCGGTCTGAAAAGTGGAGAAAGCGGGGAGATAAAGCGAAAACAGGCGGAGACATTCAGCGCGAGTTGGCTATAATACCTGCCACTTGTTTACCATCCATTTTAAAGGACACCGACATGAGCTTACTCAACGTCCCAGCGGGTAAAGAACTGCCAGAAGACATCTACGTAGTTATCGAAATCCCGGCTAACGCAGATCCGATCAAATACGAAGTGGACAAAGAGAGCGGCGCCCTGTTCGTAGACCGTTTCATGTCTACCGCGATGTTCTATCCGTGCAACTACGGTTACATCAACCACACCCTGTCTCTGGACGGTGACCCGGTTGACGTGCTGGTCCCAACGCCATACCCACTGGAGCCAGGCTCCGTCATTCGCTGCCGTCCAGTTGGCGTGCTAAAAATGACCGACGAATCCGGTGAAGATGCGAAGCTGGTTGCAGTACCGCACACCAAGCTGAGCAAAGAATACGATCACATCAAAGATGTGAACGACCTGCCAGAGCTGCTGAAAGCGCAGATCACTCACTTCTTCGAGCACTACAAAGACCTCGAAAAAGGCAAGTGGGTTAAAGTTGACGGCTGGGACAACGCAGAAGCAGCGAAAGCGGAAATCATCGCCTCTTTCGAACGCGCTGCTAAGAAGTAATTCTTACTGCTGATTGATGAAAGCCCCGCATGTCGGGGCTTTTTGTTGCCTTTGAAAAAGACATACACTCCTGACCATCAAGATCGTGAGCGTTATACATGCTAAGTTTCTTTCTTCAAAGCATCAAGATGGGCTACATAAAGGCGTTTGACTGTTACGGCAAAGACAGCAAATGGCAGTATCTCTGCATCATGACATTCCAGCTTGCCTGGTTTTTGTTTTACTTATGGATCCCTTATCGAAGCGATTATGCGATTCTGCTGTTTTTACTGTTTTTCCTGCCCGTCATTTCAAGCAATACGCGGTGCATAAACTACTATGGCCGTTCACGCGCCCTGTGTTTGTTATGGCTTATTGCCCCCTATATCATGCTGTTCGTTCCTCTGTTTTTAACCCGGCGCCGGGATACAGAAGAGAGTTGAAGGAGCAAAAAAAAAACAACGCCACCTCACGGTGGCGTTGTCGTTTTTCAGTACTGGTCTCTGTCTAACCAGTTACCGCTTACAATCCGCGTTAACCCTTCGACCGGACGCTGGTAGACATACATCCACGCACTTCCGTACGGCGTCTGGATCAACTGGCGCGCGTATTCACCGCCCCTGGTGCGCAAGGCATCAAGTTCGGCAAGCGTCGCGTTATCAATACGATAGACTTCACCCTGTACTGTTCCTTCGCCCGGAACCGCGCCTGGATAGTGGCCCAGGCTGTACAACTGGTAGTTCTCGATATTGTAATTCCCCAGCAGCAGGGCATTGGTCATCCAGTGACTGTTGCCTTGCCTGGTTCTTAAACTGCCGTAGACAAATATTCGCATTGCTAAAACTCAAACTGATAGAGCAGATCAAGTGCCTGGTCTACGCCGGACACTGCTTCCAGATATAGCTTAGGCATCAGGCGATAGCGTAGCGTGAGTGTTGCCAGTGAGTCAAAGATCCCCACACCATATTTTACCTGCAGACCCGGCAGTACATAGCCGCTGACCACCACCTGCGAGGAGTCACCCACGCCCTGGGTGTCCAGCGCCAGATTGCTTACGCCGAACGTCTCGCCGATTTTACCCACAACCTGCCCACTTTGTGCAACCCCCAGACCCACTAACATCGAGGTCATCGCCGCACTGTCGCTTTGTCCACTGTCCAGACCTTGTCCACGCAGCAGATAAGAGAGGGCTTCCTGCTGCGACATCGCCGGGTCAGAGAAGATCTCCGCCTTCGGTTCGTCGGCGGAACCGGTGACGCGAACCCCAGCAATGACGTCGTTTTCCGTCGCTTCCGGGTTACGAATCGCTTCGATGTTTAACAGGGGCTGATCCGGTGGGCCGGAGAACAGCAGCTCGCCTTTGCGAACAATCAGATCCTGACCATAGGCATGGAAACGCCCTTCAGGAATGTTGATCTGCCCGTTCAGGCCAAGCCCTTGTTTATCCTGCGCCACTTTCAGGTCGCCCGTGAGCCTCGCCTTCAGCCCAAACGCATTCAACCGCACGTTATTCCCCACGTGCACGGTAAGGTTACTATTAATCGGTATGCCAGCGCTCTTCTGTTCGACAGGTTTCAGATTTTCATTGAGCATAACTTCATCACTTGAGACGCCGACCGCACTTTCCGGCACGTCGTGAACCACGATGCGCGCCCACGGCACGTCGACGCGACCGTCAAGCGTGAAGAGGCTTGGCGTGGCTTCAAAGACCACATCAGGCGAGACGTCCAGACGCACCATCGGCGGTACGGTGATGCGCACCTTACTGCCCTTAGCGGCAATACGGGCGCGCCAGTTGTCGAGCTGGCTCCAGTCCGCGTCACCGCTCAGGTTGATTTGCCCTTGCTGCGTTAATACCGTGCCGCTCAGCGTCGAGCTCATGCCGTTGAAGTTCATCGCGATCTGGCTGGGCTGCATGTCAAACGGCATAAAGTTGCCGTCGATATCCACGCCGCTGAGCCGCATCTGACCGAACAGCTGAGGGCTTTGCGCGTTGCCGGCCAGGCGCAGGTTAGCGTTCAGCATGCCTTCGGCTTTTTCCCCACGCGCGAAAATCGGGTTCACCATCGCCAGGTTGAAGTTTCGGATGTTAACGTTGCCGCCCAGATTACGCCGTCCCTGCGGGTCGGTAATCTGGACCTGACCATCCAACTGACCGTTATTGGTCAGGCGGATTGTCCACCCCAGCTGTGCGCGATTGTTATGCAGATCGGCACTCAGGTTCAGGGTGTCGAACGCCACCGGCAGCGGCGCGTCGTTGACCTCCTGCGTCACCTTCACGTTACGCCCGGAGAGCGTCACGCTGCCCTGCGGCAGCCCCTCTTTGGTGGTGTCCCAGGCGACATCGGCTTTCCCGCTGAAGACGCCGCTGGCCTGCGTGGTATCCGGCATAAACGGCTTCAGCATCGCCAGATCGAAGCGGTTGAGGTTGATCTGCGCGCGCCCTTCCGCGCCCGCATCGATGGTCTGCGGCACGCACAGCTCCGCATTCGGGTTGGTCCAGCAGTGCGGCCCAATGCTGATCTTCTGCTCGGCGTTGCGGTAGTCCAGCGCGATGGCGCGCGACAGCGTCAGCGGCCCAACAGGGGTGTTGAAACGGGTATTATCCAGCGTCCCTTTCCAGCGCTCCTCTTTGCGGTCGAAGCTGCCGGTCAGGTGCAGCTGGCCGGAGACCGGCTCACCCTGCATGCGTAGCTGCAGGTCGTGCTGTTTCTCGTTGCCTTTAGCGTCCAGGGTGACCAGGCTAATGTTCACGTCCGGCTGAGAAATACGTTCCACGCGCAGGTTCAGGTTACCGCCGATCTGGTCGGTGGATTTCACATCCCCTTCCACGCGAACGCGGGCAACGCTCAGCTCCTGCCAGCGCAGGTTATTGGCGGTGATATCCGCCAGCAGCTGCGGCGCGTCTACCGTGCCGCGCACCTTCACGAGCCCCTTCGCCGTACCGCCAAGCCCCGGCAGGGCGTTATCCAGATTCGGCGCGTCGATGGTGGCATCCAGATTGAGATCTTTCACCCCCAGCTCGCCTTTGATATCCGCCGTGTTGCGACCCAGGGCCACGTGCAGGCCCGGGATAACCCACTGCAGATAGCTGTTGCCTTTCACCGAGCCTTCAACGTTTACCTTGTTCTGCTTCACGTTCCCGGTGAGCTTGATCTTCGGCACGTCCATCTGCCACGTGCCGCCGTACAGGCTGCCGCGCGTTTTAATCAGGCCATCCAGCTTCGACGGCCAGTCCGGCACCTCTTTGGCGGTGTTAATACCCGTCAGCTTCAGCTCGCCGCGCCAGCTGATCGCCTGCTGCCAGTCGAGCAGCGCGGTCAGCTCGGTTTTACCTTCCAGCGCCGCGACGGTCAGCTTGTCAAGGTTGACCTGCTGTTCGTTGCCCTTCGCATCCAGGGTGATGTTCGCGGGCGGCACGCCCTGCCCCTTCACCGCGGTGCGGAACGAGAGCGTGTAGTCGGTCATCTTGCCGCTCAGCTTCAGCTTCAGGTCATCGGCCTGGAACTGCTTTTCGCCGGTGAACGGCCAGGAAAGCTGCTTGCTGACAACCTCAAGATTGAGCGGCAGCCCGGCTTCCGCCAGCTGGGTTTGCGCACGCAGGGCCATTTCCACCGGGCCGGAGAGATTCACGCCAACATCGAGCTTATCGCGCAGCGCCCCGCCCACCTTGACCTTCACTTTCTCGCCTTTCAGCGGGTCGATGTTCAGGGTGCTATTCAGCGTGATATCCACCGGCCAGCTGTCGCGCAGCAGCGCATTACCCGACGCATTCACCGAGCCCTGGTTGGTGTCGATATCCAGCGCGTCGAGCTTCATGTTGCCGTCAATGCTGCTGACCTTCAGCAGCATGTTATAGACCGTCAGGTCGGTATCACCGGTCAGGCGCAGCTGTTCGCCTTTGAATTCCTCAATGTTAAGGTTCAGCGGCAGATGTACGTCGGTCATTTCCGGCAGCACTGGCTTCGAGAAGAGGTCTTTCAGCGTTTCGCCCAGCGGCTTCTCTTCTGGCTGCGGGTTCTGGATCTTCGGCTCGACGATCTCTTCCTGCGCCACGTCGGCCACTTTCGGCAGCGCGATCAGCAAGCCCTGCAGGGACGTTGGCGTCAGGGTGAGGTTTTTCTCCTGCCAGCGCAGGCCGGAGGTGAAATCCATCACGGACACGGTGGTGTCGTCGATTTTGATGTTGACGTTATCGAGCGCCACCCGATAAAGCGCGATCGGGTATGGCGTGGAGAGATTCAGCGGGCCGCTGTCTTCTTCTTCAACCGGCGCAGACTTCGGCATTTTCTTCGAGTCTATCGCCACGTTGACATCTTTTAGCGACAGATCGTTGACGCAGAGCTTGCTGTCCCGCAAACAGCCCAGCTTCACCGCGAGATGGAACTCCCCGGCGTTGACCGCCACGCCCGGCTGTTCATAGCGGATGTTCTTCAGGCGCAGGTCGCGCCAGCCGCCCGTCACCTGACCAATCTCCAGCCCCGGCACCCAGCGGTTCGCGGCGTTAAACAGCAGATGCAGCCCGGTCGTCGTTCCTACCAGAAACGCCACCGTCCCGAGCAGCAGCACGATAAAGATCAGCACTCCGAGGCTTATTTTCTTCCATAAACTCATAATTCAGGCCCCAGACCGATGTAAAACTGTAATCCGTGTTCATCTTTGTCGCCGACAGGCACGGCAAAATCGAGCTTGATGGGCCCGACGGGTGACTGCCAGCGCACGCCGACGCCCGCGCCGGTTTTAAAGTCGCTGCGGCGGATATCGTTCACCGCTTCACCGCCGTCAACAAACATGGCGCCCCACCACTTTCCGCTGACGTTGTACTGGTACTCCAGCGATCCCGTGGCCAGTTTTGACGCACCGGTCAGCTGGCCCTTTTCGTTCTCAGGTGAGATCGATTTGTACTTATACCCGCGAATGCTGCGGTCGCCCCCGGCGAAGAAGCGCAGGTCCGGCGGAACGCGCTCGAAATCTCCCGTTTCAATCCAGCCGAGATTGCCGCGCATCACAAAGCGATGTTTGTCGTACAGCGTACGGATCCAGACGTTTTGCGCCTGCATGACGGAGAAGTCCACGTCGGAGCCCCAGGCGGAGTTGGAATAATCGATGGAGTAGCGCTGCGAGTCGCCCCAGGTCGGCATCAGGCCCCCACGCGAGCGGGTACGGCTGATCATCACGCCCGGATAAAGCAGCATGGTGGTATTGGTGACGTTGGCCTGGGTAAAGTGGTCCAGGCTCCAGCGCAGGTTAATGGCGCGCTGCCAGCCGCTGGAGAGATCCCAGAAGCGGGAGACCGCAAGCGTCGTAGAGTCCTGCTTTGTGTCGTTTAAATCGGTGCGCTTGAAACCGCCCTGCAGAAGGTAATATTGCTCAAGCGGATTTTTCAGCAGCGGCATTTTGTAGCTGAAGTCCAGCTGCTGCTCGGGCGCAGAGAGGCTCAGGCTGGTGGTCAGGCTGTGACCGTACGAGTTCATCCACGGTTTTTTCCACGAGGTTTTCACGCGTGGTCCCACATCCGTCGAGTAGCCAACACCGGTCTCAATGGTGTTCTCGGTGCGCGGCGAAACAACGCCATGCAGCGGCAACACCTTGGTTTTGCGAGACTTATCAAATTCCGGCGCGACAACCACGGAGTTAAACCAGCCGGTAGCTGAGAGGCGTCGGTTCAGCTCTCCGAGATCGCTCGACTGGTAGTAATCCCCTTTTTTGAACGGCACGAGGTTTTGCAGGTACTCTTCACGAATTTGCGAACCTTCAAACGTCACGTCGCCAAAGCGGTAGCGTTCCCCGCTGTCGTAGTCGATATCCCAGAAGGCCTGACGTCGCGCCAGCGCAATGCCCAGCTGGCTTTTGTTGAACTGGCTGTCAAAGTAGCCCTTACGCAGGGAAACGCTCGTCAGCTCTTTTTTGAAATGGTCGTAGTCACCGTGGTTGAGCACGGTGCCGACTTTTGGCCGCGTGCTGAGCAGGTCCAGGTAGTCCCGATCGGTACGCGCCCCGCCGCGCAGGATGACGTTCGTGCCGCCAATCAGTACCGGCTCACCGGGCGAAACGCGGGCAATGAGGACCTGGCGCCCCTTCTTTGGCGGCGGGCGAAGATCAAAATCAATGGTGGGTTCGTAATACCCCAGCGCTTTCAGCCCCTCGCGGATCGCATCATCGACGCGCGCGCGAAAACGCCGGTCCGGCGTCACCTCATCACTCTGGATGGTCGATAGCTGCGCACGCACGTTTTTTTCCAGCGCCCCGGATAACCCCTCAACCTGCAAACGGACATTCGCCGCGCTGGCAATCCCGCTTGTCAGCAACACACTGACTAAACATAACTGGCGGATTTTTGTCACGTTTTCTCCTGAATATCCCTGTTTCCACCCTGGAAGCAAATGAAGTGCCGCTCCGCGGCAAAATACGGCCTGTTGGCCAAAAACCCGAATCGCGGGTTGAAAATGGGTGTAACACCCAAATATTTCTTATGATTAAATCTAGACTCATTCAGCGCATTTATTGTGTTCAATTAAACGCTTCGTGACAACCTTAACTGAAACATCGCACCCCGGGAGGCCCCATCGTGAGTTTATTCGACAAAAAGCATCTGGTTTCACAAACCGATGCATTACCGGGACGCAACACCCCTATGCCTGTGGCGACCTTACACGCCGTCAATGGCCATTCCATGACCAACGTGCCGGAGGGAATGGAAATCGCCCTGTTCGCCATGGGCTGCTTCTGGGGCGTTGAGCGCCTCTTCTGGCAGTTGCCCGGCGTTTACAGCACGGCGGCTGGCTACACGGGCGGTTACACGCCAAATCCTACCTATCGCGAAGTCTGTTCCGGCGAAACCGGGCATGCGGAAGCGGTACGCGTGGTCTATGACCCTTCGGTAATTAGCTACGAGCAGCTTCTGCAGGTCTTCTGGGAAAACCATGACCCGGCGCAGGGCATGCGACAGGGCAACGACCACGGCACCCAGTACCGTTCGGCTATCTATCCGCTCACGCCTGAGCAGGATGCCGCCGCGCGCGCCAGCCTGGAGCGTTTCCAGCAGGCCATGCGTGAAGCGGGCGATACGCGCGAGGTGACCACGGAAATCGCGACGGCGAAACCGTTCTACTACGCCGAGGACGATCACCAGCAGTACCTGCATAAAAACCCGTACGGCTACTGCGGCATCGGGGGCATCGGCGTCTGCCTGCCGCCACAGCTGGCCTGATTACTCATCCAGCGCCACGCGAGCCGCGTGGCGCGTGGCGTTGCTGACCGACCCGTAATCCATCACTTTGCCCTGTAACAGCAGGTTAAAGACCGCTGCCTGCGGTCGGTTGAGCCGCGTTTGCAGCAGGTGAACGGCCTCAATCCCCAGCTCGCGGCAGGGCACCGTGACGCCGGTGACCGGTTTTTCCAGACGGTGCGCTAAATTCCATGCAAAATCGGTCGTAATCAGCGAAATGTCTTCCGGAATGCGCAGCCCGTGGCGCGTTAGCACCCTCACCACCCCTTCCACCATGCGGGTACTGTTCGGGAAAATCACCTCCGGCCACTGGGAACGATCATGACTCACTAACCACGCATCCAGCGCCTGCTCGGCCTCTTCCGCGGTAAACCACTCCGTCACGAGCAAATCGCGCTGCGGGTCAAAGGCGACGTGAAAATGGCGATACGCCTCTTTGATGCCGTCCAGACGCGCGTACAGCGTATCCCGACGCAGGCAGGTGAGCGTGAGCACGCGGCGATGCCCCTGCTCGAAAAGGTACTGCATGGCGGTGAAGCCAATCGCCCGGTGATCGGGCGACACGGCATCCAGCACCCGATCCCGATCGACGGAATTAATCAACACGCAGGGCTTATTCAGCGTGCTGGCCAGTTTAAATATGGTGGAATCATCAGTGCCAATAATAATTATCGCGTTGATATTCTTATGACTAGCCTTTTCCATAAAGACTTTCACATCGGCATGCTGTTCTTCTAAACCACAGCACGTGACCCACACATTATGCCGCGCGCAGGCTTCCGCAATTCCTTTCGTCACTTCCAGATAAAAAATATCCCCGCGTCCCTGAAAGGTTCTTTCCGGCGCAAAAACAGCGATTCCGTTAATTAGCAGTCTTCCGCTCGCCATGGACTCCAGTACCCCTAATTCTCGCGCGGTGCGAACGATCGCCTCCCTGGCTTTATCGCTGGTATAAGACTTGCCGCTTAATACCCGCGAAACCGTGCTGACGGAATAGCCCGTCAGGGCCGCAATTTCCTCCATTTTTAACTTGCCCGGCATAGTGTGACCTCGCTCTCATTCAGTTTTTGCAAATATTTGCAGAAACAGTCCTTTGATTTTAAAACCAAATTTCAAAACGCCTGGAGATTACTTAATCACCTTGCGAGTATTCTCACAAAAACACATTGTCGCTACCGCTCCCCTTTCCTATTTTCCGGTCATCACTCATTTCAACTGAAATTAAGGTGTGACATGGAGAAGGTACGTTTTGGCATTATTGGAATAGGTAATATCGGTACGGTCCACGCGCGTTATTTACTGGCGGGTACGGTCAGCGACGCCTGCCTTGCCGCAGTTTGTGATAATGCGCCGGAAAAGCATCCGGCCATTCGCCAGCTGGTCGGCACCCTCCCCGTGTTCAGCGACGCGCAGGAGATGCTCCAGAGCGGGCTTATCGACGCGGTGATTGTCGCTACGCCGCATTACGAGCATCCGCGCCTGTCGATGCTGGCGATGCGCAACGGCATCCACACCCTGTGTGAAAAACCGGCGGGCGTGTATACCGCCCAGGTACAGGAGATGAACGCCTGCGCCCAGGCGTGCGATGTGGTGTTCGGCATCATGTACAACCAGCGCCCGAACCCGCTCTATCAGAAGGTGAAAGATCTGATCGACAGCGGCGAGCTGGGTGAGATCCGCCGCTCCAACTGGATCATCACCAACTGGTATCGCTCGCAGAGCTATTACAACTCCGGCGGCTGGCGCGCCACCTGGAAAGGGGAAGGCGGCGGCGTGCTGCTCAACCAGGACCCGCACCAGCTCGATCTCTGGCAGTGGCTGGTCGGCATGCCGGTCCGCCTGCGCGCGTTCTGCCAGTTCGGTAAGCATCGTCAAATCGAAGTGGAAGACGAGGTCACCGCCTACGCCGAGTATGCCAACGGCGCGACGGGCGTGTTTATCACCACCGTGGCGGAAACGCCGGGCACCAACCGGCTGGAAATCGTCGGCGATCGCGGCAAGGTGGTCGTCGAAGAGGGCAAGCTGCGCTACTGGCGGCTGCGGGAATCTGAAACCGCCTTCAACGCCCGCTGGCAAAACGGTTTTGGAGAGCCTGAATGCTGGGAGGTCACGCTTCCCGTCGCCCCGGAATGCAGCGAACACCACGTCATTACCGCCAACTTCTGTGCCGCCATCCTGCGCGGCGAACCGCTCATTGCGCCGGGTCTGGAAGGGATCCGCGGGTTGACGCTCTCCAATGCCATGCACCTCTCCACCTGGACCGACGACTGGGTCGAACTCCCGCTCAACGAAAAACAGTATCTGCGCCTGCTTCAGCAGCTCATCAGCACCTCAGTGGCTAAAGAGACAGCCAGCGTCACGCTGGATGCCTCCGGCACCTGGTAACTCCGGAGAAGAAACGATGTTAAATGTCGCTATCGTGGGAACAGGGAATATCTCGCACAACCATATTCAGGGCTATTTGCAGTTTGGTCAGCGCTGCCGGATCGTCGCGCTGGTGGATATCTACCCGGAAAAAGCCCACGAGAAAAAAACGCGCTACGGCCTGACGGACGCCCGGGTGTATGACAGCCACCAGCAGATGCTGGCGTCAGAGCCGGATATCGATATCGTCGACGTCTGCACGCCGCCCTACGTCCACGCAGAGATCGGCATTGATGCCCTGAACGCGGGCTGCCACGTGCTGTGCGAAAAACCGATGGCCGCCTCGCTGGAGGAGTGCGACGCGATGATCGCCGCACAAAAGGCCAGCGGCAAAACGCTCTCCATCATTGCCCAAAACCGCTTTACCGATGCCTTCTGGCGCTTAAAAGCAGCGCTGGATTCGGAGCTTGCGGGCAAGGTTTGCCACGCGCAGGTGGACTCCTTCTGGTGGCGCGGACACTGCTACTACGACCTGTGGTGGCGCGGCACCTGGGAAAAAGAGGGCGGCGGCTGCACCCTTAACCACGCGGTTCACCACATCGACGCCATTCAGTGGATGCTCGGCTTCCCGTCCGAGGTGGTGGCGATGATGACCAACGTGGCGCACGACAACGCTGAAGTCGAAGACCTCAGCGCCGCGATCTTCAAATACCCCAGCGGCGCGCTCACCCAGCTTACCGCCTCGGTCGTGCACCACGGGGAAGACCAGAAAATCATTATTCAGGGTGACAAGGCACGTATCTCTGCGCCGTGGCAGGCCTTTGCCAGCGTCAGCGCCGATAACGGCTTCCCGCAGGAAACCCACGACCAGCAGCGAGAAGCGCAGCTCAACGCCGTTTTTCAGGAGACGCCGAAGCTCGAGTGGACGCTGCACACCGGGCAGATTAATGACCTGCTTTCCGCCATTGAGCACGGCACGGCGCCGTTAGTGGATGGCCTGCAGGGCAAACGCTCGCTGGAGCTGATTACCGCGATCTACAAATCCGCCATTACCCGCACCGTGGTCTCGCTGCCGATTCAGCGCGATGACCCGTTTTACCGTACCGGCGGGACGAATGCCCTCGCCCCCCGTTTTTATGAAAAATCCGCAAGCGTCGCCAACTTCAGCGAAGTGGGTGCGATCCCCCTTGGCAAAGATCTGGATTAAGGAGTGACACCATGAACAAAAATGACGGAATGAACTACGCCCCGGTGGGTAAACCCCAGCCGGTTGTCCGCGAGGGGGAATTTGTTTTTGCCGCTGCCGCGCTCGACCACGGCCATATCTACGGGATGAGTAACGGGCTGATTGAAGCCGGAGCCACCCTGAAATGGGTGTACGATCCCGATCCGGCCAAAGTGGATAAATTCATCCAGCAATACCCGCAGGCAAAAGTGGCGGAGTCGCTGGAGGTGATACTCAACGACGACGAGGTGCGTCTGGTGGCCGGTGCGGCCATCCCCTCCGAGCGCTGTGCGCTGGGGCTGAAAGCCATGGCCGCAGGCAAGGACTACTTCACGGATAAAGCGCCGCTCACCACTCTTGAACAGCTGGCGGATGCCAAAGCGATGGTTGAGAAAACCGGGCGGAAATATGCCGTGTACTACAGCGAACGCCTGCACGTCGAGAGCGCGGTGTTTGCCGGACAGCTGGTGCAGCAGGGGGCCATTGGCCGCGTGGTGCAAACCCTGGGAACCGGCCCGCACCGGGAAGGGGCCGGCCGCCCGGACTGGTTCTACGATCGTCGCTATTTTGGCGGCATTCTGTGCGACATCGGCAGCCACCAGATTGAGCAATTTCTGTTTTACACGGGCAACAGTGAGGCATGCGTGGTCGCCAGCCAGGCACGCAATTTCAACCATCCGCAGCATCCGGCATTTGAAGATTTCGGCGACGCGACGATCAGAGGCGAAAACGGCGCCAGCGGCTATTTCCGCTGCGACTGGTTCACCCCGGACGGGCTCTCAACCTGGGGCGACGGCCGTCTGACGCTGCTCGGCACCGACGGGTATATCGAGATCCGCAAATATGTCGATCTCACCCGCGGCGAGCAGGACGTGGTTTATCTCGTCAATAAAGAGGGGGAATTCCGCTATCCGGTCGCCGGACAGGTCGGGTTCCCGTTCTTTGGCGAACTGATCCTCGACTGTCTGCATCGTACCGAAAACGCCATGACGCAGGCGCACGCCTTCAAAGCGGCGGAGCTCTGCGTGAAGGCCCAGATGCAGGCCAACGCGACGGAATAACGGGAGGCGACAATGACGATCCTGAACACGGCGGTTATCGGTGCCGGGGCGATTCACGGCTGCCATGTGAATGCGTTGCGCCTGCTCCCCAACGTCGCGCTACGCGCGCTGGTGGACATCGACAGCGTCAAAGGGCTGGAGCTGGCAATGCGCTATCAGTGCCGCTTCTATCAGGATTACCGGGAAATGCTGCTGGATGATGCCATCGACGTGGTCCACATCTGCACGCCGCATTTCGAGCATAAGAACATGATCCTGGCGGCGCTCGCCGCCGGGAAGCATGTTTTCTGCGAAAAACCGGTGGGCATGAACAGCAGCGAACTCGTGGATATCACCCGCGCCGCCGAACAGGCGTCGGGTCTGCTCGGCGTGTGCTACCAGAACCGCCTCAACCCCACCAGCCTGCGCATTCGCCAGATGCTGGAGGACGGCGAGCTGGGAAAAATGCTCAGCATTAAGGCCGTGCTGACCTGGTCACGCTCGGGCGCGTACTACACCGAAAGCCCGTGGCGCGGGCGGCTGGCAACGGAAGGGGGCAGCCTGCTGATCAACCAGGCCATTCATACCCTCGACCTGATGCAGTGGTTCGCAGGCGGCGTAACGCGCGTGAAAGGCGTGGTGGACAGCGGCGAGCTGGCGGACGTGACCGAAGGGGAAGACAGCGCGATGGCCACGCTGCACTTTGCCAACGGCGCCCGCGGCCTGTTTTACGCCAGCAACTGCAATACCACCGATTCCCCGCTTCTGATGGAGATCCACTGTGAACAGGGCTCGCTGCTGCTGCATAACAACGTGCTCTGGTGCATCGCCCGCGGCGAGCGGCTCAGGCTGGCCAGCGATAACTCCCCTGACGGCCAGATCAAAAGCTACTGGGGACTGGGGCACGAGCAGGCGATCCGCCGGTTTTATCACGCTATCACCCACCCGGGAAACATGGATTACACCGACATCCGTGAAGCCGGACATTCACTCAAGCTTGTGGAGGCTATTTACCGCTCATCTCAGTTAAAACAATGGATAGATATCAATAACTAGAACGTAATTTGTATTCCAGCACTTAATAAAAAACGACCCGAGAAAACGGGTTAATCATTACCCTACACTGGATATTATTATGGTCAAACCAACTGAACGTAGAGTGGGTTATGGCGTGGCGCTCGGCTACGGCGTAACCGATCTTTTTGGCGGGGGTGCGTTTACCATTATCGGCACCTGGCTGTTATTTTTTTACACCACCTATTGCGGACTCTCAGTCATTGAAGCGGGATCTATATTCGCCATTGCCCGCGTGATTGATGCACTATTAAGCCCGATTATGGGCTATATCACCGATAACTTCGGGGATACCTGGCTCGGGCGTAAATTTGGTCGTCGCCGCTTCTTTTTATTACTCAGTTCACCGCTCATGTTTTTGTATGCCCTGCTGTGGATGACGGACATGGGTTACTGGTATTACCTGGGCACTTACCTCTCTATTGAGCTGCTGTCGGCGATGGTGCTGGTACCCTGGGAGACCCTGGCGGCTGAGATGACGAACCGGTATGAAGAGCGTAGCCGCCTCTCAGGCGTGCGGATGATCTGCTCCCAGCTGGGCGGTTTTCTTGCGGTTTCGGTTCCCGGCGTGATTATGCAGTTTACGGGTAAAGATAATCCTTTTACCTATACCCTCACCGGGCTGATATTTTCCTGCGTGTTCTGCCTTGCGGTATTTATTACCTGGTACACCACCTGGGAAGCAAAGGATGTGCATCAAGAGTCAGATTTTAAAGTGGACAACCAGCGCAGCAGCGGGATACTCAATCACCTGAAATATCTGGTGCTGGATCTCTTTTCCTCCTTCCGTATTCGCGCGTTTCGCCTGCATATCATTATTTACATCTTTTCGTTCACGGCGATGGACGTGTTCGGTTCGGTCTTTACCTATTACGTCGTGTATTGCCTGAGCCAGGATGCCTCGGCGGTTTCCGGCTGGCTGAGCATTGCGGCCTTCGCCTCGGTACCCGGCACCTATGGATTTATGCTGTTGCTGAACCGGCTGAACGTCACGCCGTCTGCCGCCCTGCGGCTCGCTTACGGCTGTATCTTCCTGGTGCTGGCCTTCCTGTTTACGGTCTACCTCACTAAAACGCAGGTACCGACGCTGCTGTTCTCCGCGGTCTTTATTCTGCTCGGTGCCGCCCGCTCTGGCCTCTACTATATTCCGTGGAATATCTACAGCTTCATTCCGGATATTGACGAGATGGTGACCCAGCAGCGCCGCGAAGGGATTTTTGCCGGCGTGATGGTCCTGACCCGCAAGAGCACGGTGGCGATTGCCATCATGATCATTGGCCTGGTGCTGCAGGAGTCCGGCTTTGTGAAGGGCAGCGGCGCGCAGCCTGAAAGCGCGCTGGGGGCAATTATCGGCCTGATGATCTTCGCAACGGCAGCCCTGCTGGCGGTCAGCTTCTTCACCACCTACAGGTTCAAGCTCACCCGTGAGACGCACAAGCTGCTTCTGAAGGAGATTGCGCGCCGTAAGCTGGGTGGCGATTACCGCGACTGCGACGCCGGGACCCGCGTGGTGATTAAGCAGCTCACGGGCTATGAATACGATCAGGTATGGGGAGGCGATGCCACCCGTCGGGCGGTGGGCGATGTCCGCCTGTCTACCGTGAAATAACGCGATGTACCGGACAGCGCCCGCTGTCCGGTCTGTTTTATGCCAAAAATGTGACCTCTGGCAGATTTACATCTCTTTACGCTATACTACCCGCTGAAATAATCGGCTCAACGCTACGAGCTGACGTTCAATGTGTTTTCACACAAATGGTATCAATTCCCCTTCTGAGGATCTGGCGAGAAGCCGGATAAACTATGTTAAACAGTATTTTAGTAATACTTTGTCTGATTGCCGTCAGTGCATTTTTCTCGATATCTGAGATCTCGCTGGCCGCGTCCCGTAAAATCAAACTGAAGCTGCTTGCCGATGAAGGCAACATCAATGCCACCCGCATTCTGAAAATGCAGGAAAACCCCGGCATGTTCTTCACCGTGGTGCAGATCGGCCTCAACGCGGTCGCCATTCTCGGCGGTATCGTGGGCGATGCGGCGTTTTCCCCGGCGTTTTATAGCCTCTTTGTTAAGTACATGTCCGTTGAGCTGGCCGAACAGCTGAGCTTTATCCTCTCCTTCTCGCTGGTCACCGGCCTGTTTATCCTCTTTGCCGACCTGACCCCGAAACGCATCGGTATGATTGCGCCAGAAGCTGTGGCTTTGCGTATCATCAACCCGATGCGCTTCTGTCTGTACGTGTTTCGTCCGCTGGTGTGGTTCTTCAACGGCCTGGCGAACGTGATTTTCCGCATCTTTAAGCTGCCGATGGTGCGTAAAGACGACATCACCTCTGACGACATTTATGCGGTCGTGGAAGCCGGCGCGCTGGCCGGTGTGCTGCGCAAGCAGGAGCACGAGCTGATTGAGAACGTATTTGAACTGGAATCCCGTACCGTGCCGTCTTCCATGACGGGCCGTGAAAGCATTATCTGGTTCGATTTACATGAAGATGAGCAGAGCCTGAAGAACAAAGTGGCGCAGCATCCGCACTCCAAGTTCTTGGTCTGTAATGAAGATATCGACCACATCATCGGTTACGTCGACTCCAAAGACCTGCTGAACCGCGTGCTGGCGAACCAGAGCCTGGCGCTCAACAGCGGCGTGCAGATCCGCAATACCCTGATTGTGCCGGACACCCTGACGCTCTCAGAAGCGCTGGAAAGTTTCAAAACCGCCGGGGAAGACTTCGCGGTTATCATGAACGAATACGCGCTGGTGGTGGGTATTATCACCCTGAACGACGTGATGACCACGCTGATGGGCGACCTGGTTGGCCAGGGGCTGGAAGAGCAGATTGTTCAGCGTGACGATAATTCATGGCTGATTGATGGCGGCACGCCGATTGAAGACGTGATGCGCGTGCTGGATATCGACGAGTTCCCGCAGTCCGGCAACTACGAGACCATCGGCGGCTTTATGATGTTTATGCTGCGTAAGATCCCGAAACGTACCGACTCGGTGAAGTTCTCCGGCTACAAGTTTGAGGTGGTGGATATTGATAACTACCGCATCGACCAGCTGCTGGTGACGCGCATCGACAACAAACCGACCGTACTGGTGCCGAAGCTGCCGGACGCGGAAGAGAAGGTGTCGGCGTAACGTTCTGGCCCTCACAAACATCAACGGCTCCCATCGGGAGCCGTCTTTTTAACTACTGCATAGCACGTTGGTTAAGCCATCTCAGTCTGCAGACGCATAACCTGACGGTTGACTTCGGACATCACAGACAGGTGCTGTTTGTCCTTCACTTTTGGGACAAGGATCTTGCCCTTATCAAACTCAAAAGCGCCAACATCCTTGATATACAACCGTCCACGGAACAGGATCTTCACGTACTTCGCCACCTGAAGCGGGTTGTAGCGTTGGAAAATTTTCATTCTTGTATCTCCTGCGAATCATACGCTCTTGCGGTGCCACAATCGGCCCGACTGTCCTGAGCGCAAATTTTAATGCCCAATGACTATAGACCAGAACTACGGTGTTACCCAGTGTGCATAAGTTTATTTACCGTTTGATTACAATTATTCAGAATAATCTTTGCAAAGCGTGACTGAGAGCAGTATAAGCCGTCGTTTTTTCATGGATATGTGCGTTCACCCGCAAACTGGCATCGGGATTGCGGGAAAACCACATTGATCGCACTTATCATTAAAAGCGCAAGACCAAGTGGTCGGATCACCTGCAAACAATAAGGAAACGCCATGACCCTACGTAATATCCTTGCAGCAGCCTGCCTGCTGCTGCCCCTGTGGGCTTCCGCTCACAGCATTGAAAAAGGACAACGTGTACCGCCAGTCGGCATTGCTGACCGGGGAGAATTGATTCTCGACAATGATAAGTTTAGCTACAAAGCCTGGAATAGCGCGCAGCTCGCGGGCAAAGTGAGAGTTGTACAACATATTGCCGGTCGTACATCCGCAAAAGAGAAAAATGCCAACCTGGTGGAAGCGATCAAGGCCGCAAAATTCCCTCACGACCGCTACCAGACCACCACGATCGTGAATACCGATGACGCCATTCCGGGCTCCGGGATGTTTGTGCGCTCAAGCCTTGAGAGCAATAAAAAGCTCTACCCGTGGTCGCAGTTTATCGTCGACAGCAACGGCGTCACCCGTAAGGCCTGGCAACTGGAAGAAGAGAGCTCCGCCATTATCGTGCTGGATAAAGAAGGTCGCGTTCAGTGGGTGAAAGACGGGGCATTAACCCAGGAAGAGGTGCAGCAGGTTGTTGACCTGCTGCATAAGCTGCTGGCTCAATAAATCGAGACGCGGAAGCCGGGGTTGAGGAAGGATTCGCGCGGGGTATAGTCCAGCGGCTTGCCCTGCCAGTCATGAACGTGTGCCCCGGCTGCCGCTGCAACGGCATGCCCGGCGGCGGTATCCCAGACGTTGGTTGGCCCGAAGCGGGGGTAGAGCTGCGCATGGCCTTCCGCTACCAGACAGAATTTCAGCGATGAGCCAATCGAGGTGGTCTGGTGTTCACCCAGCTGTTGCAGATACTCCTGCAGCTCGCTGTCGCTGTGCGAGCGGCTAATCACCACCAGCGGTGGACGCGCATCGCGCACCTGGATCTGCTTGCGCACGCCGCACTCTTCCTTCCACGCCTTCCCTTCTGCGGCGCTGTACATCACTTTCATGACCGGCGCATAGACCACGCCCAGCACCGCTTTTCCCTTTTCAATCAGGGCGATATTGACGGTGAATTCACCGTTGCGCTTGATGAACTCTTTTGTCCCGTCCAGCGGATCGACCAGCCAGTAGCGCTGCCAGTGCTGACGCTCCTCCCAGCTTTGCGGCGCTTCTTCTGACAGGACGGGGATGTCCGGCGTTAAGGCCTGTAACCCTTTCAGGATCACCTTATGCGCCGCAATATCTGCCGCCGTGACCGGAGAGTCGTCGGCTTTGCTGACCACCTCCATAGGTTTACTACCGTCATACACCTGCATGATGGCATCTCCCGCATCCCGTGCGAGCTGACAAATTTTATCTAGCATTTTCCACCTCTTTGTTAACGCAGTGAGGTTAACTCTTTGTTTTAGTTATATCGTAATGTGAACAATTCCGCTATCTGTGAAGCAATTCCGGTTTCAGGTTACATTTTTCTGTCAGGATTCACATTTCTGTAAGCAACAAGCTATAGATACATACTCTTTTGTGGTCTGCATCGAAAAAAGGACTCCTCTGATGATTAAGTTTAGTGCAACGCTTCTGGCGACGCTGATAGCAGCGAGCGTTCAGGCGGCGACGGTAGATCTGCGTATTCTGGAAACGACCGATCTGCACAGCAACATGATGGACTTCGATTACTACAAAGATACCCCGACGGAAAAATTCGGACTGGTACGTACGGCAAGTTTGATCAATGCCGCACGTGGCGAAGTGAAAAACAGCGTGCTGGTCGATAATGGCGATCTCATTCAGGGCAGTCCGCTCGGGGATTACATGGCGACCAAGGGGCTGAAAAAAGGCGAGATCCATCCTGTTTATAAAGCGATGAACACTCTGGACTATACCGTCGGTAACCTTGGCAACCATGAATTCAACTACGGTCTGACATACCTGCACGATGCCCTTGCAGGTGCAAAATTCCCGTACGTTAACGCCAATATCATCGACGTTAAGACCCAAAAGCCGCTCTTTACCCCTTACCTGATTAAAGAGACAAGCGTCGTCGACAAGGACGGTAAAAAACAGACGCTAAAAATCGGCTATATCGGTTTTGTCCCGCCGCAGATCATGACGTGGGATAAAGCCAACCTCGACGGTAAAGTGACCGTGAACGACATCACCGAAACCGCGCGCAAATACGTGCCGGAAATGCGTAAAAAAGGCGCCGATCTGGTGGTCGTTGTCGCCCATTCGGGTCTCTCCGCCGATCCGTACCAGGCCATGGCAGAAAACTCCGTTTACTACCTCAGTGAGGTCCCGGGTGTCGACGCGATCCTCTTCGGCCATGCCCACGCGGTCTTCCCGGGCAAAGATTTTGCCAGCATCAAAGGGGCGGACATTGAGAAAGGCACGCTCAACGGCGTGCCGTCGGTGATGCCGGGCATGTGGGGCGACCATCTGGGCGTGGTGGACCTGGTGCTGAACAACGACAGCGGCAGCTGGAAGGTGACGCAGTCGAAAGCTGAAGCGCGCCCGATTTACGACGCTGCGGCTAAAAAATCTCTGGCGGCTGAAGATAAAAAACTGGTCGACGTGCTGAAGCACGATCACGACGCCACGCGCGAATTCGTCAGCAAGCCGATCGGCAAATCCGCCGACAACATGTACAGCTTCCTGGCGCTGGTGCAGGATGACCCGACCGTTCAGGTCGTCAATATGGCGCAGAAAGCCTATGCCGAGCACTTTGTGCAGGGCGATCCGGATCTGGCAAAACTGCCTCTCCTGTCGGCCGCAGCGCCATTCAAAGTGGGCGGACGTAAGAATGACCCGGCAAGCTATGTGGAGGTCGAAAAGGGCCAGTTGACCTTCCGTAACGCCGCCGATCTCTACCTCTATCCGAATACTTTGGTGGTGGTTAAAGCCACCGGGAAAGAGGTGAAAGAGTGGCTGGAGTGCTCTGCCGGACAGTTTAACCAGATTGATCCGCACAGCAGCAAGCCGCAGTCGCTGATTAACTGGGACGGCTTCCGTACCTACAACTTCGACGTGATCGACGGCGTGAACTACCAGATTGACGTCACCCAGCCGGCGAAATATGACGGCGAGTGTCAGGCGATCAACCCGCAGGCGGAGCGCATCAAAAACCTGACCTTCAACGGCAAGGCGATCGACCCGAATGCCACTTTCCTGGTGGTGACCAATAACTACCGTGCCTACGGCGGTAAGTTTGCCGGTACGGGCGATAGCCACATCGCCTTTGCTTCTCCAGATGAGAACCGCTCGGTGCTGGCGGCGTGGATCAGCGCGGAGTCGAAAAAAGCGGGAGAAATTCATCCGGCAGTGGATAACAACTGGCGTCTCGCGCCGATCCACAGCGATACGCCGCTGGATATCCGTTTTGAAACGTCACCGTCCGATAAGGCAGCCGCGTTTATTAAGCAGAAGGCGCAGTACCCGATGAAACAGGTCGCGACGGATGATATCGGGTTCGCGATTTATCAGGTGGACTTGAGCAAGTAAAAGCAAAACGGCAACGCACGTTGCCGTTTTTGGTGTTTGTTCCCTCTCCCTGTGGGAGAGGGCCAGGGTGAGGGCATCAGGCCGCACATACCCGGCTTTTACGCCGCGCGATCGTCCCTGTTCGCCATCACCTTCGGCGTATTAACCTCAATCCAGTCCGCCAGCGCGGCGACCTTCTCGCTCACCTCAACGCCCAGCGGCGTCAGGCTATACTCTACGTGCGGCGGCACCACCGGATACGACACGCGATCGACAAACCCGTCCAGCTCCAGCGCCTGGAGCGACTGGGACAGCATCTTTTCGCTCACCCCGCCCATTTTACGGCGCAGATCGCTAAAGCGATGCGTTCCCTGGCGAAGGGCCAGCAGGATCAGGACACCCCAGCGGCTGGTCACATGTTTGAGCACCTCGCGTGAAGGGCACTGCTCCGCGAAAAGATTGCCATCGCGCATTTGTTCGCTGAGCGTCGGTATCGTTGTTTTCATACTTACCTTTTTGTACGTACTTACTAAAAGTTAGCTATGGTGCTAGTGTGCCACAACATCAGACAAACACGAAGGAGATTCACCATGATCGCGATTACCGGCGCTACAGGCCAGCTTGGCCATCTCGTTATCGAACAGCTGTTGAAAACCGTACCGGCCAGCCAGATTGTGGCCATCGTACGTAACCCGGCGAAAGCGCAAGCCTTAAGCCAGCAGGGGATAGTGGTGCGTCAGGCAGACTACACGGATGAAGCCGCCTTCGCCGCCGCGCTGAGCGGCGTGGATAAACTGCTGCTGATCTCTTCCAGTGAAGTCGGCCAGCGCGCAACCCAGCACCAGAACGTGATTAACGCCGCCAAAACGGCAGGAGTGAAATTTATCGCCTACACCAGCCTGCTGCACGCGGACACATCACCGCTCGGTCTGCACGTTGAACACGTTGCCACTGAAAACGCGCTGGCGGCGTCCGGCATTCCTTATGCCCTGCTGCGCAACGGCTGGTATACCGAAAACTATCTGGCGAGCGCGCCGCCTGCGCTGGAACACGGCGTGTTTATTGGTGCGGCAGGCGAAGGCAAAATTGCCTCTGCCACCCGCGCAGACTATGCCGCGGCGGCAGCGAAAGTGATCGCTGAAGAGGGCCATGCGGGCAAGGTGTATGAACTGGCGGGCGACCACGGCTGGACGCTGAGCGAACTGGCGGCTGAACTCAGCAAGCAGAGCGGGAAGCCGGTCACCTATCAGAATCTCAGTGAAGCGGATTTTGCCGCCGCGCTGAAAAGCGTCGGCCTGCCTGCCGGGCTGGCAGATATGCTGGCGGACTCCGATGTCGGTGCCTCCAAAGGGGGACTTTTTGACGATAGCCATACGCTGAGCAAACTGATCGGGCGCGTAACGACGCCGCTGGCGCAGAGCATCAAAGCCATTCTGTAACGGCCTGACCGTTTTCTCCCGCGGCCGGGTGATTCCCCTTACCCGGCACGCACTTATATGGCATTCTGTCCTCCCGACAGATACCGAAACCCTGCTATGTTTACTGCGATAAACACGGATTCCGCGCCCCCTTTTATTCACTCCGTTGAGATGGGCAACGTCGCCCCTTTCCCCGCACTGCGCTACTGCCTGGTCTCATTCACCGCGCGTGATTACCATGACGGGCTCTTTGATAAATGGGGCATCCCTTTTCCCGCTCCGCTCAACAGCGCCGTGGTAAAACGCAGGGCGGAGTATCTTGCGGCACGTTATGCCGCGCAGCAGGTGCTGAGATCCTTCGGCTGTGACACTACGCCGGGCAGCGCGCCGGATCGTTCTCCGGTGTGGCCTTCCGGCTGGCGGGGAAGCCTGTCACATTCTCATGCGTGGGCGCTGGCGGTCATCGCGCCAGAGGCGTCTGGCCTGACGCCGGGCGTCGACATTGAGTTTTTTGCCCCCGGGATGATGCAGCGGACAGCGCACCTGTTTACCACACTGCAGGAGCGGGAATGTCTTGCCGCCAGCCAGATCGACGAGGCCAGCGCGCTACTCATCACCTTTTCCGCAAAAGAGAGTCTCTATAAGGCGCTCTATCCTGAGGTTGGCCCCGCCCTCGATTTTGACGCGGCCCGCGTGTGCCACATCGCGCCTGAACAGCAGAGGATCACCCTGGAGCTGACCCAAACGCTGTCACCTCAACGCGTAAAGGGCAGCCGGATCCAGGGCTATTATCAGCTCTCAGGCGACAGGGTTATCACGCTCATTGCCTGACGCCAGCAAGGGAGCCAGATACGCCATCACCATGTCGATGCCCTCCCCCGGACGGCGCAGCGGGTTATGCCCCTGACCGTGGGTCTCTGCCAGCCTCGCGCCAGGCCAGGCGTTGACCAGGCATTCCGCTTCGACCCGCAATACGATGTCATCGCTGCTGTCGTGAATAACAAGGGCGGGCTGATCGACCTGCTGTAGCCCCTCATAGGCGTTAAAGCGCTGCCAGACCGCCTCGCCAATACCAAAGTACCCTTCAATATACCGTCGTAGCCTTTGCTGCTGACGACCCGGGAGATTCAGGATCGCGGCATATTTGGTGACCAGCCCGCTAAAGTGCGTCGGCGCCCCCACGATAACCAGCGCGCGGGTCCGCAATCCCGCTTTTACCGCATTAATAACGGATAACCCGCCAAACGAGTGCGCCACAATCGCGTCAAAACCCCTTTCCTGCTGCGCCAGCTGTTCAATGATTTCAATGAACTCGACGATGCTGCTCTGACGTCCAGCCGCGTTGCCATGTGCGGGGGCGTCAAACCCGATGACCTGAAACCCCTTTTCGACCAGCGTCTTGATCAGCCTGCCAAAGTGGGAAGCCCTCGACTCCCAGCCGTGGGCTAACAGCACGGTAGGTCCCTCGCTGCCCCAGCGGTACACCACCGCATGTTTACCATTACTCAAAGGGAGAGACTCAATGCGGCTCGCCAGCGCCGTCATCTCTTTATCGCCTGCACGCGTCGGCACCCGGCGCGGCGTAAAAAACCGATTGCCCAGCCAGTCGGCGGTCGCCCCCGGCACAACCCGATCCATCAGGCGGATACCGGCCTTCACGCATGACACCATCGGCGAGCGCAGGTAGGCGGGGCCACGATACCGCTGGTAGGCTTGCTCAATCAGACGATCAAATTGCTCACTCATGGGACTCTCCGGAAACACAGGGAACAGTGGACTTAACCGCGGATGATTCAGACTGACGGATCAGGGCACGCTCTGCGTCACTGGCAACGTGTTCGTCCCAGTACGCGAGTTTTGCCTCCATTCGCTTAAACCACAGCGGCGGGATCAGCGCGTAAAAAATATGGGCGACATACCCTTTTTCGATTCCCACCGCGTAGCTGTGCGCCTGCAAATTCCAGTATTCACGACGCGGATGGGTGTGATGATCGGAGTGGCGCGTCAGGTTCAACAGACCGGCCGACGAGGCCCGGTTATTGCAATCCCAGCTGTGTCGCGGCTCCACCCGCGTGCCGGGAAGGCGGACCAGACCGTAGTGCTGGATGTAATTCACCGTTTCAAACAGGAATTTAGAGACCAGCATGGTCACCAGGCACGCCAGCACGCCCCGGTCGCCCGCCGCTGTAAAGCAGATCGCCACGATCAGCAGGCTCATCAGCACCCCGCTCACCACCCGGTTCACCAGCATGGCGCCGCCTCGGTTCTGAAGCGACAGCCGCTGCGCTTCCACCTGCCAGGATTCAACATACTGCGACAGAGAAGAACGGATAAAGAAGCGATACACACTCTCCCCACGACGCGCCGTCGCGCCGTCCGCCGGGGTCGCCACGTTAGGATGATGCGAATAGACATGTGAAATCGAAAACTGCGCATCGCCGACCAGCGCCAGAAGCCAGCGCCCGACCATCATCGCCGCCAGGCTGTGGGTTTTGTGGATAAGCTCATGGGCCACCACGGTATTGGTGCTCATGGTATAGCCGGTGGAGACCGCCGCAAGCAGCAGCTCAGGCTCGGTAAGGTGATGCAGCGCCATGATGTTGTGACCCGTCAGGGCGGAAAGCCATGCGCCAAACCCGAGCAGATCGCCCGGCGCGGCCTGCCAGATAAGGGCGAACAACGCCAGCAGCGCGGCCGGGAGCTGTAAATACGGGATGATTTCCAGCAGCGCCGGCAGCCGGTAGTGGCGATCGGCAGTGTCGTGCGTGGTTGCGTTATCGAAAAGGAGATAGCTCAGCGTCACGCAGAGCATGGAGACGACGATCCACACGCCGCCGAGCACGGTTGTGAGCGCGGTCAGCGGAAAAAAAACGCAGGGGACAAGGGCAAATCTCAGGTAACTCAACATACGGGCTCCTTATTGTTATGACTGTTTTTTGCACCGACCGGCGGGGAGAAGCAGTCCATTTCAAGCAGGTGGCTCATCACCCCTCCGGCAAGCAGCCTTTGCCGACACGCCTGCGCCAGCGCGGGATTGCCGCAAATCACGACGCGCCATTCGGCTACCGCCGTCCGGCGGGGATAGAGGGCGCGCCAGTCGTCCAGCCAGCAGGTAATGCGTCCTGCCAGCTCCAGCGCCTGAACCTCGCGCTCCCGGGATAACGCGTGCAGAAAGTGAAAACCGGGATAGTGCTGACGCAGACGCTGCAGTTCCTGCAGGTCGAATGTGTCCTGCCGCCTGCGAACCGCGTGGATCAGCATGACCTCGCGGTGGGGATGACGCGCCAGCGCGGCGCGGACCAGACCCAGCGTCGTTCCCAGTCCCGATCCACTGGCGATAGCCAGCAGAGGACCGTTACCGTCATCCCGCTGGCCGAACTGCCCCAGGCAGTCTGAGAGCCACACCTTCCGGCCAGCCGCCTGTTCATCACACAGCAGTGGGGATAACCGCCCCTCTTCACGGCGCGTGATATCCAGAACAATCTCTCGCCCCTGGCTCGGCCAGCTCACGGAAAAGCTCCGGATATCCTTATCCTTTTCGAGACCGACCTGAACGTATTGTCCTGGCTGAAAGGGCAATGTCTGCTCCGCCAGCAGCGTCACGCGCCATACCGTGGATGAGAGCGCAACAGCCTGCTTAACTCGCGTAGGCGTCCAGGACGCGGATGCCGCGGCCAACGTTAAATCCGATTCTGGCAGGCACTGGCATGCCAGCACGTGGCCGGCGGCAATCTCTTCCTGGCTGAGCAAATAGCTCAGGTCGACAAGCGAACGCACCTTGCCGCTCGTTACCCGGCAAAGACAGGATTTACACGAGCCGACCTGGCAGTTATACGGCAGGGAAACGCCGGCGTTGAGCGCGCTTTCGAGGAGCGTATGGCCGGACGGCAGGGGGAATTCATGTCCCTCAAGCGTCCCCTGAAAATGACCGCGGCGGGAAAACCATCTCTTCAGCATCTTATTGCTCCCCGCACAGCAGCAGCCCGTCGTCAAAGACGCTGCCCATCATCACTTTTCCGCCCATGGGCGCGGCAACGCTGACTGCCGCCAGCGACGCACCGTGGCTTTGATAGAAAAGAGTGGCCTGACTGATTTCACCCTGTGCGCCGGTTGTCAGCCGCCACACCATGGACGGTGAACGCGCCTGAGCATCTTTCTGATAGGCGGCCAGCTTCAGAAGCTGCGGGTGCGCCGCCACCAGCATTCCCTGCCCGTCCGGCAGGATATTGTCGACGCCATGCAGACCACTGAAGCGCCCCAGCAGGACGGGCGCAGCCTCATTCGGCTGCCACGCCCAGCTGCTCACCGCGCCGCGGGTGGTTTCCGCCACGTACAGACGCCCCAATTGTCGGTTGTAATAAATGCCGTTCGCAAAATGCAGGTCATCGATCAGGGTATGCAGCCCCGCCTCGTCTGCCAGCAGGACGCTGGACAGCGGCAGTCGCAGATAGTCCTCCACGCGTCCCGCGAAGCCCTTCCACCGGTGGTCCCGCGTCAGCAGCCAGCGGGTTTTATCAATGACGCTGATATCATTGATGTTGTTTCCGACCGCGCGCGACAGGGCGGGCTGATACTCAAGACGCATCTGCGCGCGATTAAAGCGAAACACATCAATGCTGTCCTCCTGGGGACGGTGGTTCACCACGTAGATCCACGTCTCGCCCTCCTGCTGCCAGACATCGATACCGTGCGGGAAAAAGGCATCCGGATAGTCACCGGCTAATCGCTGCGGTCTGTCGCTGCCGTTGAGATAATAGAGCGCGCCAGGCGCGCTGCCGTGCCGGTTGAGGCTGCTGGCTATTGCCCCGCCATCCGATAAAGGAGCGATATCTTCCGCGCCCTCAATGCCGGTGATTTTTTGGCACTGTTCACCGCCGCGCTCCTGCACCTGATAAAACAGTCCGGCATCGATCACCAGATTAACCACGAACGCCAGCACGGCGCCCGCGAGGACGAAAATCGTCAGCTTTTTCATGATGCGGCCAGTACCTCTGACGACGAGAATAATGCTTCGGCAGCCTCTTCTCCCTGCTCGGCCAGCACGGCGATCGCCTTGAGGAAGTGCTCCAGCAACGCACGGGCGCTCGCCTCGGTGAAATAGCGCATCTGGTAATCCAGCTCGACGGACAGCCCCTCTTTCGTCTCGAGAATGTTAACCATCAGCGGGAATTCGACGGCGCCGATCGGGAGGAGAGACAGGCTGGCCTCCCACTGCCGCAGCTCTGCCAGCGGAGCATGCGGCTCGACGTTAAAGGTCGCCAGCAGCGGAAGCGGCGCATCCTGACCGTGGAAGCAGCGTGACGGCAGGGCGGGCTCGTCGCGCTGCGCGAGGATGCCGTCATGGATTGCCCTGGCGACATCAGATAACGACGCACAGGCGGCGCTGTCGATACACAGCGGCAACAGCCGGACGCACTGGCCGACAAGCGCATCGCCCTGCCCGAAATCCCGCCCGGCATCCGGCACGCCGACCGGCACCGGGGAATGACCGACCGCCTTCTCAAGCGTCAGGGTAAAGAGCGCATTCAGCATCGCGAAGCGGGTCACCCGCAGCTCGGCGGAGGCTTTGCGCAGCTGCGCGGTCAGGCCCGGATACGACAAGCGCTGTACCAGCCGCTGCCCCTGATACGTCCGGGAAGGTGCCATTACGGTAAGGACGTCTGGCGTTGCCCGGCGGGCAGGAAGCGCCGCAAGACGCGCAGGTAGCGCTGCCTCGCTGACGATGTTCTGCGCACGGATAGCCTGCAGATAGCTTGCCGCAGCCGCCAGGTCAGGGCGTTTACCCGACGCCAGGGCATCGTAAAGATGCAGCAGCTCGCGCAGCATCACCATGAACGACCAGCCGTCCGCCACCGAATGATGTGCCGCGATGGCGAGCGTGGTTTTCCCCTCCTGGCGGACCAGCAGCAGTCGGGCCAGCGGCGCGGCGGTCAGGTCAAAGGGACGCGCGGCAAACTCAGCGAGACAGGCGGCAGGCGCCGCGTATTCCTCGCTGATATCGACGGTGGGCGCCAGGGCCACCTGAAGTTCGCCTGCGTCAGTGAACTGCATACGCAGCGCGTCATGGCGCTCGCACAGCAGTTGCCAGGCGGCGCGCATGATCTCGCTGTCTACGTTGCGCGGCGTTTCAATGACGCCGCCGATCGTCCCGGCCAACCGCCCGCTTTCATCCCGCGCGGCCAGCTGCAGAAAACGCTGCTGGCTGTCTGCAACGGCATAGCGCGTGTCGGGGCGCAATCCGGCCTGTCCAAAGAAGCCGTCCACGCGCATGGCGTTAACGCTCTCTTTCACTGCCGCAATAAAGCGGTCGATATCCTCGTCCGTGTGCGCGACCGAGACAAAGCAGTTACGCCCTTCCCAGATGAAAATGCCGCGCAGCATCAGGTGGTGGAAGAGGATGTCGTAGTTGCCGTTGAATTTGAAACGGAACAGGCTGCCGGCAGAGACGAGCTCAATCGGCGTACCGGTTGCAGAGAACCAGGTATTTAGCGACATCGTCAGGCGCGCGGTTTTTTGGTTGATGTCGTCATACAGCGCCGGATGGGCTTTGATGTACTCCAGCACGGCTTTGCTTGCCGCCATGGTCAGCGGATGCTTGGAGAAGGTACCGGCAAAGAAGATCAGTTCAGCCTGCGGCCAGGAGTCATCGCCATACTGCCAGAATCCGCCGTCGATACTGTCCATAAAGCGGGCAGAGCCTGCAATCACGCCGATCGGCATACCGCCGCCGACAATCTTACCGTAGGAGGCGATATCCGCCTGAACGCCGTAATAGGCCTGCGCGCCGCCAGCCGCCAGACGGAAACCGGTGATCACCTCGTCAAATATCAGCGCAATATTGTGGGTCGTCGTCAGCTCACGCAGGGTATGCAGGTATTCGCGCGGCTGATGATCGGGATAACGGCTCTGCACCGGTTCGACGATCACCACCGCCAGCTCGGCGGCATAGCGGGCGATAAGCGCCAGGCTCTCTTCGCTGCCGTAATCGAGCACCAGCAGGTCGTCCACCAGCGATGGCGGCGTACCGGCGGCAATCGGCGTGGCGCGCTCGGGGGTTTCTCCGCCCTGCTGCCGCCCCAGAATGCCGTCAAACACGCCGTGATATGAGCCGCTAAACAGCGCGACTTTATTTTTCCCCGTCACGGCGCGCGCCAGGCGCACGGCGCTCATTACCGCTTCAGAGCCGGAGTTACAAAATGCCACCCGCTGCTGGCCGGTCAGCTCGCTGATAAGCGTTGCCACCTCGCCCGCCAGCGCGCTTTGCGGCCCGATCTGCATGCCCCGCGCCAGTTGGTCGGCAACGGCCTGCTGCACGCAGTCCGGTGCATGCCCCAGCAGGTTGGCGCCAAACCCCATCGTAAAGTCAATGTACTCGTTGCCATCAACGTCCCAGATGCGCGAGCCCTGAGAGCGTTCCCCCACTAAGGGGTAAAGCATCTCCTTGGTGGATAAACGAAAGCCCGCAGAGGCCCGGTTATCCGCCAGCACGGCGCGGTACTGCTGGGCATTGCGTTTCGACCCGCCCGTTTTATCGACAAACCGCTGGGTGAGCTGCGCCAGATGCTGGTCGCGCTCGGTGCCCAGGGAGACCTTTTTCGTCTCTTTTTTAAACCAGCTGCTGTGCGCGCTGGCCTTCACCGGTGCGGCCGGGGTGGCGACAGGCGCTGGCGCGATGACGTCCGGCATCGTTGGTGCGACGGGCATCGGGAGAGTCTGCGCCGTGCCGTTGAGCAGCGTGAGCTGCTGGGACATAAGCTCCAGCTGGCGGGCAATCAGATCCTGAACCGCGCCAGGCACCGGCTTGCTGGTTTCCGGCATGGCTACGACAGGCTGCGCCGCCTGCTCGGCGGTTTCCGGGGGGCTGAGCGGAGCCGCCGCCGCTGGCTGCGCGTGCTCCACCACATAACCGATCACCGCGTCCAGCGTATTGAGCTCTTCAAACAGCGCCCGCACCGGGATGGTCACACCGTAGCGGTCCTTAATGGTATTGATGGCATCCAGCAGCACCAGCGAATCCGCCCCCATTTCCAGGAAGGGCAGTTCGTCGTCAAGCGTGGCGGGATCCGCCTCAAGAAAACCGGCAATAATCGCTTTTATTTCAGCGGCTAAATGGTGTTGATTTGACATAGCGTCCTCTTTTGCAGATGGGGTCTGCGCTGGCGTCTCATCCGCCAGCCAGTAACGTTTGCGGCAGAACTGGATGGCAGGCAGGGTTAGCGTCTCCCGCGTGGTCGCGTGGTACAGCCCGCTCCAGTTGATGTCGTGCCCTTGCTGCCACAGCGTTCCCAGCAGCGTCAGCAGCGATTTGTACTCATGTCGTCTATCGCCTGCGGCCAGCACCCGGTGACGGCGGTCGGTGGCGGTCACAAATTTGCCCAGCGAACTGTCCGCGCTCAGATCGATAAAGGTGAACTCACCCTGCGCAAGCACGTTTTGCACGCCCTGAAGGAAACGAACGGGCTGGCGAATTTGCCGGGTCCAGTAGTCGGCGTCGGTTTGGTCGCGCGCCTCGCCGTTCAGGTTGCTGTAAAACGGGATCGTCCCGCGGGTGAAGGTGACGTTGTTGACCAGCCACTCGCGCCAGGCACCGAGGATCGGATCCATCATCGAGGAGTGAAATGCGCTGGCGGTTTTAATTTTTCTGGCGTGGCCGCCCTGAGCAGAAATGGCCTGGAGACAGGCGTCAATCGCCGTCTGGCTGCCTGCGATGGTGGTCAGCATCGGGGTGTTGAATGCGGCAATATCAATGTCACCCGCCCAGGGTGAAATCAGCTGGCACACCTCGGCTTCACCGCTGAAGACAACCGCCATCGCCCCTTCCTGCGTCAGGGCTGACATCAACAGCGCGCGCTGATGAACCATAGCCAGCCCGTCGTCGAGCGAGAGATAGCCTGCGATGACCGCCGCGCAGTACTCTCCCAGGCTGTGCCCCATCACGGCAGCCGGACGGGGTCCAAACTGCATCACGCTCTGTGCAAGCGCGTAGCTACAGGCAAATAAGGAGAGCTGACAGGTTCTGGCGCAGCGCTGCCAGCTATCTTCACGGGCAAACAGCGCCTGTGTGATATCAATCTGATAACGCTGCCGGATGGTCGTCGCCAGCGCGTCAAACTGGGCGCGATAGTGCGGCAGATGGTGATACAGCTCGGCCCCCATGCCGATTTGCTGGGTGCCCTGCCCCGGGAAGAGCCAGACCTGAGGCTGGGCTTTACCTGCTTTGCAGGCCGTGAGCTGCGCAAGGCTGTCCGCCAGCTGGGCGCGGTCCGCGCCATACGCCACGCCGCGATAGCGGGCCGCGTCGTAGCGGGTGTTCACCAGCCGACACCAGGTGGCGATATCGCTCTCCTGACATGTCGATAACCCTTTTTTGACCGCCTCCCGCTGAAGGGTAAACGCCCCTTCATCATGTGAACCGATCAGAAGCAGGCCGTGGGGCGCAGCGGGCTCCTGGCGTTTTTCCACCGCTGGCGCGCTGCGCAAAATCACGTGACCGTTGGTGCCGCCGAAGCCAAAGCTGCTTACGCCCGCGTAGCGTGCGTCACCATCGGCATGCCATGAGGCAGGCTGCGCACCGCTTACCTCAACATGACGGCTAATCGCCGCAATATGCGGGTTTTTATGCTGGAAGTTGAGGTGCGGCACGTATTGTCGGTAGTGCAACATCAGAGACGTTTTCACCACGCCCAGCACGCCCGCCGCCGCCTCCAGGTGGCCAATGTTGGTTTTAATCGACCCCACCTGGACAGGTGCGGTTTTTTTCCGGTCCGCAAATACCGCTTCCAGCGCCTGATATTCAATCAGATCGCCCAGCGCCGTTCCCGTTCCGTGCGCTTCGATATAGTCAATGCTGTCGCTGTCCACTCCAGCATACGCCATTGCCTGCCGGATGACCGCCTGCTGCGATGGGCCATTTGGCGCGGTAATGCCGTTGCTGCGGCCGTCCTGGTTCACGGCACTCGCCACCAGCGTGGCATAAACCCGATCGCTATCCGCCAGCGCCTGCGAAAGCGGCTTGAGCACCACGACGCCACACCCTTCGCCACGAACGTAGCCATCGGCGCGGGCGTCAAAGGTTTTACACCGGCCGTCGGGGGCCAGCATCTGGGCATCGGTGAAGACTTTTTGCAAATGCGGCGTCAGCGCCAGATTAACGCCTCCGGCAATGGCCAGAGAACTCCGTCCGGCCCGCAGGCTTTGCATTGCCCCCTCTATCGCCACCAGCGAGGAAGAGCATGCCGTGTCGACAGCGACGCTTGGCCCTTTTAAATCATAAAGATAAGAAATTCGGTTGGCCGCGATGCTGTGCGCGTTGCCTAAGCCGCTGTAGGCCGAGACGTTATCGCCGCAGGCCAGGGCATAATCGCTGGCGCTGATCCCGACATAAACCGCCGTATCGCTCCCGCGCAGGGAGGATGCCTTAAGGCCGGCATCGGTGAGCGCCTGTTGAACGGTTTCTAACAGCAGACGATGCTGCGGATCGATATAGACGGCTTCGCGGGGAGAGATGCCGAAGTAGCCTGCGTCGAAGGCGTCGACCTCGTCAAAGAAACTGCCTTTACGGTTAAAGCCGTCAAGGGACGAGGTACGCCAGCGCTGCGCCGGGATCTCGCCGGTCGTGCTGTGGCCCTGCTGCAGCAGCGACCACAGCGCCTCCACGCCGCTATGCCCCGGCAGCTCCACGCCGATACCAATCACCGCAATGGCGCTTTCCGCGACGGCGGCGCTGACCGGCCGGACCGCAGCCGGTTCTCCCAGCGCGACCGCCAGCTGATTGATGGTGGGATAGTCGTAAATCAGCGCGGGAGAGAGCTCGCGGCCCAGCCGCTGTTCAAGCTCGCCAATGACGCCCACCGCCTGCAAAGAGCTCAAGCCAAAGCCGGTAAACGCGTCATCCCACCGGGATTCGCCGATCGTCGTGTTCAGCATATTGCCAATTATCCCGGCAATCAGCCCCGCCAGCGCGGGAGGGGTTTCCCCCGCGTGTTCAAGCGGTTTTGACGCGCCCTGGCGGCTACGCCAGGCCACGTCCAGGGTCCCCTGCTGATACATCATCTTCGCGCGGGTGCGCTGTAATTTCCCGCTGGTGGTGCGGGGGATTGCCCTTCGTTCGACAAGGAGCAGTTCATCCAACGTAATGCCGTGGCGCTCCGCCACCGCCGCGGTCACGGACGGTGCCAGCGTCGCCATATCGAGATCATTTTTATGGCGCGTCATCAGCTCAAGCAGCGCTACCGGGCGCTCGTCTTCACTGGCAAACACGCAGACGGTCGCTTCCGCCAGCGCGGGAGCGGACTGGCGGATCGTCTCTTCAATATCCGTCGGGTAGTGGTTCTGGCCGTTGATAATCAGCAGCTCTTTGAGCCGTCCGGTGACGTACAAATGGCCGGACTGGAGAAAACCCATATCGCCGCTGCGCAGCCACGGGTGCGGATCGTCTGCCAGAGACGCCCGGAAGGTTTCGCGCGTGGCGGCATCATTGGCCCAGTATCCGGCGGCAACGCTCGGACCACGCAGCCATATTTCTCCGCTCTCACCGTCAGCAAGCGGCTGATGGTGGTCAGGATCGACAATACGCACCTCGGTATCAGTCAGAGCCTGCCCGCAGCTCACCGCACCGGCCTCGTCCGACACGCGGAGCCCCAGCCCTTTGTCCATTCCGGTGACGATGAGCGTGGTTTCCGCCATGCCGTAGCAGGGCAGGAACGCGCCGGGCCGGAACCCTGCAGGCGCAAAGTGTTCGCTAAACTGCTTGAGCGTGGCGGGCCGAATCGGCTCTGCGCCGCAAAAGGCCACATCCCAGCGCGAAAGATCCAGTGCCTCAACCTGCTCTCGGCCAATCTTACGCACGCACAGCTCGTAGGCGAAATTAGGGCCGCCGGAGGTCGTCGCCTGATAGTCGGAAATCTGTTTGAGCCAGTTAAGGGGGTTTTTCATTAACATCATGGGCGACATCACCCGACAGGGGAAGGCGCCGAACACGGGCTGCAGTAGCCCGCCAATAAGCCCCATATCATGAAAATGCGGCAGCCAGATCGTGCCCCGGCTTTCGCTGTGGTGGCCGAAAAAGCGGTGAATGGCATGTGAGTTAGCCCACAGGTTGCCATGGGTTACCATCACGCCTTTCGGGGAGCCCGTCGAACCCGAGGTGTACTGTAAAAAAGCCAGATCGTTGTCTGCTACCGGAACGGGGTGAAATGCCCCGGAGAAGGTGCGTTCAAGATGATGCAGACGATAACCCGCAGGTAGCGCAGCTGTGTCTGGTTTGTCGAAGGTAAAAATAAGCGGGGATAATGGAAGTGATAGCTGGCCTAGCGTTTCTGCCCCCCTGGCTGTCGTAACAATACAGTCCGTTTGCGCATTACGTAATACGCCGGCAAAACGCTCCCACGCGCTTCCTGACGATTTTGCGGGCATCGGGACGGGAACCGCCGCCCTGCCGGCGTAAAGACAGCCCAAAAAAGCGCCAATAAAATCTTCACCATCCGGATAAAGCAATATGACCCTGTCGCCCCGCTGCCCGTACTGCATTAAAGCCTCTGCAAGCGACGCGGCGCGCTGGTGTAGCTGGTCATAGCTTTGGCTGTGAATTTCACTGGCGCTGCGGACGAATTCAAATGCCGTCTGAGTAGTCTGTTGAACAGCAAGTTCGGGCAAAAGCTGGTTGAAGGAATGATATCCTCTGTTAAACAACTGATGAGACGGCATCATAATTCGCTCTATATTTTCAAATGTAATGAGGGTGAAAAGATTATTTTCCGGCGCGGCCAGCCAGCAGATCGTTACAGAAGTCGTTCCAGACCTTCAGCCACAGCTCGACGCGCTGTTCCATCTCGGCGTAGCGGTCTTCCGTCAGCGCCTGGCAGAACAGGATCCATGCATCTTCGGAGTGACCATCTTCAATGGACTCTCCCGTTTCGCTTTCTACATGGATGCTGTGATAGCCCTTCGTGACGTCAATATCCGTTGCTTTATCAACACCTTTTGCCCACGGCGTGGCGAAGTCATGGAAGACGGTCTCGGCCACGGCCAGCAAACCCACCAGCTGGGTATAGTCGCCATAGGCATTCTCGAAGGTTGCGCGGCAGGCCAGAGAGCTGGACATCGGCAGCCAGGATTTCACCTCGTGTTCCGTCATCCCCAGCTGCTGGATGGTCGTAAAGAACTGCACGTAGTGCGCCAGCGCGGGCTGGCCGTTGTAATTGCCCTCGGCGTCTTCGCCAGGGTGGAAGCCCAGTTCATCCAATAGGTTGATTTGCAGCAGAAAACGGGCCGCCATTTTCGCCTGCGCGCCCAGCGGCGCTTCCAGCTGTTTCGCCGCGCTTAACGCTTCAATAACGGCATCGGTAAAGACTTGCGCAAACGCGTGATAAAATTCCAGATGGAATACGCGCATCTGTTGAATATCAACTTCGCCGCTGTTCATTTTTGCCAAAATAGGGCTGCGCATCAGCGGATGGGATTCAATCCGGTCAATAAGCCTGTTGGCAAAGGCGCGGTTTTCGGTATAAACGTGCTTATCTACGGTCGCGACAATAGCGTCCCGACCCAGCTGGCGGGTATTCAGTAACGTTTTCATTTTTATTTCTCAGGTAGGTGATAGTTTACAGGGCGGAAACCCTGCCAATTGCCATTACAACTAACGCATACATTCCACAGCTAAACGGTATAACCTGCACATATTTAAATGGCAGATAAAAGCACGATGCAATCAGCAGAACCGGAATACCCACCGAAAGTATCATCATGCAAATAACGGCATAATATTTATAGGTATAAGACACGGCGAGGCCATCAATACACATGCCATAGAGCATGGATATTAACGGCAGCATAATAAAGGCAATATGTGCCAGCCTTAACATTCTGCGATTTAAATCGGTATAGTTTTCATGTCCTTTGGGGGCGCGAAAGGGTCCCTTAAAAGCATACATCCCCATTAACCCGCCCATCATTATGCCGACGACAATACCGCTCCAGCCAAAGGCAATCAGTATTGCACTGAGATTAGCCACTTTTTTTCTCCTGTTTAGTGGTGCACAAAGGTAAGGCACCTGAGAAAATACAAGCACCTTTATTTATTAAAAATAAAATCAGATATAACGATTAAAAATCCGGGTATTCTTTATCCGTCGCGTATGTAATCGGTTTTTCAAATCCAGGAATGGTGATGCCATTCATATCAATCTTAATATCTTCCTCATTTATCCCCTGCTGGCCAAACAGATAAATGACATTGAGTTCACCCTGCGAAGCCGCCTCATCATACGCGTTAGCCTGACGTCGCACCTGGCGGTTACGCTGCTGATACTCCGCAAACACCGCGTCCCCATAGCGTTTGCGCAACCATTGATGGGTAAGCTTTGGCGAGTAAACCACCCCCGTGGCATTATTACCGCCAAAGCCTTTTGAATTTATAAAGGCAATCTGCCCCTGGCCTTCCTCTAATTTGCAGTCCTGAACAGGTATGGTTAAGCGTGCGTTGTTCACCTGTGGCGCAATGTGCGACACGCTTTTAATTCCCGGCAAAATACCATAGCGGAAGACGCCGAGGCAGCTGATGAGCTGGTCGCCGCTGGCGGGCCCCAGGGAGTGACCAAGATACGATTTCACCGCCGTCACCGGCCAGTCGCGAATCGAAAAGGCTTGCGCAACGCGGTCAAAAATATCCGCCTCGGAGACGCAATTCTTAGGCGTGCTTGAACCGTGCGCCTGAATAAACGATCCCTTCTGCACCGTCTCTATCCCCGCCATCGATACCGCTGAGGCTACCGCTTTCGCCATGGTGATGTAGTTCCCCGGCCCCGGTGACGCGATAGAACGCTTAAAGCCGTCAGCGTTGATGAAGACATTCCCCACCGAACCGTGGATCTCTGCCCCAAGCTGCAGCGCCAGCTCGTCGTCCATTAACACGACGTACTGGCTGGACTCCGCGATCACAAAACCGCAGCTGTTGCCAAACGGGCGGCTGCTGTTGCGCCAGTCGGCCGTATCCGTTTCATCAATATGCTTAAGCTTGCTCTCCGTTGCCAGGGCGCCCATGGCATCGAATCCTTCAATCACCTCTGAGGTGACCGGCGCTTCGGCGCTGCCCACAACGGCAACGCGAATGCGCCCCGCTTTAATATCTTCAACTGCCGCATTCAGGTTATACAGAAACGTGGCGCATGCCCCCAGCGTGGCGCTGGTATGACCGACGCTACCCAGCACATACGCATTGAGGAAATCGGCGCACATGCTGTTCAGGCCCAGCGGACACTGTTTGGCGCTGACGCGATGACCTTTCAGGCGCGACTGGAGCATACCGCCAAAGCCATAATCGTCGAGCTGTCCCATGATATTGCCCGAATAGACCCCGAGCTGATCCGGCGTGATGTTGGCCTGTATCTCTCGCCACGGGATCCCCAGGGCGTTGATGGCGTCTGACGCTCCGACAATCGCCATTTGTAGCGCCCGCGGATGGAACTGCGAATTGTAATGGTCACCCGGGCGGAATCCCTGCGGCAGTAAACCCGCAGCCTGAACCTCCGTGCGCAACAATGCCTCAATTTTACAGTCCATCTCTCCCTTAACGGTAATACGCACACGCTGATCCGCTAATTCTTCAACGTGCCATCCCGCCGGTAAAGGTTGAGGTAATTGTCTGGAAGATATATTAAAACTGAATCCTTCTTCGCCTGAAATCATATTCAATTTTGCATGGCTGACGATAGCATCGACATCAAAATAGTCGCGCGTAATTTTTCGGATAAGGGTTCCCTCAAGCGCCTCGTCTTTTATCTTCACGGCAGCCTGAGCAGGTGTAAATCTTTTACCGGAAATGTCGCAATATCCGCCCTCATCATATTTAAGCACGCCCATCAGAATGGCTAACGATAATAACGTCGCTTGCCTTTCCTCTTCCGATAATGACTCAATAATCATTCGACGAAATGCATGATGTGAAGAACTACGACCAGCTGGACCATAGCCGCCAAAAGCCGTTATTACGGGTAATTTCGCCATAATTCATCCTGTAGTGGTCGTGGATTTATTTTGTTAAGTAAGTGCGATAATTTCAGATATTAGTTTACAAATTACCAACAAAAGCTAATATGAAAATCCAGCCAAAATGCTGACTTTTTTGGCCAGGACAACGATGAGCTACCAAAAATAATAGTCAAAACAGGTATTAATCAAAAATGACAAATACACAAATAGGATTTGTGTTATGTGAACGCATGCTAAGTTCCGGTCTCAGTCTTCCGATTGAAATGTGGAAAGCCGCAGCCAGTAGCTATTTAGCCGAGCAAAAAACAACATCCCACGCAGACTCGCACAAACCGGAGACGTCTTCATTCAGGCTCTGTCGTCCGGAGAATATACTGAAAGTTCATACTATTGGCATAAATAACGAGCCCATCCTGACGCACAGTGGCTTCAGCATTACCGCCGATACCACCCTTGCCGCAGACAGGCACTATGACGTTATCTATCTTCCCGCCCTGTGGCGCAATCCTCGCGCGGTGGTCAGACAACAGCCTGAACTCCTGGCATGGCTTAGCGAACAGGCGGCGCGAGGGACCCGCATCGCGGCCGTCGGAACGGGCTGCTGTTTCCTGGCGGAGTCGGGATTGCTCAACGGGAAACCCGCCACCACCCACTGGCACTACTTCAAACAGTTCTCGCGCGACTACCCCAACGTAAAATTACAAACCAAACATTTTCTCACGCAGGCCGATAATATTTACTGTGCCGCCAGCGTCAAAGCCCTCTCAGATCTGACCATCCATTTCATCGAAACGATATACGGGAAACGCGTAGCCACACATACCCAGCGGACCTTTTTCCATGAAATTCGAAGTCAGTTCGATCGCCAGTGTTACAGTGAAGAAAACAAACCGCATCCGGATGAAGATATTGTTCAAATTCAAATCTGGATAAAAGCAAACTGCGCCTCGGATATATCTATGCAAAATCTTGCCGATATGGCTGGCATGAGTTTGCGCAACTTCAACCGTCGCTTTAAAAATGCCACCGACATGTCCCCCCTGCAGTATTTATTAACCGCCAGAATTGAATCCGCCATGACGATGCTGCAATCCACCAATTTGAGCATTCAGGAGATCGCCAATGCGGTTGGATATCAGGACATTGCGCACTTTAACCGCCAGTTTAAGCATAAAACCACGGTGTCACCGGGGGATTATCGTAAGACGGTCCGGGCAAAGATGTTTAGTGCATAAACTCCGGTCATCTCTGATAATAAAATAGATGACCGCGAGGAGGCTCACCGTGCAAGGCGTACCGGAACAGTTTAATGATGAAAGAGACAGCGCGCGCTTTCGCCATCTGGCGCAGCTGCCGGGCCTGGAGCTTTATCATGCCCATATTTCTGACTACGCCTTTGAGCCTCACACCCATGAAGCCTTCGGGATCGGTACGATTGAAACCGGTGCCGAGCGCTTTCGCTATCGCGGGACACAGCATCTCGCGGCGGAAAAATCCGTCGTTACCATGAACCCGGACGAGATCCACACCGGCGAATCCGCCACCGAGGGCGGCTGGCGCTACCGGATGGTCTATATCGAACCCGACCTGCTGGAAGAGGTGACCGGCCTCCGGCACTGGTGGTTTAGCGACGTAACGCGTCATGACCCGCTGCGCTCGCAGCAAATCGGCAGGCTCATTTACGGCCTGTGGCACACGGACGATCCGCTTGCGCAAAAAGGATTACTGCTGGATCTGATTGAAACCTTCCAGCCGTTTGCTCATCACGCGCCGCGGGTTCAGGAAGGTGCGCACCGCTTTGAACGGGTACGCGAGTATCTGCACGACAACTATATGCGCGCTCTGACGCTGGACGAGCTCGCCAGCGTCGTTTCACTCAGCCCGTATCATTTCCAGCGCCAGTTCAAAGCCCATTTTCACGTGACGCCACATCAGATGCTGATGGCCATTCGCCTCTGGCGCGCCAAAGCGTTCCTCACGCACGGCATGCCCGCGGCAGAGGTCGCCGCCGCAACCGGGCTGACCGATCAGTCGCATCTGACCCGCGCGTTTACCCACCGCTACGGCATTACCCCCGTGCGCTACCAGAAGCAGGTCACCCGGCGCTAATGCGCAACCTCATACAATACGCGCGCATTTGCCCCGCCTACACTGAGAACAGCGTAAATACCTGTGGATGGAAAAATGATTAGTGGAGTGTTGTATGCCCTGCTGGCCGGGATGATGTGGGGGCTGATTTTTGTCGGCCCGCTGATCGTACCCGAGTATCCGGCAATACTGCAGTCGACCGGCCGTTATCTGGCGCTGGGGCTGATTGCCCTGCCCCTGGCGTGGCTGGGACGGGCGCGCTTGCGTCAGCTCAGCCGTCAGGACTGGGGGACCGCGCTGGCGCTGACCATGATGGGCAATCTCATCTATTACGTTTGCCTCGCGAGTGCCATTCAGCGTACCGGTGCGCCGGTATCGACCATGATTATCGGCACGCTGCCGGTCGTCATCCCCGTCTTTGCTAACCTGCTCTACAGCCACCGCGATGGCAAACTGGCGTGGTCAAAAATGGCACCGGCGCTGATCTGCACCGCCCTCGGGCTGATATGCGTCAATATTGCCGAGCTGCGTCATGGGCAGGCGGATGTTGACCTGTGGCGTTACGGTTCTGGCATTCTGCTGGCGTTCATTTCCGTGGCGTGCTGGGCATGGTATGCCCTGCGCAATGCGCGCTGGCTGCGGGAGAACCCGGACAAGCATCCGATGATGTGGGCAACGGCGCAGGCGCTGGTCACGCTGCCTGTATCCGTCGTGGGGTATCTCGGCGCATGCCTCTGGCTGGGCCATCAGCAGCCGGACTTCACCCAGCCCTTCGGGCCAAGACCGTGGGTGTTTATCGGCCTGATGGTGGCGATTGCGGTGCTGTGTTCATGGGTGGGCGCGCTGTGCTGGAACATTGCCAGCCAGAAGTTGCCGACGGTGATCTTAGGGCCGCTGATTGTTTTCGAAACCCTGGCCGGACTGCTTTATACCTTCCTGATGCGCCAGAGCGTGCCGCCGTTATTCACCGCCTGCGGGATCGCGCTGTTGGTCATAGGGGTGGTGATGGCGGTGAGAGCGAAGCCGGAAAAACCGCGGGTTATTCCGGCGTCGGAGATGTAATTTTGCCGGGTGGCGTAGCCGCCCCCCGGCAAGCCCTTAAAACGTTTCCCAGTTCCCTTCTGACGCCGCGGCTACAGGCTGCGATTTTGGCACATAGGTTTTCACTGGTGCCGCTTTAACCGCCTGATTGCGGGTGATTTTGAACACCGCGACCGCTTCGTTCAGGCGTGCAGCCTGATCTTCCAGCGCAGCCGCTGCGGCCGCAGACTCCTCCACCAGCGAGGCGTTCTGCTGGGTCACGCGGTCCATCTCGGCTACCGCCTGGCCCACCTGGTCGATACCGCGGCTCTGCTCGTCAGAGGCCGAGGCAATTTCGCCCATGATGTCGGTGACGCGGGTAACCGCATTGACGATCTCGGCCATCGTGGCGCCGGCTTCGTTAACCAGCTGCGAGCCCGCGTTCACGCGCTCACCGGAATCATCAATAAGCGCTTTGATCTCTTTCGCCGCCTGAGCGCTGCGCTGGGCAAGGGTACGCACTTCCCCGGCCACCACCGCAAACCCGCGCCCCTGCTCGCCCGCGCGCGCCGCTTCCACCGCCGCGTTCAGCGCCAGAATGTTCGTCTGGAAGGCAATACCGTCGATCACGTTAGTAATTTGCGCGATTTTACTGGAACTGGTGGCGATCTCATCCATCGTACGCACCACGCCTTCCACCACGTTACCGCCCTTCTTCGCCGTTGAGGAGGCGTCCAGCGCCAGACGGGACGCCTGACGCGCATTATCGGCGTTCTGCTTCACGGTTGCCGTCAGCTGCTCCATGCTGGCTGCCGTCTCTTCCAGCGAAGCGGCCTGCTGCTCGGTACGGGAAGAGAGATCGTTACTGCCCGCAGAGATTTCGCCTGCACCGGTGTAAATCGTATCTGCGCCTTCACGCACCACGCCCACCGTGTTCGCCAGCGAGGTTTGCATCTCCTGAACGTTGTGCGCCAGGATGGCCATCTCATTTTTACCGTCAGCCTGAATCGGCTGGGTTAAATCCCCTGCCGCAATGGCGCGAATATGGTTAATCACCTCTTCCAGCGGCAGCAGCAGCACGCGGCGCATAGCAATCCAGCTGGAGATAATCACCACAATCACCAGCAGCATGACCGCAGAGAGGATCCACAGGATGTGCTTGTAATCACTTTCGTTATCCTGAATACCTTTATCCGTGAGCGCGGCCTGCGCTTCACGCCATTCACGATAAACCGCCTGCATCGCGTTTTGTTTTTGTTCGGCATTCTGCTTGAACATATCTTCCAGATTGCCCTGGCTCAGCAGAACGTTCATTTGGGTCAGCGTTGTAGAGTAATTACGGTACTGCTCCTCAAGGCGATTCGTCAGGTTCTCATCCAGGCCTGGCGTATTCGGCAAGGCATAGTATTTATCGTAATGAACCTGCGCTTCAGTCAGCAGATTTTTCGCCGTGGTCACCAGCTCATTCAGCTGACCGCCGTTAATTTGAGAGGCCATGCTGCTTTGCAGGCGCAGCATCCCGCGGTTCAGGGTGACGCGCGCCTGGTTCAGACTGATCCACGCATCGGTAAACTCCGCCACGTTCTTGCTGGAGAGCTGCGCCACGGTGAAGTTGTCTTTATCGTTGTTCAGGGCGTTGATAAAGATACCGGCGGAAATCACTTGCATGATGCCGAGCACGAGCAGCACCGAAATCAAAAGGGTAATGACTTTTATACGTTTAAACATGCGTTGCCTTTGTTATATGCAGGTTTGTCTGACGTGGATATATCGGCAGGCGCAGCGGGTTGTTTACTGTTTCTCCACCTTTAAAAAGTTTCGAAACCACTTTCCTGAGCCCATTCAGAGAGTTAAATCGGATATTTTTTTGTGATCTGCATCTCACTTTTTCCCGTCCCTCTAAAGGGTTATAGCGCCGGCTTAAAGATGCATTTAATATGCATCTTATATTATTGATGACGAGGTAACTGCTATGGCCTTTCGCGACCAACCCCTTGGCGAGCTGGCGCTCTCCATTCCTCGCGCTTCTGCGCTGTTCCGTAAATACGATATGGATTACTGCTGCGGCGGTAAGCAAACCCTGGCGCGTGCGGCTTCACGCAAAGAGCTGGACGTTGAGGTGATTGAAGCAGAACTGGCGCAGCTGGCCGAGCAGCCCGTCGACAAAGACTGGCGAACCGCTCCGCTCGCGGAAATCATCGACCATATCCTCGTGCGATACCATGACCGTCACCGTGAACAGCTGCCGGAGCTGATCCTGCAGGCGACCAAAGTCGAGCGCGTCCATGCCGACAAACCTTCGGTACCGCGCGGTCTGGCAAAGTACCTGACCCTGCTGCACGAAGAGCTTTCCAGCCACATGATGAAAGAAGAGCAGATCCTCTTCCCGATGATTAAACAGGGAATGGGAAGCCAGGCGATGGGACCCATCAGCGTGATGGAAAGCGAGCACGATGACGCGGGTGAACTGCTGGAAGTGATCAAACACACCACCCACAACGTCACGCCGCCGCCAGAAGCGTGCACAACGTGGAAAGCGATGTACAACGGTATTAACGAAACGATCGACGACCTGATGGAACACATCAGTCTTGAGAACAACGTTTTGTTCCCGCGGGCTTTAGCGGGGGAATAAAAAAGGCCGCTGCGGCCTGATGCCCTCACCCCGACCCTCTCCCACAGGGAGAGGGTGCAAAAACTAAAAACGGCAACTGACGCTGCCGTTTTGCTTTTACCTTACGCCTGCCATCCGTTTCTTACCGATAAACACCCAGCCCAGCCCCAGCGCGATAAACCACAGCGGCGTGACGATAAGTGCCTGGCGGGTATCATCTTCCAGCGTCAGCAGTACCAGCACGAAGACGAAGAACGCCATGCACACCCAGCACATCAGCTTGCCCAGCGGCATCTTGTAGATCGATTTTTCATGCAGGTGTGGACGCTGCTTGCGGTACACCAGGTATGAACAGAGGATGATGGTCCAGACGAACATAAACAGGATCGCAGAGACCGTGGTGATCATGGTGAACGCGCCAATCACGCTTGGGTTCACGTAAAGCATCACCACACCGCCCAGCAGGCACATGCAGGAGAAGGTCAACCCTTTTGCCGGTACCGCACGCTTAGAGAGCTTGGCGAACGCGCTCGGTGCCACGCCTTCCTGCGCCAGACCAAACAGCATACGGCTGGTGGAGAATACGCCGCTGTTGGCAGACGAGGCAGCAGAGGTCAGCACCACGAAGTTAATCAGGCTCGCGGCAGCAGGCAGGCCTACCAGCACGAACAGCTCGACGAACGGGCTCTTGGTAGGTACCACGGAGCTCCACGGCGTCACGGACATAATGATGACCAGCGCGAAGACGTAGAACATGATGATACGCACCGGAATGGAGTTGATGGCGCGCGGCAGGGACTTCTCCGGATCTTTGGTTTCCGCAGCAGTCGTTCCGACAAGCTCAATCCCCACAAACGCGAACACCGCAATCTGGAAACCAGCAAAGAAGCCGCTGATGCCTTTCGGGAACCAGCCGCCGTCATTCCACAGATGGGTAAACGACGCCTGAACGCCGGTTGGTGACTGGAAGTGGGTAAGTACCATTACCAGACCCACCACGATGAGCCCGACAATGGCCACGATTTTGATCATCGCAAACCAGAACTCCATCTCACCGAACATTTTGACGGTGGCGAGGTTCAGGCTCAGCAGCAGCACAATAACCGCCAGCGAGGCCACCCAGTCCGACAGCCCCGGGAACCAGAACTGCGCATAGGCGGTAATCGCCACGACGTCCGCCATACCGGTGACGACCCAGCAGAACCAGTAGGTCCAGCCGGTAAAATAGCCCGCCCATGGCCCGAGCAGGTCTGAAGCGAAGTCGCTGAAGGATTTGTATTCAAGGTTCGAGAGCAGCAGTTCACCCATTGCACGCATCACGAAGAACAGCATAAAACCGATAATCATATAAACGAATATGATTGACGGTCCGGCGAGACTGATGGTTTTGCCTGACCCCATAAACAGCCCGGTACCGATGGCACCCCCAATCGCAATGAGCTGAATATGACGGTTTGTGAGATTGCGCCGTAGCGACTGTTCAGACGACGCCTCTTCGTCGGCGACGACTTTGACCTGATCTACCATGTGATATTTTCCTGTTTATGCCTGTCTGTGTTGTTAAGGCTCTTCTGGCCTTTAAATACGTCAAAAAAATGACGTTCCCTTGTAAGGGCTAATCGATATTAGGTAAGAATCGGCGGGATGAATACTATGATTTAGATATTATGTTAATAATATGTTGAAAGTGAGTGTCATATCACTCATACAGCGCGAAACAGCTCACAAAAATACACGCAACAGTTTCGTTTGCAAGATAAAATGTTGATAGCACCATAACTATAGGTTTTTACACTATTTTCCTCTCCCCAACCGGGGAGAGGAAATAAGAAAATTCGATTACAGAATTTCCAGCAGCTCGACTTCAAAGACCAGGGTGCTGAATGGCGGGATGGACGCGCCAGCGCCGCGTTCGCCGTAGGCCAGGTTATGCGGGATAGTCAGTTCCCATTTGGAACCCACTGGCATCAGAGTCAGGGCTTCAATCCAGCCTGCGATAACGCCATTTACCGGGAACTCAGCCGGTTCGCCGCGCGCCACGGAGCTGTCGAAGACGGTACCGTCGATCAGCTTACCGGTGTAGTGCACGCGAACGTGGTCGGTACGCGCCGGGATTGCGCCGTCGCCCTGATTGATCACGCGGAACTGCAGACCAGACTCGGTGCTGTTCACGCCTTCACGCTCGCGGTTCTCTTCCAGATATTTCACACCTTCGGCGGCCATCTCTTCAAAGCGCGCACGACGCACGGCGTCAGCACGTTCGTGGATTTCACGCAGCGCACGGTGCACGACGTCAACCGGAACGGCAGGCTGTTTGCCTTCCAGCGCGTCAGCGATACCCGCCACCAGCGCTTCGGGTAACAGACCTTCCAGGCCGGATTCGCTCAGCTGCTGTCCTACCTGCAAGCCGATACCGTAACTTGCCTGCGCTTCGATAGTGTCAAAAGTCGGGGTGGTCATGGGTTTTCCTTCCATCACATTTAAAGTAGCGGGCAGCATATCAGCCATGCCCTTATGGGTAAAACTTTGTCTGAAGTTAAGGTGACAAACCGCGACGAAACAGAAACAATAGAGATAACCAGGATTAATCCCGAACTGATGTCACGGATGTCGGGTTTACTACGCCGTTCAGGCAGTTAGCAAACTATACTTCGGGGCACAGGATAAAAAATACGCGGAGCAGGAGGAGTGCCATGCCCGGGCGATTTGAACTGAAACCTACCCTGGCGAAAATCTGGCAGGCGCCGGACAATTTTCGCATCATGGACCCGCTGCCTCCTCTGCATCGCAGAGGGATCATCATTGGTGCGCTGATGGTGATTGTGGGCTTCCTGCTTCCTTCCGGGGGCGATGATGTCGATACCGCCCCCGTCACCCGCAATGCCCAACTGGACATTCAGTCGCAGACGCGGCCGCAGCCTGACGCACAGCCGATGCAGACGCAGCTCGTCTCCCCGTCTAACGATCCGGGTCAGGTTGCGCCGGTTGAGCCAGAACCCATTCAGGATGAACAGCCGCAGGATCAAGCCGCCGCCCCGTCTCAGCCTCAGACGCAACAGCCCACCGGCATTGAGCAACAGTGGCGCTCCTATCGCGTAGAGCCGGGCAAAACCCTGGCACAGCTGTTCCGCGACCACAACCTGCCGCCAACCGACGTGTATGCCATGGCGAAGGTGGAAGGTGCGGGTAAACCGCTCAGTAACCTGCAGAATGGTCAGATGGTACAGATTCGCCAGAATGCCAGCGGGGTGGTGACAGGGTTAACGATTGATACGGGAAGTGGACAACAGGTACTGTTTACCCGCCAGCCAGACGGCAGTTTTATCAGGGCGCGTTAAGAGCCCGGATCTCTAAAACGCAAAACGCCGGCACAAGGCCGGCGTTTCAACGTGAGCAGAGTAAAAAATTACTCAGCTACAACGTTAACAACCAGTTTAGCGAACACTTCGCTGTGAACCTGGAAGTCAACTTCGTGCTCACCAGTGGTACGCAGAACGCCGTTCGGCAGACGAACTTCGCTCTTAGCCACTTTAACGCCTGCAGCAGATACTGCATCAGCGATATCGCGGGTACCGATGGAACCGAACAGTTTACCTTCGTCGCCAGATTTAGACGCGATGGTAACGGTGCCCAGTGCGTTGATTGCTTCAGCGCGAGCGTTAGCAGCCGCCAGAACGTCAGCCAGTTTGGCTTCCAGTTCAGCGCGACGTGCTTCGAAAAACTCTACGTTTTTCTTGGTAGCTGGAACAGCTTTACCCTGTGGAACCAGGAAGTTACGTGCGTAACCCGCTTTAACGTTAACCTGATCACCCAGGCTGCCCAGGTTTGCTACTTTATCAAGCAGAATAACTTGCATTACCTTATCCTCTTAAAGTCGTATTAATGGACCGTGCCCGATTACTGATGACGATCAGTGTACGGCAGCAGGGACAGGTAGCGAGCGCGTTTGATAGCGCGAGCCAGCTGACGCTGGTATTTTGCACGAGTACCGGTGATACGGCTTGGGACAATCTTACCGCTTTCGGTGATGTAGTTTTTCAGCGTTGCGATATCTTTATAGTCGATCTCTTGAACGCCTTCCGCGGTGAAACGGCAGAACTTGCGACGACGGAAATAACGTGCCATATGGCTAGTCTCCAGAATCTATCAAATCAATCTGCTCGGCATGCAGAACCATTTTGCTCAGGCCGTTCTTTGCCTTGTGGCAAGAGATGAACCCCTGAACGATTACTGCGCTGCCGACCGTTAAACTGTGAGTAATGGCCTGGTTTTCGGGTCCGCTAATAATAACGGGCATTTGGCACCACGCCTGCCGGTGAAACCCGGCTTCCTCTTGCACAGAACGATGCTCAAGCACGAACTGGCAATGCGGAATTCCTGATGGACTGACCTTTCGAAGGGGAGCCCTGCATACGATGCCGGACAACGCCAGACGGTTGGTCATCAGAAATTACTCTTCAGAATCCCCAGCATCAGAATCATCTGCGGTTTCGTTTGCGAAATCATCGCGACGCTCACGGCGCTCGTCTTTCGCTTTAACCATCGGAGATGCTTCGGTAACTGCGTTTTTGGTACGCATAACCATGCTGCGGATAACGGCATCGTTGAAGCGGAAGGTAGTTTCCAGCTCATCGATCACTTCCTGCGGCGCTTCAACGTTCATCAGAACGTAGTGTGCTTTGTGCAGTTTGTTGATCGGGTAAGCCAGCTGACGGCGGCCCCAGTCTTCCAGACGGTGGATCGTACCTTCTGCACCAGTGATGGCAGCAGAGTAACGCTCAATCATACCCGGAACCTGTTCGCTCTGGTCAGGATGGACCATAAAAACGATTTCGTAATGACGCATCGAATTGCTCCTTACGGATTATTCAGCCTCCTGTCTGGGTCAGCCGAGGCCCGGGGAGGCAAGGAACGTGTTAAAGGTCGGCTGAAAAATTGACGCGTCATAATACTTGCGCGCCCCTGGAAACTCAAGCTGATTGCACAAATAATTCGCACAAAGCGCGAAGCGGGTCTAAGTGGGTGATTTAAAATTGGTCACACCCGGAAGCGTTGTTTTTTTGAACAACTGCATCAGAAATGGTCACGCATCCCCGCCGGATGAGTGATTACACTTTAATCAGAGATCACCTGAATTAAAGAAGGAGCATCCCCCCTCTCGCAGCACGCAGTCGTGGAGCGCATATCATGAAAAAAATCGCATTAGCCATAATGGCGGCGCTTTTGCTCAGTGCAAACGCGATGGCAGCCATCAAGATAGACAGCCGACAGGCCAGAAACATGGATGATGTGCAAAGCTTGGGCGTCATTTACATCAATCATAATTTCGCCACGGAAAGTGAAGCAGATCAGGCCCTTAATGAAGAAACCGATGCACAGGGCGCAACCTATTACCACGTGATGTTAACCCGTGAGCCCGGCAGCAACGGCAACATGCACGCCAGTGCAGATATTTACCGATAACGCATTAACGCTAGCACCAGGAAAGCCAACAACGAGAACATAGCCATAGTTGACGTTGCCCCCTGCCCGGGGGCTTTTTTTTGTGAATGGCTCCGGAATACCACCGGTTACAACTGTTTTTAGGTATTCCAGAGCGCTTATTCACTTCTGCCCGTAGTAGGCATTCGGGCCGTGCTTGCGCATGAAATGCTTGTTCATCAGGTAATCATCAATGCCCTGAAGCTGTGGGTTGATGCCACGGGCAATCCACGCCATGCGTGCCACCTCCTCCATGACGACCGCATTATGGACGGCGTCGTGGGCATCTTTTCCCCAGGCGAACGGGCCGTGCTGATAGACCACAATACCCGGCGTATGCAGCGGCTCACATTCTCCCAGCGTATCGATAATCACCTTTCCGGTGTTGAGCTCGTATTCACCTTCCACTTCATCCTGCGTTAATGCCCGCGTGCAGGGGATGTCGCCAAAGAAGTAGTCCGCGTGGGTCGTGCCCAGCGCCGGGATGGGCAGCCCCGCCTGTGCCCAGGCCGTCGCATGCGTGGAGTGGGTATGCACCACGCCGCCAAGGGACGGATAACGCCGGTACAGCGCCAGATGGGTTGCGGTATCTGAAGAGGGACGCCATTTTCCCTCCACGACGTTTCCGTCGAGATCCACCACCACCATATCGTCTGCTTTCATGGTGTCATACGCCACGCCGCTCGGCTTAATCACGATCAGCCCCTGCTCGCGGTCGATAGCGCTTACGTTGCCCCAGGTGAAGGTGACCAGGCCATAGCGCGGCAGATCCATGTTGGCTTCAAAGACCTGCTGTTTAAGCTTAAGCATGTTCAGCCTCCAGCAACCCTGCCCGCGCCATACGTTCGCGCACCCAGTCCCGCGCCTTCGCCACTTCCGCTGCCGGGTTGTCCGACGTCTCGCTCCACATCTCAATCAGGTAAGGCCCGCAATAGCCTGTCTCTTTGAGCGTTTCGAAGCACCGTTCAAAATCCACCACCCCGGTGCCGAACGGTACGTTTTTAAACACGCCAGGACGGGTATCTTTGACGTGCACCGCCACGATATGCCCCATGCCTGCCTGCAGCTCCATCTGCACGTCGTTATCCCATGCTGACAGGTTGCCGATATCGGGATAAAGCTGGAACCACGGGTTATTCAGATAGTGCGCGTAGCCCAGCGCCTTGCTGATGGAGTTCATTAACGGGTAGTCCATGATCTCCATCGCCAGCGTGACCTGCGCGCGGCTGGCCATCTCAACGCTCTCTTTCAGGCCGTCACGGAAACGACGGCGCGTTTTATCGTTGGCTTCCTGATAGTAAACGTCATAACCCGCCAGCTGGATCACGCGGATACCGACATCCTGCGCAAAGCGAATGGCTTTACGCATGATCTCCAGCCCCTGCGCGCGTACGGCATCGTCTTCGCTGCCGAGCGGAAAACGACGGTGGGCGCTCAGGCACATGGACGGCACGCGCACACCCGTTTCAGCAACGGCGCTCACCAGCGCCAGGCGCTGTTCGCGGCTCCAGTCGAGGCGAGAGAGACGCTCGTCCGTCTCATCCACGGACATTTCGACAAAATCGAAGCCCAGATGTTTTGCCAGCTGTAACCGCTCCAGCCAGCACTCCCCCGCAGGGAGTGCCTTTTCATAGATGCCAAGCGGGACCTGTTTTGACAACATACCCGCTCCTTAGCCCCAAAGCTGAGCGATTGAGCGTTTGAACTGACGCGCCGCTTCCACCGGAGACGCCGCATCACGAATGCTGCGACCGGCAATAAAGACGTGAATCGGAATGCCCTTGAACAGCGGCAGATCTTCCAGCGCCAGACCGCCGGTGACGGTGACTTTAAAGCCCATATCCGCCAGACGTTTGATCGCGCTGATATCCGCTTCGCCCCACGCCACGCCTGCGGCCTGCGCATCACGACTACGGTGGTACACCACCTGCTGAATGCCCGCATCGCGCCACTCCTGCGCCTGCTCCCAGGTCCAGAAGCCGGTCAACTCAATCTGCACGTCGCCGTTAAACTCTTTTGCCACGTCCAGCGCGCCTTTGGCGGTGTTGATATCCGCACAGCAGATCACGGTGACCCAGTCAGCATTCGCTTCAAAGCACATACGGGAAAGGATTTTGCCTGCGTCGGCAATTTTGGCATCTGCCAGCACGATTTTATGCGGATAGAGCGCCTTCAGATCGCGAACGGCGCGCACGCCCTCGCCTACGCAGAGAATGGTGCCGACTTCGATGATATCCACTTCTTCCGCGATCAGGCGGGTGGTTTCGTAAGCGTGGGACAGAGTTTGGTTATCCAGCGCAACCTGCAACATGGGTAATGACATGTTCAATTCCTCTTAGACTGCCGCCGCAGTGGCGTTATCAATTAAATCCAGCACGTCCTGCTCGGTACGGCAGGCGCGTAAACGGTCGAAATTAGCTTCGTCATCAAACAGATTGACGATCTGCATGATGCCCACCTCCTGGTGGGTGTTAGCATCGACCGCGGCCATGGTGATCAGGATGTCGACCGGGTCGTTATCTTCGTGGTTGAACACCAGCGGCGTTTTCAGCGTCACCAGCGCGAAGCCGGTTTTCTTCACGCCCTCTTCAGGACGCCCATGCGGCATTGCCAGCCCTGGCGCTATCACAAAATAAGGGCCGTGCTGCGCGACGCCATCAAGAATGGCCTGGTAGTAACGCGGCTCGACAACGTCAGCCTTAACCAGCAGATCCACGCTCAGCTTCACCGCTTCCTGCCAGGTGCTGGCCTCAGCCTGTAAAAGGATGGAGTTATTCTCTGCGAGCGAATCACGTAGTTTCATGTGGCGTCCTTACTTCACGTCTTGTGGGAAGTGCTCTTTGATCACTTCCAGCAGTTTTGGTCCGAAATCCGCAGGCGACAGCATGTTGCGCACGCCCACCACATATTTATTGCCCGACACGCTAATTTCGCCGGCGATATGGGTAGAGGCGATGATGATGTCCGCGCCGTTGAGTTCACTTTTGTATTCACCCACCGCGCAGCTGTTCACCGTGTGGTCGATGTTTGACTGGGTTAAAAACTGGTCCACTTTCATCTTCATGATCATGGAGCTGCCTTGCCCATTACCACACACAGCCAGGATACGTACGGTCATAATCGAAACTCCTTAATGAGCAGAGACTTCTGCTGTTTGTTTTTCCGCATCTTCTTCAGCTCGCAGCGAACGGCCAGCGAAGAACATATAAGCCAGAGCAATCAGGATGATGACGGCCATAAAGACCACCCCGACGGAGGCAAAGCCCTGCATCATCGGCGGTGCCAGAATTGACCAGTCCGCCATGCCCATCCAGGCACTCATACCGGTGAGCTTCACCGCCCATACGCAACCAAAGATTTCCACCATACCCATGACCAGGCAGATCTTGAGCGCCGCGCGCCAGCCGCCGAAGTGGTTAGCGAAGACGCCGATGGTGGCGTTGGAGAAGAACATCGGGATAAAGCCAGGAATAATCAGGATTGAGGAGCCGCAGCCGACCAGGATGCCCACCGCAATCAGCTGGCCGATGGTGCCCCACATAAAGCCCCAGACCACCGCGTTTGGCGCGAAGCTGTAGATAGCGGCACAGTCAATCGCCAGCACCGCACCAGGGATCAGGCGCTGCGAGATGCCGTTGAAGGCTTCCGACAGTTCGGCGACGAACATACGCACGCCCTGAGTGATGATGAAAATGGCCACCGCGAAGGAGAAGCCGGTCTGCAGGATATAAACCGTCCAGTGGGTTTTACCCGCCATCGCCTGAACAACGTCAATGCCGAAGGAGAGCAGAATGGCGCCGAAGAAGATGGTCATCACAATCGCGGTTGAAACGATGTTGTCGTGGAAAATATTCAGCCAGCCCGGCAGCTTGAGGTCTTCAACGCTCTCTTCTTTTTTGCCCAGGTACGGTGCAACTTTATAGGCAATCCAGGAGGCAAACTGCTGCTGATGGCCGATGGAGAAACCGCAGCCGTCAGTCACTTCCTGAGTCGGCTTGTACATCATGTTGGAGGTGATACCCCAGTAGAGCGAGACCAGCACCGCGGTGCAGATAATCGTGGTCCACATTGGGTAGCCGAAGATATAGAGAGAAACCGCGATCAGCCCCGCCTGCTGGAACATGATGTGGCCGGTGAGCATGATGGTGCGAATGCCGGTAATACGGCGCAGAAGAACGTAGATGATGTTCAGCGCCAGGGCGAGCAGTACCGCATACCCCACCCAGCTATAGGCATCACCCATGCGCTCGATGGTCGCCATCATTGAGGCGTAAGTGTCAGAGATGGCACCGTTGATGCCATACACTTCCGACATTTTGGCGACGACCGGCTTAAAGGTGCTGGTCAGAATGCCTGACCCCGCCTGCAACAGCATGAAACCGATAATGGTTTTGATGGTGCCTTTAATAATCACGCTGACGCTTTTGCGCAGCAGGATATAACCCAGACACGTCACGATACCCAGCAGCAGCGGGGCGTTGGTCATTACCTGATTAAAGAACACGGTAAAGACGTTGTAGAGGATCTCCATAACTCTCTCCAGAAATGAGAACACGAGGGGCAATCCCTGTGTGGTTGGTGTCATCACTCTATTAATCACAAATAATCACCACAAGATTGAATTTGATTATTTGTGACGTATCACGCAATTTATTTCCATGGTGTTAGTAATGATTTTCACTACCATACATGAGAAATAAATTAACCTTTATAATTCATGCAATTAATGTTTAATACCGGATAGTCTAACAAGGAATAAGTGCAGAGTACGTGAAGTTGCGCAGATAAAATTCCGCATTTTTGCCATTGCAAAGCGCGTCAAATGGTGCCAGCATAAATCACAACAAATCACCATGTGATTATTTTTGATTAAACCAGGAGTCAAAACGATGAGTAAAGTGAACACCATCACCCGTGAGTCATGGATTCTGAGCACCTTCCCGGAGTGGGGCAGCTGGCTGAATGAAGAGATTGAGCAGGAACAGGTTGCTCCTGGCACGTTTGCAATGTGGTGGCTGGGCTGTACCGGTATCTGGCTGAAATCAGAAGGTGGTGCCAACATCTGCGTCGATTTCTGGTGCGGCACCGGCAAGCAGAGCCACGGCAACCCGCTGATGAAAAAAGGCCATCAGATGCAGCGCATGGCGGGCGTGGAAAAACTGCAGCCGAACCTGCGTACCACACCGTTTGTGCTCGATCCGTTTGCCATTCGCCAGATCGACGCCGTCCTTTCTACTCACGATCACAACGATCATATCGACGTGAACGTGGCGGCTGCGGTGATGCAAAACTGTGCTGACGATGTGCCGTTTATCGGGCCACAGACCTGCGTGGATCTGTGGATCGGCTGGGGCGTGCCGAAAGAGCGCTGCATCGTGATGAAGCCTGGCGACGTGGTGAAAATTAAAGACATTGAAATCCACGCGCTGGACGCCTTTGACCGTACAGCACTGATCACCCTGCCTGCCGATCAGAAAGCCGCGGGTGTACTGCCGGACGGTATGGATGAGCGCGCGGTTAACTATCTGTTTAAAACCCCTGGCGGCTCCCTGTACCACAGCGGCGACTCTCACTACTCCAACTACTACGCGAAGCACGGTAACGAGCATCAGATTGACGTGGCGCTGGGCTCCTACGGCGAGAACCCGCGCGGTATTACCGACAAAATGACCAGCGCCGACATGCTGCGCATGGCGGAAGCGCTGAATACCAAAGTGGTGATTCCGTTCCACCACGATATCTGGTCAAACTTCCAGGCCGATCCGCAGGAGATCCGCGTGCTGTGGGAAATGAAAAAAGACCGCCTGAAGTATGGCTTCAAGCCGTTCATCTGGCAGGTCGGCGGCAAGTTCACCTGGCCACTGGACAAAGATAATTTCGAATATCACTACCCACGTGGTTTCGATGATTGCTTCACCATTGAGCCAGACCTGCCGTTCAAGTCCTTCCTCTGATTGTGCAGCCGCATCGCCAGACATGATGTCTGGCGATGTCATATTTCTTTTAGTAATTTCACGCTATTTCAAATATCATCTTTTCAAATCAATTCTTATCGGAATAGCTCATGACGGAAGCGCAACGGCATCAAATTCTCCTGGAACTCCTGGCGCAAACCGGGTTTATCACCGTCGAGAAAGTGATCGAACGTTTAGGCATCTCCCCGGCAACGGCGCGGCGGGATATCAACAAGCTGGATGAAAGCGGCAAGCTGAAAAAGGTCCGCAACGGCGCGGAAGCGATCAGCCAGCAGCGCCCTCGCTGGTCTCCGATGAATATTCATCAGGCGCAGAATCATGATGAAAAAGTGCGGATTGCCAGAGCCGCATCGCAGCTGGTGAATCCCGGCGAGAGCGTGGTCATCAACTGCGGCTCCACGGCGTTTCTGCTGGGCCGTGAAATGTGCGGCAAGCCGGTGCAAATCATCACCAACTACTTACCGCTCGCCAACTATCTCATCGACCAGGAGCATGAGAGCGTGGTGATCATGGGCGGGCAGTACAACAAAAGCCAGTCCATCACCCTTAGCCCTCAGGACAGCGAAAACAGTCTCTATGCCGGGCACTGGATGTTTACCAGTGGCAAAGGCCTGACGGCAGATGGCCTGTATAAAACCGATATGCTGACCGCGATGGCGGAGCAAAACATGCTTAACGTTGTGGGCAAGCTCGTTGTGCTGGTCGACAGCAGCAAAGTGGGCGAGCGCGCAGGGATGTTATTCAGCCGTGCCGAACAGATCGACATGGTGATCACCGGCAAAGGCGCCAACCCTGAGATCCTCCAGAAGCTGGAAGATCAGGGCGTAAAAGTGCTGCGCGTTTAAAGGTGCTGGCGGAAAAACGCTACCGTGGCATCCAGCGCCGTTGGCGTGATGCGGTGGCGGACGCCCGGTTCCCACAGACAGGTCAGATTACCGTCCAGTCCTGCATTCATTAACGCCTGCTGCAGGCGGAAGGTTCCCTCGGGCGGGACCACATCATCCGCGTCACCGTGCCACAGCAGCAGCGGGCGATCTGCCACGCGCGGCAATGCCCGGGTCACGTCCCACTCTTCGAGCGTCGCGGTGATTTCCGTTAAATCCTGGGGAGGAAAAAGCGTCTTCGCCAGCGACGTAAAATAGCCCGAGCCCATCAGACAGGCGACAGACTTCACTTCAGGATGATGCGTCATAATCCCCAGCGCCGTCATACCGCCCATCGACGCCCCAGCCACGGCCAGACGATTGTCGGCCACCTGCCCTGCCTCATACAGCGCATCACGCAGCCCGGCAAACTCGGTCAGACTCCCGTGCAGAATGTGCCAGAACTGCCCAAGACGCGCCTGTTCGTTACCCAAAAAGCGTGCGCCGTGGTCGGGTGCATCCGGCATCACTACCCGAAACCCCGCCTGCGCCAACGCGACCGCAAAATAACTGTAAACCAGCTTCGATGAGGTAAACCCATGATAAAAAACCACAACAGGCAGCGGTTCATCACGTTTACCCGCTGGCATCGCGTGTAAAATTTCATGGTCGCCGAGGTGGCGTATTTCAATTTCAATCATTGTCGACCCTGTGCGAATGTATGATTCATAATGTTGAGAACTGGGTTACGCTTTCACGTCATTTTCATTCGAAATATACGTCCCAGATAACACTTCGGGAACATTCCCCCAAAACTAAATTCACAGACAACTACACTATGGCTATCAGGAAACGAGATATGGTTATGCGCAGGTTTGCTGCTTTATTGCTGGTGTTTCTGCTCAGTGGCTGTAGCGCGCTGCAGGGAACGCCGCAACCCGCTCCACCGGTCGCCGATCATCCACAGGAGATTCGTCGTAATCAGACGGAAGGATTACAACGAATGGGCACCATCTCCGCGCTGGTTCGCGGCTCTCCGGATGACGCAGAAGCGGCAATAAAAGCACAGGCCGTCGCCGCCAAAGCAGATTATTACGTCATCATTATGATCGACGAAACCATCATAACGGGACAGTGGTATTCACAGGCCATTTTGTACCGTAAATAATGGTTTACCTTTGAACGAGATTTACACTGCTTTGCGTCCATAGACATTTTCCTGTCCACAATAAACTCCATGCCCGCGTCAATGGAAGGGAGTTTATTTGCGAAGGATTGCCCGGCGGATACCGGATATATGTGAAATGGAGCTGACGATGAAACGAACTCTTGCTTTGACCTCACTGTTGCTCTCAGCAGGCCTGCTGAGCACCACCGCGCAGTCAGCAGAATTCGCCAGTGCTGATTGTGTGACTGGCCTGAATGAGATTGGCCAGATCTCCGTGAATAATATCTCGGGGAGCCCGCAAGACGTTGAACGTGTCGTGGCATTAAAGGCCGATGAGCAGGGTGCTTCATGGTATCGCATCATCCAGATGCAGGAAGATAACCATATCGACCACTGGCGGGTACAGGCCATTCTCTACGTGTAATCTCCCTCCTGATAAAAGCCACTTATTTTTAGTGGCTTTTCGTTTTTGCAAATTTTTTATCTTATAAAAAACAAAACAAGAACAATAAAATAACATTTTGTTACATTAATTCAGTAAACGTAATCCCCGCTCTGCCGTTGAAGAACCATACCTTTTCAATGATGAGCAATTTATGATCAACATTTTTCGCCGCGCAGGCCTGGGTGCGAAGCTGTCGCTGCTTACGGGCGTCAGTGTCGCCACGCTGTTTCTGCTTTTCACTTTTCTGCTCAGCCAAAAAGCCAGCCAGCAGCTTGAAGCCCTTGCGGTAGAAGATCTGCATAATCAGTCCACCGGCATGGTCGACATGGTGCAGATGTTTAACACCAGCCTGAGTGAAGAGGTTGAGAGCTATACCCGTCTGTTCACCACCTTTTTACCGCAGCCCCTGAACATTGATGCTTCCCAAACCCAGACAATTAACGGGCTCAGCGTTCCGCTTCTGAAAGGCGGAGATACCGGGCTGCATGAAAACAACACGCTTTCGGACGCGTTCCTGAACCGCACGGGAGCCATTTCGACGCTGTTTGTACGCAGCGGTAACGACTTTGTTCGCGTAGCCACTTCCCTGCGTAAAGAGAACGGCGAGCGGGCAATGGGTACCGTTCTGGATAACGCCAGCCCGGCCTTTGCCGCCGTCAACAAAGGTGAAGTCTACCGCGGCCTGGCGCTGCTGTTTGGCAAACGCTACATCACCCAGTACCAGCCGGTTAAAAACGCCGAAGGACAGGTCATTGCGATCGTCTTTGTCGGGGTGGACATCACCCACTCCTGGAACGTCATGCGTGAGAAAATCCTCAACCGCCGCCTGGGCGAGAGCGGTCACTTCTTCGTGCTGGATCGCAGCAACGGCAAAACGCGCGGGCAATACCTTTTCCACGCCAGCGAAGAGGGAAAACTGCCGAAGTGGGACGACGCGACGCAGCAGCAGCTTCTGAGTAATAAACCCGGCACGCTGGAGCGCGTAAGCGACGACGGTCGCACGCTGAAAATGGCTTATACCCCGCTGCCAGGCTGGAACTGGACTATCGTGGGTGAAGTGGATAAATCGGTGCTGCTCTCAAGCGTCACCGCCATGCGCGACGGTTTCCTCCTCGCCGGTACGGCCTTATCCATCCTGTTTGCTGGCCTGTTTGTAGTCCTGATTCGCCGGGTGCTGACCCGACCACTGCGCAATGTGATCCATCTTGCCCGGCAATATGCCGCAGGGGATCTCCGTTCCAGCCTGCCCGTGACGCGTCAGGACGAAGTCGGCCAGCTGATCGACGCCATCAACGGCATCGGTGGCGGCCTGCAAAAAATTGTCCTGCAGGTCCGCGAGGCCGCAGGCGAAATCCATTCAGGTACCAACGCGCTGGCCGCCGATACCGGCGAGATTTCAGAGCAGATCAACAAGCAGGCCAGCAGCGTGGAAGAGACCTCCGCCAGCATGGAGCAGCTGGCCGCCACCGTGCAGCAAAATGCCGCCAACATGGAGCAAACGCAGCAGCTGGTGGGTGAAACCTCGCTCGCGGTTCATCAGGGCGGTGAGACGGTCACCCACGCGGTGTCGACCATGGACGACATTCGCGAAGCGTCAAAACGCATCGCAGACATCACGCGCGTGATCGAGTCCATTGCTTTTCAGACCAATATCCTGGCGCTGAATGCGGCAGTGGAAGCGGCCCGCGCGGGCGAGCATGGAAAAGGGTTTGCGGTCGTCGCGCAGGAAGTTCGCGCCCTGGCGGGACGCAGCGCTAACGCGGTGAAGGAGATTGAACAGCTGATTGGCGATACGCTCAGAAAAGTGAGTGAGGGCCATGCGCTGTCTGAACAGACGCGCCTGGCGATGGATGACATCATCATTCATATCGATAACATCAGCCAGCTGGTCACCGAGATTAATCATGCCTCACGCGAGCAGTCCGCCGGGATCGGTCAGGTGAACCTCGCCATGACCCACATTGGCGAAGCGTCGCATATCAATGCCGATCGCATCTCACGCAGCGAACAAACGGCTCAAACGCTGCGCGAGAAGGGTTCACACCTGGCTCAACTGGTGAGTCTGTTCCAGCTAAAAGGCTAGCCGACTCTGCCCGTCGCACGCAGCAGCAGGTCACTTTGCACCTGCTCGCTCATCACCGTTCCGCCACGGGTATCCAGCATCATGCGGCACCACGCCTGCGCCACCGGGGGCGACGCGTGCCGCAGCATTTCGCTCCCGGCACTCAGCAAGAAAAGCTGCTGGGCGATCTCCCGCCCCTGCGCCTCCTGCGGTTTACGCAGTTTTTGCTGAAGCTGTCGCCAGCTGCGGTCGAAGTGTCTGTCCTGCCCTTTGACCTGTGCAAACTCATCGGCAAGCCGATCGTGTATACCCGGCTGCTTCGCCAGCACGCGCAGCACGTCCAGGCACATGATGTTACCGGACCCTTCCCAGATGCTGTTCACCGGCATCTCGCGATACAGGCGGGGAAGTTCGCTCTCCTCGCAGTACCCGACTCCCCCCAGCACCTCCATCGCTTCAGCCACAAACGGGATGCCCGCTTTGCACACGCTAAATTTCGCGGCCGGGGTAAACAGCCGTGCCCATGCCGCCTCCTGCGGATCCGCGCGTTTATCCCACGCCCGCGCCAGGCGGAACAGCAGCGCCGTTTGTCCCTCCAGCACCAGCGCCATCCGGCTTAACACTTCGCGCATGAGCGGCTGATCGATAAGATTTTTGCCGAAGGTCTGGCGCTGATGCGCATGGTACAGCGCCACCGACAGCGCCCGACGCATCAGTCCGTGGCTGCCCAGCGCGCAGTCAAAGCGCGTCAGGCCGCCCATTTTGAGGATCTGCCGTACCCCTTCGCCTTCTTCCCCCAGCAGCCAGCCGGAGGCATCAAGGAATTCCACCTCGCTGCTGGCGTTGGAGCGGTTCCCGAGCTTGTCCTTAAGGCGCTCCAGCCGGACGGCGTTGCGCTGCCCGTCAGGTAAAAAGCGCGGCACAAAAAAGCAGGATAGTCCGCCCTTCGCCTGCACCAGCACGAGATGCGCATCGCTTTGCGGGACGGAGAAAAACCATTTATGTCCCACCAGCCTATAACTGCCGTCGCTGCATTTTTCCGCTTTGGTGGTGTTGCTGAGCACGTCTGAGCCGCCCTGCTTTTCCGTCATCCCCATACCGATCAGCAGGCCGCGCTTTTGCGCGCCGGGCGCAAGATGAGGATCGTAGCGATCGCTGAGCAGCGGCGTCAGCCAGTCGTGAAAGGGTTTGGGGAGCGCCTGCTGCAGGAGCGGTGTCGCGGCAAACGTCATGGTGACAGGGCACAGCGTGCCCGCCTCCACCTGAGCATGAAGCACAAAGCGTGCGGCCCGCGCGACAAACGCCCCTTTACGCGCCTCCTCTTCCCACGCCAGGTTATGCACGCGGTTGGCACACAGGCCCTGCATCAGCAGGTGCCATGCCGGGTGAAAGCGGACGTCATCCAGCCGCTCCCCGGTGGCGTCATAGCGAAGCAACTCCGGCGGATTCACGTTCGCCAGCCTGCCCAGTTCCAGCGATTCCGCCGTACCCAGCTGCTGACCAATGCTGGCGAGGAGTTCGATATCCCACTCGGCCCCTTCACGCGCGACCGCATCGCGCAGGGCGCAGTCCGAGAGGAAAAGGTTACTGTTGGAAAGCGGTGCAGGTTGATTGAAAACGGTATGGGTCTGCCAGTGCATGCTGTCTCCCTCCTTCAGTGGCAATGACGATAAGTATGGACAGACCGCGCACACGCTGCATGGGAGGGGAGTCACACGTTCACGATCCCGCTGATATCATTCGTGAAATAGCTCACAGAACATAAGAATAAACTATTTCATGACTTCGCTTTTGTTGAATAATTTATTCTTACCCTTTTCAGTGAGGATCGTTATGCAACCGGATGCGCACAAGCGAGCATTAATTGCAGGCTCCATTGGTAACTTTATCGAGTGGTATGAGTTTGCGGTCTACGGTTTTCTGGCGACCGTCATTGCGAAAAACTTCTTCCAGCTTGAAGGGGAAGCGGGGCTCACCAGCCTGATCCTCACCTACGCCTCGTTTGCCATCGCCTTCTTCTTCCGCCCGCTGGGTGCGGTGGTGTTTGGCCGCATCGGCGACCGGATTGGCCGTAAGCCGACGCTCATTATTGTGCTGGTGCTGATGACGCTCGCTACCGCCGCCATCGGCATTGTGCCGGTCTATGCCAGCATCGGGATTGCCGCGCCGCTCATTATTACGCTGCTGCGCATCCTGCAGGGACTTTTCGCTGGCGGTGAGTACGGCGGCGCGGTCTCGCTGATGACGGAGTTTGCCCCGCGCGGCAAGCGTGGGCTCTATGGCGCGTGGCAGTCCTTTACCGTGGCGCTGGGGCTGTTAGCAGGCGCAGGCATCGTGGCGCTGCTCTCTGCCCTCCTCACGCCGGAAGCCCTGCACGACTGGGGCTGGCGCATTCCTTTCTTCCTGGCGCTGCCCATGGGCGTCGTTGCGCTGTGGCTTCGTGTCAGTATGGAAGAGACACCCAGCTTTGTGCAGCAGCAGGATAAACCGGTTATCGCTCAGGCGGATACTGCCGCCACGCTCCGGGCCATCGTGATGGGGATTGGGCGCGTAATGGTCTGGTCTGCAGCGGGGTACACTTACCTGGTGATTATGCCGACCTATCTGCAGTCGGCGCTGCATACCGGGTTTAACCAGGCGCTGCTTATAGCGGTGATTTCGAATATTGGTTTTGCACTCACCATCATTCCGTCGGGGATCCTGAGCGATAGGATCGGGCGTCGCAGGGTGATGATTATCGCCACCGCGCTGCTGCTGATCCTCGCCCTGCCGCTGCTGAAAATTCTTCAGGCAGAGTCGAGTACGCTGGCGGTGAAGGCTGTTGTGGTGTTGATTGCGGGCGGTCTGGTCGGGATGCTGGCAGGGCCAGGCCCGGCGATGCTATCTGAGATGTTCCCGACGCGCGTGCGCTATACGGGGCTGGGGCTGGCCTACTCGTTGTCGAACGCGATTTTCTCAGGCTGTGCGGGGTTAATTATTACCGGGCTGATTAAGCAGACGGGTAACCTGGATATTCCGGCGTACTACGTGATGGCGACGGCGGTGGTGAGTATTTTCGCGCTGATGACGCTGCGGAAGGATGACCATTTGCGGTCGTTAGAGGAGTGAGTTTGTCACCGTCTGGTGCCCTCACCCCGGCCCTCTCCCACGGGGAGAGGGAGAAAACACAAAAGGCCGTCCTGTGGACGGCCTTGCTGTTTATTCTCCCCGCTGACGCACCGCTTCAAACAGGCAGATGCCCGTCGCAACAGAAACGTTCAGGGACGACACGCTGCCCGCCATTGGGATGCTGATCAGCTCGTCACAGTGCTCGCGGGTCAGACGACGCATGCCTTCACCTTCCGCCCCCATCACCAGCGCCAGACGGCCGGTCATTTTGCTCTGGTACAGAGTATGATCCGCTTCACCGGCGGTACCGACGATCCAGATGTTCTCTTCCTGCAGCAGACGCATGGTGCGCGCCAGGTTGGTCACGCGGATCAGCGGAACGTTTTCCGCCGCGCCGCAGGCCACTTTCTTCGCCGTTGCGTTCAGCTGCGCGGAGCGATCTTTCGGCACGATCACCGCATGCACGCCCGCCGCATCGGCGCTACGCAGGCACGCGCCGAGGTTGTGCGGATCGGTAACGCCATCGAGGATCAGGAAGAACGGATTATCCAGCCCAGCGATCAGATCCGGCAGATCGTTTTCCTGATACTGACGGCCCGGCTTCACGCGGGCAATAATGCCCTGGTGAACCGCACCTTCACTTTTCTCATCCAGGAACTGGCGGTTCGCCAGTTGGATCACCACGCCCTGCGCTTCCAGGGCGTGGATCAGCGGCATCAGACGCTTATCTTCACGCCCTTTCAGAATAAACACTTCCTGAAAACGCTCCGGTGCGCGCTCGAGAAGGGCCTGCACCGCGTGGATGCCGTAAATCATTTCACTCATTGATGGTTCTCGTAAAAAGTATTTCCCCTCTCCCGGTTAGGGAGAGGGTCAGGGTGCGGGGAGACTTTACTCCGCCTGCTTTTTCTTGGCCGCGCGCTTCGCTTTGGTGGCAGCCGCTATTTTCTGCGTTTTCGCGGACGGTTTTTTCGCTGAACGGGCTTCTTTCTTCGCCGCCTTCGGCTTCTGTTTCTTCTCGCCGCGGAACGCGCTGTCCGGCTCGAAGTTTACCTTCTTGCCCGCCTGACGACGTTTACCGCCGCCCGGTTTACCGTTACCGGTTTTTTTCGCCCTTTCACGCTCGGTTTTCCCGACGTTACGCGGCGCACGCTCGCTGGAGATCAGGCTGAAGTCGATCTTACGGTCATCCATATTCACGGCTTCAACCTTCACTTCCACACGGTCGCCCAGACGATAGGTCTGGCCGCCAGATTCGCCAATCAGTCGCTGACCGACCTGGTCGAAGCGGTAGTAGTCGTTATCCAGGCTGGAGACGTGCACCAGACCGTCGATGAACAGCTCGTCCAGACGAACGAAGAAACCAAAGCCGGTCACGCTGGCAATCACGCCTTTAAAGACGTTACCCACCTGATCGAGCATAAAGTCACACTTCAGCCAGTCCGCCACGTCACGTGTTGCTTCATCAGCACGACGTTCGGTCATGGAGCAGTGCTGACCCAGCTGCAGCATCTCTTCCATCGAATAGTGGTAGCCACCGGTTTCGGTGGTGTTCCCTTTATGGCCCTGCTCCTGCGCCAGCAGATACTTGATCGCACGGTGCAGAGAGAGGTCAGGATAGCGACGGATCGGCGAGGTAAAGTGGGCGTAAGACTGCAGCGCCAGGCCGAAGTGACCGCGGTTTTCCGGATCGTAAATCGCCTGCTTCATTGAGCGCAGCAGCATCGTCTGCAGCATTTCTGCGTCAGGACGATCGCCAATGGACTCCAGCAGCTCGGCGTAATCGCGCGGCTCTGGCTTGTTACCGCCAGGCAGCTCCAGACCCAGTTCGGCCAGCACGGAGCGGAACGCGGTGATGGCTTCCGTCGACGGTTTATCGTGAATACGGAACAGCGCAGGCTCTTTGGCTTTCTCGACGAATCGTGCCGCCGAGATGTTCGCCAGAATCATACACTCTTCGATCAGCTTGTGCGCATCGTTACGCTGGGTCTGCTCGATACGCTCAATGCGGCGTTCTGCGTTGAAAATGAATTTCGCCTCTTCACTCTCAAACGAGATCCCGCCGCGCTCTTCGCGCGCCTGATCCAGCGTTTTGTAGAGGTTATGCAGCTCTTCGATGTGTTTAACCAGCGGCGCGTACTGTTCGCGCAGATCCTGGTCGCCCTGCAGCATATGCCAGACCTTGGTATAGGTCAGACGCGCGTGCGAGCTCATCACTGCTTCGTAGAACTTGTAGCCGGTTAAGCGCCCTTTGGTGGAGATGGTCATCTCGCAAACCATACAGAGGCGGTCAACCTGCGGGTTCAGGGAGCACAGGCCGTTAGACAGCACTTCCGGCAGCATCGGCACGACCTGGGACGGGAAGTAGACCGAGGTACCGCGGCTGCGCGCTTCGTTATCCAGCGGAGTGTGCGGACGAACATAGTAGCTTACGTCTGCAATAGCGACCCACAGACGCCAGCCGCCGCCGCGTTTTTTCTCGCAGTAGACGGCGTCATCGAAGTCGCGGGCGTCTTCACCGTCGATAGTGACCAGCGGCAGGGCGCGCAGATCCACGCGGCCCACTTTGGACTCTTCCGGGACTTCTTCGCGCAGGCTTTCGATCTGCTCTTCAACCGCTTTCGGCCAGATGTACGGAATTTCATGGGTACGCAGCGCCATATCAACGGCCATTGTGGTGCCCATGTTATCGCCAAGCACTTCGACGATTTTACCTACCGCTTTAGTGCGACGGGTTGGGCGCTGGGTGAGTTCCACCACCACAACAAAGCCCATGCGGGCGCCCATCACCTCTTCAGGTGGGATCAGAATGTCGAAGCTCAGACGGCTGTCGTCCGGCACCACGAAGCCCACGCCCGCGTCGGTAAAGTAGCGGCCAACGATCTGGCTGGTTTTTGGCACCAGAACGCGTACCACGCGCGCTTCGCGGCGACCTTTACGGTCAGCGCCCAGCGGCTGCGCCAGGATCTGGTCGCCGTGAATGCACATTTTCATCTGTTCAGATGAGAGGTACAGATCGTCCTTACGGCCTTCCACGCGCAGGAAGCCGAAGCCATCGCGGTGACCAATGACGGTCCCTTTCAGCAGATCGAGACGTTCTGGCAGCGCGTAGCACTGGCGGCGGGTAAAGACCAGCTGCCCGTCACGCTCCATTGCGCGCAGGCGGCGGCGAAGGGCTTCAATTTGCTCTTCACCTTCAATGTTCAGTTCAACGGCAAGTTCTTCACGATTGGCGGGTTTTTCGCGTTTTGTTAAGTGTTCAATGATGAACTCGCGGCTGGGGATAGGATTCGCGTATTTTTCGGCTTCGCGTTCCTGGAAAGGATCTTGTGACATGTCGGTTCCTCCGTTGTCAGCTCCGGTGGAAATTTTCTTCATTCCACCAGCAATAATTTATAAAGCGGTTGATTCTCTTCAACCAAATCGGCCAGCGTGTAGTTATCCAGTTCCTTGAGAAAACTTTGCACGGCCTTTGAAAGCGCCTTTTTCAGGCGGCAAGCGGGCGTGATGTGGCAGAACTCGCTGCTGCAGTTCACCAGAGACAGCGGCTCCAGTTCACGTACCACGTCGCCCACACGAATACTCTGTGCCGGTTTACCGAGACGGATCCCACCATTCTTCCCGCGGACGGCAGCAACGTATCCGGCACGACTAAGTTGATTGATTATTTTGACCATATGATTACGGGATACGCCGTAGACCTCTGTAACTTCAGAGATACTGGTCATCTTCCCCTCGGGTAACGACGCCATGTAAATCAGCGCACGTAAGCCGTAATCGGTGAAACTTGTTAACTGCACATCAACCTCAGGAAAAAAGGGAAAACGCGGTCAAACCGCAGAGATATTCATTAATGATGATAAACCAGCCAGATAGTTAGCGGCTAATTTATTTGACAGACGGGGCGAAAAAGCGGAGATCCAGGAGCGTTCGCCGGATGGCGCTACGCTTATCCGGCCTACGGGTCACCCCGCAGGCCAGCATTCACGAAGATTATGCGTCGAACGGGTCGCGCAGGATCATCGTTTCAGTACGATCCGGGCCGGTAGAAATAATATCGATCGGCACTTCGGTCAGTTCTTCAATACGCTTGATGTAATCCAGCGCCGCCTGCGGCAGGCCGCTACGCTCTTTCACACCGAAAGTGGTCTCAGACCAGCCCGGCATGGTTTCGTAGATTGGCTCAATGCCTTCCCAGTCGTCAGCTGCCAGCGGAGTGGTGGTCACTTCGCGGCCGTCTGGCATACGGTAGCCTACGCAGATTTTCACTTCTTTCAGGCCGTCCAGTACGTCCAGCTTGGTCAGGCAGAAGCCAGAGAGGGAGTTGATCTGCACTGCACGACGCACGGCAACCGCATCCAGCCAGCCGGTACGACGACGACGACCGGTGGTCGCGCCAAACTCGTTACCCTGCTTGCACAGGAACTCGCCGGTTTCATCAAACAGCTCGGTCGGGAATGGACCCGCACCCACGCGAGTGGAGTACGCTTTGATGATGCCCAGAACGTAATCCACATAACGTGGACCCAGGCCAGAGCCGGTCGCCACGCCACCTGCAGTGGTGTTAGAGGAGGTAACGTACGGATAGGTACCGTGGTCGATGTCCAGCAGCGTACCCTGCGCGCCTTCGAACATGACGAAATCGCCACGCTTGCGCGCCTGGTCCAGCAGATCGGACACATCAACAACCATACCGATCAGAATGTCAGCAATCGCCATGACGTCATCCAGCACTTTCTGGTAGTCAACAGCGTCAGCTTTGTAGAAGTTCACCAGCTGGAAGTTGTGATATTCCATCACTTCTTTCAGTTTTTCAGCGAAGGTTGCTTTGTCGAAGAGGTCGCCTACGCGCAGACCGCGGCGCGCAACTTTATCTTCGTAAGCCGGGCCGATGCCACGACCGGTGGTACCGATCGCTTTCGCACCGCGCGCTTTCTCACGCGCGACGTCCAGCGCCACGTGATAATCCAGGATCAGCGGGCAGGCTTCGGAGAGCAGCAGACGCTCACGAACAGGGATACCACGGTCTTCCAGACCTTTCATCTCTTTCATCAGCGCAGCAGGAGACAGCACAACGCCGTTACCGATGATGCTGGTGACGTTTTCGCGAAGAATGCCTGATGGAATAAGATGGAGGACGGTTTTTTCACCGTTGATTACGAGAGTATGGCCTGCGTTGTGACCGCCCTGGTAGCGTACAACATATTTAGCCCGTTCAGTCAGAAGATCAACAATCTTCCCTTTACCTTCGTCACCCCATTGGGTGCCCAGTACGACGACGTTGTTACCCATTTTTTTCAAAATCACCGTTTGCTTAAAAATGGATTCTACCATCGCTTTTTCAGATATACAGCACTTTTTGACCTCAAAATACGCCGATTGCGCCTACTTTTTGATCAGCCAATCGTTTTCCTCAACATGTAGTAGATCACGATGCCCGCAACCACAAGACCACCGCCAAAACGACGCAAAATATTATCCGGCAGTTGGCTCATCGTGGCGATCATTCGACGCCAGGCGCGTGGATAGAGCATCGGTCCAAGGCCTTCCAGCACCAGGACCAAAGCCAGTGCGAGCCAGATCGTTGAATTCATTTTTATTCCTTATAAAAGAAAACCACCGCTCCGTTAAGAGCGGTGGTTTGAATACTCAAACGAGCCTGAGTTTATCGCGTTGCGTTAGTCGGCGTCTTCATATAACGGAAGAAATCGCTGTCCGGGCTGAGCACCATCACATCCTGGTTGCTCTGGAAGCTATTCTCGTAAGCACGCAGGCTACGGATAAAGGCGTAGAAGTCAGGATCCTGGCTGAAGGCATCAGCGAACAGCTTCGCCGCTTCGGCATCACCTTCACCGCGCAGGATACGGCCCTGGCGCTCAGATTCCGCCAGCGTCTTGGTGACTTCGTAATCCGCTGCTGCACGCAGCTTCTCAGCCTCTTCCTGGCCCTGTGAACGGTGACGACGGGCTACCGCTTCACGCTCGGCGCGCATACGGTTGTAAATCGCCTCAGACACTTCTGCTGGCAGGTTGATCTGCTTGATTCGCACGTCAACCACTTCGATACCCAACGCAGCCATACTGTTCGGGTTGATCACCGGCACTTTACCGTTGGTTTCCGCCTGAACGCGTTCAGCCGCTTTGGCAATCGCATCGTCTGCTGCCGGGGTTGAAACTTCGTCTTCCGTGCCCGCGGTACCGGAGTTCAGGGCATCGCGAACTTCCAGGGTCAGACGACCACGGGAGTCGGTCACGATGTCTTTCACATCCAGACGACCAATCTCAGAACGCAGACGGTCAGAGAACTTACGTTTCAGCAGCACTTCTGCCTGAGAAACGTCACCACCGCCCGTTGCCAGGAAGTAACGGCTGAAATCGCTGATGCGCCATTTGATATAGGAATCAACGATCAGGTCTTTCTTCTCTTTGGTCACGAAACGATCAGCCTGATTATCCATGGTCTGGATACGCGCATCAAGCGTTTTCACTGACTGGATGAACGGCACCTTGAAGTGCAGGCCCGGCTCGTAAATTACCGGGCGTTTGTCGCCATCACGCACGACGCTGCTGAACTGGAACTTGATCCCACGCTCGCCTTCTTTCACCACAAAGATCGAGGTATAAAGCACGACCAGTACGATGACGATGATCGCAATAACTGACTTACGCATCCTTATTCCCCCTGACGCTGGTAGTCGTTACGCTGCGCGTTAGCACGGCGTTGGTCCATAATGTCACCATCGTTCGAAGAAGGCGTTGTGTTCGTGCTGGCGCTGCCTGTTGAGGCTGGCGGCAGACGCAGCAGGTTGTTCGCGCCGCTGGTGTCGCCTTTCGCTGCTGGCGCAGAACTGCCTTTCAGCATCTGATCCAGCGGCAGAACCATCAGGTTTCCGCCTTTATTGTCGTTAACCAACACTTTGCGGGTGTGGCTCAGCACTTTTTCCATGGTCTCGATATAGAGACGCTCACGGGTAATTTCCGGCGCCGCTTTATATTCCGGCAGGATCTTCGCAAAGCGAGCCACTTCACCCTGAGCTTCCAGGATGGTCTGCGTCTTATACGCGCGCGCTTCTTCCAGAATACGCTGCGCCTGACCGTTAGCGCGTGGCTGAACTTCGTTGGTGTACGCTTCTGCTTCACGGATGTACTGCTGTTCGTTTTCACGGGCAGCAATCGCATCGTCAAATGCGGCTTTCACCTCTTCCGGCGGACGCGCAGCCTGGAAGTTGACGTCCAGCAGGGTGATACCCATGTTGTACGGACGAATGGTCTCTTCCAGCTCGCGCTGGGTATCGCTACGAATAACGGTACGACCTTCGGTCAGGATACGGTCCATGGTGTATTTACCGATCACACCGCGCAGGGCGCTGTCGGTCGCCTGACGCAGGCTGTCATCGGCGCTGGTCACGCTAAACAGATAACGCTCAGGATCGGTCACGCGGTACTGCACGTTCATCTCAACGCGCACCACGTTTTCGTCAGAGGTCAGCATCACGCCAGAGGCGGCCAGCTCACGAACAGATTCCACGTTTACCGCGGTCACGTCGTCAATGAAGGTCGGCTTCCAGTTCAGACCCGGCTCAACCAGATGGCTGAACTTGCCGAAACGGGTGACCACGCCGCGCTCTGCTTCTTTAATGGTGTAGAATCCGCTGGCTGCCCAGATGATGACCACCGCAGCGGCCACGATGCCCACTACGCGGCCACCCATTGGCGCGCGCGAACTCTGAGTGGAATTGCCACCCGAGCCAGAACCTTTTCCTCCGCCAAGGCCACCAAGCTTCTTGCTCAGCTTGCGGAAGATATCATCCAGATCCGGCGGCCCCTGCTCGCGACCACCTTTGTTGCCATTTCCCTCAGAGTTGCCGCCAGGTTTGCTGCTTCCCCACGGGTCGCGGTCTTGTCCGTTATTACCGGGCTGATTCCACGCCATGTATATGCTCCATATTTGTTATGCAAGGGCGAATTATTCAGGCATCCCCTTTCTGATCAGACGATATAGTCGACCAGCGCAGGTTCTTGTTTACAGAGGCGACGCCAGTCAACGATCGGCATACGCACCTGCATCCCCACGCTGCCGTCATCCTCCATCCACTCTTTTTCTATCGCCTGAAGCTGATAAAACCGGCTGCGCAGCCTGCCTTCCTGTGGCGGCAGTCGCAGCGTGTGCTGAGCTACCTCACCGGAAAGACGTTCTGTCAAAGCCTGGAAAAGCAGTGGCACACCAATACCGGTCTGGGCAGAAAGCCAGACCCGAATCGGTTTGTTCTCTTCATCTCTGTCGATACGCGGTTCGAAATCGTCCAGCATATCGATCTTATTCATGACCAACAGCGTTGGGATCTCATGGGCGTCGATCTCTTCGAGCACCACGTTTACCGCGTCGATGTTCTCCTGCACGCGCACGTCTGCCGCATCAATCACGTGCAGCAGCAGAGTCGCCTGTCGCGTCTCCTGCAGGGTGGCTTTAAACGCCGCCACCAGGTCATGCGGCAGGTGGCGGATAAACCCTACGGTATCCGCCAGCACCGTTTCACCGACGTCTGCAACGTCAATACGGCGCAGCGTAGGGTCCAGGGTCGCAAACAGCTGGTCTGCGGCATACACCTGGGCCTCGGTTATCTGGTTAAACAGGGTGGATTTACCGGCGTTGGTATAGCCCACCAGCGACACCGTCGGGATGTCGGCTTTCGTTCGCGCCCGACGTCCCTGTTCACGCTGTTTCTCTACACGTTCCAGACGTGAGAGGATCTGGGTAATTCGGCCACGCAGCAAACGACGGTCGGTTTCGAGCTGGGTTTCACCCGGGCCGCGCAAACCAATCCCGCCTTTTTGTCTTTCAAGGTGTGTCCAGCCACGCACCAGACGCGTTGCCAGATGGCGCAGCTGCGCCAGCTCAACCTGCAGTTTCCCTTCGTGGGTACGTGCACGCTGAGCAAAAATATCTAAAATCAAACCCGTGCGATCGATAACACGGCATTCGCAAAGGGCTTCCAGGTTACGCTCCTGGGCTGGAGACAGCGCATGATCAAACAACACGACTGACGCGCCGGTTGCTTTTACGGCATCCGCAATTTCGACTGCTTTACCTTCACCAACAAAATACTTTGGGTGCGGCGCTTTACGGCTACCGGTAATCACCTGCATTGCTTCGACACCGGCGGAAGAGACCAGAGATTCAAACTCCTGGAGGTCTTCCATATCTTTGTCTTGCGAAAAATAGATGTGTACCAGCACCGCCTGCTCACCGGCATCATAACGGTCAAACAAGCGTAAACCTCTCTAAAAAGATCAGCGGGGAACGCAGGATCCCTGGCTCCCCGTGTGGATAACAGTGCGAAACCTTATTCGGTTTCGTCGCTGTCCTGCGCCGGCGTTGAAGAGCCCTGCGCGCTGCTGCCATGATGGTAGTTACTACCAGTGCCGCCGCCAGCGTTATTGCTGTGATGAGATACCGGACGGGACGGAACAACAGTAGAAATAGCGTGCTTGTAGACCATCTGACTGACCGTGTTTTTCAACAGAATCACAAACTGATCGAAAGACTCAATCTGACCTTGCAGCTTAATACCATTCACCAAATAAATAGAAACTGGAACACGTTCCCGACGCAATGCGTTCAGGAACGGATCTTGTAAAGATTGCCCCTTAGCCATTCTATCTTTTCCTTATATGCTTGTTTTGTACTTAGAACCTTGCGATTCTGAAAAATTGCGCACGATACGTCTCAATTGTACACATTCAGTGAGCGATATCACCAACAACCTCAATCACTTCGTTTAACGCCTGTTGCGGTTTTTCACTGTCTAACCAGTGAACGCCGTCCCAACCGCGCAACCAGGTGATCTGGCGCTTCGCTAACTGTCTCGTGGCGCAAACACCTCTATAAACCATTTCATCGTATGAAATCTCACCTTCAAGATACGACCACATCTGGCGGTATCCCACACAACGAATGGAAGGCATGTCCGTATGCAAATCTCCACGGGCAAATAACGCCCGCACTTCTGCTTCAAAATCTGAAGCTAACATCTGATGAAAACGCTGCTCAATTCGCTGATGGAGCAGTTCACGGCTCGCCGGGGCGATGGCGAACTGATGCACCTGATACGGCAGAGCGTCTCCTGACGTTTGCGTCAGTTCCGTTAAAGTTTTACCCGAAATGAAAAAAACTTCCAGTGCCCGGGAAAGCCTTTGCGGATCATTTGGATGGATCCGTGCTGCGGCAACCGGGTCAATTTCCGCCAGTTGCTGATGCAAAACGTCCCAACCCTGCTCTGCCGCCTGCTGCTCAATTTTCGCTCTTATTTCCGGATCCGCGGATGGCAGGGGTGACAACCCCTCCAGCAACGCCTTGAAATAGAGCATGGTTCCGCCAACCAACAGCGGTATACGTCCCGCCGCCGTTATCTCGGCCATCTCGGCTAAGGCATCCCGGCGGAAATCCGCTGCGGAGTACGCCTGAGCCGGGTCGAGAATATCCAGCAAACGGTGCGGTGCCGCACGCAGCTCTTCTGCGTCAGGCTTCGCCGTGCCGATGTCCATCCCCCGGTAGATGAGGGCGGAGTCGACGCTAATCAACTCTACAGGCAAAACTTTACGCAACTCAATGGCGAGCGCCGTTTTGCCGGAGGCCGTTGGGCCCATTAAAAAAATTGCCTTAGGCAGGCTCGCCTTACTTGCGTCAATCATGTTTCAGGGCGTTCATCGCCGTTTGTAAATCAACAGGTTGTAATAACCCACCCGGCGGCGTTTTCACCAGATGCGGACAGAGGCGTTCCACCTCCGCCAGCACGCTAATGGCCTGCGCCATACTCCACGGCGTGTGTTCGCTTGCCAGATGGCGGGCGATCCACTGCGCGGTGTTGGCGGCATCAAACGCTGTTTGCTGCGCCAGGTAGCCTATCAGTTCAGGAATCAAGTTTTGTAAATTTTGTTGGCGTAAGGGTAAAGGCACTGCACGAATTGTCACATGTTGTGGTTCGAGCACAGTTTCAATACCCATCTGCGCCAGCTGCGACTCGGCGCGCTGCAATACCCTTGTTTCATCAGGGGATATTTTCAGGCGAACCGGAATTAACAACGGCTGCGCGCAGGCGGCATTTTCGCCAGGCGTGAGCTGCACCTGCTTAAGCCAGCGTTCGGCGACCGGCAGTGCCAGAAGCATCAATTTGCCGTCACGCTCAAGCAGTGCCATATCCGGCGCGATAATCGTCAGCACCCGGCCAAAACTCTGGCTATGGCCGTCCAGAGAAGGCTGAGCGGCCGGAATGTGCTCTTTACGTTCCACGGCTGGCGTTTCCAGCAGCTTGCGGTACAACGCGCCCTGCTGCTTCTGATAGCCAGGCTGGGCATTCGGATAGTTCGCGCCCGTTGGACGCGGCGCGCTACCAGCCGGGGAGTAACGCGGGGCTTCCGGTTCACGCGCAACGGCAGGCTCCGCAAAATGGTTGCGCCCTGCCGCCACACGGTTTTCGGGCAGCGGACGCGGTGCAGGAGCGTCGTTCTCCAGCGGCAGCGTTGGCTCTGCCTGCTGCTGCAACACGGTGGCCACGCCCTGATAAATGAAGTCGTGAACCAGACGCGACTGGTGGAACCGCACCTCATGCTTGGCGGGATGGACGTTCACATCCACCTGATGGGGGTCGATGTCCAGATAAAGGACGAATGCAGGCTGCTGATCGGCACCCAGTTTGTCTTCGCAGGCCTGGCGAATCGCGTGATTGATGAGACGGTCGCGCATCATGCGGCCGTTGACGTAGCAATACTGGATCTCCGCAAACGCAGCACTGCTCGCGTTTGGATCGGCAACCCAGCCGCGCAGCGCCAGATCGCCGTGCTGCCACTCAATGGCCAGGGCCTGTTCAAGGAACGGCGTACCGCAGATCGCCCCCAAACGGCGCTCTTTCTGTCCACCTTCTGCCACCGCGCGATACTGGCGCATCACCTTGCCGTTGTGGCTGAGGTTGATGGTGACATCGAATCGCGCCAGTGCGATACGCCGGATGATCTCGTCGATATGGCCGAACTCGGTCTTCTCGGTACGCATAAACTTGCGTCGGGCGGGGGTGTTGTAGAAGAGATCTAATACTTCAAGCGTCGTGCCGACAGGGTGTGCTGCGGGTTTAACCGTGACATCCATATCGCGCCCTTCGGCGTAAGCCTGCCAGGCTTCCTGCTGTTCGGCGGTACGGGAGGTCAGCGTTAAGCGCGAAACCGAGCTGATACTGGCCAGCGCTTCACCGCGAAAACCGAGGCTAATAATCGCCTCCAGGTCATCCAGAGAGGCAATTTTACTGGTGGCGTGACGGGCCAGCGCCAGCGCGAGCTCGTCTTTTTTAATGCCACAGCCGTTGTCGCGAATGCGAATAAGCTTCGCGCCACCGCGTTCGATATCAATATCGATGCGGGTTGCGCCCGCATCGAGGCTGTTTTCCACCAGCTCCTTCACCACCGACGCAGGGCGTTCCACCACCTCACCGGCGGCGATTTGGTTCGCGAGCTGCGGCGGTAGAACCTGAATCGGCATGAATTCTCCTTAGTTGGTCGCGGTCATCTCACCCGGCAGCGCTGCGCTGGCCGTCTGGCCAGCACCACTCTGTGGCGCAGACTGCAGCGGATGGGCATCAAAGTATTTACGCAGACCGTTATAAATCGCTTCGGCAATTTGCTGCTGGTAGCTGTCGCTTCCCAGCAGACGCTCTTCACCGTTGTTACTGATAAAGCCCGTCTCTACGAGGATGGACGGAATATCCGGCGAGCGCAGAACGCCGAGGCTGGCATGTTCCGGACGACGCTTATGCAGCACGCCAACGCTTTGCAGCTGGTTCAATACGTTAGTGGCGACATCATACCCGACGCGCTGAGAATGACCGAACTGTAAATCCAGCACCGCCTGGCTGAGGTACGGATCGGACTGGCTGTTCGCCAGCACATCGCCCGCGCCGCCTAACAGTTCAGACTGCTTCTCATGCTCTTCCAGCCAGTTGGCCATTTCGCTGTTGGCGCGACGGTTTGACAGCACCCAAACCGAGGCGCCGGTCGCGCTACGATTCGGTGCGGCGTCCGCATGAATGGAGACCAGGAAGTTCGCGTTTTGCTTACGCGCCACATCCGAGCGTCCCATTACGGAGATAAAGTAATCCCCGTCGCGGGTCAACACGCCTTTAAACATCGGGTCGTCATTGAGTAGCGAACGCAGTTTACGCGCGATAGCGATCGTCACGTTTTTTTCTCGCGTGCCGCCAGGGCCAATCGCCCCCGGATCTTCCCCGCCGTGACCCGCATCAATGGCGATAATCACTTTGTCACCGCTGGCCGTCGCGCGTCGCGCGCTGGCAGCCGGACGCGTCACCGTATTGCTGCTGGTTGCCGTAGTAATGCGATCGTTCTGCGATTTAAACGGATTACGCGCAGGTTCAGAAGGACGGGGCGTATACACCGGTTCTTCCACACGCTTCGCTACGACCGGCGGCGGTGGAGGCGGTGGCGGTGCGTCGGCATTGATGGTAAAGACCACCGTATAGTTCGCCCCGTTTTGCTGTTTCACCGCCTTCGTTATGCCCTTTTCGGTCAGATCGACCACCAGGCGTAGCGACTGGCTATCCTGCGGTGTTCCCGAACGGATGCTTTTCACCAGGTTGTTACCGCTGAACCGCAGCGGTAGCCCCTGAATCACGCCTGTCTGTTTGATATCCAGCGCCACGCTGTGGCTGTCTGGCTGTGAAAACGCATATTCAGGATCGCCCATAAAGCTGAACGTGATCCGGGCCTGGCTTTCGCCGTTCGATACCTGAATATCTGAGAGGTTTGCCGCCCCGGCCTGCGCGCACAGCAGCACGGTGGCAGCCAACAACCAACCTTTAACGCGATTTATCATCCCGTCATCCCTACGCTTAACCGGCCAGTCGCGCCAGTAAGGAACTGCCTGATGAGGAAACAGCACTGATGCGTGCCTCACGCCCTTGTGCCTGGTAATCTAAGTGAATTTCGACATCCGGGTCAGGCAGCACACCCGCACCTTGTTGCGGCCACTCCACCAGGCAAATGGCGTCGTTGGCAAAATAATCACGGATCCCCATAAATTCCAGCTCCTCAGGATCCGCAAGGCGGTATAAATCGAAGTGGTACACCATGAGATTTTCAAGGGTGTACGGTTCTACCAGCGTGTAGGTTGGGCTTTTGACATTCCCGTTATGCCCTAACGCCTGCAAAAAACCCCGGCTAAAGGTGGTTTTACCCGCACCTAAATCACCATACAGATAAATGACGGTTGCCCCCTGACAGGCCTGCGCCACGCGCTTGCCGAGTTCTAAAGTGGCTTGTTCATCAGGTAAAGGAATCGCTCGATTAGTCATTTTCTACGTCAATCACATCCGGGTTAACAACACGCCGCAGCGTGCAAAAGAGATCGGTGGCCAGCATACCGCGTGTACCGTAACGCGCAGCCAGTTTATCCGCCGCAACGCCGTGAGCCACGCAGCCCGCGCAGGCTGCATCATAAAGGGGAAGTTTCTGTCCAAGCAATGCGCCGATGATGCCGGAAAGCACATCGCCCATGCCGCCGCTCGCCATGCCCGCATTTCCGGCATCAATAATGCCCTGCGTCTCGTCACAGGCGACAACGGTTCCTGCCCCTTTCAAAACAGCAACACCTCCGTAACGTTTTACCAGACGCTGAGCAGAAAGTAAGCGATCGCTTTCAATTTCTGCCACGCTGCAGTTAAGCAGCCGCGCGGCTTCGCCGGGGTGTGGCGTCAGAATGCGATTGTGACGCTTATCCGGGTTTATTGCCAGAAGGTTAAGCGCGTCGGCATCCCACAGCATCGGTTTACGAAAATTCTCGACCTTTTGCAGGGCCTGTTTACCCCATGCCTGTTGCCCAAGCCCAGGGCCAATCACCACCACATCCGCCCATTCAAGGCTCTCTTCAAGCGACTGGGGCGTAAGCTCGTGCACCATCAACTCCGGTCGGGCAGTGATGATTGGCGCAATATTCTCAATGCGAGTGAGCACTCGCACTAATCCGGCGCCGCTGCGCAAAGCCGCTTCACCGGTCATGCGAATCGCACCTGCCGTACCGTGGTCGCCGCCCACAATGACCAGCCTGCCGTGATCGCCCTTATGGGACGTCGACCGGCGCGGCGGGAGCCACGCTGGGAGCTGCGAGGCGTCAAAGCGTGACAGTTTCGTTTCCTGCCCGGCGAGCCAGCTCTCCAGCCCCAGCGCACTGTGGTGCAACACGCCGACGACATCCCGCGCTTTGCCAGTCAGTAAACCCGGCTTCAGGGCAATGAAGGTCACCGTATGTGCCGCCTGAATCACCGCCCCCGGCGTCGCGCCGGTTTGTGCTATCAGTCCAGAGGGAATATCCAGGGCGACTACCGGCGCGGAATGTCTGTTAGCGTGTTCAATGAGTGCGGCAACGTTTTCGCGCGGCGCGCTGCGCAGCCCGGTGCCCAGCAGCCCGTCAACAATCAGATCAACATCCTCTGGCCAGACGATATCAGGCGCATGAATCACACCGCCTGCGTTCAGCCATGCCTCCCGCGCCGCGCTGGCCTCTTCCGGCAGCGGTTTATCACTTTCAAGAGCCAGCAAGGTCACGCGGAGACCCGCAGCCACCGCGAGACGGGCAACGACGTAGCCATCACCGCCGTTGTTGCCGTGACCGCACAGAATCAGCCAGTGGGCCGCCTGCGGGAAGGCGCTTCGGGCTACGTCAAACGCCGCCTCACCCGCGCGCAGCATCAGTTCATACAGGGTAATCCCGAGGCTGTCTGCGGCCTCTTTTTCGGCGCGCCGGAGGTCATCCGCATGCCAGATGGAATGTGGTATACTTGCGGGGTTTTTCTTCACCGTATGGTCCGTCATGTCACAGCCCCTCGATCTCAATGAATTAGCGCAAAAAATAAAACAGTGGGGTGCTGAGCTTGGCTTCCAGAAGGTGGGCATTACCGATACCGACCTTTCCGCCAGCGAGCCGAAACTGCAGGCCTGGCTGGACAAACAATACCACGGCGAAATGGAGTGGATGGCGCGCCATGGCATGATGCGCGCCCGTCCACACGAGCTTTTGCCGGGGACATTACGCGTCATCAGCGTGCGCATGAACTATCTGCCCGCCAACGCGGCCTTTGCGCGCACGCTAAAAAATCCCTCTTTGGGTTACGTCAGCCGGTACGCCCTGGGACGTGATTACCATAAGCTTTTGCGTAACCGTTTAAAAAAACTCGGGGAAACTATTCAGCAGCACTGTGTTTCGCTGAATTTTAGACCCTTTGTCGATTCTGCGCCTATTCTTGAGCGCCCGATTGCCGAAAAAGCCGGGCTTGGCTGGACAGGTAAGCACTCACTAATCCTCAGCCGCGACGCCGGATCGTTCTTCTTTCTGGGTGAACTGCTGATTGATTTACCGCTGCCGGTAGACGGCCCGGTAGAGGAAGACTGCGGCCGTTGCGTGGCCTGTATGACCATCTGCCCAACGGGCGCCATCGTTGAGCCTTACACCGTTGATGCCCGTCGCTGTATCTCCTACCTCACTATCGAACTGGAAGGGGCCATTCCAGAGGAGTTCCGACCGCTTATCGGCAACCGCATCTACGGCTGCGACGATTGCCAGCTCATCTGCCCGTGGAACCGCTATTCACAGCTTACGGACGAAGAGGATTTCAGCCCGCGTAAGGCGCTCCATGCGCCGCCGCTCATTGAGCTGTTCGCCTGGACCGAGGCCTGGTTCCTGAAGGTGACGGAAGGTTCGGCCATTCGCCGTATCGGGCATCTGCGCTGGCTGCGAAATGTGGCCGTCGCGCTGGGTAATGCCCCGTGGGATGAAGCGAACGTGCAGGCGCTTGAAAGCCGTAGAGGTGAGCACCCACTTCTTGATGAGCACATAGAATGGGCGATTGCGCAGCAAATTGAGAAACGTAATGCCTGCGTGGTCGAGGTGCAGCTACCGAAGAAACAGCGTCTGGTGAGGGTGATTGAAAAAGGGCTTCCGCGGGATGCCTGAACTATTCACAGCCTGTGAATAAAATTACAAACTCAAGCGCCATCTGGGCTGGAGAAGAGGTCAAGTGATCTCAATAACATTTTGAAATCAAATTTTATACTGTAAATACAGTGCTTTACGAAGATATTATTCACCATGCTAAGTTTTAACCCTGTTTCGGTTAAGCGCAGTTTCTGTGGATAACTCTGTTCACAAGAGTATTTCAGAGACAACAGAAAACGTCCCCAGCGATGCTTTTCGCTGTGGATATTTTAGAGATGAAGAAGAATTTGGAGCGGGAAACGAGACTCGAACTCGCGACCCCGACCTTGGCAAGGTCGTGCTCTACCAACTGAGCTATTCCCGCTTGGGTGGTCCGTGCTGTGGAAGCACTTTCAAATTTTGGAGCGGGAAACGAGACTCGAACTCGCGACCCCGACCTTGGCAAGGTCGTGCTCTACCAACTGAGCTATTCCCGCTTGGGCAGTCTGTGCTATGGAAGCACTTTCAAATTTTGGAGCGGGAAACGAGACTCGAACTCGCGACCCCGACCTTGGCAAGGTCGTGCTCTACCAACTGAGCTATTCCCGCAAATCTGCACTGCTTTTGTTGCTGTCGTAACGTGTAATTCTCTGTCGTTACGGGAGGCGCATTATACGAGAAATCCTTTTAGCTGCAACCCCCCTTAAAGCGATTTTTTCGAAATTAAGTTCAAATGCTTATTTAATCGGCAAGCTGAACAATTTAACGACAAAAACCCGGCCACGCAAGGCGCCGGATCGCAAAATCACAGCTTAATAAAGTTTTCGCGGTAGTAGGAAAGCTCCGCCACGGACTCTCGGATATCATCCATCGCCTGATGCGTGCCCTGTTTTTTAAAGCCGTCGAGGATTTCAGGCTTCCAGCGACGCGCCAGCTCTTTCAACGTGCTGACGTCCAGATAGCGGTAGTGGAAGTAAGACTCCAGCTCCGGCATGTACTTAAACAGGAAACGACGATCCTGGCCGATGCTATTCCCACAGATTGGCGATTTGCCTGCCGGAACCCACTGTTTCAGGAACTCAAGCGTCGCCAGCTCCGCCTCACGATCACCCATAGTGCTCGCCTTTACCCGCTCCACCAGACCGCTGCCGGTGTGGGTACGCACGTTCCACTCATCCATCAATGCCAGCTGGTCATCGGACTGATGCACCGCTATCGTTGGCCCTTCCGCCAGGATATTCAGGTTGGCGTCCGTCACCAGGGTTGCAATTTCAATAATGCGATCGCGCTCGGGATCCAGCCCGGTCATTTCGAGATCGATCCAAATCAGGTTGTTTTCATCCGCGCTCATGTTATTTTCCACCCTTCTCGCATAACCGGCAGTAGCAGGTTAACTAGTATTAATTAGAGTGTATCATAGAGGTTTTGCCCCCTACGGGCGACCAGGAGCCAGTGCGATTGAGTAAAAATAAACTCTCCAAAGGGCAGCAGCGCCGCGTGAATGCCAATCACCAGCGCCGTCTTAAAACCACTGCGGAGAAGGTCGATTACGACGACAACCTGTTTGGCGACCCAACGGAAGGCGTAGTCATCAGCCGTTTCGGTATGCACGCTGACGTGGAATCCGCCGATGGTGCGATTCACCGCTGCAACATCCGCCGGACCATTCGTTCTCTGGTGACCGGCGACCGCGTCGTCTGGCGGCCGGGTAAAGAGGCGGCGGAAGGCGTGACGGTAAAAGGCATCGTTGAAGCGGTCCATGAGCGCACGTCCGTATTAACCCGTCCCGATTTCTACGACGGGGTCAAACCGATTGCCGCCAACATTAACCAGATTGTTATCGTATCGGCGATTTTGCCCGAACTGTCGCTCAATATTATCGACCGATATCTCGTCGCCTGCGAAACGCTGCAGGTTGAACCGATTATCGTGCTGAACAAAATCGATCTGCTGGACGACGACGGCATGGCCTTCGTCAATGAGCAGATGGATATCTATCGCAAGATTGGCTACCGCGTTCTGATGGTCTCCAGCTATACCAAAGATGGCCTGAAACCGCTGGAAGAGGCGCTTACCGATCGCATCAGCATCTTTGCGGGCCAGTCCGGCGTGGGCAAATCGAGCCTGCTGAACAACCTGCTTGGCCTCCAGCAAGAGATCCTCACCAACGATGTCTCTGATGTCTCGGGCCTGGGCCAGCACACCACCACCGCGTCACGCCTGTATCACTTCCCGCACGGGGGCGATGTCATCGACTCCCCGGGCGTGCGAGAGTTCGGTTTATGGCACCTGGAGCCGGAACAAATCTTTAACGGATTTGTCGAATTCCATGATTATTTAGGCGCTTGCAAGTACCGCGACTGTAAACACGATAACGACCCAGGCTGCGCTATCCGTGAAGCGGTTGAGAAAGGCGAGATCGCGGAGACCCGCTTCGAGAATTACCACCGTATTCTTGAGAGCATGGATCAGGTAAAAACGCGTAAAAACTTTTCTGATTCTGATAACTGACAACTAAGCTAAGCATCGCTAAAATCGTCCCCTTTTTTCAGGTTCCGGCGGCATAACGCCGGATCAGGAACGACAAAACAATGGCCTGGAGGCTACCTTGTTAAACGCATTTAAACTTTCGCTTCAATACATTCTGCCAAAACTGTGGCTCACTCGCCTGGCGGGCTGGGGCGCAAGCAAACGCGCGGGCTGGCTGACCAAACTGGTCATCGACCTTTTCGTAAAATATTACAAGGTCGATATGAAAGAGGCGCAGAAGCCGGACACCGCCAGCTACCGCACCTTCAACGAATTCTTCGTGCGCCCGCTGCGTGACGACGTGCGCCCGCTGAACACCGACCCTAACGTCCTGGTGATGCCGGCAGACGGCGTCATTAGCCAGTTGGGTAACATCGAAGACGACAAAATTCTGCAGGCGAAGGGCCATAATTACAGCCTGGAAGCGCTGCTGGCGGGTAACTACCTGATGGCGGATCTGTTCCGCAACGGTACCTTTGCCACCACCTATCTGTCACCGCGCGACTACCACCGCGTGCACATGCCGTGTAACGGCATCCTGCGCGAGATGATTTACGTCCCGGGCGATCTGTTCTCCGTGAACCACCTGACCGCGCAGAACGTGCCGAACCTGTTTGCCCGTAACGAGCGCGTCATCTGCCTGTTTGATACTGAATTTGGCCCTATGGCACAGATTCTGGTGGGTGCAACCATCGTAGGCAGCATTGAAACTGTCTGGGCCGGCACCATCACTCCACCGCGTGAAGGCGTGATCAAACGCTGGACCTGGCCTGCCGGTGAAGCGGAAGGCTCTGTGGCACTGCTGAAGGGTCAGGAAATGGGTCGCTTCAAACTGGGCTCCACCGTGATCAACCTGTTTGCGCCAGGCAAAGTGAAGCTGGCTGAACAACTCGAAAGCCTGTCGGTCACCAAACTGGGCCAGCCGCTGGCGGTCTCGACAGAAACCTTCGTGACGCCAGATGCAGAACCTGCGCCGCTGTCACAGGAAGAGATCCAGGCCGAGCACGACGCCAGCCCGCTGGTTGACGACAAAAAAGACGAAGGCTAACAACAGAAGGATCGCTGACGTGCGCCCGATTATCGTTCTACTGATGGCCTGGTGCCTCAGCATGGGGGCGTACGCAGCGACAGCCCCCGACGCCAAACAGATAACCCAGGAACTGGAGCAGGCAAAAGCGGCCAAACCCGCTCAGCCAGAGACCGTCGAGTCGCTCCAGGCTGCCCTGAACGCGCTTGAGGAGCGGAAAGGCTCGCTTGAGCGCGCTCAGCAGTATCAGCAGGTTATCGACAACTTCCCCAAACTCTCCCAGACGCTGCGCGCGCAGCTCAATAATCTGCGTGACGAACCGCGCGATGTGCCGGCAGGCATGACCTCCGACGCGCTGAACCAGGAGATCCTGCAGGTCAGCAGCCAGCTTCTGGAAAAGAGCCGCCTTGCTCAGCAGGAGCAGGAGCGAGCGCGTGAAATTGCCGACTCCCTCAGCCAGCTTCCGCAGCAGCAAACCGACGCCCGTCGCCAGCTTAATGAAGTTGAGCGCCGCGTGGGTACGCAAAACGGCAACACGCCACAGGCGCAGGCCCAAAATCTGGGCCTGCAGGCAGAATCGGCTCGCCTGAAGGCCCTTGTCGATGAACTGGAGCTGGCGCAGCTTTCCGCCAATAACCGCCAGGAGCTGTCGCGAATGCGCTCTGAACTCGCTCAGAAGCAGAGCGAGCAGCTGGACGCTTACCTTCAGGCCCTGCGCAATCAGCTCAACAGTCAGCGCCAGCGTGAAGCGGAGCGCGCGCTGGAAAGTACCGAGCTGCTGGCGGAAAACAGCGATAACCTGCCTGCCGGCATCGTCCAGCAGTTTAAGGTCAACCGTGAGCTTTCTGCCGCGCTGAATCAGCAGGCGCAGCGTATGGATCTGGTTGCCTCACAGCAGCGTCAGGCGACCAATCAAACCTTGCAGGTTCGTCAGGCGTTAAACACCCTGCGCGAGCAGTCCCAGTGGCTCGGGTCATCAAACCTGCTGGGCGAAGCGCTGCGCGCCCAGGTCGCGCGCCTGCCGGAAATGCCGAAGCCGCAACAGCTGGATACCGAGATGGCCCAGCTGCGCGTTCAGCGCCTGCACTTTGAAGATCTTCTCAATAAACAGCCGCAAATCCGCCAGATCCGTCAGGCTGATGGACAGCCGCTGACCAGCGAGCAAAACCGTATTCTGGAAGCCCAGCTGCGTACCCAGCGTGAACTGCTGAACTCTCTGCTGCAGGGCGGGGATACGCTGATTCTGGAGCTGACCAAGCTGAAGGTTTCTAACAGCCAGCTGGAAGATGCGCTGAAAGAGGTGAACGAGGCGACGCACCGTTATCTCTTCTGGACGTCCGACGTGCGTCCGATGACCTTCTCGTGGCCGATTGAGATTGTCCAGGACCTGCGCCGCCTGATTTCGCTGGACACCTTCAGCCAGCTGGGACAGGCCAGCGTGATGATGTTCACCAGCAAAGAGACCATTTTCCCGCTGCTGGGGGCGTTGATTCTGGTGGGCTTCAGCATTTACTCGCGCAGACATTTCACCCGTTTCCTGGAGCGTTCCAGCTCCAGGGTCGGGAAAGTCACCCAGGATCACTTCTGGCTGACGCTACGCACCGTATTCTGGTCGATTCTTGTCGCCTCTCCGCTGCCGGTGCTGTGGATGACGCTGGGGTATGGCCTGCGGGAAGCCTGGCCCTATCCGCTCGCGGTAGCGATTGGCGATGGCGTCACCGCCACGGTGCCGCTGCTGTGGGTGGTGATGATATGCGCCACCTTCGCGCGCCCCAATGGCCTGTTCATCACCCACTTTGGCTGGCCGCGTAATCGCGTTGCGCGCGCCATGCGTTACTACCTGATGAGCATCGGGCTGATTGTGCCGCTGATTATGGCACTGATCATGTTCGATAATCTCAACGACCGGGAATTCTCAGGCTCGCTGGGCCGCCTCTGCTTTATGCTGATATGCGGGGCGCTGGCCATCGTCACGCTCAGCCTGAAACGCGCGGGTATTCCGCTCTATCTGGATAAATCCGGCAGCGGCGACAACATGTTCAACCGGCTGCTCTGGAACCTGCTGCTTAGCGCGCCGCTGTTTGCAATGCTGGCAGCCGCGGTGGGCTATCTGGCAACCGCGCAGGCGCTGCTGGCGAGGCTGGAAACCTCGGTGGCCATCTGGTTCCTGCTTCTGGTGGTGTACCACGTGATCCGCCGCTGGATGCTGATCCAGCGCCGCCGTCTGGCGTTTGACCGTGCCAAGCACCGCCGGGCGGAGATCCTCGCCCAGCGCGCGCGGGGTGAGGAAGAGCCAAACCACGTCAACAGTACGGAAGGCACGACGGAAGCGGACGAGGTCGAGCTGGATCTGGATGCCATCAGTACCCAGTCCCTGCGCCTGGTTCGCTCCATCCTGATGCTGATTGCCCTCCTCTCGGTCATCTTCCTGTGGTCGGAGATCCACTCCGCGTTCGGCTTCCTGGAGAACATCTCTCTCTGGGACGTGACCTCCACGGTGCAGGGTGTTGAAAGCCTGGAGCCGATTACCCTGGGGGCGGTGCTGATTGCCATTCTGGTGCTGATCATCACCACCCAGCTGGTGCGTAACTTCCCGGCGCTGCTGGAGCTGGCGCTGCTGCAGCATCTGGATTTAACGCCGGGTACGGGCTATGCGATCACGACCATTACCAAGTATCTGATCATGCTGTTTGGTGGACTGGTTGGCTTCTCGATGATCGGTATTGAGTGGTCGAAGCTCCAGTGGCTGGTGGCAGCGCTCGGTGTAGGGTTAGGTTTTGGTTTACAGGAGATCTTCGCCAACTTCATCTCCGGTCTGATCATTCTGTTCGAAAAACCGATCCGTATTGGCGATACCGTCACGATCCGCGATCTGACCGGCAGCATCACGAAGATCAACACCCGTGCGACGACGATCAGCGACTGGGATCGGAAAGAGATCATCGTGCCAAACAAGGCGTTTATTACCGAGCAGTTCATCAACTGGTCGCTGTCAGACTCCGTTACCCGTGTGGTGCTGACGGTCCCGGCCCCGTCGGACGCTAACAGCGAAGAGGTCACCCAGATCCTCTACACTGCCGCGGAGCGCTGCTCGCTGGTGATCGACAACCCGGCGCCGGAAGTCTTCCTTGTGGATTTACAGCAGGGGATCCAGATTTTCGAGCTGCGTATCTACGCCGCCGAAATGGGGCACCGTATGCCGCTGCGCCATGAGATCCACCAGCTGATTCTGGCGGGCTTCCGCGAGCACGGTATTGATATGCCGTTCCCACCGTTCCAGATGCGTCTGGAAAGCCTGGACGGGCGTAAAACGGGAAGAACGCTGACGTCAGCGGCGCGTACGCGCCCGGCGGGCAGTCTGTAACGCGTCTCCCCTCCCTTTCGGGAGGGGAATATTCCCGCTACGCCACTTCTGCGATGTACGCCGTCGCGCGTCGACGGTAATTCTCATAAATCCCCATCGCCAGCAGCGAGAAGAAGATAGGGCCGCCCACCATCCACAGCGCGCTGTTCCAGTCGTTCGCCTCAATTACCGGCTGGATAATGGTGAAGATGTTCGCAAACGCCACCACCAGCACCACCACCGTGGTGGCCAGCAGCGTAGCCGCGCGGGTTTTAAAAATCACAAACGGACGTTCAAGATCCTGCTTCGCCTTAAAGAACGGGAACGCCAGGGTCAGGAACAGGTACGGCAGGGTCATCGACACGTTCGCCATCAGGGTCAGCTTGTTGTAAAACGCAGACGCCGTATCGCCGCCAAATGACACCAGCAGAATGAACACGCACACCAGCACACACTGCATCCACATGGCGTTGGCAGGCATGCCTGCGGTGTTCAGCTGGGTCATACTCGCAGGCCACAGCGCTTTTGGCGTACCCTGAATAATCGCTTTCAGCGGCGAGTAGATCAGCGTGAAGAATGCGCCGGTATAGGCCAGGAACATCGACAGGCCGGTAATACGCGCGAACCAGACCCCCATTACCGATGCCGCCTCGGGACTCAGGTTCATCGCCTGCCCCAGCGTCATCCCCAGGCTTTTCATCAGCACATAGGTGATGTTGCCAAGGTTAGTGGTGTTGTTGCTCAGCACCTGCTGCCAGTTGGTGCTGACGCCCCAGAGAAAAATCGCCAGCGAATAGCCGATGGAAATCACGATGGCGGCAAAAATAATGCCTTTCGCAAAGTTCTTTTCCGGGTTTTCCGTCTTATCGACCAGGCCGCCTACGGCTTCAATACCGCCGTAAGCGAAGATGGCAAACACCACGAAGGAGAGCATCGCGAGCCCGGACTGGTAGCCCGGATTCGGCGAGGAGGAAAAGTTAACATCCTGTGCAAAATGACCACCGTTCAGGCACAGGATAGCGATGCTCGCCAGCAGCAGCACCAGGTTCAATCCCATCACCGAGATCCCGCCCACGGCGGTAATCCGGGCAATTTTATTGATACCTTTAGACGCCACCAGCGTCACGACAACCATCCAGCATACCGCCAGAATCCCGACGACCTGCGTGGAGCTCAGCCCGGCCAAAGACCAGACCTGCGTTTTATCGGCGCCGAAAAGAAACGTTGAGAACGGCACCCAGACTTTGGCCGCCGTACTCACCATCCAGACGACGTAGGATGAAAACCACATAAACGTGCCGATAAACGCATAGCGCGGCCCGACGCTGTTATTCATCCATGAGTAGATCCCACCCTCTTCTTTCCGGTAAGCCGAGCCCATCTCCGCCATCATCAGCGCAAACGGGATAAAGAAGAACAGAGCAGAAACGATATAAAACGGCGTCGCGCTGTAGCCCATCAGATAGAACGCTGACGGGCTGTTGGCAAAGCCAAAGACTGAGGTAAATATCATCAGGATGAGCCCGGTGAGGGTCATCTTTTTGAGTGACTGGGACATAGAACCATCCAAAGAGGAATTAAACTGCGCGGATGGTAGCAGAAGACCAGACAGATATTGTGGCTATACGGGGCAAATTAAGAAAAAGACCCGTGTATAGGGAATGTGGCAGTTTTTAATGTTGTCGTGCTGAAATGGAAAGGTTAATTGACAGGAATGGTAGGCCGGGTAAGCGCAGCGCCACCCGGCATTTTATTAGGCGCGATCGACCGTAAAGGCAATCACATCGCCAAGCTGCTCTGCGCCCAGGGCCAGCATGACCAGACGGTCAACACCCAGCGCCACGCCGGAGCAATCCGGCAGACCTGCTTTCAATGCTTCAAGCAGATTAACATCAATAGGCTGCTGCGGCAGACCGCGCGCGGCGCGCTTGCGGTTATCCTGCTCGAAGCGCTGCGCCTGCTCGCGAGCGTCGGTCAGTTCATGGAAGCCGTTCGCCAGCTCGATGCCTTTGTAATAGACCTCAAAACGCTCTGCGACACGATGATCTTCGGTACTGATCTGCGCCAGTGAGGCCTGGCTTGCCGGGAAGTGATAAACAAACGTCGGACGGTCTTTGCCAATCTGCGGTTCCACGCCGAAGGTGAACAGCAGCTGCAGCAGCGTGTCGCGATCCTCTTCGGTATCCGCCACGTTGCTCAGATCCAGTTTTGCCGCCACTTCGCGCAGCTGGGTTTTGTCCGCCGACAGCGGATCGATTTCCAGATGGCGCTGGAAAGCCAGCTGATAGGAAAGGGTTTCGGCTTCCGAGCAGTCCAGGACCTGCTGCAGCAGATCGTCCACCTCATTCATCAGGCGGTACATATCATAATGCGGGCGGTACCACTCCAGCATGGTGAATTCCGGGTTGTGGTGACGACCCATCTCTTCATTACGGAAACTGCGGCACAGCTGATAGACCGGACCACACCCCGCTGCCAGCAGGCGTTTCATGTGGTATTCCGGGCTGGTCATCAGATACAAATTCATGCCCTGAGAGTGGCCGGGGCCAACAAAACGGGTTTCAAACGGGACCAGATGAATATCCGTTACCGTTGCCTGACTCATGCACGGGGTTTCCACCTCCAGGACGCCGCGGTCGGCAAAGAAACGGCGGATCTCCGCCATAATTGCAGCGCGTTTTAACAGATTAGGGATGGATGCGCTCGGCTGCCAGGTGGCCGTTTCGCTCATGAGTTGTTCTCCGATTTCAGACAAGGGCACGAAGTCTACTCGTTAGCCGGGGCAGAGACAAATTTTGTGCAGTAAAAAAGCGCATTTCATTTAGGTGAACAATTGCGTGACGTATTTCATCAATCTTCATGATAAATCGCCTGACAGAACAGCAAAAAAATCGAACACGTCAAATTTCCCTGACATCTACACGGTTATACTGTTTTACCCATAAAGGAGCAGTGGAAACGCTTTCGCAATCGTCCTTTTGGACGGGTGAACTACCTTTAGTTTGTCGCGTTGCGAAATAACAAAAATCTGGAGGAATGTCGTGCAAACTTTTCAAGCCGATCTTGCCGTAATAGGCGCTGGCGGGGCTGGATTACGTGCTGCGATTGCTGCAGCACAAGCTAATCCCAACGCTAAAATCGCATTGATTTCAAAAGTCTATCCAATGCGTAGTCACACAGTGGCAGCAGAAGGAGGGTCCGCCGCCGTTGCGCAGGATCATGACAGCTTTGAATACCATTTCCACGACACGGTTGCAGGGGGCGACTGGCTTTGCGAACAGGATGTCGTTGACTACTTTGTGCACCATTGTCCAACGGAGATGACCCAGCTTGAACAGTGGGGATGTCCATGGAGCCGCCGTCCGGACGGCAGCGTCAACGTTCGCCGCTTCGGCGGCATGAAGATCGAACGCACCTGGTTCGCCGCCGATAAGACCGGCTTCCACATGCTGCACACCCTGTTCCAGACCTCCCTTCAGTTCCCACAAATCCAGCGCTTCGATGAACATTTCGTCCTCGACATTCTGGTGGATGATGGACAGGCGCGCGGCCTGGTGGCGATGAACATGATGGAAGGCACGCTCGTCCAGATCCGCGCCAACGCGGTAGTAATGGCGACGGGCGGTGCGGGCCGCGTTTATCGTTATAACACCAACGGCGGCATCGTTACCGGCGACGGTATGGGCATGGCGCTCAGCCACGGCGTGCCGCTGCGCGATATGGAATTCGTGCAGTATCACCCAACCGGCCTGCCGGGCTCCGGCATTCTGATGACGGAAGGCTGCCGCGGTGAAGGCGGTATTCTGGTCAATAAAAACGGCTATCGCTATCTGCAGGATTACGGCATGGGCCCGGAAACCCCGCTCGGCGAGCCGAAGAACAAATACATGGAGCTCGGCCCGCGTGACAAAGTCTCTCAGGCTTTCTGGCACGAGTGGCGCAAAGGCAACACCATCTCCACGCCGCGCGGCGATGTGGTCTATCTCGACCTGCGTCATCTGGGCGAGAAGAAACTGCTGGAACGTCTGCCGTTCATCTGCGAGCTGGCGAAAGCCTACGTTGGCGTGGATCCGGTTAAAGAGCCGATCCCGGTGCGTCCAACCGCGCACTACACCATGGGCGGTATCGAAACCGATCAGCAGTGCGAAACCCGCATTAAAGGGCTGTTCGCCGTCGGCGAATGTTCTTCCGTTGGCCTGCACGGCGCCAACCGTCTCGGCTCAAACTCGCTGGCCGAGCTGGTGGTCTTTGGCCGCATGGCGGGCGAGCGCGCAATGGAGCGTGCGGCAACCGCAGGTGAAGCCAACGGTGCCGCGCTGGATGCGCAGGTCGCAGACGTTGAAAAACGCCTGAAAGATCTGGTGAACCAGGAGGGTAACGAGAACTGGTCTAAGATCCGCGACGAGATGGGCCTGTCGATGGAAGAAGGCTGCGGTATCTACCGTACCCCTGAGCTGATGCAAAAAACCGTCGACAAGCTGGCGGAACTGCAGGAGCGCTTCAAGCGCGTGCGCATCACCGACACCTCCAGCGTATTCAACACCGACCTGCTCTACACCATCGAGCTGGGCCACGGTCTGAACGTTGCGGAATGTATGGCGCACTCTGCGCTGGCGCGCAAAGAGTCGCGTGGGGCCCACCAGCGTCTGGACGAAGGCTGTACCGAACGTGACGACGTCAATTTCCTGAAACACACTCTCGCCTGGCGCGATGCGGATGGCACCACACGTCTGGACTACAGCGACGTGAAAATCACCACGCTGCCGCCGGCAAAACGCGTGTACGGTGCAGAAGCAGAAGCCGCCGAGAAGAAGGAGAAGGCGAATGGCTGAGATGCAAAAAATGAAAGTTGAAGTGGTGCGCTACAATCCGGAAGTGGACGCCGCACCGCACAGCGCTTTCTATGAAGTGCCTTATGACGAGCAAACCTCCCTGCTGGACGCGCTCGGCTATATCAAAGACAACCTGGCGCCAGACCTGAGCTACCGCTGGTCCTGCCGCATGGCGATCTGCGGCTCCTGCGGCATGATGGTCAACAAGGTGCCGAAGCTGGCCTGTAAGACCTTCCTGCGCGAGTACACTAAAGGTATTAAGGTCGAAGCGCTGGGCAACTTCCCGATTGAACGCGATCTGGTGGTCGATATGACCCACTTTATCGAAAGCCTGGAAGCCATTAAGCCGTACATCATTGGTAACCCACGCACGCCGGATCAGGGGCCAAACACCCAGACCCCGGCGCAGATGGCGAAATATCATCAGTTCTCCGGCTGCATCAACTGCGGTCTTTGCTACGCCGCCTGTCCACAGTTTGGCCTGAACAAGGAGTTCATCGGCCCGGCCGCCATTACCCTGGCGCACCGCTATAACGAGGACAGCCGCGACCACGGCAAAAAAGAACGTATGGCGCAGCTTAACAGCCAGAACGGCGTCTGGAGCTGTACCTTTGTGGGCTACTGCTCCGAAGTCTGTCCGAAGCACGTCGACCCGGCCGCCGCTATTCAGCAGGGTAAAGTGGAAAGCTCGAAAGACTTTCTTATCGCTACCCTGAAACCACGCTAAGGAGTGCATGATGACGACTAAACGCAAAGCCTATGTGCGGCCAATGCCGTCCACCTGGTGGAAAAACCTGCCGTTTTATCGCTTCTATATGCTGCGTGAAGGCACGGCGGTACCGGCAGTCTGGTTCAGCCTTGAGCTGATGTACGGCGTTTTTGCCCTCAAGCACGGTCCGGAAACCTGGGCCAACTTTGTCGGTTTTCTGCAAAACCCGATCATCGTTGTGCTGAACCTGATCGTGCTCGCGGCCGCGCTGCTTCATACCAAAACCTGGTTTGAACTGGCGCCAAAAGCGGCGAACATCATCGTTAAAGACGAAAAAATGGGGCCAGAACCGGTGATTAAAGGGCTCTGGGCGGTGACGATTCTGGTCACTGTGGTCATTCTGTTTGTCGCACTGTTCTGGTAAGGAGACACCTGTGATCAATCCAAATCCAAAACGTTCTGACGAGCCGGTCTTCTGGGGTCTGTTTGGCGCAGGCGGCATGTGGAGCGCCATCATCGCCCCCGTCATCATCCTGCTGGTCGGCATTATGCTGCCGCTGGGGCTGTTCCCGGGCGATGCGCTGAGCTACGAGCGCGTACTGGCATTCGCGGGCAGCTTTATCGGTCGCGTGTTCATCTTCCTGATGATCGTCCTGCCGCTGTGGTGTGGTCTGCACCGTATTCACCATGCGATGCATGACCTGAAAATCCATGTTCCGAGCGGTAAATGGGTGTTCTACGGTCTGGCGACCATCCTGACCGTGGTGACGCTGATTGCCGTGGTCACCATCTGACGCTTCAGGCCCGCCATCCGGCGGGCCTTTTATTTCTGCATCTTCCCCACCAGCCACTGAGCAAACTCGCGCATTGCGGGCGTTTCTGTCCGTGACTGTAGTCTTGTCAGCCAGTAGCTGCCGAGGTCAATCTGCGTTGCAAACGGCTGCACGATGCGCTCGCTGCTGAGTAAATGGGTAAACATGTCGACAGGCGCAATGGCAATCCCGACGCCTGCCTGAGCCGCTTCCAGCATGGTCACGGACGAGTCAAACACCATCACCCGGTGCGTCGGCGAGGGAGGATGTTCACCCGCTGCCTGCATCCACGCAGCCCACTCGTCGCGTCGGTAGGAGCGAAGCAGGGTAAACTTCAGGATATCTGCCGGGCTTTTCAGGCAAGAGGCAATATCGGGTGTACAGAGCGCAGACAGCGGCGCGGGGCAAAGAAATTCAGCATCGGTTCCATGCCACGCGCCGCCACCGTAGCGAATGGTGTAATCAAGCCCTTCAGCCGCCGGATCGACGCGATTGTTATGTGTGGAAAGCTGAAGATCAATATGCGGATAGCAGCGGCGAAAGTCCGCGAGCTCTGAGAATAAAACACCCGTGGCAAAGGTCCCTACCACACCTATTTTGAGCTTCTCCTGAGCACGCTGGCTGGCAAAGCGATCCAACATTCCGGCGATACGATCGAACGAGTCATTCAGCACCGGCAGCAAATTCTCGCCTTCGGTGGTCAACATCAGCCCGCGCGAAACGCGGACAAACAGCTGGCAATTAAGGTGCTGCTCCAGCGCCTTTACGTGCTGGCTAATCGCGGAATGGGTGACGTTCAGCTCGATAGCGGCATGCGTAAAACTGAGGTGCCTGGCAGCAGCTTCAAACGCCCGCAGGGAATTAAGAGGAAGATAGCTGCGCGTCATAGTCTCGTCCGTTAGAAAAATTAACAGCTAATGCTAAATTTAACCGTTTGTCAGCCATAGTCAAATCCAACAGACTACAGCGGTCTGACGGGCCCGGACACTCCCTTGAACCGCTATTACGGAAGATAACTGATGATGAAAAAATCCCTAAGCTGTGCCCTGCTGCTCAGCGCCTCCTTCTCAGTATTGGCTGCACCGATGTCAGAAAAACAGCTGGCTGAGGTGGTGGAACGTACCGTTACTCCGTTGATGAAAGCGCAGGCCATCCCGGGTATGGCGGTGGCGGTGATTTATCAGGGTCAGCCGCACTACTTTGCCTTCGGTAAAGCCGATGTCGCGGCAAACAAACCTGTCACCCCACAAACCTTGTTCGAACTGGGCTCTATAAGTAAAACCTTCACCGGCGTACTGGGTGGCGATGCCATTGCTCGCGGTGAGATATCGCTCGGCGATCCGGTGACAAAGTACTGGCCTGAGCTGACGGGCAAGCAGTGGCAGGGGATTCGCATGCTGGATCTGGCAACCTATACCGCAGGCGGTCTGCCGTTGCAGGTGCCGGATGAGGTCACGGATACCGCCTCCCTGCTGCGCTTTTATCAAAACTGGCAGCCGAAGTGGAAGCCGGGCACCACGCGTCTTTATGCCAATACCAGCATTGGTCTTTTTGGCGCGCTGGCGGTCAAACCTTCCGGCATGAGCTATGAGCAGGCCATAACGGCGCGGGTCTTTAAGCCGCTCAAGCTGGACCATACGTGGATTAACGTTCCGAAAGCGGAAGAGGCGCATTACGCCTGGGGATACCGTGACGGTAAAGCGGTCCACGTTTCGCCAGGCATGCTCGACGCGGAAGCCTATGGCGTAAAAACTAACGTGAAGGATATGGCGAGCTGGGTGATGGTGAACATGGAGCCTGACTCCCTTCAGGATACTTCACTCAGGCAAGGCATTGCCCTGGCGCAGTCTCGCTACTGGCGCGTGGGGGCCATGTATCAGGGGTTAGGCTGGGAAATGCTTAACTGGCCGGTCGATGCCAAAACCGTAGTTGAAGGTAGCGACAATAAGGTGGCGCTGGCACCGTTGCCTGCGAGAGAAGTAAATCCTCCGGCACCGCCGGTTAAGGCCTCCTGGGTTCATAAAACAGGCTCTACCGGCGGATTTGGCAGCTACGTGGCCTTTATACCTGAAAAGCAGCTCGGCATTGTGATGCTGGCAAATAAAAGCTATCCGAACCCTGCACGCGTTGATGCGGCATACCGCATCCTCGACGCGCTGCAGTAAAACATTGCCGGGTGGCGGCTTCGCCTTACCCGGCCTACAAAATCCCCGGTGTGACGCCGTACAAAAACCACATTTTCCTTGCCGTCATCTACACTTAACAAAAAACAGTAAGGAAACTCCTATGCGCATTTTGCCTGTTATCGCCGCGGTGACAGCCGCGTTTTTAGTGGTTGCCTGCAGTTCCCCTACCCCACCGCCTGGCGTTACCGTCGTCACGCCTTTTGATGCACAACGCTTCCTTGGAACATGGTATGAAATCGCGCGCCTCGACCACCGGTTTGAGCAGGGCTTAGAGAAGGTCACTGCGAATTACAGCCCGATGGATGATGGCGGTATTCAGGTGATCAACCGGGGCTATAACCCCGACCGGGAGATGTGGCAACAGTCGATTGGGAAAGCGTACTTCACGGGCGACCCGCGGCGGGCCGCGCTTAAAGTCTCGTTCTTTGGCCCGTTTTATGGCGGCTATAACGTGATCGCGCTCGACAGAGAGTACCGTCACGCGCTGGTCTGCGGGCCGGATCGCGACTATCTATGGATACTTTCCCGCACGCCAACACTTTCACCAGAAATGAAGCAGCAGATGCTGGACGTCGCGACCCGGCAAGGGTTTGATGTGTCAAAACTTATCTGGGTGAAACAACCCCATTAATGGGTGCTGAGCTTCAGCCCAACGATCCCGGCCACAATCAAGGCGAGGCTGGCGATACGCGCCAGACTCGCTGACTCTCCCAGCAGCAAAATGCCGGTGATAGCGGCACCCACCGCGCCAATACCCGTCCAGACGGCATAAGCCGTTCCCACAGGCAGAGAGCGCATCGCCCAGGATAACAGAACGATACTGACTATCATGGCGGTAACGGTAATGACGCTGGGCGTCAGGCGGGTAAATCCGTGGGTGTACTTGAGACCAATCGCCCATACCACTTCGAGCAGGCCAGCAATAAAAAGAATGATCCAGGACATGTCAGGCTCCTTAACTTAATACAAGTTGGGGCCGTCCCCGGTGAAAGAAACGCTTACGGGTCGTCCCGTAAGGCAGAGATTACGCCACCTATTGTGGTTAGCGTGCTATTTTTTTTCAATCATTTTTTGCTGAACACGTTAAGGCAAGAAATAGCCGCAGTATGGCGCGGAGTTCCGGCTTTTAGCACTCATCCGACTTCTCTATGATGATGTGCTTTCTGATGGCAGGAAGCCAAACCACTAGCCGACTGCGAATAAAATATGTTCAAAATTCTTTTGATTGACCGTTGTCACTTCACCCGCACGGGGTTTGAAGCATGGCTCAATCATTCCGGTTTGTTCCCGGGACACTACGTTGTGACCGGGCTGAATAATCTGTTTCTTGCCAGAGAACACATTCTGCAATGGAAACCTACGTTGGTTATTGCTGACCTGTACGGCTTCAGGCAGGACATTCACCATTTTCAGCAGCTCTCGTCCCTGCTTAACGCCAGTGAACGATTACCGTTTATTTTGCTGCAATCGGGAGAGGACAGCGGCATGACAGACTGGCTCGGACAGTTCCCGGTGTGGTCGTCGTTGTTGAAAAACGCCAGTCTCGAAGAAGTGGCAACGGTTATCAACGACGCATTGATCTCGCGCTCATGTGCTGAAAGGCCAGCGGCCGCCGCCCCCTTGCTGACCCGGCAGGAAGAGAAGGTGCTGACATTGTGGATGGACGGCGCGAGCAATCAAAAAATTGCCGCTAACCTGAGTATCAACGGAAAAACGGTCTATACCTATAAACGCAATATCCGCATGAAATTGCATATGGATACGCGTTTTTCTCCGTTTTTATCCCTGCAGGAATCGGAAAGCTGACGGTACGAAACCCGACTGGTCCCGTACCGTTTATTCATTACTGCTGAGCTTTTGTTGCTGCACCAGAGATTGCGCTACCACCTTCAGAAATATCCTGACCGACGCCACGCGTGGTATTACAGGCCGTTAACACTGAAGAAAGTACCAGGACTGAAAAGATCGCTGCAATTGTCTTCTTAACCATAATATCTTCCTTTTATAGCCAAAGTTGTTTTGTGTATAGCAACTTAAGAATAGACAAGATCCCGCCGGTTGACGGAAAAGGACGCATTTTTAGGAAAATTAGACGAACTTAGCTGGCGGCGTGAGAAATGATATGGCCGAGATCCTGGATGTCTTGTCCCATTCCACGCGTGGTGTTACAGCCGGAAAGCAATGCGCAGGAAAGCGCTAACAGAAGCAGAATTTTAACGGTACGTTTCATCATCCCTGCCTGCAAGAATCAGGCGCAGCGGGCGCTGCGCCTTCAATCATACGTAAATTACTTCACGCGGGATACGTATTCGCCGGAGCGGGTATCCACTTTGATCACTTCGCCAGTCTGTACGAACAGTGGCACTTTAACCACGGCGCCGGTAGACAGTTTGGCTGGTTTACCGCCGGTACCTGCGGTATCACCTTTCAGACCTGGATCGGTTTCAACGATTTCCAGTTCTACGAAGTTTGGTGGGGTCACAGCGATAGGCTGGCCGTTCCACAGGGTCACGATGCACTCAGCCTGATCCAGCAGCCATTTAGCGCTGTCACCTACCGCTTTCTCATCAGCAGACAGCTGTTCGAAAGTGGAGTTGTTCATGAAATGATAGAACTCACCGTCGTTGTACAGATAGGTCAGGTTCATATCAACAACATCAGCGCCTTCAGCGGAGTCAGTAGACTTGAAGGTTTTCTCAACACGGGTACCGGTCAGCAGACGGCGCAGCTTAACGCGTGCGAATGCCTGGCCTTTACCTGGTTTAACGAATTCGCTGGCTTCAACCGCGTACGGTTCGCCGTCCATCATGATTTTAAGACCAGCACGAAAATCGTTGCTATAGTACGTTGCCATAAGGCCCTCTAAATTTGTTAACTGGTAGCTAAGCCACAAAATGGCGCATATTGTAACCCTAAACACCCCGTCCAGAGAAGATTGGTTATCGCAACTTGCCGATGTAATCACCAGTCCTGATGAATTGCTGCGTCTTTTAGACCTCGATCAGCACCCAGAGTTGCTTGCAGGCCGCGAGGCAAAGCGCCTATTCGCCCTGCGCGTTCCCCGCGCGTTTGTGGCGCGGATGGAGAAAGGCAATCCCGACGATCCGCTATTAAAACAAACGCTTACTTCACAGGATGAGTTTGTCACCGCGCCGGGTTATAGCACCGATCCGCTGGAAGAGCAGAACAGCGTGGTGCCCGGTTTACTGCACAAATATCTCAACCGCGCCCTGCTGCTGGTAAAAGGCGGCTGTGCGGTAAATTGTCGTTATTGCTTCCGTCGGCACTTCCCTTATGCCGAAAACCAGGGCAATAAACGCAACTGGCAGGTCGCGCTGGACTATATCGCCGCCCATCCGGAGCTGGATGAGATTATTTTTTCCGGCGGCGACCCGCTGATGGCAAAAGATCATGAGCTGGACTGGCTGCTGACTCAGCTTGAAGCCATCCCGCACATTAAGCGCCTGCGCATTCACAGCCGTTTACCGATTGTTATTCCGGCACGTATCACGGACGGCCTGGTGTCACGCCTGGAGCAGTCCCGATTGCAGGTGCTGCTGGTGAACCATATTAACCACGCGAACGAAATTGACGATGCGTTTCGCGCGGCGATGGCGCGACTGCGTAAAGCGGGCGTGACGCTGCTGAACCAGAGCGTGCTGCTGCGCGGCGTCAATGACAGCGCCCGCGTGCTGGCCGATCTGAGCAATGCCCTGTTTGATGCGGGCGTGATGCCCTATTACCTGCACGTGCTGGATCGCGTTCAGGGCGCGGCCCATTTCATGGTGACGGACGAAGAAGCCCGGCAGATTATGCGCGAACTGTTAACGCTGGTTTCAGGCTATATGGTGCCGAAGCTGGCACGCGAGATTGGCGGAGAGCCGAGCAAGACGCCGCTGGATTTGCAGCTGCGGCAGCACTAGTTTCCCCTCACCCTAACCCTCTCCCACAGGGAGAGGGAAAAAGGCAATCAGTTCGGGCACTTGTAGACCTGGCCGCTCATCTGGCTGGCGGTCGGCACGAAGCTGGACAGCATACTCTGCGTTGGGCTGCTCACGCCGTAAATCACGTTGCCACCCATTGCCGCAGCCTGGTTACGCAGGGCATTCGCCGCACCGCGCATAGAGCCACCTTCTTCGCCATGCTGACCAGACATCCAGTTGCTTTGCTCACCGGTTGCCGTGCCTAACAGCTGGCATTCACTGCCTGGCTTATCTTCCACAAAGCGAACACCCTGGCCCGCTGCCGACAGCTCATTGCTGGAGCTACAACCCGCCAGCAGCAATGCTGCCCCTACAATCCCTGCACAGACTTTTACGCGCATGTTATTCCTCGTTTTCAATAAGCTGGACAGTAGTTGTCCGTGTGTAAATCTTATACCTAAAAGATGACCAAAAGAAAAACCCCCGAGCATTTCTGCCCGGGGGTTTTTCACATTCTACGACGTAGAGCGCACGATTACATCATGCCGCCCATTCCGCCCATGCCGCCCATACCAGCAGCACCTAAGTCAGGCGCATCGCCTTTTGGCAGGTCGGTCACCATGCACTCGGTGGTGATCATCAGACCAGCAACAGAGGCCGCATACTGCAGAGCAGAACGGGTTACTTTAGTTGGGTCCAGGATACCGAAGTCGATCATATTGCCGTATTCTTCGGTTGCCGCGTTGTAACCGTAGTTACCTTCGCCCGCTTTAACGTTGTTCGCCACAACAGATGGCTCTTCACCGGCGTTGGACACGATCTGACGCAGAGGCGCTTCCATTGCGCGCAGCGCAACTTTGATACCCACGTTCTGATCTTCGTTCTGAGCGGTCAGGCCAGCCAGTTTAGCGGCCACGCGCACCAGCGCAACGCCACCACCCGCAACCACGCCTTCTTCTACCGCAGCACGGGTCGCGTGCAGGGCATCGTCAACGCGTGCTTTTTTCTCTTTCATTTCAACTTCGGTCGCCGCACCGACTTTAATTACCGCAACGCCGCCAGCCAGTTTCGCTACGCGCTCCTGCAGTTTTTCACGGTCGTAATCGGAAGTCGCTTCTTCGATCTGCTTACGGATCTGACCCACGCGGCCCTGAATAGCGGCTTCTTCACCCACGCCATCGATGATGGTGGTGGTGTCTTTGTTGATCACAACGCGTTTCGCCTGGCCCAGGTCTTCCAGGGTCGCTTTTTCCAGCTCCATACCGATCTCTTCAGAGATCACGGTACCGCCGGTCAGGGTAGCGATATCCTGCAGCATCGCTTTACGGCGATCGCCGAAGCCAGGTGCTTTAACCGCAGCCACTTTCACGATGCCGCGCATGGTGTTAACCACCAGAGTTGCCAGCGCTTCGCCTTCAACGTCTTCAGCGATGATAACCAGCGGTTTGCCTGCTTTAGCAACGGCTTCCAGCACTGGCAGCATTTCGCGGATGTTGGAGATTTTCTTGTCAGCCAGCAGGATGAACGGGCTTTCCAGCTCAACAGCGCCAGTCTCAGGCTTGTTGATGAAGTATGGGGACAGGTAACCGCGGTCGAACTGCATACCTTCAACCACGTCCAGTTCGTCTTCCAGACCGGTACCGTCTTCAACGGTGATCACGCCTTCTTTACCGACTTTATCCATCGCTTCTGCGATCAGTTTACCTACGGTTTCGTCGGAGTTAGCGGAGATGGTACCAACCTGAGCAATGGCTTTAGAGTCAGAGCACGGTACGGACAGCGCTTTCAGTTCTTCAACAGCGGAGGCGACAGCTTTGTCGATACCACGTTTCAGATCCATTGGGTTCATGCCCGCAGCAACGGCTTTCAGACCTTCAGTGATGATAGCCTGCGCCAGAACGGTCGCGGTGGTGGTACCGTCGCCTGCAGCGTCGTTCGCTTTAGAGGCAACTTCTTTCACCATCTGCGCGCCCATGTTTTCGAACTTGTCTTCCAGCTCGATTTCACGTGCTACAGAAACACCATCTTTGGTGATGGTTGGCGCGCCGAAGGATTTATCCAGCACTACGTTACGGCCTTTCGGGCCCAGGGTCACTTTAACTGCGTCTGCCAGTACGTTTACGCCGCGGAGCATTTTTACACGAGCGTCGTTACCGAATTTTACGTCTTTAGCTGCCATGTTCTTATTTCCTCAAATTCTCGTGCGTAAATTACGCTTCAACAATTGCCAGAATGTCGCTCTCGGACATGATCAACACTTCTTCATTGTCGATCTTCTCGGATTTCACGCCGTAGCCATCGTTGAAAATTACGATGTCACCAACTTTAACGTCCAGCGGCTGCACAGTTCCGTTTTCCAGGATGCGGCCCTTACCGACAGCGATGATTTCGCCACGCGTTGATTTGGCTGCTGCAGAACCGGTCAGAACGATGCCGCCAGCAGACTTGGTTTCAACTTCTTTACGTTTGACGATCACACGATCATGTAACGGACGAATACTCATTGATAGCTCTCCTTTGAGAAAGTCATTATCAGTTATGGATGACGCCGGCCCGCAAGCGGTTTTCCGACTAGTGCCCTGAGAGATGGGGATAGCTTTTTACCCCTTCAAGGGGGAGTTGAAAAAAAAATTTGCGAAAGTGTTACCATCGCCTCTCTTTTGGTACTGGCAGGGCGATGTCAATGAGTGGACTCAAGCAGGAGTTAGGGCTGGCGCAGGGCGTTGGCCTGCTCTCAACCTCCTTGTTAGGTACGGGCGTGTTTGCCGTACCGGCACTGGCGGCGCTGGTCGCGGGAAATAATAGCCTGTGGGCGTGGCCAGCGCTGATTGTACTGGTTTTCCCGATAGCCATTGTGTTTGCCATCCTGGGGAGGCATTTCCCCAGCGCGGGCGGCGTGGCGCACTTTGTCGGTCTGGCCTTTGGGCCGCGGCTGCAGCGTGTCACCGGCTGGCTGTTTCTCTCCGTCATTCCGGTTGGCCTTCCTGCGGCATTGCATATTGCGACCGGCTTTGGTCAGGCGCTGTTTGGCTGGCATAACGAGCAGTTATTGCTGGCCGAGTTGGGCACGCTGGCTATCGTCTGGTGGGTAGGCTCTCGCGGGGCCCGCTCCAGCGCCAACCTGCAGACGCTGGTTGCGGTGCTGATTGTCGCGCTCGTTGCCGCTATCTGGTGGGCGGGCGATATCACAATCAAGGAAATTCCCTTCCCGGCGGTGACAGACGTCGATCATTCACAGCTTTTCGCCGCGCTCTCCGTCATGTTCTGGTGTTTTGTGGGTCTGGAAGCCTTTGCCCATCTTGCCTCTGAATTTAAGCAGCCTGAGCGCGATTTCCCCCGGGCGCTGATGATAGGCCTGCTGCTGGCAGGCACGGTCTACTGGGCGTGTACCGTGCTGGTGTTGCACTTCCACGCGTTCGGCGCGGATCTCGCCGCCGCGGCATCGCTGCCGGGTATCGTGGTTAATCTGTTTGGTGTGAAGGCGCTGTGGATCGCCTGCGTCATCGGCTATCTGGCCTGTTTTGCCAGCCTCAACATTTATATCCAGAGCTTTGCCCGGCTGGTGTGGTCGCATGCGCTCGACAAACCTGAGAATCGCCTCGCGCGCCTGTCTAAACGCCAGCTTCCGCTGAATGCCCTGAATGCCGTGCTGGGCTGCTGCGTGTTGAGCACGCTGTGTATTTACGCACTGAAGATCAATCTGGACGCGCTGATCGTCTACGCCAACGGCATTTTCATTATGATCTACCTGCTGTGCATGCTGGCGGGATGTCGTTTGCTGCAAGGTCGCTATAAAACACTGGCGGTCATCGGGGGTGGGCTTTGCCTGCTGTTGCTGGCGATGGTGGGATGGAAGAGTCTGTACGCGATTGTCATGCTGGTAGGACTGTGGCTGTTTTTACCGAAGCGCGATGCGCACCAGTAGCGCCCGGTAAGCGAAGCGCCACCGGGCAAATCTATCACCGATCGTCTTTATGGTCTAAACGGTCGTGCTGTTCATCTTTACGCTGATATTCCCCTTCAAAGGTATCGCCTGGCCCGGTGCTGAACCCACCGCCAGGCATACGGTTAAAGCGCAGATGCGGCAGCAGCTTCATGGTCAGGTGCTTTTGCACCGGCGGCAGAAGCAACAGAAGGCCGAGGAAGTCGGTGAAGAACCCCGGCAGGATCAGCAGCAGCCCCGCAATAATCAGCGATACGCTTTTGATCATCTCCGCTGCCGGGCTTTCGCCTGCGGCCATCTTCTCCTGCATTAACAGGAAATTTTTGAAACCCTGATTACGCACCAGCGACATGCCGATGACGGAGGTGAAAATCACCAGAATCAGCGTCAGCAGGACGCCCAGCACATGGGCAACCTGGATGAAAATGGAAATCTCAATGTAAACATAGAGAAAGAAAGCAATAAACGGTATCCAGCGCACTGGCATCTCCTGTGTGGCAAGGGCCGGCGGGCCCCTGTCTGAATGTGTTCGCGACGCGCGTTTGTATGAGATGGTGACGGTTAGCGAAAATTCAATCAGTTTGCACGGATATTTTTTTTGGAAATATTAAAGCGGTGACCCATTTCACAGATTAATAATTATCATGGAATCGGCTCGATAATAAGTGATCCAGCTTACGGCAATTCGCTATCATCAGCATATGATCTCGAACATCTGGCTGATTGAGGGAATAATCGTCGGCCAGAAAATATTCAAAACCACATAAATACTGTGTGTTTAGTACAATCCATCGGCAGCTTGAAAAGAAGGTTCACATGTTAAACAACATTCGTATCGAAGAAGACTTGTTGGGTACCAGGGAAGTTCCAGCGGATGCCTACTACGGTGTTCACACTCTGAGAGCGATTGAAAACTTCTACATCAGCAACAGCAAAATCAGCGACATCCCTGAGTTTGTCCGTGGCATGGTGATGGTGAAGAAAGCCGCAGCCCTGGCCAACAAAGAGCTGCAAACCATTCCTAAAAGCGCGGCAAATGCGATTATCGCAGCCTGCGATGAAGTGCTGAACAACGGCAAATGCATGGACCAGTTCCCGGTTGACGTCTATCAGGGCGGCGCGGGCACCTCCGTCAACATGAATACCAACGAAGTACTGGCAAACATTGGCCTGGAGCTGATGGGTCACCAGAAAGGTGAATACCAGTACCTTAACCCGAACGACCACGTTAACAAATGCCAGTCCACCAACGACGCTTACCCTACCGGCTTCCGTATCGCGGTGTATGCCTCTGTAGTGAAACTGGTGGATGCGATCAACCAACTGGGTGATGGCTTCCAGCGTAAAGCGGTTGAGTTCCAGGACATCCTGAAAATGGGTCGTACCCAGCTGCAGGACGCGGTGCCGATGACCCTCGGCCAGGAATTCCACGCGTTTAACGTGCTGCTTAACGAAGAGACCAAAAACCTGCTGCGCACCTCCGAGCTGCTGCTGGAAGTGAACCTGGGCGCAACCGCCATCGGTACACGTCTGAACACCCCGGATGGCTATCAGCAGCTGGCGGTACAGAAGCTGGCTGAAGTCTCTAACCTGCCGGTTGTGCCTGCAGAAGACCTGATTGAAGCGACCTCCGACTGCGGCGCCTACGTCATGGTACACAGCGCCCTGAAACGTCTGGCAGTGAAACTGTCCAAAATCTGTAACGACCTGCGCCTGCTTTCCTCCGGTCCGCGCGCTGGCCTGAACGAAATCAACCTGCCAGAGCTGCAGGCGGGTTCGTCCATCATGCCGGCCAAGGTGAACCCGGTTGTGCCAGAAGTGGTGAATCAGGTTTGCTTCAAAGTCATCGGTAACGATACAACCGTGACCATGGCCTCTGAAGCGGGTCAGCTGCAGCTGAACGTGATGGAGCCAGTGATTGGCCAGGCGATGTTTGAATCTATCCACATCCTGACCAACGCCTGCTACAACCTGCTGGAAAAATGCATTAACGGCATCACAGCGAATAAAGAAGTCTGTGAGGGTTATGTCTATAACTCCATCGGGATCGTCACCTACCTCAACCCGTTCATCGGTCACCACAACGGTGACATCGTCGGTAAGATTTGTGCCGAAACCGGTAAGAGCGTACGTGAAGTGGTGCTGGAGCGCGGGCTGTTGACCGAAGCGGAGCTGGACGATATCTTCTCGGCCCAGAACCTGATGCACCCGGCATATAAAGCAAAACGATATACCGATGAAAGCGAACAGTAACCGTTCAGGCTAGGCTTCTTAAGGCACGTCACTTGTGACGTGCCTTTTTTCTTTTTAGGCGTTACCGAAATACAACAATTCAATATCAACTTGTTAATAAGCAAGGAAGGTCCTTATGTTTGGAGCAGAACTCGTCATCGTCTTGTTGGCGATTTATTTGGGAGCAAGACTCGGGGGTATCGGCATCGGTTTTGCTGGTGGTCTCGGGGTGCTCGTTCTTACCCTTATCTTTCAGATTAAACCCGGCGCAATCCCGTTTGACGTTATCGAAATCATCATGGCCGTTATTGCCGCTATCGCCGCCATGCAGGTGGCAGGCGGTATGGACTACCTGGTGAGCCTGGCGGAGCGTATGCTGCGCCGCCATCCAAAATACATTACCTTCCTTGCCCCGCTGGTGACCTGGTTTATGACCATTCTCGCCGGTACGGGCCACACCGCCTTCTCCACGCTGCCGGTGATTACCGAAGTGGCGAAAGAGCAGGGTATCCGTCCGTCTCGTCCGCTCTCTATTGCCGTCGTCGCGTCCCAGATTGCGATTACCGCCTCGCCGATTTCCGCTGCGGTGGTCTTCTTCGCCGGTATCCTTGAACCGATGGGCGTGAGCTACCTGACGCTGCTGGCGATCTGTATCCCGGTGACGCTGATTGCAGTGATGATTACTGCCGTGCTGTGTAACTTCCTCGGCGCTGAACTGAAAGACGATCCGGTTTATCAGGAGCGTCTGGCAAAAGGTGAAGTGAGCCTGCGCGGCAGCCAGGTCTTCGAGCTGAAGCCACATGCGAAGCGCTCCGTGCTACTGTTCCTGATTGGGATTGTCGCCGTCATGTTCTATGCGACCGCCATCAGCGATACCGTGGGCCTGATCCAGAACCCGGTCCTGCCGCGTAACGAAGCGATTGTGGTGTTTATGCTGACCATCGCGACGCTGATTAGCATCACCTGTAAAATCGACACCAGCGAAGTGCTGAACGCCAGCACCTTCAAATCCGGTATGAGCGCCTGCGTGTGCGTGCTGGGTGTGGCGTGGCTCGGTGATACCTTCGTGAAAGCGCACATCAGCGACATTCAGACCGTAGCAGGCGACCTGCTGCACAACTATCCGTGGCTGCTGGCGGTGGTGCTGTTCTTTGCCGCTACCCTGCTTTACTCCCAGGCGGCGACCACCAAAGCGCTGATGCCTGCGGCACTGATGCTGGGCGTTACCCCGCTGACGGCGATTGCCTCTTTCGCGGCGGTTTCTGCCCTGTTCGTTCTGCCAACCTACCCAACCCTGCTGGCGGCGGTGGAGATGGACGACACAGGCTCAACCCGTATCGGTAAGTATGTGTTTAACCATGCGTTCCTGATCCCGGGCGTGGTTGCCATTTCGCTTTGCGTGATCCTCGGCTTTATCATTGGCGGCGTGGTGCTGTAAACGGTGAGTGGTTGTAAAAATAGTTAAAATCGGGCCGCTCTGCGGCCCGTTTCATTAATGACCAATCGCCTTGCGTGATATAGTGAAGACTTTCGTGATGAGGAGGTCGACTTGTGAACACGCCTGATGCTGTTGTCGTACTGTGTACCGCCCCTGATGAAGCCTCTGCCCAGGATCTCGCCGCCAAAGTGCTGGCCGAAAAACTGGCAGCCTGCGTGACGCTCCTCCCCGGTGCCACCTCCCTTTATTACTGGGAAGGCAAGCTGGAGCAAGAGTACGAAGTTCAGATGTTGCTCAAAACTAATCTGGCGAATCAGCAGGCTCTCCTGGACTGCCTCAAATCTCATCATCCTTACCAAACCCCGGAGCTGCTGGTCCTGCCAGTGGTTCATGGCGATAACGACTATCTCTCATGGCTCAACGCTTCCTTACGCTGATCCTGCTGCTGTGCAGCACGTCAGCTTTTGCCGGGTTGTTTGACGCGCCCGGCCGTTCGAACTTCATCCCTGCCGACCAGGCTTTCGTTTTCGATTTTCAGCAAAACCAGCATGACCTTACGCTCAACTGGCAGGTGAAAGAGGGTTATTACCTCTATCGCAAGCAGGTAAGCATTACGCCTGCTCAGGCCAGCGTGGGCGCTTTACAGATGCCCTCTGGCGAGTGGCATGAGGACGAGTTCTACGGCAAGAGTGAAATCTACCGCCAGCGCCTGAGCTTGCCTGTTACGGTGAATCAGGCGGATAAAGGTGCGACCCTGACGGTGACCTATCAGGGGTGCGCGGACGCGGGATTCTGCTATCCGCCTGAAACGAAGGTCGTTCCACTCAGCGAAGTTAAGGCTGCCGCCGCTTTCTCCCCTCTCCCCTCTGGGGAGAGCGGTAAAAGTGAAGCCGCGTCAGACCTTCCGTTCTCCGCGCTGTGGGCCTTGCTGATCGGTATCGGCATTGCCTTTACGCCGTGCGTGCTGCCGATGTATCCGCTCATCTCTGGCATCGTGCTGGGCGGTAAGCAACGGCTTTCCACCGCCCGCGCCCTGCTGTTGGCCTTTATTTATGTGCAGGGCATGGCGTTGACCTACACGGCCCTTGGCCTTGTGGTTGCCGCTGCCGGGTTACAGTTCCAGGCCGCACTGCAGCATCCTTACGTCCTTATTAGCTTATCGGTGGTGTTTATCCTGCTGGCTCTGTCGATGTTCGGCCTGTTTACCCTGCAGTTACCGTCGTCTCTGCAAACTCGCTTAACGCTAATGAGTAATCGCCAGCAGGGTGGCTCGGCGGGTGGGGTATTCGCGATGGGAGCCATCGCTGGTTTAATTTGTTCCCCTTGCACCACCGCACCGCTGAGCGCCATCCTGCTCTATATTGCCCAGAGCGGGAATCTGTGGCTTGGCGGCGGTACGTTGTACCTTTACGCGCTGGGCATGGGCCTACCGCTGATTCTGGTCACGGTTTTCGGCAATCGACTTCTGCCGAAGAGCGGCCCGTGGATGGAGACGGTGAAAACCGCGTTTGGCTTTGTGATTCTGGCGCTGCCGGTGTTCCTCCTCGAGCGTATCATCGGCGACGTCTGGGGTTTGCGTCTGTGGGCGATGCTCGGCGTAGCATTCTTCTCCTGGGCGTTTATCGTCAGTCTGGGGGCGAAAAAAGCGTGGATGCGCCTGGTGCAAATCCTCCTGCTCGCCGCCGCGCTGGTGAGCGTGCGTCCTCTTCAGGACTGGGCGTTCGGCTCGCCGGTAGACCAGACGCAGGCGCATCTGAACTTCATCCAGATTAAGAACGTTGATGAGCTCAACAGCGCGCTCGCACAGGCAAAAGGCAAACCGGTGATGCTCGATCTCTATGCCGACTGGTGCGTTGCCTGCAAAGAGTTTGAGAAATATACCTTTAGCGATCCGCAGGTGCAAAGTGCCCTGAAAGAGACCGTTTTGCTTCAGGCGAACGTGACCGCCAATAATGCGCAGGATAAGGCTCTGCTGAAGCAGCTTAACGTGCTCGGGCTGCCAACCATTCTGTTCTTCAATCAGCAGGGCCAGGAGCAGCCAGAACAGCGTGTAACCGGGTTTATGGATGCAGCGGCATTTAACGCGCATTTGCGCAATCGCCAACCGTAAACAACACTTTAAACGGGACAAACCGTTGGGAATAGCGGAGGAGATAACCGTGCAACGTGAAGACGTACTGGGACAAGCCCTGCAATTACTTGAGATTCAAGGGATCGCCAGCACCACGCTTGAGATGGTAGCCGACCGTATCGATTACCCCGTGGATGATCTTAAGCGCTTCTGGCCGGATAAAGAGGCGCTCGTTTATGATGCCCTGCGCTATCTCAGCCAGCAGGTTGATGTCTGGCGCAGGCAGCTGATGCTGAATGAAGAACTGACTGCGGAACAAAAGCTGCTGGCGCGCTATACCGCCCTGACGGAATGTGTCAGCAACAACCGGTACCCGGGTTGTCTGTTCATCGCCGCCTGCACTTATTTTCCCGACCCAGGCCATCCTGTCCATCAGCTGGCGGATCAGCAAAAACGGGCGGCACATGACTTCACCCACGAGCTACTGACCACGCTGGAAGTGGATGACCCGGCAATGGTGGCGAAACAGATGGAGCTGGTGCTGGAGGGCTGCCTGAGCCGCATGCTGGTGAACCGTAGCCAGGCCGACGTGGATACGGCGCACCGGCTGGCGGAAGATATTCTGCGCTTTGCTCAGTGCCGTATGGGCGGGGCATTGACGTAAGCGAACCTGTTAAATTCGACGTATTCGGCGCGTAAACCGCCAGATTGCCGCAAACTTAAGCAGTTGAACAGCTTTTCCCGAAATAATGTTGACGCTAGAGCGTGATTGCGGTTTAATGCGCTCCGTTGCCCGGATAGCTCAGTCGGTAGAGCAGGGGATTGAAAATCCCCGTGTCCTTGGTTCGATTCCGAGTCCGGGCACCACTATTTAAAGAACCCAGCCTATGGCTGGGTTTTTGCTTTTCTGCGTTTATCAAAACCTTCCCTGTTTTTATATTCCTGTATCTCTTTCCAGTAAGATCGTGCGGTCTGGTCTGCCCGGTGGCGCTGCGCTTACCGGGCCTTCGGATTTTGCAGGCAGGATAAGGCGAAGCCGCCATCCGCCATGATTTCTGACGCACAAAGCAAAAAACCCCGCGCCTTACGGTGCGGGGTTCTTCTAATTGATGCCTGGCAGTTCCCTACTCTCACATGGGGAGACCCCACACTACCATCGGCGCTACGGCGTTTCACTTCTGAGTTCGGCATGGGGTCAGGTGGGACCACCGCGCTAAAGCCGCCAGGCAAATTCTGTTAATCTGTATCAGGCTGAAAATCGTCTCTGTCTCTTCGCCGAAACAGCTTCGGCGTTGTAAGGTTAAGCCTCACGGTTCATTAGTATCGGTTAGCTCAACGCATCGCTGCGCTTACACACCCGACCTATCAACGTCGTCGTCTTCAACGTTCCTTCAGGACTCTCAGGGAGTCAGGGAGAACTCATCT
>NZ_JBVPGP010000016.1:0-127450 GCF_055816065.1 Enterobacter sp. PL_is511 | reverse complement strand
CAGCGACGCCCTGGTCCGGCTGTAAATCGCCGAAGCGTTTCCGTAAGGCCGGGGCGAGGCGCAGGGATGCGCCGAGAGGGCGTGGCCTGCAGGGATGCAGGCTCATGCCCGACCCGATAGCCTGAAGGAATAAGCTGAGGGGACCGCGAAGCGGCGATTTACCGCCGGGAGCCCGGGTCGCCAGGGTGGTGGCGATTGAGCCACCCTGGCACGTTCACCGGTCATATCGTTACAGAGTAGCAAGGAACATAACGTGAACGGAATGACCTCCACAGCCGTATGTTCCCCCTCACCCCAGCCCTCTCCCTCAAGGGAGAGGGGGTCGTCCGTGCAGGCATTATTTTGTGGGGAACCCTCAGCCCTGTGGGAGAGGGTTAGGGTGAGGGCATCAGGCCGCACTCACTCCTCATCCCGCCTCTTTTCCCGTTGCTTCAGCCACAGTCGAACCCCAATCACCGCCACGACCACCAGAATCAGCCACGCCCAGTGCTTGAGGTGCTGGTCGAGATTATGCAGCCAGGGCGCAATCACTTCGCCCCCCACATAACCGAGCGTCGTAAAGATCAGCGCCCAGGCAATCGCACCCACAATATTGAGCGGCAGGAAAATTTTTGGTGGCAGATGGCTGGCACCAATGAGTATCGGCCCGATAATGCGAAAGCCATACATAAAGCGCGTGCCAATGACGAACAGATAGGGGTGGCGTTGAATGAGCCGCTGAGCGCGGCGAATTTTCTTCTGATGCTTTGTGAAACGCTTAAGCAGCGTTGGCCCGAAGCGCAGCCCGAGAAAGTAGAGCAGCTGATCGCCAATCATCCCCCCCAGCGCAACCGCGGCGACGACCAGCGGGAATTTCAGCAATCCCTGATGCGCGGCGACGCCGCCTAACAGGGTGATGGTTTCGCCTTCTGCCACGCTACCGATGACCAGCGCGGCATAGCCATATTGTTCAATGAGTGCGTTAATATCCATTACGTAACTGTTATCTCCCTCTGCGTACCTCGTTTAATCATATACCCCATGAATCAACAGCGGGGAAATCAACGGAAATTTCCCACTGTACATAAAATAATCTAAAGCCTGCATTATACTTAAGGTATCGCTGACGGGCCGACAACAAGGGGGCGCTATGAACCATGTCTGGGGACTTTTCTCCCATCCCGATCGTGAAATGCATGTCATTAAAAGTGAGAACGAAACGGTCTCGCATCATTACACGCACCACGTGCTGCTGATGGCTGCGGTGCCGGTAATATGCGCTTTTATCGGAACGACACAAATCGGCTGGAACTTCGGTGACGGCACCGTGGTTCAGCTTTCCTGGTTTACCGGACTCTATTTGGCCATCGTCTTTTATGGTCTGATGCTGGCGGGTGTGGCGGTCATGGGGCGAGTCATTCACTGGATGGCGCGTAACTACCCACAACGTCCATCGCTGGCGCACTGTATGGTCTTTGCCGGATATGTCGCGACCCCGCTGTTCTTAAGCGGTATTGTTGCGCTCTATCCACTGGTCTGGTTGTGCGCGCTGATCGGTACCATTGCCCTCTTTTACACCGGGTATCTGCTGTATCTGGGGGTTCCAACCTTCCTGAATATCAATAAAGAAGAAGGCCTGAGTTTTTCCAGTTCAACACTCGCTATCGGGGTGCTGGTGCTGGAGGCGCTACTGGCGCTGACGGTGATCCTTTGGGGTTATGGATACCGTCTCTTCTGAGTTCACTGCATTGCTGGCGTAAATGCCAGCAATGCAGCATCTGTTCACGATTATCCTCTGGCGACAACGCCCGCTGACGGCTATGATGCCGAAGCCAGCCTGTGTTTATCCGTTGATACAGGCGGTGTACGTCATGACGTGCGTGAATAATTATCAGAAGTCTCACCATGCTGAAATTCCGAGTCTCTTTACTTAGCCTGGCGCTGTTGCTGGGTGCGTCCGCTGCCGTGCCGGCCGTCGCCAAAACGCCCGCGGTGACCGCTGCCGCTGCCCAACCGCAAATTGCTTCAGGCAGCGCGATGATTGTCGATCTCAACACCAATAAGGTGATCTACGCCAGCCATCCGGACCTGGTGCGCCCGATCGCCTCGATTACCAAATTAATGACCGCGATGGTGGTGCTTGATGCCCATCTGCCGCTGGACGAAAAGCTGAAAGTGGATATCAGCCACACGCCGGAGATGAAAGGGATCTACTCCCGCGTGCGGCTGAACAGTGAAATCAGCCGTAAAAATATGCTGCTGCTGGCGCTGATGTCGTCTGAAAACCGCGCGGCGGCGAGCCTGGCGCACCATTATCCGGGCGGCTACGACGCGTTTATCCGCGCGATGAACGCCAAAGCCAAATCGCTGGGGATGAACAATACGCATTATGTTGAACCGACGGGTCTGTCGATCAGCAACGTCTCCACGGCCCGCGATCTGACGAAACTGCTGATTGCCAGCAAACAGTACCCGCTGATTGGTCAGCTCAGTACCACCCGTGAAGAGATGGCGACCTTTGCGAACCCGGCCTATACGCTGCCGTTCCGCAATACTAACCATCTGGTTTACCGTGATAACTGGAATATTCAGTTAACAAAAACCGGTTTTACCAATGCGGCAGGGCACTGTCTGGTGATGCGCACGGTGTTTAACGGTAAGCCGGTGGCGCTGGTGGTGATGGATGCCTTCGGCAAATACACGCACTTTGCGGATGCGAGCCGCCTGCGTACCTGGATTGAAACAGGAAAAGTGCAGCCCGTTCCGGCCGCCGCATTGACGTATAAAAAGCAGAAAGCGGAGCAGATGGCGACGGCGCAGAACGACTGATGCGCCTCTGCGCGCTGATGCCCTCGCCCCGACCCTCTCCCACAGGGAGAGGGAGAAAACACTAAAAACGGTAACCCAGGTTACCGTTTTGCTTTTATTCCGGCAGCGTCCAGTCACCATCGTTGAGCGGGCGCTGCATAATCACCGTATCCCGCCAGTCGCCTTTCTTATAGCCCACGCTGCGCAGCTGACCGACAATCACGAAGCCGTGCTTTTTATGCAGGCGTAACGAACCGGCATTATTATTGCCATCTCCCACCACGGCAATCATCTGCCGCCACGGACCTTGTTCGCAGCGTTCAATTAGCGCAGACATTAACGCCGTGCCAAAACCGCGCCCGGTGATGCTGGCATCCACGTAAATCGACTCTTCCAGGGTATAGCGGTAGGCGTGTCGCGGACGGTAAGGCGTGGCGTAGCAGTAGCCCACCACGATGCCGCGATACAGCGCGATAAGCCACGGTAAACCATTCTCAGCCACGCTTTTCATTCGATGACGCATTTCGTCGATAGTGGGGGGGACTTCTTCAAATGACGCGCGCCCGTGAAGCACATGCCAGGCATAGATCGCGGCGATGGCATGCACATCATCGGGAAGGGCATCGCGCACTTCCAGTTCGGTCTCGGATAAAACATCAATAGCCGACATGATGAGCCTGCTCCTCGTTATAGAAAGCCGGAGAAACGTTTCTCCGGCGTCAGACAGTTACTCTATTACGATTAAGGAGCGCTTAACAATCTCTCAAATTTGGCTGTAGGAATTAATCAGACGCTTGCGTTATGCGCTGCTCCGCGTCCGCGCTTTCTTTCCAGTATTTCTTCCGCGTTGTTTTACCGATGCCGGGATTCATGCTGTTTGTAGGGTCATTCTCGCGATAAAACTGCTTAAGTGCGTCGGGGGCTTTATAAAGATGTCCGACGTTATGTTCCGCAGGATATTGTGCGCCACGTTCACGCAGAAGGGCGAGCATCTGCTCCTTCAGTTCGTGTGCATCGACCCCTTTTTTGACGATGTAATCCTGATGGAAGACATAACACATAAAGTGGCCGTAATAGAGCTTATGCACCAGCTTGCTGTCGATTTCCGGCGGCAGGTGTTCAAACCACTCGGTATCGTTACGCCGCAGAGCGATATCCAGCGCCAGAATATCTTCCACCTCTTCGGAATGCACCGCCTGGTAACGGATGGCGGCACCAGCGGCGGCAAAGCGGTGCAGGAACGCTTTGCTGCCCTCTTCAGGCGTACAGGCAAAGAAATCCCCTTCGGCGGTGTTGAAGAACTCGGTCAGCCAGGCCTGCGCTTCGGCGATCCCGTCTCCGGCCATTTTCAGCAGCAGGTGATGCTCGTACCTGTCGCGCCAGGTTTTCATCCTCTCCGGTAAATGCGCCGGGAAAACGTTGCCCAGTTTCTGCATAAAGCGGTCGGTGAAGTGGGGTTTGAACAGCGACACTTTCTCCAGCATCGCGTCGGTGCGGCCCTTCATGGTGAAGAAGAACGGCATTTTGTCGGTGCCCAGCTTGTCGATCATCAGGAACGTGTCTTTGCCGTAACGCTCGGCGATGTCGTAAATGTCCCGGTGCATGTACTCGCCCGCCACCGGCAGGTGGGTGAATTCACCCAGAATATGACGGCGGATCTCGGTCAGAACCTCAGGCTGATTGGTACCGATGTAAAATACCTGCTGCTTTTTCTCTGCCGGGAAGGTATCCAGGCGCACGGCAAAAACGGCAAGCTTCCCGGCGCAGCCAGAGGATTCAAACAGGCGGTCCGGGTCGGCGTTGTAGCGCGCCGGCGTATCGGCGTCGATATCCCGCACGCGGGTCACGTAGTCGTGATCGTGCGCGTGGCGGCCGTCGTGCTGCACATCTTCATCCTTCACGCGATCGTCGTCGAGCTTGCTGAGGATCTGCTCCGGCGTCACGCCGAGATCGATTCCCAAATGGTTCACCAGCGTCAGCTTGCCATTTTCGTCAATACGGGCAAACAGCGACATCTCGGTATAGGCCGGGCCGCGCTGTACCAGCGAGCCGCCGGAGTTGTTGCAGATCCCACCGACCACCGAGGCGCCAATACAGGAGGAGCCAATCACCGAGTGCGGCTCACGACCCAGCGGCTTAAGCGCTTTTTCCAGGGAGTAGAGCGTGGTGCCGGGGAACGCGAGCACCTGCTCGCCTTTGTCCAGCAGGTGCAGCTTGTCGAGGCGCAGGGTGCTGATAATCACGATGTCGCGATCGTAATCGTTGCCGTTCGGCGTGGAGCCTTCGGTCAGGCCGGTATTGGCGGCCTGCATTAAAATAATCTTGTCGGCGGCGACGCAGGCGCTCAGCACGCGCCACAGCTCCAGCAGCGTGCCGGGGAAGACCACCGCCAGCGCCTCGCCCTGGCCGGAGCGGAAACCCTTACGGTAGCGGGCGGTTTTGGCCGGGTCGGTAAGCAGATGAGAGGAGCCAACCAGGCGCGACAGTTCGTTAATAAAAGCCGTGTTATCGTTTGTTCGAACAGAAGACATCTTCCACTCCTTGTGGTGGGGCAAATTTCTCGCTGTAAAGCATAGCGCGATTAACTGTTAAGCGGTCGAGTATTCACGAGAAAAATCAGAGAATAACCCTGCAACGTTCTGAGGGTTTGTGGCACACTGCGCTTTTCGCACGGTATGGCCGAGATCGTCCGGCGGTTATTGATGAGAGAGTAAAACGACATGAAATGGCTATGTTCTGTAGGTGTCGCCGTCAGCCTGGCGCTGCAACCTGCGCTGGCAGAGGATTTGTTTGGCAATCACCCGCTCACGCCTGAAGCACGGGATGCGTTTGTCACGGAATTGCTCAAGAAAATGACGGTCGATGAGAAAATCGGCCAGCTGCGCCTTATCAGCGTCGGCCCGGATAACCCGAAAGAGGCCATCCGGGCGATGATCAAAGACGGGCAGGTAGGGGCCATCTTTAATACCGTCACCCGCCAGGATATCCGCAAGATGCAGGACCAGGTGATGGATCTCAGCCGCCTGAAAATTCCACTGTTCTTTGCCTATGACGTGGTGCACGGCCAGCGTACCGTCTTCCCGATTAGCCTCGGCTTAGCGTCTTCCTTTAACCTCGACGCGGTGAAAACCGTCGGGCGCGTGTCGGCTTATGAAGCGGCGGACGACGGCCTGAACATGACCTGGGCACCTATGGTGGACGTCTCGCGCGATCCGCGCTGGGGCCGCGGCTCGGAAGGCTTTGGTGAAGATACGTATTTAACCTCCACGATGGGCAAAACCATGGTGGAAGCGATGCAGGGCAAAAGCCCGGCGGATCGCTACTCGGTGATGACCAGCGTCAAACACTTCGCAGCCTATGGCGCAGTGGAAGGCGGTAAAGAGTACAACACCGTCGACATGAGCCCGCAGCGCCTGTTTAACGACTATATGCCGCCGTACAAGGCAGGGCTGGATGCGGGCAGCGGCGCGGTGATGGTGGCGCTGAACTCCCTGAACGGCACGCCGGCGACGTCCGATTCCTGGCTGCTGAAAGACGTGCTGCGCGACCAGTGGGGCTTTAAAGGCATCACCGTTTCTGACCACGGCGCGATTAAAGAGCTGATCAAGCACGGTACCGCCTCCGATCCGGAAGACGCGGTGCGCGTGGCGCTCAAGTCCGGCATCAACATGAGCATGAGCGATGAGTATTACAGCAAATACCTGCCGGGGCTGGTGAAGAGCGGCAAGGTAACGATGGCGGAGCTGGACGATGCCGCGCGCCACGTGCTGAACGTGAAATACGACATGGGGCTGTTTAACGATCCGTACAGCCACCTGGGGCCGAAGGACTCTGACCCGGCAGATACCAACGCCGAAAGCCGTCTGCACCGTAAAGAAGCGCGTGACGTGGCGCGCGAAAGCCTGGTGCTGCTGAAAAACCGCCTCGACACGCTGCCGCTGAAAAAATCCGGCACCATTGCCGTGGTGGGTCCGCTGGCCGACAGCAAGCGCGACGTGATGGGCAGCTGGTCTGCCGCAGGCGTGGCTGACCAGTCGGTGACCGTGCTGACCGGTATCAAGAGTGCCGTCGGTGATAACGCCAAAGTGGTGTACGCCAAAGGGGCGAACGTCACCAACGATAAAGATATCGTCACCTTCCTCAACCAGTATGAGGAAGCTGTGAAGGTCGATCCGCGCACGCCGAAGGAGATGATTGACGAGGCGGTGAACGCCGCGAAGCAGTCTGACGTCGTTGTCGCGGTCGTGGGGGAAGCGCAGGGTATGGCGCACGAAGCCTCCAGCCGGACCGATATCACCATTCCGCAGAGCCAGCGCGATCTGATCGCCGCCCTGAAAGCCACCGGCAAGCCGCTAGTGCTGGTGCTGATGAACGGTCGTCCGCTGGCGCTGGTGAAAGAAGACCAGCAGGCTGACGCCATTCTGGAAACCTGGTTCGCCGGTACCGAAGGCGGTAACGCCATCGCCGACGTGCTGTTTGGCGATTACAACCCGTCGGGCAAGCTGCCGATGTCCTTCCCGCGCTCCGTCGGGCAGATCCCGGTCTACTACAGCCACCTGAACACCGGTCGCCCGTACAACGCCGACAAGCCGAACAAGTACACGTCTCGTTACTTCGACGAAGCTAACGGCCCGCTGTATCCGTTTGGTTACGGCCTGAGCTACACCACCTTCAAGGTCTCTGACGTGAAAATGTCAGCGCCTACGATGAAGCGTGACGGCAAAGTCACCGCCAGCGTTGAGGTAACCAACACCGGCAAGCGCGAAGGGGCAACGGTGATTCAGATGTACGTTCAGGATGTCACCGCGTCGATGAGCCGTCCCGTGAAGCAGCTTCGCGGCTTTGAGAAGGTCAACCTGAAGCCTGGCGAAACCCAAACTATCAGCTTCACGATCGACGTGGATGCGCTGAAGTTCTGGAACCAGCAGATGAAATATGACGCGGAACCGGGCAAGTTTAACGTCTTTATCGGCGTGGACTCCGCCCGCGTGAATAAAGGTGAGTTCGAACTGCTATAACCTGTCCCTCCTTTGCCTCCCCCCGTCCTGCGGGGGAGGCGTCTTACCTTATGCTAAAAAGGCATTTTGACGGTTAATTCTGCCGTTTTAAGCTACGCTTTTCTCTCAAGCCTCTGAAAAAGGCAGCAAAATAAATGAGGATAGTAGAATGACGATTGCAAAGGGGATGTTGGGATCTGCGGTGCTGCTGGCGGCGCTAAGTCTGCCGCTACAGGCGGCGGAGCCGGTAAAAGTGGGCTCAAAGATCGATACCGAAGGGGCGCTGCTCGGCAATATTATTTTGCAGGTGCTGGACAGCCACGGCGTGAAAACCGTCAATAAAGTTCAGCTCGGCACCACGCCCGTCGTGCGCGGCGCGATCAGCTCCGGCGAGCTGGATATCTACCCGGAATACACCGGCAACGGCGCGTTCTTCTTCAAACAAGAAAACGATCCGGCATGGAAAAACGCTAACGCCGGGTATGAGAAAGTCAAAAAACTCGACGCGGAACAGAACAAACTGGTCTGGCTGACCCCGGCTCCCGCCAATAACACCTGGACTATCGCCGTGCGTAAGGACGTGGCGGAGAAAGGCAAGCTCACCTCGCTTGCGGATCTCAGCCGCTACCTGAAAGAGAAGGGCGATTTCAAGCTCGCGGCCTCTGCGGAGTTTATCGAGCGTCCTGATGCGCTCCCGGCGTTCGAAAAAGCCTACGACTTCAAGCTCGACCAGGCGCAGCTGCTCTCTCTTGCGGGCGGGGATACTGCGGTGACCATCAAAGCGGCGGCGCAGCAAACCTCTGGCGTTAACGCGGCCATGGCCTACGGTACCGACGGTCCGGTGGCGGCGCTCGGCCTGCAAACCCTGACCGATCCTAAAGGCGTACAGCCGATTTACGCCCCGACCCCGGTCGTGCGTGAGGCGGTGCTGAAAGCCTATCCGGAGATTGCCGACTGGCTCAAACCGGTCTTCGAAAAACTGGATGAAAAAACGCTGCAACAGCTGAATGCCAGCATTGCCGTCGAGGGGCTGGATGCCAAAAAAGTGGCCGCCGACTTCCTGAAACAACAAGGGCTTGTGAAGTAACGGGAAAGGGCTGTGCCAATAAAATGTTATAACCGCGTCCTGCTGCTGCTGTCCTGCGTGGCCATCGCGGCGGTCGCGCTGCCGTTTGTCAACGTTGCCCCAAACCGTCTGATGTCGGGGGAGGGCAAAGCGCTCTGGCAGGTCTGGCCTTTCACGCCGGGGTGGCTGGCGGCGGCGCTGGCCGCGTGGGTTGCGCTATCGTTCTGGCAAGGGCGCACGGCGCAGTGGCTGACGCTGCTCCTCGCTGAAGGGCTGTTCATCATTCTGTTCTGGAGTGGCGGGCTGGCGGCGACGCACATGGCGTCGGCAGAAAGTCCGCTGGCGAGAACCACGGTGGGCAGCGGCCTCTGGCTGTGGCTGGCGCTCTGTCTGCTGGTCAGCAGCGATGCCATTCGTCGACTCATCTCCAGCGCCGTCTGGCGCTGGGTGCTCAACGCGCAGATATGGTGCATTCCCTTGTTCCTGCTGTTCAGCGGGGAACTGAACAATCTCTCGCTGTTAAAAGAGTACGCCAACCGCCAGGAGGTGTTTGATGATGCCCTGGCACAACACCTGACGATCCTCTTCGGCACGCTCTTTCCGGCGCTGCTGCTCGGGATCCCCCTGGGCATGTGGTGTTACCGCCATCCTTCACGCCAGGGCGGGGTCTTTGCCGTGCTCAACGTGATCCAGACCATTCCTTCCGTTGCGCTGTTTGGCCTGCTGATTGCGCCGCTGGCCGGGCTGGTGAAGTCATTTCCGGTGCTGGGAACGCTCGGCATAGCCGGAACGGGGTTAACGCCCGCCCTTATCGCGCTGGTGCTGTATGCGCTGCTGCCGCTGGTGCGCGGCGTGGTCGCGGGCCTGGGACAGGTCGCACCTGACGTGCTGGAAAGCGCCCATGCGATGGGCATGAGCGCCCGGCAGTGTTTCTGGAAAATTCAGCTCCCGCTGGCGCTGCCCCTGCTGCTGCGCAGCCTGCGGGTGGTGGCGGTACAGACCGTCGGCATGGCGGTGATTGCGGCGCTGATTGGCGCGGGCGGCTTTGGCGCCCTGGTGTTCCAGGGGCTGCTAAGTAGTGCGCTCGATCTGGTGTTATTGGGCGTGGTTCCGACGATTGCGCTGGCGGTTGTTGTCGACGCGCTGTTTGCCTTATGGCTCGCGCTGCTCAGGAGAAGAGCCAATGATTGAATTCCATGATGTCAGTAAAACGTTTGCCGGTCGCCCGGCGGCGAGCCACCTGAACCTGAACTTTGCCGAGGGGGCGTTTTCCGTGCTGATTGGCACCTCAGGCTCGGGAAAATCCACCACCCTGAAGATGATCAACCGTCTGGTGGAGCATGACAGCGGGCTGATCCGCTTTGCCGGAGAAGAGATCCGCAGCCTGCCGGTGCTGGAGCTGCGCCGTCGGATGGGCTATGCCATTCAGTCTATCGGCCTGTTTCCGCACTGGACGGTGGCGCAGAACATCGCCACCGTGCTGCAGCTGGAAAAATGGTCGCGGGGGAAAATCGCCGATCGTGTTGATGAGCTGATGTCTCTGCTGGGGTTAGAGCCCGCGCTGCGCGATCGCTATCCGCACCAGCTTTCCGGCGGGCAGCAGCAGCGCGTGGGCGTGGCGCGCGCGCTGGCGGCCAACCCGCAGGTGTTGCTGATGGACGAACCCTTTGGCGCGCTGGATCCGGTTACGCGCGGGGCGCTGCAGGCGGAGATGACCCGCATTCACCGCATTCTCGGACGCACGATCGTACTTGTGACGCACGATATTGATGAAGCCCTGCGCCTGGCTGACCATCTGGTGCTGATGGATCATGGCGAAGTGGTGCAGCAGGGCTCGCCGCTTGAGCTATTAACCTGGCCGAAGAACGACTTTGTGCGCGATTTTTTTGGCCGCAGCGAACTGGGCGTCAGGCTGCTCTCCCTGCGAACGGTCAGCGACTATATGCGTCGGGATGCGGTGTCGGTGAGCGGCGAACCGCTGCAGGCGCAGATGAGCCTGCGGGATGCGCTCTCCGCGTTTGTCGCGCGCCAGTGCGAGGTATTGCCCGTTTCGGATGCCCGGGGCGCGCCGTGCGGAACCTTACATTTTCGCGATCTGCTGGCCGGGGAGGTGACGCGTGAAGGCACTGCGTGATCCGCTCCTCTGGCTGGTAGCGCTCTTTGTCGCTTTACTGTTTCTGATGCCCCACAGCGCGGCGTTGTTTAACGCCCTTTTTCCCGGACTGCCGCGGCCGGTCTATCAGCAGGAGAGCTTCATTAATCTCGCCCTGGCGCATCTCTGGCTGGTGGCGCTCTCAAGCGCCATCGCGGTTGTGCTGGGGGTAGGGGCAGGCATCGCGGTCACGCGTCCTGCGGGCCGGGAGTTTCGTCCGCTGGTAGAGACGATAGCGGCCATTGGACAGACGTTTCCGCCGGTGGCGGTGCTTGCGATAGCGGTTCCGGTGATGGGCTTTGGCCAGCAGCCTGCCATTATTGCGCTGATTTTATATGGCGTACTGCCGGTTCTGCAGGGCACGCTGGCGGGCCTCGCGGCGGTACCGGCGTCGGTGCTGAGCGTGGCTGAAGGGATGGGGATGAGTCGCGGCCAGCGGCTGCGCAAGGTTGAACTGCCGCTTGCGGCACCGGTTATCATTGCCGGGATCCGCACGTCGGTCATCATTAACATTGGGACGGCGACCATTGCGTCTACGGTTGGTGCCAATACGCTGGGAACGCCGATTATTATCGGCCTGAGCGGGTTTAATACGGCTTATATAGTGCAGGGAGCGGTGCTGGTCGCGCTGGCGGCAATCGTCGTCGATCGCCTTTTTGAGCGGCTGGCGCTCTACCTCAGCCGACACCGCCGCGAACAATAAACGAGTATCCTGCCAGCATCACGCCGCCGATACCGCTTACGGCCATCAGGACAAAAAGGGTAATAATGGCCAGTTTGGTTGCCTTCATCATGTGCTCCTGTTGTTAACGGAACAATTATACGGTGAAGCGCAGCTGTTAATGAACCATAAAATGCCGTTATGGCTCATCCGGGCCAAGGGAATAAACCGGGTAACCATTCTCACGCCATTCCGTCAGCAGCTGTTGCTGCGTGGCGGACGGCACTTCGCCACACCAGACCAGCAGGGTCTGGCCCTCAAAAAACTCAGGCTTAAGCTGCGCCAGCGAATGCGCCAGGACATCCACGCGCCAGCCCTTCTGGGTGGCAATCCACGCTTCCAGCCACAGGCGGGTGGTATCGTGCACGTTCCAGCCGACCACCAGCGCATCTTTTCCGGCTTTGTTCTTCGCCGAGGCAAGGCAGACGGCGATGTAGTTGATCAGCACCCCGTCGAGCATGCTGAGCAGCGCCTGCAGGGTGGACTGCTGACACTGCAGGCGTCGACGGAGCGGAATGAAAAGATGGTTGATCAGCGTCTGTGCCGGATAATCGCGGCCTTGCTCTTTTATCCATGCGCGCAGGCGCTGCAGGTTGCCCGCCTGCAGGAGTCGCAGCAGGGTTTCCTGCTGTTCGCGCCAGAGGTGCTGCGTGTCCGGGTCGTCGTGGCTCAGCAGGGACTTCACCTTGCCGACCTGCACCCCGTTGTCGATCCAGCTTTTAATTTCGCGAATGCGGTCGATATCGGCTTCATTGAAAAGGCGATGCCCACCGTCGGTCCTCTGCGGTTTGAGTAATCCATACCGTCGCTGCCACGCCCGTAGGGTAACGGGATTGATATCACAAAGGAGTGCCACTTCACCTATTGTGTAAAGCGCCATATTCGCCCCCTGGCTTACGCGTCCCCAGCTTAACTGTAGACTCACTTTGGCGAACCAGGAAAGATTGATTGATTTTTGAACAAACAATGCGAAGCATGCGCGATATTCAGAAAAAGGTGTGATAACGGACACGATTTTGCGCTTTTTTGGGATGCTTCAAAGAAAGTAAACCCGCATCAGTGTATGTTACGCGTTTTTAGCGTGTGCGGTTTTGAGTATGTACGAGTTTAATCTGGTGCTGCTGTTGCTTCAGCAGATGTGCGTGTTTCTTGTCATTGCCTGGCTGATGAGCAAAACGCGCCTGTTTATCCCGCTGATGCAGGTCACCGTACGTCTGCCGCATAAGCTGCTCTGCTACGTCACCTTCTCTATTTTCTGCATCATGGGGACTTATTTTGGTCTCCATATCGAAGACTCTATTGCCAATACGCGCGCGATCGGCGCGGTGATGGGCGGGCTGCTGGGCGGTCCCGTCGTCGGTGGCCTTGTCGGTTTAACCGGGGGGCTGCATCGCTATTCCATGGGCGGGATGACGGCGCTCAGCTGCATGATCTCCACGATCGTGGAAGGTCTGCTCGGCGGGCTGGTGCATAGTTACATGATCAAACGCGGCCGCCCGGATAAAGTCTTCAGCCCGCTCACCGCCGGTGCCATTACCTTTGTAGCCGAAATGGCGCAGATGGCGATCATTCTGCTCATTGCCCGTCCGTTTGAGGATGCGCTGCACCTGGTCGGCAGCATTGCCGCTCCGATGATGGTAACCAACACCGTGGGTGCGGCGCTGTTTATGCGCATTCTACTCGACAAGCGCGCCATGTTTGAGAAGTACACCTCGGCCTTTTCCGCGACGGCGCTGAAGGTCGCCGCCTCGACCGAAGGGATCCTGCGCCAGGGGTTCAACGAAGAGAACAGCATGAAGGTCGCGCAGGTGCTCTACAAGGAGCTGGATATCGGCGCGGTGGCTATCACCGACCGCGAGCGGCTGCTGGCCTTTACCGGCACCGGGGACGATCACCATCTGCCGGGTAAACCCATCTCCTCAGCCTACACGCTGCGCGCCATTGAAACCGGTGAGGTGGTGTACGCCGACGGTAACGAGGTGCCTTATCGCTGTTCGCTGCATCCGCAGTGCAAGCTGGGCTCCACGCTGGTGATTCCGCTGCGCGGCGAGAATCAGCGGGTGATGGGCACCATCAAGCTGTATGAGGCGAAAAACCGTCTGTTCAGCTCGATCAACCGCACGCTGGGGGAGGGGATCGCCCAGCTGCTGTCCGCGCAAATTCTGGCCGGGCAGTATGAACGGCAGAAAGCGCTGCTGACGCAGTCCGAAATTAAGCTGCTGCATGCCCAGGTCAATCCGCATTTCCTGTTCAACGCCCTCAACACGCTCAAAGCGGTGATCCGCCGCGACAGCGATCAGGCCGCGCAGCTGGTGCAGTTTCTGTCGACCTTCTTTCGCAAAAACCTGAAGCGACCGTCTGAGATCGTCACCCTCGCCGATGAGATTGAGCACGTGAATGCCTATCTGCAGATTGAGCAGGCGCGTTTCCAGTCGCGCCTGCAGGTGTCGCTCTCCGTGCCGGATGAGCTGGCGTATCAGCATCTTCCGGCCTTTACCCTGCAGCCGATTGTGGAAAACGCCATTAAGCACGGCACGTCGCAGCTGCTGGGAACGGGGGAGATAACCATTGCCGCCAGCCGTTTTAATCACCATCTGGTGCTGGATATTGAAGACAATGCCGGGCTTTACCAGCCTTCCGCCTCCGGCGGTCTGGGGATGAGCCTGGTGGATAAACGCCTGCGCGCCCATTTTGGCGACGACTGTGGCATTACCGTCGCCTGTGAGCCAGACCGATTTACCCGTATTACCGTACGACTGCCGCTGGAGGAAAACGCATGTTAAGAGTGCTGATTGTGGATGACGAGCCGCTGGCACGGGAAAACCTGCGCGTTCTGCTGCAGGAGCAACCGGATATTGAGATTGTGGGAGAGTGCGCGAACGCCATTGAGGCCATCGGCGCGGTGCACAAACTGCGCCCGGACGTGCTGTTCCTCGATATTCAGATGCCCCGCATCAGCGGACTGGAGATGGTCGGCATGCTCGACCCGGAACATCGTCCCTACATCGTGTTTCTGACGGCGTTTGATGAATATGCCGTTAAGGCCTTTGAGGAGCACGCGTTTGACTACTTACTCAAGCCGATTGAGGAGAAGCGGCTGGAAAAAACGCTCACCCGTTTACGTCAGGAGCGCACCGTACAGGACGTCACGCTGCTGCCGGAAAACCAGCAGCCGCTGAAGTTTATCCCCTGCACCGGGCACAGCCGGATCTATCTTCTTCAGATGGATGATGTGGCCTTTGTCAGCAGCCGCCTGAGCGGGGTGTTTGTCACCAGCGCGGAAGGGAATGAAGGGTTTACCGAGCTGACCCTGCGCACGCTGGAGAGCCGCACGCCGCTGATTCGCTGCCACCGCCAGTATCTGGTGAACATGGCGCACCTTAAGGAGATCCGCCTGGAAGATAACGGCCAGGCCGAGCTGGTGCTGCGTGCCGGGCAAACGGTGCCCGTCAGCCGTCGCTACCTGAAGAGTTTGAAAGAGGCGATTGGGCTGTAAAGCTGGTACACTGCGCGCCATTGCATCATCGACATTCGAAGGCTCTATGCTAAGTAACGATATTCTTCGTAGCCTGCGCTACACCCTGAAAGCGAACAATAACGACATGGTGCGCATTCTTGCGCTGTCCGACATGGAATCCACGTCTGCGAGTTTTGACACGTGGATGACCAAAGAAGACGAAGAGGGATTTGTCCGCTGTCCTGACATCATTCTGTCGGGTTTCCTGAACGGCCTGATTTACGATAAGCGTGGCAAAGATCCGGCCGCGCCAGAGCTGGCGCTGGAGCGTCGGGTGAACAACAACACGGTGCTGAAAAAGCTGCGCATCGCCTTCTCGCTGAAAACGGACGATATCGTGGCGATCATGACTGAGCAAAAATTCCGCGTATCCGTGCCGGAAGTGACCGCCATGATGCGCGCGCCGGATCATAAAAACTACCGCGAGTGCGGCGACCAGTTTCTGCGTAATTTCCTGCGCGGGTTAACTCACCGGGTGCATCACCCGAAGGCGTGATTGCAGAATGGGTGTGGCCTGATGCCCTCACCCCGACCCTCTCCCACAGGGAGAGGGAGAAAACAAAATGCCATAAAAAAAGCCGGAGATAATCTCCGGCTTTTTTGTTATTTCACCTGCTGACCCGGCTTCGCGCCTTCGTCTGGGCTTAACAGGAAGATATCTTTCCCGCCAGGGCCTGCGGCCATCACCATCCCCTCAGAGATGCCGAAGCGCATTTTGCGCGGCGCCAGGTTCGCCACCATCACGGTCTGACGACCGATCAGCACCTGCGGGTCCGGATAGGCAGAACGGATGCCGGAGAAGACGTTGCGCTTCTCGCCGCCGAGATCCAGCGTCAGGCGCAGCAGCTTGTCAGAGCCGTCCACGAATTCCGCGTTCTCGATCAGCGCCACGCGCAGGTCGACTTTGGCGAAATCATCAAAGGTAATGGTTTCCTGAATCGGATCGTCCGCCAGCGGGCCGGTAACCGGTGCCGCAGCCGCCTTCACCTCTTCTTTAGACGCTTCTACCAGGGCTTCAACCTGCTTCATCTCGATGCGGTTGTACAGCGCCTTGAAGGTGTTGACCTTGTGGCCGAGCAGCGGCTGCTGGATTGCATCCCAGGTCAGTTCGGTGTTCAGGAACGCTTCAGCACGGGCTGCCAGCTGTGGCAGAACCGGCTTCAGCCAGGTCATCAGCACGCGGAACATGTTCAGACCCATGGTGCAGATCGCCTGCAGGTCAGCGTCGCGGCCTTCCTGTTTCGCGACCACCCACGGGGCCTGCTCGTCCACATATCGGTTGGCAACATCGGCCAGCGCCATGATTTCACGAATCGCTTTACCGAATTCACGGCTTTCCCAGGCTTCACCAACCGCAGCGGCGGCATCGGTGAAGGTTTTATACAGCTCAGGATCGGCCAGTTCAGCAGAAAGCACGCCGTCAAAACGCTTCGCGATAAAGCCCGCGTTACGGGACGCCAGGTTGACGACCTTGTTGACGATGTCCGCGTTCACGCGCTGCACGAAATCTTCCAGGTTCAGGTCGATATCGTCGATGCGGGAAGAGAGCTTCGCGGTGTAGTAGTAGCGCAGGCTGTCCGCGTCGAAGTGGTTCAGCCAGGTGCTGGCCTTGATGAACGTCCCGCGGGACTTGGACATCTTGGCGCCGTTCACCGTTACGTAGCCGTGTACGAACAGGTTGGTTGGCTTGCGGAAGTTGCTGCCTTCCAGCATCGCCGGCCAGAACAGGCTGTGGAAGTAAACGATGTCTTTACCGATGAAGTGGTACAGCTCGGCAGTGGAATCTTTCTTCCAGTATTCGTCGAAGCTGACGGTATCGCCACGCTTGTCGCACAGGTTCTTGAAGGAGCCCATGTAGCCGATTGGCGCGTCCAGCCAGACGTAGAAGTATTTGCCCGGCGCGTTCGGGATTTCAAAGCCGAAGTACGGCGCATCGCGGGAGATATCCCACTGCTGCAGGCCGGATTCGAACCACTCCTGCATTTTATTCGCCACCTGTTCCTGCAGCGCGCCGCTGCGGGTCCACGCCTGCAGCATTTCGCTGAAGGACGGCAGGTCGAAGAAGAAGTGCTCGGAGTCACGCATCACCGGCGTGGCGCCGGATACCACGGATTTCGGTTCGATAAGCTCGGTCGGGCTGTAGGTCGCGCCGCACACTTCGCAGTTATCGCCGTACTGGTCCGGGGATTTACATTTCGGACAGGTGCCTTTGACGAAACGGTCCGGCAGGAACATGCCTTTTTCCGGATCGTACAGCTGAGAGATGGTGCGGTTTTTGATAAAACCGTTCTCTTTCAGACGGGTGTAGATCAGCTCCGACAGCTCGCGGTTTTCGTCGCTGTGCGTAGAGTGATAGTTGTCATAGCTGATGTCAAAGCCAGCAAAATCGGTCTGATGCTCCTGACTCATTTCGGCAATCATCTGCTCCGGGGAAATCCCCAGCTGCTGCGCTTTCAGCATGATCGGCGTGCCGTGGGCATCGTCCGCACAGATGAAGTTAACCTCGTGGCCGCGCATTCGCTGGTAACGGACCCAGACATCAGCCTGGATATGCTCCAGCATGTGGCCGAGGTGGATTGAGCCGTTGGCGTACGGCAGTGCGCACGTTACCAGAATTTTCTTCGCGACTTGAGTCATAGTAGGCATTACTTCTTTTAACTGTGAAAAGGGTTTTTGATATTACCAAAAGGGGCATTATTAAGTAAGCACAAACCACGGCCTTTCAGGTAAACTTGTTCATCTAAGGTCTTATTCACAAGAACAAAGGAGTCGGGATGAGTTCTCAATCCCAGGCCAAATCACCGGAAGCCTTACGAGCAATGGTCGCCGGGACGCTGGCTAACTTTCAGCATCCAACCCTGAAGCACAATCTCACTACGCTGAAAGCGTTACACCACGTCGCCTGGCTGGACGACACGCTGCACATTGAGCTGCAGATGCCGTTCGTCTGGACCAGCGCCTTTGATGCGCTGAAAGAGCAGACCAGCTCTGAGCTGCTGCGCATGACCGGCGCGAAGGCGATCGACTGGAAGCTGAGCCACAGCATCGCCACGCTGAAGCGCGTGAAAAACCAGCCTGGCGTGAACGGCGTGAAAAACATCATTGCCGTCAGCTCGGGCAAGGGCGGGGTGGGGAAATCCTCTACCGCCGTTAACCTGGCGCTCGCGCTGGCAGCGGAAGGGGCAAAGGTCGGTATTCTGGACGCCGACATCTACGGTCCGTCTATTCCGAACATGCTGGGCGCGGAAAACCAGCGCCCAACCTCGCCGGACGGCACCCACATGGCGCCAATCATGGCCCACGGTCTGGCGACCAACTCCATCGGTTACCTGGTGACTGACGATAACGCCATGGTCTGGCGCGGCCCGATGGCCAGCAAGGCGCTGCTGCAGATGCTGCAGGAGACGATGTGGCCGGATCTGGATTATCTGGTGCTGGACATGCCGCCGGGTACCGGTGACATCCAGCTGACGCTGGCGCAGAACATTCCGGTGACGGGAGCCGTTGTGGTGACCACGCCGCAGGATATTGCGCTGATCGACGCCAAAAAAGGCATCGTGATGTTCGAGAAGGTGGAAGTGCCGGTGCTCGGTATCGTCGAGAACATGAGCATGCACATCTGCAGCAACTGCGGCCACCACGAACCTATCTTCGGCACGGGTGGCGCAGAAAAACTGGCCGCGAAGTATCACACCCAACTGCTGGGACAGATGCCGCTTCACATTACCCTGCGCGAAGATCTGGATAGCGGCAAGCCGACGGTGGTCAGCCGTCCGGACAGCGAATTTGCAGAAATGTATCGCCAGCTGGCGGGACGCGTTGCGGCGCAGCTTTACTGGCAGGGCGAAGTCATCCCAGGGGAAATCGCGTTCCGCGCGGTGTAATTCCTCTTCGCTTAGTGCCGGGTGGCGGCTTCGCCTTACCCGGCCTACGAAATACGGTTTTGTAGGTCAGGTAAGCGAAGCGCCACCTGACTTTACCCAAGCCGATAATGCATCAGATAGTATTCTCCCTCCGGAGAATCCCCCGTCGCCTCAATGTGCCAGCCGTGCCGCTGGTAAAACGCGACAGCCCGCGCATTCTTCACCAGACACTTAAGCGAACCCGTACTGGTAAACGTCTTCTGAACCTGTTCCAGGAGCATACGCCCGACCCCATGGCTTTGATACTGCGGGTCGACAAACAGGTTGTGCAGGAAATTATCGTTCGTCCAGACGGAGGCAAAACCCAGGCGATGGCCGTTCTGCGTGGCAACCCAAATCATTTCGTCACGGGTGGCCGCGTCAAAGTCTTCAAGCTGCCAGTCTGAACTGTCCAGCCATGGCCAGGCCTCACGCCGGGCGTGGAGGAAGAGCGTGCGCAGGAAAGGGCGATCGCTTTCCTGCCAGGGGCGGATCAGGATGGTATTAGCGGTGATAGAAAATATCTCCGTTATAGGCTTTGTAGATTTTGCCATCCGCATCGCCAATCAGCACGTAGTTCTCGCCCATGTAGGTCCAGTGGGTTCCGGCATCCGGAGCCGGCAGGTTACGCAACTGGTACTGTTTGATGGTGTACTCCGGCGTTTGATACTGCGCCGGCGCCGTGTCGCCAATCTTGAATTTCGTGAAGTCAGCGATGAACTCTTGTTCTTCATAGGCCTTGATGCCGGATGCCGCTTGTGGTGCTGCATTCGCCGCGCTTGCCAGAGACATCACGACCCCGAGAAGCAGCCATTTACACTTAGCCATTTTTTCTCCAGTTGAACGGTTTTTAAGTTTGATTTTGCCTGCCAACAATACGGCAACCTGCCTATTTTAAATATCAGACTATGGCTTGTTCGAAAAAAAATGTAACAAAAATGAACCTACCTGATAATCGTTTTCCTTTTGGTATACCTCATCGATGACGCGATCTTTACCAGCTTACAGGCCCGACACTTCTTTACAGCGTGATGGCGTATTGCCCGTTAAGATGACCTTCGTTAAAACATGAGGTCACAATGGATAACCGCAAAATCAGTCGACTGCGCCGCTGGGCGCGGGAAGGGATCATACTCGTTCTGCTGACGCTGGCCGTAGTATGGGGTGTTGATCAGTACCGAAAACCGACGCTCCCCGCCAGTTTTAGTGCAACGCCGATGCAGAGCATCGACGGCAACATCCACGATATTGCGGCGCTCAGCCAGGATCGTCCGCTGCTGATCTACGTCTGGGCGACCTGGTGCAGCATTTGCCGCTACACGACGCCTGCGGTTAATCAACTGGCAGAAGAGGGCGGGAACGTGGTGAGTATCGCCATGCGTTCTGGTGACAACGCAAAGCTTGAGCGCTGGGTTGATAAGAAACAGCTGAAAATGCCGGTGATTAACGATGCAAACGGTGCTTTGTCGCAGCAGTGGCAGGTGAGCGTCACGCCAACTCTGGTGGTCGTGTCGAAGGGGAACGTGGTCAGTACCACAACGGGCTGGACGAGCTATTGGGGATTAAAATTAAGGATGTGGTGGGCAGGCGTATAAAAATAACCCCTCTCCCGGCGGAAGAGGGGTGTTGTATTACTTAGCCAGAACTTCCTGCGCGGTGCGCTCAACCAGAGACAGCAGGATTTTAATATCTTCCAGCGTCACGGTTGGGTTCAGCAGCGTCAGCTTCAGGCAGGTCACGCCGTTATGCTCGGTCACACCGACGTTCGCACGGCCGGATTCCAGCAGCGCGTCACCAATTTTCTGGTTCAGCAGGGCGATACCCGCTTCATCCGTCTGCACCTGTCCGCGGAAACGGAACAGAACGCTTGCCAGCTGCGGCTGCATAACCAGCTCCAGCGCAGGCTGCGCTTTCACATAGGCCGCAACCTGCTGTGCCAGGGTCACGCCGTGATCGATGATCGCCGCGTATTGCTCCTGACCCAGCGCTTCCAGGCTCATCCACAGCTTCAGCGCGTCAAAACGACGGGTGGTCTGCAGAGATTTGGAAACCAGGTTAGGCACGCCGGCCTCTTCGTCGAACTCAGAGTTCAGGTAAGCCGCCTGATAGCGCATCAGCTCATAGTGGCGCGCTTCTTTCAGCAGGAACGCGCCGCAGCTGATGGTCTGGAAGAACTGCTTGTGGAAGTCCAGGGTGACGGAATCCACCAGCTCGATGCCGTCCAGGTAGTGACGATACTGCTCAGACATCAGCAGCGCGCCGCCCCAGGCCGCATCAACGTGTACCCAGATGTTCTGCTTCGCCGCCAGCTCTGCAATCGCACGCAGCGGGTCGATAGCACCGGCATCGGTGGTACCTGCCGTCGCGACGATGGCCAGAATCTGCTCGCCGTTCGCATTGCACTGTTCGATTTTCGCCGCCAGATCGGTCAGATCCATGCGGGAGAATTCGTCCGTTTTCACCTGCACCACGGACTGGTAGCCCAGGCCCATCAGCGCCATGTTTTTCTGCACGGAGAAGTGCGCGTTTTCGGAGCACAGCACGCGAATTTTGCGCAGATCGCCAACCAGACCGTCCTGCTGAACGGAATGACCCTGACGCGCGAAGAACGCATCGCGCGCCAGCATCAGGCCCATCAGGTTGCTCTGAGTCCCGCCGCTGGTGAAAACACCTGCGTCGCCGGCCTGATAACCCACGCGGGTACGCAGCCACTCGATCAGTTTGATCTCAATGATGGTTGCGGACGGGCTTTGATCCCAGGAGTCCATACTCTGGTTAGTGGCGTTGATCAGCACTTCCGCCGCCTGGCTTACGACCAGGCTTGGGCAGTGCAGGTGCGCCACACACTGCGGGTGATGAACGGACAGGCTGTCTTTCAGGAAGAACTCGACGGCGCGTTCAATCGCCGCTTCGTTGCCCAGCCCTTTCGGGTTGAAATCCAGCTTAATACGGTCGCGCAGTTCTGCGACCGTTTTGCCCTGGTACATCTCAGGCTGTTTCAGCCACTGCATCACAGCCTGAGTGCTTTGTTCAATCGCCTGCTGGTAAGCTTCAATGCTCTGCGCAGAGGAGAACAAAATTGGGTTTGAATCAGACATCGTAATCAACAACTCCGGTTACGCCGGGCGAACGCCCGCAGCAAGCAGTGCCTGCTCAAATTTATCCAGGAAGATCTTCAGCTCTTCATCGCTGATCAGCAGAGAAGGCAGCAGACGCAGAACGATACCGTTACGACCACCGCGCTCCAGAATCAGACCGGCTTCGAAGCACTTCTTCTGAATCAGTGCAGACAGCTCGCCGTCGCCCGGGAAGCAGCCCATGTGGTCAGCGGCTTCGTTAGGCTTAACGATCTCAATACCGATCATCATACCCAGACCGCGAACGTGGCCGATGACCGGATAGCGTTTCGCCATCTCTTTCAGCTGGCCTTTCAGCCATTCGCCCTGTGCAGCCACTTTGCCTGCGATGTTCTGGTCTTTCAGGATTTTCAGCGTCGTCAGACCGGTTGCCATCGCCAGCTGGTTGCCGCGGAAGGTACCGGTGTGGTGACCTGGTGCCCATGCATCGAACTGCTTTTTGATACCGAGCACGGCCAGCGGCAGACCGCCACCGACGGCTTTAGACATCACGATGATGTCTGGCTCAATGCCAGCGTGTTCGAAGGCGAAGAATTTACCGGTACGGGCAAAGCCAGCCTGAACTTCGTCGAGGATCAGCAGAATGCCGTGTTCCTGAGTCACTTTACGGATGCGCTGCAGCCACTCAGCCGGAGCCGGGTTCACGCCGCCTTCGCCCTGAACCGCTTCCAGGATCACCGCAGCAGGCTTACGCACGCCGCTTTCAACGTCGTTGATCAGGTTATCGAAGTAGTACGTCAGCGCTTTCACGCCCGCTTCACCACCGATACCCAGCGGGCAACGGTATTCGTGCGGGTAAGGCATGAACTGGACTTCTGGCATCATACCGTCAACCGCTTCTTTCGGAGACAGGTTGCCGGTCACGGACAGCGCGCCGTGGGTCATACCGTGGTAACCACCAGAGAAGCTGATGATACCGCTACGACCGGTCACTTTTTTCGCCAGCTTCAGCGCCGCTTCAACGGCGTCAGCACCGGATGGACCGGTGAACTGCAGGCAGTACTCTTTGCCCTGACCAGGCAGCAGAGAGAGCAGGTATTCAGAAAACGCGTCTTTCAGAGGCGTCGTCAGATCCAGAGTATGTAACGGCAAGCCGCTGGTAATGACATTTTGGATGCTTTTCAGCACATCAGGATGGTTATGGCCAAGCGCAAGGGTCCCTGCGCCTGCTAAACAGTCAAGGTATTCTTTATTATCTGCATCGGTGATCCACACGCCTTCTGCTTTAGTGATGGCTAAAGGCAGTTTGCGCGGATAACTCCTGACGTTAGATTCAAACTCGGCCTGACGGGCCAGATAGGTTTCGTTGCTTTTGTGGGCATCTACGGTGTCAATACGGACTTTATCCGTCATCATATCACTCCTACAACCGCCGCTTCGTTATGAGCCACGATTGAATAAAAAGTTAAAAAACAGATGGGGGCCTGAAAAAAACGCCGCCAATATAGAGCCTTTTGCCACGGGGCTCAATGGTTAATTTGTTTACTGTTTTGTGACACGGGGCTGTGGGGAGAAAATATCCCCATTTTTAAAATGAAAATTGCATTTTATGCCAAATAAAAACAGCCTGTTACAGGCTGTTTGTCTGGCGTGTACAGTCGCAGAAAAGAGTGTGACAAAACGTGCCATCGAATGGCAAAAAAGGAGGCTGGCTGTCTCTATTCCTGCGTCATGTGCAAAAAGCGGTGCTCATGATGCATGCACAACGGAATCACGCATCAAAAAAGGACTTTCAACGCGCGTGATGTTCTGATGCTCTTCACCGTTAATAATATGCAAGGCGCTCAGGCGACCAATTTCATAGTGTGGCAGTTGAACCGTCGTGAGAGGAGGCAGAAACAGCTCCCCAATACCCACCATATTGTCATAGCCGATTACCGCGACATCTTCCGGTATGCGAAGTCCTTGCGCCAGCAGCGTCTGATAGACCATAAACGCGATACGGTCGTTGCCGCAGATAACGGAGTCGAACCGGGGAATGCCATTCTGCATGTGCGCCAGCAATACTGACGGAATGTCACGATAGTGCTCATCGCCGAGCGCCATATAGCTGTGCGCCAGGCTGTGCGGGTCGAGTCCCGCTTCACGGCATGCACGTTCCAGCCCCTGACGACGTCGGGTTGTGGCCAGATGCCCCTCAGGCAAATGCAGGCAGAGAGGGCGTCGATAACCCTCCGCGAGTAACGCCCGTACGGCGGTATACTGCCCCTGTTCATCATCAGGAATATAGCTGGCGACCTTTTCGCCGTCACTTTCGCAGTTGGCCAGCACGCAGGGAAGGGTGAGGAGTTTGGCCGGGAGAGGAACCTGACGTAACCCCATGGTGGTGTAGATAATTCCGTCAGGCCGATGAGAGAGGAGAAGGTCGACAATGGCGTCCGGGTTGTCATCGGTAAACATATTCATCACGAAGCTGTTCCAGCCGTGCATTCTGGCCGTCTCTTCAATCGACAGCGTGATTTCCACCGAGAAAGGCGTCGTCACCGTATCGAGCGCCAGTACGCCTATGGTTTTCGGCGAGGCATGCGCGCCGCGAATTTTCTTGGCGGACAGGTCTGGCACGTAGCTGGTCTGCTCGATAGCCAGCTGAACGCGCGCCAGCGTTTCCGGCTTAAGGCGTTCCGGGGTGTTCAGCGCACGTGAGACCGTCATCAGCGATACGTTAGCCAGCTTTGCGACGTCCTTCAGGGAAGCCATTTTCTTACTCCGTTAATGCTCTGTGTGAAAGGGTATACAACTAAGTCGCTGATGTAAAAGGAAGGCTGATGCACATGCCAGGTCAGGCTTACCTCCGTGATGAATGTTTGATCGCGATCTCATTCTCTAAATGTTAACGTTAACTTTCGTGATTAACATCTTAAATCTTCACCAAACAGCATGAGAAAGAAATTATGTTAACGTTACCATTGCGTCATTACTCCAACATGAGAATGTCATGATGAAAACGCATCACTCTCACAGCTACCCTTTATTAAGCGCACTACTCTTTTTCTTTTTTGTCACCTGGTCATCTTCCGGCTCGCTACTCTCCATCTGGCTTCATCAGGAAGTGGGCCTAAAAGCGGGGGATACCGGCGTTATCTATGCCGTGCTTTCCGTCTCCGCGCTTTTTGCTCAAATCTGCTATGGATTCATTCAGGACAAGCTCGGTCTGCGCAAAAACCTGCTCTGGTTTCTGACCAGCCTGCTCATTCTTTCCGGTCCGGCCTTCCTGCTGTTTGGTTATCTGCTGCAAATTAACGTATTACTCGGCAGTATTTTCGGCGGGGTTTATATCGGGCTGACGTTTAACGGCGGAATAGGGGTTCTGGAGTCCTACACCGAGCGCGTGGCCCGCCAGAGCCAGTTCGAGTTCGGCAAGGCGAGGATGTGGGGATCGCTGGGCTGGGCGGCGGCAACCTTTTTTGCAGGGCTCCTGTTCAACATTAATCCGAAGCTGAACTTCGCGGTGGCGAGCTGCGCCGGGCTGGCGTTTTTTGTGTTGCTGGCGCGCCTCAGGGTCTCTTCCGCTCCGCACGCCATGCAGGAGGCGGTGTCCGGCGGTAAGGTTACGCTGGAGGATGCCTTGCGCCTGCTGACGCTGCCGCGCTTCTGGGCGCTGGTGTTTTTCGTTATCGGCACCTGTATTTATGGCGTTTATGACCAGCAGTTCCCTGTCTATTTCTCCTCACAGTTTCCGACGTTACAGGAAGGGAACGCCATGTACGGCTATCTCAACTCCTTCCAGGTTTTCCTGGAGGCGGCGGGCATGTTTTGCGCCCCGTGGCTGGTGAATCGCCTCGGTGCGAAAAACGGCCTGATTTTCGCCGGAATGGTGATGGCGATGCGTATGGTGGCATCGGGTCTGGTTGAGGGGCCGGTATTGATCTCCATTACCAAGCTATTGCACGCGGTTGAACTGCCCGTTTTGCTGGTCTCCATCTTTAAATACAACAGCCTGCATTTTGATAAGCGGCTCTCTTCCACCCTCTATCTGGTGGGCTTTGCCTGTACAAGCTCGGTGATTGCCTCGGTGCTGTCGCCGCTGGCCGGCTACAGCTACGAGAAATACGGCTTTGCCCAGTCCTATCTCATCATGGGGTTATTAGTTTTCAGCACCACGTTTATCTCCATCTTCCTGTTGCGCTCGGGTAAGTCCTCTTCTGACCCACTCATGCCGCAACCTTCCACCATCTGATCAAAGAGTAGAGAAATGACGTATTCCATTACGAAAGCAGAACAGGAAATTCAGTCCAGACGCGAAGGGCTCAACCTGCGCTGGTATCCCCGTTACCACCTCGCCGCGCGTGCCGGCTGGATGAACGACCCGAATGGCCTGGTCTGGTTTGACGGCTGGTATCACGCCTTTTATCAACATCATCCGTATTCGACCCAGTGGGGGCCGATGCACTGGGGCCATGCGCGCAGCAAAGATTTAGTTCACTGGGAACACCTCCCGGTTGCGCTGGCACCGGAAGGACCAGACGACAAGGACGGCTGTTTTTCTGGCTCAGCGGTGGTGGATGGTGACACGCTGGCGCTGATCTACACCGGCCACAAATTCCACGGCGATCCCGGCGATGAGGCTAATCTCTACCAGGTTCAGTGCCTGGCAACCAGCCGTGACGGCATCCACTTTGTGCGGCACGGGACCGTCATTGACACACCGCCTGGACTGCATCACTTCCGCGATCCGAAAGTATGGCGTGAAGGGGAGTGGTGGTACATGGTCGTTGGCGCGCGAGAGGGTGATACGGGCCAGGTGCGTGCGTACCGTTCTGCCGATCTGCGAGAGTGGCAGGACAGGGGCGTGCTCGCGGTGGCTGAAAAAGAGATGGGCTACATGTGGGAATGTCCGGACTTTTTCACCCTTAATGGTAAACGCGTGCTGATGTTCTCTCCTCAGGGGCTGGCGGCGGACGGATTCAAAAACCGTAATCTTTTCCAGAGCGGGTATCTGGTAGGTGAATGGCAGCCCGGCCAGCCCTTTGTGCGTGAAGGTGAATTTGTAGAGATGGATTACGGGCATGATTTCTATGCGCCGCAAAGTTTCCTGACGCCCGACGGCCGCCGCATTGTTATCGGCTGGCTGGACATGTGGGAATCACCTCTGCCGGAACAGGAGGATGGCTGGGCAGGCATGCTCTCCTTACCTCGCGAGCTGACGCTGAGTGCGGATAATCATCTGCAAATGCATCCAGCCAGAGAAGTTGAAACCCTGCGCGGGGCTTGGTTCCCCTGGCCGATAACTACGCTTAATAACCAGCAGATGACGCTGGTGGAACACTGCGATGCGATGGAGGTCACTCTGCAATGGGATTGCGCGAACAGCAGCGCGGAGCAATACGGCATTCGTCTCGGCGACGGGCTACGCATCTATGTTGATGTCCAGATGCAGCGCCTGGTGCTGGAGCGTCACTATCCGCAGTATGGCTTGTGCGGTACCCGAAGCGTCGCGCTTAACCTGAACGACATGCTGAACCTGCGCCTGTTCTTTGACTGCTCTTCCGTTGAAGTGTTTGTTAACGAGGGTGAGGCGTGCCTCAGCAGCCGTATTTATCCTGATGCAGACGGCCGCGAGCTGGCGTTGTTTGCCTGGGCGGGGAGAGCGTCGCTTATTCATGGCGGGGCCTGGCAATTAGAATAAAAGGGCTTATGACATTTCTGACCCTTTGCATGGAGTGAGACCGGCAAATAAAAAAGGCGACCGCAGTCGCCTGATTTATTTTAGCGAACCCTTCTTTTACTGCTTCATTTGCATCAATCATCATATAATCCTCAAGAATAATTGAAAAAAACGCCCATCTGTTAAGGGCGGCTTTAGCAATACACTAAAGACTGACAACACGGATCTCACTTACACTTTATGTTAACCGTGTAACTACACGGCTTGCATCAAGCTATTTTTAATTGACTTTGCTGTATAACCCCTAATGAAAGTGGCTTGTTTTAGATTAATGCACTGTACCAAAAATAGGGCAGACGTAAGGCGTCATCTTAACCTCAATGAGTTAGAACAAAATCAACAATACTCTCACCTTTCAATTTCAGTTTGAGAGTGTAGCCTTGTTTCTTCCACACACCGTTATTAGGCTTCCAGCCTTTCGAAAGGAGGGTTTCAGCAGCATCAGAGATAGGTTTATCGACCACACTGTAAGCATCAGCTTCAAAAGCTATCCGATCTCGTTGGCTCGAAATTGCTTTCTTGTTTTGTGCTTTGGTTTTGTGAATATCACAACCATGACCATCAGTTACTTGAGTACATCCAGAACGCTCTAATTGCTCCCGATAGTGCGCATTAATAGCATGAGCAGGAAGAGATGCAATAACCAGAACAGCTAATAACATTTTTTTCATAATCCTAAATTCTGCCTTTCGTATATCACAACAACAAAAAATAATATAAGCAGCATTGTATTAGCAATGCGCCGTCAAAGTGATAGATCTATCCCTGTCTCCTGTTTAAGAAAAACATCTGAAGGAACAAAAGTCTATATAAATACACTCCGTAGACAGGAACTTGCATAACCCATAGTAACGTCTGTCTAGCTGTTATCACAGCTATAAGCTATGTTTAATATGGTACGGCTGTAAGTAATACCTATAAATACGCCAGTAGCTACTAAAGCTAACGATACTAAAGCAGAGCATATAATTAGTTTAATCATGGCTATCATCACTATTTCACCCTAAGGAACCATTCTGATTGTTCTTTCTCAGGAAATTAAACGCCTTCACTATAAAAAGTATCAATGCATCATGGTATATACTAGCACTTCTGTATTGTTGGTTTGATCTCAGATTTGATAAACAAACGAGACCATTTTAAAGCTGTTAAATGTTTAGTTTGTCAGGCTAACGATAAACCATAACTTGTATCACCTGTAAAGAATTTATAAACATCAACAATACAAAAATCGGCGGTTATGCTTCTCGAAACCCCTTTATGGGGTATATGTATATTGAGTTCACTTGGGGGCTTTATCGTTTACTTAAAAACCGATACCTACACCAACAGAAGCACCCATGTTATTAGCGGTATCATCAGAGAAACTCACTTTAGCGATAACGTGAGAATTAAAGTTAACTGAGCCACCAACCGCTAAAGCGCTTTCACCGTTGTAAGTAGCACCACCAGCAGAGAACATTACACGCTGATTAGTTTGCACTTGAGGCAAGCCAGCCATAGCCATAGCTCCAGAGATACCTGCGTTAGCTTGCTTCTTATTATTATCTACTTCATCGCGCAATGATTTAAATTGCTGGTTAGTATTGTTATTCATAGCTTGCATAGTCTGCTTTGCAGCTTGCAGATCTTGAGCTACGCTAGCAGCCTGGCTAGAGGTGGAAGCGATAGCTGCAGAGTTAGCAGCTACTTTAGTTTGTGTAGCCGTGTCTACTTGCACTTTGTTAATGGTGGTGGTAACACCATCTTTACCATTGCTACCATCTTTCCCATCAACGCCATTCTTACCATCAACACCATCGCGCCCATCTTTACCATCAGCACCGTTAGCACCTGCTACACCTTGCACACCCTGTAAGCCTTGCGCCCCTGTAGCACCATCTTTACCATCTACCCCATCTTTACCATTAAATGCACCGCTTGCGGCTTGAGTCTGGATAGCTGTAATAGCATTGCTATTTGTCTGGATTTGAGCGCCTAAAGCAGCATCAGCAGAACTACGGGCGCTTGATTCATCTACTACAGATTGTGTTAATTGAACATTCAAGCCATTAACTTGACCTTGCAAACCGCTAATGTCTGATCGGTTTTGCATGATTTCGCCTTGCTGCGTATTGTTGAAATCATGTTGTGTCTGAATTGCATCATCTTGAAGGCGGTTAGCTTGCTTGAGATCGTCAACATCAAGATTAAGCGTATCAATGTTATTTTGCGCACCTTGCGCCCATTGAGTAGAGCCGGAGTTATCACTTGCAAAATCTACAGCGTGAGAAGCATTGATAGAACCAGCGAATACAGCACCAAACACGAAAACAGCCAGAATAGAACGTTTCATTTTATATCTCACTAATAAATAAGGATTAAATTCATTGTCAAAAGCTTTTGCAAGCGCTTAGCTTTCTAACCGATATGGAGATTAACCCTGCTATTAGTCTGTACTAAATTAGGTTAATTCTCGCGCAATTCTTTTTTTATAAGATGAATTAACTATCCAGGATTGCACATAAGTCAATGTTGATCTGGATCACGTAAAGCACTAAATGCAACAGTGTCCAGGGGTGGTGTAAGAAGACTTTCTTCAATATATACATTGCCTTATAGTTTGAATTGTTAACTATGACTCAGTGTTTAAACTATTGAAATAGATGCAAATGTCTAAATTAAGTGTATGACTTAATGAACACTTTGTGTTTCGAGTGAAATAGGGTTTATTGTCTTCTAAAAGTCACATTGAAGGGATTAAAAATTCTTATACTCAAGCCAGATTTTTAGTGATAAATGAAATGTTAATCATTTGATAATAATCGGCACTAAATATGGCTGTTTTGTAATATTCATTAATATAGAGCCTAAAAACTCTTGCAGAATTCTGACGACAATATGACCTCCTCCCAGTTGATGAATACGCCGCGATGTTAGGAGTGCCTTAATAAGTCACATGAGGACATCCCAATGAAGAAGCGACAACCGCAAGGGCACGCTTGCGTCAGCGAGCAACTTCCCCTAATCTGGAAAAAAGTATAGAGATTTAATCTTCATGACTCGGGGTGCCCCATCACTGATGGGCTGAGAAATACCCGCAACACCTGATCTGGATAATGCCAGCGTAGGGAAGTCAGATGCCTTCCCGGTCATCGCTTCTTCACGCAAGGCAGGAGCGAACCCATGCAGCCTGACCTGCTCGATTTACACGTTTTACACCACTTCCGAACCCGTTCTCCACTGACCCATTGTATGACCAACGATGTTGTACAGACCTTTACGGCCAACGTTTTGCTGGCGCTTGGCGCATCACCGGCGATGGTGATCGAGGCCGAAGAGGCCGAGCAGTTTGCCGCGATAGCCGATGCGCTGCTGGTTAACGTTGGCACGCTGACCGCGCCGCGCGCCCAGTCGATGCGTCGGGCAATAGAAAGCGCGGTGGCGGCAGGCAAACCCTGGACGCTGGACCCGGTTGCCGTTGGCGCGATCGCGTTCCGTACCCGTTTTTGCCATCAAATTCTTGCCCTGAAACCGGCTGCCATTCGCGGCAATGCCTCAGAAATCCTTGCTCTTGCCGGAATGAGCGCAGGCGGGCGCGGCGTCGATACGACCGATACCGCCGCCAGCGCGGTGCCCGCTGCTCAGGCGCTGGCCCGCCAGACCAATGCCGTTGTGGTCGTCACCGGTGAGGTGGATTACATCACTGACGGACAACGCACCCGAACGGTAACCGGCGGTGACCCGCTGATGACACGCGTGGTGGGCACCGGGTGCGCGCTCTCCGCCGTCGTCGCGGCGAGCTGCTCGCTGCCGGGCGACCGGCTGGATAATATCGCTGCTGCCTGCGGATGGATGAAGCGAGCTGGCTCATTCGCTATTGCGCAGTCTCGTGGCCCGGGCAGTTTTGCCAGCGTGTTCCTGGATGCGCTCTACACGCTGGAGGAGCAGGCATGAAGCGGATTAACGCTCTGACCATTGCCGGTACCGATCCCAGCGGCGGCGCGGGTATCCAGGCTGACCTGAAAACCTTCTCCGCGCTTGGCGCATACGGCTGTTCCGTCATCACCGCGCTGGTGGCGCAAAACACGCGCGGTGTGCAGTCGGTCTACCGTATCGAGCCGGATTTTGTTGCCGCACAGTTGGATTCGGTGTTCAGCGACGTGCGCATTGATAGCACTAAAATCGGCATGCTGGCCGAGACGGACATTGTTGAAGCGGTGGCCGAGCGGCTTAAGCGTTATGCGGTGCAAAACGTGGTGCTGGATACCGTCATGCTGGCAAAAAGCGGCGACCCGCTGCTCTCCGCCTCTGCCGTGGAAACCCTGCGTAAAAAGCTGCTGCCGCAGGTGGCGCTCATCACGCCCAATCTGCCAGAAGCCGCCGCGCTGTTAGGCACATCGCACGCGCAAACTGAACGCGAGATGAAAGCGCAGGGGAACGCGCTGTTGGCAATGGGCTGCGGTGCGGTGCTGATGAAGGGCGGGCATCTGGATGACGCGGAAAGCCCGGACTGGCTTTTCACCCGCGACGGCGAAGTGCGCTTTACCGCGCCGCGCGTGCAGACCAAAAATACCCACGGCACGGGCTGTACGCTTTCGGCCGCGCTGGCGGCGCTGCGTCCACGGCATGACGGCTGGGCCGATACGGTGCGCGAAGCGAAAGCCTGGCTCTCGGCGGCGCTGGCGAAAGCCGATACTCTGGAAGTGGGTCACGGTATTGGGCCGGTTCATCATTTTCATGCATGGTGGTAAGCCAGTATACTGGCAGAATACATCACGCCTGAGAAAACAGAGATGGAACAAGCGCATACCCGGTTAATCGCTCAACTGAATGAACGGATCGCCGCGCCCGATAACACGCCGCTGTACCTGAAGTTTGCCGAAACGGTAAAAAATGCGGTGCGCAGCGGGGTGCTGGAGCACGGGAATATTTTGCCCGGCGAGCGCGATCTGAGCCAGTTGACCGGGGTGTCACGCATCACCGTGCGTAAAGCGATGCAGGCGCTGGAGGAAGAGGGCGTGGTGACGCGCGCCCGTGGCTACGGGACGCAAATCAACAATATCTTCGAATATTCGCTTAAAGAGGCGCGCGGCTTTTCCCAGCAGGTGGTGCTTCGCGGTCAAAAGCCCAATACGCTATGGGTCAACAAGCGGGTGGTGAAGTGCCCGGAAGAGGTGGCGAACCACCTGTCGATTCTTCCGGACAGCGAGGTCTTTTTGCTCAAGCGCATTCGCTATGTGGATGACGATGCGGTGTCGATAGAAGAGTCCTGGGTGCCGGTTGGGCTCATTCCCGATCCGGATGCGATTGGCATTTCGCTATACGACTACTTCCGCAGTCAGAATATTTTCCCGCAGCGCACCCGTTCACGGGTCAGCGCCCGTATGCCGGACAGCGAGTTTCAGGCGCACATTAAGATGGACGAAAAAATACCGGTGCTGGTGATCAAGCAGGTCGCGCTTGACCAGCAGCACCGGCCGATTGAGTACAGCATCAGCTACTGTCGCAGCGATCTATACGTCTTTGTGTGCGAGGAGTAATTCGTCGCGAGTCGGGGCGCAATCTCCGCCTCGGTGGCTGACTACCCAGGACGCCACGGCATTCCCCAGCAGAACGGCGTCTGCCAGTGACCATCCCGCCGCCAGCCCGGCAAGCGTGCCGCCCGCGTGGCTGTCGCCAGCGCCAATGGTGTCCACGACCGTCGCCGGGAACGCCGGAACAACGCCCGAGCTCCCGGCGTCATACCAGGCCGCACCGTCTTTATCGTGGCGCACAATCAGTGCGGCCCGGAAACGCTGCTGCCACTCTGCACCCAGGTTTTCAGCCACGACACCCAGCTGCCCGGCTGCGATCTCCGCTTCCTGACGATTAAGGGACACGATTGGCCTGCAGGCCATAATTCGCGCCATCAGCGCGTCGGGGATATCCGCAATACGGGGGCCGAAATCGATGAAGGCCGTCACGTCCTGTAATCCCTCCAGCCAGCCTGTCAGCAGTTCACCGCACGGTGAGGCCAACTGATAGCCGGACAAATACACCAGGCTGTTTTGCGGGACGTGAAGCGCATCCAGCCAGCGCTGCTGCCATTGGTTCTCCACGCCGCTAAAGGACATAAAGGTGCGCTCGCCGTCTGGCTCCACCAGCGCGAGGCACCAGCCGTTATCGCCGGTTTCAGCCTCAATGGCGCTGTGCAGATCCTGCTTCGCCATGGCGTTGCGAATAATGTCCGCCCACACGCCGTGGCCGACGGGCAGGGCGTTTTGCGCCGTAATGCCGAGCCGTTTCAGGGCGATGGCAATGTTCAGCGCGCAGCCGCCGATATTCACCCCCTGCTGTTTGAGCTCGATATCGCACCCGCGCCAGGGCAGGGCGTAGGCGTCGGCGATGACGTCAATCACCGCTGCGCCCAGCACCGTCACCGGGCGCGTGGCGTGCAGATTGTCGAGACGTTGGGCAAATGCATTCATAGGCCCTCCCTTTGCTCCCTGAAGTGCAGCAGTTTCTCGCAATAGTGGCCGAAATCGAGCCGGTTGACGGCGTCGAGTTCAGCTTTGAGCGCCGGGTCAATCGCCTGCACGCCGTGGAGCGCACCGCAGATGGCCGTCGCCATCGCGCCAATGGTGTCGGTATCGCCGCCCAGATTGGCGCATAAAATGGCGCAGCGGTTCGGGTCGGTTCCCGCCAGTTCGACCATCGCAATAGCTGCCGGAACGGACTCAATGGTGCTGGTTCCGGCCCCCACGAGCTGGTACACCTGCTCGCTGGCGGACTCAATCCCGTTGGCTTCCCGCACGGTCTTAAGGGCCAGCTCAATACGCGCCGCCAGCGACGCGCTGAAGGTGGTGGTTTTCGCCTCCTGCGCATAGCGGGCAATACCCGGCAGGGCATCGACGATGTTCTGCCAGCTTTCGCCGTCGATGGCACGGGAAACCGCCCAGGCAATCACCACCGCGCCGGCAATGGCGAGATCGGATTTATGGGTCGGGCTGGAGGCCTGCGCCACCTGCTCAACAAAGTGTTCCAGACGCGTGGCCGGGAGCAGGCAGCCCAGCGGGGAGGCGCGCATCGCCGCCCCGTTGGTCACGCCGTTGTTTTCCAGTTCGCTGACCGGCTTCCCGTCGCGAATCGCGTTAAGCGCGATTTTGGAGGTCGGGCCGAGCACGTTCTTATTGAACGCGTCGAAGTCGAGCGCCCAGCGCAGAATATGCTTGCCGATAATGTCCGGGTTAATCTCCCCGTCGCACTCGACGATCGCGTCCGCCAGGCACAGCGCCATTGAGGTATCGTCGGTGAACTCTGCCTGTTTGAAATAGCAGGCCGCATTATTCTCTGCCGGGCCGGGTAAAAAGCGGTCGATCCAGCCGAAGTGCGCTTTGACGCGCTTTCTCGGCCACAGCTCCGACGGCATGCCCATCGCATCCCCTAACGCCTGCCCGTAAAGGGCCCCGAGAACACGTTCTTGTTTCATTTAACTTCCCCTTGTGTCAGCGCGGCATCGCCATCAACCACCTCAATTGCGGTGATCTCTTTATCCGATTCGCGGAAAAACAGCATAAACAGCACGGCAATCACGGCAATCATGATTGCACCAAACGCCCACATTCCGGCCCAGTTGAAGGTCAGCCCATTCACCGGCTCTTTGTATGCGAACATTTTTTCCATCATCACGCCGCCCAGGCGATAACCCAGCAGGCTACCAAAGCCCTGGCAGCACAGCGTAATCAGGCCCTGCGCGGCGGTGCGCATGTGCACCGGCGCTTTTTTATCCACGTAGATATACGCGGTAACGTAGTAGAAGTCGTAGCTCACGCCGTGCAGCAGAATGCCGAGGAACAGCAGGGCGTAGGTAAAGTACTGTTCTGCACCGCCGTAAACGAAGAATCCGTAGCGGATAGCGGCCGTGATCAGACCCAGCAGTAAGACCTTCTTAATACCAAAGCGTTTGGTAAAGAACGGCAGCGCCAGCATAAAGAAGATTTCGGAGAACTGGCCGAGCGTCATCCAGCCGGTGGCGTTTTTCATTCCCACTTCGGTGAGATAGCCGTTGGCGAAGATGTAGTAGAAGGCCAGCGGCATGGCGAACAGGAACGAGCAGAAGAAGAACACCAGGAAGTTTTTGTCGCGCAGCAGGATCAGCGCGTCCAGCCCCAGCATCACCTTGAAGTCCAGCTTGCCGGTGCTCTTCGGCGGGGTGTTCGGCAGGAACAGGGCAAACACGCCGAGCAGGGCTGAGCTGGCTGCGGTCATCAGCAGCGGAATATTGGTATCGGAAATATCGCTGTAGCCCAGCATCTGCGGCAGGAATCCGCACGCCAGCCCGGAGGCGATCCAGCCGATGGTGCCCATCACGCGGATACGCGGGAAATCGGCCTCTACGTCATCCACGTTGGCGAAGGCAATGCTGTTGGTCAGCGCGATGGTCGGCATATAGGTCAGGGAGTAAACCAGCAGCAGCGGGAAGAAGGTGCTGAACTGGGTTTGCTGTGCGGCGAAGTACATCAGAATGGCGCCGGCGAACATCAGTACCGCCAGCACTTTCTGTGCGGCGAAGAAGCGGTCCGTCAGCGAGCCGACCAGAATCGGTGAGAGGATAGCGGCAATGGCGGTACAGGCGTAAGACCAGCCAATTTCCCCGGCGGTAAAACCGCTTTTGCTCAGCCACAGCCACAGCGGCACAAACCACGCGCCCCAGATAAACCATTCAACAAACATCATGAATGACAGTTGGACTTTCGTTTTCATTTTTTAATCCTGCATGTCAGAGAGGGTACGCCTTTAACATACCACTTAATAATACCTTTTAAATACCTTTGCGGCGATTGTTTGATCAATGTAACAGTTTTGTTGAACACGAATCGAGCCAGCAGATTGTGCTGAAAAAAAATGCAAAGGGTGGAAAATCTGTTAAGTCGGTACCAGGCTTAGTCTGCCCATAAAAGATGGGACTGGATAAACACACACCGACACGACGTCGGACTTACGGGAGTATCACATGACTGATATTGCGCAGTTGCTTGGCAAAGACGCCGACAGCCTTTTACAGCATCGTTGTATGACCATTCCAGCCGACCAGCTGTATCTGCCTGGTCATGACTACGTTGATCGCGTGATGATCGATAACAACCGTCCGCCTGCGGTCCTGCGAAATATGCAGACGCTCTACAACACCGGACGGCTCGGCGGCACCGGGTATCTCTCCATTCTGCCGGTAGACCAGGGCGTTGAGCACTCGGCGGGCGCCTCTTTCGCGGCGAATCCGCTGTACTTCGATCCGAAGAACATTGTTGAGCTGGCGATTGAAGCGGGCTGTAACTGCGTGGCGTCCACCTACGGCGTGCTGGCTTCGGTTTCGCGTCGCTATGCCCACCGCATTCCGTTCCTTGTGAAGCTCAACCACAACGAAACTCTGAGCTACCCTACCGAATATGACCAGACCCTCTACGCCAGCGTCGAGCAGGCGTTTAATATGGGGGCGGTGGCGGTAGGGGCGACCATCTATTTCGGTTCTGAGCAGTCTCGTCGTCAGATTGAAGAGATCTCCGCGGCGTTTGAACGCGCGCACGAGCTGGGCATGGTCACCGTACTGTGGGCGTATCTGCGCAACAATGCGTTCAAGAAAGACGGCGTGGATTACCACGTGTCGGCCGACCTGACCGGGCAGGCGAACCACCTGGCGGCGACCATCGGCGCAGATATTGTGAAGCAGAAAATGGCCGAGAATAACGGCGGATACAAAGCGGTGAACTTTGGCTATACCGATGACCGCGTTTACAGCAAGCTGACCAGCGATAACCCGATCGACCTGGTGCGCTACCAGCTGGCGAACTGCTACATGGGCCGTGCGGGGCTGATTAACTCCGGCGGCGCGGCGGGCGGCGATACTGACCTGTCAGACGCGGTACGTACGGCGGTTATTAACAAACGCGCGGGCGGCATGGGGCTGATCCTTGGCCGTAAGGCGTTTAAGAAATCGATGGCCGACGGCGTGAAGCTGATCAATGCGGTACAGGACGTCTATCTGGACAGTAAAGTCACGATTGCCTGACGCCTCCATCTCCCTCTCCCTGTGGGAGAGGGGGGTGGGGTGAGGGCATCATCGCGCACCGTGTGAAACATCAGCGCAAAAGCACACAGTCCGGCGGCAGCCGACACTGCAGCGCGCCGGGCAACACCTCAATGCGGAACTGTGTTCCGCTTAGCGGCTCTCCGTCGAGGTTAAACGTCATCCCGTGCGGGGCATTGACCTCAAACCATGCGGATTTCCCGTCAATGATATTCGGACTCTCTTCCGGCTGCGTCAGCGTGGTAAACAGCGCGGGCAGCAGGCCGTCGCCCGTGAAAATCCGCAGCTGTAGCTGACCGTCATTGATCAGCGCCTCCGGGCACAGCTGCTGCCCGCCGCCTGCCTGTCGACCATTTCCAATGCCAATGACCAGCGCGTCACCCTGCCACTGAAAATCCTCGCCGCGAATTTCGCAGCGGTCAGGCTTGAGGGTGTCCATGCGCATCAGGCCGTGGATGAGATACGACACGCCGCCCAGCGCCGCCTTCAGCTTTTCCGGCGTTTCGCTGGTGATGCGCGTGCCAAACCCGCCCGTCGCCATATTGATAAAACAGGTTTTATCATTCACCTGCGCAATATCCACCGCGGTGGCTTTGCCGAGGATCGCCAGCTGGAGCGCCTTCTCTAACTCCTCCGGGATCCCGGCGCTGGTGGCAAAATCATTGGCGGTGCCGAGCGGTAAAATGCCCATCACCGGCCGCTTTCCTGCGGGCAGGTCGATCAGCGCTGACGCGATCTCATTGATGGTGCCATCGCCGCCGCCGGAAATGATGGTGTTGACGCCAAGCCCGAGGGCTTCATTGATATAGCGTGCCGCGTCGCCTTTTTCCCATGTTACCCTTACGTGGATGCGCGCGCCGTCGTCACGCAAACCCTGAATTGCCTGACGCAGCAGATCGTTGCCCGCACTTTTGCCATTGAGAATCAATAAACTGTCTTGATAGGTTGCCATCCGCGCTGCTCCCTTTTTTAGCGTTAGTAAGAGTGTATAGCAGAGAGGAAAAAAGCGGGTAAGAACAGGATGAAAGGAAAAAAATAAGGCTGCGGAAAGGGGATTTATCCCCCTTCGTGGCGTTTACCTTTTATACGCTGGTCCCTCAATTGACGCTTGCTGTCAACGTTTGAGCCCTGCCATTTGCCTGTTCTCAATTTTCAACTGTTTACGCCACACCCGATTATGTAGCGTTAGCGCAATTGAACGGTAAAAGACTGACGTATTCATCCACACGATATTCAGGCCGAAAAATCCCAGTCCTAATAGTGAGGTTATTTGCGGTGTGTAATTCTCTACAGAGCCGAATAAAAGTGAAATCCATGTCCAGATAAAATACACGATGCTCATCAAGCCGGTCAGTGTAATGACAGAAATATGCAGTTTATATCCCGTTAAGGAACCTCTGGCCGTTAAAAACATCGTGCTCATTACAATCATGCAATACACCACTGCTGCAAGGAATACTCCCATCATTACCTTAAATTCAGGTAAGCCGAGCAGGCGAAAGAGCAACATCCAGACAGAAACTTGTAGCATAGCGTAGCAAAAAATAGTGAGTAAGGTACTTATCGCTAAGGGAATACCTGTCATATGTACACCCACAGGAACACCGAACTGACCTTTTAAGCGATCTTTCAATGATTCAAGCCGTTGGCAATCGTCAGTCGCCATTTCACCTGTTATCACAGCACTTAATGAAAGGCTCTTTTTGATGTAATTTATCATGTCCGGGTCAATAACTTCCTGTAAACGAAAAAGACTGAATCAAACCAAAAACGTATTTACCAGATTGTGTAATATTCTGAGGATTACGGATTGTACCCGAGACAGCACTGCCAACAAATGCTGAGGAGTTTGAAATAGCATTCAACAGCTCTCGCTGTAAGAGCAGCTGCAGCGCTTCCGAGGGGTAACGTTTAGGGTAAACGCCAGCTTTCATCGCTGCTTTAACCCCTGAATTAGAGATCCCGGGATTTCGGATACGAATGATTTCCTCAGTTAACCGCGTGCGGTCTGCCCGGCTCATTTTTTGTAATAACGAGAGTAAACTTTCAGACGTTGAGCGATTAAGTAGGCGGTAGGTTAATACAGCGCTTTTTAGACCCGCAGCAGCCCCGGCAAGTGAAATCGCATCAAGAGCAGTATTGGTTGCGGTATACCACTCCTGGGAATCCATCCACGCAACATAGTCATTATGATTCATGGCAATAAGTGACAAGCGGCCAAGCCCGTTTGCACACTGAATTCCTGTTGCTACACCACCAGCGACAATCACAGCGGCAACAGCGCCGGAAGAACCTGCGGTGAGAGGAATGGCCATACCTGCACCTGCAGCAAGTACGACAGTGAGAATGGCAGCTCCGCAAGAAATCGCCGTAGAACCTATTTCAGTCGCTAATGAAGGTGACTGAATCGTCGTCGTCGTTGCCTGGAGAGGATTACTTGATGAGGCGTTTACTTTAGTGATGACGACATGACTCACCGAGCTTTCGTTTGGCGTCGCAATCCGTCTTGAGGGTCTCACTAACCACTGACGCGCACCGTCTGAGTAGATGATCCCAACCTGGCTAAAGTTACGGCTACAGTCCAGCTGATTGGCAAGGGCGGTGAAATCAATATCGCCCCCGGAGGCTAGACCCAGACTGCGGGCGAGTTCGTAATCCGGAATATCCTTTGAAATCTGACCAGGAAACGTCATGTTGTCTCTCCGTCCATGTGAAATCGTATAACGCTGAGAAATAAAGAGTAAAGGGCATGTAATGGAGGGGAGTTAGGAATGATCCGAATAACACGCCATCCTGCCAGAACCAATGAAAATTGTGATGGATATCTTATACCCGCCCGATTTTCGTAAAAGATATTCCAGCAGACGCTGGCGCGAATCAACACCCTTCATTTGGTGGGGCGGTGCAATTTCATTCTGACTAAGTGGACTGAAAATTGTACAAAAAAATAAGCCCGCGTAAGGGAGATTACGCAGGCTAAGGAGGTGGTTCCTGGTACAGCTAGCATTTATGGGTTATGTTTTTCAGCGGGGGGATAATACCCGTATTGAACGAAGCGGTATGTGATCCGATTCTAAGAATTATCCCAGCGCGAAAAAATTTCCCTGATTGACTATTTGCCGTGTGGGTTTCGGGTGCTTTCACCGTTGAAGTTACGCATCAGCAGGGCGAACTTCAGCTCCACCTCTTCAGGAACCGGCAGCCAGACGGTATGACCGTCACCCGGTGCCACCTCAATCATTTCACCTTTACCGTTTTCCAGATGTTCCAGCGTGAAGTTCATGTTGCCCTGCGGGGTCATCAGCTCCAGGCTGTCGCCTTTGGTGAACTTGTTTTTCACCGCGACGGCCGCCAGCGCGCCTTTGCGCTCGCCGGTGAAGTCACCGACAAACTGCTGGCGCTCGGAAACGGAGTAGCCGTGCTCGTAGTTCTGGTAGTCGTCGTGGGTATGACGGCGCAGGAAGCCTTCGGTATAGCCGCGATGCGCCAGGCCTTCCAGAGTTTCCAGCAGGCTGGTATCGAACGGTTTACCGGCGGCCGCATCGTCGATGGCTTTGCGGTACACCTGCGCGGTACGCGCGCAGTAGTAATAGGATTTGGTGCGGCCTTCAATCTTCAGGGAGTGCACGCCCATCTGTGTCAGGCGCTCGACGTGGGCGATGGCGCGCAGATCTTTCGAGTTCATGATGTAGGTGCCGTGCTCGTCTTCAAAGGCGGTCATGTACTCGCCCGGACGTTTGGCTTCTTCAATCATAAACACGCTGTCGGTTGGCGCGCCGATGCCCAGCGTTGGCTCGACGTTAGTCACCGGGATCGGCTCGTGCTTGTGAACGATGTTGCCGATGTCATCCTCTTTGCCTTCCTGGACGTTGTATTCCCAGCGGCAGGCGTTGGTGCAGGTGCCCTGGTTCGGGTCGCGCTTGTTGATATAGCCGGAGAGCAGGCAGCGGCCAGAGTAGGCCATGCACAGCGCGCCGTGAACGAAGATTTCGATTTCCATATCCGGCACCTGGGTGCGGATCTCTTCGATCTCTTCAAGGGACAATTCGCGAGACAGAATGACGCGGGTCAGCCCCATCTGCTTCCAGAACTTCACCGTCGCCCAGTTGACGGCGTTAGCCTGTACGGAGAGGTGAATATCCATCTCCGGGAAATTCTCCCGAACCAGCATGATTAAGCCCGGGTCCGACATGATCAGCGCGTCCGGCCCCATATCCACCACCGGCTTCAGGTCGCGAATGAACGTTTTCAGCTTGGCGTTGTGCGGCGCGATGTTGACCACCACGTAGAATTTCTTGCCCAGGGCATGCGCTTCGTTGATGCCGAGCTGCAGGTTCTCGTGGTTGAATTCGTTGTTACGTACGCGCAGCGAATAGCGAGGCTGGCCCGCGTAGACAGCATCGGCACCATAGGCGAAAGCGTAACGCATATTTTGCAGCGTTCCCGCCGGGGAAAGGAGTTCCGGTTTAAACATGTTTGTTCTCGTTCTGATGACAGGTCAGATCCGCGGCACCAGGTGCAGCGGTAAGGGGAGATCCCCCACTTTAAGGGCGGGCATTGTAGCGCTGCGGGGCAGGGAGGTAAAGTTATTGTGCCGGGCGGCGGCTTCGCCTTACCCGGCCTGGATTGACCCTCTGCTGGCTAGGCTATCCTGCACGCATCCGCTTCCCAGCGATACCCCACGCCATACACCGCGCGGATAAAAGACTGCTCGGCGTCCAGCGCCTCCAGCTTACGGCGCAGGTTTTTGATATGGCTGTCGATGGTGCGGTCGGTCACCACGCGATAATCGTCATACAGGTGGTTCAGCAGCTGTTCGCGGGAGAAGACTTTGCCCGGCTCGTGGGAGAGGGTTTTCAGCAGGCGGAACTCCGCAGGCGTCAGGTCCAGCAGCTTGCTGCGCCAGCTCGCCTGGAAGCGGCTTTCGTCGACAATCAGCGGGCTTTCGGCGTCCAGCACCTGAAGCTCGCGCTGCGGCCTGCAGCGGCGCAGAATGGTTTTTACGCGGGCGACCACCTCGCGCGGACTGTAGGGCTTGCAGATGTAGTCGTCCGCGCCGATTTCGAGCCCCAGCAGGCGGTCAATCTCTTCAATTTTTGCAGTGACCATGACGATCGGTACGTCGGAGAAGCGGCGAATTTCCCGGCACAGGGTCAGGCCATCGGTCCCGGGAAGCATCAGATCCAGCAGGATCAGGTCAGGGGGGGTCTGGCGCACGTAAGGCAGCACCTGGTCGCCGTGGCTTATCAGTGACGGGGCATAGCTGGCCGCGCGTAAATAGTCGATCAGCAGCTGTCCCAGCTTGGGTTCGTCTTCCACAATCAAAATGCGCGGCGTGTTTTCGTCAATCGGTAACTCGGTCATACTTCTCTCGATAAATCCCGTTCCAGAGGTAACTCTACTGTAATGCTAACCCCGCCAAAAGGCGAATGGGCGGCGCGGATCGTGCCATTATGCGCCTCGACGATGTTAACGCAAATCGCCAGCCCCAGACCGGATCCGCCGCTGGCGCGGTTGCGGGAACCTTCGGTACGGTAGAAACGTTCAAACAGTTTTTCCAGCTGCGCGTCCTGCACGCCCGGGGCGGAATCGGCGAAGGTGAGGGCAAAACGCCCGTTTTCCTGCCTGCCGGAGATATGCAGCCCGCCGCCGCTGTCGGTGTAGCGCAGGCTGTTTTCCAGCAGATTGTTGAACAGCTGCATCAGCCGGTCCTTGTCGCCAAACACCACCGCGCTGTCCGGCAGGGAGAGGTCAATCTTCAGGTCGCGGCTGGCAAACCGCTCGCGGAAGGCGCCGCTGATCACTTCCAGAATGTTAATCACATCCACCGGCGCTTTCTGGTAGGCCAGCGCGCCTTCGTCGGACATGGAGAGCTGGTGGAGGTCATCCACCAGCTTGGTGAGCGTGCCCACTTCTGCCTGCAGAGAGGCCACCGATTCGGGCGTAAACTGGCGCACACCGTCCTGAATGGCCTCCAGCTCGCCGCGAAGCACCGCCAGCGGCGTGCGCAGCTCGTGGGAAATATCGGCCATAAAGTCGCGGCGCATCTGCTGGTTCTTCTCCAGCGTGCTGGCGAGCTGGTTAAAGTCCTGCGCCAGCTTGCCCAGTTCGTCCTGGCTGCGGGTATCGACGCGGGTGGTGAAATCCCCAGCGGCCAGCTTGTGCGTGCCTTCCACCAGGCGTTTCACCGGGGCGAGCAGACCGCGCGCCAGCGGGAAGGTGGCGAGCGCGGCGAGCAGCGTGGAGAGGGCGACAATCAGCCAGCTTGTGCGACGCTGCTGACGGTCAAAGTTGATGTCGGTGTTGCGCGTCAGGCGCTCCACCGGGGAGGCGATCACCCAGCCAACGGTGGCGTTATTCACTTTGATCGCACGACGGGTGCCGTCCGGCGGTATCGGCGCGCGCGGCCCAACCAGGGGGCGCATATCCTGGTCGATTACCCAGAACTGGGTGCGCCAGCCGTGCGGCGGCATGCCCGGGCCCGGACGATCGTCGCCGGTATCGTGCTCCAGCGAGCGCAGGATCTGGAAAATAAAGCGGTCGTTATTGCGCAGAAAACGCCAGTTGCCGTGCTGGGCGTACTGTTCACTCAGCGCATCGCTTAAGCCCTGCAAACGCTGCTCATTGCCATGCTTGATGTAATCAATAAAACCGCGCTCGAAGCTGACCCGCACCGCCCAGTGCATGGTGATCAGCAGGACGATACAGGTGGCAAATATCGCCACAAAGAGTTTGCCGGTAATGCCCGGACGCCAGAATTTCATGAGCCACTCCTTTTGCCGCGCCTGATGACGACGTTCTTGCTGGTATCATCCGGCACGCGGGCGAAGATGAAAGCGGGCAGGGCGATGATGACCGCCATGCTGAGATAGGTATACAAAAAGACCTGATGCGCCACCGGCGTGTCGACGCTGAGGTGGTGCTGGCCGTACATGCCGAGCAGTAACCCCGCGATAGTCACGCCCACGCTCATGGAGAGTTGCATGATCATCGACAGCAGGCTGTTGCCGCTGCTCGCCAGATCGTCCGGCAGGTCCTTCAGCGTCAGGGTATTCATCGATGAGAAGCGCATGGAGTTGACGATCCCCTGGCAGAACAGCACCAGCGGCAGAACGTAGTACCAGCCCATCAGCGCCACGGCCATAAACAGCAGACTCACCAGCGACAGCCCCAGCGTGGCGGTGACCAGCACGTGACGGTAGCCAAAGCGGTTCACCACCTGCACCACGATGCGCTTCATTCCCATGCTGCCGAGCACCATCGGGATCATCATCAGGCCCGCGTGGAACGGCGAAAATCCCATGCCGATTTGCAGGAAAACGGGCGTCATAAACGGCAGCATGCCGCTGCCGACGCGCCCGGCGAAGCTGCCGAACAGGCCAAGGCGGTAGGTAGGGTTTTTAAACAGGTTCAGGCTGAACAGCGCCTTATCGTTACCTCTGGCATGCCACAGGTACCAGAGTATGGCGGTAACGCCGAGCGCGATCAGGAGCCCGAGCGTCAGGGGCGAAATCCCCAGACCTTTTTGCCCGTCGAGCGCCAGGGTAAGCGTGGCCATGCCCGCAGCCAGCAGAATAAAGCCAAAGAAATCAAAGCGCCGCGTCTGCATTTTGTAGTTCGGCATCAGCGTCAGGGTGGCGATGGCGCCGATGATGCCAACAGGAAGATTGATTAAGAAAATCCAGTGCCAGGAGGCGTATTCCACCAGAATGCCGCCGAGCGCCGGGCCCAGCAGCGGCCCCACCTGACCGGGCAGGGTGACAAAGGTCATCGCCGCCATGTACTGCTCGCGCGGCACAATCTTCATCACCGTTAGCCGCCCGACGGGGACCATCATCGCCCCGCCAACGCCCTGCAGCACGCGCGCCATCACCAGCTGGTCGAGAGTATTGGCCTGGGCGCAAAACAGCGAGCCGGTGGTAAACAGCACGATGGCGGTAAAGAAGATATTCCGCACGCCGACCTTATCGGCCAGCCAGCCGCTGGCGGGCAGCATCACGGCAACCGTCAGCACGTAGGAGACAATCACCATGTGCATATGCAGCGGGCTCTCCCCCAGGCTTTTCGCCATGGAGGGGAGGGCGGTGTTGACGATGGTCGTATCCAGCGACTGCATAAAGAAGCCGAAGGCGACTATCCATAACTGCCAGCGAACGTTAGCGGGGAGATCGGTCATCTACTCAGTCACCGTGGTTCTGTTTTTACGCGAAAAGCGCAGCCGCAGGCGGTCGAAGAACAGATAGACCACCGGCGTGGTGTAAAGCGTCAGCAGCTGGCTCATGACCAGGCCGCCGACAATGGTGATCCCCAGCGGCTGGCGCAGCTCCGAGCCGTCGCCTCCCGAGAGCACCAGCGGCAGCGCGCCAAACAGCGCCGCCAGGGTGGTCATCATAATCGGACGGAAGCGCAGCAGGCAGGCCTGGAAGATGGCCTCTTCCGGCGAGAGGTTGCCGTTGCGCTGGGCATCCAGCGCGAAGTCCACCATCATGATGGCGTTTTTCTTCACGATGCCGATTAATAGCATGATCCCGATGAGCGCGATAAGGCTGAACGGCGCGCCGAACAGCTCCAGCGCCAGCAGCGCCCCAACGCCCGCCGACGGCAGCGTCGAAAGAATGGTTAGCGGGTGCACGTAGCTTTCATACAGCACGCCCAGCACAATATAAACCGTGGCGATGGCGGCCAGAATCAAAATCACCTGCGAGTTCATCGTCTCCTGGAACACCTGCGCGGTCCCGGCAAAGCTGCCGCGCACGGTGGATGGCACGCCAAGCTGGGTCATCGCGCGGTTGATCGCGTCGCTGGCCTCCGAAAGTGATGAGCCAACTGGCAGGTTAAACGAGATGGTCGACGCCGCCGACAGCCCCTGATGGTTCACCGACAGCGGCGCGTTGGCAGGCTGCCAGCTGGCGAAATAGGAGAGCGGAATCGCCTTGCCGTCGCTGTTAATCACAAACATCTTGTCCAGGGCGCTGATGTCCTGGGTATAGCGCGGGTCAACTTCCATCACCACCTTGTACTGGTTCATCGGCTGGTAGATGGTGGAGATCTCGCGCTGGCCGAAGGCGTTGTTCAGCAGGCTGTTGGCGGCTTCAACGTTGATGCCCAGCCGCGACATGGTTTCACGGTCGTAGGTCAGGGCCATCTCGGCGCCGTTGTCCTGCTGATCGGAGTTGACGTCCGCCAGTTGGGGAAGGGCGGCCAGCGCCTTGCGGATCTTCGGCTCCCACTCGCGCAGGGCGGCTAAATCGTCCGAGAGCAACGTATACTGATAGCTGGCGTTCGCCTGTCGCCCGCCGACGCGGATATCCTGAACGGCCATCAAAAACAGGTTTGCCCCCGGCTCTTTGGCGAGCTTCACCCGCAGGCGGTCAATCACCTGCTGGGCGGTTTCGTTACGCTCGCCGCGCGGTTTCAGGGTAATAAACATCATCCCGCTGTTAACGCGTGACCCGCCGGTAAAGCCGGTCACGTTATCCACGGCTTTGTCTTCACGAATGATCTTCATAAAGTCCTGCAGCTTGCCGCGCATGGCCTGGAACGAAATGCTCTGGTCCGCCTGAATTCCGCCCATCAGCACGCCGGTGTCCTGCTCCGGGAAGAAGGTTTTCGGGATGGTGATGTACATCCAGACGTTGAGCACGATGGTGCCAATCAGCACCAGGCCAACCAGTCGGGTATGGTTCAGCACCCACTTCAGCGATTTGCCGTAGCCTTCCTGCATCGCCATCAGGAAACGTCCAAAGCCTTTGCGGCGCGGCTGCGAGTGCGGTTTGCTGCGCTTGAGCATCCAGCCGCACATCATTGGCGTCAGCGTTAAGGAGATAACCAGCGAAATGCCGATGGCGACGGAGAGGGTGACGGCAAACTCGCGCAGCAGCCGGCCCGGCAGACCGCCCATCAGCAGCAGCGGCAGGAATACCGCCACCAGCGACAGGCTCATGGAGAGCACCGTAAAGCCCACCTCGCGCGTGCCCTGCAGGGCAGCCTGCAGCGGCTTCACGCCCGCTTCCAGATGGCGGGAAATGTTCTCCAGCACCACGATGGCGTCATCCACTACGAAGCCCGTCGCAATCGTCAGGGCCATCAGCGACAGGTTGTTAAGGCTAAAGCCGCACAGGTACATGGCGGCAAAGGTACCGATCAGCGAGACCGGCACGGCCACCGCCGGGATAAGCGTCGCGCGGCCGGAGCGCAGGAACAGGAAGACCACCAGGATCACCAGCGCGACGGAGATCACCAGTGTTTGTTCCACCTCTTCCAGCGAGGCGCGAATGGTCGGGGAGCGATCCTGGGCAATTTGCAGATCGATTGCTGCCGGGATGGTCTGCTGCAGGTCCGGAAGACGGGCGCGAATGCTGTTCACCGTCTCAATAATATTCGCTTCCGGGAGCTTGCGGATCATCAGCAGAATGGCCGGTTTGGCGTTGGTCATCCCGGCGTTGCGCACGTCCTGCACCGAGTCGGTGACGCTGGCTACGTCGCTTAAGCGCACCGCGGCGCCGTTGTTATAGTGGATGATGAGCGGCTGGTATTCCGCGGCGGTTTTCAGCTCGTCGTTAGTGTGGATCTGCCAGCGGTGGCTGTTGTCCTCAATCGCCCCCTGCGGTTTACGCACGTTGGCGTTGCTGATGGCGGAGCGCACGTTGTCCAGCGACACGCCCTGGTTGAATAACGCCTGCGGGTTTAACCCTACGCGCACGGCGGGCAGGGAGCTCCCGCCGACGCTCACGTCACCGACGCCGTTAATTTGTGAGATGGTCTGCGCCAGCTGGGTAGACGCAAAGTCATACAGCTGCCCCTGCGAGTACGTATCCGAGGTCAGCGTCAGGATCATGATCGGCGCGTCGGACGGGTTGGCCTTGCGGTAGGTTGGGCGGCTCGGCATCCCGCTCGGCAGCAGGCTTTGTGCGGCGTTGATGGCCGCCTGCACGTCGCGCGCCGCACCGTTAATATCCCGGTCGAAGCTGAACTCCAGAATAATGCGCGTGCTGCCCAGCGAGCTGCTGGAGGTCATCTCGTTGATCCCCGCAATCCGCCCGAGCGAGCGCTCCAGCGGCGTGGCAACGGACGAGGCCATGGTTTCCGGCGAGGCACCCGGCAGCGAGGCGCTGACCATGATCACCGGGAAATCCACCTGCGGCAGCGGCGCCACCGGCAGCAGCCGGAAGCCCAGCACGCCGCAGAGGGTAATGGCGAGCGAGATGAGAATCGTCGCCACCGGGCGATAAATGAAGAGGGCGAAAAACTTCACTTATGCCTCCTCTTCACGTTTCGGGAAGCGGCTTTTGGTCCACAGCGCCAGGCGGTCAAACAGCAGGTAGATCACCGGCGTAGTAAAGAGCGTAAGCACCTGGCTCACCAGCAGACCGCCGACCATGCCGATACCCAGCGGACGGCGCAGCTCCGCGCCGACGCCCGTGCTGAGCATCAGCGGCAGCGCGCCCAGCAGGGCGGCCAGCGTGGTCATCAGGATAGGGCGAAAACGCAGCAGGCAGGCCTGGAAAATCGCATCACGCGGCGACATGCCCTGCTCGCGCTCGGCGGCCAGGGCAAAGTCGATCATCATGATGGCGTTTTTCTTCACGATACCGATAAGCAGGATGATGCCGATGATGGCAATCACGTCCAGCTCGCTGCCCGCCAGCATTAATGCCAGCAGCGCCCCCACGCCCGCCGTCGGCAGGGTAGAGAGGATGGTGATCGGGTGGATAAAGCTTTCGTACAGCACGCCGAGCACGATGTACATCGCCACGACCGCCGCCACGATCAGCCAGATGGTGTTGCCCAGCGCAGCCTGGAACGCCAGGGTGCTGCCCTGGAACTGGGTCTGAATGTCGGACGGGAAGCTGAGCTCTTTTTCAGCCGCCTGAATGGCCTCCACCGCTTCGCCGAGAGAGTAATTGTCCGGCACGTTGAAGGAGATGGTGGTGGACGGGAACTGATCCAGATGGTTGATCGACAGCGGGGTATAGCGCTCTTCCACCGTGGCGATAGCGCTCAGCGGCACAATGCCGCCGTCTTTGCTGGTCAGGCGCACCGAGTCCAGCCCCGCCAGGCCGGGCGTGTTTTCCGTGTTGTGCTCCAGCACCACGCGATACTGGTTGGCCTGGGTGTAGATGGTTGAAATCAGGCGCTGACCGAAGGCGTTATACAGGGCGTTGTCCACGTCTGCCATGGTAATACCGAGGCGGCTGGCGGTGTCGCGGTTGACGTTCACGTACGCCGCCAGCCCTTTGTCCTGCCAGTCGCTGCTGACGTCGGAGAGCTGCGGCAGGGTGTTAAGCTTGTTCACCAGCTGCGGTACCCAGGTGCTGAGGGCATCCAGCGTGGTGGCCTGCAGCGTGAACTGGTACTGCGTGCGGCTGACCTGGGTATCGATGGTCAAATCCTGAATCGGCTGCAGGTAAAGCTCAACGCCCGGCACGCGGGCCACGGCGTTTTGCAGCCGCTCAATGACGGCGTTGACGCGATCGTCGCGCTCATCCAGCGGCTTAAGGTTGATCTGCAGACGCGCGCTGTTGAGCGACGGGTTGGTGCCGTCGACGCCGACGTAGGAGGTCAGGCTCTCTACCGCCGGATCTTTCATAACAATCTCAGACACCTGCTGCTGGCGCTGCGCCATATTGGCGAAGGAGACCGACTGCGGGGCCTGAAGCGTGCCCTGAATAATGCCGTTGTCCTGGATCGGGAAGAAGCCTTTCGGGATAAAAATCCACAGCATCACGCTGAGCGCCAGCGTGCCGAGCGCCACGCCGAGCGTCGCCCACGGATGGTTAAGGACTTTCGCCAGCACGCGACCGTAGGCGGCAATAATGCGCTCGAACATGCGCTCGGAGGCGCGAGAGAAGCGGTTTTGCTTGCGCAGGGACTCGTGGCTCAGCATGCGGGCGCACATCATCGGCGTCAGGGTCAGCGACACCACGGCGGAGATCAAAATGGCGACCGCCAGCGTCACGGCAAATTCGCGGAACAGCCGCCCGACGATATCGCCCATAAACAGCAGCGGGATCAGCACCGCAATCAGCGAGAAGGTCAGCGAGATAATGGTAAAGCCGATTTCGCCCGCGCCCTTCAGCGCGGCGGCCAGCGGTTTTTCGCCTTTCTCGATATAGCGCGAGATGTTCTCGATGACCACGATAGCGTCATCCACGACGAACCCGGTGGCGATGGTGAGCGCCATCAGCGTCAGGTTGTTGATCGAAAAATCGAGGAACACCATCACCGCAAAGGTGCCGACCAGCGAGAGCGGCACGGCGACGGCGGGAATAATGGTTGCCGGAACGTTGCGCAGGAACAGATAAATGATCATCACCACCAGCGCAATCGCCAGCATCAGCTCAAACTGGGTGTCGGTGACCGACGCACGAATGTTGGTGGTGCGGTCGGAAAGCACCTTCACGCTGACCGATTTCGGCAGGCTTTCGATCAGCTGCGGCAGCATGGTGCGGATGCTGTCGGCGGTTTCGATAATGTTCGCCCCCGGCTGGCGCTGCACGTTCATCACGATCGCCTGCTGTTTGTTGGCCCAGGCCCCCAGCCAGCTGTTTTCCGCGCCTTGTTCTACAGTGGCGATGTCGCCCAGACGCACCGGGGCACCGTTCTGGTACGCGATAATCAGCTGACGGTATTCATCGGCGGACTGCATCTGGTCGTTGGCGGAAAGTGTGACCGCGCGGGTCGGGCCGTCCAGCGAGCCCTTCGCAGAGTTGACGTTGGCGTTGCTGATGGCGCTGCGGATGGTTTCGCTGGTGAGCCCCAGCGCGGCGATGGCCTGCGCGTTCAGCTTGACGCGCACTGCCGGGCGCTGGCCGCCCGCCAGGGTGACGAGGCCAACGCCGGAGACCTGTGAAATTTTCTGCGCCACGCGCGTTTCGACCATGTCTTCGACCTGGGTCATCGGCATGGCGGAGGAGGTGACGGCAAGCGTCATGATCGGCGGATCCGCCGGGTTCACCTTGCTGTAGACCGGCGGGTTAGGCAGGTCCGACGGCAGCAGGTTGGTGGCGGCGTTGATAGCGGCCTGTACCTCCTGCTCGGCGACGTCCAGCGACAGCGACAGCTGGAACTGCAGCGTCACGACGGACGCCCCGCCTGAACTCTGGGAGGACATCTGTTTTAGCCCCGACATCTGGCCGAACTGGCGCTCCAGCGGGGCGGTAATGGCGGACGTCACCACGTCCGGGCTGGCGCCGGGATACAGCGTCACCACCTGAATGGTGGGGTAATCCACCTCCGGCAGCGCCGACACGGGCAGGAAGCGATAGCCGATAATCCCGGCGAGCAGGATCGCCACCATCAGCAGCGTGGTGGCGACTGGACGGAGGATAAACAGGCGTGACGGCCCACCTGTAGAGCCTGGGGGCATAACCTGCATCAGGATTTCTCTCCCTGTTTCGCAGGTTCAACCACTTCCACCTTGGCCCCTTCGGTCAGACGGTCAATGCCGTCGGTAACCACGCGGTCGCCTGCGGAAAGGCCAGCGCTGATAACCACCGTCTGGCTGTCCTGAATACCGGTTTTCACCAGGTGTTTGCTGACCTTATTGTCGCTGTTAAGCACCCAGACGAAGTTGCCTTCGTTACCCATCTGCAGCGCAGCGGTGGGGATCACCACCGCGTTTTCTTCGGTGGCGACCAGCATGCGCGCGTTGACAAACTGGTTCGGGAAGAGGGCATCGTCCTGGTTATTAAAGCGCGCCTTCAGCTTGATGGTGCCGGTGGTGGTGTCGATCTGGTTATCCAGACTGAGCAGAGAGCCTTCGCTCAGCTTCTGCTTGTTGGTGCGGTCCCAGGCTGCCACCACCAGGCCTTTACCGGCTTTTTGCGCCTGCACCACCGTCGCAATGTCGCTTTCCGGCAGGGTAAAGACTAAATCAATCGGGTGGGTCTGGGTGATCACCACGATGCCCGTGGTGTCGCCGCTGGAGATTTGGTTGCCGATATCGACCTGTTTCAGGCCCACGCGTCCGTCAATCGGCGCGGTGATGCGGCTCCAGTCCAGTTGCAGTTGGGCGCTGGCTACCGCGGCTTCGTCGGCTTTGATGGTGCCCTGCGTTTCGCTGACCAGCGACTGCTGGGTATCCAGCTCCTGACGAGACACGAGGTTGGTTTTCACCAGCTGCTGGTAGCGGGCCAGATCGCGACGGGCGTTGGCGAGGGTCGCGTTGTCTTTCGCGAGCTGCCCCTGCGCCTGGGCGAGGGCGACCTTAAACTGGCTCGGGTCGATTTCGGCCAGCAGATCGCCCGCTTTAACCTGCTGTCCTTCCTGGAAGTGAATAGCCATCAGCTGGCCGTCGACGCGGCTGCGCACCGTGGCGGTGTTGGCGGCGGTAATGGTCCCGAGACCTGTGAGATAGCGAGGAACGGCTTTATTCACCGCCGTCGCCGCCTGGACCGGCGCCAGCGCGCCGCCGCGCATGCCGTGGCGCCCTCCGCCTGTTGGGCGCTGAGCCTGGCTGGTGGCACCAGCGGGTGCGGCGGAATTCGCGGATTGACTGTGCCAGTACCAGGCGGCGGCAAGGACCACCACAATGATGCCAGCGGCGATTGCCCAGCGGGATTTGTTACTGCCTTTCATCGTTATACGTTCTCATCCTGAAGACTTCGGGGAATGATACTAGTTTAGTCAGCTAACACAGCGGAAAAATGGAGGAAATATGGAAGACTGTCAGGAATGGTCTGAATGGAGGTAAACGCAAAACGGCAACATCCGTTGCCGTTTTGGGTGTTTTCTCCCTCTCCCTGTGGGAGAGGGCCGGGGTGAGGGCACCAGACCGCACCGCAACAACGCTAGCTAAACATCACCTGCGCCCAGCGCGCCAGCCCTGCGGTAACGGAGCCAAAGTCATCTCCACCCGCAATCGGAATACCCGGCAGCTGTTCCGCCAGCGCTTTTTTAATCAGCGGCGAACGGGCGCTACCTCCGGTCAGGTAGATAACGTCCGGCTTCTCTTTGCCGTTCTCCAGCGCCAGCTGCACCTGTTCCAGAATGCGCTGCAGCGGCTGCGCGAGCGCCGCCTCCAGCCCGTCCTGCGAAATGGCGGTGGCCAGTTCGTCGCTGATAAACGGCAGGGAGACCGCATGCTCAGCGCGGTCGGACAGGGCGATTTTGCTCTCTTCCGCGGTACGCACCACGCGGTAGCTCAGACGCTGGCGCCACACTTTATAGAGCAGGGCGACTTTTTCACCGTCCTGCGCATCACGCACCAGATCGTTCAGGAAGCGGCCGTTGGCGGTGCTGTAAAAATCACTTTGCGCAGGCACATCGTTGATGGCAATCGCGTTCCACCACGGCAGGATCGGCAGAGCAATGCCTTTTTCCGTCTGACCCCCCATGCCGAGCAGCGGCATCAGGCTCTTGAATGCCAGCGCGATATCAAGATCGTTACCGCCTACGCGGCAGCCGCTGTGCCCGAGCAGGCTGTTTTCACGATCGCGACGGTTATGCCACTGCGGGCCCATCAGCAGCAGCGAGCAGTCCGTCGTGCCCCCGCCGATGTCCACGACTAATACGCGCGTCTCTTCCGTCAGCGTGGCTTCAAAGTCCAGCCCCGCGGCAACCGGCTCATACTGGAACACCACGTCGCGGAAGCCCGCGCGGTGCGCCGCACGCTCAAGGATCCCCTGCGCCTGCTGGTTGGCCTCGTCGCCGCCCAGCCCCTGGAAGTTGATCGGACGGCCAATCACCGCCTGGGTAATCGCATCGGAGACCTGCGTCTGCGCCTGATGACGAATATGCAGCATCATCGCGCACACCAGGTCTTCGAACAGCGCGACCTGCTGCGGCTTCAGGCCGCTGGCACCGAGGAAGGATTTTGGTGACTTAACGAAGTAGACCTCTTCCGGGTCTTCAATGTAATGCCCGAGCGAAGAGAGACCGAACTGCACGCTGGACGGCGTAACGTCGATGTCTTCCTCGCGGTTAAAGCTGACCGCCCGGCGCAGCAGCGCCTGGGTCTCCGTCGCCGTGGCCGGAACCTGATGGTGACGAAACAGCCATTCGCTCACCGCTTCACGCGTCGGTGCGCAGAGCATAGACGGCAGCAGCGTGCTCTCTTTTTCCATTTTCAGGAGCCGTGGCTGCCCGTTTTGCATAATCGCAACCGAGCAGTTTGCCGTACCGTAGTCAAATCCAATAAACACGATGAATCCCCATGCCGGTGAGAAGGGGCGAGACTTTAACGAAATGTCTGCATGGCGACAACAGGAATATGAAAGCAAGGCAATACAGGGTCTTTCCGTTTATGCTGATAACACTAAAAAAGGAGTAACGATGTATACCCTCACCTGGCTTCCCCCTTATGACTGGCAGTGGATGTTTGGCTTTCTTGGCGCGCGTGCGGTAACGGGCATTGAAACCGTCACGCACGACTACTACGAGCGCAGTTTTGCCTGCGAAGGACATCAGGGGATCTTCCGCGTGACTCCGGATATCGCCACCCATACGCTGACCGTGATCCTCAGCCCGGGGTTAATTCCGGTTGCGCAGACGTGCCTTGAACGCATCGAACGCCTGTTCGATCTTGCCTGCAATCCGCAGCGCATCGCGGAGACGCTGGGCGATCTCGGTGCTGCCCGGCCAGGCTTACGTTTGCCGGGAGCGATGGATGCGTACGAGCAGGGCGTTCGGGCAATTCTCGGACAGCTGGTGAGCGTGGCGATGGCGGCGAAGCTGGCGTCGAGCGTGGTGGCGTTATGCGGCGAACCCGTGGCGGATTGCCCGGGCTATCTCTGCTTCCCCACGCCGCAGGCGCTGGCGGCAGCGGATCCTCTGGCGCTGAAAGCGTTAGGTATGCCGGTAAAGCGTGCGGAGTCGCTGATTCATCTGGCGCAGTCGGTCATCGACGGGACGTTTCCGCTTTTCCCACCCGCGAACATAGAGGAGGGGATGAAGGCGCTACAGCAGCGGCCGGGTATAGGGCGCTGGACGGCAAATTATCTGGCCCTGCGCGGCTGGCAGGCGAAAGATGTATTTCTTCCGGATGATTACCTGATTAAACAACGGTTTGCCGGGATGACGCCCGCGCAAATTCGTCGTTATGCCGAGCGCTGGCAGCCGTGGCGCTCTTACGCGCTGCTGCACATCTGGTACACCGACGGCTGGTCGCCGTCAGTTGATGGCGAAATAGCTGGTGTTGAGCAGTAGATCCAGCGGCTGCGGCTCGGCGATGGTGTCACCAAAGATAAAATCAATGCCGATGCCGGAGAGCGTATCCATCATGATGGGCTGGTTGCAGGGGCCCGCGATGGTTTTCATTCCCAGACGCTGGGCGTGGCCCTGCACAATGGTCACCATCATCTCATCCATCAGATTGCCATACACGTTGCTTACCACCTCAGCGTCCAGCATCAGATAGTCGGCCATATTCGCTGTCAGGTGGGTAAAGACGTTCATGTCGCGTCCCACCTGGCTGAAGATCACGCGGCAGCCCGCCTGGCGAAGCTTTTGCAGACTCCGCTGCAGGTTCTTATCCGGGCTGCACACCACATCGGCAGAGATAACCAGATGTAGCAGACGACCCGGCATGGGGCTTTTATCCAGCAGGTCTAGAAGCTCATCGACCAACGTCACGCTGGCTAAACCGGCCTCAGAAAGCGGCAGTGCCACACCCATGCCTTTACTGGCGATCTGGGCGGCATAGGTGCGGAAAAACTCGCTAAAAATACGTCTGTCGAGGGCGTGCAAAAGCTCAGGTTCCGCCAGGCCCGAGCGGAAAGCATGCTCTTCCTGGACTTCGCCCTGACTGGTCCACAGGCGTAACGACAGCAGCCAGAAATTACTGCTTTCCGGGATGCGCGGGGAGGCGACGCTGCGGGCAATTATCATCAGGTGATTGTCTTTAATCATGTGCCACTGTTCATCAAGCGACATCATGTTGCGCGTGTGGTGATCCCGCTCCTGCTGGGGTTCGTAAACCGTCACCATGCCGCGCCCGCTGTTTTTTGAGGCATAACAGGCAATATCCGCCTGCGACATGATCTCCGACGCCTGATGGTTATTTTCATCAATCAGCGTGATGCCGGCGCTGGCGCCGATCCGGTGCAGGCGGCCTTCCCACATAAAGTGATAGTCATTGATCGTGTGGATCAGGCGACCGGCAATATAGCGCGCGCTTTCAATATTGCAGTCCGGTAACAGTAAGCCGAACTCGTCCCCGCCCAGACGCGCCAGCACGTCGCTGGAGCGGAGCATGGTCAACATCAGGGAAGAGAGTTCCCGCAGCAGGGCATCGCCCGCCGCGTGGCCTGCCGTATCGTTGACGGCTTTGAAGCGATCGAGATCGATAAAGACCAGAGCATGACGCTGGCGCGTTTCGCGAACGGTCTGCAGGAGGCGTTTGAGATGATTTTCGAAGCTGACCCGGTTTGCCAGATGGGTCAGGGCGTCGTGGGAGGCGCTATAGCTGAGCTGGCGCAGCATTTTGCGCGACTCGGTCACGTCCTGAATCACGATAACCGAGCCAATATTCTGCCCATCCAGCGTGCTGAGCGGCGTAATGCTGTAATGAATATCGAAATTTCCACCGGTACGGCAGTTCAGCACCACGTCCTGATCGATATCGGAACGGGACATATCGCCGCTGTGAATATTCTCCATCAGCGGCCCTTTTTCACCAAAGGTGATGTGCAACACCTTCAGGATCGGCTGGCCGATAGCCTCGGTCTGCAGCCAGCCGCTCATTTTCTCGGCCACCGGGTTCATAAAGGTGACGTTCATGTTGATATCGGTACACAGTACCGCTTCACCGATGGAATCGAGGGTGATGTGCAGACGCTCTTTTTCCTGGAAGAGGGCTTCGTTGAGCTGCTTAACCTCGGTCATGTCCATGTTGATGCCGAGCAGCCGTTCGACCTCACCCTGCTTATTAAGCACCCGGTTCGCCAGGGAGCGAATATGGCGCACGCCTTCCTTCACGCGGATGCGAAATTCCAGCTTAAACGGCAGACGGGAAATCAGAGAGTCCCGCAGCACCTTCTCTGCGTGGGCGCGATCTTCCGGCAGCATCGTGTCATGCCAGAGCTGCCAGGTGGGCTTGATGTGCGGCGGGATTTCATACAGCTCAAACATCCGCTTGTCCCAGCTGATAATGTCTGGCTCCAGATCCCACTCCCAGATGCCGATGCCGCCCGCTTCGTTAGCAAGCGTAATGCGCTCCATCAGGCGCTTATTGACCCATTCGGTCTGCTTCAGGTCGTTAATGTCTTCAATCTGGGCGATAAAATAGAGCGGCGAGCCGTCGGCATGACGCACGACGGAGACGGCCAGCAGCGCCCAGACCACTTCCCCGTCGCGGGTGTAATAGCGCTTCTCGAGGGTATAGGTATTGATATCGCCATTGACCAGCTGTTCAAGCTGTTCCAGGTCGGTGTGCAGATCTTCCGGCCAGGTGAGCTGCTGGAAGGTCAGCGACTGGAGCTCCGTCTGGCTGTAACCGAGGAAATTGCACAGCGCCTTGTTAGCCTGAAGCCATTTGCCCTCAATGCTGACCAGCGCCATACCGATGGCCGAATACTCCATCGCATTGCGGAAGCGCTCCTCGCTTTCGGTGATGTGTTTGCGCTCGGCGCGGAAGGCGTACATCACCATGGTCATCACGTTAGCGGGCAGGAGCAGCATCAGGAACGGCAGCCAGGGGGCGTTCAGCATCGGCCCGGCGTGCTGGGTGGTCAGCGCCAGAGGGTTACGGGCAATCATCAGCGACACAACCATCACGGTGACCAGAAACACCATGAACGCTTCCATCCGTGGCAGGCGCACGGCGCTCCACATCAGCAGAACAATCACGCAGGTGAAAGGCCACGGCAGCCAGGTGATGGCTGCCCAACTGAGGGCTAACGTTACGGCCAGCGTGGTCAGCGTTTCCAGCAGCAATCTCGGGTCACGGTGGCGCAGCAGATAATGGGGTTTAAACAGCAGGCCCAGCGGCACCAGCGCCAGCGCGCCAATGGCTTCTGACAACACCCAGACGAAGAAATTACGCAGGGGTTCAGGGCCGGGTGCCAGCAGAGACACCAGAATACCGCCCACCAGCGGCGGTACCAGCGCGCTGCCGATGGCCACGCGGATCCAGTCGTTCAGATTCTGCAGCGGGTTGTACCACGGGAGCCATTTGCGCAGAAACAGCGCGCCGATAGCGGCTTCAATGACGTTGATAGAAGGGTAGATGAAGCTGACCGACCCCCATGAAAACAGCATCCACGAGGCCAGAACATTGCCGAACGAACAGGCCAGGGCGATTCCCGGCCACATTTTTCCCGCATGGCGGTAAAACGCCACCATCATAATGGCGGTGGGGAACCAGAGCGGGGCCAGCAGGGTACCGAAGCGGGTGAGCTCCAGCGAAAATAAGGTAAAGATAAAGGTGACCAGGCCCAGACAGACAAGTCGTATTAGAGGATGTGGGGTGGTAACCAAAACCCGCTGGTATTGTTTATTCATTACCGCTTTATCCAGAGACGCCATGCCGTCAGGGAAGATGTCCGAACGCGTGAATTTGATAATTTGGTTTATGCTAGTACAAACAATTTACAATTCATATGGTGACCGCTCAGAATTTGACACCATAGACTTATTAAATACTTACTCCGTTAAAAAAAACGATTAAACGCTGAAAAAACGTTCATTTAAATTTCACTCAGGGAATAAAACGTCACTTTTCGGCCAGTCTCGCAGAACCTGTGCATTCGACTGGTATCACGCCCGCGAAATCCCTATAATTGCCGCGTTTGACGCTCCGGCGTCGTCCTTCCTTAACATCCAGGTTAATCAGGTCGCTAAATTTATGACTGATAAGTCTCATCAGTGCGTCATTATAGGCATCGCCGGCGCATCGGCTTCAGGTAAAAGTCTAATTGCCAGTACGCTTTATCGCGAACTGCGTGAACAAGTAGGTGATGAGCATATCGGCGTCATTCCCGAAGACAGCTATTACAAAGATCAATCCCATCTGTCGATGGAAGAACGCGTCAAAACCAACTATGACCACCCCAATGCGATGGATCACAGCCTGCTGTTCCAGCATTTAGAAGCGCTTAAGAGCGGCCAGGCGATTGAGTTGCCCGTTTACAGCTACGTAGAACACACCCGCACCCAGGAAACGATCCGCATCGAGCCGAAAAAGGTCATTATCCTTGAAGGCATCCTGCTGCTGACCGACGCCCGCCTGCGTGAATCCATGAACTTCTCGATTTTCGTTGATACCCCGCTGGATATCTGCCTGATGCGCCGCATCAAGCGCGACGTGAATGAACGTGGACGTTCGATGGACTCCGTTATGGCGCAATACCAGAAAACGGTCCGCCCGATGTTCCTGCAGTTTATTGAGCCATCCAAACAATACGCCGATATCATCGTGCCGCGCGGGGGTAAAAACCGCATTGCTATTGATATCTTAAAAGCGAAAATCAGCCAGTTTTTTGAATAAGCCGCGTGAATTGTGTACCGTTCAGAGATAACCTGGTTTTACCCTGAGCGCTTACCGCTTCAGGGTACGATGCATGAAAGGAGAAAGTGCCATGCGTCTTTGTGATCGCGATATAGAAGCCTGGCTGGATGAAGGCCGTTTGTCTATTACCCCACGTCCACCTGTTGAGCGTATCAATGGCGTGACCGTTGATGTACGGTTAGGTAATAAATTCCGCACCTTTAGCGGCCATACCGCACCGTTCATTGACCTTAGCGGGCCGAAGGACGAAGTCAGCGCCGCGCTCGATCGCGTGATGAGTGACGAAATCGTTATCGACGAGGGCGAAGCCTTTTATCTTCACCCAGGTGAACTGGCCCTGGCGGTGACCTTTGAATCCGTCACCCTGCCTCCTGACCTGGTCGGCTGGCTTGATGGCCGTTCTTCGCTGGCACGACTGGGACTGATGGTCCACGTGACCGCGCACCGTATCGATCCAGGCTGGTCGGGGCGTATCGTACTGGAGTTCTTCAACGCCGGTAAATTGCCGCTGGCGCTGCGCCCGGGGATGATGATCGGCGCGTTGAGTTTTGAACCGCTGTCAGGCCCGGCAGATCGTCCTTATAACCGTCGGCAGGACGCAAAATATCGCGACCAGCAGGGCGCGGTTGCCAGCCGTATTGATAAAGACTGATCGTTAGCCCATTGAGGATGCCATGAGAAGAGTTCTGACAACGCTGATGATTTTGCTGGTGGTGCTGGTGGCCGGCCTTTCGGCGTTGGTTCTGCTGGTTAACCCCAACGATTTCCGCGCTTACATGGTGCGGCAGGTCGAGGCACGCAGTGGTTATCAACTGAAGCTTGACGGGCCGCTGCGCTGGCACGTCTGGCCGCAGCTCAGCATTCTCTCTGGCCGCATGTCGCTTACGGCACCGGGGGCGTCCCAGCCGCTGGTCTCTGCAGACAACATGCGCCTTGATGTGGCGCTGTTCCCGCTCATTTCCCATCAGCTGCAGGTTAAACAGGTGATGCTGAAAGGCGCGGTGATTCAGCTCACCCCGCAATCGGAAGCCGTGCGCGATGCAAATGCGCCGGTTGCGCCGCGCGAAAATACCCTGCCTGATGAGCCGTCTGATACAGGCTGGTCCTTTGATATCGGCAAGCTGAAAGTGGCCGATAGCGTGTTGGTTTTCCAGCATGAGCACCAGGAGCAGGTGACCGTTCGCAACATTAACCTGCAGATGGAACAGGACGATCACCATCTTGCGTCGGTGGCGTTTAGCGGGCGCGTGAATCGCGATCAGCGTGATTTGACCCTGTCGCTGAATGCCAGCGTCAATGCCTCAGACTATCCGCACCAGCTCACCGCTGACATTCAGCAACTGGACTGGCAGCTGACGGGGGCCGATCTTCCCACTCAGGGGATCACCGGGCAGGGAACGCTGCAGGCCGTCTGGCGCGAAGAACAAAAGCAGCTGGAGCTGGATAATCTCAACCTGCAGGCAAATGACAGTAGCCTGAAGGGGCAGGCGAGCGTTACGCTCGAAGAGAAGCCGAAGTGGGTGCTGAATCTGCAGTTTGACAAGCTCAATCTGGAAAACCTGCTGCCGCCGCTGCCAGCCAGCGCCACCGACAGCGATGCCACGCAGACGGGGCAAAGCCAGGCACCGGTATCGCGTCCGGTTATCTCGTCTAATCTTGATCAACCTGACTATAACGCCCTGCGCGGATTCACGGCGGATATTCTGCTGAAAGCCAATAGCCTGCGCTGGCGCGGTATTGATTTTACCGACGTGAGCAGCCAGATGTTTAACCATAACGGTTTGCTGGTGATCTCCGAACTGAGCGGTAAGATGGGCGCAGGGAACCTCTCGCTGCCCGGCACGCTGGATGTCCGTAAAGACGTTGCCAGCGCCGAATTCCAGCCGCGTCTCGACAACGTTGAGATAGGTACCATCCTGAAAGCGTTTAACTACCCGATATCCCTGACGGGGCAGTTGACGCTAGCGGGTGACTTCTCAGGCACGAAAATTGATGCCGATGCTTTCCGCCGCGAGTGGCAGGGGCAGGCGCATCTTGATCTGAAAAACTCCCGTATGGAAGGGCTTAACTTCCAGCAGCTGGTGCAGCAGGCGGTTGAGCGCAGCAGCGATGTGAAAGCGCAGGATAACTATGACAGCGCCACGCGCCTCGACAGCTTCACCGCGGACCTGACGCTGGACAACGGACAACTTTCTCTCGACGGAATGCAGGGCACCTCTTCACTGTTATCAATGACGGGTGACGGTAAGCTGGATCTGGTGAAAGAGACGGCGGACACGCGCTTTAACGTGCGGGTACTTTCCGGCTGGCAGGGTGAGAGCAAGCTCATCGACTTCCTGAAAGAGACGCCGGTTCCGCTGACCGTATATGGTAAATGGCAGGCCCTGAATTACAGCCTGCAGGTGGATCAGATCCTGCGTAAGCATCTGCAGGATGAAGCGAAACGTCGGCTTAGCGGCTGGGCGGATCGTAATAAAGATTCACAGGACGGCAAGGATGTGAAAAAGCTGCTGGATAAGCTGTGATGCCTGTTGCGCCGGGGGGCGGCTCCGCCTTACCCGGCCTACAAAAACCGAACATCGTAGGCCGGGTAAGCGAAGCGCCACCCGGCTTTTTTATACCTCAAAATCCAGTTCTTCCTCATCCCGCAGCGGAATGAGCTGAACCTTCTGCACGCGATGGTTTTCAATCTGCAGGGTTTTCAGCAGATAGTCGCCCACCTGAACCTCTTCCCCCGGCTGCGGGATACGCTGCAAATACTCCATCAGCAGACCGGCAATGGTGTGATATTCCCGCTTTTCATCCAGCGGCAGCGGGACATATTGCACCAGATCTTCCAGCGGCATATGGCCGTTAGCCGTCCACGAACCGTCTGCGTTTTTCTGAATGTCGTGGCGGGCATCAATCTCATCCACCTCGTTTGGCAGATTACCGGCGATGGTTTCCATTACGTCGCTGAGCGTGACCAGTCCTTCCACCGAACCAAACTCATCCACCACAAAGGCAAAGTGCGTGCGCGCGTTACGGAATTGCTCAAGGGCGGAGAGCAGCGGTAGCCCCTCCGGGAAGACCAGCGGCTGGCGTACCAGGATGCGGAGATTGAGCGGCTCGCCGTGCAGCTGCTGCTGGAGCAGGTCAATAACGTGCACCACGCCCAGCAGCTCCTCTTCCTCTTCACCGCCGGTCACCACCACGCGGGTGTGCTGGTTTTTATCCAGCAGGGCGCGAATGTGCTCTTCCGGTGCCGTCAGGTCGATATGTTCAATGTCATGTCGTGAGGTCATGATGCTGCTGACCGTCCGCTGGTTCAGATTGAGCACCCGCTCGATCATCCGCCGTTCCTGCGGATCAAAGATCAGCCCGTCGCTGTGGTCGGCCAGCATGGCTGAGGATTCGGCGTCCAGCTCCGCATCCTCTTTCTTACCGCTTAACAGGCGCATAACCGTGTCGGCCGTACGCTGACGCAGGGTCTGATTCGCGGACAGGAAGCGGCGGCGGTTAAATATCGCCAGCTGGTTAAGCGCTTCAATCATGACGGAGAACCCGATGGCGGCATACAGGTAGCCTTTCGGAATATGGAAGCCAAAACCGTCGGCCACCAGGCTAAAGCCAATCATCAGCAGGAAGCTCAGACAGAGGATGACGATTGTCGGGTGACTGTTCACAAACCGTGTGAGCGCCTTGCTGGCCATCACCATCAGGGTGATGGCGATAATCACCGCGGCCATCATCACCGCAAGGTGGTCCACCATCCCGACGGCGGTGATCACCGAGTCCAGGGAGAAGACCGCATCCAGCACCACGATCTGCGCTACCACCGGCCAGAATTTCGCCCCGCGGCGCTGGGTTGGGTTCTCGCTGTCTTTGCCTTCCAGCCGCTCGTTGAGTTCCACGGTGGCTTTGAACAGCAGGAACAACCCGCCGAAGAGCATGATGAGATCGCGGGCGCTAAAACTCAGACCGTGAATGGAGAACAGTGGCTGAGTGAGCGTGACCAGCCAGGAGATAGAGGCCAGCAGCAGTAACCGCATCACCATCGCCAGCAGCAGACCCGTCACGCGCGCGCGGTCGCGCTGGGAAGGGGGCAGTTTTTCAGCGAGGATGGCGATAAAGACCAGATTATCAATCCCGAGCACTAACTCGATGACGACCAGCGTAACCAGCCCGGCCCAGATTGAGGGATCGGCAATCCATTCCATAGTAATAGTAATACCTTCTGTTATATGACGAATGTCACACTTCGATCATGGATAAAGCTGGGGGAAATTGCAATGCCGGGCTGAGATTTCTCTTAATACGAGGGGTAAAAAAGAGAGCATTCTCAACAGGGTGTAAATAAGCGAAATACGTATATTTAATTACAAAGAAAGCATTTTAGGATATATCGCAGATAATGGTTTTTAGTCTCTTTTTGTCAATATAAAGAAATTCCTAAAAGGTCAAAAATTTGCTCTTAATATTAATCTTAAAAACTGATATTAGGACAGTTGTCTCCTTGCCTGCTATTAGGTTAGCTGCAACAATTCTCCCAGCATCAAATGTTAAATCTCGGTGTTGCTATTAATGTTCGGTCTTCAGGGATGGTTATTCATTATCCGTCTGGTTTCTCAAGCGGCTGATATATTTCCAGAAGACCTTGCTCAAGAGGGTGTCTATCCATAACACATTGTTTAGTCAGTGGATTGGTAACTGAAAGCCAAGGGCGGTAGCGTGCCTGAAAGCGTGTGAATCAGCCCCGATTATTCTGTCAATAGCCAATGGATGAATAAGCTTTTTTTAGGACTGATGCCAGTTATATTTCTATTTGATTAACTGCATGCTGAAACCCAATACGACTCGAGCTTATTTAAATTGCACAGGGTAATTACTCTGCCAAAGTGATAAATAATCAATGATGAAATCCAAAATGAAATTGATGCCATTATTGGTGTCTGTGACCTTGATGAGTGGTTGCACGGTCTTTCCCGGCAGCAATATGTCAACAATGGGTAAGGATGTGATCAAGCAACAGGATGCCGATTTTGATCTCGACAAAATGGTGAATGTTTATCCACTTACGCCTCGTCTGGTCGAACAATTACGTCCACGTCCGAATGTTGCCCAGCCGAATATGTCGCTGGACCAGGAAATTGCGTCCTACCAGTACCGCGTGGGGCCGGGTGACGTGATCAACGTGACCGTCTGGGACCACCCGGAACTGACCACGCCAGCGGGCCAGTACCGCAGCTCAAGCGACACCGGTAACTGGGTGCAGTCAGATGGCACCATGTTCTATCCCTACATTGGTAAAGTCCATGTTGCAGGGAAAACGCTTGCCGAGATCCGTAGTGATATTACCGGCCGCTTAGCGCAGTACATCGCCGATCCGCAGGTGGACGTTAATATCGCCGCATTCCGCTCGCAAAAAGCCTATATCTCAGGCCAGGTGAACAAATCCGGCCAGCAGGCCATCACCAACGTTCCTCTGACCGTACTGGATGCCATTAACGCCGCGGGCGGGTTAACCGACGGCGCCGACTGGCGCAACGTGGTACTCACCCACAATGGGAAGGAGCAGCGCATTTCGCTGCAGGCGCTGATGCAAAACGGCGATCTGACCCAGAACCGTCTTCTCTATCCGGGCGACATTCTCTACGTACCGCGCAATGACGATCTGAAAGTCTTCGTGATGGGTGAAGTGAAGAAACAGAGCACCCTCAAAATGGACTTCAGCGGTATGACCCTGACCGAAGCGCTGGGCAATGCTGAAGGTATCGATCTGACGACCTCTAACGCGACCGGTATCTTCGTGATCCGTCCGCTTAAAGGTGAGGGCAGTGCGAAAGGCAAGATTGCCAACATCTACCAGCTGGATATGTCCGATGCGACCTCTCTGGTGATGGCGACGGAGTTCCGTCTTCAGCCATACGATGTGGTGTACGTCACCACCGCGCCGGTTGCCCGCTGGAACCGTCTGATCAACCAGTTGCTGCCAACCATCAGTGGCGTTCGCTACATGACGGATACGGCGCGCGACATTCATACCTGGTAATCCGCGATGTTTAACAAAATTCTGGTGGTATGCGTGGGGAACATTTGCCGTTCCCCCACGGCTGAACGGTTGTTGAAACACTACCAGCCCGAACTGACCGTTGATTCGGCAGGGCTGGGTGCACTGGTCGGTAAAGGTGCCGATGAGCGCGCTACGAGCGTGGCGCGGGATCATCACCTCTCTCTCGACGGCCACGTGGCCCGCCAGGTCACTGGCCGCATGTGCCGGGAGTATGATCTGATCCTGACGATGGAAAAACGCCATATTCATGCGCTGTGCGAGATCGCTCCGGAGATGCGCGGCAAGGTGATGCTGTTTGGTCACTGGGACAATGAACGTGAAATCCCCGATCCGTATCGCAAAAGCCATGAGGCCTTTGAGGCGGTATACACCTTACTTGACCAGTCTGCCCAACAGTGGGCGCAGGCACTGAAAGTTCAGCAGGGATAACAATGACAGAAAAAACAAGACCTTCTGCCGCCCCGATTTCGGGCAGTGATGAAATTGATATTGGGCGCCTGGTCGGCACTGTTGTAGAGGCAAAGTGGTGGGTGCTTGGCATTACCGCCGTATTTGCCGCGGCGGCCGTCGTCTACACGCTGTTCGCCACCCCTATCTACAGCGCCGACGCGCTGGTGCAGATCGAGCAGAATACCGGCAACTCGCTGGTGCAGGACATCGGTTCCGCGCTGGCGAACAAGCCGCCGGCATCCGACGCCGAAATTCAGCTCATCCAGTCACGTCTGGTGCTGGGTAAAACGGTTCACGACCTCGGGCTCGATATCTCCGTCACCAAAAATACCTTCCCGGTCTTTGGTGCCGGCTGGGATCGTCTGATGGGGCGAAGCAACGACACGGTGAAAGTGACTGACTTCGTGCTGCCGAAAGGGGCTGCCGATCAGACGTTTACCCTGACGGTGCTTGGTCCGAAACAGTACCAGCTAACCAGCGACGCAGGTTTTAGCGCGCGCGGTGAAGTAGGGCAGATGCTGACCAAAGACGGCGTCAGCATGATGGTCAGCGCGATCAACGCCCAGGAGGGCGGTGAATTCACCGTCACCAAATTCTCCACGCTGGGGATGATCAACAATCTGCAGAACAACCTGACCGTCACCGAAAACGGTAAGGACACCGGCGTGCTGAGCATGACCTTTACCGGTGAAGATAAGGATCAGATCCGCGACATCCTGAACAGCATTACCCGCAACTATCTTGAGCAGAACGTTGAGCGTAAATCGGCGGAAGCGGCGAAAAGCCTGGCCTTTCTTGCGAAACAGCTCCCGGAAGTACGCGGCCGTCTGGATGATGCCGAGAACAAGCTGAACGCCTACCGTCAGGATAAAGACTCCGTTGACCTGCCGCTGGAAGCGAAATCGGTCCTCGATTCGATGGTTAACATTGATGCGCAGCTCAACGAGCTGACCTTCAAAGAGGCGGAGATTTCCAAGCTTTATACCAAACGTCACCCGGCCTACCGCACGCTGCTGGAGAAACGCCGTACGCTGGAAGAAGAGAAAGCGAAGCTCAATGACCGCGTGACCGCGATGCCGAAAACGCAGCAGGAGATCGTGCGTCTGACCCGCGACGTGGAGTCCGGACAGCAGGTTTACATGCAGCTGCTGAACAAGCAGCAGGAGCTGAAAATCACCGAAGCCAGTACCGTGGGTGACGTGCGCATCGTCGACCCGGCTATTACCCAGCCTGGCGTACTGAAGCCGAAGAAAGCGCTGATCATTCTCGGCAGCATTATTCTCGGCCTGATGCTCTCCATCGTGGGCGTGCTGTTGCGTTCCCTGTTCAACCGCGGTATCGAAAGCCCGCAGGTGCTGGAAGAGAGCGGTATCAACGTCTATGCCAGCATTCCGCTGTCTGAGTGGCAAAAATCCCGTGACAGTGTCAAAACCATCAAGGGCGTTAAGCGTTACAAACAGAGCCAGCTGCTGGCGGTGGGTAACCCGACCGACCTCGCTATCGAAGCGATCCGTAGCCTGCGTACCAGTCTGCACTTCGCCATGATGCAGGCCAAAAACAACGTCCTGATGTTAACCGGCGTTAGCCCGTCAATCGGTAAAACCTTCGTCTGCGCCAACCTGGCGGCGGTGGTCAGCCAGACCAACAAGCGCGTGCTGCTGATCGACTGCGATATGCGCAAGGGCTATACCCACGAACTGCTGGGCACCAACAACGTTAACGGCCTGTCGGAAATCCTGCTCGGCAAAGGCGACATTAGCCAGAGCGCGAAACCAACAACGGTGCCGAAATTTGACCTGATCCCACGCGGTCAGGTGCCGCCTAACCCGTCCGAGCTGCTGATGAGCGAACGCTTCACCGAGCTGGTGGAGTGGGCGAGCAAAAATTACGACCTGGTGCTGATCGATACGCCGCCAATTCTGGCCGTGACCGACGCGGCCGTTGTTGGCCGCCATGCGGGTACCACGCTGATGGTAGCGCGTTACGCGGTGAACACACTGAAAGAGGTGGAAACCAGCCTGAGCCGCTTCGAGCAGAACGGCATTGAGGTGAAAGGGGTGATCCTGAACTCCATCTTCCGCCGCGCGACCGGGTACCAGGATTACGGGTATTACGAGTACGAATATAAGTCTGACAGTAAATAAAAAAACACACCCCACACCCCTCACCCTAACCCTCTTCCTAAAGGGGAGAGGGGACTGTTCGGTGCTGGATTTGGGGGACGAACGTAATGATAACCACTGGCTGCCTTTCACCCTCTCCCCTTTGGGGAGAGGGCCGGGGTGAGGGGAAAAAATGACCACACAACGCCCTTTAGTTTCAATCTATATGCCGACATGGAATCGTCAGCAGCTGGCGATCCGCGCAATCAAGTCGGTGTTACGTCAGGATTACGATAACTGGGAGCTGATCATCGTTGATGACTGCTCTTCCTCGTATGAACAGCTGCAAAAGTTTGTGACTGACCTCAACGACCCGCGGGTGGTCTATACGCATAACGCCATTAACTCCGGCGCATGTGCGGTGCGTAATCAGGCGATTATGCAGGCCAAAGGGCAGTATCTGACCGGTATCGACGACGATGACGAATGGACGCCGAACCGCCTGTCTATCTTCCTGTCGCATAAAGAACAGCTGGTTACACACGCTTTCCTGTATGCCAACGACTATGTCTGCCAGGGCGAAGTTTACTCGCAGCCCGCCAGTCTGCCGCTGTATCCGAAATCACCTTATTCTCGCCGCCTGTTCTACAAGCGCAACATTATTGGTAACCAGGTCTTCACCTGGGCGTGGCGTTTCAAAGAGTGCCTGTTCGATACCGAACTCAAGGCCGCGCAGGATTACGATATCTTCCTGCGCATGGTGGTGGAATACGGTGAACCGTGGAAAGTGGAAGAGGCCACGCAGATCCTGCACATCAACCACGGGGAGATGCAAATCACCTCCTCGCCGAAAAAGTTCTCCGGCTACTTCCATTTTTACCGCAAGCACAAGGACAAGTTTGACCGTGCCAGCCGTAAATATCAGCTCTTTACCCTCTATCAGATCCGCAATAAGCGCATGAACTGGCGCACGCTGCTGACGCTGCTTTCCGTGCGTAACGGCAAGCGCCTGGCTGACGGGCTTCGGGGGAAATAATGTTTCTGGAAGATTGCCGCGCTAACAGCTGGAGCCTGCGTCCGTGCTGCATGGTTCTGGCGTACCGCATCGCGCACTTTTGCTCGGTGTGGCGTAAGAAAAACGTCCTGAACAACATCTGGGCGGCACCCGTGCTGGTGCTGTATCGCATCATCACCGAATGCTTTTTTGGCTATGAAATCCAGGCCGCTGCCACCATTGGCCGCCGCTTTACCATCCACCACGGCTATGCGGTGGTGATCAACAAGTTCGTGGTCGCTGGGGATGATTTCACCATTCGTCATGCGGTCACCATTGGCAACCGTGGGCCTGACAGCCTGGCCTGCCCGGTCATCGGCAATAACGTCGAGCTGGGGGCGAACGTGGTGATCGTTGGTGACATCACGATTGGTAATAACGTCACGATTGGTGCTGGCAGCGTGGTGTTGGACAGCATTCCGGATAACGCGCTGGTGGTGGGAGAAAAAGCCCGCGTGAAGGTGATTAAATGAACATTCTGCAATTTAACGTACGCCTCGCAGAAGGCGGAGCGGCAGGCGTGGCCCTGGATCTGCACCAGCGCGCGCTGCAAAAAGGACTTCAGTCGCGTTTTATTTATGGCTACGGCAAAGGCGGCAAGAAAAGCGTCAGCCACGATAACTTCCCGCAGGTGCACAAGCACACGCCGCGTCTGACCTCGATTGCCAACATCGCGCTGTTCCGCCTGTTTAACCGCGATCTGTTTGGCAACCTGAACAATCTTTACCGCACGGTGACCCGCACCACGGGCCCGGTTGTGCTGCATTTTCACGTGCTGCACAGCTACTGGCTGAATCTGGAAGAGGTGGTGGCGTTTTGTCAGAAGGTGCAGGCCCACAAGCCCGACACCCGTTTTGTCTGGACGCTGCACGATCACTGGAGCGTAACCGGGCGCTGCGCGTTTACCGACGGTTGCGAAGGCTGGAAAGATAACTGCCAGAAGTGCCCGACGTTAAGCAACTATCCGCCGGTGAAGGTGGATCGCGCGCATCAGCTGGTGGCCGGAAAGCGTCAGCTGTTCCGCGACATGCTCTCGCTCGGCTGTACGTTTATCTCTCCAAGCCAGCACGTGGCCGATGCCTTCAACAGTCTGTACGGGGCAGGGCGCTGTCAGATTATCAACAACGGCATCGACGTGGCGACGGAAGCCATTCTTGCGGAGCTGACCCCGGTGGCGGAAACCGCAGGCAAACCGAAAATCGCTATCGTTGCGCATGACCTGCGCTACGACGGTAAAACCAACCAGCAGCTGGTGCGCGACATGATGGCGCTGGGGGACAAGATAGAGCTTCATACCTTCGGCAAATTTTCACCGTTCGAAGGGGCTAACGTGGTGAACCACGGGTTTGAAACCGACAAGCGCAAGCTGATGAGCGCGCTGAATGAAATGGACGCGCTGGTGTTCAGCTCCCGCGTGGATAACTACCCGCTGATCCTCTGCGAAGCGCTCTCAATCGGCGTGCCGGTGATTGCCACCCACAGCGATGCGGCGCGTGAAGTGCTGGAAAAATCCGGCGGGAAAACCTTCACGGAGCAGGAGGTCCTGCCCCTGGTACAGCTGCCGAAGGCGCAGATTGCTGAGATCGTTTTTGGCACTGACCTGGAATCGTTCCGCAACCGCAGCCGCAAGGCCTACAGTGGACAACAGATGCTGGAGGAATATGTCTCGTTCTATCAGAGTCTGTAGTTATCTGCTGCTGCCGCTGATCTACCTGCTGGTCAACGTCAAAATTGCCCAGCTCGGCGAAAGCTTCCCGATAACCATCGTGACCTTCTTGCCCGTTCTGCTTCTGCTGTATGTCGATAAAATCAACCTGAAGAAGCTGATGATTGCCTTAGGGCTGGGCACGGGCCTGACGCTGTTTAACTACATCTTTGGCCAGTCGCTGGATGCCAGTAAATACGTCACGTCAACCATGCTGTTTGTTTATATCGTCATTATTATCGGTATGGTCTGGAGTATTCGGTTTAAAACTATTTCTCCACACAATTATCGGAAAATCCTTAGGTTCTTTTATATTGCCGTTGCGTTAATTGTTATGCTTGCTGCCATGGAGATGGCGCAAATTATTCTAACCGGTGGCAGCAGCCTGATGGAGATAATTTCGAAATATCTCATTTACAGTAACAGCTATGTATTGAACTTCATCAAGTTTGGCGGGAAGCGTACTACAGCCCTCTATTTTGAACCGGCGTTTTTCGCTCTGGCGTTAATCTCAATTTGGCTCAGCATCAAACAGTTTGGTATCAAAACGCCTAAGACCGATGCTATGATTCTTGCAGGAATTGTTCTGTCTGGATCGTTCTCAGGGGTAATGACATTTATCCTGTTTTACCTGCTGGAGTGGGCGTTCCAGTACCTGAACAAAGATGCGATTAAGAAAAAACTGCCGCTGGCGATTATCTCTCTGACGGTATTTATGGTAGGCGTGATATTTGCCTTCCCGTACATCTCAGAACGTCTGGGTGATTTGGGAACGGAAGGATCTTCGTCCTATTATCGCATCATTGGGCCACTGGTGATGGTGGGTTATTCCTTAACCCATATTGATGGGGTAGTAAGATTCGGCTCACTTTACGAATATGTTGCATCATTCGGAATCTTTAACGGTGCGGATGTCGGTAAAACCATAGACAATGGTCTGTATCTGTTAATTATTTATTTTTCGTGGTTCGCCGTACTGTTGACCCTGTGGTATCTGTTTAAAGTTTTCAAAATGATGATTAACGCGTTTGGTGATAACCAGAACTTTCGCGTTCAGCTTTATCTTTTTACTCCGGTGTCGCTGTTTTTTACCGGGTCAATATTTAGCCCGGAATATGCTTTCTTGATTGTCTGTCCGTTTATTCTGCGCAAGGCGCTTAATATTACGAACGTATGACGAAATGAGGTGATTTATGTTTCTTAGCGTCATTACTGTCGCTTTTCGTAATTACGAAGGGGTGGTAAAAACCTGGCGCTCGCTGCGCAACCTGGCGCGCGATCCAAGCCTCACCTTTGAGTGGATTGTGGTCGACGGCGGCTCGAACGATGGCACGGCGGAGTTTCTGGAAAAACTCAACGGTGAGTTCAACTTACGCTACATCAGCGAGAAAGATAAAGGCATCTACGATGCGATGAATAAAGGCATCAACATGGCACAAGGCCGTTATGCCATCTTCCTGAATTCGGGCGACATTTTCCATGATGACGTGGCGCTGTTTGCCCGTCAGCTGGCGCGCCAGAAAGAGGATGCCATGTATATTGGCGATGCACTGCTCGATTTTGGCGACGGACATAAAGTGTGCCGCAGCGCGAAGCCTGGCTGGTATATCTATCACAGCTTACCGGCCAGCCATCAGGCTATTTTCTTCCCGGTAAAAGGTCTGAAAAAACAGCCTTACGATTTGCAGTATAAAGTGTCTTCCGATTATGCACTGGCTGCCAGCCTGTACAAATCAGGTTACCCGTTCCGTCGAATTAAAGGGCTGGTATCTGAATTCTCAATGGGCGGCGTGTCAACGTCTAATAACCTGGAATTGTGCCAGGATGCCAAAAACGTACAGCGTAAAATATTACGCGTGCCGGCATTCTGGGCGGAATTGTCTTATTTATTACGCGTGCGCACCACGGGTAAAACGAAAGCCTTATATAACAAAGCCTGAATATAAGGAAACGTAATGCAGGATCTGAAAGGTTTCTCGGTACCGAAAGGTTTTCGGGGCGCGGGCGGTATTAAAGTGCAGCTGTGGTGGGCCGTTCAGGCCACCTTATTTGCCTGGTCTCCACAAATACTGTACCGCTGGCGAGCATTTTTATTGCGCCTGTTTGGCGCAAAAATAGGAAAAAACGTAGTCATCAGACCTTCGGTAAAAATTACCTATCCGTGGAAATTAACGCTTGGGGATTACGCCTGGGTAGGGGATGACGCGGTGTTATATACCCTGGGCGAGATTACGATTGGCGCAAATTCGGTGGTTTCACAGAAATGTTATTTGTGCACCGGCAGCCACGATTTTATGAGTCAGCATTTTGATATTACCGCTTCGCCTATTGTGATTGGCGAAAAATGCTGGCTGGCAACGGATGTTTTTGTTGCACCGGGTGTTTCTGTTGGCGATGGCACGGTAGTCGGTGCCCGCAGCAGCGTTTTTAAATCGCTACCGGCAAATAAAGTTTGCCGTGGCAACCCCGCAGTGGTGATACGCGAACGCGTTGAAACTGATTAAATTCATAAGTAGAGGAATATAAACATGTCTAAAGTCGCTCTCATCACCGGCGTTACCGGGCAGGATGGTTCTTACCTGGCAGAGTTCCTGCTGGAAAAAGGTTATGAAGTGCACGGTATTAAACGTCGTGCGTCTTCTTTCAACACCGAACGTGTGGATCATATCTATCAGGATCCTCACGCGGCGAACCCGAAATTCCACCTGCACTACGGCGACCTGACCGATACCTCCAACCTGACCCGTATCCTGCAGGAAGTGCAGCCGGATGAAGTGTACAACCTGGGCGCGATGAGCCACGTCGCGGTCTCCTTCGAGTCCCCGGAATACACCGCTGACGTTGATGCCATGGGTACGCTGCGTCTGCTGGAAGCGATCCGCTTCCTCGGCCTTGAGAAGAAAACTCGCTTCTACCAGGCATCCACCTCTGAGCTGTACGGTCTGGTGCAGGAAATCCCACAGAAAGAGACCACGCCGTTCTACCCGCGCTCTCCGTATGCGGTAGCAAAACTGTACGCCTACTGGATCACCGTGAACTACCGTGAATCCTACGGCATGTACGCCTGTAACGGCATCCTGTTCAACCACGAATCTCCGCGTCGCGGCGAAACCTTCGTGACCCGCAAAATCACCCGCGCTATCGCCAACATCGCGCAGGGTCTGGAGTCTTGCCTGCACCTCGGCAACATGGATTCCCTGCGTGACTGGGGCCATGCCAAAGACTACGTGAAAATGCAGTGGATGATGCTGCAGCAGGAACAGCCAGAAGACTTCGTGATTGCGACCGGCGTGCAGTACTCCGTACGTCAGTTCGTTGAAATGGCCGCGGCACAGCTGGGCATCAAACTGCGCTTTGAAGGTACCGGCGTGGAAGAGAAAGGTATCGTTGTGTCCGTGACCGGCCACGATGCACCGGGCGTGAAGCCAGGCGACGTGATTGTGCAGGTTGACCCGCGCTACTTCCGTCCTGCTGAAGTAGAAACCCTGCTGGGTGACCCAACCAAAGCGCACGAGAAGCTGGGCTGGAAACCAGAAATCACTCTGCAGGAGATGGTTTCCGAGATGGTTGCCAAAGATCTTGAAGCAGCGAAAAAACACTCCCTGCTCAAGTCTCATGGCTACGAGGTTGCCATCGCGCTGGAGTCCTGAGAATGACAAAACAACGTATTTTTGTCGCCGGTCATCGCGGAATGGTGGGTTCCGCGATTGTGCGCCAGCTCGAGCAGCGCGGTGACGTAGAAGTGATTGTCCGCACCCGCGACGAGCTGAACCTGCTCGACAGCCGTGCGGTACAGGACTTCTTTGCTAACGAACGCATTGACCAGGTGTATCTGGCGGCGGCGAAAGTGGGCGGCATTGTTGCCAACAACACTTACCCGGCGGATTTCATCTACGAGAACATGATGATCGAGAGCAACATCATTCACGCGGCGCATCTGCACAACGTGAACAAGCTGCTGTTCCTCGGCTCGTCCTGTATCTACCCGAAAATGGCGAAGCAGCCAATCGCCGAAAGCGAGCTGCTGCAGGGCACGCTTGAAGCAACCAACGAGCCGTATGCGATTGCCAAGATTGCCGGGATCAAGCTGTGCGAGTCCTACAACCGTCAGTACAACCGCGACTATCGTTCGGTGATGCCGACCAACCTGTACGGACCGCACGACAACTTCCACCCGAGCAACTCGCACGTGATCCCGGCGCTGCTGCGCCGCTTCCACGAGGCGACCGTCGAGAACGCACCGGACGTGGTGGTGTGGGGCAGCGGTACGCCGATGCGTGAATTCCTGCACGTGGACGACATGGCTGCCGCCAGCATTCACGTGATGGAGCTGGATCGCGAAGTGTGGCAGGAGAATACCGAGCCGATGCTGTCGCATATCAACGTCGGTACCGGCGTGGACTGCACCATTCGCGAGCTGGCGCAAACCATCGCGCAGGTGGTGGGTTACAAAGGTCGCGTGGTGTTTGACGCCACCAAGCCGGACGGTACGCCGCGCAAGCTGCTGGACGTGACCCGTCTGCATCAGCTGGGCTGGTATCACGAGGTGTCACTGGAGCAGGGACTGGCCAGTACCTACCAGTGGTTCCTGGAAAACCAGCACCGCTTCCGGGGGTAACGATGTTTTTAAGTCAGGAAGATTTTGCCACGGTAGTGCGTTCCACTCCGCTCATCTCAATTGATTTTATCGTGGAGAACGAACGCGGCGAGTTCTTGCTGGGGAAACGAACCAACCGTCCTGCACAGGGCTTCTGGTTCGTGCCCGGCGGGCGCGTGCAGAAGGATGAGACGTTGAGCGATGCGTTTGAGCGTCTCACTCTGGCGGAACTGGGCCTGCAGCTGCCGATGGCGGCGGGCCAGTTTTACGGGGTCTGGCAGCACTTCTATGACGATAACTTTTCGGGCACGGGGTTCACCACGCACTACATCGTGCTGGGGTTCCGCCTGAAGGTGAGTGAGGCAGACCTGCGTCTGCCTGATTCTCAGCATGACGACTACCGCTGGCTGACGCCAGAGGCGCTGCTGGCCAGCGACAATGTGCACGACAACAGCCGTGCCTATTTCCTGGCCGATCGTCAGTCCGGAGTGCCGGGCTTATGAAAATTTTAGTGTACGGAATCAACTACTCGCCGGAGCTAACCGGCATCGGGAAATACACCGGCGAGATGGTCGAGTGGATGGCGAGCCAGGGACATGACGTGCGGGTCATTACCGCGCCGCCGTACTACCCGGAATGGAAAGTCGGGGAGCGCTACTCAAGCTGGCGCTACCGTCGCGAAGAGGGTGCAGCGACCGTCTGGCGCTGCCCGCTGTATGTGCCTAAGCAGCCCTCGACGCTGAAACGGTTGATTCATCTCGGCAGCTTTGCCCTGAGCAGTTTCTTCCCGCTGATGGCGCAGCGCCGCTGGAAGCCGGATCGCATCATCGGCGTGGTGCCAACGCTGTTTTGCACGCCGGGCATGCGCCTGCTGGGCAAACTCTCCGGCGCGCGCACCCTGCTGCACATTCAGGATTATGAAGTTGACGCCATGCTGGGCCTGGGGATGGCAGGCAAAAGCAAGGGCGGCAAGGTGGCTAAGCTCGCCAGCGCGTTTGAGCGCAGTGGCTTACACAACGTGGATTACGTCTCAACGATTTCGCGCTCGATGATGAACAAGGCGCAGGAGAAGGGCGTCCCGGCGGAGAAGGTGATCTTCTTCCCGAACTGGTCCGAAGTGGCGCGTTTTCGCGACGTGACTGAGCAAGACGCTCAGGCGCTGCGCGCGCAGCTTGGTTTGCCTGAAGATCAAAAAATCATTCTTTACTCAGGCAACATCGGCGAAAAGCAGGGGCTGGAGAGCGTGATTGAAGCGGCCCAACTGCTGAACCAACATCCGTGGACGTTTGTGATTGTCGGGCAGGGTGGTGGAAAAGCGCGGCTGGAAAAAATGGTCGGCGAACGCGGCCTGACCAACGTGAAATTTTTCCCGCTTCAGTCTTACGAGGCACTGCCTGCGCTGCTGAAGATGGGCGACTGCCATCTGGTGGTGCAAAAACGCGGTGCCGCGGATGCGGTGCTGCCGTCCAAGCTGACCAACATTCTGGCAGTGGGCGGCAACGCGGTGATTACGGCAGAAGCCGAAACAGAATTAGGCCAGCTGTGTGACAGCTATCCGGGCATTGCCGTGTGCGTGGAGCCGGAATCGGTCCCGGCGCTGGTCACCGGAATTGAGCAGGCACTTGCCATGCCAAAAGTGAACACGGTGGCACGTGAATATGCCGAACGCACGCTCGAGAAAGAGAACGTGCTGAGCCAATTTATTGCAGATATACGGGGATAAATCATGAGTCAAACCACTTTGTATCCGGTTGTGATGGCTGGTGGCTCTGGTAGCCGGTTGTGGCCGCTGTCCCGCGTGCTCTATCCAAAACAGTTCCTCTGTCTGAAAGGGGATCTCACCATGCTGCAGACGACGGTCAACCGTCTGCACGGCGTGGAGTGTGAAAGCCCGGTGGTAATTTGTAACGAACAGCACCGCTTTATTGTTGCCGAGCAGCTGCGCCAGCTGAACAAACTTACTGAAAACATCATTCTGGAGCCTGCCGGTCGTAACACCGCGCCTGCGATCGCCCTTGCGGCGCTGGCGGCAAAACGCAGCAGCCCGGACTGTGACCCGCTGATGCTGGTTCTGGCGGCAGACCACGTTATCCAGCAGGAAGACGCATTCCGCGACGCGGTGCGTGCGGCTATTCCTTACGCCGAAAGCGGCAAGCTGGTGACCTTCGGCATCGTGCCGGACCTGCCGGAGACCGGCTACGGCTACATCCGACGCGGCAGCGTGGCGCCGGGTGAAGGCGACAGCGTGGCGTTTGACGTGGCGCAGTTTGTCGAAAAACCGAATCTGGAAACCGCGCAGGCCTACGTTGCCAGCGGTGAGTATTACTGGAACAGCGGGATGTTCCTGTTCCGCGCCGGACGCTATCTGGAAGAGCTGCGCAAATACCGCCCGGATATTCTGAACGCCTGCGAGAAAGCGATGGCGGTGGTGGACCCGGATCTCGACTTCATCCGCGTGGATGAAGAGGCGTTCCTCGCCTGCCCGGAAGAGTCCATTGACTACGCGGTGATGGAGCGCACGGCAGATGCCGTTGTGGTGCCGATGGATGCGGGCTGGAGCGATGTGGGCTCCTGGTCCTCCCTGTGGGAGATCAGCGCCCATACCCCGGAGGGTAACGTCCATCACGGCGATGTCATTAGCCACAAAACGGAAAATAGCTACGTCTACGCCGAGTCCGGCCTGGTCACCACGGTCGGGGTGAAAGATCTGGTGGTTGTCCAGACCAAAGACGCCGTGCTGATTGCCGACCGTAACGCCGTGCAGGACGTTAAAAAAGTGGTGGAGAAAATTAAGGCGGATGGTCGCCACGAGCACCATATTCACCGCGAAGTGTACCGTCCGTGGGGGAAATATGACTCCATTGACTCCGGTGACCGCTATCAGGTGAAACGCATCACCGTGAAGCCGGGCGAGGGGCTGTCGGTACAGATGCACCATCACCGCGCCGAGCACTGGGTGGTGGTGGCGGGTACCGCCAAAGTCACTATCGACGGTGAAGTCAAACTGCTGGGTGAAAACGAGTCCATTTATATTCCGCTGGGGGCGACGCACTGTCTGGAGAACCCGGGGAAAATTCCTCTCGACTTAATTGAGGTGCGTTCCGGCTCGTATCTGGAAGAGGACGATATCGTGCGCTTCCAGGACCGCTACGGGCGGGTGTAGCACTCTGCATTATGCCCGGTGGCGCTGCGCTTACCGGGCCTACGAATGACAAAAAAATTAATTTGGCCATTTAGTGGTCAGGGCCGACTGTTGCCTGAAAAAGGGGTCATCATGGAAAAATTAACCTGTTTTAAAGCCTACGATATTCGCGGCAAGCTGGGCGAAGAGCTGAATGAAGACATTGCGTGGCGCATTGGCCGCGCGTACGGCGAATACTTAAAACCGCAGACCATCGTGCTGGGCGGCGACGTGCGTCTGACCAGCGAATCCCTGAAGCTGGCCCTGGCGAAAGGGCTGCAGGACGCGGGCGTGGACGTGCTGGACATCGGTCTTTCCGGCACCGAAGAGATTTACTTTGCCACCTTCCACCTGGGCGTGGACGGCGGTATCGAAGTGACGGCCAGCCACAACCCGATGGACTACAACGGCATGAAGCTGGTGCGCAAGGGCGCCCGCCCTATCAGCGGCGACACCGGCCTGCGCGACGTGCAGCGCCTGGCGGAAGCCAACGATTTCCCGCCGGTGAATGAGGCTAAGCGCGGCAGCTACAAAAAAATCAACCTGCAAAAAGAGTACATCGACCACCTGCTGGGCTACATCAACGTGGCGAACCTCAAGCCGCTGAAGCTGGTGATTAACTCCGGTAACGGCGCGGCCGGTCCGGTGGTGGACGCGCTGGAAGCCCACTTTAAGGCGCTGAACGTGCCAGTGACCTTCGTGAAAGTGCACAACACCCCGGACGGCAACTTCCCGAACGGTATTCCTAACCCGCTGCTGCCGGAGTGTCGCGACGACACCCGCAACGCGGTGATTGAGCACGGCGCGGATATGGGTATCGCCTTTGACGGCGACTTCGACCGCTGCTTCCTGTTCGACGAGAAAGGGCAGTTCATCGAGGGCTACTACATTGTCGGCCTGCTGGCGGAAGCGTTCCTGGAGAAAAACCCGGGCGCGAAAATCATTCATGACCCGCGCCTTTCCTGGAACACCGTCGACGTGGTGTCCGCGGCGGGCGGTACGCCGGTGATGTCCAAAACCGGCCACGCCTTCATCAAAGAGCGCATGCGCGAAGAAGACGCCATCTACGGCGGCGAGATGAGCGCCCACCACTACTTCCGTGATTTTGCCTACTGCGACAGCGGGATGATCCCGTGGCTGCTGGTCACCGAGCTGCTGTGCCTGAAGGGGCAGACGCTGGGCGAGCTGGTGCGCGACCGCATGGCGGCGTTCCCGGCGAGCGGGGAGATCAACAGCAAGCTGGCGCAGCCGGCCGAGGCCATTGCCCGCGTGGAGCAGCACTTTGCGATTCACGCGCTGGAAATTGACCGTACGGACGGCATCAGCATGGCGTTCCCGCAGTGGCGCTTTAACCTGCGCTCGTCCAACACCGAGCCGGTGGTGCGCCTGAACGTGGAGTCCCGTGCTGACACCGCGCTGATGGAAGCCCGAACGAAGGACATTCTGGCGCTGTTGAATCAGTAATAATTGCCCCTCCCGGTGGGAGGGGGAACCGAATACAGGAACAACGATGACGAATCTAAAAAAACGCGAACGAGCGAGAACGAATGCATCGTTAATCTCTATGGTGCAGCGTTTTTCTGATATCACCATCATGGTCGGTGGATTGTGGGCGGTGTGTCGGATCAGCGGGCTGCCGTTCTTATATATGCATCTGCTGATGGCCCTGATTGCGCTGGTCGTGTTTCAAATGATCGGCGGAATGACCGATTTCTACCGCTCGTGGCGCGGCGTCAAAATGACTACCGAACTGATGATGCTGCTGCAGAACTGGACCCTTAGCCTGATCTTCAGCGCAGGCCTGGTGGCGTTCAGCCATGATTTTGACAATCGCCTCGTCACCTATCTCTGCTGGTATCTGTTAACCAGTGTCGGCATGGTGGTGTGCCGTTCCCTGATCCGCTTTGGTGCGGGCTGGCTGCGTAACCGGGGTTATAACCGTCGCTTCGTTGCCGTGGCGGGCGATCTGCCGGTCGGGAAGGTACTGCTCGACAGCTTCCGCAAAGAGCCGTGGTTAGGTTTTGAAGTGGTGGGGATCTATCACGACGCGAAGCCGGGCGGCGTCCCTGCGGACTGGGCGGGTAATTACGACCAGCTTATTGAAGACGCGAAAGCCGGCAAAATTCACAACGTCTACATTGCCATGCAGATGAGAGACGAATCCCGCATTAAGCAACTGATGCGCGAGCTGGCGGACACCACCTGCTCCGTGATCCTGATCCCGGACGTGTTTACCTTCAACATTCTTCACTCCCGTATTGAAGAGGTGAACGGCGTGCCGGTGGTACCGCTATACGACACGCCGCTGTCGGGCATTAACCGCGTGCTGAAGCGCGTGGAAGATATCGTGCTCTCTTCACTGATCCTGCTGCTGATTTCGCCTGTTCTGTGCTGCATTGCCCTGGCGGTGAAGCTGAGCTCTCCCGGCCCAGTTATCTTCCGCCAGACTCGCTACGGTATGGATGGTAAGCCGATTATGGTGTGGAAATTCCGCTCCATGAAGGTGATGGAAAACGACAAGGTGGTGACCCAGGCAACGCAGAACGATCCGCGCGTCACCCGCGTGGGGAACTTCCTGCGCCGCACCTCGCTGGATGAACTGCCGCAGTTTATCAACGTCTTTACCGGCGGCATGTCGATTGTTGGCCCGCGTCCGCACGCGGTGGCGCACAACGAGCAGTATCGCTCGCTGATTGAGGGCTACATGCTGCGCCATAAGGTGAAGCCGGGCATCACCGGTTGGGCGCAGATCAACGGCTGGCGCGGCGAAACCGACACGCTGGAAAAAATGGAAAAACGTATCGAATTCGATCTGGAGTACATCCGCGAATGGAGCATCTGGTTCGATATCAAGATTGTTTTTCTGACCATCTTCAAAGGTTTCGTGAACAAAGCGGCGTACTAAGATGAGCTTACGTGAAAAAACCATCAGCGGGGCGAAGTGGTCAGCGATGGCGACCATCGTCATCATTGGCCTCGGTCTGGTGCAGATGACCGTGCTGGCGCGCATTATTGATAATCACCAGTTCGGCCTGCTGACCGTCTCGCTGGTGATTATCGCGCTGGCCGATACGCTGTCTGATTTTGGTATCGCCAACTCGATTATCCAGCGCAAAGAGATTAGCCATCTGGAGCTGACCACGCTCTACTGGCTGAACGTGGGGCTGGGGATTTTCGTGTTTGTGCTGGTGTTTCTGCTGAGCGATACCATCGCCAGCGTGCTGCACAACCCGGATCTCGCTCCGCTGATGCGCACGCTGTCGTTTGCTTTCGTGGTGATCCCGCACGGACAGCAGTTCCGCGCGCTGATGCAGAAAGAGCTGGAGTTCAACAAGATCGGCATGATTGAGACCAGCGCCGTTCTGGCGGGCTTTACCTTCACCGTGGTGAGCGCCCATTTCTGGCCGCTGGCGATGACCGCTATTCTGGGATACCTGGTTAACTCGGCCGTGCGTACGCTGCTGTTCGGCTACTTTGGCCGCAAGATCTACCGTCCGGGGCTGCATTTCTCGCTGGCGTCCGTCTCGTCCAACCTGCGCTTTGGCGCGTGGCTGACGGCGGACAGCATCATCAACTATGTGAATACCAACCTGTCGACGCTGGTGCTGGCGCGTATTCTTGGCGCGAGCGTGGCGGGGGGCTACAACCTGGCCTACAACGTCGCGGTGGTGCCGCCGATGAAGCTGAACCCGATTATCACCCGCGTCCTGTTCCCGGCGTTTGCCAAGATTCAGGACGACACCGAGAAGCTGCGCGTCAACTTCTACAAGCTGCTTTCCGTGGTGGGGATTATTAACTTCCCGGTGCTGCTGGGGCTGATGGTGGTGTCCAGCAATTTCGTGCCGCTGGTGTTTGGTGAAAAGTGGAACGGCATCATTCCGATCCTGCAGCTGCTGTGCGTGGTAGGGCTGCTGCGCTCCGTGGGGAATCCAATTGGGTCTCTGCTGATGGCAAAAGCGCGCGTGGACATCAGCTTTAAGTTCAACGTGTTCAAAACCTTCCTGTTTATTCCGGCGATTATCGTCGGCGGGCATATGGCGGGCGCCATCGGCGTGACGCTGGGCTTCCTGCTGGTGCAGATCGTCAATACCGTTCTGAGCTACTTCATCATGATCAAGCCGGTGCTGGGTTCCAGCTACCGTCAGTACATCCTGAGCCTGTGGCTGCCGTTCTATCTCTCATTGCCGACCCTGGCGGTGAGCTACGGCCTTGGCATCATCCTCAGCGGCCACTTGCCGCTGGCCGCGCTGCTGGCGGTGCAGGTTGCCGCGGGGGCGCTGGCCTTCGTCGTGATGATCGTACTTTCTCGCAATGCGCTGGTGGTAGAGATGAAGCGCCAGTTTTGCCGTAACGAAAAAATGAAAACGCTGCTTCGCGCAGGCTAGTTATTTAAGAGGCCATTATGAAATTATTAATTCTTGGCAACCACACCTGCGGCAACCGTGGCGACAGCGCCATCCTGCGCGGTTTACTGGATGCAATTAACACCCTTAAGCCTGAGACCGAAGTGGACGTGATGAGCCGTTATCCGGTCAGCTCATCCTGGTTACTGAACCGCCCGGTGATGGGCGACCCGCTCTACAGCCAGATGAAACAGCATAACAACGCCGCGGGCGTGATGGGCCGCGTGAAGAAAGTGCTGCGTCGTCGCTATCAGCACCAGGTGCTGCTTTCCCGTGTGACCGATACCGGCAAGCTGCGCAACATCGCTATCGCGCAGGGCTTTACCGACTTTGTTCGCCTGCTGTCCGGCTATGACGCGATTATCCAGGTCGGCGGCTCATTCTTCGTCGATCTCTACGGCGTGCCGCAGTTTGAGCATGCGCTGTGCACGTTCATGGCGAAAAAGCCGCTGTTTATGATCGGCCACAGCGTCGGGCCATTCCAGGATCCGCAGTTTAACCAGTTGGCGAACTATGTGTTTGGCCACTGCGATGCGCTGATCCTGCGCGAGTCGGTCAGCCTCGACATGATGAAGCGCAGCGAAATTGACACCTCAAAAGTTGAGCACGGCGTGGACACCGCCTGGCTGGTGGATCACCAGGACGACAGCTTCCAGCCGAGCTACGCGGTGCAGCACTGGCTCGACGTGGCGGCGAAACAGAAAACCGTCGCAATAACCCTGCGCGAGCTGGCGCCTTTTGATAAACGTTTAGGCACGACGCAGGCGGCGTATGAGAAAGCCTTCGCCGACGTGGTGAACCGCGTACTGGACAGCGGTTACCAGGTGCTGGCGCTCTCAACCTGCACCGGTATCGACAGTTACAACAAAGACGACCGTATGGTGGCGCTGAACCTGCGCAATCTGGTGAACGACCCGTCCCGCTATCACGTGGTGATGGATGAACTGAACGACCTGGAGATGGGCAAGCTGCTCTCCGCCTGCGACCTGACGGTGGGCACCCGTCTGCACTCCGCCATTATCTCCATGAACTTCGGCACGCCGGCCATTGCCATTAACTATGAGCACAAGTCCGCCGGGATTATGCAGCAGCTCGGTATGCCGGAAATGGCGGTGGAAATTCGTCATCTGCTGGACGGATCGCTCGGGGCGATGGTGGGGGACACGCTCGGCCAACTGCCTGCTATCAATGAACGTCTGGCGGTGGCGGTGAAAGCCGAGCGCGAGAAGGGCATTGGGATGGTGAAATCGGTACTCGATCGCGTACGGGAGGGGAAATGAAGGTTGGTTTCTTCTTACTGAAATTTCCGCTGTCGTCCGAAACGTTTGTTCTGAACCAAATCACCGCGTTTATCGATATGGGATATGACGTGGAGATTATCGCCCTGCAAAAGGGCGATACCCAAAACACCCATGCGGCGTATATCCAGTATGGGCTGGAGGCGAAAACCCGCTGGCTGCAGGATGAGCCGTCCGGGAAGCTGAGCAAGCTGCGCCGCCGTGCCAGCCAGACCTTACGCGGGATCCACCGCGCGTCGACGTGGCGGGCGCTGAATGTTTCCCGCTATGGGGCTGAGTCACGCAATCTGATCCTGTCGGCCATCTGCGGGCAAACGGCGCAGCCGTATCGTGCCGACGTGTTTATTGCCCACTTTGGCCCGGCGGGCGTCACCGCCGCGAAGCTGCGTGAACTGGGGGTGATTGACGGTAAAATTGCGACCATCTTCCACGGTATCGACATCTCCAGCCGTGAAGTGCTTAACCACTACACCCCGGAGTATCAGCAGCTTTTCCGACGCGGTGACATGATGCTGCCTATCAGCGACCTGTGGGCCGGACGGCTGAAAAACATGGGCTGTCCGGGAGAGAAAATTGCCGTTTCGCGTATGGGCGTGGATTTAACGCGCTTCACGCGTCGTCCTGTAAAGGTGCCGGGAACACCGCTGCAGATCATCTCCGTCGCGCGTCTGACCGAGAAGAAAGGGCTGCATGTGGCGATTGAAGCCTGCCGCCAGCTGAAAGCGCGCGGGGTGGATTTCCACTACCGCATTCTCGGCATTGGGCCGTGGGAGCGTCGTCTGCGCACGCTTATCGAACAGTATCAGCTGGAAGATGTCGTAGATATGCCCGGCTTCAAGCCGAGCCACGAGGTCAAGGCCATGCTCGACGAGGCGGATGTGTTTCTGCTGCCCTCGGTGACGGGCGCCGATGGCGATATGGAAGGCATTCCGGTGGCGCTGATGGAGGCGATGGCCGTAGGTATTCCTGTTGTATCGACCCTGCACAGCGGGATCCCGGAGCTGATTAAGTCTGACCATTCCGGCTGGCTGGTGCCGGAGAATAACGCGATAGCCCTTGCGGACCGATTAGCTGCCTTCAGCGACATCGACCAGCAGGCGCTGGAGCCCGTGCTTCATAATGCACGGCAAAAAGTTGAAACCGATTTTAACCAGCAGGTGATTAATCGCCAGTTAGCGAGCCTGCTGCAAACGTTGTAACGCCGAGGATGTATGCTGAAAAAGATTACCCGACGCACATTTGTCTCTTCTCTGTCCGTTCTGGCGGCCACGCCGCTGCTGTCGTCACGCATTGCGCGGGCGGCTGCTGGAAAAACGGTCTCTGTTAATCAGTACAATAACAACGACTGGATCGCCGCCTTTAAGCAGGCGTTTACTGATGGCGACACGGTTGTGGTCCCTGCCGGGCTCACCTGCGAAAACATCAATACGGGCATTTTCATTCCTGACGGTAAAACGCTGCTGATCCGCGGGGCGTTAACCGGTAACGGGCGCGGCCGCTTTGTGCTGCAGGAAGGCAGCAAAGTGATAGGTGAGGGAGCGGGCCGCACGGAGAACATTACGCTCGACGTTCGCGGCTCTGACTGCGTTATCAAAGGGCTGGCCATGAGCGGGTTTGGCCCGGTGACGCAGATCTACATCGGCGGCAAGAAACCCAGCGTGATGCGCAATTTGCTGATTGATAACATCAGCGTGAGTCAGGCCAACTACGCCATCCTGCGTCAGGGTTTCCATAACCAGGTGGACGGAGCGCGCATCACCAACAGCAAATTTAGTCACCTGCAGGGCGATGCGATCGAGTGGAACGTCGCCATCAACGATCGCAATATCCTGATCTCCGATCATGTCATCGACAACATCAACTGCACCAACGGCAAGATCAACTGGGGCATCGGCATTGGCCTCGCCGGCAGCACCTACGATAATGACTATCCGGAGAAGCAAACCGTCAAGAACTTCGTGGTGGCCAACATTACCGGCAGCAACTGTCGCCAGCTGGTGCACGTGGAAAACGGCAAACATTTTGTTATCCGCAATATTAAAGCCAAAAATATTACTCCCGACTTCAGTAAAAAGGCGGGAATAGACAACGCCACGGTGGCCATTTATGGCTGTGATAATTTCATTATTGATAATGTCGATATGGTGAACAGTGCCGGAATGTTAATTGGCTATGGGGTGATAAAAGGCGATTATTTGTCCATCCCGCAGAACTTCAAGCTCAACAATATTCACCTCGATAACCGCCAGCTTGCCTATAAATTGCGAGGAATACAGATTTCATCCGGTAACGCGACCTCGTTTGTGGCGATAACCAACGTGGATATGCAGCGTGCTACGCTTGAATTACACAACAAGCCGCAACATCTTTTTTTACGCAACATCAATGTGATGCAGGAAGCTGCTGTGGGGCCCGCCCTGAAGATCAACTTCGACCTGCGCAAGGATGTGCGGGGTAAATTTATGGCGAAAGACGAGACGCTGCTGTCGCTGGCGAACATAAAAGCCGTTAATGAGAAGGGGCAAAGCTCGGTGGATATTGACCGGGTCGACCAGCAGGTGGTGAATGTGGAAAGGCTGAACTTTGCGCTTCCGCACAGATATTAGACAATCGTCAGTTTTGAGACTATTCCTGGCATAAAAACGTGATCGAATCAGAGTACAACTACAGAAATTGGTGATGTGAAGGCGTAACATTGCCTCTGGATTACGGCAAATCATGCTGGCGAAAACAGGTTTAAGAGCTATAATTCGTCAACCATTTTAAGGTGGAAGAAATAATGATTAATTTGAAAGCAGTCATTCCGGTAGCAGGCCTGGGCATGCATATGCTGCCAGCCACAAAAGCCATTCCTAAAGAGATGCTGCCGATCGTCGACAAGCCAATGATTCAATACATTGTTGACGAGATTGTTGCTGCAGGGATCAAAGAAATCGTACTGGTTACGCACTCCTCTAAGAATGCGGTAGAAAACCACTTCGACACCTCTTACGAACTCGAAGCGTTGCTGGAGCAGCGCGTCAAACGTCAGCTGCTGGCGGAAGTACAGTCTATTTGTCCGCCTGGCGTGACCATCATGAACGTGCGTCAGGCGCAGCCGCTGGGCCTGGGTCACTCTATTCTGTGTGCCCGTCCGGTTGTGGGTGACAATCCGTTTATCGTTGTTCTTCCGGACATTATTATCGATACCGCTTCTGCCGATCCGCTGCGTTACAACCTGGCGGCAATGGTGGCTCGTTTCAATGAAACTGGTCGTAGCCAGGTGCTGGCAAAACGTATGAAGGGCGACCTCTCCGAGTACTCCGTTATTCAGACGAAAGAGCCGCTGGAGACGGAAGGGCAGGTAAGCCGCATCGTTGAGTTTATCGAAAAACCGGATCAGCCGCAGACGCTGGACTCGGACCTGATGGCGGTTGGTCGCTATGTTCTGAACGCCGACATCTGGGCGGAACTGGAAAAAACCGAGCCAGGCGCCTGGGACCGTATTCAGTTGACCGACGCGATTGCCGAACTGGCGAAAAAACAGTCTGTTGACGCGATGCTGATGACCGGCGACAGCTATGACTGCGGTAAGAAAATGGGCTATATGCAGGCGTTCGTGAACTATGGGCTGCGCAACCTGAAGGAAGGGGCGAAGTTCAGAAACCGGATTGAGAAATTGCTGGCTAACGACTGATATTTTCTTAGACGATTTGTATAAGCGGTAGTCATCATTAGGGTATGTGGAAACATAACCAAAATGGTGACTGCCGTTTTTTGTTATTAATCATAATGATAACATAGAGTTATCTGATTCAAATCTCGACAGATTTGTAACGATTTGTGCTTGTTTCTATGGTCATTTAGGACGACAATTAACGCCAGTTTTTTGTCTGTATTCAGACCAGATAATGCTTTTCTGCAAATTCAATCAGTGCACTGGTAGCTGTTAAGCCTGGGGCGGTAGCGTGCCATGCATTCGCAATTGAATATTGAATGAACAGTCGTGGCCTATACAGTTTCTCGCGATTCTGCACTCCTCGCGGGCAAAAAAAATCAGATTGAGCAGATAGGGGATGGCAATGAAAGTATTGGTGACGGGCGGAACCGGATTTCTTGGTACTGCTTTAGTCCGGACGTTGAAATCATCAGGACACGAGGTGATATTAACAACGCGCAAGCAGGAGAACCCTGAACAGGGAATTTACAACCTGGGTGATATCTCAGCCGATACCAACTGGATAAATCTTCTTCAGGGATGCGACACGGTCATTCATACTGCGGGAAGAGCACATATCCTTAATGATGATGCACAAGATGCTTTGGCAGAATTTCGTCGCGTTAATCACGACGCGACCATGAAATTAGCGGCAGATGCCGCGACAAGCGGGGTAAAGCATTTTATTTTCGTAAGCTCTATCGGTGTTAACGGTAATTCCACTTCGGGAATCCCTTTTTCTGAAGCGTCGGAGCCCCGACCAATCTCTGATTACGCCATTTCCAAGCTAGAAGCCGAGCAGAGTCTGCTTAAAAACTTCACAGATACTGATATGGCGATCACCATAGTCCGTCCTGCACTAATTTGTGGTGAAAATGCGCCGGGTAATATACAGCGTCTTTTAAAACTGGTGTCTAAGAATCTGCCGTTACCATTTAAAAATGTCAGGAACAAGCGGGCACTCGTGTCACTAGATAATGTTGTCAGCTTTATCAATGAATGCGTCATTAATGAAAAATCAAAAAATCAACTCTATTTACTCGCAGATGCGGAACGACCTTCTACAGAAGATATGATTAATGCCTTTGCTTCAGGTATGGGCATTAAAGCGAAAGCTATCTATTTCCCTACGGTAATCCTGAAGTTAATGCTTTCTGCTGTTGGTAAAGGTGGAATTTACGACCAATTATTTGGCAATCTTGAAGTCGATGCCACCAAATCGCGGGAACATTTGCACTGGTCCCCCCCGATAACGCTTCAAGAAACTATGAAAAAAACGGCGAAGTATTATATCGAAGGTAATAAAGAATGATGAATTTTGGAATTGTGATATTCGCTTTTTTAGTATCGTGTATGCTGACCTGGGGGTTACGCGGTTATGCCATCAAGCATAATGTCATAGACCGTCCAAACCAGCGAAGCTCGCATTCTGTGCCGACGCCGCGAGGTGGTGGGGTGGCTATCGTCCTGACACTCCTGGTAGCGTTAGTATGGTTTTATTTCAGCCGCGCGCTGACATTGGATAGCTTCTTAGGTTTATTTATACCAGGGTTAATTGTTGCCATCATTGGTTTCCTTGACGATCATGGTCATATCGCGGCTCGCTGGCGCCTTTTGATGCATTTTCTGGCTGCGGCAATTGGCATCTATTTCTTAGACTCTTTCCCGGTAATTACGCTATTTGGTTACGATCTTTCCTTATCCTGGATTGGTATGATTCTCGGCTGTGTGTATCTGGTCTGGATGCTAAATTTATATAATTTTATGGATGGGATTAATGGCTTAGCCAGCGCAGAGGCGATTACATTTGCTGCATGTAGTGCAGTGTTGATTGTTGTAAGCCAGTACACTGACGTGCCTGGAGGTATTTATCCGTTGACGCTTGCTCTTATCGGTGCCGCGGCCGGCTTTATTGTCTGGAACTTCCCGGTAGCGAAAATCTTCATGGGCGATGCCGGGAGTGGTTTCCTTGGGATAACTATTGGGTTGATGATCCTCCATATTGCGAAAGTAGATACGCATTTCTTTATTGCAGAGTTATGTTTGCTGGGCATATTTATCGTCGATGCCACGACAACTTTGATGAGAAGGCTTGTGGCGGGTAAAAAGGTTTATGAAGCACATGCCAGTCATGGCTACCAAATTCTCGCCAGGAAATATGGAAGTCACGTTCCGGTGACAATGATGGCGATCGTCGTCAACCTGCTGTGGCTCTTTCCTATCGCTTTCCTTATTGCCTCAGCCAAAATTGATGGTGTTGCTGGGTTGATTATCGCCTGGCTTCCGCTGTTGGCTGTTGCACTCAAATGCGGTGCAGGCGTTAAGGATAAAGAGAGCAACGTGAATGCATGATCTAATGATTTTAGGTGCAGGTGGCCACGGACGGACCCTGTACGAAATGGCGAGACTGCTGGGATATCAGAATATTGTTTTCCTTGATGATAATGCATCACCCATCATCGAAACTAATAAACACATCATCGGGAAAATCTCCGAGCTAAAGTTACATGTCAACAATGCGAGCCACATAGCTATTGGCATAGGTAACAATAAAGTCAGAGAACAACTCTATCAGCAGCTTATCAGCTTAGGCATTGACCCCGTAACGCTCATACATCCCATTGCTTTTGTCAGTCCATCGGCGACGATTGCTGAAGGCTCAGTCGTATTAGCAGGAGCAGTGGTTGGTGCCAACGCGAAATTAGGTGTGGGTACGATTGTAAATAGCCATTCGACAGTAGATCATGATTCTACTCTAAGCGATTTTGCTCACTTAGGAGTTGGTGTTCATCTCGCTGGCGGCGCTGTTATTGGGAAATCAGCGTTTCTGCAGGCGGGTACAGTGGGTGGTTATAATGCAATAGTAGATGATTACTCAGTGTGTCCTGCTGGTACTATTTTATAAACTGAATGCAAGCTTTAACGAGGCGACCAGTTTTTAGTATGCTAAATTATTTAATATCTTTACCCAGACCAATCAAAAGAATCATAACACTTTCGATAGATGTTGTACTGCTCTTATGTGCATTTTGGTTTGCATTTTGGGTACGCATTGATTCTATGACTCCAATATATAGCACGGAACATTGGCTATTTATATTTTCAATCATTTTCGTTACCTTAGCTATATTTGTTAAATTAGGTCTTTATCGAGCCGTAATCCGCTATATTACTGCAAAAATATTACTGGTTGTTACAGTAGGGATGGTTATATCATCCATTTTACTTATTATTGCCGCGTTTTATACCAATCTCTATTTGCCGAGAACGATTCCATTCATTTATTTTTCGTTCGGTTTACTGCTCATTGCCGGATCGCGGCTTGGTATGAGGATGTTGGTAAATCGTGGAATGAATCTGGGCACTCGGGTGGTGATTTATGGTGCTGGTGCATCTGGCCGTCAGCTACTGCCAGCGCTGAGCCAAATGGACGAATATTATCCTGTTGCTTTTGTCGATGACAACCGTGCTCTGCAAGGTCAGGTAATTCACGGCGTCAGCGTTTTCGCACCGGAAAAACTGCCATGGTTGGTTGAGAAATACGAAGCGAAGAAAATTTTGCTTGCCATGCCAAGCGCCAGCCGAGCCAGAAAGAACGAAGTCATTAAAACGCTGGAAGGCTTACCATGCGAGGTGCTCTCCATTCCCGGAATGGTCGACCTGGTAGAAGGCAAGGCTCGAATTGATTCATTACGCAAAGTGGTTATCACAGATCTGCTGGGTCGCGATCCTGTTTCACCCATTCCGGAATTAATATCCCGTAATATCAACGGCAAAACGGTTATGGTTACTGGAGCTGGGGGGTCTATTGGGTCTGAACTATGCCGACAGATAATTAAAAATAAGCCGAGCCAGCTTATTCTCTTCGAATTGTCTGAGTTTTCACTGTATTCGATCGATTCAGAACTGCGTAATCTGAGTCTTAGTCAGGATTTTAAGGTTAAAATTTATCCAATCCTTGGCAACGTACAGGATAAAGAACATCTCGAAAGATTAATAAAAGCATTCAACGTCGATACAATTTATCACGCTGCAGCGTACAAGCATGTCCCACTGGTTGAATTCAACGTTCTCGATGGCGTACGGAATAACATTTTCGGTACGCTGAGCTGTGCTCAGGCCGCAGCGAGCTGCGGCGTAGAAAGCTTTGTTTTAATATCGACCGATAAAGCAGTTCGCCCTACAAATACGATGGGGGCAACTAAACGCATGGCCGAACTCGTGTTGCAGGCGCTGGCGAAAGAATCTGATAAAACCTGCTTCAGTATGGTTCGCTTTGGCAACGTGTTAGGTTCGTCAGGTTCTGTCGTACCGTTGTTTGAAAAACAGATAGCAGCAGGCGGTCCTGTGACGCTGACACATGAGAACATCACGCGCTACTTTATGACTATCCCTGAAGCGGCGCAATTGGTGATTCAGGCAGGCGCAATGGGAACGGGCGGTGATGTTTTTGTTTTGGACATGGGAGAACCCGTCAAGATAATCGATCTTGCACACCGCATGATTATGTTGCAAGGCCTTACTGTTCGTGATGATAAAAACCCCTATGGTGATATTGCGATAGAAACGACGGGTCTGCGTCCAGGTGAGAAACTGTATGAAGAGTTGCTTATCGGCGACAACGTATCTGCGACACAGCACCCGCGCATCAGGACTGCTAACGAAGTGATGCTGCCGTGGAGTGAGATGAACATGATTCTTCACGATCTCGACAAAGCCTGCTGCGAGTTCGACTACGAAAGCGTGCGCGAGATACTCTTGCAGGCACCTGCCGCGTTCAATCCAACTGATGGTATTTGCGATTTACTTTGGAATAAAAAAGTGAGTTGAAAGAGCATATCGTCGTCTTTTTCCACCCTGTTTACTGGTCGTGAGTAAACAGGGAATTAGGATCTCCATCTTTTGTTTCAGAATACTTTAAGAGCGAAATAAACGTGAAAATACTGGTCACAGGTGGGGCTGGCTTTATTGGGTCTGCAGTTGTACGACATATTATTAATCATACGCAGGACAGTGTTATAAATGTCGATAAACTGACCTACGCCGGTAATCTTGAAACGGTTGCCAGCGTAGCACAGAGCGATCGTTATTATTTTGAATATGCTGATATTTGCGATAACGCAGCAATGGAACGTATTATGTCTTATCACCATCCTGATGCTGTGATGCATCTGGCGGCTGAGAGTCATGTCGATCGTTCAATAAATGGTCCTGCAGCCTTTATCGAGACTAATATTATCGGTACTTATGTGCTATTAGAAGCCAGCCGCAAATACTGGTCCGAGTTGAGCGCAGAGAAAAAAAAGGCATTCCGTTTCCATCATATTTCTACAGATGAAGTGTATGGAGATCTTCCACATCCGGATGAAGAAGAAACGAACACTGAACTACCGCTGTTTACTGAAAAAACCGCATATGCTCCGAGTAGCCCGTATTCTGCTTCAAAAGCTTCCAGTGACCATCTAGTCCGCGCATGGCTGCGAACCTACGACTTACCTACTATCGTAACCAACTGTTCAAACAACTACGGCCCGTATCATTTCCCGGAAAAATTAATCCCGTTGGTAATTCTCAATGCACTTGAAGGTAAAACTCTGCCGGTGTATGGCAAAGGAGATCAAATTCGTGACTGGCTGTATGTTGAGGATCACGCACGCGCTTTATATACAGTTGTGACACAAGGTAAAATCGGTGAGACATATAATATAGGAGGCCATAATGAACAGAGAAACCTTGATGTTGTTCATAGCATTTGTGATCTGTTAGATGAAATTGTCCCAAAAAAAGATTCCTATCGAAGACAAATAACATTCATAAAAGACCGACCTGGTCATGACCGTCGTTATGCAATTGATGCTAAAAAGATTAGCAAGGAACTGGGATGGAAACCACTGGAGACTTTCGAAAGCGGGATTCGTAAAACGGTTGAGTGGTTTCTCGCCAATAAACAGTGGTTAGAAAATGTTAATAACGGAAATTACCACTCCTGGATAAAACAGAATTACGGGGGGGACAACTAATGAAGGGTATTATTTTAGCAGGAGGTTCAGGCACACGATTATATCCAATTACGATGGGCGTGTCGAAACAATTACTGCCTGTTTATGATAAACCAATGATCTATTATCCCATTTCAGTATTAATGTTGGCTGGAGTAAATGACATTTTAATTATTACTACACCAGAAGATCAGCCAGGATTTATACGCCTGCTCGGTGATGGTAATCAGTTTGGCATAAATATAAAATATGCAATCCAACCCAGCCCTGATGGTTTAGCTCATGCATTTATCATTGGCGACAAATTTATTGGTAATGATACTGTTTGTTTGGTCCTTGGGGATAATATTTTCTTCGGTCAAGGCTTTACACCAAAACTAAAAACTGCAGCAAGTAGAAATAAGGGCGCTACTGTATTTGGTTATCAGGTTATGAATCCTGAGAGTTTTGGTGTCGTCGAGTTTGACAAAAATTACGCGGCCTTGAGTATTGAAGAAAAACCGGAAACGCCTAGATCCAATTGGGCAGTAACAGGTCTGTATTTCTACGATAATAAAGTTATTGATATAGCGAAAAATATAAAGCCGTCATCCCGTGGTGAGCTTGAAATTACAACTGTAAATCAAGTTTATCTAGAAAATAATATGTTGACAGTAGAGTTGTTAGGTCGAGGATTTGCTTGGCTTGATACGGGTACTCATGACAGTTTGATCGAGGCAGGAAGCTTTGTTGAGACAGTTCAGAAGCGTCAAGGTATGATGATAGCGTGCCTGGAGGAAATAGCCTGGAGAAATGGCTGGTTAAGTGATGAGGATTTGTATACAAGAGCGAAGGTATTACGGAAAACTAACTATGGTGCATATTTGCTAAAATTGATTAATAAATAAAAATAATTTATCAATTTGATGTTGCATGGCATCTTTTTCATTTATGTGCTTTATATGATATAAGAATCAGATAGGTTGGATGATGAAGAGAATTTTATTTGTAACTGCACGTTTTCCTTGGCCAATCATTACAGGGGATGCTCTGCGTGCCTATAATCAAATAAAAGAGCTTTCGAAAGACAATTTAGTTGATGTTTTTTCTGTAGAAAAAGCAAACACTTCAAATGATAGTATTAATAGTTTTATTAATTTTTGCGATTCTGGTAATTTAACTAAGATTGGAAAACTAAAAAATATAATTACAAATTTTGGACAAACTGCGTTGCAGTGTGCGATGTATAATGATAAAAAATCTTGGGGTAAATTAAAGAAGCTTTTGATTGCTAATAATTATGACATTATAATTTTTCAGTTAGTTAGATTAGAATATCTTATATATAAAACTATTTCTTTAAGACAAGAACAAGGTATTAAGTCATTAATTTATTGTGATTTTGTTGATGCTCTTTCATTAAATATGCAAAATAGAGCTGCAACAGAAAAATTTCTTATGAAGAAAATATGCGATTTCGAAAGTAAAAAACTATCTGTAGCTGAGAGAAAAGTATACGAACTAATCGATGCAGGACTTATAATTTCAGAAAGAGATGCTAATTATATTGGTAAAAAATATTTTAAAATTATACCCAATGGCGTTAGCATTCCAACAATAAACAGAACTAAAAGAAATGACGATGACATTATAAATTTAGCCTTTTGGGGTAATATGAGCTATTATCCTAATGTTAAAGCTGCAATCTTTTTAGCTAATTTGTTCAGCGATCTACCTAAAGGGAAATTTAAACTCCATATTGTCGGTGCTCAACCATGTAAACAAGTTTTGGCTTTGAATAAACCAAATGAAATTATCATTCATGGGTATGTCGATGATTTGAAAAACTTGCTGGCGAGTATGGATATGGCTGTATTTCCTATTTTCGACGGTTCCGGGCTTCAGAATAAAGTATTAGAAGCATTTGCATTGGGCCTGCCAGTAATAACTACTAATATAGTCCTGGATTCAATGCCAAAACTCAGTGAATACGCTATAGTTGCCAATAGCAAATCTGAATTTATCCGTTCTATCGAATTTTTTGAGTGTAAAGATGCAGGGATTAATAAAAATTCTCTTTGTGCGATAGATGTATTGAAGAAAGATTATAACTGGAATCTTATAAACTGTGTGACAGGAATGAAATGAAAAAAGTATTGTTGTTCAATTTTTATAAGGGAATATTATACAGAGGTATTCCAATCTATTCATCAAACTTAATTACAGCATTAGAAAAGAAAGGATGCATAGTTAATGAGTGGAGTTGTCCAAAGTTTGCACATAAATTACCTCGAGCCATTATAGACTTACTCTTCGTTTTCTGTGAACAAGTTATTATTCCTATTTTAACTATTTTGGGACAGTATGAAAAAGTCATATATCCTTATAACTCATGCTCTTTAATATCAGCTTTTTCAAAAAAATCTCTATTAATAATTCATGATTTTATCCCTAATAAAAGAATTAAGACAAGACTTAGTGTTTCTGCATTATACATTGTACTGACTCAACGATTTCATGCTTTCTTGAAGAGAGATGTTGCATTTGTCTCAGCAACAACAAAAAGAATTGGAATGAATGTCAATTGGTTAAAAGGGTGTAATGTTTATCTTTTCCCTAATTCCTTTTATCAATTGGAAGCTAAATTAACACAGAATAGTGATCAAAAATGCAATACTGAATCCTATGCAGTGTTGATTTCAGGAAATGGTTCTAATAAAGAATTTGACCATGCAATGCATTTATGGAAAACATGCACATATGCTACTTCACACAAGCTTAAAGTTATAGGATTAGGTTCTTATAGAGAATGGGCATTAAATATTCTCAAAGAATTAGAAATTGAAAATGTTCAGGTGCTGCCAATTCTTACAGATGACGAATTATTATCGCAACTAAAGAATGCTTCAATGGTTTGGGCTCATTCGACTCATGAAGGATTTGGAAGGCCAGTTATTGAAGGAAGAATATGCGGGAAAAGTGTTTTAGCTTCAAACATTTCTGCATTTAGAGAACATAGAGACGAAAGTGTTTATTTGTATGACGATTATTCTTTTTGCGAGAAATATCAGTTTGCATATGTAAAAAGTGACACTACAGGTTATAAGATTAAGTATCATATTATTTTAGAGGAAGAGATTGAAAAATGGCTACTAGCAAATTGATACCTATTATAATGGCTGGCGGCACAGGTAGTCGTTTATGGCCACTATCCCGTGAACTTTACCCAAAACAGTTCATACCGGTAAAGGGGGATTACACGATGTTGCAATCAACCATCAAACGCCTGGATGGGCTTGACTGTAGTAATCCTATTGTTATTTGTAATGAAAAACACCGTTTTATCGTCGCAGAACAATTACTACAATTAAATAAATTAACTAAAAATATTATTCTTGAACCTGTAGGGCGAAATACAGCACCAGCAGTCGCACTTGCTGCGCTAGCAGCGAAAAAAAATAATGCTGAAAGTAATCCATTATTACTGGTACTTGCTGCCGATCATATTTTCGAGAAAGAAGACGTTTTCAGAGATGCGATTAAACAAGCAATTCCTTGTGCAAAACAAGGCAAACTTGTAACTTTTGGGATTGTTCCTGACAGAGCTGAGACTGGATATGGTTATATTCTCCGCGGTGATAGTATTAGTCAGAAAGGATGTCATGAAGCATATAAGGTCTCAAAATTTGTTGAAAAACCCGATCTGGACACAGCAAAATCTTATGTGAAGAGCGGACAATATTATTGGAATAGCGGTATGTTTCTTTTCCAGGTAGATAGCTATCTGGCAGAATTAAGAAAATTCAGGCCTGATATTCTTGATGCATGCGAAAACGCAATGAGTGCTATCAATCCCGATCTTGATTTCATCCGAGTTGATGAGAAGTCATTTTTAGCTTGTCCGGATGAGTCGATTGACTATGCTGTGATGGAGAAAACAGGGGACGCCATTGTGGTTCCAATGGATGCCGGGTGGAGCGACGTTGGATCATGGTCATCATTGTGGGATATTAGCCCACATGACATCGATGGGAATGTCCATCGTGGTGATGTAATGAGTTTCCGAACTAAAAATAGTTACATACATTCAGAATCCGGTCTTGTTGCCACTGTGGGAGTGAAAGACCTTATTGTTGTACAGACCAAAGATGCAGTTCTGATTGCTGATAGACATGCTGTACAGGATGTAAAAAAGATAGTCGAGAAAATAAAGGCTGAGGGGCGTTTAGAACACCATAAACACCGCGAAGTTTTTCGTCCCTGGGGGAAATATGATTCAATTGATACCGGAGAACGCTATCAGGTTAAGCGAATTAGCGTAAAACCGGGGGAGGGGCTATCAGAACAAATGCATCATCACCGTTCTGAACACTGGGTTATTGTGTCTGGGACTGCGAAAGTAAAAATAAACGGTGAAGAAAAAATTCTGACTGAAAATCAATCCGTTTATATCCCACTTGGGATTGTTCACTCTCTTGAGAACCCCGGGAAAATTATGCTTGAGCTGATTGAAGTGCGTTCTGGTTCCTATTTGGAAGAAGATGACATTATTCGTCTTTCAGATCGCTATGGACGAGTTTAGAAATTTTCACAGCAAATAAGTTATATTAAAGTTTATGGTAATAATTTACCAAAGATAGATGAGGAAAAAATGGGTAAATTGACTTGTTTCAAGGCATATGATATACGTGGCCGATTAGGTGATGAACTTAATAATAATATTGCAAAGCGAATCGGTCGTGCCTACGGTGAATATTTGAAACCTAAGACCATCGTATTAGGAGGTGATGTTCGCCTTACAAGTGAATCTCTAAAAATGTCCCTGGCCGAAGGTTTGCAGGACGCCGGAGTTGACGTACTTGATATTGGAATGACAGGAACCGAAGAAATCTATTTCTCTACATTCCATCTCGGTGTTGACGGTGGAATTGAAGTAACAGCAAGTCATAATCCCATGGATTACAATGGAATGAAGTTAGTTCGCGAAGGAGCCCGACCTATCAGTGGTGATACTGGGCTGCGAGATATACAACGTCTAGCTGAAGATAATCATTTTTCGCCAGTAGATACCACGAGGCGTGGAAGTTATAAAAAAATAGATACCAAAAAAGAATATATTGATCATATCCTCAGCTACATCAATCCTGAAAATATTAAACCATTGAAACTTGTTATCAACTCAGGTAACGGAGCTGCAGGCCCGGTTATTGATGAGATTGAAAAACGTTTCAAGGAAATGCAGATTCCAGTTGAATTTGTGAAAATTCACAATAAGCCTGATGGGAATTTCCCGAATGGTATTCCAAACCCTCTTCTTCAAGAATGCCGTGCCGATACAAGAGAAGCCGTTATTCTTCATAAGGCAGATATGGGAATTGCATTCGATGGTGATTTTGACAGATGTTTCCTGTTCGATAATGAAGGTAATTTTATTGAGGGTTATTACATTGTCGGGTTGCTTGCAGAGTCTTTCCTCGAAAAGCAACCTGGCGCGCGCATCATACATGATCCCCGCCTTTCATGGAATACTATAGATGTGGTTCTGCATGCAAAGGGTACTCCTGTTATGTCCAAAACCGGTCATGCTTTTATAAAAGAACGCATGCGTTTGGAGGATGCAGTTTATGGTGGTGAAATGAGTGCCCATCATTATTTTCGTGACTTTGCTTACTGTGATAGTGGAATGATTCCTTGGCTACTTGTAGCCGAGTTGGTGAGTATTAAAAATAAAACGTTGGCAGAACTTGTCCATGATCGAATGAAATCTTTCCCGGCCAGCGGAGAGATTAACAGTATCGTTCAAGATCAAGAAAAAGTGATTTCTGAAATACTTGAGAGCTATAAAAGTGATGCCTTGAAAGTAGACTATACTGATGGAATCAGTATAGAATTTTCTGACTGGCGTTTTAATCTCCGAAGTTCAAACACTGAGCCTGTTATCCGCTTGAATGTGGAGTCGCGAGGTAATACTGCTTTAATGGAGCTTAAAACAGAAGAGTTACTGAATAAAATTCGAGCATAGCTTGCGTTCTTTATAAGGGGCACATGTATTTGTGCCCCTTTGATATAATGTATATATATTATCATTTATAATATCTGATACTTTAATAATCGTGTATGTTGAGAAGTATACAATTCCTATGAATGAGAATAGTTTAACAAATAATCACTTCAAAATAACTGCGCGTTCAGCGTTTATATATTTCTTGCTTACTTTTTCTTTATTGTTGATTTTTTTATCAGTATCGGCAAGTACCAGATTTAATGAAACTATAGAGGATATTTTTGCCATTTTTTGTGCTATTTTTTTATTTGGCGAGATGATCTATTTTTATATGCATAGAGTTAAGTATATCTCTTTGCAATTGATGTTTGCTTTTGTATTCTCTTTGATTATAGGTATTCCTTCTTTTTATTTGTATTTTTTTAAGAAAGCCTCAGATGGTTTTGAATTGACTTGTATATGGGGTATGTTAATAAATATCATACTCTATCTTACAGCTATTAAAAGTGTTCACAGGCAACAAACAAAGACTATAAATAGTTTATTTAAAGTTATATTTCTCATTGTAGGTGCCTGTCAGTTAATTAAAATTATTTTTTATTTAAAGTTTATATTATCTTCAGGCTTAGGTCATTTAGCTATTTATACAGAAAGTGAAGAATTACTTGCAAGCATACCTTTTCTTATACGCGCTATCAGTGGTTTTTCATCTATAATGGCTTTAGCAGTCTTTTATTATAAGTCATCGAGGAAATATAAGGTATTTGCATTTATTTTGCTTGCATCTGATCTTCTTATCGGGATAAGAAATAAATTCTTTTTTGCTTTTATCTGTATTATAATTCTCTCATTGTATTCAAACAGGGGAAAAATAACAGCAATATTCGCTAGAATATCCAAACTGCAATATTTACTGATTGGTTTCATCGGGTTTTCAATAATTTCATACCTTCGTGAAGGATATGAAATTAATTTTATTAGTTATCTTGGGATTGTACTTGACTCTCTATCATCTACACTCGCAGGTTTACAAAATATATACTCTTTGCCCGATGAAAACGGTTGGGCATTACTAAATCCGATTACAATAATATCTCAAGTGTTTCCTCTTAGTGGTTTTGGCTTCATAAGTGATGCTCAAATTGCTCATGAATATTCAACAATAGTGCTTGGGAATGTTACTAACGGGATAGCTTTGTCATCTTCTGGGCTTCTTGAAGCAAGTATCATTAGTTTACATTTCAGTTTGTTTGTTTATCTTTCCTATCTATTGATTATGATTTCGATAATCCAAAAAGGTTTGAATAGTAATTATGTTATTTTTAACTTTTTTGCTCTGGCTATGATGACTGGCTTCTTCTACTCTGTACGTGGAGAACTAATTTTGCCATTTGCATATGTTTTAAAATCACTACCAGTAATATTAATTGCAAAACTGTTGATTCAACTAAAAAGTAGAAATTGAAAATGTTAAAAGATATTCTTAGTGATGGTATCTTTGCGCTCTTTAATAAAATAGGTTATTTTGGGGCAAAAACACTCGCTATTGTGTTGATCACTCGAGAGCTTGGTGTTGATACAGGAGGTTCATTTATATTTTTAATTGGTACGCTCGAGATATTAAGAGTTGTATCTGATTTTGGTGTGGATATTTTTGTAATCAAGAAATACTCGGATGTAGAAAATCCTGTTAAATTACTAAAAAAAGTATTCTTTCAAAAAATATCCATCGGGATATTTGTCTCAATATTGTTTTTTGTAATCTCTTATGCATTTGGATACGATAGGGATATATATATTCCTATTTGTTTATCATTGTTTTTCGCGCTTCTCTTTAACCTATCTAATAGCTACTTCCAATCACAAAATTTGAATAAGGCTTTATCTCCTTCTATAGCGTTAGCACTGGTTCTAACTTTTTTAAGTTACGGTATTCAGTTTATTTTAAAAATCCCTTTTACTGCTTGGGATTATTTGCTTGCTGAAAGTTTTTTTGTATCGGCAGTTACAATTCATCTATTTAGAAAAGTTGGATGGAAAAGTATCCGAGCTGTAGGAAAAATCACCCCGAAAGATGTATTTGTCTTGTATCGGCATACTGTGAGTATAGGCCTTAATGCCATGGTGGTGATTATTTACAGTAGATTGGATAATATATATATAAAAAATATGGTCCCTGAAGGTTTAGCTGCGTATGGACAGATTTTTCGTCTCGTAGATCCTTTAGTAATGGTTTCATCATTGTTTTCTACTGTGGCTTATGCGAAGTTTAGTCGCCTGGATTTAAGAAGTCACGGAAACATCACTAAAGTATATCCTTTTATCTACATGATTCTTGGATATATAACGTTGAGTACAGTATGTTACTATGCAGTTCTATCTTTCTTTGGTAGGTACTTAATACTTGATAATGAAAATAATAACATAATGATACTCGGGTTTCTATTAATTGCCGGGATCAAATGTATGAATGGTGCATTAACATCAATCATCCAATCTCAGGGATTGTATCGTTTTGGTCTATACATCGCAATAATCTGTATGTGTATAGCTATTCCACTAATGTATATGCTAGTTCATCAATATGGTACAATTGGTGCAATTTTTACAATAGCTTCGGTGGAATTTACAAGTATGATTTTATTAGCTGTTAGTATTGGGTTGTTAACGAAGAAAAAAATCTGACTTCTCATTTTCGAACTCTTAATTGCAAATGATATGGCTTTTATTTTGCATTGTAATGAGATAATGATATATTTCCTTTAGTTGGTGCCTGGTTGAATATAATTGTATGATTTATATTTCCGTTGATATCTTTGTTGGTTTTGAAGTGTAGGGTGTTAACCAATTAAATTGAGTACTATAACGAGCCGAAATGTAAGTAATTGTTAGGTGCTCTATTGTACTGGAATATATCATTGATTATTTGAGATTTATTTTCAACTAAACCCCAAAGACCAGAACATCAATTTCTTAATATGCATTTTGTGTCATTATTGTAAAAATGATATTGCAAATACTTTCTCTTCGCAAAAATATAAGATAGAATTTGTAGATTGTGCTTGCTCAATAATAATGTTACCTGACAGGAGTATGTAATGTCCAAGCAACAGATCGGCGTTGTCGGTATGGCAGTGATGGGGCGCAACCTGGCGCTCAACATCGAAAGCCGTGGTTATACCGTCTCCGTTTTCAACCGCTCCCGTGATAAGACCGAAGAAGTGATTGCCGAGAATCCAGGCAAGAAACTGGTTCCTTTCTATACGGTGAAAGAGTTCGTTGAGTCTCTGGAAACGCCTCGTCGTATCCTGTTAATGGTGAAAGCGGGCGCAGGCACCGATGCCGCTATCGACTCCCTGAAGCCTTACCTCGAAAAAGGTGACATCATCATTGATGGCGGTAACACCTTCTTCCAGGATACCATTCGTCGTAACCGTGAGCTGTCCGCAGAAGGCTTCAACTTCATCGGTACCGGTGTTTCCGGTGGTGAAGAGGGTGCGCTGAAAGGCCCATCCATCATGCCTGGCGGCCAGAAAGATGCATATGAACTGGTTGCACCTATCCTGACCAAAATCGCAGCCGTGGCTGAAGATGGTGAGCCTTGCGTAACCTATATCGGTGCAGACGGTGCAGGTCACTATGTGAAAATGGTGCACAACGGTATCGAATACGGCGACATGCAGCTGATCGCTGAAGCTTATTCCCTGCTGAAGGGCGGTCTGAACCTCTCTAACGAAGAGCTGGCTGAAACCTTTACCGAGTGGAACAAAGGCGAGCTTAACAGCTACCTGATTGACATCACCAAAGATATCTTCACGAAAAAAGATGAAGAGGGTAAATACCTGGTTGATGTGATTCTGGATGAAGCAGCGAACAAAGGTACCGGTAAATGGACCAGCCAGAGCTCTCTGGATCTGGGCGAACCGCTGTCTCTGATCACTGAGTCTGTTTTCGCGCGTTACATTTCTTCCCTGAAAGAGCAGCGCGTCGCGGCGTCTAAAGTGCTGTCTGGCCCACAGGCTAAACCAGCAGGTGATAAAGCCGAATTCGTTGAAAAAGTGCGTCGTGCACTTTACCTGGGTAAAATCGTTTCTTACGCGCAGGGCTTCTCTCAGCTGCGTGCGGCGTCAGACGAGAACAACTGGGATCTGAACTACGGTGAAATCGCGAAGATCTTCCGCGCTGGCTGTATTATTCGTGCACAGTTCCTGCAGAAAATCACCGATGCCTATGCTGAAAATGCCGGTATCGCCAACCTGCTTCTGGCACCGTACTTCAAGAAGATTGCGGACGAATACCAGCAGGCGCTGCGTGATGTAGTTGCCTATGCTGTTCAGAATGGTATTCCGGTTCCAACCTTCTCTGCTGCAGTAGCCTACTACGACAGCTACCGTGCGGCCGTTCTGCCTGCAAACCTGATTCAGGCACAGCGTGACTACTTCGGTGCGCATACCTACAAGCGCACTGATAAAGAAGGCGTATTCCATACCGAATGGATGGAATGAGTTAACGCACTCGCTGTCATCGCAACCCGGAGCTCGTCTCCGGGTTTTTTTATGCAAAAACTGCTGCCTTATATTCGAAGTAGTCTGAATCTCATCCCACTCGAAGTGATTACTCCTGGTTTGCCTTGACAGTTCTGTTTGCCAGGAGGTACAAAGCCCAACAGTTATGTTTATCGCGATGGTCAGGTGACCATCAGTACAGTTAACTCACAGAAGTCATTAGCGAATGAAAATAACAATTTCCGGAACAGGGTATGTCGGTCTCTCTAACGGCATTCTGATTGCTCAAAACCACGAAGTGGTTGCACTGGATATCGTGCAGGCCAAAGTGGACATGCTCAATCAGAAAAAATCGCCGATTGTCGATAAAGAAATCCAGGACTATCTCAGCAATAAGCCGCTGAATTTCCGCGCCACGACTGACAAAGAAGATGCATATCGCGATGCGGATTACGTCATCATTGCGACGCCTACTGACTACGATCCAAAAACCAACTACTTCAACACCTCAACCGTCGAAGCGGTGATCAAAGACGTTATCGCGATCAACCCTCGTGCGGTGATGGTCATTAAGTCAACGATTCCTGTTGGTTTCACTAAATCCATCAAAGAGAAGTTTGGGATTGATAACATCTTCTTCTCGCCGGAGTTCCTGCGCGAGGGGAGAGCACTTTACGATAACCTGCATCCTTCGCGTATTGTTATTGGCGAACGCTCTGAGCGTGCTGAGCGCTTTGCCGCGCTGCTTCAGGAAGGGGCCCTGAAGAAAGATATTCAGGTGTTGTTTACCGACTCCACTGAAGCTGAGGCGATTAAGCTCTTTGCGAATACCTATCTGGCAATGCGAGTGGCTTATTTCAATGAGCTCGACAGCTATGCAGAGAGTCTTGGGCTGAACACCCGTCAGATTATTGAAGGGGTATGTCTCGATCCGCGCATTGGTAATCACTACAACAACCCTTCATTTGGCTACGGTGGTTACTGTCTGCCAAAAGACACCAAGCAACTGCTGGCAAACTATCAGGCTGTGCCGAACAATCTGATATCGGCGATTGTTGATGCTAACCGCACACGTAAAGATTTCATCTCCGATTCCATCCTTGCGCGTCAACCGAAAGTCGTCGGCGTATACCGTCTGATCATGAAGAGTGGCTCCGATAACTTCCGCGCTTCTTCTATTCAGGGGATCATGAAGCGCATTAAGGCGAAAGGGGTTGAGGTTGTCATCTATGAGCCTGCCATGCCGGACGATCAGTTCTTCAATTCACGGGTGATCCGCGATCTGGACGCCTTTAAGAAAGAAGCCGATGTCATCATTTCAAACCGCATGGCGGAAGAGCTGGCTGACGTGGCGGATAAGGTTTATACCCGCGATCTGTTTGGTAGCGACTGATTCTCTGCTTTATCCTATAAAAAACCCGGCTGAGTTGCCGGGTTTTTTATTTTCAGACTTTGTAGAAATCGCGGTACCAGTCAACGAAGTTCTTCACCCCATCTTTAACCGAGGTTTGCGGTTTAAATCCGATCGCATCATAAAGTGGCCGGGTATCGGCGCTGGTTTCCAGAACATCGCCTGGCTGAAGAGGCAGCATATTTTTCTCGGCTTTTTTACCAAGAGCATCTTCCAACGCGGTGATGTAATCCATCAGTTCTACCGGTGAACTGTTACCGATGTTGTAAACCCGGTAAGGCGCTGAGCTGCTTGCAGGTGACCCGGTCTCAACGGTCCAGTTTGAGTCAGGCTGGGGAATAACATCCTGCAGGCGAATAATCGCTTCAGCAATATCATCGATGTAAGTGAAGTCGCGCTTCATTTTACCGTAGTTATAGACATCGATGCTTTTGCCTTCGATCATCGCCTTCGTAAACTTGAATAGCGCCATGTCCGGGCGTCCCCATGGGCCGTACACGGTGAAGAAACGCAGGCCGGTGGTCGGCAGATTGTAGAGATGCGAATAGGTATGCGACATCAGCTCATTGGCTTTTTTGGTCGCAGCATACAGTGAGACAGGGTGGTCCACGGAATCTTCAGTGGAGAATGGCATCTTGCGGTTGAGGCCATATATGGAGCTGGAAGACGCATAGAGTAGATGCTGAACGTGGTTATGCCGGCAGCCTTCCAGCACGTTGAGGTGGCCAATAAGGTTGGCTTCCGCGTACACGTGAGGGTTTTCTAAAGAGTAGCGTACGCCCGCCTGTGCGGCCAGATGAATCACACGATCAAACTTCTCACCGTCGAAAAGCGTGGCCATACCTTCCCGGTCAGCTAATTCCAGCTTGTGGAAGGTGAAACCCTCAGAGTTTAACAGTTCCAGGCGTGCCAGCTTCAGGTTGACATCGTAGTATTCATTAAGGTTATCAATACCGACAACCTGATGACCGGCCTCCAGGAGGCGTTTACTGACATTTGCACCGATAAAACCAGCTGCACCCGTTACCAGAAATTTCATCTCTTCCCTCATAGCCTATATTCTTACAGATGCCATAGCGCATCACATGGCCTCTATGATAGCGCGAAGGGAGGTAAGTTACATAACCGATCTTTCCGATATTACTCATCGGATTCTTATAGAAAAATTGCCAGCAATAGATAAACTATGCAAACAACATTATGTTTGCCCGTTTTCATCTGTTAGGGATTGTATGACACAAAATAACAATAGCCAGGTCAGTCGAAGCAATGATCCTGAGCAAATCGATTTACTTGATTTAATGCTGCAGCTGTGGCGTGGGAAGTGGATGATAGCAACTTTTGTTGTTGCTTTTATCGTCCTGGCAATTGGGTATCTCTCTGTCGCGAAGGAGAAATGGACCTCCAGTGCGATCATTGCGCAGCCTGACGCTGCCCAGATAGCGACCTATTCAAATGCATTGAACATTCTCTACGGTAGTGCTGCACCCTCGATGCTCGACATTCAAACGCGCGCGATTGGCCGTTTTAATTCTTCGTTCTCGGCATTATCTCAGGCGCTCGAGAATCAGGAGGATCCTGAAAAACTGACTATAGCTCCGACCTCGACTGGACAGCCGCTCCCGCTAAGTGTTTCCTACACCAGTACATCTGCAGAAGCGGCTCAAAAGCAGCTGGCGCAGTACATTCAGCAAGTCGATGAGCAGACCGCAAAAGAACTGGCCCTGGATCTTAAGGACAATATTAAGGAGCAGATCAAGACTCTGAATGATTCTCTGCAAAACCAGGAGAAGGTCGCGCAGGAACAAAAAGATCTTCGTATCAAACAGATTGCTGAGGCGCTGAAGAACGCTGAGGCCGCGAAAATTACCTCTCCACAGCTCCAGCAAACCCAGGATGTCACGCAGGAAACATTGTTCCTGCTGGGAAGCGAAGGTCTGAAGTCGATGATTGACAATGAGGCTTCTCGTCCGTTGGTCTTCTCAACGGCCTATTACCAGACCAAGCGAAATCTGTTGGACATCCAGAACCTGAACGTAAACCCGGACACAATCCACGTTTACCGTTACGTCATGAAGCCGGATCTTCCTGTTCGCCGTGACAGCCCGAAAAAAGCCGTGATTTTGGTTCTTGCCGTTCTGCTGGGCGGAATGATTGGTTCCGGTGTGGTACTTGGCCGTAACGCCTTACGCAACTACAAACCAAAAGCCTGATTTGCAGATTAAAAAAAACCGGGGTATATCCCCGGTTTTTTTATTTGTGACGTTTGCGGAGATTTTCAATCACCGCCGTCAAATCCAGCTTCTGATCCTGCAGCAGCACCAGCAGGTGATACATCAAATCAGACGCTTCATTCGTTAGTTCCTCGCGGTCATGCACCGTCGCGGCCAGCGCGGTCTCAACGCCTTCTTCTCCTACTTTTTGTGCGATGCGCTTGGTTCCGCTGGCGTACAGCTTCGCGGTGTAGGAGCTTTCAGGATCCGCCGTTTTACGCTCTGCCAGCAGCTGTTCCAGTTGATACAGGAACAACCACTGATGGCTCGTCTCACCGAAGCAGCTGCTGGTGCCCTTGTGGCAGGTCGGTCCGATCGGATTGGCCAGCACCAGCAGGGTGTCGTTATCGCAGTCCGGCGTAATGCTGACCACATTCAGGAAATGACCCGAGGTTTCCCCTTTGGTCCACAAACGCTGTTTCGTGCGCGAGAAAAACGTGACTTTGCCGCTGTCGATCGTTTTTGCCAGCGCGTCCTGGTTCATATACCCCAGCATCAGCACTTCGCCTGAGACGGCATGCTGGACAACTACCGGCAGTAATCCGTCCGTTTTTTTCCAGTCCAGCTGCGCCTGTTGTTGCTCTGTTAACATACCCTGATCTCCACGCCCTGGTCGGCCAGGTACGTTTTTAACTCACCAATATTAATAATCTGTTTGTGGAAAACGGACGCGGCCAGCGCACCGTCCACGTTGGCATCGCGGAAGGCTTCGAGGAAGTGTTCCATGGTGCCCGCGCCGCCTGAGGCGATCAGCGGAACGTGGCAGACCGCACGGACTTTTTTCAGCTGCTCGAGGTCATATCCGTTACGCACGCCATCCTGGTTCATCATGTTGAGGACAATCTCGCCCGCGCCACGCTTCTGCACTTCCTGCACCCAGTCGAGCGTTTCCCACTGCGTCACGCGCGTACGGCTTTCATCTCCGGTGTACTGGTTGACGTGATATTTGCCCGTTGCGGCGTCATACCAGGTGTCGATCCCAACCACAATACACTGCACGCCAAAACGATCGGCAAGACGGGTGATCAGCTCCGGATCGGCCAGGGCAGGGGAATTGATGGAAATCTTGTCGGCACCAAACGAGAGAATTTTGGCGGCGTCGTCTGCGGATTTAATCCCGCCCGCCACGCAGAACGGAATATCGATCACTTCCGCCACGCGCGCCACCCAGCTTTTGTCGACCACGCGTCCATCGCTGGAGGCGGTGATATCATAAAAGACCAGCTCGTCTGCCCCTTCATCGGCATAGCGTTTTGCCAGCGGGACGATGTCGCCAATGATCTCGTGGTTGCGGAACTGCACGCCTTTCACGACCTGACCATCGCGTACGTCCAGGCAAGGGATTATCCGTTTTGCCAGCATTGAATCGCCTCCGTCACAGTAAATTTACCTTCCAGCAGGGCTCGGCCCACAATCACACCCTGTACACCGGTACCGCGCAGCGCGGCAATATCGTTTAAATCACCAATTCCGCCAGAAGACTGGAAGGCTACCTGCGGATAACGCGTACAGACCTCTTCATACAGCGAGACGTTGGAGCCCGCCAGCGTACCGTCGCGAGAGATGTCCGTGCACAGCACGTGCTTCAGGCCAACGGGGAGATACATCTCGACCAGCGCTTCCAGCGTAACGCCGGAGTTTTCCTGCCAGCCGCTGACCGCCACCTGCTTATTACCCTGTTCATCAATGCGCACGTCCAGCGCCAGCACCAGAGCGTCGGCGCCAAAGCGGCGGAACCAGCCTTTTACAATCTCAGGTTCTTTCACCGCGGTTGAACCGACCACCACGCGCGCTACGCCCGCGTCCAGCAGCGCCGCAACGTCATCTTCCGTACGCACGCCGCCGCCGACCTGTACCGGCACATCAACACCGGCGACCAGATTTTTCAGCAGGGGGATCTGGCGCTTCGCCGGGTCTTTCGCGCCCGTCAAATCCACCAGATGCAGCACCTGCGCACCCTGGGCGGCATAATCCTGCAGACGCGGCAGCGGGTCGTTTCCGTAGTCTCGCTGCTGGCCGTAATCGCCCTGGTGGAGACGGACAACCGTGCCGTCAATTAAATCTAAAGCGGGAATAATCATCACATCTCCAGGAAGTTTTTCAGCAGCTGTGCGCCTGCGGCGCCAGAGCGCTCCGGGTGAAACTGCACGCCGAAGAAATTGTCTTTCTGTACGGCCGCGGTAAACGCCTCGCCGTAGGTGCACTGGGCGATCGTATTCACGTTCACCGGCATGGCGTAGCTGTGCACGAAGTAAAAATACGCGCCGTCGTCGATGCCGCGAAACAGCCTGTCGCCCGCTTTGGCGTACACGCGGTTCCAGCCCATATGCGGCAGAGGCAGACCGTGGTCGGTCATCTTCGGCACGTCTTCGTCGATAATGCCCAGCAGGTCAACGCCGTTGCTCTCTTCGCTGCGGCGGCCCAGGATCTGCATACCCAGGCAAATGCCCAGCACCGGTTGGGTACAGGCTTTGATCAGATCGACCAGCTCGCGCTCGCGAATCTGATCCATCGCGGCCTGCGCAGTGCCTACGCCCGGCAGAAATAATTTGTCGGCACGCAGCACCACGTCCGGGTCACGACTGACCACCGGCTCGTAGCCGTGGCGGGTGATGGCCGACTTTACGGAGTTGAGGTTGGCGCATCCGGTATCCAGAATCACCACGTTCATTACAGCACTCCTTTTGATGAGGGCAGGGCGTCACCTTCCACGCGAATTGCCTGACGCAGCGTGCGGCCGAAGGCCTTGAAGAGACTCTCTACGCGGTGGTGGTCGTTCTTGCCTTTGGTCTTCAGGTGTAGCGTCAGGCCCATGGTGTAGGACAATGAACGGAAGAAGTGCTCCACCATTTCGGTGCTCAGATCGCCCACGCGCTGGTAATTAAAGTCTGCTTTATATTCCAGGTGCGGACGACCAGAGATATCCATTGCACAGCGCGCCAGACACTCGTCCATCGGCAGGACAAAGCCAAAACGGTTGATGCCGCGTTTATCACCAAGCGCCAGCTTGAGAGCTTCGCCCAGCGCCAGGCCGGTATCTTCCACGGTGTGGTGATCGTCAATATAAAGGTCGCCTTTTACCGTGATCTCCATGCGGAAACCGCCGTGGGTGGCAATCTGGTCCAGCATGTGGTCGAAGAAACCGACGCCGGTGTGGATCTTGCTGCCGCCTTCGCGGTCCAGCCAGACCTTCACATCAATCTGCGTCTCTTTGGTGTTGCGTTCAACGTGCGAGAAGCGGTCACGTTTTGTCAGCTGTTCGCCAATCATCGCCCAGTTAAGGTTGTTGCGGTCGTAGCGAAGCCCCGCGATGCCCATGTTTTCCGCGAGCGTAATATCGGTAATACGATCGCCGATGACATAGCTGTTGGCCTTATCCAGCACATCCGCCGCCAGGTATCGCTCGACCAGCTTCACCTTTGGCTTACGGCAGTCGCACTCGTCGGCCGGCATGTGAGGGCAAATCAGTACCTCATCAAAAACCACACCCTGAGAGGTCAGAACCTGCATCATCAGATTATGCGGGCCGTCAAAGTCTGCCTGCGGGAAGCTGTCGGTACCCAGACCGTCCTGGTTGGTGATCATCACCAGCTTGTATCCGGCTTTTTGCAGCTTAAGCAGCACCGGGATTACGTCAGGTTCGAACGCCAGCTTGTCGAATCGGTCGACCTGAAAATCAGCTGGTGGCTCCGAAATAAGGGTGCCGTCACGATCGATGAAAAGGATCTTCTGGGTCATACTTTCTCCGCTTTCAGGGCGTCAATCACGCGCTGGCTCTCTGCACGGGTGCCGATGGTAATGCGCAGGCATCCGCTCAGAGAAGGTTGTTTATTCTGGTCTCGTAAGATAATGCCCTGATCCCATAAAGATTTAAATACGGCGCTGGAAGCGGTAAAGCGCACCAGGATGTAGTTGGTTTCCGAGTCGAACACCTGCTCCACGCACGGGATATCTTTCAGGGCCGTCACCAGGTACTGACGCTCTTCCAGAATTTGCGCCACGCGCTCGCGCATGGCGTTGATGCCCTGCGGCGCCAGCGCCTGTGCGGCAATGTCGGCAACCGGCGTGGAGAGCGGGTAAGGGGCAATGACTTTCAGCAGCAGGTCGATGACCTCTTTATTGGCCAGCGTAAAGCCGCAGCGCAGGCCCGCGAGAGCGAAAGCCTTCGACAGTGTACGCAGCACCACCAGGTGCGGATACTCTTCCAGCCAGCCTGCCAGCGTCGCCTGCGGGCAGAACTCGATGTAGGCTTCGTCGGCCACCACCAGGGCTTTACCGCGCGTCATCTCCAGCAGGGTGCGGATATCCTGCGGGTTGATAATCTGTCCGGTGGGGTTGTTCGGGCTACAGACAAACACGACCTTTACGCCGTCAAGATTGTCGGCAATGCCCTGCAGATCCAGCTGCCAGTTCTCCAGTGAGAGCACGTTGCGGCACGCCACCCCGAAGGTTTCCGCGCTGACGCTGTACATGCCGTAGGTCGGCTGGCAGTACATCACCGCATCTTTGCCCGGCTCGCAGAAGGCGCGGATCAGCAGTTCAATGCCTTCATCCGCGCCGCGGCTGACCAGCACCTGCTCTGGCTTCACGCCAGCATACTGCGCGTAGTTTTCGATTACCGCCTTCGGCTGACACTCCGGATAGCGGTTCAGCGTTTGCTGCGACAGCTCAAACTGTACCGCCGTTGGGTATTCGTTGGCGTTCAGCCAGACATCCCCTTTACCGCCCAGACGACGCGCAGACTGATAGGGCGTCAGGTGACGGACATTTTCGCGGGCTAATTCTTCAATGTTCATGCTTGCTCCTTCAGGGCCGCAACGCGCAGCGTAACGGCATTTTTGTGGGCGGTCAGGCGCTCGGCGGCGGCCAGGGTTTCAATAGTAGACGCCAGTGACGCAAACCCTTCGCGGGAGAGTTCCTGCACGGTCATGCGTTTCTGGAAATCCGCCAGGCCCAGGCTGGAACAGGTTGAGGTATAGCCATACGTTGGCAGCACGTGGTTGGTGCCGGAGGCGTAATCGCCTGCGGACTCCGGTGACCAGTCGCCGAGGAACACCGAGCCCGCGCTGGTAATACTGTCGACCAGATCACGCGCATTGCGGGTCTGAATAATCAGGTGCTCCGGGCCGTACTGGTTAGAAATGGCAATGCACTGGTCCAGGTCACGCGCCACAATTAGGCGGCTGGCCGCTAACGCCTGGCGTGCCGTGTCGGCGCGGGGCAGGTCGGCAAGCTGACGCTCCACGGCTTCGCCTACGCATTTTGCCATATCGGCATCCGGCGTCAGCAGGATGACCTGCGAGTCCGGGCCGTGTTCCGCCTGGGAAAGCAGGTCGGACGCCACGAAGTCCGGCGTGGCGCCGCTGTCGGCAATCACCAGCACCTCAGACGGGCCGGCAGGCATATCGATGGCCGCGCCGTCCAGACGCTGGCTGACCTGGCGCTTAGCTTCGGTCACATACGCATTGCCAGGGCCAAAGATTTTGTCGACCTTGGGAATGGATTCTGTGCCGAACGCCAGGGCGGAAATCGCCTGCGCGCCGCCCACTTTATAGACCGCCTGCACGCCGCACAGCTTCGCCGCGTACAGGATCTCGTCGGCAATCGGTGGCGGTGAGCAAAGCACCACTTTCTGACACCCGGCAATGCGCGCGGGTGTCGCCAGCATCAGTACGGTGGAGAAAAGCGGGGCAGAGCCGCCGGGAATATAGAGACCGACGGAGGCAACCGGGCGGGTTACCTGCTGGCAACGTACGCCGGGCAGGGTTTCCACATCTACGGTCTGCAGCTTTTGCGCGGTGTGGAAGGTATCAATATTTTTCACCGCAACGGCCATCGCCTGCTTGATGTCGTCGCCCAGACGATCGCTGGCATCAATGATTTCCTGCTCGGTTACCTGTAATGCGTCAACTTCCGTCTTATCAAACTTTGCGCTGTATTCCCGCAGTGCGTCATCGCCACGGGCTTTGACGTTATCCAGGATCTCCGCCACGGTGCGTGAGATGCTCTCTGAGGCGGAAATCGCCGGACGCATCAGCAGCTCGTGCTGCTGTGCGTCGCTACAGGTATTCCAGTCGATGATTGTGTTAAAGCTCATGGCCATTACTCCATCATCTTCTCAATCGGCAGCACCAGGATGGAGCTTGCGCCCAGCGCCTTCAGTTTCTCCATGGTTTCCCAGAACAGGGTTTCGCTGCTCACCATGTGCATAGCCACGCGCTGCTGATCGCCCGCCAGCGGCAGGATGGTTGGGCGCTCGGCGCCAGGCAGCAGGGCAATCACTTCATCCAGACGTTCGGTCGGGGCGTGCATCATGATGTACTTGGATTCACGCGCCTGAATCACGCCCTGAATACGGGTCAGCAGTTTGTCGATCAACTGCTGCTTAGCGTCGGCCATGTCGCCGTCTCGCTGAATCAGGCACGCTTTGGAGCGGTAGATCACCTCCACTTCGCGCAGACCATTCGCTTCCAGCGTCGCGCCGGTAGAGACCAGGTCACAGATAGCGTCCGCCAGACCCGCTCGCGGGGCCACTTCAACAGAGCCGTTCAGCAGACAGGATTTAAACTGCACGCCTTTCTGATCCAGATAACGCTTTAACAGGTGAGGGTAGGAGGTGGCGATACGTTTGCCGTTCAGCGCGGCCGGACCGTCCCAGGCTTCATCAACCGGCGTCGCCAGCGACAGGCGGCAGCCGCCGAAGTCCAGACGACGCAGGGTGAAGTAACGTGGGTCTTCGCCCTGCGCGCGGCGGGTCAGCAGCTCTTCTTCCAGCACGTTTTCCCCGATGATGCCGAGGTCAACGACGCCATCCATGACCAGGCCGGGAATATCGTCATCACGCACGCGCAGAATGTCGATGGGCATGTTTTCAGCCAGAGCAATCAGGCGCTGGGTGTGCAGGTTAATTTTAATCCCGCAGCGGGCCAGCAGTTCGCGTGAATCGTCACTTAAACGGCCTGATTTTTGAATAGCTATGCGTAAACGTGAGTTATCTAACATTCTTTATTCCTCGTTAACCTGTTTTAACCTGTCTGAATTCGGTCCAAAAAAAAGCCCCCGGAAGAAGATCTTCCGGGGGCTTTCTCATGCGTTCATGCACCACTGGAAGATCCAAACGTCTTCCAGCACACATCGCCTGAAAGACTAGTCAGGATGATGGTGATGATGGTGGTGTTTAAATTGAACGCGTGTCATATAAATTCTCGATGAATGCTTATTCATTTGATGTCTTTTAACGTAAACCAGTTGTACGACATATTGCAAGGGCTTTTTTTGATCATTAATTCATTTCATATTGATGCTATGAATTGTGTGTTCTGCCGGGCTGGCGTAGCCTTATAAAAGACGAGTGAGAGTCAGGAGAATTCGCATGAAAAAGGTCGCGATTGTCGGTTTAGGATGGCTGGGAATGCCGCTGGCGATGTCATTAGCCGCGAAAGGCTGGCAGGTGACCGGGAGCAAAACCACGGCGGATGGGGTAGAGGCAGCGCGCATGTGCGGTATTGATGGCGTTGAACTGCGTCTTGAACCGGAACTGGTGTGTGACGCTGACGACCTGGACACGCTGATGAACGTCGATGCGCTGGTGATCACTCTCCCCGCACGGCGCAGTGGCCCGGGCGAGTCGTTTTATCTGCAGGCGATGCAGGAGATTGTCGACAGCGCGCTGGCGCACCATGTTCCCCGCATCATTTTTACCAGCTCGACCTCGGTCTATGGTGAGGTTGAGGGCGTGGTGAAAGAAAGTTCCGAGCGCCGTCCCGTTACGGCCAGCGGTCAGGTTCTGAAAGAGCTGGAAGATTGGCTGCATAATCTTCCCGGCACGCAGGTTGATATCGTACGTCTGGCGGGGCTGGTGGGCCCTGGCCGTCATCCGGGACGCTTTTTCGCCGGGAAGTCTGCGCCAGATGGCCAGCATGTTGTCAATCTTGTGCATCTTGACGATGTTGTTGCCGCGATTGAGCTACTCTTACAGGCTCCGAAAGGTGGACACATCTATAATATATGTGCACCGTCTCATCCGGCGCGCAGCACGTTTTACCCGCTGATGGCACGTCAGCTGGGCCTGGCGCCACCGGTCTTTGGTGAGGCAAAGGATGACAGTAAAGGCAAAATTGTTGATGGCAATCGCATTTGTCATGAGCTGGGGTTTGAGTATCAGTATCCCGATCCGCTGGTGATGCCCATGGAATAAGTCCCGCAGCGGAGACGATCGCACACCAGAAGGGGGCGAGCATGAAACCGCTGCTGGATGTTCTTATTATTCTGGATGCACTGGAAAAAGAGGGGAGCTTTGCCGCTGCGTCGGCAAAACTCTACAAAACCCCTTCGGCCCTGAGCTATACCGTTCAAAAACTGGAAAGCGATCTCAATATCCAGATCCTCGATCGCTCCGGGCATCGAGCCCGTTTTACCCGTACCGGGCAAATGCTGCTGGAAAAGGGACGCGAAGTCCTCCACACCGTTCGTGAACTCGAAAAACAGGCCGTCAAACTCCATCAGGGCTGGGAAAACGAGCTGGTGATTGGCGTGGATGATACCTTTCCCTTTTCTCTCCTGACGCCGCTGATTGAAGCCTTTTATCAACACCACAGCGTGACCCGACTCATTTTTATAAACGGCGTGCTGGGAGGTTCCTGGGATGCCTTAACCCAGGGCAGGGCGGATATTTTTGTCGGTGCACTCCACGAGCCTCCCCAGTTGAGCGAGTTTGGTTTTGCGCGTCTGGGCGTGCTGGAGCAGGTGTTCGCCGTGGCGCCCCATCATCCGCTGGCTCAGGAGCCTGAGCCGCTTAACCGCCGCGTGATTAAAGGCTACCGCGCCATCGTGGTCGGGGACAGCTCTCGCCCGGAATGTGCGGTTTCCTCGCAGCTGCTTGACGAGCAGGAGGCCATCACCGTTTTCGACTTTAAAACCAAGCTGGAGCTGCAAATCAGCGGTCTGGGCTGCGGCTATTTACCCCGCTATCTGGCACAGCGGTACATTGACAGCGGTGCGCTTGTTGAAAAACAGGTACTTGCTCAAAACAGCCATGAATCGGTATGGGTGGGCTGGAATGAGCAAACCGCCGGGCTCGCCAGCGCCTGGTGGCGGGACGAAATTTTAGCAAATAGTGCTATCGCCGCTGTATATGCTCAGGGCAGTGCCGAGAAATCAGCCAGTTAGAAAAAAGAAAATTACCCGCTGCGTTGCAAAGTATTGCCTTTTGTATCCGATGTGGGGCAAAATGCGGCCGCTGCAACCAAATGAATAATCGACGATATAAAAGGCGTCGGTTATTTTTTTTTGCATGTACGAAACGAAACTAAAAACCAAGAGGCCGGGCTTCGTACCGGATAGATATTTACTAAAATCCGACAGTTGTTGTCGCTGAGGAAGAAAGAAATGGGGCAATTTTTCGCTTACGTGGCGGTTATCACCGTAAAGGAGATTAACTATGTCGCATAACGCAACTCCAAACACCTCTCGCGTGGAATTACGTAAAACGCTTACGTTGATTCCGGTTGTTATGATGGGCCTGGCCTATATGCAACCGATGACGCTGTTCGATACATTCGGTATCGTATCGGGCCTCACCGACGGTCATGTGCCGACGGCTTACGGCTTCGCGCTGATTGCGATCCTCTTTACCGCGCTGAGCTACGGTAAGCTGGTGCGTCGCTATCCGTCTGCGGGTTCCGCCTACACCTATGCCCAGAAATCCATCAGCCCGACGGTTGGCTTTATGGTGGGCTGGTCTTCGCTGCTCGACTATCTGTTCGCGCCGATGATCAACATTCTGCTGGCAAAAATCTATTTTGAAGCGCTGGTGCCGTCGATTCCATCCTGGATGTTTGTCGTGGCGCTGGTGGCCTTTATGACGGCCTTTAACCTGCGCAGCATCAAGTCCGTTGCCAACTTTAACTCCGTTATCGTTGTGCTTCAGGTTGTCCTGATTGCCGTTATTCTTGGCATGGTGATCTATGGCGTGTTCCACGGTGAAGGCGCTGGCACCCTGGCGAGCAGCAAACCGTTCTGGTCTGGTGATGCGCATGTGATCCCGATGATTACCGGGGCAACCATTCTGTGCTTCTCCTTTACCGGTTTTGACGGGATCAGCAACCTGTCTGAAGAAACGAAAGATGCAGAGCGCGTGATCCCGCGCGCCATCTTCCTGACGGCGCTGATTGGCGGTCTGATCTTTATTTTCTCGACCTATTTCCTGCAGCTGTACTTCCCGGATATCTCTCGCTTCAAGGATCCGGATGCATCTCAGCCGGAAATCATGCTCTATGTGGCGGGTAAAGCGTTCCAGGTCGGCGCGCTGATCTTCTCCACCATCACCGTACTGGCGTCCGGTATGGCCGCGCATGCAGGCGTTGCGCGTCTGATGTACGTAATGGGCCGCGATGGCGTATTCCCGAAAAGCTTCTTCGGCTACGTGCATCCAACCTGGCGTACCCCGGCGATGAACATTATCCTGGTCGGTGCGATCGCGCTTCTGGCAATTAACTTTGACCTGGTGATGGCAACGGCGCTGATTAACTTCGGTGCGCTGGTGGCGTTTACCTTTGTTAACCTGTCGGTTATCTCTCAGTTCTGGATCCGTGAAAAGCGTAACAAGACGCTGAAAGATCACTTCCAGTATCTGTTCCTGCCGATGTGTGGTGCCCTGACCGTGGGCGCGCTGTGGGTTAACCTGGAAGAGAGCTCGATGGTGCTTGGCCTTATTTGGGCGGGTATCGGCCTGGTTTACCTGGCCTGCGTCACGAAGAGCTTCCGTAACCCGGTTCCTCAGTACGAAGACGTCGCGTAAGACTGTGTCGGGTGGCGGCTACGCCTTACCCGACCTACATACCCCGTAGGCCCGCGTAAGCGAAGCGCCACCGGGCAAAAAAAAGCCGGAGACATCGCCTCCGGCTTTTTTATACCCATCGATCAAACTATCTCTTGCGCGTACTGGAACAGGGATTTCAGCAGTGCCAGTTTCTCAGCATTCCCTTCATACTGGCCATAAAGCATTTCCAGCTCCTGGGCGTAGCTGTGCAGATATTCTGGCGTAAACACGTTACGACGGTGCTGCAGCCAGCGTTCCTGCTCTGCTTCATCCAGGGTTCCCGGGTAATTACGCGCGCGGTAATTAAACATCAGCTTTTCGATGCGCTTATCAGCGAAGGTGATATCCAGCGCAGGTAAGTTGCGCGGCTCGGTTTGCAGAACGATATTCATGGCCGCGCGATCGGCATCACTGAAGAAACCGTTATAGAGCTGGGCGTCCACGTTTTCAGACGGCACGAACGGCTCGGCTTCGGCAAAGATGGCGACCACTTTCTCGCGCACCTGCGGATTTTCACGCAGCACTTTGAGATTATCGAGGCAGTGCTGGCGGTTAATGCCGAGTCTGTCCGCATCTTCCGGGCGCAGCGTATTCGCCTGCGCCAGGACCGGACATTTATTGATATGCACCAGTTTGACCGGCACCGCAGGCAGATCGCCGAGTTCATTCTTCGGCGTGTACAGCCGTTCACGCAGGGTATCGCTGTCGAGCTCCAACAGCGGTGAAATATCGCCCGCCAAATCCACCATGATGACCGCATTACGGTTGTCCGGATGCCACGCCAGCGGGGCGACCCAGCTGGTATTGCCGCGCCATGCGCCAAACATGCCGGAAATATGCACCAGCGGCTTCATCTGCGGCACATCAATCAGCGTGGTCAACTTCTGTTTACTGCGGTGGCTCAGCAGATACTCGAACAGTCGTGGCTGCGCGCTTTTCACCAGCTTCGCCATGGCAATGGTGGCATAGACGTCCGCCATCGCGTCGTGGGCATTGCTGTGCTCAATGCCGTTGGCGCGCGTCAGGTGTTCCAGCCGGAAGCTGGTCAGCCCTTCCTCATTTTCCGGCCAGTGAATGCCCTCAGGACGCAGGGCGTAGCAGGCGCGCATGATGTCGAGCAAATCCCAGCGCGAATTGCGGTTCTGCCAGCTCCAGGCATAGGGATCGTAGAAGTTACGATAGAAGATGTTGCGCGTCACTTCGTCATCGAAGCGGATGTTGTTGTAACCGACCACGCAGGTGTTGGGGACGGTAAACAGGTCGTGGATGCGTCGGGCGAATTCTGCCTCGTTAACGCCTTTTTCCCGCGCTTCCTGAGGGGTGATCCCGGTGACCATGACCGCGCCGGGCTGCGGCAGATAGTCATCCGCAGGCTTGCAGTAAAAGACCTCGGGCTCGCCAATGATGTTGAATTCGTCGTCGGTACGGATGGCGGCAAACTGCGCCGGTCGGTCCAGCGCCGGGTGAGTGCCAAAGGTTTCATAGTCATGAAATAAAAAAGTCGGGCGAGCGGCAGAGTCAGACACCAGTAATACCATCCTGTTAAAAAATGACGTCACTATGGTAAACGATCGTGCGGTCGAGACCGAATAAAAAGCACCTCCGCATCGCAGATTTGCGCGCCAGCTTCAGAGAAAAATCTGCGTTCTGTCACATTTTTTTGCAATTAAGCCAGGTAACGACATCAGAACTCCCGTAAAAAGGTCATCGATTTTTAATGACCTGAGGATATACCGTTGAAACGCCGTCTGTTTATTGCTGTTTCTTTACTCGCTTCGAGTGTCTCATCTGCTTTTGCGGCCGAACCACTGGATTTTTCGCCGCAGCCTCCGGCCATTCAGGCTGGCTCCTGGGTGCTGATGGATTACACGACTGGTCAGATCTTAACGGCGGGCAACGAACATCAACAACGCAATCCGGCGAGCCTGACCAAGCTGATGACGGGGTATGTGGTGGATCGGGCCATTGATAGCCACCGCATTACCCCGGACGACATCGTCACCGTAGGGCGCGATGCCTGGGCAAAAGGGAACCCGGTGTTTGACGGTTCATCGCTGATGTTCCTGAAAGAAGGCGATCGCGTCTCCGTGCGCGACTTAAGCCGCGGCCTGATTGTCGACTCTGGCAACGACGCCTGCGTGGCGCTGGCCGATCACGTGGCGGGCGGTCAGCCGCAGTTTGTGAAGATGATGAACGACTACGTGCAGAAGCTGAACCTGCGCGATACGCATTTTGAAACCGTCCACGGGCTGGATGCGCCGGGCCAGCACAGCTCGGCCTATGACCTGGCCGTACTCTCCCGCGCCATCATCCACGGTGAGCCCGAGTTTTATCATATGTACAGCGAAAAGAGCCTGACCTGGAACGGGATCACCCAGCAAAACCGTAACGGCCTGCTGTGGGATAAAACCATGAACGTGGACGGGCTGAAAACAGGGCATACCTCAGGGGCCGGTTTTAACCTGATTGCGTCTGCCGTAGACGGCCAGCGCCGTTTAATCGCGGTGGTGATGGGGGCGGATAGCCCGAAAGGGCGCGAAGACCAGGCCCGGAAACTGCTGCACTGGGGGCAGCAGAATTTCGATACGGTGCAGATCCTGCATAGCGGTAAAAAAGTAGGGACAGAGCGCATCTGGTACGGCGATAAGGAGCAGGTGAAACTGGGTACCGACCAGGACTTCTGGCTGGCCCTGCCGAAAGCGGAAGTACCCAACATCAAAGCCAAATACGTACTGGATAAAAAAGAGCTGGAAGCGCCGATTGCCGCGCACCAGCGGGTCGGGGAGATCCAGCTCTACGACCGCGACAAGGTGGTAGCCCACTGGCCGCTGGTCACGCTGGAAGCCGTTGATAAAGGCGACCTGTTCTCTCGGCTGAGCGATTATCTGCACCACACGCTCTAACGGCAGATGAGCAGACTGGCAGGGTTGCGAGTCTGCTCACATAATAAACACTCCTCGTTTGCTGATAATAGTAATCCGGTTTTATAGTGTATAAATATACAGTAATGAGCGGAGGCAGCATGGACTACAGTATTAAGCAGCAACAGAAACGTAAGATTGCCGGTTTTCATTTGGTCGGACCGTGGGAACACACGGTAAAACAAGGCTTTGAACAGCTGGTGATGTGGGTCGACGGGCGTCACATTGAGCCGCTGGAGTGGGTTGCAGTTTACTACGATAATCCGGATGAAGTCCCGCCAGAAAAACTGCGCTGTGATACGGCCGTTACGGTACCGGATGATTTCGTTATCCCGGAAAACAGCGAAGGCGTCATGATGACGGAAATCGCGGCCGGGGATTATGCCGTGGCGACGGCGCGCGTGGAAAACTACGACTTCGCCACGCCGTGGTATCAGTTCTTCAATTCCCTGCTGCAGGACAATAAGTACCAGATGGCGCTCAAACCCTGCTTCGAACGCTATCTCAATGACGGCAATGCGGACGGTTACTGGGATATCGAAATGTATATCGCGGTAGAGCATAAAACGGTTTAAGCCTGCTAAGTGAAGGGTTTTTCAGCCGGGAGCGATCCGCCCGGCCGAAAACACAGTACAATTGTGATTTGCCGTGTAGCTGGAGAGCGGGTGTGCGTCCCGACAAATCATTAACCCCTTTTGAAATTCGGTTGTACAAACACTACCGCGTGGTGCATGGGTGCCGCATCGCGCTGGCTTTCGTGCTGACGTTTGTACTGGTGCGTTTATTGGATGTTCCGGAAGGGACGTGGCCGCTGATCACGCTGGTGGTGGTGATGGGGCCCATCTCGTTTTGGGGGAACGTTGTTCCGCGCGCCCTGGAGCGCATTGGCGGGACCGTGTTAGGTTCGGCTCTGGGGCTTATCGCCCTCAAGCTGGAGCTTATCTCGTTTCCGGTGATGCTGGCATGGTGCGGTGCCGCCATGTTCCTGTGCGGCTGGCTGGCGTTGGGTAAAAAGCCGTATCAGGCGCTGCTGATCGGTATTACGCTCGCGGTGGTGGTCGGTGCGCCCGCCGGGGATATGACCACGGCGCTGTGGCGAAGCGGGGATGTCATCCTGGGTTCACTGTTGGCGATGCTCTTCACCGGTATCTGGCCGCAGCGTGCTTTTCTGCACTGGCGTATTCAGATGGCCAGCTACGTCACCGCGTTTAACCGCGTCTATCAGGCCGGTTTTTCCCCGAATCTGGTTGAACGCCCGCGCCTGGAAAAGCACCTGCAGACCATCCTTAACGACGTGGTCAAAATGCGCGGCCTGATCACGCCCGCCAGCAAAGAAACCCATATTCAGAAATCAATTTTCGAAGCTATCCAGACGGTAAGCCGCAATCTGGTCTGCATGCTTGAGCTGCAAATCAACGCCCACTGGGCCACGCGCCCCAGCCATCTGTTGATGCTTAACGCGCAGACCCTCAAAGAGACCCAGCAGATGACGCAGCAAACGCTGTTGACCATCGCCCATGCGCTCTATGAAGGGAACCCGCAGCCGATACTGGCCAACAGCGAGCGACTGAACGAGATCGTCGCGGAGCTGAAGCAGTTAATCAATGAACGCCAGAGCGATAACGTGGCGGAAACGCCTATTCATGGCTACGTCTGGCTGAGCATGGAACTGGCGCGGCAGCTTGAGCTGTTATCGCACCTGATTTGCCGGGCGCTGCGCAAATAAAAGGCGTATGTGACGGCTGCTGCTTCGATTCAGCAGCAATTGGGGTTATGATAGCTTTAAACGATATACTCATTGTCATTCGCAGCCGCTGTCAGTAAGGTTATTGTTACAACGGTTGCCTTAACGAATCCGAATCTCACATTATCAGGGGTGTAAAAATGGAAACTACCAAGCCTTCGTTCCAGGATGTTCTGGAATTCGTCCGCCTGTTCCGCCGCAAAAACAAACTGCAGCGTGAAATCCAGGACGTTGAGAAGAAGATCCGTGACAACCAGAAACGTGTTCTGCTGCTCGACAACCTGAGCGACTACATCAAGCCAGGCATGAGCGTTGAAGCTATTCAGGGCATCATCGCCAGCATGAAGAGCGACTATGAAGACCGTGTTGATGACTACATCATCAAAAACGCTGAGCTGTCCAAAGAGCGTCGCGACATCTCCAAGAAGCTGAAAGTGATGGGCGAAATCAAAAACGGCGAAGCAAAAAGCGAGTAATCGCAGCGAATAGTGAAAAAGGCTCTCTGGTGACAGAGAGCCTTTTTTTATGACGCAGAATGGGGCTGTAGCTGATAAATCCAGGCCTGGACCTGCTTGCCTTCAGCAGTGGTCACCGTGACCTCAACCCGATCGTAGCCGTCTTCAAACTCATCCAGCATTGGCCAGTGTGCGGCAAGGCTATCAGAGATAAACAGATAGCCTTCGACGCGGGGTCCGTTAGGGTGGAGCACGATCCCCGGAAAGTCCGCCGCAGCGCCCCAGCCGCGTTCGTAAAACGTACCGGATACGGAACCGGCCAGCCATTCGCCGCCAATCTTTTCAAGAATATGCGCATTAGAGTGGCCCGGTCGCAGCGTGCCGTAGACAAACAGAGCGTTCATTTTCCCTCATCCGCAAAGCAAAAAGCCTGCTTTAAAAGCAGGCTTTTTAAATTTGGCTCCTCTGACTGGACTCGAACCAGTGACATACGGATTAACAGTCCGCCGTTCTACCGACTGAACTACAGAGGAATCGTTGTGGAGGCTTATCTTAGCGGCGAAAAAAGTTTTGTCAAACCTGATCTTAGGGAAAATCGACTGATTGCTGATTCTGTCGTCAGTTTGTTGTAATTCCACACATCTTTTTCCGGAAAATACTTTGCAGGATGAGCATTTCTCCCCCATCATTTGAAATGGAGTTTCAACTTTTCTCGCTAAGGTCCATTTTGAACGTTACTGCCTCCTTACGCCAGGCGATCGTGCGCACGCCATGGTATGCAAAACGTAAAAGCTATCGGGTTCTCTTCTGGCGTGAAATCACCCCTCTTGCCGTGCCTATCTTCCTGGAAAATACCTGCGTTTTGCTGATGGGAGTCCTGAGCACCTTCCTGGTGAGCTGGCTGGGGAAAGAGGCGATGGCCGGGGTGGGGCTGGCGGACAGCTTTAACATGGTGGTGATTTCGTTCTTTGCCGCCATAGACCTCGGGACGACGGTGGTGGTGGCCTTTAGCCTCGGCAAGCTGGACCCCAAACGTGCACGCGAGGCGGCCCGCCAGTCGCTGATGATCATGACCATTTTTTCAATTGTTCTGGCGGCGGTGATCCACTATTTCGGCAAAGAGATTATCGACTTTGTCGCCGGGGAGGCCACGAATGAGGTTAAAGACCTGGCGCTGACCTACCTGGAAATGACCGTCATCAGCTATCCGGCGGCGGCCATTGCGCTGATTGGTAGCGGTGCGCTGCGCGGGGCGGGCAACACCAAAATTCCGCTGCTGATCAACGGCGGAATGAATATCCTGAATATCATTATCAGCAGCGTGCTGATTTACGGTGTGTTCTCGTGGGACGGGCTGGGGTTCGTCGGCGCCGGACTGGGGCTGACCATTTCACGCTATATCGGTGCGGCTGCCATCATCGGGGTGCTGATGGCGGGGATCACCCCCTCGCTACGTCTGACGCTGAAAAGTTATTTCCGCCCCTTTAATTTCGCCATTATCTGGGAAGTGATGGGGATCGGCATTCCTGCAAGCATTGAGTCGGTGTTGTTTAACGGCGGGAAATTGCTGACGCAGATGTTTGTCGCCGGCATGGGCACCGACGTGATCGCCGGTAACTTCATCGCCTTCTCCATCGCCTCGCTAATTAACCTGCCGGGTAACGCGCTGGGCTCTGCATCAACCATCATCACCGGGAAACGGCTCGGGAAAGGGCAGATAGGCCAGGCGGAGCGACAGCTGCGGCACGTCTTCTGGCTGTCGACCATTGGACTGACCGTGATTGCCTGGGGAACCGCCCCGTTTGCCGGGTTAATGGCTTCGTTCTATACCCACGAAGACGACGTTAAAGAGGTCGTTAAGATCCTCATCTGGCTCAATGCGGCTTTTATGCCCATCTGGGCGGCCTCATGGGTACTGCCCGCCGGGCTAAAGGGCGCGCGCGATGCCCGCTTTGCGATGTGGGTGTCGATGCTAGGCATGTGGGGATGTCGCGTCGTGGCGGGGTATACGCTCGGGGTGATGCTCGGATGGGGAGTGGTCGGCGTATGGCTGGGGATGTTCCTCGACTGGGCCGTGCGGGGCGCGCTGTTCTACTGGCGGATGGTCAGCGGGCGCTGGCTGTGGAAATATCCGCGAAAAAATGCCTGACAATTGCGCGAAGTGGAGAATAATTCGGCAAACGATCGGAAATATGCATTCTGCCTTTGACATCCCGGGGAGGCATCGATAATATGCGCCCCGTTCACACGATTCCTCTGTAGTTCAGTCGGTAGAACGGCGGACTGTTAATCCGTATGTCACTGGTTCGAGTCCAGTCAGAGGAGCCAAATTTGAAAAGCCTGCTTTTAAAGCAGGCTTTTTGCT
>NZ_JBVPGP010000013.1:0-141890 GCF_055816065.1 Enterobacter sp. PL_is511 | reverse complement strand
ACCTGACCCCATGCCGAACTCAGAAGTGAAACGCCGTAGCGCCGATGGTAGTGTGGGGTCTCCCCATGTGAGAGTAGGGAACTGCCAGGCATCAATTAAGAAGAACCCCGTACCGTAAGGTGCGGGGTTTTTTGCTTTTGTTTCCCCCCCTCCTTGAAACTTTCTCACCTTCTGCTTGCAGACTCGACATTCAAACCATTTCTGGGTATCGTTAGCTATCTGGATGTCTAAACGTTTATACGTATGCTGTGAGGATATAAAGCTATGCCGATTCGGGTGCAGGACGAGCTACCAGCCGTCAATTTCTTGCGTGAAGAAAACGTCTTCGTCATGACGGCTTCGCGTGCGACAGGTCAGGAAATTCGCCCGCTGAAGGTGCTTATTCTCAATCTGATGCCAAAAAAGATCGAAACAGAAAACCAGTTCCTGCGTCTTCTGTCGAACTCCCCGCTGCAGGTCGATATCCAGCTGCTGCGAATCGACGCCCGTGAGTCACGTAACACGCCTTCTGAGCATCTGAACAACTTCTACTGCAACTTCGATGACATCCAGGGTGAAAACTTCGACGGACTGATTGTGACCGGCGCCCCGCTGGGTCTGGTTGAATTTAACGATGTCGCCTACTGGCCGCAGATCAAACAGGTCCTGGAGTGGGCAAAAGATCACGTCACGTCCACATTGTTTGTCTGTTGGGCGGTACAAGCCGCACTGAATATTCTCTATGGCATCCCCAAGCAAACCCGCACTGAAAAGCTCTCCGGCGTATACGAACACCATATTCTCCATCCACATGCGTTGCTGACGCGTGGGTTTGATGATTCTTTCCTGGCCCCGCATTCTCGCTACGCTGACTTCCCGGCCCAGTTGATTCGTGATTACACCGATCTGGAGATCCTGGCAGAAACGGAAGATGGGGACGCTTACCTGTTTGCCAGCAAAGATAAGCGCATTGCCTTTGTGACCGGGCATCCTGAGTACGATCCGCACACTCTCGCGTCAGAGTATTTCCGTGATGTCGAAGCGGGTCTCAATCCGGATGTCCCGTACAATTATTTCCCGAAAGACGATCCGCAAAACAAACCGAGAGCAACCTGGCGTAGCCACGGGAATTTGCTTTTCACTAACTGGCTCAACTATTACGTCTATCAGATAACGCCATACGATCTGCGTCACATGAATCCAACGCTGGAGTAATCGTCTGCACTAAACGATCCTAAAGCGTTTCAGCTATTCAAATCAGGCACCTTCGGGTGCCTTTTTTATTTCCGAAATACCCCTCATCATTCAACCAAACTTTAATCTCAATAAAATCAATTAATTAATTGCAATTAACAATTAAAATGGAAATTGTTTTTGATTTTAGAAAAAATAGAGATAGTCTTAATTCTGCTGAGCGAAAACTACCCAACGATCTTTCGTTCGCATCGGGAGCGTGATTTTGGATCTTTGATGAGGAGCAGAGTAATGACTCAACAGGCAACGACGGTCGATGAACTGGCCTTTACCCAGCCCTATGGCGAGCAAGAACAGCAAGTTTTGACGGCGGAAGCGGTAGAATTTCTGACTGAACTGGTGACCCGATTTACGCCGCAGCGTAATAAGCTGCTGGCGGCACGCATTCATCAGCAGCAGGAAATTGACGATGGCAAGTTGCCTGGCTTCATTTCGGAAACCGCTTCCATTCGTCGCGGTGAGTGGAAAATCCGCGGCATCCCTGAAGATTTACAGGATCGTCGCGTTGAGATCACCGGTCCGGTAGAGCGCAAAATGGTGATCAACGCCATGAACGCCAACGTTAAAGTCTTTATGGCCGATTTTGAGGACTCACTGGCGCCAGACTGGAACAAAGTTATCGACGGGCAGATCAACCTGCGCGACGCCGTGAACGGCACCATCAGCTATACCAACGAAGCCGGCAAAATTTACCAGCTCAAGCCGAACCCGGCAGTGCTGATCTGTCGCGTACGCGGGCTGCACCTGCCTGAAAAACATGTCACCTGGCGTGGGGAAGCCATTCCGGGCAGCCTGTTTGATTTCGCACTCTATTTCTTCCACAACTACAAGAACCTGCTGGCAAAAGGCAGCGGCCCCTATTTCTATCTGCCAAAAACGCAGGCCTGGCAGGAAGCGGCCTGGTGGAGCGAGGTGTTCAGCTATGCGGAAGATCGTTTCAACCTGCCGCGGGGCACCATCAAGGCCACGCTGCTGATTGAAACGCTGCCCGCCGTGTTCCAGATGAATGAAATTCTGCACGCCCTGAGAGACCACATTGTCGGCCTGAACTGCGGACGCTGGGACTATATTTTCAGCTACATCAAAACCCTGAAAAACTATCCCGATCGCGTGCTGCCGGATCGCCAGGTCGTGACCATGGATAAACCGTTCCTGAGCGCCTACTCGCGTCTGCTGATCAAAACCTGCCACAAGCGCGGTGCCTTTGCGATGGGCGGCATGGCGGCATTTATCCCGAGCAAAGACGCTGAGCGCAACAATCAGGTGCTCAACAAGGTGAAAGCCGACAAAGAGCTTGAAGCCCGTAACGGTCACGATGGCACTTGGATCGCGCATCCGGGTCTGGCCGATACGGCGATGGACGTCTTCAACCGCGTGCTTGGCGACAATAAAAACCAGCTGTTTGTCACCCGTGAAGACGATGCCCCAACGGCTGAAGAACAGCTGCTGGCTCCGTGTGCGGGCGAGCGTACGGAAGAGGGCATGCGTGCCAATATTCGCGTCGCCGTGCAATACATCGAAGCGTGGATCTCCGGCAACGGCTGCGTGCCGATCTACGGCCTGATGGAAGATGCCGCGACGGCAGAGATCTCACGTACCTCCATCTGGCAGTGGATCCACCATCAAAAAACGCTCAGCAACGGCAAGCCGGTGACCAAATCTCTGTTCCGCCAGATGCTGGCCGAAGAGATGCGGGTGATCCAGGACGAGCTGGGCGAACACCGCTTCAGCAGCGGGCGTTTTGACGACGCTGCGCGCCTGATGGAGCAAATCACCACATCAGATGACTTAATCGACTTCCTGACCCTGCCGGGCTACCGCTTCCTGGCGTAACTCACCACATAACAATATGGAGCATCTGCACATGAAAACCCGTACCCAACAAATCGAAGAGTTAAAGAAAGAGTGGACACAACCTCGCTGGGAAGGCATCCGCCGTCCTTACAGCGCGGAGGAAGTGGTGAAATTACGCGGCTCGGTCAATCCGGAATGCACGCTGGCGCAAAATGGCGCGGCGAAAATGTGGAAGCTGCTGCACGGTGGCTCTAAAAAGGGCTACATCAACAGCCTCGGCGCGCTGACCGGCGGTCAGGCGCTGCAGCAGGCGAAGGCCGGTATTGAGGCGATTTACCTCTCCGGCTGGCAGGTTGCGGCGGACGCCAACCTGGCCTCCAGCATGTACCCGGATCAGTCGCTCTATCCGGCTAACTCCGTGCCGTCGGTTGTGGATCGGATCAACAATACCTTCCGCCGTGCGGATCAGATCCAGTGGGCTGCCGGTATCGAACCTGGCGATCCGCGCTTTATTGACTACTTCCTGCCGATCGTCGCAGATGCGGAAGCGGGCTTCGGCGGCGTGCTGAATGCCTTCGAGCTGATGAAATCGATGATTGAGGCCGGTGCAGCGGCCGTTCACTTCGAAGACCAGCTGGCGTCAGTGAAGAAATGCGGACACATGGGCGGTAAGGTGCTCGTTCCTACCCAGGAAGCCGTGCAGAAGCTGGTTGCCGCGCGTCTGGCTGCTGACGTGCTCGGCGTGCCGACGCTGGTGATTGCCCGTACCGATGCCGACGCGGCGGACCTGATCACCTCTGACTGCGACCCGTACGACAGCGAATTCATCACCGGCGAGCGTACCAGCGAAGGCTTCTACCGTACCCACGCGGGCATTGAGCAGGCGATCAGCCGCGGTCTGGCGTACGCGCCTTATGCGGACCTGGTCTGGTGTGAAACCTCCACGCCGGATCTGGCGCTGGCAAAACGCTTTGCCGACGCCATCCACGCGAAATACCCGGGCAAGCTGCTGGCCTACAACTGCTCGCCGTCCTTCAACTGGCAGAAAAAGCTGGATGACAAAACGATCGCCAGCTTCCAGCAGCAGCTGTCCGACATGGGCTACAAATACCAGTTCATTACTCTGGCAGGCATCCACAGCATGTGGTTTAACATGTTCGACCTGGCGCACGCCTACGCGCAGGGTGAGGGCATGAAGCACTACGTTGAGAAGGTGCAGCAGCCGGAGTTTGCCGCGGGTAAAGACGGCTACACCTTCGTGTCTCACCAGCAGGAGGTGGGAACTGGCTACTTTGATAATGTGACCACGATTATTCAGGGCGGCACCTCCTCCGTCACCGCCTTAACGGGTTCAACGGAAGAAGCACAGTTCTAATCTGTTCCCCCTCTCCCCCCTGGGGAGAGGGTTGGGTAAGGGGAATATATGTCGCGTGGCCTGGAATTACTGATTGCCCAAACTATTTTGCAGGGCTTTGATGCCCAGTATGGTCGTTTTCTTGAAGTGACATCCGGCGCGCAGCAGCGCTTTGAACACGCAGACTGGCATGCGGTTCAGCAGGCCATGAAGCAGCGTATCCATCTCTATGATCACCACGTGGGTCTGGTGGTGGAGCAGCTGCGCTGTATTACCGACGGTAAAAGTCCAGACGCGGATTTTTTACTGCGCGTCAAAGAGCATTACACCCATTTGTTACCCGACTACCCTCGCTTCGAGATTGCGGAGAGCTTTTTCAACTCCGTCTATTGCCGGTTATTTGACCACCGCTCATTATCTCCTGAGCGGTTATTTATCTTCAGCTCCCAGCCCGAGCGACGCTTTCGCACCATTCCGCGTCCGCTGGCGAAAGATTTCTTTCCCGATCGCGGATGGGAAAAGCTCCTGCACCGCGTGCTAACGGATTTGCCGCTGCGCCTGCCCTGGGAGAATAAAACCCGGGATATCGGCTATATCTACGCCCATCTCAATGAAGCCTTCGGCGCGGAGGTGCTCAGCCACAGCCATTTGCAGGTGGCCAACGAGCTTTTCTACCGCAATAAAGCCGCCTGGCTGGTGGGCAAACTGGTTACGCCAACCGCCATTGTGCCGTTTCTGCTGCCGATTCACCGTACCGACGACGGGGAACTGTTTGTCGATACCTGCCTGACCACCGGCGCCGAGGCCAGCATCGTGTTTGGTTTCGCCCGCTCTTATTTCATGGTGTACGCCCCGCTGCCTGCCGCGCTGGTGGAGTGGCTGCGCGAGATCCTGCCGGGTAAAACCACCGCCGAGCTGTATATGGCGATTGGCTGCCAGAAGCACGCCAAGACGGAAAGCTATCGGGAGTACCTGCGCTATGTCACCACGGCCGATGAGCAGTTTATCGAAGCGCCAGGCATTCGCGGTATGGTGATGCTGGTCTTTACGCTGCCGGGCTTCGACCGGGTCTTTAAGGTGATTAAAGACAGATTCGCCCCGCAGAAAGAGATGACCGCCGCGCACGTTCGCGCCTGCTATCAGCTGGTCAAAGAGCACGATCGCGTCGGGCGCATGGCGGATACCCAGGAATTCGAAAACTTTGTGCTGGATAAACAGCAGATCGACCCGGCGCTCATGACGCTTTTGATGCAGGAAGCGCCCGCGAAAATCACCGATCTGGGTGACAAAATCGTGATTAGCCATCTCTACATTGAGCGCCGCATGGTGCCGCTGAATATCTGGCTTGAGCAGTCCGAAGGTCAGGCGCTGCGGGATGCCATTGAAGAATACGGCAACGCGATTCGCCAGCTCGCCGCCGCCAATATTTTCCCGGGCGACATGCTGTTTAAAAACTTCGGCGTCACCCGACACGGGCGGGTGGTGTTCTACGATTACGACGAAATTTGCTACATGACCGAAGTGAATTTCCGCGATATCCCACCGCCCCGCTACCCGGAAGATGAGCTTTCCGGTGAGCCGTGGTACAGCGTCTCGCCGGGCGATGTGTTTCCGGAGGAGTTTCGCCACTGGCTGTGTGCCGACCCGCGCATCGGGCCGTTATTTGAAGAAATGCATGCCGATCTGTTCCGCGCCAGCTACTGGCGCGGACTGCAAACGCGGATCAGAAATGGGCACGTGGAAGATGTGTATGCATACCGCCGCAAGCAGCGGTTTTGCATCCGCTTTTCTCCCTCTCCCTGTGGGAGAGGGCCGGGGTGAGGGCATCAGGCCGCACTCAATTTTAACGAATCCCACCGTACGCGAGCGTCACCTCTTTCGCCGCCTTAATCACCAGCGCACCAAGCTCGGTCACGCGGTCATCGGTCATCCGCGAAATCGGCCCGGAGATGGAGATGGCGGCAAACGGCTCGCGGTGTTCGTCGAAAATGCAGGCCGCGAGGCAGCGCAGGCCCAGGGCATGTTCTTCATCATCAAACGAATAGCCGCGCTTGCGGGTCAGGGCCAGATCTTCTTTCAGATGCACGGGCGACACTAGGGTGGCGTGGGTGTAGGCGTGCAGCCCTTTACGGTGCAGCAGCCCCGTCACCTGCTCCTCGCTCAGCTGCGAGAGAAATGCTTTCCCCGCCCCGGACGCGTGCATCGGCAGCTTGCCGCCAATCGGTGCGGACATGCGCATCAGCTGCGTGCACTGCACCTGGTCGATGATAATCGCCTGATGATCGCTCTGGTCCAGTACCGCCAGGTTTACCGTCTCGCCGGACTCCTCCATCAGCTTGCGCAGAATCGGGTGCACAATCGCCAGCAGGTTGCGGCTCTGCAGGAAGCTGCTGCCGACGATAAACGCGTGCGCGCCCACCGCCCAGTGCCCCAGCTCGCCCACCTGACGCACAAAGCCCAGTTGCTGCATGGTGGTCAGCAGGCGGTGCGTTGTGGAGTTCGGCAGGCCAGCCTGCTGGGCCAGCTCCGTCAGGGCCACGCTGCTGTGCGACTCGGCTATCCACTCCAGCAGCTTCAGACCGCGCGTGAGCGATTGAACCTGTCCGCCCTGTTGTGCGGCGGTGGTGGCAGCAGGCTTTCTGCCGCGTTTGGCGGGAACGGTCGCGACCATGACGATCTCCTTTTTCTGTATCGTGGAAATCATTTTCGTTTTATTTGGTGGATTTGCAACCGTTATCCTGACTGATCGGAGGAGTGATGGTGAACATGTCTCATGTTACCCCTGAGTGGCTTTTCCACCCTGCGAGATTATGCCAGTATGGAACCCAGCCTTTTGGCCTTGTTGAGCGTTGTCGGGAGCAAGTGTGAGCAGCAAAGTAGAGCAACTGCGTGCGCAGTTAAATGAACGAATTCTGGTGCTGGACGGCGGCATGGGCACCATGATCCAGAGCTATCGTCTGAGTGAAGACGATTTCCGCGGCGAGCGCTTTGCCGACTGGCCATGCGACCTGAAAGGAAACAACGACCTGCTGGTGCTCAGCAAGCCGTCCGTGATTAAGGATATCCACAACGCCTACTTCGAAGCGGGTGCGGATATCGTTGAAACCAACACCTTCAACTCGACAACCATCGCCATGGCGGATTACCAGATGGAATCCCTGTCGGCGGAAATCAACCTGGAAGCCGCGAAGCTGGCGCGCGCCTGCGCCGACGAGTGGACGGCCCGCACGCCGGACAAGCCTCGCTACGTTGCCGGGGTGCTTGGCCCGACGAACCGCACCGCGTCGATTTCACCGGACGTCAACGACCCGGCGTTTCGTAACATCACCTTTGACCAGTTGGTTGCCTCCTACCGCGAATCGACCAGAGCGCTGGTGGAAGGCGGTTCCGACCTGATCCTGATTGAAACCGTATTCGACACCCTCAACGCCAAAGCCGCAATTTACGCGGTGAAAGAGGAGTTTGAGGCGCTGGGCGTTGACCTGCCGATCATGATTTCCGGCACCATCACCGACGCCTCCGGCCGCACCCTGTCTGGCCAGACAACCGAAGCGTTTTATAACTCCCTGCGCCACGCCGAAGCGCTCTCCTTTGGCCTTAACTGCGCGCTGGGGCCGGATGAACTGCGTCAGTACGTGCAGGAGCTTTCCCGTATCGCGGAATGCTACGTCACCGCCCACCCGAACGCCGGTCTGCCGAACGCGTTCGGTGAATACGATCTCGATGCCGACACCATGGCGGCGCAAATCCGCGAGTGGGCCGAGTCTGGCTTCCTGAACATTGTCGGCGGCTGTTGCGGCACCACGCCGGAGCACATCGCGGCCATGAGCAACGCCGTCGCCGGACTGCCGCCGCGCAGGCTGCCCGAGCTTCCGGTTGCCTGTCGCCTTTCCGGCCTTGAGCCGTTGACCATTGGCGACGATAGCCTGTTTGTAAACGTGGGTGAGCGTACTAACGTCACCGGTTCTGCAAAGTTCAAGCGCCTGATCAAAGAAGAGAAGTACAGCGAAGCGCTGGACGTCGCCCGCCAGCAGGTGGAAAGCGGCGCGCAGATTATCGATATCAACATGGATGAGGGGATGCTCGACGCCGAAGCGGCGATGGTGCGTTTCCTCAACCTGATCGCCGGTGAGCCGGACATCGCCCGCGTGCCGATCATGATTGACTCCTCCAAGTGGGAAGTCATCGAGAAAGGGCTGAAGTGCATTCAGGGTAAAGGCATCGTCAACTCTATCTCGATGAAAGAGGGCGTTGATATCTTTATCCACCACGCGAAAATGGTCCGCCGCTACGGTGCCGCCGTGGTGGTCATGGCCTTTGACGAAGTGGGCCAGGCGGATACCCGCGAGCGCAAAATCGAGATTTGCCGCCGCGCGTACAAGATTTTGACCGAAGAGGTGGGCTTCCCGCCGGAAGACATCATCTTTGACCCGAACATCTTCGCCGTGGCGACCGGCATCGAAGAGCATAATAACTATGCCCAGGACTTTATCGGCGCGTGCGAGGACATCAAGCGCGAGCTGCCGCATGCGCTGATCTCCGGCGGCGTATCGAACGTGTCATTCTCATTCCGCGGTAACGACCCGGTGCGTGAAGCGATCCACGCCGTGTTCCTCTACTACGCCATCCGCAACGGCATGGACATGGGGATCGTTAACGCCGGACAGCTGGCGATTTACGACGACCTTCCTGCCGAGCTGCGCGATGCCGTAGAGGACGTGATCCTTAACCGCCGCGACGACGCCACCGAGCGCATGCTGGACCTGGCGGAGAAATACCGCGGCAGCAAATCGGATGAGGCGGCAAACGTTCAGCAGGCCGAGTGGCGTTCCTGGGACGTGAAAAAGCGTCTGGAATACTCGCTGGTTAAAGGCATTACCGAATTTATCGAGCTCGATACCGAAGAGGCGCGCCAGCAGGCAGCCCGCCCGATTGAGGTCATTGAAGGCCCGCTGATGGACGGCATGAACGTGGTCGGCGATCTGTTTGGCGAAGGCAAGATGTTCCTGCCGCAGGTGGTGAAATCCGCCCGCGTGATGAAGCAGGCAGTGGCGTATCTTGAGCCCTACATCGAAGCCAGCAAAGAGAAAGGTTCCAGCAACGGCAAGATGGTCATTGCCACCGTGAAGGGCGACGTGCACGACATCGGCAAGAACATCGTCGGCGTGGTGCTGCAGTGTAATAACTACGAAATTATCGACCTCGGCGTGATGGTCCCGGCGGATAAAATCCTCAAGACCGCGCGCGAAGTGAACGCTGACCTGATTGGCCTCTCCGGGCTGATCACCCCGTCGCTCGACGAAATGGTCAACGTGGCGAAGGAGATGGAGCGTCAGGGCTTCACCATTCCGCTGCTGATTGGCGGCGCGACCACCTCCAAAGCGCACACGGCGGTGAAAATCGAGCAGAACTACAGCGGGCCGACGGTGTACGTGCAGAACGCCTCGCGCACCGTGGGCGTGGTCTCCGCGCTGCTCTCTGACACCCAGCGCGACGAGTTTGTTGAGCGCACCCGCAAAGAGTACGAAACCGTCCGCATCCAGCACGGCCGTAAGAAGCCGCGCACCCCGCCTGTTTCACTCCAGGCGGCGCGCGACAACGATCTGGCCTTTGACTGGTCGAGCTATACGCCGCCGGTCGCGCATCGTCTGGGCGTTCAGGAGGTCAGCGCCAGCATCGAGACGCTGCGCAACTACATCGACTGGACGCCGTTCTTTATGACCTGGTCGCTGGCGGGTAAATATCCGCGCATCCTGGAGGATGAGGTGGTAGGCGAGGAGGCGAAGCGCCTGTTTAAAGATGCCAACGACATGCTCGACACGCTGAGCGCAGAGAAAACCCTCAACCCGCGGGGCGTGGTGGGGCTGTTCCCGGCGAACCGCGTGGGTGACGACATTGAAATTTATCGCGATGAAACCCGCACCCACGTATTGGCAGTCAGCCGCCATCTGCGCCAGCAAACCGAGAAAGTGGGCTTTGCCAACTACTGCCTGGCCGATTTCGTCGCGCCGAAGTTAAGTGGTAAAGCCGACTATATCGGCGCCTTTGCGGTAACCGGCGGTCTGGAAGAAGATGCGCTGGCGGACGCGTTCGAAGCGCAGCACGATGATTACAATAAAATCATGGTGAAAGCGATTGCCGACCGCCTGGCGGAAGCCTTCGCCGAGTACCTCCACGAGCGTGTGCGTAAGGTGCACTGGGGCTACGCGGCGAACGAAAACCTCAGCAATGAGGATCTGATCCGCGAAAATTACCAGGGCATTCGCCCGGCGCCGGGATACCCGGCCTGCCCGGAACACACCGAAAAAGGCACCATCTGGAAACTGCTGGACGTAGAAGCGCATACAGGTATGAAGCTCACCGAGTCGTTCGCCATGTGGCCGGGCGCGTCAGTCTCAGGCTGGTACTTCAGCCATCCGGACAGCAAGTACTTCGCCGTGGCGCAGCTGCAGCGGGATCAGATCGAAGATTACGCCTTGCGCAAAGGGATGAGCGTATCAGAAGTGGAGCGCTGGCTGGCCCCTAATCTCGGCTACGACGCCGACTAAAATCACTTTTCCTTACAACAAACAGGGCACCTCAATGGTGCCTTGTCTCTTTCTTACGCTTAAACCCTTATACTGAACCTATGGAAAACGAATAACGATAAGGAGGAAAACCTTCCGTGCTGACCCTGTTACATCTGCTCTCTGCAGTCGCACTGCTCGTATGGGGCACCCATATCGTCCGTACCGGCGTGATGCGCGTTTTTGGCGCCCGTTTACGTACCGTCCTCAGCAGCAGCGTTGAGAAGAAGCCGCTCGCCTTCTGCGCGGGTATTGGCGTAACGGCACTGGTTCAGAGCAGCAACGCCACAACCCTGCTTGTCACCTCCTTTGTGGCGCAGGATCTGGTGGCGCTGGCCCCGGCTCTGGTCATTGTGCTGGGGGCTGATGTGGGTACCGCGCTGATGGCGCGTATCCTGACGTTCGATCTCTCCTGGCTGTCACCGCTGCTGATTTTTATCGGCGTGATCTTCTTCCTCGGCCGCAAACAGACGCGGGCCGGCCAGCTTGGACGCGTGGGGATTGGCCTGGGGCTGATCCTGCTGGCGCTGGAGCTGATTGTGCAGGCGGTCACCCCTATTACCGAGGCCAACGGCGTTCAGGTCATCTTCGCTTCCCTGACCGGGGACATCATGCTCGACGCGCTTATTGGCGCGGTGTTTGCCATCGTCAGCTACTCCAGCCTGGCCGCCGTGCTGCTGACGGCCACGCTCACCGCCGCCGGGGCGATCTCCTTCCCGGTCGCACTGTGCCTGGTGATCGGTGCCAACCTCGGCTCGGGCCTGCTGGCGATGCTCAATAACAGCGCCGCCAACGCCGCCGCCCGCCGCGTGGCCCTCGGCAGCCTGCTGTTTAAGCTGGTGGGCAGCCTGATTATCCTGCCCTTTATCCACCCGCTGGCGAACCTGATGGACAACCTCCCGCTGCCGAAGGCGGAGCTGGTGATCTATTTCCACGTGTTCTACAACCTGGTGCGCTGCCTGGCGATGGTGCCTTTTGCCGGGTCGATGGCGCGCTTCTGCGAACGCCTCATTCAGGACGAACCGGAGCTGGATGCGCGCCTGAAACCGAAGCACCTGGATACGTCCGCGCTGGATACCCCGGCGCTGGCGCTGGCGAATGCCGCGCGCGAGACGTTGCGCATGGGCGACGCGATGGAAACCATGCTCGAAGGTCTGCAAAAGGTGATGCACGGCGAGCCGCGTGAAGAGAAAGAGCTGCGCAGGTTAGCTGACGATATCAACGTGCTCTATACCGCCATCAAGCTTTACCTGGCGCGCATGCCGCAGGACGAGCTGGCGGAAGAGGAGTCCCGCCGCTGGGCGGAAATTATCGAGATGTCGCTTAACCTTGAGCAGGCTTCGGATATCGTTGAACGCATGGGCAGCGAGATCGCCGACAAATCCCTTGCCGCGCGTCGTGCGTTTTCAGGTGAAGGCCTGAAGGAGCTGGAAGCGCTGCACGAACAGCTGGTCAGCAACCTCAAGCTGGCGATGTCGGTATTCTTCTCCAGCGATGTGCCGAGCGCGCGCCGCCTGCGCCGCAACAAGCATCGTTTCCGTATTCTGAACCGCCGCTACTCGCACGCCCACGTTGAGCGTCTGCACCAGCAGAACGTGCAGAGTATCGAAACCAGCTCACTCCACCTGGGACTGCTGGGCGATATGAAGCGTCTCAACTCGTTGTTCTGCGCGGTGGCGTACAGCGTGATGGAACAGCCGGATGAAGACGACGAGCGGGATGAGTATTAATCTCTGAAAGCGCCTCGCAAAACGGTTTTGTGAGGCGTGATTCCCCATAAAGAGCAATTTATTCTTCAACCCTTACATTTTTAAGGGAATAGAAAATGCTCAATTATTACGCTACACTTCGCCAATTCATGCGCATTCCAATGGGGGTTCTCATGCGCGGTGCTAATAGCATTAAAAAATCAGTGAATGTTTCCCTGTCGCCCGAAATCCTTGAAGAGGCGCGACGGCTTAAACTTAATCTCTCTGCTGTACTCACGGCTGCACTGCAGGAGCAGTTTCGTGCGCATCAGCGCGCAGAGTGGTTAACAGAAAATAAGGCTTCTATTGAGGCCATTAACCAGTGGGTTGAGGAAAACGGCTCCTTTAGTGACTTTCAGAGGTCGTTCTGATGGAGCAATATTTTGCTTATGAGAATGAAGGTAAGGGGAAAACTGCCTATCCCTGGCTAATCAATATGCAGCATCCCGTTGCCAATGTGATGAAGCATGTTCTGGTCGCCCCCGCAGTTGAACTTAGCCATCTGGGAGGCATTCAGCCACCTGCAAAAGTGTGCCCTGTCGTTGAAATAGCGGGTAAACCCTGTGTGGTCATGATGCACATGATGGCAGGCATATCGCCAAAAGAGTTAGGCGAGCGTGTCGCCGATCTTACGCAAAACCGTGCTTCATTGCGGGATGCACTCGATTTTTTGATCAACGGTTACTAACACTTTTTTGTCAGCCGTAAGGTAAGGTATATTTCGCCCTTCACAGGAGAAACTATGCTGCCAACTCAATCAACCCGATTAAACAAATACATTAGCGAGAGCGGGATCTGCTCACGTCGCGAGGCTGACCGTTACATTGAACAAGGTAACGTGTTTCTTAACGGCAAACGCGCCACCATCGGCGATCAGGTGGTGCCTGGCGATGTGGTTAAAGTGAATGGTCAGGTCATCGAACCGCGTGATGCTGAAGACCTGGTGTTTATCGCGTTGAACAAACCGGTTGGGATTGTCAGCACCACGGAAGACGGTGAGCGGGACAACATCGTTGATTTCGTGAACCACAGCAGCCGTATCTTTCCGATTGGCCGTCTGGATAAAGACTCTCAGGGGCTGATTTTCCTCACCAACCACGGCGATCTGGTCAACAAGATCCTGCGTGCCGGTAACGACCATGAGAAAGAGTACATTGTGACGGTGAATAAGCCGGTCACGGACGACTTTATTCGCGGTATGGGCGCCGGTGTGCCGATCCTCGGTACCGTTACGAAAAAGTGTAAGGTGAAGAAAGAAGCGCCGTTCGCGTTCCGCATTACCCTGGTGCAGGGCTTAAACCGCCAGATCCGCCGCATGTGCGAACATTTCGGTTATGAAGTGACGAAGCTTGAGCGCACGCGCATCATGAACGTCAGCCTGTCCGGCATTCCGCTGGGCGAATGGCGCGACTTAACGGACGACGAACTGATCGAGCTGTTCAAGCTTATCGAGAATTCCTCGTCCGAAGCGAAGCCGAAGGCCAAAGCCAAACCGAAAACCCAGGCGATTAAGCGCCCGGTGGTGAAGGCGCCGCAGGCGGAAGAGAAAGGGCGCGGCAAGCCGGGCAACGGAAAACGCTTTACCCAGCCGGGGCGCAAAAAGAAAGGGCGCTGATTAGCGCCTTCCACGGGTAGACGTTGTGGCCGACCAGGAAAAGGTCGCCTCTGCATCCGGTTTATAAGCCTGCTCTTTTTTCAGCTTGCGGGCTTTTTTCGCCGCGGCGTCACGCTGCGCCATGAGCTTATCGATGTACTCTTTTTTCACCTGATTGGTTTCGGCGTTCGTCAGCGTGCGGCCATGTGCGATACGGGCGCGGTCGAGAAGCGTTTTCAGTTCGCGCTGCTCGGCTTCGGTCATGTCTTTCTGGGTCAAACGTGGTGTAGCCATTGCTGAAGCCTCCTGAGAGAGAGGCTTCAGTGTAAAGCAAGCAGCGTAAATTAACCCTGCTTCACCGCATCTTTTTTTGTTTGTTCATCAATCGGTTTGCCGGACCAGTAGCCCGCCAGCAGCGAGCCGGAGAGGTTGTGCCAGACGGAGAACAGCGCGCCAGGCAGGGCCGCCAGCGGGGAGAAGTAAATTTTACCGAGCGCCGCCGCCAGGCCGGAGTTCTGCATCCCTACCTCGATTGCCAGCGTGCGGCAGGTCGATTCGTCGAAGCCAAACAGTTTCCCGCCCCAGTAGCCGCCCAGCAGGCCAATGGTGTTATGCAGCACCACCGCGACGATCACCACAAAGCCTACGGAAGCAATGTGCGAGGCGGAGCCCGCTACCACGGCGCTGATGATGGCCAGAATACAGGCCATTGAAAACGCGGGCAGGTATGGCTCAACGGCCTTCACCACGCGCGGGAAAAGATGGTGAATGGCCAGCCCCACCGCAATCGGGATCACCACAATCTGCAGAATGCTCAGCAGCATGCCCATCACGTCCACCTGAATATGCGCATCCACGTACAGGCGGGTTAACAGCGGCGTGGCAATCACGCCCACCAGCGTAGAGACGGACGAGATAGTGACGGAGAGCGCCACGTCACCTTTCGCCAGATAGATCATGACGTTGGACGCCGTGCCGCTGGCCACGCTGCCCACCAGCACCATCCCGGCGGAAAGGTCGGGCGGCATCTTAAAGGCCATCGCCAGCAGCCACGCCGCGAGCGGCATCACCAGGTAGTGCAGAAATATTCCTGCCGCGACGGGCGCTGGGCGAGACAGCACGCGTTTGAAGTCGTCGACTTTCAGATGCACGCCCATACCGAACATGATCAGCATCAGCAGCGTGGTGACCCACGGACCAATTCCGGTGAACGTGGTGGGCGTGTAATACGCGAGTACGGAGAGCAGCAGCGCCCATAACGGGAACAGCCGCGTAATAGCGGATAACATAATGATTTCCTTGCGATGAATGTTGTGTGTGTTTGTTATAAAAAGCCGGGATCGAGCCCGGCTATAGTTATTGTTTATCGCGTAAGGAAGTAATATTCAAATGAATTATGACCGGATGCTTTCCCAGCTCAGACTAAAGCGAGCCAGATATTTGCGCAGTCGGTCGGCGTCGTTAGGATTGGCTTTTTTGAGCCGTGAAACGGCAAACAGCTCACGTCCGGCTTCAGACAACGATGCGCTGCGGCGACATACCTCCAGCACCGTTTCAAGTTGCCGCTGGTCAAAGAGGTCAATCTCCATGTCAGTTGCAGGCTGCGTCACGTCAGTTTGCCAGTCGGTCTGAAGACGTGAGATCTCCTCCAGCACCAGATCCTGAGTAATACGCCCTCGTTCCGCCAGCGTCGCCATGCGTGCGACGCTGGCGCTCAGTTCGCGAAAGTTGCCCCGCCACAGCGCCCTGCTGGAACAGGCAAAGGCCAGATAGCCTTCGCGCGCCTCTTTATCGAAGCGGATTTGCGTCTGGCTTTCGCGAGAGAAACGTTGAAGTTCGTAGTCGACATTCGGCGTGATGTCCTCTTTCCGTTGGGCAAGGCCGGGCAAGGCAAAGCTCCACATATTAATACGGGCATAGAGATCTTCACGAAAACGTCCCTCTGCCACCCACTGGCGCATATCACGGTGGGTTCCGGCGATAAGTTGAAAATCGCTGTGAACTTCTTTATCGGAGCCAAACGGGAAAAAAGTTTTCTCTTCAATGGCTTTGAGCAGCATCGCCTGTTCATCGAGGCCTAGTTCGGCAATCTCGTCGAGGAAAAGGACGCCGCCATCGGCTTCACGCAGCAGGCCGCTGCGCGCCGACAGTGCGCCGGTAAAGGCTCCTTTCACATGGCCGAACAGCGTGGACATGGCGTTATCACCGCGCAGGGTCGCGCAGTTGACGGAAACCAGCTTGCCGGAAACCTGATGGCGTGACTGCTTAAGCTGATAAATGCGGTTCGCGAGGAACGACTTGCCCGCGCCGGTGGGGCCGGTCAGCAGGATCGGGGCTGTTGAACGTAGCGCCACGCGTTCAATCTTGTCGATAAGAGTGTTAAAGGTGGCATTTCGCGTATCAATGCCCGCTTTCAGAAATGAGATTGACTGCTGCTGCTCGCGCTGAAAACGGTTGGTAAGGGTTGTGTAGCGGCTTAAATCCAGGTCGATAATTGAGTAAGTTCCGGCTGCAGTCTCCTCAGCAGAGGCTTCTTTTCTGGCAGGGCCAGTCTGCAAAAGGCTGGCGGGAAGATAGCGGGCTTCCGTCAGGAGGAACCAGCAGATCTGCGCCACATGCGTGCCGGTGGTGATGTGGACGAAATACTCTTCGTGATCGGTATCAAACGTGTACTGGGTGGCGAAATCGAGAAACGCGGCATAAACCTCTTCGAAATCCCATGGGTCTTCAATGATTACCGTGCTGGGACGCACCTCGGTGTGGGGGGAAACCAGCACAATATCTTCCGCCAGTTGCTGAGCCATGCCGAGATCTCGCGGTTGATGTAGCAGCTCCAGCCTGTCGACCGGGAAATCCGGCTGTTGGCACAGCCCGACGGTCGGTCGCCATTTGCGAAAGCGATTAGCCCGCTTTCCCCGTTTATCCATCACGGTGCCAAGCACCCCGATCACCACCTTCCGCTTCTTCATGTTTATCCAGAAAGATAATTGTCGATATAACAGGATAAAAAATGTTGAGCCGAACGACAATGCATGAAAAGCCTGATAAATAAAAAACATTAATTATCAATAAAATAAAAAAATAAAACGGCGATTTTTGTTTTTGGCACGCTTCTGGCAATACAGATAATGTCACGACGTTGAGCACACTGGGGGTTAAGGCCCCGTCGGCGCACCAGGAACGGCAAGGCTGTTTTCCGGGGGCGTTCCGTCAACCAATGACAGACAGAAGGGTTCGATTCCCGATTCATTCTCCCAATGAAAACTGGTTGTAAACATCAAAGTAAAAACGGGGGATTGCGCAGTCAGCAATCCCAATGAAGGTCGCCGGTAATGGCGCCGGATCGCAGGCGAAAAGGCATTCCCCTGTGATTTCGTGCCTGCACCCGCGCCTGACTTTAAGGAATATAAAATGGCTAAAAAAATCACGATAAAAAAAGGTCAGTTAGGACTGGTAGCAAAAGCTGGCGATTATTACCGGGTACTGGAGGCGGGTGAACACCGTCTGGGTTGGTTCAATACTGACGACGTGCTGGTGGTGAGCCAGGATGGCAGCGAGGTGCCGGGTGCGCTGGCGGATTATCTGCGCCGCTTTCAGCCTGACTGGGTGGTACGTTACTGCCTGGCGGTTGATCTTACTGCGGATGAAATCGGGGTGTTATCGAACAACGGAGTATTGCAGGAGATTGTGCCGCCTTGTACACGTCGTCTGTACTGGCAGCAGGATGCGGCGTTGAGCCTGCGAAGAATTGATACCCGCGATGTTCGGGTGCCGGAGGACGTGATGAATGCTGCTCTGCAGCCGCGTCGCAATGGCGCGGTAAAAGGGCGCGACGCGATGCTGGTCGTACAGGTGCCTGCCTGGCACGTCGGGGTGGTGAAAATCGACGGAGAAATTCAGGCACTGTTACCGCCGGGACTGACGGCATACTGGAAAATTAACCATCTCGTCGAGGCAGAGGTAGTGGATACGCGCCTTCAGGTAGTAGAAGTGAGCGGGCAGGAGATCCTGACGAAGGACAAAGTTAACCTGCGCCTGAACCTGGCGGCTAACTGGCGCTACAGCGACGTGCTGCAGGCCTGCGGACAGCTTACGAAACCGCTGGAACATTTGTACCGCGAACTCCAGTTCGCACTGCGTGAGGCGGTCGGAACCCGCACGCTCGATGAGTTACTGGAAGATAAGCAGATCATTGATGAGGTGGTCAGCAAACAGGTGCAAGGCCGCCTGTCATCCTTTGGAATGGAAATTGCGTCGCTTGGGGTAAAAGATATTGTTTTACCTGGTGATATGAAAACGATTTTATCCCGTCTGGTAGAGGCCGAAAAATCGGCCCAGGCGAATGTTATTCGCCGACGTGAAGAAACGGCGGCGACACGATCGCTGTTAAACACCGCAAAGGTGATGGAGAACAACCCGGTGGCGCTGCGTTTAAAAGAGCTGGAAACCCTGGAAAGGGTCGCGGAGCGTATCGACAAAATTTCAGTATTTGGTGGCCTGGACCAGGTATTACACGGCCTTGTTAACCTGAAAGGATAACGCAATGCAACAGAATGATTTTGAATTACTGACAGCGCCAAACGGCGCCCCGATCAAAATGTGGACTCACGGTGTGCCCGTGGAGCCAGAGGCACAAGCGCAGTTACTGAATACCGCAAAGATGCCGTTTATTTTCAAACACCTTGCGGTGATGCCCGACGTTCATCTCGGTAAAGGCTCAACCATCGGCAGCGTGATTCCGACCAAAGGGGCAATTATTCCTGCGGCGGTTGGCGTGGATATTGGTTGCGGGATGATTGCCGTTCGCACGTCGCTGGTGGCCGGTGATTTGCCGGATAATCTCAGCGGTTTACGTAGCGCCATTGAACAGGCAGTACCGCATGGGAGAACCAATACGCGTTCTCGACGTGATAAAGGCGCGTGGGAAACGCCCCCGAAAGAAGTGGACGATCGCTGGTGGGTGCTGGCCCCACGTTTTAAACAACTCACGGATAAATACCCGCAGTTGCTGAAAACCAACAACTATCAGCATCTGGGCACGCTGGGTACCGGAAACCACTTTATTGAAATTTGCCTCGATGAGCAGCAGCGCGTCTGGGTGATGTTGCACAGTGGCTCGCGCGGCGTAGGAAACGCCATCGGTAATGTGTTTATCGCCCTGGCACAGCAGGATATGCAGCATCACCTGGGACATCTGCCGGATAAAAATCTGGCCTATTTTCAGGAGGGGAGTCGTCACTATGAGGATTACATCGAGGCGGTGGAGTGGGCGCAGGATTTTGCCCGCCACAATCGGGAAGTGATGATGTCGCGCGTGCTGGCGGCGCTCTCTCGCGAAGTGACTAAGCCCTTTATTACGCAGCAGGAGGCGGTTAACTGCCATCATAACTATGTGCAGAAAGAGCATCACTTTGGGGAAGAGGTACTGATCACGCGCAAAGGTGCGGTGTCGGCGCAGAAAGGGCAGATGGGGATTATTCCGGGCTCAATGGGCGCAAAGAGCTTCATCGTGCGTGGCCTCGGCAACGAGCAAAGCTTCTGTTCCTGCAGCCACGGCGCTGGGCGAGTGATGAGCCGAACGGCGGCAAAAAAACGCTATACCCTTAGCGACCATATTCAGGCGACCTCTCACGTAGAGTGTCGCAAAGACAATGAGGTCATCGATGAAACGCCGATGGCCTATAAAGACATTGACGCCGTGATGGCCGCGCAATCGTCGCTGGTGGAGATCGTTCACACCCTGCGACAGGTCGTGTGTGTAAAAGGATAAAAAATGAGCAACAACGATGTTGATAGCGCGATGCGTGCACGCGTATGCGGGCAACTTCACGATATAGAGCAGCGCTATAACGTGCGCGTGCTCTACGCCTGTGAATCGGGCAGTCGGGGATGGGGTTTTGCCTCACCGGATAGCGATTATGATGTACGGTTTTTGTACGTTCACCGCCCAGAATGGTATTTGCGCGTCGAAGCCCAACGGGATGTGATCGAGCTGCCGATAGATGATGAACTGGACGTTTGTGGCTGGGAATGGCGCAAGGCACTGGGCCTGCTGAAGGGGGCAAACCCGACGCTTATCGAGTGGCTGGATTCCCCTGTTGTTTATCAGGAGGATGAGACGGTAGTGGCCGAGTTGCGCGCGCTGATACCCGCGTGGTTTTCGCCATTGCGCGCCCGCTGGCATTACTACTCAATGGCCCGAAAAAACTTCCGTGGATATTTACAGGAGGAAACGGTTCGGCTGAAAAAGTATTTTTACGTTCTGCGCCCTTTGCTGGCGGCGCGGTGGGTAGAAGCGGGGAAAGGCGTTCCACCGATGCGTTTTGCCGAACTGCTTGCCGGGAGCGAACTGTGTGCGCCGTTACGTGCGGAAATCGATGCATTACTGGAAATAAAACAGCGCGCAGGTGAAACGGAATATGGCCCTAAACGGCCCTTACTCCATGCTTTTTTGCAAAGTGAGCTGGTGAGAGGAGAAGTACCGTCGGTACTACCCGACAGCAGAGAAGGAAATTTAAAAGATCTGGATTCGCTGCTGATGAGAACAGTAATGAAAAGCTAAAGAATGGCCCGGTAGTGAAAACGCCCGGGCCATTCTTGCGCTTATTCAAACAAATTCTGATGAAGTTTCTGCACGACCTGCTCGGCCTGATCGGCAGGCACCAGGAAGCAGAGGTTATAGCTGGACGCGCCGTAGCAGATCATGCGGATGCTGAACGGGTCGAGCACGCCAAACACCTCTTTGCCCACGCCGCAGGCGCGCGACAGCTTGTTGCCAATGATGGCAACCAGCGCCAGGTCTTCTTCTACTTCCACGCGGCACAGCTCGGACAGCTCAATCAGCAGCGACTGCGTCAGCAGGGTGTCGCCGGTTGAGGTAGAACCGGTGGTGTCCAGCGTCAGCGCAATGCTCACTTCAGAGGTGGTGATCAGATCCACGGAGATGTTGTGGCGTGCCAGAATGCCAAACACTTCCGCCAGGAAACCGCGGGAGTGCAGCATATTGTGGCTGTGGAGCGTCACCAGCGTCTGGCGACGGCGCAGGGCCAGGGCGCGGAACAGCGGCGGGTTTTCCGTTTTCTTGCAGACCAGCGTCCCGCCCGCTTTCGGATCTTTACTGGAGCCAACGAAGACCGGAATATCGCTACGTACGGCTGGCAAAAGGGTTGCCGGATGCAGAACTTTCGCACCGAAGGTGGCCATTTCAGCCGCTTCTTCAAAGGCGATCACGTCAATACGTTTCGCCGCAGAAACGACGCGCGGGTCGGTGGTGTAAATGCCAGGAACGTCAGTCCAGATATCCACGCGCGTGGCATGCAGGGCTTCGCCCAGCAGCGCGGCGGTGTAGTCGCTGCCGCCACGGCCAAGCGTGGTGGTGCGGCCCTTCGCTTCACTGCCGATAAAGCCCTGGGTGATCACGATACCGTCTGCCAGACGCGGGGCCAGCTGCTGATTGGTCAGTTCGGCCAGTGCTTCAACGTCCGGCTCGGCACGGCCAAAGCGGTCGCTGGTACGCATCACTTTTCGCACGTCAAACCACTGCGCCTGAATGTTACGCTCGCGCATGATTTCAACAAACAGCAGGGTGGACATCAGCTCGCCGTGGCTAACCAGCTCGTCGGTCAGGGCGGTGGAGGTGGCCAGCGAGGCGGCTTCTGCCAGGGTAGTGATATTTTCCAGCAGACGTTCCACTTCCTCGCGGATCACGTTCGGGTTCTGCAGACGCTCAAGAATGTCGAACTGAATTTTGCGCAGTGCATCCAGCTTCACGAAACGTTCTGTCGCTTCCAGTCCTTCAGACAGAGAAACCAGCAGGTTCGTCACGCCGGCAGATGCAGACAGCACCACCAGGCGGGTATTCGGATCGGCCAGCACCACATCGGCGCTGCGGTTCATGGCATCGTAATCGGCCACACTGGTGCCGCCAAACTTGGCGACCACAAAACTCGTCATAACAACCTCGTGTCAGGGAATGAATAAGCGACCTTGGCACAAGAGTGAAACGAAAACAGGTGCAGGCGCAAAATACGGCCCTATAAATAAAATGCGGGGGAGGTCCTGTCAATGCTGGGATTATGCGGATTTTTTATGGGGGGGTACCCCTGAGAAACAGGACTTATAACAGAGCCAGATTTTATGCTCCGTTTTAGGGCATTTTGACCGACATTTCGCCGCCCCGGGAGGGCGTTTCAGCAGCTATACTTTTCGGGTCTTTTCACCTGCGTTTGATGCAGGCCAGGGCAATGGCATAAAAACCATCACAATTTTTATTTGCAGGCGCTACAATCGACCGCAGTCACAATTCTCAAATCAGAAGAGTATTGCTAATGAAAAACATCAACCCAACGCAGACCGCTGCCTGGCAGGCACTCCAGAAACATTTTGATGAAATGAAAGACGTCACCATCGCGGATCTGTTCGCGAAAGATGCCGATCGTTTCAACAAGTTCTCCGCGACCTTCGACGACCTGATGCTGGTGGATTTCTCCAAAAACCGCATTACCGAAGAGACGCTGGCTAAACTGCAGGATCTGGCGAAAGAAACTGCGCTGGCCGACGCCATCAAATCCATGTTCTCCGGTGAGAAAATCAACCGCACCGAAGACCGTGCCGTGCTGCACGTGGCCCTGCGTAACCGTAGCAATACGCCAATCATCGTCGACGGTAAAGACGTCATGCCGGAAGTGAACGCGGTGCTGGAAAAGATGAAAACCTTCTCCGAAGCGATCATCTCCGGCAACTGGAAAGGCTACACTGGCAAAGCGATCACTGACGTGGTTAACATCGGTATCGGCGGTTCTGACCTCGGTCCGTTCATGGTGACCGAAGCGCTGCGCCCGTACAAAAACCACCTCAATATGCACTTTGTGTCTAACGTCGATGGTACCCACATCGCCGAAGTGCTGAAGAACGTGAACCCGGAAACCACCCTGTTCCTGGTTGCGTCTAAAACCTTTACCACCCAGGAAACCATGACCAACGCCCACAGCGCGCGCGACTGGTTCCTGAAAACCGCGGGCGACAACAAGCACGTGGCGAAACACTTCGCGGCGCTGTCTACCAACGGTAAAGCCGTCAGCGAGTTCGGTATCGACACCGCGAACATGTTCGAGTTCTGGGACTGGGTTGGTGGCCGCTACTCTCTGTGGTCTGCAATTGGCCTGTCCATCATCCTGTCCGTGGGCTTCGACAACTTCGTTGAGCTGCTCTCCGGCGCGCACGCGATGGACAAACACTTCTCCACCACCGCGCCTGAGAAAAACCTGCCGGTGCTGCTGGCGCTGATCGGGATCTGGTACAACAACTTCTTCGGCGCTGAAACCGAAGCGATCCTGCCGTACGACCAGTATATGCACCGCTTTGCTGCGTACTTCCAGCAGGGCAACATGGAATCCAACGGTAAATACGTGGACCGTAATGGCAACGCGGTGGACTACCAGACTGGCCCAATCATCTGGGGCGAGCCGGGTACTAACGGCCAGCATGCCTTCTACCAGCTGATTCACCAGGGCACCAAAATGGTACCGTGCGATTTCATCGCGCCGGCTATCACCCATAACCCGCTGTCCGATCACCACCCGAAACTGCTGTCTAACTTCTTCGCTCAGACCGAAGCGCTGGCGTTCGGTAAATCCCGCGAGGTGGTAGAGCAGGAATACCGCGACCAGGGTAAAGATCCGGCCACGCTGGACCACGTGGTGCCGTTCAAGGTGTTCGAAGGCAACCGTCCAACCAACTCCATCCTGCTGCGCGAAATCACGCCGTTCAGCCTGGGTGCGCTGATTGCCCTGTACGAGCACAAAATCTTCACGCAGGGCGCGATCCTGAACATCTTCACCTTTGACCAGTGGGGCGTTGAGCTGGGCAAACAGCTGGCAAACCGTATTCTGCCAGAGCTGGGTGATGATAAAGCAGTTGCCAGCCATGACAGCTCAACAAATGGTTTGATCAACCGTTATAAAGCATGGCGTGCGTAATTAAAACGTCATGAAAACGTGCCGGCGAAATGCCGGCATTTTTTTATCGGATAATTCCTGATGTCAGTTAGTTAACTCAAATTCTGGTTCTGAGTTTAATCCGAAAAAGACGGTTAACCCGTTAATTGCTGCGGTTTATTTTAAGAAAATACGCAGTAGTTCATTAATATATTTATATTATAACTTATTGATTTTTATAAATTATATATTTATGTCGTTTGTCTTTCATTTCCATTTTAACCATTAGTCCGAAAACCCTCTCCCTATTTCCTCTTACGGCAAACCCACGGCAGTAGTTGTGTATACTCGATTCCGCCTGAAATTCTTTTCGGGCAAATCTCCATTCATTCATTGAAGGGAAATTGTTATGAAGAAAGTACTGTATGGCATTTTTGCCATATCTGCGCTTGCGGCGACATCTGTCTATGCAGCTCCGGTTCAGGTCGGGGAAGCGGCAGGGTCGGCTGCGACGTCTGCGTCTGCGGGAAGTTCTACCGCAGCCAGCGCCAGCACCGTAAGTTCAGCCGTGGGTGTCGCGCTGGCGGCAACCGGTGGCGGTGATGGCTCCAACACCGGAACCACGACCACCACGACAACCAGCACCCAGTAATAGCGGGTGTTTTAATCATAACCACACTTCGGTGTGGTTATTTCGCCCCTTCGGAGAAGAGTCGTGAAGCGACCTGCAATCATTCTGATTTGCCTGCTGCTGCAGGCGTGCTCGGCCACCACTAAAGGGCTGGGAAACTCACTGTGGGAAAGCCTGTTCGGCACACCGGGCGTGCATCTGACCGATGACGAACTTCAGAACATGCCCTATGCCAGCCAGTACATGCAGCTTAACGATGGCCCGCAACTGTTTGTGGTGCTCGCTTTCGATGAAAACGGGCAGCAGAAATGGGTGACGCAGGATCAGGCTACCATCGTGACGCAGCATGGCCGTATCGTGAAAACCCTGTTGGGCGGCGATAACCTGCTGGAGGTGAATAATATCGCCGACGACCCGCTGATCAAGCCGAACCAGATCGCCGACGGCGCAGGCTGGACGCGCACGATGGGCTGGACCGAACACAAGCAGGTGCGTTACGCCACGGCACGCTCGACCTTCCGCTGGGACGGCACCGACAGCGTGAAAGTCGGCAGCGACGAAACGCAGGTTCGCGTGCTGGATGAAGAGGTCACCACCGACCAGGCTACCTGGCACAACCGCTTCTGGATCGACGAGGAAGGGCAGATCCGTCAGTCCTTACAGTATCTCGGTGCCGGATTCTTCCCGGTCAAAACCACCCTGATCAAGGCGGCGAAATCATGAAAACGCTCATTCACGTTGCACTTATCGCCAGTTTTGCCGCGCCGCTGGCATGGTCCGCCGGGACGGTAAAGGTCTACACGCCGGACAGTGAAAAACCCAAAACCTTAACCCACGCCGAGCATCTGCTCGATCTCGTCGGACAGCCAAGGCTTGCCAACAGCTGGTGGCCGGGCGCGGTCATCGCTGAACGGCAGAAGACCGCTGAAGCGGAACAACAGCACAAGGCGCTCCTTGCGAGGCTGACGGGACTCGCGGAGCAGGAAGATGGCGACGACGCGGCGGCCATTAACAGCGTCCGTCAGCAGCTGCAGGCGCTGAAGGTGACGGGCCGACAGAACGTCAATCTTGATCCGGATGACGTGCGTGTCACGGAAAACGGCAACCCGACCCTGGAAGGGGACTATACGCTCTGGCTGCCAGCGAAGCCGACGACGGTGACCGTGATGGGGCTTATCAGCAGCCCGGGTAATAAGCCCTTTACGCCCGGTCGTGACGTGGCGAGCTACCTCGACGAGCAGAGCATGCTGAGCGGCGCGGATAACAGCTACGCCTGGGTGGTTTACCCTGACGGCCACACGCAAAAAGCTCCCGTCGCTTACTGGAATAAACGGCATATCGAACCCATGCCGGGCAGCATTATTTTTGTCGGTTTTGCCGACCATTTCTGGACGAAGGCGTATGACGGGCTTAACGCCGATATCCTTCACTCCCTGATTCAGCGGATACCGGAATAATGAAAAGAACCTATCTCTACAGCATGCTGGCGCTCTGCGTGAGTGCCGCCTGCCATGCAGAAACGTATCCGGCACCCATTGGCCCGTCTCAGTCAGACTTCGGCGGCGTCGGTTTACTGCAAACGCCCACCGCGCGTATGGCGCGCGAAGGGGAAATTAGCCTTAACTACCGTGATAACGACCAGTATCGCTACTACTCGGCGTCGGTGCAGCTGTTCCCGTGGCTTGAAACCACGCTGCGCTATACCGACGTGCGGACGAAACAATACAGCAGCGTCGAGGCGTTCTCAGGCGATCAGACCTACAAAGATAAAGCCTTCGACGTCAAGCTGCGCCTGTGGGAAGAGAGCTACTGGATGCCGCAGGTCTCAGTGGGTGCCAAAGATATCGGCGGTACCGGTCTGTTTGACGCGGAATACATCGTGGCCAGCAAGGCCTGGGGACCGTTTGATTTCTCACTCGGTCTGGGATGGGGCTATCTCGGCACCAGCGGCAACGTGAAAAACCCGTTTTGCTCCTACAGCGATAAATACTGCTATCGCGATAACAGCTACCAGAAAGCGGGCTCCATCAACGGGGACCAGATGTTCCACGGTCCGGCGTCGCTGTTTGGCGGTGTAGAGTATCAAACACCCTGGCAGCCATTACGCCTGAAGCTGGAGTACGAGGGGAATGACTACTCGCAGGACTTCGCCGGGAAGATTGAGCAGAAGAGCAAGTTTAACGTCGGCGCCATTTATCGCGTCACCGACTGGGCCGACGTTAACCTCAGCTACGAGCGCGGCAATACGGTGATGTTTGGCTTCACGCTGCGCACCAACTTTAACGACATGCGGCCGCACTACAATGATAACGCGCGGCCTGCATACCAGCCGGAGCCGCAGGATGCGATTCTGCAGCACTCCGTGGTGGCAAACCAGCTGACGCTGCTGAAATACAATGCCGGTCTGGCGGATCCGAAAATTCAGGTGAAAGGCGATACGCTGTACGTCACCGGCGAGCAGGTGAAATACCGCGACTCGCGCGAAGGGATCGAACGCGCCAACCGGATCATCATGAACGATCTCCCGGACGGGATCCGCACGATCCGCGTGACGGAGAATCGTCTCAACCTGCCGCAGGTGACGACGGAAACGGACGTTGCCAGCCTTAAGCGCCACCTGGAAGGCGAACCGCTCGGGCATGAAACCGAGCTGGTGCAAAAACGCGTAGAGCCGATCGTGCCGGAGACCACCGAGCAGGGCTGGTATATCGACAAGTCGCGCTTCGATTTCCATATCGATCCGGTGCTGAACCAGTCCGTCGGCGGGCCGGAAAACTTCTACATGTATCAGCTGGGCGTCATGGCGACGGCGGATCTGTGGCTTACTGACCACCTGCTGACCACCGGCAGCCTGTTTGGCAACATCGCTAACAACTACGACAAGTTCAACTATACCAACCCGCCAAAAGACTCACAGCTGCCGCGCGTGCGTACCCGCGTACGTGAGTACGTGCAGAACGATGCCTACGTGAATAACCTGCAGGCCAACTATTTCCAGTACTTCGGCAACGGCTTCTACGGCCAGGTGTACGGCGGGTATCTGGAAACCATGTACGGCGGCGCGGGGGCGGAAGTGCTTTATCGTCCTGTCGACAGCAACTGGGCGTTCGGGGTTGATGCCAACTACGTCAAGCAGCGTGACTGGCGCAGCGCCCAGGACATGATGAAGTTCACCGACTACAGCGTCAAAACCGGTCACCTGACCGCCTACTGGACGCCGTCGTTCGCACCTGACGTGCTGGTGAAAGCCAGCGTCGGCCAGTACCTGGCGGGCGATAAGGGCGGCACGCTGGACATCTCCAAACACTTCGACAGCGGCGTCGTGGTGGGCGGCTACGCCACCATCACCAACGTCTCGCCGGACGAATATGGGGAAGGGGACTTCACCAAAGGGGTTTACGTGTCAATTCCGCTGGATCTGTTCTCGTCAGGCCCAACCCGCAGCCGCGCGGCCATCGGCTGGACGCCGCTGACGCGCGACGGTGGTCAGCAGCTTGGGCGTAAGTTCCAGCTGTACGACATGACCAGCGACAAGAACATTAACTTCCGCTGATGCCCCTCACCCTAACCCTCTCCCCAAAGGGGAGAGGGGATCGCTCGGTGCTGTCTTTTCCCCCTCGCCCCTTTGGGGAGAGGGCCGGGGTGAGGGGAATCCTCTCCGGTGCGCTAAACATAAACAAAAAATATAGATCTCCGTCACATTTTTGCGTTATACAGAAACCTCGCCCTGGAGAATGAGGTGCTGTATGACATCCCTGACTCGCCCGCGCGTTGAGTTTATCTCAACTATCCTCCAGACCGTGCTGAACCTCGGTCTGTTGAGCCTTGGCCTGATACTGGTCGTCTTTTTGGGTAAAGAGACGGTGCATCTGGCGGATGTACTGTTTGCCCCTGAACAAACCAGCAAATATGCGCTGGTGGAAGGCCTGGTGGTCTACTTTCTCTACTTTGAATTTATCGCCCTGATTGTGAAGTACTTTCAGTCCGGCTTTCACTTCCCGCTGCGTTATTTTGTCTACATTGGGATCACCGCGATTGTGCGGCTGATCATCGTCGATCATAAATCCCCGCTCGACGTGCTGATCTACTCGGCGGCGATCCTGCTGCTGGTGATCACCCTCTGGCTGTGTAACTCGAAGCGGCTGAAGCGAGAATAAAAAAAATGGCGGCCCGGAGGCCGCCTAACAACAGTCACAAGTTGGGTCAATACAATACGTCTAAAGTTGAGGGTTGCAGTGGCATAACAAAATGAAACTTAACCTTTCACACCGCCCGCCGTCAGGCCGTTGACCAGCCAGCGCTGCGCCAGCAGGAACACCACGGTAATCGGGATGGCGGAAAGTACGGCCGCCGCGGCAAAGTCACCCCACAGGTAGTTTTGCGGATTGAGGTATTGCTGCATACCCACGGCCAGGGTGTAGCTGTTCACATCACGCAGTAACAGTGAGGCAACCGGTACTTCGGTGATCGCAGCGATAAACGACAGGATAAACACCACCGCCAGAATCGGCACCGACAGCGGCAGCAGCACCAGGCGGAACGCCTGCCACGGGGTAGCCCCATCCAGCGCGGCCGCTTCTTCCAGCGAGCCGTCGATGGTTTCGAAATAGCCTTTAATGGTCCATACATGCAGTGCGATACCGCCAAGATAGGCGAAGATAACGCCGCCGTGGGTGTTCAGACCGATAAATGGAATGTACTGGCCCAGACGGTCAAACAGGGCATACAACGCCACCAGCGACAGCACGGCTGGGAACATCTGGAAAATCAGCATCCCTTTCAGCAGCGTCGCTTTGCCCGGGAAACGCATACGGGCAAAGGCGTAAGCGCAGGTGGTGGACAGCGCCACGATACCAATAGCGGTAATACCTGCGATTTTCACCGAGTTCCACAGCCACAGCAGCACCGGGAACGGCGGCGGCGTGACGCGGCCATCCGCGTGCTCCACGCTGAAGCCCAGCGCGAGCTTCCAGTGCTCCCAGGAGATTTCGTCCGGGATCAGGCTCCCGGTGGCGAAGTTACCCGAACGCAGGGAGATGGCGATAACCATCAGCAGCGGGAACATGATCGCCGCGATGAAAATCAGCAGGCCTAAGTGCGTCGCCAGGAGGCGCAGCTTCTGAGATTTGGGTTGTACCATTGCCATGATCGATGCCCTCCTTAGTCAAATTTCATACGTGTGGCTTTCAGGTTCACAATCGCCAGTGCGCCTACCAGCAGGAAGATCAGGGTGGCAATCGCCGCCGCCAGACCGAAGTCCTGACCGCCGCCGCCTTCGAAGGCGATACGGTAGGTGTAGCTCACGAGCAGGTCGGTATAACCTGCCGGCGTCGTGGTGCCAAGGCGATCCGGACCACCGTTGGTCAACAGCTGAATCAGCACGAAGTTGTTAAAGTTAAAGGCGAAGCTGGCAATCATCAGCGGGGTGAGCGGCTTGATGAGCAGCGGCAGCGTAATCTTAAAGAAGTTCTGGAACGGGCCCGCGCCGTCCATCGCCGAGGCTTCGTACAGATCGTCCGGGATGGCCTTCAGCAGGCCCATGCACAGGATCATCATGTACGGATAGCCCAGCCAGGTATTGACGATGATGATCATCGAGCGGGCGGTGGTTGGGTCGCTGAACCAGGCCGGTTTGATGCCAAACAGCGCGCTCAGCATCATGTTGATTTCACCGAAGCTCTGGTTAAACAGCCCTTTGAAAATCAGAATCGAGATAAACGACGGCACGGCATACGGCAGAATCAGCAGTACGCGGTAAATCGCTTTGCCCTTCAGGGATTCCCACTGGACGAGGCAGGCCAGCACCATACCCACGGCAACGGTCAGGATCACGGTCAGTACGGAGAAGACCACCGTCCAGACGAAGATGGCGAAGAACGGTTTCTGAATGCCTTCGTCGGTAAACACGCGGGTAAAGTTGTCCCAGCCGATGGTGACGGTGTAGCCCGGGCTGAGTTTGTCATCACCCCATTTGCCGTCGGCAGTAATGGACTGATAGAAACCAATGTCGTTGTTTGGACGATATTTTACGCCGCTCTGGTTATTGGTCAGCGTGCCGTCATCCGCCAGAGTATAGAGCGGCTGCGTGCCGGAGAACTGGCGCAGCGAGCTCATGGTCACTTTGCTTTCGTCTGGCAGTACGGCGGTGAGCTGAGTCAGCGCCTGACGGTTCTGGGTAATGATGCGTAAGTTGGCACGTTCACCTTCCGGCAGGGCCTGTGCCTCCTTTAAGGCCAGCTTCTGCTCGCCGCCAAATTTGAACGCGTCGGAGACATAGTATTTGCTGCTTGCTTCGTCAGTAAGCGCTAACTTCCACTCGTTACCGGCAGGATACAGGCCGAAGTTAAAGGTCTTGCCTGCCTGATATGAGCGATCCAGCAGGACCTGCTGCGCGCGTTCCTGCGCAAGCTGGTTGGTGCTACTGTAGTTGGTAAATGCAATGGCGATGGTGCAAATCAGCGGGAACAGGACAAACAGCCCCATCCCGGCCACGCCCGGGTAGACATAGCGCCAGGCATAGGCTTTACGATTAGCGAAAATATACAGGCCAGCAGAGCTTAAAATCAGCGTCATGATGGCGAACAGATATTCCCCTTGTACGTACATTAAAACAACAAGGTAACCCACCAGCAGGCACAGCAGACCGATCGCTGACCACTTCAGCGCGTCGCTTTGCCACCAGCGTTTCTTTTTAATGACATCCATGGGGTTCTTCCTCTACAACGGTGGAATCTTATCGTCAGGTGGCGCTGCGCTTACCTGACCTACGGATCGTGCCGTAGTCGTAGGGCGGGTAAGCGCACGCGCCACCCGCCGTTTTTCTGCTTACTTAGTAATACGACCCTGAGCATCTTTCAGCGCGGCATCGACAGTCTGACGACCGCTTGCAGCGTTGATAACCGCGGTACGTGTGGCGTACCAGAACGCGGCCATCTGTGGGATGTTCGGCATGATTTCGCCTTTCTGGGCGTTATCCATGGTGGCCGCGATACGTGGGTCTTTCGCCAGATGATCCTGGAAGGATTTCAGCGCGACGGCACCCAGCGGTTTGTCCTTGTTCACTTCATCCAGACCCTGATCGGTCAGCAGGTAGTTTTCCAGGAACTCTTTCGCCAACTCTTTGTTCGGGCTGGCGGCGTTGATGCCCGCGCTCAGCACGCCAACGAACGGTTTAGACGGCTTGCCTTTGAAGGTTGGCAGCAGCGTCACGCCGTAGTTGATTTTGCTCTTATCGATGTTGGTCCAGGCCCACGGACCGTTGATGGTCATCGCGGTTTCGCCTTTGTTGAACGCCGCTTCCGCGATGGAGTAATCGGTATCCGCGTTCATGTGTTTGTTCTTGATCAGGTCAACCAGGAAGGTCAGACCCGCTTTCGCGCCCGCGTTGTCCACGCCCACGTCTTTCACGTCATACTTGCCGTTTTCAAACTTGAACGCGTAACCGCCGTCGGCAGCAATCAGCGGCCAGGTGAAGTACGGCTCTTGCAGGTTGAACATCAGGGCGGATTTACCTTTCGCCTTCAGCTCTTTATCCAGTTTCGGGATCTCTTCCCAGGTCTTCGGCGGGTTAGGGACCAGGTCTTTGTTGTAAATCAGAGACAGGGCTTCAACCGCGATTGGGTAAGCGATCAGCTTGCCGTTATAGCGAACGGCGTCCCAGGTGAACGGGAACAGTTTGTCCTGGAAGGCTTTGTCTGGCGTCACTTCAGCCAGCAGGCCAGACTGCGCGTAACCCCCGAAACGGTCATGCGCCCAGAAGATGATGTCCGGGCCATCGCCGGTTGCCGCAACCTGCGGGAATTTCTCTTCCAGTTTGTCCGGGTGCTCTACGGTCACTTTGATGCCGGTATCTTTCTCGAATTTTTTGCCCACTTCGGCCAGGCCGTTATAGCCCTTGTCGCCGTTAATCCAGATAACCAGTTTGCCTTCTTCAATTTTGGCGAGCGCCGGTGCGGAAATCATCATTGCTGCGAGGGCGGACAATGCGAAAACGCGTGCGCCAGTCTTGATATTCATAGCTGCCATCCTTTTTGGTGATGTCTCGTGGTATGACTTCAGTGGTTCAACGTGTCTCAGTCTCCTTATTTGACATCCTCTTTCCATCCTCCCAACCCCTACGCCCCACCCCCGGTTTGTGTGATCTCCGTTGCATAAATTTAAGTTATGAGTGCTGGCGCACATAAAAACCCACCGAATTTTGCAGGCGGCTTCACGAATTTTGCCTCAGCCCTCCCGCAGCGGTCGCAGAGCCTGCTCCCTCATCCTCCCGCCTCCTCCCCCATAAAAAAGGCGGGGGGTGGAGGATTCGGGAAAGTAATGGATACCCCATAGTGAACTTATCTTGAATGTTTCTGTCGGTGACAGGTTGTAACGAAGGGAGAAGGGCATGGCGAGCGTACAGCTGCGTAATGTAACGAAAGCCTGGGGTGACGTTGTGGTGTCGAAAGACATCAATCTGGACATCAACGAAGGCGAGTTCGTGGTGTTTGTTGGCCCATCAGGCTGTGGTAAATCTACTCTGCTGCGTATGATTGCCGGTCTTGAAACCATCACCAGCGGTGACCTGCTGATCGGTGATACCCGAATGAACGACATCCCACCTGCCGAACGTGGCGTCGGTATGGTGTTTCAGTCTTATGCACTCTATCCCCACCTTTCCGTTGCCGAGAACATGTCCTTTGGCCTGAAGCTGGCCGGCGCGAAGAAAGAGGTTATTAACCAGCGCGTGACGCAGGTGGCGGAAGTGTTACAGCTGGCGCACCTGCTGGAGCGTAAGCCGAAAGCGCTCTCCGGTGGCCAGCGTCAGCGTGTGGCGATTGGCCGTACGCTGGTGGCCGAACCGCGCGTGTTCCTGCTTGATGAACCTCTCTCTAACCTGGATGCCGCCCTGCGCGTCCAGATGCGTATCGAAATCTCCCGTCTGCACAAGCGTCTTGGCCGCACGATGATTTACGTCACCCATGATCAGGTGGAAGCGATGACCCTCGCCGACAAAATCGTGGTGCTGGATGCCGGCCGCGTGGCGCAGGTGGGCAAACCGCTGGAGCTGTACCACTACCCGGCAGACCGCTTTGTTGCGGGCTTCATTGGCTCGCCAAAGATGAACTTCCTGCCCGTCAAAGTGACCGCGACCGCGATTGAACAGGTACAGGTGGAGCTGCCAAACCGCCAGCAGGTCTGGCTGCCGGTCGACAGCGCCAACGTACAGGTCGGGGCAAACATGTCCCTCGGTATTCGTCCTGAGCACCTGTTGCCGAGCCACATCGCCGATGTGACCCTGGAAGGTGACGTTCAGGTTGTCGAACAGCTTGGTCACGAAACACAGATTCATATCCAGATCCCCGCCATCCGTCAGAACCTGGTCTACCGCCAGAACGACGTGGTGTTGGTAGAAGAGGGTGCCACATTCGCTATCGGCTTGCCGCCAGAGCGTTGCCATCTGTTCCGTGAGGATGGCACTGCATGTCGTCGGTTGCACAAAGAGCCAGGCGTTTAAGCAATCCCAAAAGAAGACACGAAACCGACAGGTGAAGTGTTCAAAGAAAAGCAATGATCTCAGGAGATAGAATGATGATTACTCTGCGCAAACTTCCTCTGGCAGTTGCCGTCGCAGCGGGCGTAATGTCTGCTCAGGCAATGGCCGTGGATTTCCATGGTTATGCTCGTTCCGGTATTGGCTGGACGGGGAGTGGTGGTCAACAGCAGTGCTTCCAGGCAACCGGTGCTCAAAGTAAATACCGTCTGGGTAACGAATGTGAAACCTATGCGGAACTGAAACTGGGTCAGGAAGTGTGGAAAGAAGGCGATAAAAGCTTCTATTTTGACACTAACGTAGCTTATTCAGTTAACCAGGAAAACGACTGGGAAGCCACCAGCCCAGCTTTCCGTGAAGCTAACGTGCAGGGTAAAAACCTGATTGAATGGTTGCCAGGTTCTACCATCTGGGCCGGTAAGCGCTTCTATCAGCGTCATGACGTCCACATGATCGACTTCTACTACTGGGATATTTCAGGGCCTGGTGCAGGTCTTGAAAACATCGATCTTGGCTTCGGTAAACTGTCTTTAGCGGCGACACGCTCCACTGAAACAGGCGGCTCTGCTACCTTTGGTAGCGACAGCATTTATGATTACAACCAAAAAACGGCGAACGATGTTTTCGATGTTCGTTTAGCTCAGATGGAAATCAACCCAGGGGGTACGCTGGAACTGGGCGTTGACTACGGTCGTGCTAACCCACGTGATGATTATCGTTTGGTTGACGGCGCGTCTAAAGATGGTTGGATGTTCACTGCTGAACATACTCAGAGCATGCTGAAGGGCTATAACAAATTTGTGGTTCAGTATGCGACCGATTCAATGACTTCTCAGGGTAAAGGCCTGTCTCAAGGTTCTGGGGTAGGTATCGATCCTAACTCACATTTCGCCTATGACATCAACAATAACGGTAGCCTGCTGCGTATCCTGGATCATGGTGCAATCTCTTTGGGCGATCGTTGGGACCTGATGTACGTTGGTATGTATCAGGATATCGACTGGGATAATAATAACGGCACCAAATGGTGGACCGTGGGCGTTCGTCCAATGTTCAAATGGACGCCAATCATGAGTACCTTGCTGGAAGTGGGTTACGACAACGTCAAATCCCAGGAAACTGGCGAAACCAACAACCAGTACAAAATCACCCTGGCGCAACAGTGGCAGGCAGGTGACAGCATCTGGTCACGTCCAGCAATCCGCGTCTTCGCAACTTATGCCAAGTGGGATGAAAAATGGGGCTACGACTACACCGGTAACCCTTCCAACAACGCGAACTTTGGTAAAGCAGTCAAAGATGGCTTTAACGGTGGTTCCTTCGGTCGCGGTGACAACGACGAGTGGTCCTTCGGCGCCCAGATGGAAATCTGGTGGTAATCCCGTCTTAATCTGACGTAATGACCAAACTGAGGGGCGCAAGCCCCTCAATCCTTGGGACGGCGCGCTATTGCCTGGCTACCGCTGACCTGTGCATTTTGAGGTGATAACAATGAAAATGAACAAAACTCTCCTTGCCCTTTGTTTATCCGCAGGGCTGCTGGCAAGCGCGCCAGCAGTAACGCTCGCTAATGTGAATTTCGTTCCGCAAAACACAACATCCGCGCCGGCCATTCCGGCCGCTGCGTTGCAACAGCTGGTCTGGACGCCTGTCGATCAATCTAAAGCCCAAACGACCCAGCTCTCGACGGGGGGGCAACCACTTAATGTTCCGGGCATCAGTGGTCCGGTGGTTGCATACAGCGTGCCTGCAAACATTGGCGAACTGACGTTGACGCTCACAAGTGAAGTTAACAAGCAGACTAGCGTTTTTGCACCGAACGTGCTCATTCTTGACCAGAACATGACGCCTTCTGCGTTCTTCCCAAGCGAATACTTTACCTATCAGGAGCCTGGTGTCATGAGCGCAGACCGCCTTGAAGGGGTAATGCGACTGACGCCTGCGCTGGGTCAGCAGAAAATTTATGTACTCGTCTTCACCACGGAAAAAGATTTGCAGCAAACCACTACGCTGCTTGATCCCGCTAAGGCCTATGCCAAAGGCGTAGGTAACGCCGTGCCGGATATCCCGGACCCAATCGCCCGCCACACCACTGACGGTCTTGTGAAGCTGAAAGTGTCTACCAATAGTGCGTCCAGCGTCCTGGTCGGCCCGCTGTTTGGCTCCTCCGGTACCGGGCCTGTCACCGTAGGCAACACCGCTGCGCCTGCCTATACCGCGCCAGCTGCCACGGCAGCCGCACCGGTAGCGACCGCAGCACCGGCCCCGACGAAGAAAGCGGAGCCGGTACTGAACGACACCGAAGAATACTTCAACAACGCCATTAAGCAGGCGGTGAAGCGCGGCGATGTCGATAAAGCGCTGAAACTGCTTGATGAAGCCGAACGTTTAGGTTCAACCACTGCCCGTTCCACCTTTATCAGCAGTGTAAAAGGCAAGGGGTAACCGTTTCCCCGCAGTGCTGATTTGTTAGTTGTTTGGTGCGCCTGAGTGGGCGCACTTTTTTTCGTCTCCGCCGGGCTGTTGCACTCTTGTTGCGATCGTGATCGTTAAATAACGTTTGGCCCCCCTCAATCCGTGTTTCTGCGATACAATGCCATTACGTTATGTATCGGAGAGTCTGGCATGTCACACCCTGCGCTAACGCAACTGCGTGCGCTGCGCTATTTCGACCAAATACCTGCGCTTGAACCGCAGCAACTGGACTGGTTGCTGCTGGAAGATTCCATGACGAAACGTTTTGAGCAGCAGGGTAAAACGGTTACGGTGACCCTGATTCAGGAAGGGTTTGTCTCTGGCGATGAGATTGCCAGCGAGCTGCCGCTGCTGCCGCAAGAGCCACGTTACTGGCTGCGTGAAATTTTACTTTGTGCCGATGGCGAGCCGTGGCTTGCCGGGCGGACGGTGGTGCCCGAGTCCACCCTTTCCGGGCCAGAACTGGCGCTGCAACGTCTGGGGAAAACGCCGCTGGGGCGTTACCTTTTCACCTCGTCTGAGCTTACCCGGGATTTTATTGAGATTGGTCGTGATGCCGAACTCTGGGGGCGTCGTTCCCGCCTTCGCCTGAGCGGTAAACCGTTAATTCTGACGGAGCTTTTTTTACCGGCATCACCGTTGTACTAAGAGGAAGAAAAAATGGAGTGGAGCCTGACGCAGAATAAGCTGCTGGCGTATCACCGCTTAATGCGTACCGATAAACCCATTGGCGCGTTACTGTTGCTGTGGCCGACCCTCTGGGCGCTGTGGCTCGCCACGCCGGGCGTGCCGCCGCTGTGGATCCTTGGCGTATTCGTTGCCGGCGTCTGGCTGATGCGTGCGGCGGGCTGCGTGGTGAATGACTATGCCGATCGTAAATTCGATGGTCATGTTAAGCGTACTGCCGGTCGTCCGTTACCCAGCGGGCAGGTGACCGGGAAAGAAGCCCGCGTGCTGTTTATTGTTCTGGTGCTGCTCTCTTTCCTGCTGGTGTTAACCCTCAACACCATGACCATCCTGCTTTCCGTTGCGGCGCTGGCCCTGGCCTGGGTGTATCCGTTTATGAAGCGCTACACCCATCTGCCGCAGGTGGTGCTGGGGGCGGCGTTTGGCTGGTCGATTCCGATGGCGTTTGCGGCGGTTAGTGAGTCCTTACCGCTCAGCTGCTGGCTGATGTTCCTGGCGAATATTCTCTGGGCCGTGGCGTATGACACCCAGTACGCGATGGTTGACCGCGACGATGACCTGAAAATTGGCATCAAATCAACCGCCATCCTCTTTGGCCGTCAGGACAAGCTGATTATCGGTATCCTGCAGGTTGCGGTACTGGCGCTGATGGTGGCGATTGGTCGTCTGAACGGGCTGAACTGGGAGTTCTACTGGTCCGTGCTGGTGGCGGGACTGCTGTTTGCGTACCAGCAAAAGCTGATTGCGAAGCGCGAACGCGACGCATGCTTCAAAGCGTTTATGAACAATAACTACGTCGGTCTGGTGCTGTTTTTAGGCCTGGCGATGAGCTACTTCATATAAAAAAAGCCGGGTGGCGGCTTCGCCTTACCCGGCCTACGATTTAGCAGGATATGTAGGCCCGGTAAGCGTCAGCGCCACCGGGCGTTTTTTTACCGGCGACGCAACAACCTGAGCGCGTTCGCCGTCACCAGCACCGTTGCCCCGGTATCCGCCAGTACCGCCAGCCACAGCCCGGTCATGCCAAGCAGCGTGGTCACCAGGAAAATCCCCTTCAACCCCAGCGCGATACCGATGTTCTGACGGATATTGGCCCGCGTCGCGCGCGCAAGATCGATCATCTGCGCCAGCCCGGTCAGGCGGTTGTGGGTCAATGCCGCGTCAGCCGTTTCCAGCGCCACGTCGGTCCCGCTGCCCATCGCAATACCAATGGTGGACGCTTTCATCGCCGGAGCATCGTTAATCCCGTCACCGACCATCGCCAGCGGCGTCTGAGCGTTCAGCTCCGTTACCGCGCTGACCTTATCCGCAGGCAGCAATCCGGCTTTAAACGCCAGCCCCAGCTCACCCGCAATTGCTGCCGCCGCGCGAGGGTTATCGCCGGTGAGAATCACGCCCTTCACGCCCAGCTGATGTAGCGCCGCCACGGCTTCTTTTGCGTCATCGCGGAGGGTGTCGCGCAGCGCCAGCATCCCTTTTGCGACGCCGTCCTGCATCACGCTCACAACAGTTTGTCCGGTTTGTTCTAACGCCTCCACCTCTGGAGTAGAAGACTTGCCAGCCGCGACAATCAGTACCTTTTTACCGTCAACGGTGGCCTCAATCCCTGACCCGACCAGCGCCCGCTGGGCGGTTGCCGGAGGGATGTTCAGCCCGCGCGACTGCGCTTCACGCACAATCGCCTGCGCCAGCGGGTGAGTGGAACCCTGTTCAACGGCGGCGGCCAGGGTCAGCAGTTCATCTTCACTGATGTTCTGCGGATATACGCCGGTCACCTGCGGTTTGCCGACGGTCAGCGTACCGGTTTTATCGAACGCGATTTGCTGAACCTGGCTCAGCTGCTCCAGCGCCGCGCCGCCCTTAATCAGCGCCCCGCGACGTGCCGCCGCCGCCAGCCCGGAGGTAATGGCCGCCGGGGTGGAAATCACCAGCGCGCACGGACAGCCGATCAGCAATAGCGTCAGCCCTTTATAAATCCAGCCTTCCCACGGCGCGCCAAAGAACAGCGGTGGGACGACGGTAACCAGCAGAGCCACCAGCATAATGGCGGGCGTGTAGATCCGGCTGAAGCGGTCAATAAAGCGTTCGACCGGCGCGCGGCGCTCTTCGGCCTCTTCAATCAGCTTCAGGATACGGTCGATGGCGCTGTCGCCCGGCTCGGAAAGCACGGTGAGCTGTACCAGACGGTCGACGCTGGTGGCACCCGCAGGCACTTTTTCACCCGCCTCACGTTCAACCGGAATGGACTCGCCGGTCAGGGCGCTTTCATCGAAGCTCGCGGTGGCGGTAAGCAGCGCACCGTCTGCAGGCAAGCGTCCGCCTGCCGCGACTTCAATCACGTCGCCCGGACGAAGGGTCGTGATGGCGACCGTTTCACGCGTGCCGTTTACCACGCGCGTGGCGGTTTCCGGCTTCAGCGCCATCAGCGCGCTGACCCCTTTACGCGCCCGGCTCGCTGCCCAGCCCTCAAGACGTTCGCCAATTAAGAACAGCAGCAGCACCATCGCCGCTTCTGCCGTTGCGCCAATAAACAGCGCCCCGATAGCCGCCACGCTCATCAGCGTTTCGATGGCAAACCAGCTGCCGCTTTTCATCAGGCGCAGCGCCTGACGGGCAATCGGGAACAGCCCGACCAGCGTGGTGGCGATAAACGCCAGGTTGCCGAACGGGTGGTTGAACTGTTCCAGCCCCCAGCTCAGGGCCATCATGATGATGAGGGTAATGAGCGGCAGGTTTTCTTGCAGGGAAGAGGCTTTTTCAGCGGGCGCCGTTTCGCTACGAAGGGTATAGCCCGCCTTGCTGACGGCGGCTTCCACCTGTTTGCTGACGTCGTTATCGGCGCTAACCAGCAGCTTTTCCGTGGCGAACAGCACCTGAACGTGACTCACGCCCGGCACTTGTTTGACGGCGTTTTCCACTTTGCGCGCACAGGCGGCGCAGTCCATGCCGTTAACGACCCAGCTGTAGTGGTTGCCGCTTTCAGGCAGCATTTCAGTTTGCGTTTCGCACACGCCTTCGCAGCAGCAGTCGTCTTTCGGCGGAACCGGGCTGAGCTTAAGTGCCGAGAATTGTGGAACTTTTTTAGATGTTTCTGGAGTCGACATGGCAGTCTCCGGTAATGATAATTTTCTCATTAACCGCAGCATACACTCTGGAGTCGACTCCAGAGTCAAGACTTATTTAAATATACAGCGAACGCACGATCAGGAAGTGCCCGGCAAAGTAGCAGGCGGCGGCAATCGCGTTATCCGCACGGAAGCGGCGACGATAGTGGCTGCCCAGCCAGACGACATTCCCGATCAGCAGCAGCGCGGCACCGAAGAACGCGGACATCGCCGGAGCGGTCGGACGGAAGAACCACAGCTCGCCCGCCAGCCACACCATTACCAGGGTCATGGCGATAAACGTGCAGACCGGCAAACGCATCTCTTCCAGACGTGACCAGATCACCGCGATCAGCAGCGCGCCAATCACCAGCAGCACCAGCGGCAGCGGCCAGAAGAAGGAGAGCGTCATCTGGCTGGCAAAGTAGATGGTGTAAAGCAGATGCGACAGGAAGAACGCGCCGACGGCATAGAGCAGGCGCTGACGGGGGAGCAGAGTCAGCGCATCGCCTATCAGGGACGCACACAGCCCGGCGAGCACCAGATAGCTGACGGCGTTGAACATCGGCGCTTGCCAGGCCAGCAGCAGCAGGAGCAACAGCGTGACCGGTTTAAACAACCAGCGCTGCCAGGTGGGACCGCGGTACGACGCATCGACATAAAGCCATGCGGAAAAACAGACAGCGATAAATGACCAAAGCATATTAACTCCCTGTATCTGTTAAGTCTGAATAATCAGTTTCTGATCCAGTGTAGTGACGCGGGCGGGCGTTTGGCAATGGCGGGGAAGGCAGGGTATCCTGAATTCCGCATAATCTGATGGGATTGTAGAATGAGCAAGATGCCGCTGTTTTTCATTATCGTGGTGGCGATTATCGTCATTGCCGCCTCGTTCCGCTTCGTACAGCAGCGCCGCGAGAAGGCGGATAACGATGCCGCACCCCTGATGCAAAAGCGCGTGGTGGTGACCAACAAACGCGAGAAACCGCTCAATGACCGCCGCTCACGCCAGCAGCAGGTGACGCCTGCGGGCACAACAATGCGCTATGAAGCGAGCTTTAAGCCGGAAACGGGCGACCTGGAGATGACCTTCCGCCTGGAGGCGCAGCAGTACCATCAGCTGACAGTGGGAGAGAAAGGAACGCTGAGCTACAAAGGGTCGCGATTTGAAGGGTTCAGTACGGAATAATGCACGAACGGTTCCCTCTCCCTGTGGGAGAGGGGTAGGGTGAGGGCATCAGCCCGCACCTTATTTCTTCGCCTGCGCCTTAAATTTCTTCATCCACACCAGCAGCTCAAATACGCCGAAGATAAACACGCGCAGCTGCTGCCAGCCCGTCATCTGCGGTCCATCTTTCGGCAGGCCGTTTTTCAGCATCACCATCTGCAGGGCGTGCATAAACGACGTGAAAATCAGCGCGACGTTAACGAAAATGTTCATCGGGCGCGGGAACGGGTGCACCAGATTCAGAATCAAAAACGCCCAGACGCCCAGCATCAGCAAACGTCCCAGATTAATCAGTACCGGCATCGGATCCTCCTTGTGCCTGACGGTGATACAGACGATAAGCAACCTGACCGGCGACCTTTTCGCGGTGCAGATCCCAGTGCGCGGGCACCGGCGGTAAACCGTTTTCCACTTCGCTTTCAACGTAAATTAGCGCGTCATCCGCAAGCCAGCCGTTTTGTTCCAGCAGGGATAGCGTCTCCTCCAGCAGCCCCTTACGGAACGGCGGGTCGACAAACACCACGTTATGCGGCGTGCCTTTCTGCGCAAGAAAACTCAGCGTGTTGGTGTTCACGACTTTGGCGTTGCCCGCCTTCAGCGTCGCCAGATTTTGCTGCAGCGTCTGCGCCACGCCGCGCTCCATCTCCAGCAGCGTGGCGCTGGCGGCATAGCGCGACAGCGCTTCCAGACCGAGCGCGCCGCTTCCTGCGAAGCAGTCCAGGCAGTGGGCGTCTACCATTGACGGGGCCAGCCAGTTAAACAGCGTCTCGCGCACGCGGTCGGTAGTTGGGCGTAAACCGGGGCTGTCCGGTACCGGTAATTTCCGGCCTCGCCACTGACCGCCGATAATACGAATTTGACCGGCCGGGGCGCGGTTGGGTTTCTTCATCTCAGGAAAGCTCTGTTAACAATTGGCCTGCGATTGCGGGCGGTGATGTCAATTAAGTAAAGTGTTAGACTATTTCATCATTTTTTTAGCTTCCATGTATATAGCGCCGCGAGGAGTGTAGTCGCAGATGGCAAAACAAAAAAAACGTGGCTTCTTTTCCTGGCTGGGCTTCGGTGAAAAAGAGCAAGAAACAGAACAGAAAACCGAAGAGCAACAAGCCGTTGAAGAGCAGTCACCGCCTGAAACGCCTGTAGAAACCGCCGCGGTAGTCGACGCGGAAGAAACGGCGCACAGCAAAGAAGAGGTTGAATCCTTTGCAGAAGAGGTGGTTGAGGTCACGGAACAGGTTCAGGAGAGCGAGAAGCCAGAACCGGTTGTCGTTGATGACATTACCGAAGCGCCGCAGGCCGTTATCGAGCATGAAGAGCTGCCGCTGCCGGAAGAGGTGAAAGCCGAAGAGGTGTCTGCCGAAGAGTGGCAGGCCGAAGCGGAAACCGTTGAAATCGTTGAGGCGGTGGAAGAAGAAGCGGCGCTCGAGCCAGAACTGACCGACGAAGAGCTTGAAGCCCAGGCGCTGGCGGCGGAAGCCGCTGAAGAAGCGGTCATCGTGGTGCCGGTGGAAGAAGAACCGGAAGAAGAGATCGTTCAGGAGCAGGAAAAACCGACCAAAGAAGGTTTCTTCGCCCGCCTGAAGCGCAGCCTGCTCAAAACCAAAGAAAACTTAGGTTCCGGATTTATCAGTCTGTTCCGCGGCAAGAAGATCGACGACGATCTCTTTGAAGAGCTGGAAGAACAGCTGCTGATTGCGGACGTCGGCGTGGAAACCACCCGTAAGATCATCTCCAACCTGACCGAAGGGGCGAGCCGCAAACAGCTGCGCGACGCCGAAGCGCTGTACGGCCTGCTGAAAGACGAGATGGGTGAAATTCTCGCAAAAGTTGACGAACCGCTTAATATTGAAGGCAAAACGCCATTTGTTATTCTGATGGTCGGCGTGAACGGCGTAGGTAAAACCACCACCATCGGCAAGCTGGCGCGTCAGTTCGAGCAGCAGGGCAAATCGGTGATGCTGGCGGCGGGCGACACCTTCCGTGCGGCGGCGGTTGAGCAGCTGCAGGTTTGGGGTCAGCGCAACAACATTCCGGTGATTGCCCAGCATACCGGCGCGGATTCCGCGTCCGTGATCTTCGACGCCATTCAGGCGGCGAAGGCGCGCAACGTGGACGTGCTGATTGCCGATACCGCAGGGCGTTTGCAGAACAAATCGCACCTGATGGAAGAGTTGAAGAAAATCGTTCGCGTCATGAAGAAGCTGGACGAAGACGCACCGCATGAAATTATGCTGACCATTGACGCCAGCACCGGACAGAACGCCATCAGTCAGGCGAAGCTGTTCACTGAAGCGGTAGGACTGACGGGGATCGCGCTGACCAAGCTGGACGGCACCGCGAAAGGCGGGGTGATCTTCTCCGTGGCCGACCAGTTCGGCATTCCTATCCGTTACATCGGTGTGGGCGAGCGTATTGAGGATTTGCGTCCGTTTAAGGCGGACGACTTTATTGAGGCATTATTTGCCCGAGAGGACTAACAATGATTCGCTTTGAACACGTCAGCAAGGCCTATCTCGGTGGGAGACAAGCGCTGCAGGGGGTGACATTCCACCTGCAGCCGGGCGAGATGGCATTCCTGACCGGCCATTCCGGCGCGGGGAAAAGTACCCTGCTCAAGCTTATCTGTGGGATCGAGCGGCCAAGCGCCGGGAAAATCTTTTTCGGCGGGCATGAGATCAGCCGCCTGAAAAACCGCGAAGTGCCGTTCCTGCGTCGTCAGATCGGCATGATTTTCCAGGATCACCACCTGCTGATGGATCGCACCGTTTTCGATAACGTGGCCATTCCGCTGATTATTGCCGGCGCCAGCTATGACGATATCCGCCGTCGCGTCTCTGCGGCGCTGGATAAGGTCGGGCTGCTGGACAAAGCGAAGAACTTTCCGATCCAGCTCTCCGGCGGTGAACAGCAGCGCGTGGGCATCGCCCGCGCGGTGGTGAACAAGCCTGCCGTGCTGCTGGCGGATGAACCGACCGGTAACCTGGACGATGCCCTTTCAGAAGGGATTTTGCGTCTGTTTGAGGAATTCAACCGCGTAGGGGTCACCGTATTGATGGCGACGCACGATATCGGGCTCATTTCCCGTCGTTCGTACCGCATGCTGACCCTGAGCGACGGGCATTTGCACGGAGGCCACGGTGAACAAGCGTGATGCAATAAACCAGATTCGGCAGTTCGGGAACCGGTTTGACCGTTTCCGTAAGCCGCAGGGCGGTGGTGACGGCAATCGTAATGCGCCGAAGCGCCAGAAGGCCGCGACAAAACCGGCCTCCCGTAAAACCAACGTGTTTAACGAACAGGTACGCTACGCTTTCCACGGCGCGCTGCAGGACCTGAAAAGCAAACCGCTGGCGACGTTCCTGACGGTGATGGTGATTGCCATCTCCCTGACGCTGCCAAGCGTCTGCTATATGGTCTATAAAAACGTCAACCAGGCGGCTTCACAGTATTATCCGTCCCCGCAGATCACGGTCTATCTGGATAAAGCGCTCGACGATAACGCCGCTGCGCAGGTGGTTGGGCAAATCCAGGCCGAGCAGGGCGTGGAGAAGGTCAACTATCTCTCACGTGAAGACGCGCTGGGCGAGTTCCGTAACTGGTCTGGCTTTGGCGGCGCGCTGGATATGCTCGAAGAGAACCCGCTGCCCGCCGTGGCGGTGGTGATCCCGAAGCTGGATTTCCAGGGGACCGATTCGCTTAACACCCTGCGCGATCGCATCACGCGCATTAAGGGCATTGATGAAGTGCGCATGGATGACAGCTGGTTTGCGCGTCTCTCAGCCCTGACCGGGCTGGTAGGACGCGTCGCGGCGATGATTGGCGTGCTGATGGTGGCGGCGGTCTTCCTCGTCATTGGTAACAGCGTTCGCCTGAGCATCTTTGCCCGTCGCGATACCATCAACGTGCAGAAACTGATTGGTGCGACGGATGGCTTCATCCTCCGACCGTTCCTTTACGGTGGCGCACTGCTCGGTTTTTCCGGCGCATTTCTTTCACTGATATTGTCAGAAATTTTGGTGATGCGGCTTTCATCTGCCGTGACTGAAGTGGCGCAGGTTTTCGGAACGAAGTTTAATATCAGCGGCTTAGGTTTCGATGAGTGTCTGTTACTGCTGCTGGTGTGCTCGATGATTGGGTGGGTGGCAGCCTGGCTGGCAACCGTTCAACATTTACGTCACTTTACTCCCGACTAATAAAAGCGTGATATAATCTTTCCCTGCACCGAGATGTTCGCTCTGCAGGGAAAGCGTCCCTGTTGTCTCTTCCCCTGTTATCATCTCCATGTCACATTTTGTGCGTAATTTATTCACCGTTACACCTGGAACTTGTGGATAAAATCACTGTCTGATAAAAGAGTGAATGCTAATCTCGTTGCTCAAACGTTTTGGCATGGTTGTTGCCTGACGGGGACGACCTGGACCAGAAGAAACATTGAGAGGAATGAATGACCAAAGAAATGCAAACTTTAGCTTTAGCCCCTGTTGGTAACCTGGAATCTTATATCCGGGCTGCGAACACCTGGCCGATGTTAACGGCCGAGGAAGAAAAGGAGCTTGCTGAAAAGCTGCATTACCAGGGCGATCTGGAAGCAGCTAAGACGCTGATCCTGTCTCACCTGCGCTTTGTTGTTCACGTTGCTCGTAATTATGCGGGCTACGGCCTGCCGCAGGCGGACTTGATTCAGGAAGGTAACATCGGTCTGATGAAGGCTGTACGTCGCTTTAACCCGGAAGTGGGTGTGCGACTGGTCTCCTTCGCCGTGCACTGGATCAAAGCAGAAATTCACGAATACGTGCTGCGCAACTGGCGTATCGTGAAAGTCGCCACGACAAAAGCGCAGCGCAAACTGTTCTTTAACCTGCGTAAAACCAAGCAGCGTCTGGGCTGGTTCAATCAGGATGAAGTGGAAATGGTGGCGCGCGAGCTGGGCGTAACCAGCAAAGACGTGCGTGAGATGGAATCCCGTATGGCCGCGCAGGACATGACCTTTGATATGTCCTCCGACGACGACGCCTCTGACAGCCAGCCAATGGCACCGGTTCTGTATCTGCAGGATAAAACCTCTAACTTTGCTGATGGCATCGAAGAGGATAACTGGGAAGATCAGGCCGCGAACAAGCTGACTCATGCGATGGAAGGCCTCGACGAACGTAGTCAGGATATTATCCGCGCCCGCTGGCTGGACGAAGACAACAAGTCCACGCTGCAGGAGCTGGCCGACCGCTATGGCGTTTCTGCGGAACGTGTCCGTCAGCTTGAAAAGAACGCCATGAAAAAACTTCGCGCCGCTATCGAAGCGTAATTTCTGCGAAGTACACCGAGAACCCCTGGATGAGAATCCGGGGGTTTTGTTTTTTTAGCGCCCGCTCTGGCGAATTCCCTCCCCCTGGCAAACACTTACTGATGCGCTAAGCAGGCGACTTTCTCAGGGGGACAGGGTGAAAAACAACGAACTGAACGACCGGCGTTTACAGGCGACGCCGCGCGGCATCGGCGTGATGTGTAACTTCTATGCCAATAAAGCTGAAAACGCCACGGTGTGGGACGTGGAAGGCAACGAGTACATCGACTTCGCCGCCGGTATCGCGGTGCTGAATACCGGCCATCGCCATCCCAAAGTCATTTCCGCCATCGAAAAACAACTCCACGCCTTTACCCATACGGCGTACCAGATTGTGCCGTACGAAAGCTATGTCGCGCTTGCCGAGCGCATCAACCAGCGCGTGCCCGTTGACGGTCCGGCTAAAACGGCGTTCTTCTCAACGGGTGCAGAGGCGGTTGAAAACGCGGTCAAAATTGCCCGGGCGTACACCAAACGTCCCGGCCTTATCACCTTCGGCGGCGCGTTCCACGGCCGCACCTTTATGACTATGGCGCTGACCGGCAAAGTTGCGCCGTACAAGCTCGGCTTTGGCCCGTTCCCCGGTTCGGTTTATCACGCGCAGTATCCGAATGAACTGCACGGCGTCAGCACCGCTGAGGCGTTGAAAAGCCTGGAACGCATCTTTAAAGCAGATATCGCACCCGACCAGGTCGCGGCCATTATTCTCGAACCGGTTCAGGGAGAGGGCGGTTTCAACATCGCGCCAGCCGATTTTATGCAGGCGCTGCGCGCCCTGTGCGATACCCATGGCATTTTGCTGATTGCCGACGAGGTGCAAAGCGGCTTCGCCCGTACCGGCAAGCTGTTCTCGATGGAACATCACTGCGTGAAGCCGGATCTGATCACCATGGCGAAAAGCCTGGCGGGCGGGATGCCACTCTCAGCGGTGTCGGGCCGGGCAGAGATCATGGACGCCCCTGCGCCGGGCGGGCTGGGCGGTACCTACGCCGGAAACCCGCTGGCGATTGCCGCGGCGCATGCCGTGCTCGACGTGATTGATGAAGAGGATCTCTGCACGCGCTCGGCGCATCTTGGCCATCACCTGGTGGAAGTGCTGAACAAAGCGAAGGAACACTGCCCGTATATCGCGGACATTCGCGCCCAGGGCTCAATGGTGGCGGTGGAGTTTAACGACCCGCAAACGGGCCAGCCTTCGCCGGAATTTACCCGCCAGGTGCAGGAGCGCGCGTTGCAGGAAGGGCTGCTTCTTCTGAGCTGCGGCGTGTACGGCAACGTCATTCGTTTCCTCTATCCGCTGACGATCCCTGAAGTGCAGTTCCGTAAAGCGCTGGACATTATCTCCGCCTCGCTGACACGTTAAAGCCACATGCCCGGCGAAAATCCCTGCCGGGCCTATCATATATTCATTTCAAATTAGCTATTCCAAAATCATAAAAATCGGGTATGTTTTAGCAGAGTATGCTGAAAAAGCGCGAACAGCACACCTATAACTGACATAAAGCGCTGCACAACAACATCACAACAATCGTAATAACCATAATAATGGGGAATCTCAGGATGAACATGAAGGGTAAAGCGTTACTGGCAGGATGTATCGCGTTGGCATTCAGCACCATGGCACAGGCAGACATCAAAGTGGCTGTGGTTGGCGCGATGTCCGGTCCGGTAGCACAGTACGGCGACCAGGAATTTACCGGCGCTGAGCAGGCGGTTGCAGACATTAATGCTAAGGGCGGTATCAAGGGCGAAAAACTGCAGATCGTAAAATATGATGATGCCTGTGACCCGAAACAAGCGGTCGCGGTCGCGAACAAAGTGGTGAACGACGGGATCAAATACGTTATCGGTCACCTGTGCTCTTCCTCTACTCAACCCGCGTCTGATATCTACGAAGACGAAGGTATCCTGATGATCACTCCGGCGGCGACCGCACCGGAGCTGACCGCGCGTGGCTACAAGCTGACCCTGCGCACCACCGGTCTGGACTCTGACCAGGGCCCAACCGCGGCGAAATACATCGTTGAAAAAGTGAAGCCGAAGCGCATTGCCATCGTTCATGACAAGCAGCAGTACGGTGAAGGTCTGGCGCGTTCAGTGCAGGACAACCTCAAGAAAGCCAATGCCGACGTGGTGTTCTTCGACGGGATCACCGCCGGTGAGAAAGACTTCTCCACCCTGGTGGCGCGTCTGAAGAAAGAGAATATTGATTTCGTTTACTACGGTGGCTACCACCCGGAAATGGGCCAGATCCTGCGCCAGGCGCGCGCTGCGGGCCTGAAAACCCAGTTTATGGGGCCGGAAGGCGTGGCGAACGTTTCCCTGTCTAACATTGCAGGTGAATCAGCCGAAGGCCTGCTGGTGACCAAACCGAAGAACTACGACCAGGTGCCAGCGAACAAACCTATCGTAGATGCCATCAAGGCGAAGAAACAGGATCCAAGCGGCGCGTTCGTCTGGACCACCTATGCGGCGCTGCAGTCTCTGCAGGCGGGCCTGAACCAGTCAGCCGAACCGGCTGAGATTGCCACCTGGCTGAAAGCGAACACGGTCCAGACCGTCATGGGGCCACTCTCCTGGGACGCGAAGGGCGACCTGAAGGGCTTCGAGTTCGGCGTGTTTGACTGGCATGCTAACGGGACTGCTACTGACGCCAAATAATTTTCCCGTCGCCTTTCGTGCCGCAGGTGCGTTGGCTGCGTTATTCAACCCCGGTCACTTACTTATGTAAGCTCCCGGGGATTTCATAACTTGCCGCCTTCCTGCAACACGAAATGCTTGGGAAAATGCGGTAGAAATTGTAGGCCGGGTAAGGCGCAGCCGCCACCCGGCTTTCTTTTAGCGCTTCTCCCAGCCGCTCTCCTGCGCCGTAAACCCTAACGCCTGCATAAACGCCGCCATCACGCCGCGGTCTTCCACGCCGACGTCAGCCATCCACCATGAGGTCACGCTCGGGTTTTCGCGGATCACTTCTTCAATTAAATACTGTCCCACACCGCGACGACGGGTGACGTCACGTACGCGCAGCGAGTCCAGCGCCCCTTCTGTACCGCTCAGGGTGACGCGAACCGCGGCCAGCAGGCGCTCGTTAAAACGCGCGGCATAAATGCGGTGGGTCTCATCCACGCGTAGCGACGAAGGGGAATATTCCGGCCAGATCTTGCCCAGGTCGATATGATCCTGGTCGCTAAAGGTCACCAGACGCACGATAGTCAGTTTCATTAGCTACTTGTCCAAATCAGATTCAGTAGGGGCAGTGTACTCAATTTATTCACTCAGCGGCTTCCTCTTTTTATTCTCATTAACCAGGTGATTAGTTTTTTGGCAACGCGATGGGCAGTTTGAAAACACATGGATCGAAAAATAAGCAGGATTTTAACCTGAAGTGTAGTGATTTATTCGGCGCTTTGTACCGTTATTTTATGCTGCAAACTGCACTTTTATTTGTTTATCTCTGCCTGATTTCAGAATATTATCTTTGCTTAATCGCATGAAAAATAGAGATTTTAGTCTGGTTTTTGACAAAAACCTGCGCTAAACCATTAAAGGCACTGGTAAAAATAGCGTTGTTCATTAAAAGTACAGAATGCTTTTTAACCATAATAAAACAAAATATAAACACGACATCACGAATGGGGATTCAGAGATGAAAAGGAACGCGAAGACGTTAATCGCGGGGATGGTCGCACTGTCGATCTCGCATGCCGCTATGGCGGAGGACATTAAAGTTGCGGTAGTGGGTGCGATGTCCGGCCCTGTTGCCCAGTGGGGTGACATGGAGTTCAACGGTGCGCGCCAGGCCATCAAAGACATCAACGCTAAGGGCGGCATCAAAGGCGACAAGCTGGTGGGCGTGGAATATGACGACGCCTGCGATCCGAAACAGGCCGTCGCGGTCGCCAACAAAATCGTCAACGATGGCATCCAGTATGTGATCGGCCACCTGTGTTCATCCTCCACCCAGCCTGCGTCTGATATCTACGAAGACGAAGGCATCCTGATGATCACCCCTGGCGCAACTAACCCTGAGCTGACCCAGCGCGGTTATCAGCACATTATGCGTACCGCCGGTCTGGACTCCTCTCAGGGGCCCACCGCCGCCAAATACATCCTTGAAGCCGTTAAGCCGCAGCGTATCGCCATTATTCATGACAAGCAGCAGTACGGCGAAGGCCTGGCGCGCTCCGTTCAGGACGGCCTGAAAAAAGGCGGCGCGAACATCGTCTTCTTCGACGGCATTACCGCCGGTGAGAAAGACTTCTCCGCGCTGATCGCCCGTCTGCAAAAAGAGAATATCGACTTTGTTTACTACGGCGGCTACTACCCGGAGATGGGACAGATGCTGCGTCAGGCGCGTGCCACCGGTCTGAAAACCCAGTTTATGGGGCCAGAGGGCGTGGGCAATGCCTCCCTGTCAAACATCGCGGGGGATTCAGCCGAAGGCATGCTGGTGACGATGCCAAAACGCTATGACCAGGATCCGGCCAACAAGGCTATCGTGGATGCGCTCAAGGCGCAGAAGAAAGATCCGAGTGGTCCGTACGTCTGGATCACCTACGCAGCCGTACAGTCTCTGGCCACCGCGCTGGATCGCTCCGGCAGCAAAGAACCGCTGGATCTGGTGAAAGATTTAAAAGCACACGGGGCGAACACCGTGATTGGGCCGCTGAACTGGGATGAGAAAGGCGATCTGAAGGGATTTGAGTTTGGTGTCTTTAAGTGGCACGCCGACGGTTCGTCCTCGGCCGCCAAATAATTATCCCACCGCCCGGACCGCCGGGCGGGTATAAAAAGGTTTGCATATGTCCGAGCAGTTTCTCTATTTCCTGCAGCAGATGTTTAACGGCGTTACGCTGGGAAGCACCTACGCGCTGATCGCCATCGGCTATACGATGGTTTACGGCATTATCGGCATGATCAACTTCGCCCACGGCGAGGTCTACATGATCGGTAGCTACGTCTCCTTTATGATTATTGCCGCCCTGATGATGATGGGCATCGACAGCAGCTGGCTGCTGGTCGCCGCCGGGTTTGTCGGCGCGATTGTGATTGCCAGCGCCTACGGCTGGAGCATTGAGCGCGTGGCCTATCGGCCGGTGCGCAGCTCCAAGCGTCTGATTGCGCTGATTTCCGCCATCGGGATGTCGATCTTCCTGCAAAACTACGTCAGCCTGACCGAAGGCTCGCGCGACGTGGCGCTGCCAAGCCTGTTTAACGGCCAGTGGATTGTGGGGGCCAGCGAAAACTTCGCGGCCTCTATCACCACCATGCAGCTTGTTATCTGGGTCGTGACCTTTATTGCGATGCTCGCCCTGACGCTGTTCATCCGCTACTCGCGTATGGGACGCGCCTGCCGCGCGTGTGCAGAAGATCTGAAGATGGCGAGCCTGCTCGGCATCAACACCGACCGCGTGATTGCCCTGACCTTCGTGATTGGCGCCGCGATGGCGGCGGTAGCGGGCGTGCTGCTCGGCCAGTTCTACGGCGTGATCAACCCGTACATCGGCTTTATGGCCGGGATGAAAGCCTTTACCGCGGCGGTGCTGGGCGGTATCGGCAGTATTCCGGGCGCGATGATTGGCGGCCTGATCCTGGGCGTGGCGGAAGCGCTCTCCTCGGCGTATCTGAGCACGGAATATAAAGATGTGGTGTCGTTTGCCCTGCTGATTCTGGTTCTGCTGGTGATGCCTACCGGTATTCTGGGCCGTCCGGAGGTAGAGAAAGTATGAAACCGATGCATTTTGCAATGGCGCTGCTCTCTGCCGCCATGTTCTTCGTGCTGGCAGGCGTCTTTATGGGCGTCCAGTTAGGTCTGGATGGGACGAAGCTGGTGGTGGATACCGCCCCCGACATCCGCTGGCAGTGGGTATTTATCGGCACTGCCGTGGTGTTCCTGTTCCAGCTGTTGCGTCCGCTGTTCCAGAAGTCGCTGAAAAACGTCTCCGGGCCGAAATTCGTTCTGCCGGCCATCGACGGGTCTACCGTTAAGCAGAAGCTGTTCCTCGTGGCGCTGCTGGTGGCCGCCGTGGCGTGGCCGTTTGTGGTGTCTCGCGGCACCGTGGATATCGCCACTCTGACCATGATCTACGTGATTCTCGGTCTCGGTCTGAACGTGGTGGTGGGGCTCTCCGGCCTGCTGGTGCTGGGCTACGGCGGCTTCTACGCCATCGGCGCCTACACCTTCGCGCTGCTGAATCACTATTACGGCCTCGGCTTCTGGACCTGCCTGCCGCTGGCGGGGCTGGTCTCAGCCGCGGCCGGCTTCCTGCTCGGCTTCCCGGTATTGCGCCTGCGCGGTGACTACCTGGCGATTGTGACCTTAGGCTTCGGCGAAATCGTCCGTATTCTGCTGCTTAACAACACCGAAGTGACCGGCGGCCCGAACGGTATCAGCCAGATCCCGAAACCGACCTTCTTTGGCCTGGAGTTCAGCCGTACCGCCCGCGAAGGCGGCTGGGACACCTTCAGTAACTTCTTCGGCGTGAAGTATGACCCGTCCGACCGTGTAATCTGGCTCTATCTGGTGGCGCTGCTGCTGGTGGTGATTACCCTGTTCGTGATTAACCGTCTGCTGCGCATGCCGCTGGGCCGCGCGTGGGAAGCGCTGCGCGAAGATGAGATCGCCTGCCGTTCCCTGGGCCTGAACCCGACCCGCATCAAGCTGACCGCGTTCACCATCAGCGCCGCGTTTGCCGGTTTCGCCGGGACGCTGTTTGCCGCCCGTCAGGGCTTTGTAAGCCCGGAATCGTTCACCTTTGCCGAATCCGCCTTTGTGCTGGCGATTGTGGTGCTGGGCGGTATGGGCTCGCAGTTCGCCGTTATCCTCGCGGCCATCCTGCTGGTGGTCTCGCGCGAGCTGATGCGCGACTTTAACGAATACAGCATGCTGATGCTGGGTGGTTTGATGGTGCTGATGATGATCTGGCGTCCGCAGGGCTTGCTGCCGATGACTCGTCCACAGCTGAAGCTGAAACGCACTCAGGCGAAAGGAGAGCAGGCATGAGTCAGCCATTATTATCCGTTAACGGTCTGATGATGCGTTTTGGCGGCCTGCTGGCGGTCAACAATGTGTCACTGGATCTGCACAAGAAAGAGATTGTCTCCCTGATTGGCCCGAACGGCGCGGGGAAAACCACCGTCTTTAACTGCCTGACCGGTTTTTACAAGCCGACGGGCGGCACCATCATGCTGCGCGACAAGCATCTTGAAGGGCTGCCGGGCCAGCAGATTGCCCGCATGGGCGTGGTGCGTACCTTCCAGCACGTGCGTCTGTTCCGCGAGATGACGGTGATTGAGAACCTGCTGGTCGCGCAGCATCAGCAGCTGAAAACCGGGCTGTTCTCCGGCCTGCTGAAAACCCCGGCCTTCCGCCGCGCCCAGGATGAAGCGCTCGATCGCGCCGCCACCTGGCTCGACCGCATTGGCCTGCTGCAGCACGCCAACCGTCAGGCGAGTAACCTGGCCTACGGCGACCAGCGTCGTCTGGAGATTGTGCGCTGCATGGTGACCCAGCCGGAGATCCTGATGCTCGACGAACCGGCGGCGGGCCTCAACCCGAAAGAGACCAAAGAGCTGGACGAGCTGATTGCCGAGCTGCGCGATCACCACGACACCACCATTCTGCTGATTGAGCACGACATGAAGCTGGTAATGGGCATTTCCGACCGTATCTACGTGGTTAACCAGGGGACGCCGCTGGCAAACGGCACGCCGGAAGAGATCCGCAACAACCCGGACGTGATCCGCGCATACCTGGGTGAGGCATAAGATGGAAAAAGCGATGTTAACGTTCGACAAGGTCAACGCGCACTACGGCAAGATCCAGGCGCTGCACGACGTCAGCCTGCATATCAATCAGGGTGAAATCGTGACCCTGATTGGCGCCAACGGCGCGGGCAAAACCACGCTGCTCGGCACCCTGTGCGGCGACCCGCGCGCCACCAGCGGGCGGATTGTGTTCGATGGTAAAGACATTACCGACTGGCAGACGGCCAGAATCATGCGTGAGGCGGTGGCGATTGTCCCGGAAGGGCGTCGCGTCTTCTCGCGTATGACGGTGGAAGAGAACCTGGCGATGGGCGGCTTCTTTGCTCACCGCGATGAATACCAGACCCGCATCAAGTGGGTGTACGAACTCTTCCCGCGCCTGTGGGAGCGTCGCATTCAGCGTGCGGGCACCATGTCCGGCGGTGAACAGCAGATGCTGGCAATTGGCCGCGCGCTGATGAGCCAGCCGCGTCTCCTGCTGCTGGACGAGCCGTCGCTCGGTCTTGCACCGATCATCATCCAGCAGATCTTCGACACCATCGAGCAGCTGCGTAAAGAGGGGATGACCATCTTCCTCGTTGAGCAGAACGCCAACCAGGCGCTGAAGCTGGCTGACCGTGGCTACGTGCTGGAGAACGGCCGCGTGGTGCTGGAAGACACCGGCGATGCGCTGCTGGCGAACGAAGCGGTGCGGAGCGCTTACCTGGGCGGCTGAGCCGTCTGTATCGCCCGGTGGCGCTGCGCTTACCGGGCCTACAGGGATCGAGTAGGCCGGGTAAGGCGTAGCCGCCACCCGGCTTTTTTAACCGCTACACCCCTTCACACAACCATCATCCCCCTGACCCTTTACTGTCACTTATCTGTAAACAAACAGTTATTTTTCTGTCATTCGAGCATGTCATGTTACCTCGCGAGCATAAAACGCGTGATATCGCGCATCCGGCACAATAAGAGAGATGACAATGACATCGTTACGACACACAGCTTTGGGTCTGGCACTGGGTCTGGCTTTTGCGACGAACGCAATGGCTGTGACGACCATTCCGTTCTGGCATTCCATGGAAGGGGAGTTGGGTAAAGAAGTTGACTCCCTGGCGCAGCGTTTCAACGACACCCATCCGGATTACAAAATTGTGCCGGTGTACAAAGGTAACTACGAGCAGAGCCTGAGCGCGGGCATCGCCGCCTTCCGTACCGGCAACGCGCCTGCACTGTTACAGGTTTATGAAGTGGGCACCGCCACCATGATGGCCTCCAAAGCTATCAAGCCGGTCTATGAAGTGTTCAAAGAGGCGGGTATCAACTTTGATGAATCCCAGTTTGTGCCGACCGTAGCGGGTTACTACACCGATTCAAAAACCGGACATCTGCTGTCTCAGCCGTTTAACAGCTCCACGCCGGTGCTGTACTACAACAAAGACGCCTTCAGGAAAGCCGGTTTAGACCCGGAGCAGCCGCCAAAAACCTGGCAGGACCTGGCCGAATACACCGCGAAGCTGAAAGCGGCGGGGATGAAGTGCGGCTACGCCAGCGGCTGGCAGGGCTGGATCCAGATTGAAAACTTCAGCGCCTGGCACGGCCTGCCGGTGGCGACCAAAAACAACGGCTTCGACGGCACCGATGCGCTACTGGAGTTCAACAAGCCGGAGCAGGTGAAGCACATTGCGCTGCTGGAAGAACTCAACAAGAAGGGCGACTTCAGCTACTTCGGGCGTAAAGACGAATCCACCGAGAAGTTCTACAACGGCGACTGCGCCATTACCACCGCCTCGTCCGGCTCTCTGGCGGATATCCGTCACTACGCCAAATTCAACTACGGCGTGGGCATGATGCCGTATGACGCTGACGTGAAGGGCGCGCCGCAGAACGCCATCATCGGCGGGGCGAGCCTGTGGGTGATGCAGGGTAAAGACAAGGGCACCTATAAAGGCGTAGCCGAGTTCCTCGACTTCCTGGCGAAGCCTGAAAATGCCGCCGAGTGGCACCAGAAGACCGGCTACCTGCCGATCACCAAAGCCGCGTATGACCTGACCCGCGAGCAGGGCTTCTACAGCAAGAACCCAGGGGCGGACATCGCGACGCGTCAGATGCTGAACAAGCCGCCGTTGCCGTTCACTAAAGGCCTGCGCCTGGGCAACATGCCGCAGATCCGCACCATCGTGGATGAGGAGCTGGAAAGCGTGTGGACCGGGAAGAAAACGCCACAGCAGGCGCTGGACTCTGCGGTAGAGCGCGGAAATCAGCTGCTGCGCCGCTTTGAGCAGTCGACGAAATCGTAATTCAAACTAATCCCCCTCACCCTAACCCTCTCCCCAAAGGGGAGAGGGGACGATTACACCCTCGCCCCTTTGGGGAGAGGGGGCCGGGGTGAGGGGTGAATACCTACAGAGCAAACCTATGTCATCATCCCGTCCGGTGTTCCGTTCCCGCTGGCTGCCGTACCTGTTGGTCGCGCCTCAGCTGGTCATCACCGTTATCTTCTTTATCTGGCCTGCGGGCGAAGCGCTGTGGTACTCGGTACAAAGCGTCGATCCGTTCGGGCTCTCCAGCCAGTTTGTTGGCCTGGATAACTTTACCGCGCTGTTCCATGATAGCTACTACCTGGACGCCTTCTGGACGACGATGAAGTTCAGCGCGCTGGTCACCGTCAGCGGCCTTGTCGCCTCGCTGTTTTTCGCCGCGCTGGTGGATTACGTGGTGCGCGGCAGCCGCCTGTATCAGACCCTGATGCTGCTGCCTTACGCCGTGGCACCCGCCGTCGCCGCCGTACTGTGGATCTTCCTGTTTAATCCCGGCCGCGGGTTGATTACCCATTTCCTGGCAGAGTTCGGCTACGACTGGAACCATGCCCAGAACAGCGGTCAGGCGATGTTCCTGGTGGTGTTCGCCTCGGTGTGGAAGCAGATCAGCTATAACTTCCTGTTCTTCTTTGCCGCGCTGCAGTCCATTCCGCGCTCGCTGGTGGAAGCCGCGGCAATTGACGGCGCAGGGCCGGTTCGTCGCTTCTTCAGGCTGTCGCTGCCGCTGATCGCCCCGGTGAGTTTCTTCCTGCTGGTGGTTAACCTCGTGTACGCCTTCTTCGACACATTCCCGGTGATCGACGCGGCGACCGCAGGCGGTCCGGTGCAGGCGACGACCACGCTTATCTATAAGATCTACCGCGAAGGCTTCGCCGGGCTGGATCTCTCCGCTTCTGCCGCGCAGTCGGTGGTGCTGATGTTCCTCGTCATCATCCTCACGGTGGTGCAGTTCCGCTATGTCGAAAGTAAGGTGCGCTACCAATGATTGAGAACCGTCGCGGGCTGACGATTTTCAGCCATACCATGCTGATTTTAGGGATTATCGTCATCCTGTTTCCGCTGTACGTGGCCTTTGTCGCCGCCACGCTGGACACCAAAGCGGTGTTCGACACGCCGATGACGCTGATCCCAGGCACGCATCTTTTCGAGAATATGAAGACCATCTGGACCCAGGGCGTGGGCGCCAACAGCGCGCCGTTCTGGCTGATGATGCTCAACAGCTTCATCATGGCGTTCGGCATTACGGTGGGCAAAATCACGGTGTCGATGCTCTCGGCCTTCGCCATCGTCTGGTTCCGCTTTCCGCTGCGTAATCTGTTTTTCTGGATGATTTTTATCACCCTGATGCTGCCAGTGGAGGTGCGTATCTTCCCGACGGTGGAGGTGATCGCCAACCTGAAGATGCTCGACAGCTACGCGGGCTTGACCCTGCCGCTGATGGCCTCGGCGACCGCCACCTTCCTGTTCCGCCAGTTCTTTATGACCCTGCCGGACGAGCTGATTGAAGCGGCGCGCATCGACGGCGCGTCGCCGATGCGCTTCTTCCGCGACATCGTTCTGCCGCTGTCGAAAACCAACCTCGCGGCGCTGTTTGTGATCACCTTTATCTACGGCTGGAACCAGTACCTGTGGCCGCTGCTGATTATTCAGGACGTCAACCTCGGCACCGCCGTGGCGGGCATCAAAGGCATGATCGCCACCGGCGAAGGCACCACCCTCTGGAACCAGGTGATGGCGGCGATGCTGCTTACCCTTATCCCACCCGTAGTCATTGTTTTAGCCATGCAGCGCGCGTTTGTCCGCGGCCTGGTCGATAGCGAGAAATAAGATGGCAGGTTTAAAACTTCAGGCAGTAACCAAAAGCTGGGACGGCAAAACCCAGGTGATTCAGCCGCTGACGCTCGACGTGGCGGACGGGGAGTTTATCGTGATGGTCGGCCCGTCCGGCTGCGGCAAATCCACGCTGCTGCGCATGGTGGCGGGGCTGGAGCGTGTGACCTCCGGGGATATCTGGATTGACCGCCAGCGCGTCACCGAGATGGAGCCGAAAGACCGCGGCATCGCGATGGTGTTCCAGAACTACGCTCTCTATCCGCACATGAGCGTGGAAGAGAACATGGCCTGGGGGCTGAAAATCCGCGGCATGGGCAAAGGCCATATCGACGAGCGCGTGAAGGAGGCCGCCCGCATTCTGGAACTCGACGGCCTGCTTAAGCGCCGCCCGCGAGAGCTCTCCGGCGGACAGCGCCAGCGCGTGGCGATGGGTCGCGCCATCGTGCGCGATCCGGCGGTATTCCTGTTCGACGAGCCGCTCTCTAATCTCGACGCCAAGCTGCGCGTGCAGATGCGTCTTGAGTTACAGCAGCTGCACCGTCGTCTGAAAACCACCTCCCTGTACGTGACCCACGATCAGGTCGAAGCCATGACGCTCGCCCAGCGCGTGATGGTGATGAACAAAGGCGTTGCCGAGCAGATTGGTACCCCGGTGGAAGTGTACGAGAAACCGGCTACCCGCTTTGTGGCGAGCTTTATCGGCAGCCCGGCGATGAACCTGCTGGAAGGGCGCATCAGCAGCGCGGGCTCGCACTTTGAGCTGGAAAGCGGGATGGCATTGCCGATCAACTGGTACTATCGTGGCTACGCCGGGCGTAAGATGACGCTCGGTATCCGCCCGGAACATATCGGTTTAACCTCTCAGGCGGAAGGCGGCGTGCCGCTGGTGATGGACACGCTGGAGATGTTGGGTGCAGATAACCTGGCGCACGGGCGCTGGGGCGAGCAAAAAATGGTGGTGCGTCTGGCGCATCAGGAACGCCCTAAAGCCGGCAGCACGCTGTGGCTCCACCTGCCGGAAAACCATCTGCACCTGTTTGACGGTGAAACAGGACAACGAGTATGAGTAACTGGCCTTATCCCCACGTCGTCGCCCACCGGGGCGGCGGTAAGCTGGCGCCGGAAAACACGCTGGCGGCGATTGACGTTGGCGCGCGCTACGGTCACACGATGATCGAGTTCGACGCCAAGCTGTCGAAAGACGGCGAGATTTTCCTGCTGCATGACGATAATCTCGAGCGCACCAGCAACGGCTGGGGCGTGGCGGGCGAGCTGCCGTGGCGCGACCTGCTGAAGGTAGACGCCGGAAGCTGGTACAGCGGTGAATTCAAAGGCGAACCGCTGCCGTTGCTGGCGGAAGTGGCGGATCGCTGTCGCCAGCACGGCATGATGGCCAATATCGAAATTAAACCGACCACCGGTACCGGGCCGCTGACGGGCAAAGTGATTGCTCTGGCCGCGCGCGAGCTGTGGGAAGGGATGACCGCGCCGCTGCTGTCATCATTTGAAATTGACGCACTGGAAGCGGCACAGGCGGCCGTACCGGAGCTGCCTCGCGGGCTGCTGCTTGACGAGTGGCGCGAGGACTGGCGCGAGCTGACGACGCGCCTGGCATGTGTCTCTATCCATCTTAATCACAGGCTGCTGGATGAGGCGCGGGTGAAGATGCTAAAAGACGCGGGTCTACATATTCTGGTCTACACCGTTAACAAACCCCAGCGTGCAGCCGAACTGCTGCGCTGGGGCGTGGACAGCATCTGTACCGATGCAATCGACCTGATAGGCCCGGACTTTAGTTCTGCGGATTAAGCATACTGCCATTCGACTGCGGCGGCAGCATATGCTGCTGTCCGCTGCCTGACGACGTCATTCCCCCTAACATCCCGCCGTTTTTATTCGGCAGCGGCTGCTCGCGCACCTGCCCCTGCTGCACGCGCTGGGTGTTGGCGTTCATCTGATTTTGCAGGCTTTGCTGCTGCATCTGGGTCTGCGTTTTAAGCTGCTGGTTAAGCATCCCTTTCTGCTGCTGTTGCTGGCTCATCATCTCGGTCTGCATACGCTGCTGGCTCGGGATAACATAGCCCTGCTGGTTCGGGTTGTTCATGGTGTTGAGTGGCTGTGCGAGCGCGGCAAACGGGATCAGCGCCGTAAGAATCATCAAGCGTTTCATTGTCATTTCCTCCTTTTGAGGTCTCTCTTAAGTTTACCCTGATTTCACCATGACGATGATTTTTTAGGAGTTGTGAACCAGGCTTAAGCGGGGAATATGGATCCCTTCACCTGGAGAACAATAATGATGAAACCAACGTTTTTGCGCTGGGTCGCCCTCGCCGCGCTGATGGCAGGCGGTACATTTAGCGTGGCGGCCAACCCGCCCGCGGCGCCTCCGGTCTCTTACGGCGTGGAGGAAGATGTTTTTCATCCCGTGCGGGCAACCCATGGCATGGTAGCGTCCGTGGATGCGCTGGCAACAAAAGTGGGCGTCGATATTCTCAGGCAGGGCGGTAACGCGGTGGATGCCGCGGTCGCCGTCGGCTATGCGCTGGCGGTAACGCATCCGCAGGCGGGGAACCTGGGTGGCGGCGGCTTTATGATGCTGCGCACCAAAGACGGCAAAACGACGGCCATCGACTTCCGCGAGATGGCGCCTGCTCAGGCCTCCCGCGATATGTTCCTCGACGACCAGGGTAACCCTGACAGCAAAAAATCCCTGACCTCGCATCTCGCGACCGGCACGCCGGGCACCGTCGCGGGCTTCTCGCTGGCGCTGGAAAAATACGGCACCCTGCCGCTGAACAAGGTAGTGCAGCCTGCCATCAAGCTGGCGCGGGACGGCTTTGTGGTAAACGATGCGCTGGCGGACGATCTCAAAACCTACGGTAGCGAAGTCATTCCGAATCATGAAAACAGCAAAGCGATCTTCTGGAAAGACGGCGAGCCGCTGAAGAAGGGCGATAAGCTGGTGCAGAAGAACCTCGCCAAAAGCCTGGAGCTGATTGCAGAGCACGGTCCGGACGCCTTCTACAAAGGAGCGATTGCCGACCAGATTGCACAAGAGATGCAGAAGAACGGCGGGCTTATCACCAAAGCGGATCTGGCGGAATACAAGGCGGTGGAGCGCGAGCCGATTAGCGGCACCTACCGCGGGTACGAGGTCTTCTCCATGCCGCCGCCGTCTTCCGGGGGCATTCACATCGTGCAGATCCTCAATATTCTCGAAAACTTCGATATGCACAAGTTCGGCTTCGGCAGTGCGGATGCCATGCAGGTGATGGCGGAAGCGGAAAAACGCGCCTATGCCGACCGCTCGGAATATCTCGGCGATCCGGACTTCGTGAAGGTGCCGTGGCAGGCGCTGACCAACAAAGCCTATGCCAAATCTATTGCCGATCAGATCGACATCAACAAGGCTAAGCCGTCGAGCGAGATCCGCCCCGGCAAGCTGGCGCCGTATGAAAGCAACCAGACCACTCACTTCTCGGTGGTGGATAAAGACGGTAACGCGGTGGCGGTGACCTATACGCTCAACACCACCTTCGGCACCGGGATTGTGGCGGGCAACAGCGGCATTCTGCTGAACAACGAGATGGATGACTTCTCTGCCAAACCGGGCGTGCCGAACGTCTACGGGCTGGTTGGCGGCGATGCGAATGCGGTAGGGCCGAAGAAACGTCCGCTGTCGTCCATGTCGCCCACCATCGTGGTGAAAGACGGGAAAACCTGGCTGGTGACCGGCAGCCCTGGCGGCAGCCGGATTATCACCACCGTGCTGCAAATGGTGGTGAACAGCATCGACTTTGGGATGAACGTCGCCGAAGCGACCAACGCCCCGCGTTTCCATCACCAGTGGCTGCCGGACGAGCTGCGCGTGGAGAAGGGTTTTAGCCCGGATACCATCAAGCTGCTGGAGCAGCGCGGTCAAAAGGTGGCGGTGAAAGAGGCGATGGGCAGTACGCAGAGCATTATGGTGGGACCGGACGGGGCGCTGTTTGGCGCATCAGATCCGCGTTCGGTGGATGATTTGACGGCGGGGTATTAATTATTCCCCTCACCCTAACCCTCTCCCCATAGGGGAGAGGGGATCGCACGGTGCGGTCTTTTCTCCCTCGTCCTATGGGGAGAGGAGAAAGTGTCACTTCATTCTCGCCATATAATACGCATCCACATACTCGCCGTTGCGCAGGGCAAATTTCTTGCCGGTGCCTTCGATTTCGAAACCAAACTTCCGGTACAGCGCCAGAGCGGCAGGATTATCGGCAAACACCGTTAATTCAATCCGTTCAATACGCATCCAGTTATCGCAAAGGTTTATCATCTCGCGCATTAACGCACTGCCCACGCCGCGCCCCTGTGCATGTGCCGCAACGCTGATACCGAATGTGGCCACATGGCTGCGTCGCGGGCTGGCTTCCACCTGAAGCATCAGATCGCCAACGATTTGCTCATCAATGCAAGCGACCAGCCGTTTTTGACCGGGTTTTGCTATAAGGCGTTCTTGCCAGTATTCAAGGGAAGGATGAGGTAGCTGTAGCGTGTCGTGATACACCCCCGGATGCATATAGTTCTGGCGTAAGGCTTCAGCATCTTTCGGTTCCGCGTGGCGTATCACTATCTCACTCATTCCTTGTTCCTCAGTCAGTTAAACGTCCCTTCCAACATCAATGACTTTAAAATTTGAGTCAACCGCTAATTTTTGCAAAAAGTATTGGACAAGTGCGAATGAGAATGATTATTATTGCTTTGCGTTCAGGAAGACCTCTACGGGAACCTGAAAGCACGACATTGCTCACATTGCTTCCAGTATTACTTTAGCCAGCTTTTAGCTGGCTTTTTTTTTGTTATGGTTAGACTCAGTAACCTTCCAAAAGGACTGAGCTATGACACTACATTGCGCATTTATTGGATTTGGTAAAAGTACGACCCGCTATCACCTGCCGTATGTTCTCACCCGTAAAGACAGCTGGCATGTGGCCCATATCTACCGCCGCCGCGCGAAGCCGGAAGAGCAATCCCCGCAGTATTCCCATATTCATTTCACCAGCGATCTGGATGATGTGCTTAACGACCCGCAGGTCAAACTGGTTGTCGTCTGCACCCACGCCGACAGCCATTTTGAGTATGCGAAACGCGCGCTCGAAGCGGGTAAAAACGTGCTGGTGGAAAAGCCGTTCACCCCGACTATCGCCGAAGCGAAAGAGCTGTTCGCGCTGGCGAAAAGCAAAGGTCTGACCGTTACGCCGTATCAGAACCGTCGCTTTGACAGCTGCTTCCTGACGGCGAAAAAAGCGATTGAAAGCGGCAAGCTAGGCGACATCGTGGAAATAGAAAGCCACTTCGATTACTACCGTCCGGTAGCGGAAACTCAGCCCGGCCTGCCGCAGGACGGCTCGTTCTATGGTCTGGGCGTGCACACCATGGACCAGATCATCTCCCTGTTTGGCCGACCGGACCACGTGGCGTATGACATCCGCAGCCTGCGTAATAAAGCCAACCCGGACGATACTTTTGAAGCGCAGCTGTTCTACGGCGACCTGAAAGCCATCGTCAAAACCAGCCATCTGGTGAAGATCGACTACCCGAAATTTATCGTTCACGGCACCCGAGGCTCGTTCATTAAGTACGGTATTGACCAGCAGGAGACCAGCCTGAAGGCTAACATCATGCCGGGTGAACCGGGTTTTGCGGCGGATGATTCCGTGAGCGTCCTGGAGTACGTGAACGATGAGGGCGTAACGGTCAGGGAGGAGCTGAAACCGGAAACTGGCGACTATGGCCGCGTCTACGATGCGCTCTATGAAACCCTTACATCCGGCGCGCCGAATTACGTCAAGGAATCTGACGTTCTGACCAACCTCGAAATCCTTGAAAGGGCCTTCGAACAGGCTTCTCCTGCCACGATAACCCTCGCGAAATAAGCAAAAACGGCTCCTCTGCGCTTGTTCATAATTTTTGAACAGAGGAGTCAATTTTCACCCTCTATGATCCCAGGCGGTTTGCGTCCACACTTACTCCATCGAAACGAACTGAGGGTGAAAACAATGATCTACTTACGCAAAGCAAACGAACGTGGTCACGCGAATCATGGCTGGCTGGACTCATGGCATTCATTCTCGTTTGCCGACTACTACGACCCGAACTTCATGGGCTTCTCCGCACTGCGCGTGATTAACGACGACGTGATTGATGCGGGCCAGGGCTTCGGTACCCACCCGCACAAAGACATGGAAATCCTGACCTATGTGCTGGAAGGCGCGGTTGAGCACCAGGACAGCATGGGCAACAAAGAGCAGGTTCCGGCGGGCGAGTTCCAGATTATGAGCGCGGGTACCGGGGTGCGTCACTCTGAGTACAACCCAAGCAAAACGGAAAAACTGCACCTGTATCAAATCTGGATCATTCCAGAAGAGACCGGCATCACGCCGCGCTACGAGCAGCGCCGCTTCGACGCGAAACAGGGTAAACAGCTGGTGCTCTCCCCGGATGCGCGTGAAGGCTCCCTGAAAGTGCATCAGGATATGGAGCTGTACCGCTGGGCGCTGGCGAAAGACGAACAGTCTGTCCATCAGATTGCCGCTAACCGCCGCGTCTGGATCCAGGTGGTGAAAGGTGAAGTGTCCATCAACGGCACTAAAGCAACCACCGCCGATGGTCTGGCCATCTGGGATGAGCAGGCGCTCTCCGTGCATGCCGACAGCGAAAGCGAAATTCTGCTGTTTGACCTGCCGCCGGTGTAATAAAACATAAATAAATACCCATCCTTCCCTTTGACAGGGGAAGGATGGGCTTTGTCCGTGATAAACTGAGCAAATCTCTCACTTCAAGATTTCTCAGGACGATGAAAAAGAAACGCCCCGTACTTCAGGATGTCGCCGATCGCGTCGGTGTGACCAAAATGACGGTCAGCCGTTTTTTACGTAACCCGGAACAGGTTTCCGTGGCGTTACGTGGCAAGATTGCCGCTGCCCTTGATGAACTGGGTTATATCCCCAACCGCGCACCCGATATTCTCTCCAATGCGACCAGTCGTGCGGTGGGCGTCCTGCTTCCATCCCTGACCAACCAGGTTTTCGCCGAAGTATTGCGGGGAATCGAAAGCGTCACCGATGCTTTTGGCTACCAGACCATGCTCGCCCACTATGGGTACAAGCCGGAACTGGAAGAGGAACGTCTTGAGTCGATGCTTTCCTGGAACATTGACGGCCTGATTTTAACCGAACGTACCCACACTGCCCGCACGCTCAAAATGATCGAAGTGGCGGGTATCCCTGTGGTGGAGCTGATGGACAGCCAGTCGCCGTGTCTCGATATTGCCGTTGGGTTCGATAACTTTGAAGCGGCGCGCCAGATGACGGCGGCCATCATCGCCCGTGGGCATCGTCATATCGCCTATCTGGGTGCGCGTCTTGATGAACGTACTATCATCAAACAGAAGGGATACGAGCAGGCGATGCTCGACGCAAACTTAACCCCGTACAGCGTGATGGTGGAGCAGTCCTCTTCCTATACGTCGGGTATTGAGCTGATGCGTCAGGCGCGACGCGAGTATCCGCAACTGGACGGTATTTTCTGTACCAACGATGACCTGGCGGTTGGCGCGGCGTTTGAGTGTCAGCGTCTGGGGCTAAAGATCCCTGATGATATGGCGATCGCCGGTTTCCACGGCCACGACATTGGCCAGGTGATGGAGCCGCGTCTGGCGAGCGTCCTGACCCCGCGTGAACGTATGGGCCGTATTGGCGCAGAACGCCTGCTGGCGCGCATTCGTGGTGAGGCAGTTACCCCGAAAATGTTAGATTTAGGTTTCACCTTGTCACCGGGTGGATCTATTTGAACTGACAAATTTGAAGTAGCTCACACTTATTCACTTCGCGCACGTTTGGATATTGCTTCTCTTTTGCCCCGGCAGGACAATGTTACCGATAACTGTTACCCGTAACAATTGACTGAGGGACACCCTTTGAGCACGACTAATCACGATCACCACGTCTACGTCCTGATGGGCGTTTCCGGTAGCGGGAAATCAGCCGTAGCCAGCGAAGTGGCGCATCAACTCCAGGCTGCGTTCCTTGATGGCGACTTCCTCCATCCGCGCAGCAACATCATGAAAATGGCCTCCGGCGAGCCGCTGAACGACGACGACCGCAAACCGTGGTTGCAGGCGCTGAATGACGCCGCGTTCGCTATGCAGCGTACCAATAAAGTCTCCCTGATCGTCTGCTCTGCGCTGAAAAAAACCTACCGCGACCTGCTGCGCGACGGTAACCCGAACCTCTCTTTCATCTACCTGAAAGGGGATTTCGAGGTGATTGAAAGCCGTCTGAAGGCGCGTAAAGGTCACTTCTTCAAAACCCAGATGCTGGTGACGCAGTTCGAAGCGCTGCAGGAGCCGGGTGAAGACGAGAAAGACGTCTTAGTGGTTGATATCGATCAGTCACTGGAGGGTGTTGTTGCCAGCACCATCGAGGTCATTAATAAAAGGCAGTAAGTTTTGAGTACATTAACGCTAGTTTTGACAGCAGTGGGTTCCGTGTTGCTGCTGCTGTTTTTAGTGATGAAGGCGCGTATGCACGCTTTTGTTGCTTTGATGGTGGTTTCTATAGGTGCAGGTCTCTTTTCCGGTATGCCGCTCGACAAGATCGCCGCGACGATGGAAAAAGGGATGGGCGGTACGCTGGGCTTCCTGGCGATTGTGGTCGCGCTGGGCGCGATGTTTGGCAAGATTTTGCACGAGACGGGCGCGGTCGACCAGATTGCCGTCAAAATGCTGAAATCCTTCGGCCACAGCCGCGCGCACTACGCGATTGGCCTGGCGGGCCTGATTTGCGCGCTGCCGCTGTTCTTTGAAGTGGCCGTTGTGCTGCTGATAAGCGTCGCGTTCTCCATGGCGCGCCATACCGGCACAAACCTTGTGAAGCTGGTTATTCCACTGTTTGCGGGCGTGGCGGCGGCCGCGGCGTTTCTGCTGCCTGGGCCTGCGCCGATGCTGCTGGCGTCCCAGATGCACGCTGACTTTGGCTGGATGATCCTGATTGGCCTGTGCGCGGCAATCCCGGGAATGATTATTGCCGGTCCGCTGTGGGGCAACTTCATCAGCCGTTACGTTGAGCTGCATATCCCGGATGACATTACCGAGCCGCACCTGGGCGAGGGCAAAATGCCGTCCTTCGGCTTCAGCCTGTCGCTGATCCTGCTCCCGCTGGTTCTCGTGGGTCTGAAAACCATCGCCGCGCGCTTTGTGCCGGTGGGTTCCAGCGCCTATGAATGGTTTGAGTTCATCGGGCACCCGTTCACGGCGATCCTGGTGGCCTGTCTGGTGGCGATTTACGGCCTGGCGATGCGTCAGGGGATGCCAAAAGACCGGGTGATGGAGATCTGCGGTGCCGCGCTGCAGCCTGCGGGGATTATCCTGCTGGTGATCGGTGCCGGCGGCGTGTTCAAGCAGGTACTGGTGGATTCCGGCGTGGGCCCGGCTCTGGGCGAAGCGCTGACCGGGATGGGCCTGCCGATTGCGGTAACCTGTTTCGTATTGGCTGCGGCGGTACGTATCATCCAGGGTTCCGCAACCGTGGCGTGTTTAACCGCCGTGGGTCTGGTGATGCCGGTGATTGAACAGCTGAACTACTCCGGTGCGCAGATGGCCGCGCTGTCTATCTGTATCGCGGGCGGTTCGATTGTGGTTTCTCACGTTAACGACGCGGGCTTCTGGCTGTTCGGTAAATTTACCGGCGCCACCGAAGCGCAAACCCTGAAAACCTGGACGCTGATGGAGACCATTCTCGGCACGACGGGTGCAATTGTCGGGATGATTGCCTTTACGCTGCTCAGCTGAGGGCGGTGATTTAACAAGGCTAAAAATAAGGCCCGGTAGCGTCAGCGCTTACCGGGCCTTTTTATTATCCAGGGCGTCAGGCCGGGCCATAACCCGGCATTGCGTTACTCGCCCTGCGTGGCGCTCTCAATCGTCAAACGCACGTCCGAGGTAATCAGCTCTGCCAGCATCTGGTATACCTTCAGCGTCTCTTCCGGCTCGGCATCACCCGTATCGCTGATGAAGCCTTCATCGCGCAGCGTCAGGACCAGGGAACTGAAGACCGCTTTGTCGAAGAATTCAGGGGCGTTAATGCCGTGCAGAACGGACAGGCGCTGGGCCAGCGTCCGGCTCTCTTTCTCCAGCGTACCGCGGTTGATTGACGGGTTCGCACTCAGCAGCCAGAACGTAATGGCGTAGCGCTGCAGCGTTTCGCGCGCACCGGCCGCCAGCAGCTGCAGGGTGCGGGAGCGTGACGGGTTGATGTGCAGCTCATCGTTCGTGACGGTGATCAGCCCCTGGCGACGCAGCTCTTCCGTCAGTTTATCCAGCTCGCCCGCCAGCTCATCCTTACTCCAGCGCAGGAACAGCTCCGCTTTCAGCATCGGATAGAGCGTTTCAACGTGACGCAAGAGTTCCTGACGCGAGATACGGCGATGCTGGGTGATGATAGCCGCCATGAGCGACGGCAGCATCAGCATATGGGTGATGTTGTTTCGGTAGTAGGTCATCAGCACTGCCTGCTCGCGCGGCAGAATGATGATGTCGCCGATCGTGTCCTTTTCGACTTCAAACTTGTTCATCTGCAGCGCGTGATCGATAAGCTCACTGGCGGTCGCAGAAGGCACGGTTGAATCAACGGAATACGGCACGTTGCGCATCATGTCCAGATAGCAATCCAGCTGCTCCGTGAGCTGTTCACGGGTCAGCGAGCGCTGACGCGAAGCCAGAAGCGCCGTACAGCACAGGTTCATGGCGTTAGCCGCACCGGCGTTGTTAATGCGCACCATCAGCTCGGACGCGATGCCGTTGACCGTTGGCGTCAGCCAGGCCGGACGAATTGCTTCGATAGGATCGATGGATTCCCGCCACTCGGGAACGTGATGGTTCAGGTATGTCATCAACGGCATTGGTTCGCCAAAGTTCACGTAGCCCTGACCGAGATTGCGTAGCTTGCTCAGGCCGCGCAGCATCTGCGGCAGGCTCTCTTTCTCTTTGGTCGCACCGCGCAGCTCTTTGGCGTACGTGCCCACTTCCATCACGTGCTCATAGCCAATGTAGATTGGCACCAGCGTGATGGGGCGGGTTCCTCCGCGCAGCATCGCCTGGATGGTCATCGACAGCGTGCCGGTCTTCGGATCGAGCAGACGTCCGGTACGGGAACGACCGCCCTCCACGAAGTACTCCACGGAATAGCCGCGGCTGAACAGCTCGCCCAGATACTCGCGGAACACGGTGGAGTAGAGCTTGTTGCCCTTGAAGGTACGACGGATAAAGAATGCGCCCAGGCGGCGGAAAATTGGACCCGCTGGCCAGAAGTTCAGGTTGATACCGGCAGCAATGTGCGGTGGTACCAGCCCCTGATGATAGAGCACGTAGGAAAGAAGCAGGTAGTCCATGTGGCTGCGGTGGCAGGGAACATAGACAATCTCATGGCCATCATGCGCCAGCTGACGTACACGCTCGGCGTTATGAACGTTGATGCCCTGGTAGAGACGGTTCCAGGTAAAGCCGAGAATACGATCGGACAGGCGAATCATCTCGTAAGAGAAGTTCGCTGCAATCTCTTCCATCAGCGCAATGGCGTTCTGCTGGGCTTTCTCATGCGATATTTTCTTGCTGCGCGCTTCGTCTTCGACGGCGCGGGCAATCGCTTTGGAGGCCAGCAGCTTGTTGAACAGATCCTGACGCGCCGGGAGACGCGGCCCAACGGCAGCAAGGCGCTGGCGGGCGAAGTGCATACGCGCCACGCGCGCCAGTTTTTGCGCGATGATCTTGTCGGTGCCGTGTTCGTCCGCCATGCGACGCAGCGAAACGGAAGGGGAGAAACGCACAAAGCTGTCGCGCCCCAGCCAGGAGACCGCAAAGAACTTCTGGATGCCGTTAAGCATGCGCAGCGGCGGGTTCTCTTCACCTTTTTCACGGCCCGGACGACGACCAAACATCACCGATACCGGCACCATCTGCACATCCAGATCGGGGTTGCTGCGGTGCAGGTCGAGATAGTCATGGAACAGCTTGATGGACTCTTCTTTTGGCGTGTAGTAGGTAAACACGCGCGGTCCACCGTGAATGAACACATAGCGCGGCAGCAGCGTCCCGTCAACTTCCAGCGGTTCAAGCGGGTCAGGTAAGTCATGCGCCAGACACTGGGCGCGAAGCGTCAGTAAGTCTGCCTTCGAGTTATAAGGCAAAACGTACATAATAGGACGTGACGTATCGAGCCCCAATTCCAGCGCGGGTTCTGCTGGGATAGACTTGCTTTTTACCAGGATGCTTAATGGTAAATTAAGTAATTTGTAGTAAATTCGTGGCCAGCCGGACATAAACGATGTAAAGCCTCTGGTTAATAATGCAATTGCGGCGCAAGGATAACAGAAAGCGCGCAAAATTTCTGTTGTTACCCGTCATACTTCAGGCTGTAGCGAAACGCGCTACAGTTCCTGTTACTGACGCTTTTTTTCATAAAAGGTTCTTTTAATGGCCAATAATACCACTGGGTTAACGCGTATCATCAAAGCCGCCGGCTATTCATGGAAAGGTTTCCGTGCCGCGTGGATCAACGAAGCCGCCTTTCGCCAGGAGGGCGTCGCCGCTATCATCGCGGTGATCGTCGCCTGTTACCTTGATGTTGATGCTATTACCCGCGTACTTCTTATCGGTTCCGTGCTTCTGGTGATGATAGTGGAAATTCTTAATAGCGCTATTGAGGCCGTGGTTGATCGCATTGGTTCAGATTTCCATGAACTTTCTGGCCGTGCAAAAGACATGGGCTCTGCTGCCGTGTTGCTGGCGATTATCACTGCCGCTATCACCTGGGTCACGCTGCTTTGGTCACATTTCCGATGAGCCTCGAGGAATAATTAAGTCCCTGGTTTTTTGTGCAGTTTTTGGTTCCAAAATCGCCTTTGACTGTATATACTCACAGCATAACTGTATATACACCCAGGGGGCGGAATGAAAGCGTTAACGACCAGGCAGCAAGAGGTGTTTGATCTCATCCGGGATCATATCGGCCAGACGGGTATGCCACCCACGCGTGCGGAAATCGCGCAGCGTCTGGGTTTCCGTTCTCCAAATGCTGCCGAAGAACACCTGAAAGCGCTGGCGCGTAAGGGCGTGATTGAGATTGTTTCGGGCGCGTCACGTGGTATCCGCCTGCTGGTGGAAGAAGAGACGGGCATTCCGCTGGTGGGGCGTGTTGCTGCCGGTGAGCCTTTACTGGCACAGCAGCATATTGAAGGCCATTACCAGGTCGATCCAGCCATGTTCAAACCGAGCGCTGATTTCCTGCTGCGCGTCAGCGGTATGTCGATGAAAGACATCGGTATTCTTGACGGCGATCTGCTTGCGGTGCACAAAACGCAGGATGTACGTAACGGCCAGGTAGTCGTCGCGCGCATTGATGATGAAGTCACCGTCAAACGTCTGAAAAAACAGGGGAACACCGTTCAGCTACTGCCTGAAAACAACGAGTTCTCCCCGATTGTGGTCGATCTTCGCGAACACAACTTCTCTATCGAAGGGCTGGCGGTTGGGGTCATTCGCAACGGCGAATGGCTGTAACCTCTTCCTGACAGGCTATGGCGCCGCTGTAGCCTGCTTCATTCTCCACACCCGGTATTTTTCATGTCACTGCTGACGGCATCCGATAAGGCATTGTGGCGTCTTGCTCTTCCGATGATCTTCTCCAATATTACCGTTCCCTTGCTGGGTCTGGTCGATACGGCCGTTATTGGCCATCTTGATTCGCCTGTTTATCTTGGCGGCGTGGCGATTGGCGCGACGGCAACCAGCTTCCTGTTTATGCTGCTGCTCTTTTTGCGTATGAGCACCACCGGGCTCACGGCACAGGCTTATGGTGCAAAAGATCCGCTGCGTCTGGCGCGCGCGCTGGTCCAGCCGCTGATCCTCGCGCTTGGCGCGGGGGCGTTAATCGTTTTATTGCGTGCGCCCCTGATCGACCTTGCGCTTCATGTTGTTGGCGGCAGCGAGGCGGTATTAGAGCAGGCGCGACGTTTCCTTGAAATCCGCTGGCTCAGCGCGCCCGCGTCACTGGCTAACCTGGTTCTGCTGGGGTGGCTATTGGGCGTGCAGTACGCCCGTGCACCCGTGATTTTGCTGGTGGTGGGTAACCTGCTCAATATCGTTTTGGATGTCTGGCTGGTCATGGGTCTGCATATGAACGTGCAGGGCGCGGCGCTGGCGACGGCGATTGCCGAGTACGGAACCTTTATTATTGGCCTGTGGATGGTCTGGCGCGTGCTGGCGATGCGCGGCATCTCCCTGGCGCTGCTCAAAACCGCATGGCGCGGCAATATCCGTAAGCTGCTGGCGCTTAACCGAGACATCATGCTGCGCTCGCTGCTGCTTCAGCTCTGCTTCGGAGCGCTGACGGTCTTCGGGGCTCGACTGGGGCCAGAAATCGTTGCGGTCAACGCAGTATTGATGACGCTACTGACCTTTACCGCCTACGCGCTGGACGGTTTTGCCTATGCGGTAGAAGCGCATTCCGGGCAGGCGTACGGTGCGCGCGAAAGCGGGCAGCTTCGGGACGTCTGGCGGGCAGCCTGCCGCCAGTCGGGACTGGTGGCGCTGGCGTTCGGTATGGTTTACGCCTTCTTTGGTGAGCAGATCGTTGCATTGCTGACGTCTATCCCTGCGCTGCGCGAGCTGGCGAGTCACTATCTCATCTGGCAAGTCGTCTTACCGGTGGTCGGCGTCTGGTGTTATCTGCTGGACGGCATGTTTATTGGTGCGACGCGCGGAGCGGAAATGCGTAACAGTATGGCGGTTGCAGCGGCCGGGTTTGGTCTGACGCTGCTGACGCTCCCCTGGCTGGGTAATCACGGTTTGTGGCTGGCCCTGGCCGTTTTCCTCTCGCTGCGAGGGTTGTCGCTGGCGTTTATCTGGCACCGCCACTGGCAAAACAATACCTGGTTCTCTTCACGTCACGATATATCGTGACGGTTAAAGATTCCGAATATGAAACCAACTGCCGAATCCTTAACTACAATAATTATCACGTCCAGCAGAAAAGAACGTAACGGACGTTACGACCCGACGCTTAACTTAAGAGGACACGATGATGAATAAAGACGAAATCGGCGGCAACTGGAAGCAGTTCAAAGGTAAAGCGAAAGAAAAGTGGGGTAAGCTGACGGATGACGATATGACCGTCATTGAAGGTAAACGCGATCAGCTTGTCGGTAAAATTCAGGAACGTTACGGCTACGCGAAAGATCAGGCGGAAAACGAAGTCAAAGACTGGGAAACCCGTAACGACTACCGCTGGTAACGTTGAATAACCCACAGGGCGGCTCTAAGCCGCCTTTTCTTTTGCCGTTAACGCGGCTTTTTCTTCACAAGAATTGAGTGGTCGTGCTGGCACGCGTCCTGATGACGACAGGCTTCCACCTCCACGCACGCGGAACAGAGCCCGTGCGCCTCAATCACGTTATGACGCAGGGCAAACCCCATTTTCGCTGCCAGCGTATGCATAATGTCTTCCACGCCTTCCGCAGCCTCTTCTTTCACCACGCCGCAGCGGTCACAGATAAACATCGCCGATGTGTGGGTGGGCTGATCGAACAGATGGCACAGCACATAGCTGTTGGTGGATTCCACCTTGTGCACGAACCCTTGTTCAAGCAGGAAATCCAGGGCGCGATAAACCGTTGGCGGCTTTGCCTGCGGCTCGCTTTCGCGGAGAAGATCGAGCAGATCGTAGGCGCTGATGGCACCCTGCTGCAGGCTCATCAGACGTAATACTTCAAGGCGCTGCGGAGTCAGGCGCACATTGCGTTGCGCGCACAGCTTTTCGGCCTGCGCTAACAGCTCTTTTGTGGACTTATCCATGTAGCACCCCGGATGTTATAGGACGGAAAACCCCCACTTTATCATGTTCTGGTAAAAACACCGAGATCCGCCAGTCTGTGCTATACCTGACCCATTACAAACCGGGAAATAAACAATGAAAAAACCTGACTGTATTCGGCACTGGCGCGACGTAGAAGGTGCGGATGATTCGACCTATCCAGATAGCGATGAGCTTTTTTCTATCGGCGCCCCGTTGGCTCGTAAGCTTGGGCTCAGGCGCATTGGTATCCATCATGAGCGTTTGCCGCCCGGGCGCAGAACGTCCTATCCGCATGCTGAAAGCGATGAAGAAGAGTTCATTTATGTGCTCGAAGGTTATCCAGAAGCGTGGATAAATGGCTATCTATGGAAACTTGAACCTGGCGACAGCGTGGGATTTCCTGCCGGAACCGGTATCTGCCACACATTTATCAACAACACGGAGGAAGAGGTGCGGTTGCTGGTCGTAGGCGAGGCCAACAAGAAGCACAATCGCATCTACTATCCACTCAACCCCGTGTATGCCGCTACCCGTGAGGATCGCTGGGTAGACCACCCACCCCAGTTTTTTGGACCGCATGATGGAAAACCTGGGAAAAAATAATTTCCTCATCTATAAATATTGAGGGCCGTCACAAAATATAACAGGCCGTAAGGGAGTTTTACTTAGGGACAGAAATAGCGGGTCTTTTACTACTTATTCACAGCAATAGTTCGTTCCTGTTTGGGTGATAACAGACAGGGGTTATTTCATAACAGACTATAACGGGCATACTGTGAAAAAAAATTTTAAATTTTCGGTGGTTAGCATTGCTGTCTCCTTGTTTATGGCAAATCAGGCGGGAGCAGCCAATACCTGGACAGAATCACGGAGTGACGCCATGGGCGGGACGGGCGTTGCCTCCGGGAGCTATGGCAGTGGGGCGTTAATTAACCCGGCGCTGCTGGCAAAGGCAAAACCAGACGATGATGTGACGGTCATCTTGCCAGCCGTTGGGGTGCAGGTGACGGATGAAGACAATCTTCAGGACGAGATTGATACCATCAACGACAAAATTAATCACTACAAGGATGTGGTTGATGACCTCACGCCAAGGGAGATTATCACTAATCCGTTAGGTTCCATTAATCAATTCCAGGGCGCGGCCAAAGATCTCGCCGATGAGCTGGACTATCTCAAAGGCAAAACCGCACGCGCGACGGCAGGAGCAGGGCTTGCGGTGAGTATCCCTAACGATGTGCTTTCCGTGGCCTTTATGGCGAAAGGCTATGCTCATGGCCGGGTTAGCTCGTCTATCGATCAGCAAGATATTGATTATCTGCGCGGTATTCAAAGAAGCAAAGTGGTGGCTGCCGGTGTTGCCCTGGACGCTGCGCTGAACGGCACGGATCAGATCACTAAAAACCTCAACTCAACAGCGTCTGGCCGGGCGGCGATTGTGTCTGACTACGGCGTTGCCGTTGCCCGTCAGTTTGACCTCGGCGGCGTCCCGGTTTCCGTAGGCGTGACGCCAAAACTGCAAAAAACCTGGGTCTATAACTACACCACCTCAATCTACGATTACGACAGTAACAAGTGGAACGACAGCCGCTACCGCACAGACGATACGGGCTTTAACGTCGATGCCGGTATTGCGGCTGATTTCGGCGAGAACTGGACGGTCGGCGTGAGTGGCCAAAACCTGATGTCGCGCGATATCGACACCAAAGATATCCGTATCCGCAACGGGCGGACGGGAGAAGTGGTGAGCTATAAAGATACCTACCAGATCCGTCCGCTGGTGACCGCCGGAGCCGCCTGGCACAACGATCTGGTGACGCTGACCGCCGATGGCGATTTGACGGAAACCAAAGGATTTAAGAGCGAAGATACGTCGCAGTATGTTGGCGTGGGTGCCGAGGTGACGCCGCTCAGCTGGCTGGCGGTGCGTGCGGGTTATCGCGCGGACGTGAAGGGTAACGACAGCAATGTCTTTACCGGCGGTGTCGGTTTCGCGCCATTCAGTACCGTTCATGTTGACCTGATGGGCCTGTACGGTGAAGACGAAACCTGGGGCGCAGGGGCCCAGCTGAGCATGACGTTCTAAAGTCCACCGGAGGCGCTGCGCCTCCGGCTTTTCTTTGTGCTATAGTAGCGCCCCTTTTCCACCAGATGCTTAAAACTTCGCCATGTCGTCAGAATCACAGACCGCTTTCCCTGCACACCGTTTCTCCATTGCGCCGATGCTCGACTGGACGGACAGACACTGCCGCTATTTCCTGCGCCAGCTCTCCCGCCATACGCTGCTGTACACCGAAATGGTGACTACGGGCGCAATCATCCACGGGAAGGGCGATTATCTGGCCTATAGCGAAGAAGAGCATCCGGTTGCCCTGCAGCTGGGCGGCAGCGATCCGGCCGCGCTGGCGCAGTGCGCGAAGCTGGCGGAAGCGCGCGGCTACGACGAGATCAACCTGAACGTTGGCTGTCCGTCCGACCGCGTGCAAAACGGCATGTTTGGTGCCTGCCTGATGGGGAATGCCCAGCTGGTGGCGGACTGTATTAAGGCGATGCGTGACGTCGTTTCCATTCCGGTGACGGTCAAAACCCGTATCGGCATTGACGACCAGGACAGCTACGAATTCCTGTGCGACTTCATCAATACGGTCTCCGGAAAGGGCGAGTGCGAGACGTTCATCATCCACGCGCGAAAAGCCTGGCTCTCCGGCCTCAGCCCAAAAGAGAACCGTGAGATCCCGCCGCTGGACTATCCGCGCGTGTATCAGCTGAAGCGTGACTTCCCGCACCTGACCATGTCCATTAACGGCGGCATCAAGTCGCTGGAAGAGGCCAAAGCGCACCTTGAGCATATGGATGGGGTGATGGTTGGGCGCGAGGCATATCAGAATCCGGGCATTCTGGCGATGGTCGATCGCGAAATCTTTGGCATCGAAGGCGCAGACACCGATCCGGTTGCCGTCGTGCGTGCGATGTATCCTTACATTGAGCGCGAGCTGAGCAACGGTACGTATCTCGGCCATATCACCCGCCATATGCTTGGCCTGTTCCAGGGCATTCCGGGCGCGCGCCAGTGGCGTCGCTACCTGAGCGAAAACGCACATAAAGCCGGTGCCGATATTGAGGTGCTGGAACATGCGCTGCGCCTGGTGGCAGACAAGCGATAACTTTCGCTAAAAGTTCGTCAAATTCACCACGCCCTGCGAACGCTCGCGGGGCGTTTTTCTTTAATTACAACAGGTTAATACTGGCATGATTCTTGTAATGCCTACTGCATTACTCGGGAACTCGTGGGAGAGCACCATGCTGGAACTACTTTTTGTGATTGGATTTTTTGTCATGCTGTTAGCGACAGGCGTTTCGCTGCTCGGCATTCTGGCGGCTATCGTGGTGGCGACTGTGGTCATGTTTATTGGTGGATTGTTTGCCCTGACAATCAAACTGCTGCCGTGGCTACTGCTGGCCATCGCGGTCGTGTGGGTGATTCGGGCGATTAAAGCGCCAAAAGTGCCCGGTTATCAGCGCAATAACCGCTTTCGTTACTAAGGTATTGAGGGGTTCGTCACATACTTGTAACTTTTCCGGCGGCAGGGCTTAGAACAGAATAGGATTTACTTATCGAATCTGTCACTATGACTGCCGTTAAAGAATTCATCGAGCTGTACCCTACATACAGCCGAACTAAAAAAAGAAAGGGCTTCCCACGGGAAGCCCAATTTCTTTTTGGGGCTCAGGGAATCAATAAACTCGACCCCTGCGTCGCCCGACTCTCCAGCACCTCATGCGCGCGCTGCGCATCGGTCAGCGCGAATTTCTGCGCCTCTGCCACGTCCACTTTGATGACGCCGCTGGCGATTAACGAGAACAGCTCGTTGCTGGCTTCCTCAAGTTCTTCCCGGTTGGTGATGTATCCTTGCAGGGAAGGACGCGTCACGTACAGAGACCCTTTCTGGTTCAGGATGCCCAGGTTAACGCCGGTCACCGCGCCTGACGCATTCCCGAAGCTTACCATCAGACCGCGACGCTGCAGGCAGTCCAGCGACGCTTCCCACGTGTCTTTCCCTACCGAGTCATACACAACGCGCACTTTTTTGCCGCTGGTGATCTCCTTCAGCCGCTCAACAATGCTCTCCTCGCGGTAATTAATCACCTGCCAGGCACCCGCCTGCAGCGCGCGCTGCGCTTTTTGTGCATTTCCGACGGTGCCGATCAGCTTCGCGCCCAGTGCTTTTGCCCACTGACAGGCGATGAGCCCGACGCCACCCGCTGCGGCATGAAACAGGAACTGCTCGTCGGGTTTAATTTCATAGGTTTTGCGCAGCAGGTAGTAAACGGTTAAACCTTTCAGGAACGAGGCTGCCGCCTGCTCAAAGGAGATGGCGTTAGGCAGCAGGGCGGCTTTATCCGCCGGGACGTTGTGGACGGAGCTGTAAGCGCCCAGCGCTGACTGCGCATACACCACGCGGTCGCCCTCTTTAATATGCTTGACCGCGCTGCCCACTTTGACGACGACACCGGCTGCCTCGGTGCCCAGGCCGCTCGGCATTGACGGAGGCGGGTAGAGACCGCCGCGAATATAGGTGTCGATGTAGTTTATGCCGATGGCTTTGTTTTCAACCTGCACTTCGTTTTCGCCAGGCGCGGCTGGGGTGAACTCCACCGCTTTCAGTACGTCTGGCCCACCGTGTTTCTGGAATTCAATGCGCGTTGCCATGCTCCCTCCGTAAGAAAAATATGGTAATCTTTCGACCCACTCTTTATCTCGGTAACTCCATTCACTATGGCAGGAAACAAACCCTTCAACAAACAGACTGAACCTCGCGAGCGTGATTTCCAGGTCGCAGGGTTAAAAGTCCCGCCGCACTCGATTGAAGCGGAACAGTCGGTGTTGGGCGGTTTAATGCTGGATAACGAACGCTGGGACGACGTCGCCGAGCGCGTCGTGGCGGAAGATTTCTATACCCGTCCGCACCGCCACATCTTTACCGAAATGGCGCGTCTGCAGGAGTCGGGCAGCCCGATCGACCTGATTACGCTCGCGGAATCGCTGGAGCGTCTTGGGCAGCTCGACAGCTGCGGCGGATTTGCCTATCTGGCGGAACTGTCAAAAAACACGCCTAGTGCAGCGAACATTAGCGCTTATGCCGATATCGTGCGTGAACGTGCCGTCGTCCGCGAGATGATATCGGTGGCGAACGAGATCGCCGAAGCCGGTTTTGATCCGCAGGGTCGCACCAGCGAAGACCTGCTCGACCTTGCTGAGTCCCGCGTCTTTAAAATCGCCGAAAGCCGCGCCAATAAAGACGAAGGCCCAAAAAACATCGCCGATGTCCTCGACGCCACCGTGGCCCGTATCGAACAGCTGTTCCAGCAGCCGCACGATGGCGTCACCGGCGTGAACACCGGCTATGACGATTTGAACAAGAAAACCGCCGGCCTGCAGCCGTCGGATTTGATTATCGTCGCCGCGCGTCCGTCGATGGGTAAAACCACTTTTGCGATGAACCTCGTCGAAAACGCGGCGATGTTGCAGGATAAACCGGTACTGATCTTCAGTCTTGAGATGCCCTCCGAGCAGATCATGATGCGTTCACTGGCATCGCTGTCGCGCGTGGATCAGACCCGCATCCGTACCGGTCAGCTCGACGATGAGGACTGGGCGCGCATCTCCGGCACCATGGGCATTCTGCTGGAAAAGCGTAACATCTATATCGATGACTCCTCCGGCCTGACGCCGACGGAAGTTCGCTCCCGCGCGCGCCGTATCGCCCGTGAACACGGCGGTATCGGCCTTATCATGATCGACTACCTTCAGCTGATGCGCGTCCCGTCGCTTTCAGACAACCGTACGCTGGAAATTGCCGAAATTTCCCGCTCGCTCAAGGCGTTAGCCAAAGAGCTGCACGTGCCGGTGGTAGCGCTGTCGCAGCTGAACCGCTCCCTGGAACAACGTGCCGACAAGCGCCCAGTCAACTCCGACCTGCGTGAATCCGGCTCCATCGAGCAGGATGCCGACTTAATCATGTTCATCTACCGTGATGAGGTTTATCACGAGAACAGCGACCTGAAAGGGATCGCCGAAATTATTATTGGTAAACAACGTAACGGCCCTATCGGGACGGTGCGTCTGACCTTTAACGGACAGTGGTCGCGTTTCGACAACTATGCCGGTCCTCAATATGATGATGAGTAATTTCTAAGGAATTCAAATGCAAGCGGCAACTGTTGTCATTAACCGCCGCGCTCTGCGACACAACCTGCAACGTCTGCGAGAACTGGCACCCGCCAGCAAGCTCGTTGCAGTCGTGAAAGCGAACGCTTACGGACACGGTCTTCTTGAGACCGCGCGAACGCTCCCCGATGCCGACGCCTTTGGCGTCGCCCGTCTTGAAGAAGCCCTTCGCCTGCGCGCGGGGGGGATTACCCAACCGATTCTGCTCCTCGAAGGCTTTTTCGAAGCCACAGATTTGCCGACCATTGCTGACCAGCATCTGCATACGGCAGTGCACAACGAAGAACAGCTGGCCGCACTTGAAACCGCCGAGCTGAGCGAGCCGGTGACCGTGTGGATGAAGCTCGACACGGGCATGCACCGTCTGGGCGTGCGTCCGGAGAGCGCGGAAGCGTTCTATCAGCGTTTATGCCGGTGCAAAAACGTGCGCCAGCCGGTGAATATCGTCAGCCATTTCGCCCGCGCCGATGAGCCCGAGTGCGGTGCGACCGAGCGGCAGCTGGATATCTTTAATACCTTCTGCGAAGGCAAGCCGGGGATGCGCTCGATTGCGGCATCCGGCGGTATTCTGCTGTGGCCGCAGTCGCATTTCGACTGGGCGCGACCGGGCATCATTCTCTACGGCGTGTCGCCGCTGGAGAACAAACCCTGGGGGCCGGACTTTGGCTTCCGGCCGGTTATGTCGCTGGTCTCTAACCTGATTGCCGTGCGAGACCATAAAGCGGGGGAGCCGGTGGGCTACGGCGGTACCTGGACCAGCGAGCGTGATACCCGTCTTGGCGTGGTGGCGATGGGCTATGGTGATGGCTATCCCCGCGCTGCGCCAACGGGTACGCCGGTTCTGGTCAACGGTCGCGAAGTGAAGATTGTCGGTCGCGTGGCGATGGATATGATTTGTGTTGATCTGGGGCCTGAAGCCCAGGATAAGCCTGGTGATGATGTTGTGATGTGGGGGGAAGGGCTGCCTGTTGAACGCATTGCTGAAATCACGAAAGTAAGTGCTTACGAACTTATCACGCGTCTGACCTCGCGGGTAGCGATGAAGTACATTGATTGAACCGCCAATGGAGTGAGGTTTTTATCCTCGCTCCAACTTTATTAACATCCTCTCGACCTTCTCCCACTTCCGGTTTATTGTTGAAATCCCTGCCTCATCGAATTCCGGAGAATCATCGCGTGTTTCAGAAAGTTGACGCCTATGCCGGCGACCCAATTCTCTCCTTAATGGAGCGTTTCAAAGAAGATCCTCGCAGCGACAAGGTGAACCTTAGCATCGGTTTGTATTACAACCACGAGGGTTTTATTCCTCAGCTGCAGGCCGTTGCCGAAGCCGAAGCGCGTCTGAACGCGGTTCCACACGGCGCGTCGCTCTATCTGCCGATGGAAGGGTTAAATACCTACCGCAGCACCATTGCGCCGCTGCTTTTTGGTGCCGATCACGCGGTGCTCGCGCAAAAACGCGTGGCGACCATCCAGACGCTGGGCGGCTCGGGTGCGCTGAAAGTGGGTGCAGACTTCCTGAAAAAATACTTCCCGGATTCAGGCGTGTGGGTCAGTGACCCGACGTGGGAAAACCACGTTGCGATCTTCGAGGGCGCAGGCTTCAAAGTGGCGACCTATCCGTGGTTTGACAGCGAAACTAACGGCGTGCGCGTTGAAGCGCTGCTGGAAAAACTGAACACCCTGCCGGAGCGCAGCATTGTGCTGCTGCATCCGTGCTGCCATAACCCGACCGGTGCGGATCTCACCAATGCCCAGTGGGATGCGGTGATTGAGGTGCTGAAGGCCCGTAATCTGATCCCATTCCTCGATATCGCCTATCAGGGCTTTGGCGCGGGTATGGAAGAAGACGCCTATGCCATCCGCGCCGCTGCCAGCGCCGGGCTGCCTGTTCTGGTGAGTAACTCCTTCTCTAAAATCTTCTCCCTGTACGGTGAACGCGTTGGCGGTCTGTCCGTGGTGTGTGAAGACGCCGAAGCGGCAGGTCGCGTGCTCGGCCAGCTTAAGGCGACGGTGCGTCGCATTTACTCCAGCCCGCCGAACTTTGGTGCGCAGGTGGTGGCGACGGTTCTCGGTGACGAAAAGCTAAAAGCGTCCTGGCTTGCGGAAGTGGAAGCGATGCGCCAGCGCATTCAGACGATGCGTCAGGAGCTGGTTAACGTCCTGAAAGAGGCCGTGCCGGGACATAACTTCGACTATCTGCTCAAGCAGCGCGGGATGTTCAGCTATACCGGACTGAGTGCGGCCCAGGTCGATCGTCTGCGCGAAGAGTTCGGCGTCTACCTGATTGCCAGCGGCCGTATGTGCGTGGCGGGCCTGAATGCCAGCAACGTTCATCGCGTGGCGCAGGCGTTTGCTGCTGTAATGTAAGTACTCACCAACTCACCCTCTCCCCGTGGGAGAGGGTCGGGGTGAGGGCATCAGGCCGCACAAAAACGTTGCCCGGCTTTTGTGATCGTCTTCTTTTTATTCCCCTTCATAAGCAAAAACTCCTTCCCTTCACCTCCCGCTGGGGTTATGGTCGGATAGTTTTTTGACCATCCGCTCAAATTAAAACGATAACAAACTGAATATTCAGGGGAAAATATGCGCAAGATCACACTGGCGCTCAGCGCCGCCTGCTTATTGTTCTCGCTTAATAGCGCCGTCGTCGCGCGAGCTTCTGCCCCGACGCCGCTTTATACCGGCACCACCGCCGCCATTCTTGCCGAGCAGGCACCCATTCACTGGGTTTCCGTGGCCCAAATCGAAAACAGCCTAATGGGCCGTGCGCCAATGGCCGTGGGTTTTGACATTGACGATACCGTGCTGTTCTCAAGCCCCGGCTTCTGGCGCGGTAAGAAAACGTATTCACCCGACAGCGAAGCGTATCTGAAGAACCCGGAATTCTGGGAAAAAATGAACAACGGCTGGGACGAATTCAGCATCCCGAAAGAGGTTGCCCGTGCGCTTATTGCCATGCACGTGAAGCGCGGTGACAGCATTTATTTTGTAACCGGCCGCAGTCAGACCAAAACGGAAACCGTCTCTAAAACGCTGCAGGATGATTTCCAGATCCCGGCGACCAGCATGAACCCGGTCATTTTTGCGGGTGACAAAGAGGGGCAAAACACCAAAACCCAGTGGCTGGAAAAGAAAAACATCAAAGTGTTTTATGGCGATTCGGATAACGACATTACCGCCGCACAGGATGTGGGTGCCAGAGGGATCAGGGTGTTACGCGCTTCTAACTCAACCTATCGCCCGCTGCCGATGGCCGGAAAGTTTGGCGAAGAGGTGATCGTCAACTCGGAGTATTGAGCCCCTGGCAGCGAGTTTGACTCTTTTTTAATCAAATCTCGCTGCTGCGGGTTTTACCTTTCGTCTTCTTGCTGCACACTTAGAAAGATTCATCTTTCATCACGGAGCAGCCTATGTGGTACCAACAGACCCTGACCTTAAGCGCGAAGCCACGCGGATTTCACCTGGTGACGGATGAAGTCATCGGGCAACTCCGCGACCTGTCGCACGTCAGAACGGGTTTGCTGCATCTGCTGCTTCAGCACACGTCCGCCTCTCTGACGCTGAATGAAAATTGCGATCCCACCGTCCGGTCCGACATGGAGCACCATTTTCTGAAGAGCGTCCCGGACAACGCGCCTTATGAGCATGACTATGAGGGGGCGGACGATATGCCTTCGCATATTAAATCCTCTTTGCTGGGCGTATCGCTGATGCTGCCGGTCCACAACGGGCGGTTGCTGTTGGGAACGTGGCAGGGGATCTGGCTGGGTGAGCATCGTATTCACGGTGGTTCGCGTAAAATTATCGCCACGCTACAAGGGGAATAAAGATGACAATTTCGGAGATACTTCAGTACTGCATGAGCAAGCCCGGCGCGGAGCAGAGCGTCCACAGCGACTGGAAAGCCACGCAGATTAAGGTGGGTGATGTGCTGTTTGCGATGGTGAAAGAGGTAGAAGGCCGTCCGGCGGCGTCGCTGAAAACCAGCCCTGAACTGGCGGATTTGCTGCGTCAGCAGCATGATGACGTGAGGCCGAGCAAGCACCTCAATAAGGCGCACTGGAGCACCGTCTATCTGGATGGATCGATTCCAGGATCACAGATTTACTACCTGGTGGATGCGTCCTATCAGCAGGCGGTTGAGCTGCTGCCGGAAACCACCCGACAGCAACTCTCCGTGTGACAACTACAGCAACGGTTTAAGGAAGCGCGCGGTGTGCGAGGCTTCGCACTCTGCAACGGTCTCTGGCGTACCGGAGACAAGAATTTCACCGCCGCCGCTGCCGCCTTCCGGGCCGAGATCGACAATCCAGTCCGCGGTTTTAATCACGTCCAGGTTATGTTCGATGACCACGATGGTGTTGCCCTGATCGCGCAGCTGATGCAGAACCTCGAGCAGCTGCTGGATGTCAGCAAAGTGCAGGCCGGTGGTTGGCTCATCCAGAATGTAGAGCGTCTGACCGGTACCGCGTTTTGACAGCTCGCGCGCCAGCTTCACGCGCTGCGCTTCACCGCCGGACAGCGTAGTGGCGGACTGTCCCAGACGAATGTAGGTCAGGCCGACGTCCATCAGCGTCTGCAGCTTACGCGCCAGCGCAGGGACGGCGTCAAAGAATTCGCGCGCCTCTTCGATGGTCATATCCAGCACTTCGTGGATGGTCTTGCCCTTGTACTTAATCTCCAGCGTTTCGCGGTTATAGCGTTTGCCTTTGCACTGGTCGCACGGCACGTAGATATCCGGCAGGAAGTGCATCTCAACCTTGATCACGCCATCGCCCTGGCACGCTTCGCAGCGGCCGCCGCGCACGTTAAAGCTGAAACGTCCTGGCGTATAGCCGCGGGAGCGTGCTTCAGGCACACCGGCAAACAGTTCACGTACGGGCGTGAAGACGCCGGTATAGGTCGCCGGGTTAGAGCGCGGGGTACGGCCAATCGGGCTCTGGTCGATATCGATAACCTTATCGAAATGCTCCAGCCCCTGGATGTCGCGGTACGGTGCAGGCTCGGCCAGCGTCGCGCCGTTCAGCGCCGTCTGCGCAATCGGGAACAGCGTATCGTTGATCAGCGTCGATTTACCGGAACCGGACACGCCGGTGATACAGGTAAACAGGCCAACCGGCAGCGTCAGGGTGACGTCTTTCAGGTTGTTGCCGCGCGCGCCGGTCAGCTTCAGCACTTTTTCCGGATCTGCCGCTACGCGCTGTTTTGGCACTTCAATCTTGCGCTTGCCGCTCATGTACTGACCGGTCAGCGACTCGGGTACCGCCATAATGTCCTTCAGCGTCCCTTCTGCAACGACCTGACCGCCGTGCACGCCTGCGCCCGGACCAATATCGATCACGTGGTCTGCGGCGCGGATGGCATCTTCGTCGTGCTCCACCACGATCACCGTGTTGCCGAGATTGCGCAGGTGGATCAGGGTGCCGAGCAGGCGCTCGTTGTCGCGCTGGTGCAGGCCGATGGACGGCTCGTCCAGTACGTACATCACGCCGACTAAGCCCGCGCCAATCTGGCTGGCCAGACGGATACGCTGAGCCTCACCGCCGGAGAGCGTTTCCGCCGAGCGGGAAAGCGTCAGGTAGTTCAGGCCGACGTTCACCAGGAACTTCAGGCGATCGCCGATCTCTTTCAGCACTTTTTCGGCGATTTTCGCACGCTGGCCGGAGAGCTTCAGGTTATTGAAGAAGTCCATCGCGTGGCCGATGCTCATGTCTGAGATGGTCGGCAGCGCCGTGTTTTCCACAAACACGTGGCGCGCTTCACGACGCAGGCGCGTGCCCTCGCAGGTGGCGCAGGAGCGGTTGCTGATGAACTTCGCCAGCTCTTCGCGCACCGCGCTGGATTCGGTCTCTTTGTAGCGTCGCTCCATATTGTGCAGCACCCCTTCGAACGGGTGACGACGCACGGAGGTATCGCCGCGATCGTTCATGTACTTGAACTCAATGTTCTCTTTGCCGGAACCGAACAGAATCACTTTGTGCACGTTCGGGCTCAGGCTGGCCCACGGCGCTTCGACGTCGAACTTGTAGTGCTCTGCCAGCGATTTCAGCATCTGGAAGTAGTAGAAGTTACGCTTGTCCCAGCCGCGAATGGCCCCGCCCGCCAGCGACAGCTCCGGGTTCTGGATCACGCGGTCCGGGTCGAAATATTGCTGGACGCCCAGGCCGTCACACGTCGGGCACGCGCCCGCCGGGTTGTTAAAGGAGAACAGGCGCGGTTCCAGCTCGCGCATGCTGTAACCGCAAATCGGGCAGGCAAAGTTGGCGGAGAAGAGCAGCTCTTCCGCTTTCGGGTCGTCCATGTCGGAGACCACGGCCGTGCCGCCAGAGAGTTCCAGCGCGGTTTCAAAGGATTCCGCCAGACGCGTGGCGAGATCGTCACGCACCTTGAAGCGGTCAATCACCACTTCGATGGTGTGCTTCTTCTGCAGCTCCAGCTTGGGCGGATCGGACAGGTCGCACACTTCACCGTCGATACGGGCGCGGATATAGCCCTGGCTTGCCAGGTTTTCCAGCGTCTTGGTGTGTTCGCCCTTACGCTCTTTGATGATTGGCGCCAGCAGCATCAGGCGTTTGCCTTCCGGCTGCGACAGCACGTTATCCACCATCTGGCTGACGGTCTGGGCCGCCAGCGGGACGTCGTGGTCCGGGCAGCGCGGCTCACCCACGCGGGCATACAGCAGACGCAGGTAGTCATGAATTTCGGTAATGGTACCGACCGTTGAACGCGGGTTATGCGAGGTGGACTTCTGCTCAATAGAGATAGCAGGGGACAACCCTTCAATATGGTCAACATCCGGTTTTTCCATCAGCGACAGGAACTGACGCGCGTACGCAGAGAGTGATTCAACGTAACGACGCTGTCCTTCGGCATATAGGGTGTCGAAAGCCAGTGAGGATTTGCCAGACCCCGAAAGCCCGGTCACGACAATGAGTTTGTCGCGAGGGATTATGAGGTTGATATTCTTGAGATTGTGGGTGCGGGCGCCCCGAACTTCGATCTTATCCATTCACCTTTCCCGGTTGGAACACGGATTGCCTGATTTGTTTGAAGGACAAACGGCTGTCAGAAACGGCTAATTATGACACAATTTAACCTGTTTGAATATACAGTATTGGAATGCATTTTCTGATTCGCTGTGTAACAATGTCGAGTTGCGGGAGAACTCTGGAACGTGCTACGCAACTATCAAAGTGCAGCATGGAAATGGTACACTCGCGCGTTTACACTATTAAGAAACGTATTCAGGAGACACGAACATGGCCAGCAGAGGCGTAAACAAGGTGATTCTCGTCGGTAATCTGGGCCAGGACCCGGAAGTACGCTACATGCCGAGTGGTGGCGCAGTTGCCAACATTACGCTGGCTACTTCCGAATCCTGGCGTGATAAAGCGACCGGAGAGATGAAAGAGCAGACCGAATGGCACCGCGTTGTGCTGTTTGGCAAACTGGCCGAAGTGGCCGGTGAGTATCTGCGTAAAGGTTCTCAGGTCTATATCGAAGGCCAGCTGCGCACCCGCAAATGGACCGATCAGTCTGGTGCTGAGAAGTACACCACTGAAGTCGTGGTTAACGTGGGCGGTACCATGCAGATGCTGGGTGGCCGTCAGGGCGGTGGTGCACCGGCAGGTGGTGGTCAGAGCCAGCAGCAGGGCGGTTGGGGTCAGCCTCAGCAGCCGCAGGGCGGCAACCAGTTCAGCGGTGGCGCGCAGTCTCGCCCGCAGCAGCAGTCTGCTCCGGCACCGTCTAACGAACCGCCAATGGATTTCGACGACGACATTCCGTTCTGATCAACGGATGAGAAAACAAAAAACCCAGACATCGTCTGGGTTTTTTTATTGATGAAGGGATCAGGTAATGACCATCGGCCAGTCTGGCGGCGTGTGGCTCATTGCTTCCACCATCACCACTTTAATGTTTTCCCAGACGGCGGCGATATCCAGCAGGGTAATGCCAAGCAGACCCGTTGCAAACCAGCAGGCTGCACCCAGCCCCAGCAGGGTGCTGATGACAGCGAGACCCGCATAGTCAGATTTACGAAACTGAATGTTCAGCGTGCTGGCTAAAAACATCAGCACCGCACTCAACAAAGGCCAGCGCAGGAGAACCATGCTGGTAGTAATGGTTGCCATAAAACCCATCCTCAACAAAACAGACGAACTGAATGAAACAGATTTTTTCGTTACACTATATGTGTGAACTATATCACATTTGCTGTTTTATTCGCCAGTCCCGGGGTGATGAAAAACGGGTGATTCATAGTTGCCGAGAATCAATGGGCGCCTGAGTGAAAATATATCTTTGCTGGCTAAGTTCTCCAGTTCCCGCACTCTTTATAATGAATTCATTAAGATAGCAAAACTGATGCAAAAGGATGCTCACTGTACAATGTTTACAGCAATAACCCTATGGCTTATGCTTGAGTGGACAATTAATTTTACTCGCAGCTAACCTTTCAGGTTCTTGAATTTAATTATTTTTCTATTTCTTTGTACGTTTTTAATTACACACAACGTTGTTTTTTAATTCGCTACGCTGAGATTCAGCCTGTGCGTTGGTTTGTCGATTTTTCGAATCTGAAGAAAGTTGCGTCCGGTTTATCGCCTGATAATCAGCGAAAAAAATGAAAGAAAACCGACGTGAGATTGTTAATGACAGCATGCAAGCGTTGCATGCGCTGGCTAAGCTGATGCCTCAGCTTCATGCTCAATGTTCTCTGACCGACATGCTGACGACCATCAGTCGCGCGCTGGGCGCAAGTCTCGCCTGGGTAAGCGTTAATGGTGATGACGGGCTACAGCGCGTGGTATGCGCCGGGGAGATGACCTGCCATCCCTTCGAAGTGGCCGATTTCCTGGCGGACACCCTGCTCCAGCGGCATCATCGTTCATGGCGGGTGGTCTACTGGAAAGAGAATATTGGCCGTGCGTTATTTCCTCCTCAGCACCCGGGCTATGCGCAGTTGCATAGCGGTGTCCTGTGCAAACTTTCAACCCATAACTGGCACTGCAGTGGTTATTTCTTTTTAGCGTTTGATGAACGGCTCTCTTCTCTGCCAATTCTGAAAAATATCGTCGTAGTGCTGGTCGAAAAATTAAAAGACTATTTCGCGGAAATTATTGCCCGGGAGAAAACTGCCCAGGAAATGCAGCGTGTCGTGACGCAATATAAGACGCTCTTTGAACGCGCCCCGGTTTTAATGAACTCTTTCGACAAATTTAACCGCTGCGTGCTGTGGAATGCCGAATGTGAAAAAGTATTCGGCTGGACGATGGCGGAGATCGCGGAACATACCGATCCGCTTTCGCTGTTTTATCCCGACCCTGAAGAGCGGCGGCGGGTAAGAGAGTCGGTCAATGTCTCGCCGCTGAAGGATATGTATGAGTGGCATCCGCTACGCAAAGACGGCACCCCGCTGACGGTGCTGTGGTCCAACATTCTGTTGCCGGACAACTCTATCCTCAATATTGGGCTGGATATCACGGAGCGGAAAAAAGCCGAACAGCAGCTGCAGGTAAAAGCCACTACTGACGATCTCACCGGCTGCTTTAACCGTTCGGCGATTTTGCAGCAGCTGGAGCTTGCGCTGGCGGCCAGTGCCCGGCAGGAGGTTAACAGCCATTTTTGCGTCCTGATGTTTGACCTGGATTTCTTCAAACAGATCAACGATGAGTGGGGGCACCCGGTGGGTGATGCGGCGCTCCTTCACTTTTGTAACGCGATCCGTGAGTTATCACCTTCAGATTCGGCATTAGGGCGCGTGGGAGGAGAAGAGTTTTTGCTCTTGCTGGCGCAAACGAACGGCAATGGCGCTGCGCAATTATCCGCCAGGTTGCGCACCTTTCTGCAAACCAACCCGCTGGCCGTGGGGGAGAGGAAAGTATCGCTGTCATTTAGTGCCGGGGTTGTGGAAGTAAGCGGAGGACAGCGGGATACTTCAGTCCTGCTGAGGCGTGCCGATAAAGCATTATATGAGGCCAAGCATTCGGGGCGAGGAAAAACGGTGGTGGCAGCTGATTATTTATAAATCAACGAACAAAATACGCCCGAACAAATAGCATAAAATGCCATGTCGAGGTTATGATTTTTCGCGCTGTTACAAGTTTGGCTTAATCAACAATCGTCTGTTGTGTTATCTTCCCACCGCCCTTGCGGGCTGGATAATTATTTTCCTTAATTGAAACGGAACGAATACTTACAGTTTAGCTTACGGGAAAATATTATCGTCATAACGAAATTTAAGATTTTTAATACGAAAAGTCAGTTGCTAACTTCGCATGATTCATGCAACGTAATCACCTGTTTAACAAAGCATCCGGCCTTCATTACTACAGGCGTACAACATGCAGGGATATAGGGCGGGAAATGAATCGTAGCGCGCGGCGCAAAATGCTCAGGGTGGTAGGGATCATCATGGTAGTTATGCTGCCTGTGATGCTTGCGCTATGGTTTGCCCAGCTACGAGCCGTATCTGAAACAAGCGCCCAGCTACGGACATTTGCTGAACTGGCTTTAGACAAAACAGAACTGGTTATTCAACAGGTTGATCTGGCCCGGGACGAGGCTGAAAAATATCAGGGTGAGCTTTGCACGCCGGGACATCGTCAATATATGCTGAACGTTGTTCGTGGCCGCCTGTTTGTCGCCGATTTAATTTACGCTCAAGGTCAGAATTTTCTTTGTTCGACCGTTTTTACACCGGATCGCCCCTACGCTATTCCTGTCGCTAATTACACGCGTAAACCTGACGTCGCTATCTATTATTATCGCGATACCCCATTTTATACTGGTTATAAAATGACATATATGCAGCGCGGAAATTATGTGGTCGTCGTCAATCCACTTTCATACAGCGAAGTCATGTCCGCGGATCATTCTCTCTCATGGGGAGTGTACGACACGGTAACCAATGCTTTCTTTTCCGTCAGCCAGAAAGCCAATGTTTCTTTATTAAATTCGATGATTCGGGATAAGGAATCGGTATTTCAAAAAGATAACCGCTTTTATACGATCGTTAGTTCCCCCAAAAGACCGATTGCGGCCATTGTATCGACATCGAATAAACGCTTTTATGAAACGCTTTATCACCAGGCGACGTTGACGCTGCCGCTGGGCATGATCTGCAGCATTATTATTTTGCTGGTATGGTCCCGTACACATCGTGAGCTCAATTCGCCGGGGCGCTTACTGCACCGGGCACTGACCAAACGACAGCTTTGCGTGCACTATCAGCCGATTATTGATATCAAGAACAACCGGTGCGTGGGCGCGGAGGCGTTGTTACGCTGGCCTGGTTTTAACGGGCAGGTGATGAGTCCGGCGGAGTTTATTCCGCTGGCGGAAAATGAGGGGATGAGCGAGCGGATCACAGACTATGTCGTTGAAGAGGTGTTCAGCGATCTGGGTCATTTCCTGGCCGAGCATCCCCATCTCTATATTTCGATTAACCTGTCGGCCACGGATTTCCACTCCTCGCGGCTGATCGCCATGATTTCCGAGAAGGCTCGCCATTACGCCGTCCGTGCGCAGCAAATCAAAATAGAAGTGACGGAACGCGGTTTTATCGATGTGCCAAAAACCACGCCGGTGATACAGGCTTTCCGTCAGGCGGGTTATGAAGTCGCGATTGATGATTTTGGTACCGGTTACTCGAACCTGCACAACCTCTACTCGCTGAACGTGGATATCCTGAAAATCGATAAATCGTTTATCGATACCTTAACGACCAACAGCACCAGCCACCTGATCGCCGAGCATATTATCGAGATGGCGCAAAGCCTGCGGCTGAAAACCATTGCGGAAGGGGTAGAGACGGCAGAGCAGGTGAGCTGGCTGTTGAAGCGCGGCGTCCAGTTTTGTCAGGGATGGCACTTCGCGAAAGCGATGCCGCCCCAGGAATTTATGACCTGGCAGCAGCAACCTTTGCACTGATATTCATTAATTCAACTGGTGGCGATAGTCGCTCGGCGTGCGGTCAAACTCGCGGCGAAACACGCGGGAAAAGGTTTGTTGCGACACATAGCCAAGATCCATCGCGATATCAAAAATTGGCCGCTGCGTTGAGCGTAGCGCCTGCGCCGCCAGCAGCAGTCTGCGCTGGCGAATGTACTCACCCAGGGTCTGATGCATGACCGTGCGGAACATTCTCTGTAAATACCATTTCGAATAGCCCGACTTTTTAGCGACCACATCGATGTTCAACGGTTGGTCGATATGGTCATCAATCCATTCAATAAGCGTCTGAATAATCTGCTGATGCGACATAAGGTTGCCCCTCTGTAGATACAACTATCTCGGTTAATTCGTCGTTTTCTCTGCGGGGGAGTATAATTCCTCAAGTTAACTTGAGGTAAAGGGGTTTTATGGAAAAGAGATTGCCGCGAATTAAAGCGCTTTTAACCCCCGGCGAAGTGGCAAAGCGAAGCGGCGTTGCCGTGTCGGCGCTCCACTTCTATGAAAGCAAAGGGTTAATCAAGAGTATCCGTAACGGAGGAAACCAGCGCCGCTATACCCGCGATGTGCTTCGCTACGTGGCGATTATCAAAATTGCGCAACGAATCGGAATTCCCCTGGCCACGATCGGCGAGGCCTTTGGGGTGCTGCCGGAAGGGCACACGCTGAGCCCGAAAGAGTGGAAAGAGCTGTCATCCCAGTGGCGCGAAGAGCTGGACAGGCGTATCCATACGCTGGTCGCGCTGCGTGACGAACTGGATGGCTGCATTGGCTGCGGCTGCCTGTCGCGGAGCGATTGTCCGTTGCGTAACCCCGGGGACAAGCTGGGCGAGCAGGGGACGGGGGCACGGTTGCTGGAAGAGGATTGAGATTGTGCGGCCGGTTTGCCGGGTGGCGGCTGCGCCTTACCCGGCCTACCAAACCGAGAACGTAGGCCGGGTAAGCGAAGCGCCACCCGCAAAAAGCACATAAAGAACTAAAGCGCCACATAAGGGCGCTTTAGTTTTTCCCGGTCTTTGTCTTTCACTCTATCCCGCTGGTTCACGGGAGGGTTTCCCCCGACGTCAGCGCCCCTCGTGTCGAGCTGGTTGGGGAGGTTCCGGATTGTGCTGACACTTTAATTCTATGCAAGACCCGTTTTTTCGCCAGCCTCGCTGACCGGTTTTTAGCCGAATTTTTTTCGCGGTGTTGTTCAATTTTCTATAGTTAAAAAGTATGAATAACCAGGAGAAAACCATGCTCACGGTACATCACCTAAACCAGTCGCGCTCGCATCGCGTTATCTGGGCGCTGGAAGAACTCGGCCTGCCTTATGAGATCGTTCACTATCAGCGTGAAAAGAACATGCTGGCACCTGAGGCTCTCAAAAAAGTGCATCCGTTGGGCAAATCACCGGTCATCGAAGATAACGGACTGATTCTCGCAGAGTCAGGCGCCATTCTGGAGTATCTGCAGGAAACGTACGATGCCGAGTCGCGGCTTAAGCCTTTAGATCCGGCGCATAAGGTGCAGTACCGCTTCTGGCTGCACTACGCGGAAGGATCCCTGATGCCGCTGCTGTTAATGAAGCTGGTCTTCAACAGCCTCGGCAAGCCGCCGGTGCCGTTTGGTATCAGAACTTTGGGCAAAGCGCTGGGGCAGGGGGTGCAGAAAGCGTACCTCAACCGTCAGCTGGAAACCCATGCGCGCTTTATTGAGTCGCACCTTGCCAAAAACAGCTGGTTTGCCGGGGATGCGCTCAGCATGGCCGATATTCAGATGAGCTTTCCGATCTTTGCCCTGCTGGCGCGCGGCGGTATCGCTAATCTGCCGCATATTCAGGCCTGGAAGACAAAAGTTGAGAGCAGCCCTGGCTGGCAAAGAACGCTGGAGCAAGGGGGGCCGTTATCTATCCCGGGCGAGGACTGAAATGTAAACAAATTGCGCATAGACGATAACGTTTGCGCATCCTCTGTTTATTTCTTCAGCATCATAAGTGAATTTTAGCGAAAAACGATAAAGTTCAGTTGAAAAGGGCGGGGATTACGCTAGATAATCGTTTGCCTTAATTTGACCACCCGTTTGTAAGCGCGGAGCTAAACGTTTGCTTTTTTTGTGACGCCCTTTCGTCGCAAACGCAACACAAGGATTTGACGTTTAGCTGGCAGCGGCGTCTCCACCTCGCTTACGGACTTCCTAAAAAACTCTCAGGGGATGTTTTCTATGTCTACGCCATCTGCGCGTACTGGCGGTTCACTTGACGCCATGTTTAAAATTTCGGCCCGCGGCAGCACCGTGCGCCAGGAGATCGTTGCCGGTTTGACAACGTTTCTGGCGATGGTTTACTCCGTCATCGTTGTGCCGGGCATGCTGGGCAAAGCGGGCTTCCCGCCAGCGGCTGTCTTTGTGGCAACCTGCCTTGTGGCCGGCGTAGGCTCCATCGTGATGGGCCTGTGGGCGAACCTGCCGCTGGCGATTGGTTGCGCCATCTCTCTCACCGCGTTTACCGCGTTCAGCCTGGTGCTGGGTCAGCACATCAGCGTACCGGTTGCGCTGGGTGCCGTGTTCCTGATGGGTGTGCTGTTTACCGTGATTTCAGCGACCGGCATCCGTAGCTGGATTTTGCGCAACCTGCCGCAGGGCGTGGCGCACGGTACCGGTATCGGCATCGGCCTGTTCCTGCTGCTGATCGCCGCCAACGGCGTCGGTCTGGTCATCAAGAACCCGCTGGACGGTCTGCCGGTGGCGCTGGGCCACTTCGCCAGCTTCCCGGTGATTATGTCGCTGATCGGCCTGGCGGTGATTATCGGTCTGGAAAAACTGAAAGTCCCGGGCGGCATTCTGCTGACCATTATCGGCGTTTCCATTGTTGGCCTGATTTTCGATCCGAACGTCCATTTCTCCGGCATTTTCGCCATGCCGTCGCTGAGCGATGACAAAGGCAACTCCCTGATTGGCAGCCTGGATATTGTCGGCGCGCTGAACCCGGTGATCCTGCCAAGCGTGCTGGCGCTGGTGATGACCGCAGTGTTTGACGCGACCGGTACCATCCGCGCGGTGGCCGGTCAGGCGAACCTGCTGGATAAAGACGGTCAGATTATTGATGGCGGCAAAGCGCTGACCACTGACTCCCTGAGCAGCGTCTTCTCTGGCCTGGTGGGTGCGGCACCTGCGGCGGTGTACATCGAATCCGCAGCGGGTACGGCGGCAGGCGGTAAAACCGGCCTGACGGCGATCACCGTCGGCGTGCTGTTCATGCTGATCCTGTTCCTCTCTCCGCTCTCCTATCTGGTTCCGGCGTATGCGACCGCGCCAGCGCTGATGTACGTTGGCCTGCTGATGCTGAGCAACGTGGCGAAAATCGACTTTGCAGACTTCGTGGACGCGATGTCCGGCCTGATCACCGCAGTCTTTATCGTGCTGACCTGTAACATCGTGACCGGCATTATGATCGGCTTCGCTTCGCTGGTGATTGGTCGTCTGGTCTCCGGTGAGTGGCGCAAGCTGAATATCGGCACCGTGATTATCGCCGTTGCGCTGGTGGCGTTCTACGCGGGCGGCTGGGCAATCTAAGTTGTCCATTGATGCGAAAACGGGTGGCTCAGGCCGCCCGTTTTTATTTTCAGGACTCATCCTGTTGCCTTTTGCGTTACTCTGGGGAAGATAGAATAAAAGGCACGACGCCTTCCGGAGTACATAAGCAACACAGCAAACAGGGAACGCATGGAAATCTTCTTCACAATACTCATCATGACCCTTGTGGTCTCGCTATCCGGGGTGGTTACACGCGTACTGCCCTTTCAGGTCCCCCTGCCATTAATGCAAATTGCCATCGGCGCGCTGCTGGCGTGGCCGACGTTTGGCCTGCACGTGGAATTTGACCCCGAACTGTTCCTCGTGCTGTTTATCCCGCCACTGCTGTTTGCCGATGGCTGGAAAACGCCCACGCGCGAATTCCTTGAGCACGGGCGCGAGATCTTCGGCCTGGCGCTGGCGCTGGTGGTGGTCACCGTCGTCGGGATTGGTTTTCTGATCTACTGGGCGGTACCGGGCATTCCGTTAATACCGGCTTTTGCGCTGGCCGCCGTGCTGTCGCCAACCGATGCCGTGGCGCTGTCCGGCATTGTGGGTGAAGGCCGTATTCCGAAGAAAATCATGGGGATTTTACAGGGGGAAGCGCTGATGAACGACGCCTCCGGCCTGGTTGCCCTGAAGTTTGCCGTGGCCGTTGCGATGGGCACGATGGTCTTTACCGTCGGCGGCGCGACGCTGGAGTTCTTCAAGGTGGCGATTGGCGGTATTCTCGCGGGCTTCGTGGTGAGCTGGCTGTACGGCCGCTCATTGCGTTTCCTCAGCCGCTGGGGCGGCGATGAACCCGCTACGCAGATCGTACTGCTGTTCCTGCTGCCGTTTGCCTCTTATCTGATTGCCGAACATATCGGCGTGTCGGGCATTCTGGCCGCGGTCGCGGCAGGGATGACCATTACCCGCTCCGGCGTGATGCGCCGCGCGCCGCTGGCCATGCGTCTGCGTGCAAACAGCACCTGGGCCATGCTGGAGTTTGTCTTTAACGGCATGGTGTTCCTGCTGTTGGGCCTGCAGCTGCCGGGCATTATGGAATCCTCGCTGGTGGCGGCCGAAGCCGACCCGAACGTTGAGGTCTGGATGCTGTTTACCGACATCGTGCTGATCTACCTGGCGCTGATGCTGGTGCGTTTCGGCTGGCTGTGGACGATGAAAAACTTCAGCGTCCGTTTCCTGAAGAAAAAGCCGATGGAGTTCGGCTCGTGGACAACGCGTGAACTGCTGATTGCCTCTTTTGCGGGCGTACGCGGGGCGATCACCCTTGCCGGTGTCCTCTCCATTCCGCTGCTGCTGCCGACGGGCGACGTCTTCCCGGCGCGCTACGAGCTGGTCTTCCTGGCAGCGGGCGTGATTCTGTTCTCACTGTTTGTCGGCGTGATTATGCTGCCGATTTTACTCCAGCATATTGATGCCGGTGATTCGACCCAGCAGCATAAAGAGGAGCGTATTGCGCGGGCGGCTACCGCCGAAGTGGCGATTGTCGCTATCCAGAAAATGGAAGAACGTCTGGCCGCGGATGCGGAAGAGAACATCGACAATCAGCTGCTGACGGAAGTGAGTTCCCGCGTGATTGGTAACTTGCGCCGTCGCGCGGACGGGCGTAACGACGTGGAAAGCTCGCTGCAGGAGGAGAACCTTGAGCGTCGGTTCCGTCTGGCGGCGCTGCGCTCCGAGCGTGCCGAGCTGTATCACCTGCGCGCCACGCGCCAGATCAGCAACGAGACGCTGCAAAAGCTGCTGCACGATCTGGATCTGCTGGAAGCGCTGTTGATAGAGAATCAGTAGCGCTGTTTTGCCGGGTGGCGGCTTCGCCTTACCGGGCCTACGGTTCGAACGTAGGCCCGGTAAGCGCAGCGCCACCGGGCACTATTCAGACCGCACCCAAAACCCCTCACAACACTGCAGCCACGCCTGCGCGCTCTGCGACAAATACACTCCTTCACGCCAGATCATCCCCAACTGCCAGTGTAGATCGCTCTCCAGCGGGATCCAGCGCAGCGTGTTTTTATCCAGACGCTCGCAAATCGGCTGCGGCAGAATGGCAATCCCCACGCCGGCCTGCACCATCGCCGCCAGGAAATCCCACTGCCCGCTGCGTACCGCAATGCGTGGCTTCACGTTATGCTGGTTAAACAGCGTCATCAGCTGGCGGCTGAGGGCGAAGTCTTCGTTGTAAATCAGCAGAGGGTGCTCGCCGAGCAGTTCAGGCTTCACCGACTCCCTCTTCAGCCAGTCGCCGGAGCGGGGCACCAGCACGCACAGCGGGTGGCTAAAGAGCGGAAGCGTCGCCAGGCCGCTCTCTTCCTCAACGGGGAGGGCGGTCATTGCTACGTCGAGCTCGCCGTTGGTGACGGCCTGCTGGACGGTTAACCCACCAAACTCCGAAATCTTCAGCTCTACGCCGGGATAACGCTGGCGAAACAGGCTAATCGGCCCGGCCATCATCATGCCGACCATCGGGGGAATGCCGAGGCGAAGCACCCCTTTCGTCAAATGGTTTATATCGTCCAGCTCCGCTTCCAACTGGCGGAACTCCGCCAGAATCGCCAGCCCGCGTTCGAACACCACGCGTCCGGTGTCGGTCAGCAGCAGCTTGCGCCCGTCGCGGATCAGCAGGGTACAGTTCAGTTCATCTTCGAGGTTTTTCAGCATCTTGCTGATGGTGGGTTGGGTGACAAACAACTTCTCCGCTGCGCGGGTAAAACTTTGCTGACGAACCACTTCGACAAAATAGCGCAGCGTTCTTATGTCCATGATTATTCCTCGAAACTATACCTTTGATGATTTTAATTCATTTCAGTCCACACCGTGCGCTCACTATACTGGCGCCTCGTCTCATTTTTGAGGAAAACCCCCATGGCCGTGGCGTTAAGCCGTGTTACGCCTGCCGTTGTTCAACGACTCCAGGTCCCGGTTCAGGTACTGCTCTACGCGGGGCTGTTTGTTTTTGCCGAATATCTTGTCGGTTGGCTCCACCTGCCGCTGCCTGCCAACCTGGTGGGGATGCTGCTGATGCTGACGCTTATTCTGTGTCGCGTGATCCCCCTTAACTGGGTGCGCGCCGGGGCGCGCTGGCTGCTTGCGGAGATGCTGCTTTTCTTTGTCCCCGCCGTGGTGGCGGTGGTGAACTATGCGCAGCTGCTGATGGTGGACGGCTGGCGAATCTTTGCGGTGATCGCGCTGAGTACGCTGATGGTGCTGGGGGCGACCGCCTGGGTGGTGGATAAAGTGTATCGCTTTGAAATCAGCAGGCACAAACATGACTAACTTTCAGATCAGCGTCTTGTGCCTGATTGCGACGCTCGGTATCTACTTTGCCAATAAGCGGCTGTATCGCCGTTTTCACGCCCTGCCGCTGATGCCGCTGGTCTTCACGCCGATCCTGCTGGTGCTGATGCTGGTCTTTGGCCACATTTCCTGGCAGAACTACATTGGCGAATCCCACTGGCTGCTGTGGCTGCTCGGCCCGGCGACCATCGCCTTTGCCGTGCCCGTTTACGACAACCTGGCGATTATCAAACGCCACTGGATGTCGCTCAGCGCGGGCGTTGTCACCGCCACGGTGGTCGCGGTCTGTAGCTCCGTCTGGCTGGCGAGACTGTTTACGCTGCCCGATGAAATTCAGCGCAGCCTGGCCGTGCGCTCGGTGACCACGCCGTTTGCGCTGGCGGCGGCAAAACCGCTCAGCGGGCAGCCGGACCTGGTGGCGCTGTTTGTGGTGGTGACGGGCGTCTTTGGGATGGCGGTGGGCGATATGCTGTTCCTGCGGCTTTCCATTCGCGAAGGCATGGCGAAAGGGGCAGGGTTCGGCGCGGCGTCGCACGGCGCGGGCACGGCACGGTCCTATGAGCTGGGGCAGCAGGAGGGCGTTGTCGCGAGCCTGGTGATGATGCTGTCGGGCGTGGTGATGGTGCTGGTTGCACCGCTGGTGGCGTGGGTGATGTTTTAAGCTCCCCGGCCAGAATGGCCGGGGAGAAAGGCTTAGTGCGCGCGGCCCTGCTCGACGCCGAGACCGGTTTGTGAACGAATAAACTGGGCGCGGAATTTTTCGCGCTCCAGGTTACCCTCCGGCGAATTGTCGGTGGCCGAGAAGAACCAGATGCCGATAAACGCCACGGCAATGGAGAACAGCGCCGGGTATTCATACGGGAAGATGGCGCTTGCGTGACCGAGGATCTGCACCCAGATCGTCGGGCCCAGAATCATCAGGATCACCGCCGTCAGCAGCCCCAGCCAGCCGCCAATCATCGCGCCACGGGTAGTCAGTTTCGACCAGTACATGGAGAGCAGGATGATCGGGAAGTTACAGCTTGCCGCAATGGAGAAGGCCAGCCCCACCATAAAGGCGATGTTTTGCTTCTCGAACAGAATGCCTAACAGAATCGCCACCACGCCCAGCACCAGCACGGTGATTTTGGAGACCTTCAGCTCATCGCGCTCGCTCGCGCCTTTGCGGAAGACGTTGGCGTAGAGGTCATGCGAGACCGCCGACGCCCCGGCCAGCGTCAGACCCGCAACCACCGCAAGAATGGTGGCGAAAGCCACGGCAGAGATAAAGCCGAGGAACAGGTTACCGCCCACCGCGTCCGCCAGGTGCACCGCCGCCATGTTGTTACCGCCAATCAGCGCGCCTGCGGCATCTTTAAATGACGGGTTCGCCCCCACCAGCATGATCGCGCCAAAGCCGATGATAAAGGTCAGAATGTAGAAGTAACCCATGAAGCCGGTGGCGTAGAAGACGCTCTTGCGCGCTTCACGCGCGTCGCTCACGGTGAAGAAGCGCATCAGAATATGCGGCAGACCCGCGGTACCGAACATCAGTCCGAGACCCAGTGAAAGCGCCGATATCGGGTCTTTCACCAGCCCGCCCGGGCTCATGATTGCTTCCCCTTTCGGGTGGACCGCCATGGCTTCGGTAAACAGGTTATTGAAGCTGAACCCGACGTGCTTCATCACCATAAAGGCCATAAAGCTGGCGCCGAACAGCAGCAGCACGGCTTTGATGATCTGCACCCAGGTCGTCGCCAGCATGCCGCCGAACAGCACGTACATCACCATCAGTACGCCAACCAGCACCACCGCGATATGGTAGTTCAGGCCGAACAGCAGTTGGATCAATTTACCCGCGCCCACCATCTGCGCAATCAGGTACAGCGCCACTACCACCAGCGAGCCGCAGGCGGAGAGGGTGCGAATCGGCCCCTGTTTCAGGCGATACGAGGCCACGTCGGCGAAGGTATAGCGGCCCAGGTTGCGCAGGCGCTCGGCAATCAGGAACAGAATGATCGGCCAGCCGACGAGGAAGCCGAGGGAGTAAATCAGGCCGTCATAGCCGGAGGTGTAGACCAGCGCGGAGATGCCAAGGAAGGAGGCGGCGGACATAAAGTCACCCGCAATCGCCAGCCCGTTCTGGAAGCCGGTAATGTTGCCGCCTGCGGTGTAGTAATCGTTACGGGAGCGCACGCGTTTCGACGCCCAGTAAGTGATATAAAGCGTCAGCACCACGAAAATCAGGAACATCACAATCGCCTGCCAGTTGGTCGGCTGGCGCTGTACCTCGCCGGTAATGGCATCCGCCGCGTGGGCGGCAAAGGGAAGTGTGGCGGCGAGCGCCGTCAGAACTCGCTTCATGATGCTTTTACCTCTTGCAGTACCGCTTTATTAAGACGATCGAATTCACCGTTCGCGCGCCAGACGTAGACGCCGGTCAGCAAGAATGAAATCACAATCACGCCAATGCCAATCGGAATACCGCGCGTCACGCTGGTCCCCTCGTGCAACGGGGTGCCCAGCCAGTGTGGGGCAAAGGCGATCAGCAAAATAAAGCCGACATAGATAATCAGCATGATGATGGAAAGGATGAAGGCAAACCGTTGCCGCTTATCGACGAGCTCCCTGTAGTGCGCACTATTCTCTATCTGCTGACAAATATCGTTATTCATCACAGAGTTCTCCAGAAGTAAGGTTTGTTTTATCCCCTCTCCCCTATGGGGAGAGGGTTAGGGTAGGAAGGTGCGGTCTGATGCCCTCACCCCGGCCCTCTCCCACGGGGAGAGGGAGAAAAGATTACGAGGGCATTGCGATGGCCTGCTTCTCTTCGAGCAGTTTTTCCACCACGCCAGGATCCGCGAGCGTTGAGGTATCACCGAGGTTGCTGGTGTCCCCTGCCGCGATTTTGCGCAAGATACGACGCATAATTTTGCCGGAGCGGGTTTTCGGCAGCGAGTCGGTCCAGTGCAGCACGTCCGGCGTCGCCAGCGGGCCAATCTCTTTACGCACCCAGTTGCGCACCTCAGCGTAGAGCTCTGGCGACGGCTCTTCCCCGTGGTTCAGGGTGACATAGGCGTAAATTGCCTGGCCTTTGATGTTGTGCGGAATACCGACAACGGCGGCTTCGGCAATCTTCGGATGCGACACCAGCGCTGATTCAATCTCCGCGGTGCCCAGACGGTGGCCAGAGACGTTAAGCACGTCGTCCACGCGCCCGGTTATCCAGTAATAGCCATCTTCGTCACGACGCGCGCCGTCGCCGCTGAAGTACATGTTTTTAAAGGTCGAGAAGTAAGTCTGCTCGAAGCGATCGTGATCGCCGAACAGGGTACGCGCCTGACCCGGCCAGGAGTCTGCGATCACCAGGTTGCCTTCGGTGGCGCCTTCCAGCGGGTTGCCTTCATTATCCACCAGCGCAGGCTGCACGCCGAAGAACGGACGGGTCGCGGAACCGGCCTTCAGTTGCGTGGCGCCCGGCATCGGGGTGATCATAAAGCCGCCGGTTTCGGTCTGCCACCAGGTGTCCATCACCGGGCATTTCTCGTTGCCGATTTTCTTCCAGTACCACTCCCAGGCTTCCGGGTTAATGGGCTCGCCCACGGAACCGAGGATGCGCAATGAAGAGCGGTCGGTGCCTTCGATGGCTTTGTCGCCTTCCGCCATTAATGCGCGGATCGCCGTTGGCGCGGTGTAGAGAATATTGACCTGGTGCTTATCGACCACCTGGCACATACGCGCCGGGGTCGGCCAGTTCGGTACGCCTTCAAACATCAGCGTTGTTGCGCCACAGGCCAGCGGGCCGTACAGCAGATAGCTGTGCCCGGTGACCCAGCCAACGTCGGCGGTACACCAGTAGATGTCGCCCGGATGGTAGTCGAAGACGTATTTGAAGGTGGTGGCCGCATAGACCAGATAGCCGCCGGTGGTGTGCAGTACGCCTTTTGGCTTACCGGTGGAGCCGGAGGTATAAAGAATGAACAGCGGATCTTCTGCGTTCATCTCTTCCGGCTGATGCTGGTCGCTCGCTTTTTCAATCAGGTCGCTCCACCACAGGTCGCGACCTTCGTTCCAGTCGATCTTACCGCCGGTACGCTTAAGGACGATGACGTTGCTGACCGTTTTGACGTTCGGGTTTTTCAACGCTTCGTCGACGTTTTTCTTCAGAGGGATACCGCGTCCGGCGCGCACGCCTTCATCGGCGGTGATCACCAGTTTTGAACTTGAATCGACAATACGACCCGCAACCGCCTCTGGCGAGAACCCGCCAAAAATCACCGAGTGAATCGCGCCGATACGCGCGCAGGCCAGCATGGCCACCGCCGCTTCCGGCACCATCGGCATATAGATAGCGACCACGTCGCCTTTTTTAATGCCTTTTTCCAGCAGGACGTTGGCGAAGCGGCACACGTCACGGTGCAGCTCTTTATAGGTAATATTTTTGCTCTGCGAGGCATCATCGCCTTCCCAGATAATCGCCGTCTCATTCCCGCGCTCGGCAAGGTGACGATCAAGGCAGTTCGCCGCCAGGTTCAGGGTGCCATCTTCATACCATTTAATGGAGACATTGCCGGGCGCAAAGGAGGTGTTCTTCACCTTCTGATAAGGTTTGATCCAGTCAAGGATATGGCCCTGCTCACCCCAGAAGGTGTCCGGGGCGGTGATAGATTGCTGATATTTCTCGTGGTACTGCTCCGGGGTGATCAGGCAACGGTCCGCAATATTTGCGGGAATGTCATGTTTGTGGATTTGGCTCATGGCTTTTTTTCTCCTTGTAAGATGTTAATAATATGTCGCAAAAACGTTAATTGTAGGGGCTTTACAAGCTTTGTTTAGTATTTGGGCTACAGATCACGCATTGTTTGAAGAGTATGAAAAATGAGCGAATGAAACTTTGAAGGAAAATAATTTATGCTGACGATTATTCACATTTATGTTTAAGAAAGCGTTTTTATAACAAAAGGTTATTTATAAGAAGTAGAACAAACTCCCGTCATCGTCGCTTTTGTGAGTGAAACGCGTCGTTCTTTAAGGCTTGCGCAACAGGTCGCGCAAATGATACTCATACGCCGCGTTAAAAAATCCCATAAACCAACGCAACACAATTCATACCCTTTCAGTATGTCTCCATATTCATGCAGTTTGCGTGAATAAGGCGCTCATTGAGGAAGTCAGTTTCTATGAAAAACGTTAAAGTCAGCCTTGCCTGGCAGATCTTAATCGCCCTTGTGCTGGGCATCTTGTTGGGCAGTTACCTTCACTATCACAGCGACAGCCGCGAATGGCTGATTGCGAACCTGCTCTCTCCGGCAGGGGATATCTTTATTCATCTGATCAAGATGATTGTGGTACCGATTGTGATCTCGACGCTGGTGGTCGGTATTGCGGGCGTCGGCGATGCGAAGCAGTTAGGTCGTATTGGTGCGAAAACCATTATCTATTTCGAAGTGATCACTACGGTGGCGATCATTCTCGGTATCACCCTGGCGAACGTGTTCCAGCCGGGTTCCGGGATTGATATGTCGCAGCTGGCTACGGTGGATATTTCGAAATACCAAAGTACGACCGCCGACGTGCAGAGCCACGCGCACGGCCTGATGGGCACTATCCTGTCGCTGGTGCCGACCAACATCGTGGCGTCGATGGCGAAGGGCGAGATGCTGCCGATTATCTTCTTCTCGGTGCTGTTTGGTCTGGGGCTCTCTTCTCTGCCGGCGACGCACCGTGAGCCGCTGGTCACCGTGTTCCGCTCTATCTCCGAAACCATGTTTAAAGTGACCCATATGGTGATGCGCTACGCGCCGGTAGGGGTGTTTGCGCTTATCGCCGTCACCGTGGCGAACTTCGGTTTTGCCTCCCTGTGGCCGCTGGCGAAGCTGGTGATCCTGGTGCACTTCGCCATCCTGTTCTTCGCGCTGGTGGTGCTGGGGATCGTGGCACGTCTGTGCGGGCTGAGCATCTGGATCCTGATTCGTATCCTGAAAGATGAGCTGATTCTGGCCTACTCCACGGCAAGCTCTGAGAGCGTGCTGCCGCGTATTATTGAGAAGATGGAAGCCTACGGCGCGCCAGCGTCGATCACCAGCTTCGTGGTGCCGACCGGTTACTCCTTTAACCTGGATGGTTCGACGCTGTACCAGAGTATCGCCGCTATCTTTATTGCGCAGCTGTACGGCATTGACCTGTCGCTGTGGCAGGAGATCGTACTGGTACTGACGCTGATGGTGACGTCCAAAGGTATTGCTGGCGTTCCGGGCGTTTCGTTCGTGGTGCTGCTGGCAACGCTTGGCAGCGTCGGTATTCCGCTGGAAGGTCTGGCCTTTATCGCGGGTGTGGACCGTATCCTCGACATGGCGCGTACGGCGCTGAACGTGGTGGGCAATGCCCTGGCGGTGCTGGTTATCGCCAAGTGGGAGCACAAATTCGACCGCAAAAAAGCGCTGGCATATGAACGCGAGGTGCTGGGTCGTTTTGATAAGACGGCTGACCAGTAACATCCTAAGCCCGGTGGCGCTGCGCTTACCGGGCCTACGGGTTTTGTAGGCCGGGTAAGGCGAAGCCGCCACCCGGCACTTTATTCTCCGCTCAACGCATCAAACTCTTCGCATCCCGTATCAAACCCTTCAGTGCAGCTCAGATTCAACCAGTACAGTGCTTTCTGCTTATTTGGCGTGATAAAGCCTTTCTCACCCTGCCTGAACAACATCCCCGCCCAGTACTCGGCGTAGCCGGTACGCGAAAGGGCTGAACTCCGTTTGAACCACGAGGCGGCCTGCACGTCATCCTGCGCTACCTCGACGCCGTTGGCATAAATCAGCCCCAGCAGCAGTTGCGCATCGACCGCAGAGTCGCTGTCGATATCTTCGGTTGCCGTTTGCAGCAGTCTGATGGCCTGGGGGTAGTCAGTTTTCCCCGCCTGAGTATTCACCAGAATGCGCGCCAGCATGATCGCGCCGCGTTTGCTGCCAGCAATGTTTGCCTGTTGCGCCAGGGCTTTGGCCTGTGCGTAATCGCCCTGCGTAAAAAGGATTTGCGACAACAGAGCCATGGCGTCAACATCGCCGCCTTTTGCGGCTTTCTCGGCCCACAGCGCGGCCTGCTTGCTGTCGCCGGAGCTGAAGTACGTATCAGCAAGATAATACTGGGCACGTGCATCGCCGGCTTCCGCCTGCTTCTGATACTGGCTGCCTATCTCATCCGCGCGGGCGAAGGACGTTAAAAACACTAACAACAGAAAAATGGATTTCATGGATTCTTATCATCTGGGTACACGCCGCGCAGTATAATCGCGGGCGCAAAAGAAAAAAATGGGTGCATTAAGACCCCAGCATCCTACAAGCCGGGCGGAACCGTTGTTCCGCCCGCAGAGGTTAGCCTGCGACGCAGGCTAATTTCGCCGCCACCTCCTGATGTTCACTCTTTATTGTGAGCTCGCAGAGCTTCCCGCGAGTAATAAAGGTAAATATCACTATCGTCAGGCAGATAATAAAGACGATGCCTAACGCAGTTTTTAATGGCGTCATGCCTTTTACTCCTTGTCAAAAAAAGAATAAGAGGCTACTCTCAACCTGTTGGGAGTTGAGGGAGTAGCCTCGGGTAAATGAAAATTTCCCGGGGCTTTCTACTTTCTGTCCCTCAACAATGCTCAAGACAGAAAGTCTTAAGCACCCGTCGCACATCTTATCCCTCTGAATTAAAATGCAAAGATGTAATTCTTTTTCGCGAGAATTACATTATTTCTGCGAGCCGCTTTCCAGAATAATAATTGATATTATTGATAAGCCAACCGGAAATAAAAAGGGAGTGAATATTTCACTCCCTTTATTCATCGATGAATTAACGGCTTCAACCCATTGCGCTTTCGCGCAGCCGGGCTTTCAGCTTGTTATATTCGTCGATCACATACTGTTCCGCGGCGTGCTGATCTGCAATCGGCTCAACGTTGACGGCGCAGTATTTATACTCCGGCGTTTTGGTTATCGGGCTTAAGTTCTCCGTTACCAGCTCGTTACAGGCACCAATCCACCACTGATAGGTCATATAGACCGCCCCTTTGTTTGGACGGTCGCTGACCTGCGCTCGGGTGATGATCCGCCCTTTGCGCGAGTTCACCCACACCAGCGCTTCATCCTCAATGCCGAGGCGCTTCGCGTCGGCAGTATTGATTTGCGCGTAGCCCGGTTCGTCCGCCAGCGCCGCCAGCGCGGCGCAGTTGCCGGTCATCGAACGACAGGAGTAGTGCCCCACCTCACGTACGGTGGAGAGCACCATCGGATACTCATCGGTGAGCTTATCGATCGGCGCGACCCAGTCGCAGGTGAAGAATTGCGCCAGCCCGTTCGGGGTGTCGAACTTCTCTTTAAAGAGGTACGACGTCCCCTGGTCGGTTTCGGACTCATCGCGGCACGGCCACTGGATATACCCCAGCTCACCCATTTTTTCATAGGTTGCCCCGTAGAAGTCCGGACAAAGACTGCGCAACTCGTCCCAGATCTCCTGAGTGTTGTTGTAGTGCATCGGGTAGCCCATGCGGGTGGCGATTTCGCTGATGATCTGCCAGTCGGTTTTCAGGTCCCACTTCGGCTCGACCGCCTTAAAGAAGCGCTGGAAGCCGCGGTCTGCCGCAGTGTAGACGCCTTCATGCTCGCCCCAGGAGGTCGACGGTAAAATCACATCCGCCGCCGCCGCGGTTTTGGTCATGAAGATATCCTGGACAATCACCAGCTCCAGATCCTCAAACCCTTTGCGCACCGCCGAGAGCTCGGCGTCGGTCTGGAGAGGATCTTCACCCATGATGTAGGCCGCACGCACTTCGCCATGCGCCGCGCGGTGCGGCAGCTCGCTGATGCGGTACCCGGTGTGTTCCGGCAGGCTTTCCACGCCCCAGGCCTTCGCGAATTTGGCGCGATTCTCCGGGAACTTCACGTACTGGTAGCCAGGATAAGTATCCGGCAGCGCGCCCATATCGCAGGCGCCCTGCACGTTATTCTGACCACGGACCGGGTTCACGCCAACGTGGGCTTTACCCAGATTACCGGTCAGCATCGCGAGGCTGGTCAGCGAGCGCACGGTCTCCACGCCCTGGTAGAACTGGGTCACGCCCATACCCCAGAGGATGGCGGCGGTTTTCGCCCCGGCATACATCCGTGCCGCCTGGCGGATCGCCTGCGCTCTGACGCCGGTGATCGCTTCAACCGACTCCGGCGTATAGCCTTCGACTATTTTCTTGTACTCTTCAAAGCCTTCCGTACGGGTCGCGACAAACGCCTGGTCGTACAGGCTCTCCTCAATGATGACGTGCCCCATTGCGTTCAGCAGCGCGATGTTCGAGCCGTTTTTCAACGCGATGTGCATATCCGCAATGCGCGCGGTTTCAATTTTGCGCGGATCGCAGACGATGATTTTCGCCCCATTCTGCTTAGCGCGAATAACGTGGTTCGCGACGATAGGGTGAGAATCCGCCGGGTTATAACCAAAGATGAAGACGAGATCGGTATTATCTATCTCGTTGATGGCATTGCTCATTGCGCCGTTACCGACCGACTGGTGCAGACCTGCAACCGATGGGCCGTGTCAGACGCGAGCGCAGCAGTCGACGTTATTGGTTCCAATAACGGCGCGCGCGAATTTTTGCATCACATAGTTGGTTTCATTTCCCGTCCCGCGGGAAGAGCCGGTGGTCTGAATCGCATCCGGGCCATATTTGGCCTTGATGGCGCTCAGGCGCGTGGCGACGTAATCCAGCGCCTCGTTCCAGGAGACGGCTTCCAGCTTGCCGCCGCGCTCGCGGCGGATCATAGGGTTTTTCAGGCGCGGGGTGAGGATTTGGGTATCGTTTATAAAATCCCAGCCGTAGTAACCTTTCAGGCATAGCGTGCCCTGGTTGGTTTTCCCCTGTGCGGCCTCTGCCCGGACGATTTTGCCGTTATCGACCACCAGGTGGATCTTGCAACCTGAGGCACAATAAGGGCAAACCGTGACGACTTTTTTCATCAGTCAGCTCCAGTTAATCGAATCATTCGCACCCACTATGCAGCTTCTATGCCATGTTTTTCGTATGGGTATACCCTGACTTTACGGCCCCTTCGCGGTGAAAACCCTGACAAAAAACAGCCAATCGTCAAAATTGACGTGTCGACAAGGCAGCGGATGTGACATGGGTTGAATTTCCGTCACTGAAAAAACCATTTGACTGGAGCCGACGGCAGAATGGTTCAGACTTAACATAATCCCCTGACGGAAGCATACGATGAAACCGGCGATTCTGGTGGTTGATGACGATACGGCAGTCTGCGAACTGCTTCAGGACGTGCTGAGCGAGCACGTCTTCAGCGTGCTTGTCTGCCATAACGGCCAGGATGCACTGCGGCAGGTGCAGCAGGAGCCGAATATCGCGCTTGTGCTGCTGGACATGATGCTGCCGGATATCAACGGCCTGCAGGTTCTGCTGCAGCTGCAAAAGCAGCGACCGGCGCTACCGGTTGTGATGTTAACCGGGCTGGGCAGTGAGTCAGACGTGGTGGTGGGGCTGGAGATGGGGGCCGATGATTATATTGGCAAACCGTTCAACCCGCGCGTAGTGGTCGCCCGCGTGAAAGCGGTATTGCGCCGTACCGGCGTGCTTGCTGCGGAATCCCCCGCAGCGCCCGTCGCGGGCATTGCGTTTAACGGATGGACGCTCGATACCACCCGCTGTGAGCTGAGCGATCCGCAGCGTAATCCCGTCCCGTTAACCCAGGGCGAGTACGGCCTGCTGCTGGCGCTCACGCAAAATGCCCGTCGGGTGCTGAGCCGTGACCGGTTGCTTGAGCTGACCCACAGCGAAAGCGCCGACGTGTTCGACCGCACGATTGACGTGTTGATCATGCGCCTGCGACGGAAAATCGAGGCTAACCCGCATCAGCCTGCGCTCATCAAAACGATACGCGGGCTGGGTTACGTGTTTGCCACCGATGTGAGCCGGCCCGAACAGGCGGCATAAGGCTTACGTTATCGCCGGAACAATGATGGCGGCAAAAATCGCAATGATGCACAGATACTTGAGGGCGTAATAGGCCTTACGGTTTCTTTTTTTCAGACGCTGCCCCCGCTCGCGACCCGCATGAACGTATTTAAAGATGCGGTTAATGCCGCCAGTGCTGTCATTCTCGTCATTCGGTGAGCTGGCTGCAGACATTAGCGTGGTTCCCACCCAATGGTTAACCGCCTGCGCCCAGCGCCATTTCATCGGACGCTCAATATCGCAGAAGAGAATAATGCGCGTTTGATCCGTTTTATTCTCTGCCCAGTGGACGTAGGTCTCATCAAAAATAACGGCTTCACCGTCCCGCCAGCTGTGGCGCTGCCTGTCGATTTCAATAAAGCAGCGATCGTCATTCGGTGTGAATAAGCCCAGATGGTAACGAACCGAGCCCGCGTACGGGTCCCGGTGCTTGCCAAGCTTCGCCCCCGCCGGCAGCTCGGCAAACATGGCCGCCTTCACCGAGGGGATTTCACTTACCAGCCGGGTCGTCACCGGGCATAAAGACTGTGCGGAGGGATGGGCATCGGCATACCACTTCAGATAAAAACGTTTCCAGCCGCGTTTAAAAAAGGTGTTAAAGCCAGCGTCGTTATTATTTTCCGCCGCCTTAATATGATGCTGCAAACGCAGCGCCTCTTCGCGAATAATCAGCCAGTTTTCCGTCAGCTTATTTAATTCCGGGAAGCGTTCAGTTTCAAAGAAAGGCTGCCTGGCGGGCAGGGAAGAAAACGCCGTCATAAACATATTGATGGGCGCCATGAACGTCGAATGGTCGAAGAGCTGACGAGAAAGCGTCTGTTTTTCTTTGCCGCGTGAATGCGCATAAATAACGCTGATAATGAAAATACCGATGATGATGACTGCGAACATTTTTCCCTTGTCCTCTTTCTATCTCATTTCGGAAAAGCGTGCGGACAGTGTACTGCCCACGCCGAATATGCCAGATGGAGAGAGTGTAGTTCGGGGATGTAAAATTCATAGAACTGTAATGAAATATCGCAATTATTGTTAAATTAAACGCTCTCGCGAATAAACGCCTGCAGCTCGGCAAGCGTTTTTGCACCGTCAATCGCATTGGCTGCCAGCAGGCTTGCCCGCGCGCAGGCGTGCGCCAGATAAATACTCTCTGTCAGCGGCAGCGATTCATGGCAACCGTATAAAAACCCCGCGCAAAACGCATCGCCCGCGCCGACGCTACCGATAATCTCTTTCTGCTCCAGTAACCATGACGGGATCCAGCGACCTTGCTCACCCGGCGCTTCCCCCCATGCCCCTTCCGGACAGTGGATCACAACCCGCTGACGAACGCCTGCTGCCAGCAGCTGTGCGGCGGCTTCAGCAATATGGGCTGTGTTCAGCGCATCGCTGCCGTCTCGCATCTCCAGCCCGCTAAACTCCCCGGCTTCCAGCTCGTTAATCACCAGATAATCCAGATGGCGCAGGGCAGGGAGCACCAGCGGCTGGTAGCGCGGGTCGCCCTTGCGGGACACCAGATCGAGCGAGGTTTCATACCCCTGGTCGTGCATCTGCGCCAGCAGCCGCGCGCTGCGGGTGCCAAATTCGTCATCGGGCATATCCAGGCTGTCGAGCAGCAGCAGGTAGCCGAGATGGAAGATCTTCATCGATCCGTCTAAGCGATCGAAGGCGGGAAGATCCAGCAGGCGGTTGGCGCCCGGCGAGTGGAAAAAGGTGCGTTGTCCGCTGGGATCGGTCATTACCTGCGACATGGAGGTTGGCGCAAAGGTGGTGCGCTGTACGCGCTGGCGGTTGACGTGGTACTGGTCGAGCATCGCCAGAATGTAGTCTCCGTCGCTGTCTTCGCCAATCAGCCCCACCGCCTGCAGCGGCAGGCCAACGTGCATTTTCGCCAGCGTCAGCAGGACGTTGAGCGGCGCGCCGCCGGTTGAGCGTTCGCTGTGGGTGATTTCCGCCAGCCAGCCGCGCTCCGGCCACTGCACGATCTGGTGAACGTGGTCCACCAGCATATTGCCTGCGGCGATGATGCCTTTGCGTTCCATTATGCCTGCCCCGCGCTGCCAAAGATGCGCATCTGTTCGGCGACCGTATCCGTAATTGCCTCTTCTATGCCCAGCAGCAGCTCGGCAAACTCGTCGTAGAGCGGCTGGCGTTTTGCCATACGCTGCTCCACGGCGGCGAGCGCGGCCTGCGACATCCCGGTATAGAAATTGATTTTATGAATGCCCAGCTCGATGGCGCGGCGGAAGTCGGCATCGCTAATCCCGGAGCCGCCGTGTAAAACCAGCGGCAGCCCCGTCTGCTGGCGAATGGCGTCCAGACGGGGGAAATCGAGCTTCGGCTCGCCCTTGTATTTGCCGTGCGCGTTGCCGATAGCAACCGCCAGCGCGTCAATGCCGGTTGAATCGACAAATTCGCGCGCCAGCTGCGGGTCGGTAAAGAAAGCTTCATCCGCATGCCCGTACAGCGCGCCGCCTTCATCGCCCCCGACCGCGCCCAGCTCCGCCTCCACCGAGACGCCCACCGCGTGGCACATCTTCACCACTTCCCGCGTCTGGCGAATGTTTTCCTCGTAGCTCAGCGTAGAGCCGTCGAACATCACCGAGCTGAACCCTAAGCGCAGGGCGCGCACCACCGCCTCGAAATGCAGGCCGTGGTCGAGATTGAGCACCACGGGAATGTCGTGACGGGCGGCCTCGAACTTCACCGCTTCGACAAGCGAATCCAGCGACACGTACTTAAAGTGCACTTCGGCGATATTGATGATAAACGGCGAGCGCTCCTGCTTTGCGGCGGCGAACAGCGCACGCAGGAAGTGGGAGTCGAGCACGTTAAACGCGCCCAGCGCGTAGCGATGTTTCCGGGCATGCTCCAGACCGTCGGCAAGAGAAATCAATGGCATCATTCACCCCTTATATCCGAAACAGGTTGTACTCGTTGCACAGCACCAGCAGCGCCGGCTCGTCTTCTTCGATGTTGTTATAGCGGGCAACGGGCTGCAAAAAGTGGTTGTCGTGATCGTCGTCATTGACCGAGGACACTTCCCCGACCAGCACGTCGCCGAAGCCGCGTTCGCCCCAGAAGCTGTGATAAAGACCGGGCGTCAGGCAGATGCTTTCCCCTGGCGTGAGGCGCAGCTGGCTGCCGGGGGCGTGGGTCTGACGGCAGCCGTCGACGGTGACCGTCACGTCGGTGTTTTCCGTCTCTTCATGTGCACCGGCATTCCACAATTCTACAATCAGGTTCCCGCCACCCCGGTTGATGATGTCTTCTCGCTTACGCCAGTGAAAATGCATCGGCGTCACCTGGCCGTCGCGCACGTGCATGATTTTTTCGGCATAGCCTTTTTCATATGGCACCCCGTTGGGCGAGCCGTTGCGCAGGGTGAACAGCGTCAGGCCCTGTGCGGCAAAGTTATTGCCGCCGAACGCCGTCACGTCCCAGCCGAGCTTGAGGTCGAACACTTCCCGCCACGCGGCCTGGTCAAGCTGCTGCCATTTTGTTGGCGGAAAGCTGGCAAACGGCGGGAGATGGACGTCGTGCATGGAAAAGAACTGCCGCGTGTGGCCGAGAATTTCATTGATGTCGGAGCGTTTCATGGGGACTCCTTGAAAACGGTTCCCTCTCCCTGCGGGAGAGGGAAAAAGGATCATTTAACCGTCCACCCCTTATACGTGCCGACGTTCTTTTTATCGATCATCGTCACCGGGATCAGCACGGGCGCTTTCGGCGCAGGTTTGCCCTGGAGAATGTCATAGCCGATCTCCACCGCTTTTGCCGCCATCACCTGCGGATCCTGCGCCGGGGTTGCCACAAACAGCGAGTTTTCACGCTTCAGCGCTTCCTCACCGTCCGGGGAACCATCCACGCCGACGATAAAGAACTCATTGCGCTGCGCCTGCTTCGCGGCCAGATCGGCGCCGATCGCCGTCGGATCGTTAATCGCAAACACGCCGTCGATCTTCGGATTGGCCGCCAGCAGGGAGGTCATGACTTCCAGACCGCCTTCACGACTGCCTTTGGCGTTCTGGTTATCCGAGAGCACCTTGATATCCGGGTGTTTTTTGAACTCCGTCTGACAACCTTCCACGCGGTTTTGCACCGCAGAGACCGGTGGTCCGTTGATGATCACCACGTTGCCTTTGCCTTTCAGGCGGTCGGTAATGTACTTACAGGCCATTTCGCCCGCCTGGGTGTTATCGGAGGTGATGGTGGCATCAGCCCCTTCCGCCGCCACGTCAACCGCCACGACCACGATCCCGGCGTCCTTCGCACGCTTCACCGCTGGGCCGATTCCTTTGGAGTCCGCGGCGTTGAGGATGATCATGTCTACCTTCGCGGCAATAAAGTTGTCGATCTGCGCCACCTGCTGGCCCAGATCGTACCCGCTGGAGACCAGCGTCACCTTGACGTTATCCCCCGCCAGCTTGCGCGCTTCCAGCTCGGCACCTTTGGTGATCTGCACGAAGAACGGGTTGGCCAGGTCGCCCACCGTCACGCCAATGGACTTCAGATCTTTTGCCTGCGCAAACGGCGTTGCGGCAAGCAGCGCGCCAGCACAGAGCGCGGTCACTAACGGTTTCAAACGCATATGGTTTTCCTCGAAGCTGTAGGGTGTTGTTGTTATGCACTTTGATGGTGTCGGGTACGGTATTTGTCGATCAGCACCGCTATGATGATCACCGCCCCTTTGATCACCAGCTGCCAGAAGTAGGAGACGCCCATCAGCGTCATGCCGTTGTTAAGGGTGGCGATGATCAGCGCGCCGACCAGCGTGCCGGTGATCGTGCCGATCCCGCCGACGAAGCTGGTGCCGCCAAGGATCACCGCCGCAATCGCATCCAGCTCGTAACCCGTGCCGAGGTTGCCGTTAGCGCTGTACAGGCGTGAGGCGCTCATGACGCCGCCGAGGCCGGAGAGCAGGCCGCTCATGCCGTAGACAAACAGCAGCACCAGCCAGACCTTAATGCCGGTCAGTCGCGCCGCCTGCATGTTGCCGCCCACCGCGTAGATGTGTACGCCGAGCGTGGTGCGGCGCAGGATGAACCAGCAGATAGCGATGACCGCGAGGGCGATCACCACCAGCCACGGAATCGGGCCGAGATAGTTATTGCCGATCCACTCAAAGCTGATGTTGGAGTTAATGACCGTCGTGCCGTCGGCCAGCAGATACGCCGCACCGCGCAGTGCCGTATAGGTGCCGAGCGTCACGATGAAGGGCGGCAGTCCGGCGAAGGCCACCAGCGCGCCGTTGAACAGGCCCAGCACCATGCCGAGCATCAGCGCGGCCGGAATGGAGAGCATGGCAAATTCAGGGATAAGCGAGACCACCATCGCCGCTACCGCCGTAGTGCCCAGAATCGAGCCCACGGAGAGGTCAATCCCGCCGGTTAAAATGATGAAGGTCATTCCCGCCGCCAGCACGATGTTGATCGACGCCTGACGGGTAATGTTGAGCAGGTTGCTCTCGGTAAAGAAGTTCGGGGCAATAAAGCCAAATACCGCCACAATCAGGATCAGAATCGGCAAAATACCGACCGTTTGCATCAGATCGCTCATCAGCATTTTTTTTGCGGAGGCGGATTTCGCCACCTGCTGCGGACTGGTTGAATGTGTCATGGTTACACCGCCTGATGATGAGTGTCGTTCACGCCGGTTGCCAGCGTCATGATGTTTTCCTGAGAGATGTCGCGCCCGTGGAGCTCGCCCGCAATGCTGCCTTCACGCATCACGTACACCCTGTCGCTCATCCCCACCACTTCCGGCAGCTCGCTGGAGATCATCAAAATCGCCACCCCTTTGCGCGCCATCTGGTTCATGATGCGGTAGATCTCGCTTTTCGCGCCGACGTCCACGCCGCGGGTGGGTTCGTCCAGAATCAGAATGCGCGGACCGATGGCCACCCAGCGGGAGATCAGCAGCTTTTGCTGGTTGCCGCCCGAGAGCCCGCCCGCGCGCACCTGCGAATGCGGCACGCGGATGTTGAGCAGGGCAATGGCATCATCGGAAATCGACTGGGCTTTTTTACGGTTTAGCATGCCGAAGGTGGCGTCGCGTTCCAGCGTCGCCATGGTGATGTTCTCCTGCGCCGCCAGCTCCAGAAACAACCCCTGCTCCTTGCGGTTTTCGGTGAGAAAACCGATGCCGTTTTCGATGGCCGCGCGCGGGGAGTGGATCACCACCGGCTCTCCGTCGACCTCAATCATGCCGCCGGTGGCTTTACGTACGCCGAAGATAAGCTGCGCCAGCTCGGAGCGTCCGGCCCCGACCAACCCCGCCAGCCCGACGATTTCGCCGGAACGCACCTGCAGGCTGCAGGGCTGTACTTTTTTACCGTCGGTGAGGTGGTGCACGTTGAGGCGCGGGCTGCCGAGGGGAATGTCACGCTCCTTGTTGAACAGGTCGCTTAGCGGGCGGCCCACCATCATGCGCACCAGCTCAGAGGCATTCAGCTTGTCGCGCGTCAGGCTGCCGACGTATTGCCCGTCGCGCAGAACGCTGACGCGGTCAGAGAGTTCATACACTTCGGCCATGCGGTGGCTGATATAGATGATCGCCATCCCTTCATCGCGCAGGCGCAAAATCAGTTCGAACAGACGATGCGTTTCCCGCGAGGAGAGGGCGGCGGTGGGTTCATCCATCACCAGAATGCGGCTGTTGCGGTGCAGCGCGCGGGCGATCTCCACCTGCTGCTGCTCGGCGATGGTCAGCTTCATCACCAGGTCGGTGGCGCTGAACTGCGCGCCGAGACGGTCAATCACCGCCTGCGCCTGGGCGGCCATCTCTTTGCGCTGCACCATCCCGCCGCGCGACAGCTCGCTGCCGAGGAAGATATTTTCGGCAACGGTCAGATTGGGCGCGAGCTGCATCTCCTGATAAATCAGGGTGATGCCTGCGGCCAGCGCATCTTTCGGCCCTTTAATGTGAAACGGCTGACCGTCGATCAGGATCTCGCCGCTGGTGGCGGTATAGGCTCCGGCGAGGATTTTCATCAGCGTACTTTTTCCCGCGCCGTTTTCCCCCATCAGCGCGTGGATCTCACCGGGGAAAACCGTCAAATCCACACCCTTGAGCGCGTGGAAACTGCCAAACGTTTTGGCAATGCTGCGCATCTCTAATACCGGGGTTCTGCTCATGGCGGATCTCCTGTGAATGCCGATTTCTGCACTTCATCACAGGTGCGTAAATGCAAAATGTCAGAAGCTGTTCATATTTGTCATAGTTATGAATAGCTAATGTGGATCACAGTTACGGAGTCAACATGTCTTCACGCCCCCCGTTTTTCGCCAGCGCCCGCGGTCGCCTGCTGATATTTAATCTGCTGGTGGTCGCCGTGACGCTGATGGTGAGCGGCGTGGCGGTGCTAGGCTTTCGTCACGCCAGTCAAATCCAGGAGCAGGTTCAGCAGCAAACGCTGGATGACATGACCGGCAGCATGAACCTGGCCCGTGATACCGCCAACGTGGCGACGGCGGCGGTGCGGCTCTCGCAGGTCGTCGGGGCGCTGGAGTACAAAGGCGAAGCCGAGCGCCTGAAGCAGATGCAAATGGCGCTGCGCCGCTCGCTGGAACAGCTTGCCGATGCGCCGCTGGCGCAGCAGGAGCCGGCGCTGGTGGCGCGCATTATTCAGCGAAGCAATGAGTTGCAGCAGAGCGTGACGGAGATGCTTGAGCGCGGGCAGCGACGCCATCTGGAGCGTAACGCGCTGCTCAGCTCGCTATATCAAAGCCAGAGCTACCTGCGTCATCTGCAGGACATCAACCGCCGTTACGACAGCAACGTACCGGATGCGCAGAAGCTGATGGAGATGGATCGGCTGATCGCTGCTGCCATCGACACCCCTTCGCCGCGCGCGACTGTTCATCAACTGGACGCAGTGGCCGCAACGCTGCCCCGAAATGCCGTACAGCCGGTCGTGAAGGAGGTTCTGCCTGATTTTAATGCCGAGCTAGGCAAGCTCGCCCCGCTGTCGAAGCAGCTGGAGGAGAGCGATCTGGCGATAAGCTGGTATATGTTCCACATCAAGGCGCTGGTGGCGATCCTCAATAGCGACATCAATCAGTACGTCGGGCAGGTGGCGCAGGCCTCCCGGCTTCGTACTGACCAGAGTCATCACGAGCTGCAATCCATCAGCGTGTTTATCAGTATCTTCGCCGTGCTGGCGCTGATCATCACCGGGTGCGCCTGCTGGTATATCTACCGCAATCTGGCCTCTAACCTGACGGCCATTTCCCGGGCGATGTCGCGCCTTGCTCACGGCGAACAGGATGTTTCCGTTCCCGCCCTCCAGCGGCGCGATGAGCTGGGTGAACTGGCGCGCGCGTTTAACGTTTTTGCCCGCAATACCGCCTCGCTTGAGCACACCACGCGTCTGCTGAAAGAAAAAACCACGCAGATGGAGATCGACCGCGTCGAGCGTCAGGGGCTGGAAGAGGCGCTGCTGCATAGCCAGAAGATGAAGGCGGTCGGACAGCTGACCGGCGGGCTGGCGCATGATTTTAATAACCTGCTGGCGGTGATCATCGGCAGCCTTGAGCTCACCGACCCCGAATCAAAAGATGCGCCGCGCATTACCCGGGCGCTGAAGGCGGCCGAGCGTGGCGCCTTACTGACCCAGCGCCTGCTGGCGTTTTCCCGCAAGCAATCCCTGACGCCACATGCGGTAGAGATGCTGCCGCTGCTGGAGAACCTTCGGGAACTGATGCGCCACTCCTTGCCCGCCACCCTGACCCTGGAGATTGAAGCGCAATCGCCGGCCTGGCCCGCGTGGATAGACGTCAGCCAGTTGGAAAACGCCATCATCAACCTGGTGATGAACGCCCGCGATGCGATGGAAGGGCAAAGCGGGGTGATTAAAATTCGCACCTGGAATCAGCGCGTCACCCGCAGCGACGGTCGCAGGCAGGATATGGTGGCGCTGGAGGTCATTGACCGCGGCAGCGGCATGTCGCAGGAGGTGAAATCCCGGGTCTTTGAACCGTTCTTCACCACCAAGCAGACCGGAAGCGGGAGCGGGTTAGGCCTGTCGATGGTCTATGGCTTTGTGCGCCAGTCCGGTGGGCGCGTGGAGATTGAAAGCGCGCCGGGACAGGGGACGACTGTCCGGCTTCATCTCCCGCGATCTGTGCTGCCCGCCGCTGCAGATGATGAAGCGCTGTCAGCCACCGCCTCCGTCGAGAGCGAGCGCCTGGTTCTGGTGCTGGAGGATGAAGCGGATGTCCGTCAGACCCTGTGCGAGCAGCTGCATCAGCTTGGCTACCTGACGCTTGAAGCGGACAACGGCGAGCAGGCGCTGAACATGCTGGCGGCGTCACCGGATATTGGCATGTTTATCAGCGACCTGATGTTGCCCGGCAGCCTCAGCGGAGCCGAGGTGATAAACCATGTGCGTAGTCATTATCCGCAGCTTCCGGTACTGCTGATCAGCGGCCAGGATTTACGACCCACGCATAACCCTCAGCTGCCGGACGTTCCGTTACTGCGTAAGCCGTTTACGCGGGTGCAGCTGGCGCAGGCGCTGCGGAAGGTCTGTTTATAAGAAGTGATATTTAGGAATTCATCAAGAGCGTGAGTAAACCGGGTGATGCTAACCTGCGCAAAATTTGGCAGATTGGGATATAAAGGGAACTATGCCGGTACTTACAAAAGGGGACTCACAAATGATTGTGATGCCTACAACTTACAGCCCAAAAACCGTAGCAAGGTCATTCAAGCTCGTTGATGAGTTTGAGCTTTCCGGGCGAGTGCTACATGTTATTTTTGATAGCCAGACGCCAAGAGCTGCGATTATTGAAGCGGATATCGAAACCTTCGATGGGGTGCCCCGGCATCGGGTTGTTGCTGCCCTGGATTTACAACGTAAAACGCATTTAGGTGAAGATATCATTGCTGTCGAGCGCTGTTGGGAAGATGCCAGCGTTATTCAGGTAGAAGGTATCTGCGTTGATCCCGCCGAGCGTGACAAGGGACTGGCAACTCGTCTGTATGAAGCCCTGGTATTACAGTGTGGCGTGACGCTTGTCAGCGACTTTGAACAATATGAGGGTGGGAAGATGCTCTGGCAGAAAATTGCCCGCGAGTCTGACCAAATCGCCGTATTTGTTCTCGATACCGAGCAGGGAGCATTTTGGCCGTATGATGGTAGCAAGGTTATCTATGACGGAGGGTGTATCCCCGAAGATCGTATCTGGAGCCATTCGCCGGATCAAAAATGCTATGGCATCGTCCTGGTCGCAGAAAATAAACAGCGTGCGAATCAGCTGATGGAAGACCCTGGGCACAACTGAATTTGAGATTCCTCCGCTACCCCCGTTCCCTGCCGTTCATTATCGTAAGGTCAGTTCACCTGCGAGTCTGGCCTTATGAAACGTTACTCAACCGCTCTGTTATTCGGTCTGCTGTCACTCACCAGCCAACTGGCTCATGCCGATATTGTTGATGATGCTATTGGCAACATTCAGCAGGCTATCAACGATGCCTATAATCCCAGCAGCAGTCGCAGCAGCAGCGATGACGATCGTTATGACCGCAGCCGTCAAATCGACAGCAGACAGTACGACGATCGTCGTCGACAGCTTGAGGACAGACGACGCCGTTTAGACGAGCGCCAGCGACAGCTGGATGACGACAGGCGTCGGTTAGAAGAGGATGAGCGCAGGTTAGAGGACGATTACGATCGAGGCTAAGTGCGGCCTGTTGCCCTCACCCCAACCCTCTCCCACGGGAGAGGGAGAAAACCTAATCCAGCACCAGCACCATCCCGTCATACCCCGCTTCAATGCCGTCGGGCAGCGGATTATCCATCATCCACACGTCAAACTGATGGCTGATGTGGGTCAGGATCACCTGCGGGCAGCCAATCGCCTCGTTTAGCGCAATCACGGTATTTAAGTCGCAATGGTTTCGCGGCGTCTCGTCGCGCGGTGCATGGCTGCAGTCGATAATCATCGCCTGCGGCTGATTGTTGAGCAGGAACTTCACTGTTTTTTCCGGCAGCCCGGCGGTGTCGGAAAGCCAGGCCACGCGGCTGTGGGCCGATTCAAGTAAATACCCGAAGGTCAGTTTTGAATGGTTGAGCGGCAGCGGCGTAACCCGCATCCCCTGAAGTTCAAACATCACAAACGGTTCGACCGTGTGGCTGAAATCCAGAATCCCCGGGTGTTTAAACAGGTCGTCGCAGCCCGCTTCGTCCGGCGGACCGTAAACCGGAATCGTCGCGCCAACGCCCCAGCGCAGGGGGAAGAGACCCTGAACGTGATCCATATGGTAATGGGTGAGCAAAAACTGCTGAAAGCTGCCTGCGGGCCAGTCGTCCATCAGGTGCGGAATGCCCGCGTCCAGCAGCGTCACCGTATCGTTGAATTTTACCACCGCGCTACAGGGGCGACGGCGATAGGTCTCCTGCAGGCGCGCCCGGCGACACGCCGCGCAGTCGCAGCCAAAGACCGGCACCAGCTGGGCGCCGCCCGTTCCCGTCAACGTGATTGTCAGACTCATAACGCACCTCTACAGCGGTTTGGTGAATCGGAAATGGCTCTGCGTGTATCCTTCACGAACGTAAAAGCGGTGCGCGTCTGTGCGCTTCACGCTGGTGGAAAGTTCGGTCAGCTCCGCGCCGGCCTGCCGTGCCACCTCTTCCGCCCAAGCCAGCAGCTGGCTGCCCACCTTTAACCCACGCGCCTGCGGCATCACCACCAGCTCCTGGATCTCGCCGATCCAGCGCGCATGGTGCAGGTGAAACTGCATGTGGAGGCCGATCATGCCGACAACATGTCCGCCCAGCTCGGCAAGCTGGTAGCGCATATTGTGATCCTTGAGGTTGGCAAGAAATCCGGCGTGGAACGCCTGATGGTCGAACTCTGCCTGTTTCAGTTCGCAGATCAGGGCATAGACAATCTGCGCATCGTCGGCAGTAGCGGGGCGAAGCTGGCAGTCAGGCATGCTGTTTCTCCTTCTGACGGATAAGCGATAAAAAGGTATCGACTGACTGTAGCAAACTTCCGTCGTTATTGAGGATGTGGCAGTCGGACGGGGCATAGCGGGCCGCACGCTCTAGCCGCTGATCGATCTCACGGGCTGATTCACGCCCCCGGCTCTGCAACCGGCTACGCAGAACGTCCGGCGAAACCTGCAGACAGACCGGTAGCAGGGCTGCTCCATAGCGGGCGCGCGCCTGCGGAAGATGCGCCCGCGAGCCGTTAACCAGCACATCGAACCCCGCATGCAGCCACAGATCGGTCTCAATGCCGATCCCGTAGTAATAGCCGTTGGCATGCCAGCTCAGCGCCAGCAGGTTTTGCCCGGCACGGATGAAAAACTCCTGCTCGCTCAGGGCGATATGGTTTTCACTCCCTGCATTAGCCGCGCGGGTAATATAGCGGTGCGCCACCAGCAGCTGCGGATGTTCCCGCTGCCGTAAGGCGGACAGCAGGCTGTCCTTACCGGAACCTGAAGGCCCCATTAGCCAGATTAATCTCCCCATCAGAACACCCTTTTTCCCTGACGCCAGACGTGGTCGATATGAACGTGCTCGCCCTTACGGTGGGCGAGTACCAGGTCCGCACGTTTCCCTTCGGCAATTTCTCCGCGATCGTGAAGGTTAAGCGCCGAGGCTGGGTTTTTCGTCACCAGGCGAATCGCCTGCGGCAGCGTAAAGCGGTTGCCCTCGTCGTCGGCCACTAGGAACGCCGCATCCAGCAGGCTGGCGGGGTAGTAGTCGGACGAGAGGATATCCAGCAGGCCGAGGGAAGCGAGCTTGCTTGCCGCAACGTTGCCGGAGTGCGAGCCGCCGCGCACGATATTTGGCGCGCCCATCAGCACGTTCATGCCGTGCTTTCGGGAGGCTTCAGCCGCTTCAAACGTGGTGGGAAATTCGGCGATCACGCTGCCAAGCTGGTGGGATTCAAGCACGTGATCGTGCGTGGCGTCGTCATGGCTGGCCAGCGCGATATTGCGGTCACGACACATCGCGGCAATTTTGAGGCGGTTCGGCTGCGACCATTGTGCCGCAAGCGCCAGCTGCTCTTCTTCGTAACGGGCCATCTCCGCATCGCTGAGCGAGTATTTGCCCTGATAGTATTCGCGATACTTTTCAATGTTGGCGAACTGACGCTGTCCCGGCGAGTGATCCATCAGAGAGACCAGCGAGACCGGCTCGCGCCCGACCAGTTTTTCAAACAACGGCAGGGTGGTGTGGTGCGGCAGCTCGCAGCGCAGGTGCAGACGGTGCTCGGCGCGGTTGAGGCCGCGTTTTTGCGTCTCCTCCACGGCGTTGATCATCTTCTCCAGGTTCTCCAGGCGATCGCCGCCGTCGCGCACGTCGCCAATGGCCACCGCGTCCAGTACGGTAGTGATGCCGCTGGCGACCATCAGCGCGTCGTGGCTGCTCATCGCTGAATGCGCGGGCCAGTCCACCTTTGGGCGCGGGGTGAAGAATTTGTCCAGATTGTCGGTATGCAGTTCAATCAGCCCCGGCAGCAGCCAGCCGCCGTCGCCGTCCATCGCTTCAGGGGTACGGCTTTGGGTTTCGGCAAAGGCGCGAATAACGCCTTCATGAACTTCAACCGAGCCATCAACGACTTCATTTTCCAGCACCATCTTGACGTTATTGATAATCATGCGGGAGTCCCCATTGGGTGCAGTCTGTCTGCGACGCGGGTGCGAACGGTCTCGTCGTGGAAGATCCCGACGATCGCCGCCCCGCGCGCTTTGGCCTGTTCGATCAGCGCCACTACGGCCGCGCTGTTTTTATCGTCGAGCGAGGCGGTGGGTTCATCCAGCAGCAGAATCGGGTAGTCGACGATAAAGCCGCGGGCGATATTGACGCGCTGCTGCTCGCCGCCGGAAAAGGTCGACGGGGCAAGGTGCCACAGGCGCTCGGGCACGTTGAGGCGCGTCAGCAGGCTGGCGGCTTTGGCGGCGCAGGTTTCGCGCGGCACGCCGAGATCCAGCAGGGGCTGCATCACCACGTCGAGGGCGGAGATCCGCGGGATCACCCGCAGAAACTGGCTGACCCAGCCGATCGTCGTGCGGCGCACGTCCAGCACTTTACGCGCGGGGGCCTTTACCAGGTCGATCCATTCATCGCCGTGGCGAATGTGAATATGACCTTCGTCGGGCAGATAGTTGGCATACAGGGAGCGCAGCAGGGTCGATTTTCCGCTGCCGGAGTGGCCGTGCAGCACCACGCATTCGCCGCGATTCACCTCCAGAGAGGCGTTTTGCAGCACCGGCAGACGCACGCCGTTTTGCTGGTGGAGCACAAAGGTCTTACTTACGTTTTGTACGTGGATCATGTTGGCCTCGCGATTCGTTTTGCCGGGTGGCGGCAGTAACCTCAGTTCTGCAACACGGACGACACCAGCAGCTGGGTGTACGGATGGTGCGGATCGTCGAGCACACGGTCGGTTAACCCACTTTCCACCACCTGACCCTGCTTCATCACCAGCAGACGGTCCGCCAGCAGGCGCGCAACGCCCAGATCGTGGGTGACAATGACCACCGCAAGGTTCAGATCTACCACCAGGCCGCGCAGCAGGTCGAGCAGGCGCGCCTGCACGGAGACGTCCAGCCCGCCGGTGGGTTCATCCATAAACACCAGCTTCGGATGGGTCACCAGGTTGCGGGCAATCTGCAGGCGCTGCTGCATACCGCCGGAGAAGGTGGTGGGCAGGTCGTCGATGCGCGAGGCGGGGATTTCAACTTCTTCCAGCCAGTGCTGCGCCGTAGCGCGGATATTGCCGTAGTGGCGCGCGCCGGTGGCCATCAGGCGTTCGCCGATGTTGCCCCCGGCAGAGACCTGACGGCGCAGGCCGTCCATCGGGTGTTGATGCACCACGCCCCACTCGGTGCGCAGCAGGCGGCGGCGCTCGCCCTCGCTCATGCCGTAGAGGGAGTGTCCCTGATAGAGTATCTCGCCGTGTTGCGGCGCGAGGCGCGCGGAGATGGACTTCAGCAGGGTGGTTTTGCCGGAGCCGGACTCGCCGACGATCCCCAGCACTTCGCCCGGCCACAGCTCGAACGACACGTCGCTGAAGCCTTTGCCCGGCGCGTACAGGTGGGTCAGGTTGTTAACCGAAAGCAGCGGTTTCATTGGCCGTTCGCCTCGCTCTGTTGGCGGCAGAAATCGGTGTCGGAGCAGACAAACATCCGTTTGCCCGTGTCATCCAGCACCACTTCATCCAGATAGCTGTGTTTGGATCCGCAGATGGCGCACGGCTCATCCCACTCCTGCACCGTAAACGGGTGATCGTCGAAATCCAGGCTTTCGACACGCGTGTAAGGCGGGACGGCGTAGATGCGCTTTTCGCGCCCGGCGCCGAACAGCTGCAGGGCGGGCATCATGTCCATCTTCGGGTTATCGAATTTCGGGATCGGCGACGGATCCATGACGTAGCGCCCATTCACCTTCACCGGGTAGGCGTAGGTGGTGGCGATATGGCCGAAGCGGGCGATATCCTCATACAGCTTCACCTGCATGACGCCGTACTCTTCCAGGGCGTGCATGGTGCGGGTTTCGGTTTCGCGCGGCTCGATAAAGCGCAGCGGCTCCGGAATTGGCACCTGGAAAATCAAAATCTGATCTTCAGCGAGCGGGGTTTCCGGAATGCGGTGGCGGGTCTGGATCAGCGTCGCGTCTTCGGTTTTTTCCGTGGTCGCGACGCCCGTTACCCGCTGAAAGAAGCTGCGGATCGACACGGCGTTGGTGGTGTCGTCCGCGCCCTGGTCGATGACCTTCAGCACGTCCGCCTCGCCGATCACGCTGGCGGTGATCTGAATACCGCCCGTGCCCCAGCCGTAGGGCATCGGCATTTCGCGGCCGCCGAACGGCACCTGATAGCCCGGAATGGCCACCGCTTTTAAGATGGCGCGGCGGATCATGCGTTTGGTTTGCTCATCCAGATAGGCAAAGTTGTAGCCGCTTAAGTTAGCCATGTTTGCGCTCCCGTTGCAGGCGTTTCAGCAGTTCCAGTTCGGCCTGGAAATCGACGTAGTGCGGCAGCTTGAGGTGCGAGACAAAGCCCGCGGCCTCAACGTTATCCGCGTGGGCCAGCACGAACTCTTCGTCCTGCGCCGGGCCTGCAACGTGCTCGCCGTAGTCCGGTGCCTGCAGCGCACGGTCAACCAGCGCCATCGCCATGGCCTTGCGCTCGCCGAGGCCAAACACCAGCCCGTAGCCGCGGGTAAAGTGCGGGTCTTCATTTTCGGGCGCGACAAAACCGTTCACCATTTCGCATTCGGTCATCAGCAGTTCGCCGACGTTGACGGCAAATCCCAGCTCTTCCGGCACGATTTCGACGTCGATATAGCCGCTGCGGATCTCGGCCGCAAACGGGTGGTTGCGCCCGTAGCCGCGCTGGGTGGAGTAGGCCAGCGCCAGCAGATAGCCTTCGTCGCCGCGCATCAGCTGCTGCAGGCGGGACGAGCGCGAGCACGGGTAAACCGGCGGCGTGCGGGTGATGTCATCCGGCTGCGCGTCTGAATCCTCTTCCGCCTTCGCCAGACCCTGTTTCGCCAGCAGGCTGAAAACGTGCGGAGACGGTTCTTGTTCGGCGTCAGAGGTACTGAGCGGCGGGGTTTCGCCGTTCGCCAGCAGGGTAAAATCCAGCAGGCGGTGGGTGTAGTCACAGGTAGGGCCAAGCAGCTGGCCGCCGGGAATGTCTTTATAAACGGCAGAAATGCGGCGCTCCAGGCGCATCTCCGCCGTGTTCACCGGCTCGCTGACCGCCAGTTTGGCAAGCGTGGTGCGGTAGGCGCGCAGCAGGAATATAGCTTCCACGTTATCGCCGCTGGCCTGCTTCAGGGCCAGCGCCGCCAGCTCGCGGTCGGCGATGCCACCTTCGGTCATCACCCGGTCGACGGCGAGGTTAAGCTGCTGTTCAATCTGGGCGACGCGCAGCTCGGGCAGCCGTTCATCGCCCCGTCGTCTGTGCGCCTGCAGCGCATGGGCGGCGGCGATGGCCTTCTCGCCCCCTTTGACGGCAACGTACATCAGCACACCTCCACGTGGGTGGTCCGCGGGATCGCCAGCAGGCGCTCGCCGCAGGTCAGGATCAGGTCAATGCCCAGCGGGAACGGGTGCGGGCGCTCGGTCAGCTCGTGAATGATGCACTCCGGCAGCTGTGGCGCGACCATGCGCTCGTCGGCGATGCCTGCCCCCGTGAGGCGCAGCATGCGGCCGCCGCTGAGGCTGGAGACCTGCAAAATCAGCGTGGCGCTGGTCTCCGGGGCGACGGCGCTGCCTTCGCTCAGGTCGTTGAGCTGCTCGTGGCTGATGTGCTCGTCGGCCACGGCAAAGACCGCCTGCCGGGGCTGATCGACCAGCGGGGCGCCGGTGTGAAAGCGCAGGTTCTGGCTGGCGATGTCGTTCGACAGCGCGCCCGAAAGCCATACCGGGGTGTCGTTATCGGCAAGCGTCAGCAGCACGCTGGTGGTGGCCAGATTCAGCGGCAGCCAGCCCTGGGAGAGCTGGTGCAGCGAAACAATCACGCCCGGCTCGCTCATCGCTTTCAGCAGGCGACGAAAACTGTGTTGGGCATCCTGGACGGCCAGGGTAAAAGCAGGTTGAAGCGTCATGCGTTGTCTCCGCGAACGAGCGTAAAGAAGTCGACCCGGCTGGTGTTTACTTCGGCCTGACGTGCGGCAATGCGCGCGGCGCGGTCGGCTTCCAGTGGGGCAATAAGGGTTTCCATTAACGTCTGGAAATAGGACTGTTCCTGTAAAAGCGCGTCGATCACCGCGCAGCGCTCGGCGTGCGCTTTGTCGCGCCCGAGCACGTAGCTGTAGCCCAGCGTGCCGCTGTTCAGACGGATCGCCGCGCGGGTGAGGGTGGCGTCTCCGGCGAAGAAGCGCTCGCCGGTGCCGCCCATGCGCGCCTGGATCTGAACGAGGCCGATCTCCGGGGCGCGGAGGGTGTCGTAATCGGGTGCCAGACTAAGGGCGCTCATGCGGGCAGAGAGCGCGGCAGGCTGGCTGTGGGCCAGCACGCGCATCCAGCGCTGTCGGGTGGCGGTGTCGAAGTGCATTCAGTGCTCCATGGTGAATTCGATCATGTCGGCGCGGGTCAGGCTGACGGAGTATTCCGTCGCGTCGATCTCGCCGTCACGGTGGTTGAGGGTGCGTACGCAGAGCAGCGGGGCCATATTGGGAATTTCGAGCACCTTGCTCTCTTTCGCCTGCGCGCGACGGGCGCTGATGCGCGTCTGGGTGCGCTTGAGTGCAATGCCTGTCGCATCCTGAAGAAAATCATGCAGCGACCCGCTGGAGAAATTCTGCAGCACGGGCCAGAGGGCGAGGTCCGCGAAGTAGTGGTCTATCTGGCATACCGCCACGCCGTTAACGCGACGCAGGGTGCGCAGGTGGATGACGTTATCGCCCTCCTGAATCCCCAGCGCGTCCGCCACGTGGCTGGAGGCCGGACGCAATACCGAGAGCAGCTTTTCGCTGGTCGGGTGGCTGCCCTGATCAAGCAGGTTCTGGCTAAAGCGCGCCTGGGCGTTAAGCGGGTAGTCGAACGGGCGCATCAGCACCAGCACGCCCACGCCCTGACGGCGCTGGACCCAGCCGCGCTCGACCAGCTGGTCAATGGCGCGGCGCAGGGTGTGTCGGTTCACCTCATAGCGGTCGGCAAGCTGCTGCTCGGCGGGGAGGTAGTCTCCACAGCGGTAGTGCGTGCGCAACTCCACTTCGAGCTTTGCCGCAATCTCTTGCCAGCGGGTGGGGTAACTGGTCGGATGTCTGGATAAGTGCATAGAAAACAAAGCCTCGCTTCTCAGATGAAGTGCTTACGCAAACGTTGAGAGAGGAAATCCAGCAGGCTGACGGTGACGATGATGAGTACCATCAGGGCGCAGGTTTGCTGGAACTGGAAACCGCGAATCGCTTCCCACAGGGTGACGCCAATCCCGCCTGCGCCCACCATGCCGACCACGGTGGCGGAGCGGACGTTGGATTCAAAGCGGTACAGGGAGTAGGAGATCAGCAGCGGCATCACCTGCGGCAGAACGCCGTAGAGGATCTCTTCGATTTTGTTGGCACCCGTTGCGCGGATGCCTTCCACCGGGCCGGGCTCGATGGCTTCGACCGCCTCGGAGAGCAGCTTGGAAAGCACGCCGGTCGTGTGGATGAACAGCGCCATTACGCCGGCGAACGGACCCAGGCCGACAGCGACCACGAACAGCATCGCAAAGACCATTTCGTTGATGGCGCGGCAGGCGTCCATCAGGCGGCGCATGGGCTGGTATACCCACCACGGCACGATGTTTTCGGCGCTCATCAGGCCAAATGGAATAGAGAGAACGACGGCAAGGGCGGTGCCCCAGACGGCGATTTGCAGAGTGACCGCCATTTCGCTGAGATAGTCCTGCCACTGGCTGAAGTCCGGCGGGAAGAAGTCGGCGGCGAAGGTCGCCATGTTGCCCGCGTCTTTGAAGAGCAGCAGCGGATCCATTTCCGCGCCCTTCCAGGAGATAACCAGCACCGCCAGCAGGATGGCCCAGCTAATGAGCGAGAACCAGCTGCGCTTTGGCGGTGGGAGGGTGATGGTTTGCATGTTTGACTCCTTAATCCGTTCTCCCTCTCCCTGTGGGAGAGGGGACTTGAGTTACTGCACCGCTTTATTCACGCTGGTCATCGCGCCGAGCGCGGCGGTCAGGCGGTCGAGGTCTTCAAGCTGGGCCTGAATCGCGGCCACTTTGCTGGTCTTCTCCTCGTCCTTCAGCCCTTTGTTGTCTTTCACGCCCTGCATCTCTTTAAACAGCGCCAGCTGGCGAATCGGGACCAGCTGCAGGTCGCTTGACGGGCGGAACGGTGCCCAGCCCAGACGTTCCAGGACCGCTTTCTCTTCCGGCGTTTTGCCATAGGTCATAAAGAAGTCGTACACCTTGTCCTTGGTGCTTTCGGACAGGTTTTTACGCCACACAATCGGGTCGCCGGGGATCAGCGGGGATTTCCAGATAACCTTGATCTCTTTCAGCTTGTCCGGTGCGGAGGTCTTCAGCTTGTCGAGGTTTTCGGTGTTGTTGGTGGCAACGTCCACCTGCTTGTTGGCGACGGCCAGAGCGTTGGTTTCGTGGCTGGCGTTGACGGTGCGCTTGAAGTCGCTGGCGGAGGCGTTGTTTTTGGCGAAGACGTAGTAGCCAGGGACAAGGTAACCCGAGATGGAGTTCGGATCGCCGTTGCCGAAGGTCAGCTCTTTGCGTTTGGCGAGCATGTCGTTGAGGTTGTTGATCGGGCTGTCTTTGTTGACGATCAGCACGCTCCAGTACCCCGGGGAGCCATCTGCCGCGACGGTCTGGGCAAAGACCTGGCCGTTCGCGCGGTCCACCGCTTCCATGGCGGAGAGGTTGCCGTACCAGGCGATGTCCACTTTGTTAAAGCGCATCCCCTGGATGATGCCCGCGTAGTCCGGGGCGAAGAAGGCGTTCACTTTGATCCCCAGCTTGGTTTCCATATCTTTCAGGAACGGTTCCCACTGGGGTTTCAGGTTCTGCTGTGATTCCGTCGAAATAATGCCGAAGTTCAGCGCTTTTTCCTGCTCTTGTGCATACGCCGGGCTTAGGAGGGTGCTGAGGCTGAACATGCTGGTAAAGGCCAGCGCGGCAACGGCTTTGTAGCTCATGTACTTTCCTCGGATCGGGTTTAATTAAGCAGCCTGCGCGTTCTCTTCGACGCGGTTAATGCTGCGGTAGAGATGGTCAAAACGTTCGTTATCAAACTGATGGCTCGCGCCATCAAAGAACACGTGCCCCTGACGCAGGGCGACAATGCGTTCGCAGTAGCGTAGGGCGTAATCCACCTGATGCAGCGTGACCACCACGGTAATGCCGTCGTTCTGGTTAATGTCGCGCAGGGTCTCCATCACGATGCGGGCGGACTCCGGGTCCAGCGAGGCAATGGGTTCGTCAGCAAGAATGATTTGCGCTTTCTGCATCAGGGCGCGGGCAATGGCGACGCGCTGCTGCTGTCCACCGGACAGGGTGGAAACGCGCTGGTGGGCGAAATGCGCCATGCCGACGCGGGTCAGCGCCTGTAAGGCTTCCTGCTTTTGGGAAGGGGAGAACCAGCGCAGGCAGGTACGCCAGAACGGGGTGCTGCCGAGCGCGCCAATCAGCACGTTCTCCAGCACCGTCAGGCGGTTTACCAGGTTGAACTGCTGGAAGATGTAGCCCGTCTGGGCACGGCTCTTGCGGATATCGCTCGCCAGACGCCCCGCGCGCTGCACGGTATTACCCAGCAGCTCTACGTGGCTTTCCGGCGTTTTATCGCCGGTGATAAGCCCGCTCAAATGGCGCAGAAGGGTGGATTTACCCGAGCCGGAAGGCCCGAGAAGCGCCACCATATCGCCCTGCCGGACGGTCAGATCAACGGCATGCAGAGCCTTGTTGTGATTGAAGGTCTTGCTCAGTTTCTCGACGCGGATGACAGTTTGCATGTGCTGGGCCTCACGATAAATGTGGCCTCATGCTGGCGCATCAATGTGACATTTGGGTTAAGTGCAGGTTGCGGGAGTTTGAAGAGTTGAGCGGAGTTTGATGACAATCATCGTAGGCCCGGTCAGCGCAGCGCCACCGGCGCTGTGGGCGGATGCGCTGCGCGTGTCCTGCCTACGACGTTTGTTGCTTGACGACGTTAATCATCCACGGCACGCCGTATTTGTCGGTGACTTTACCGAAACCGTGCGCCCAGAAGGTTTCCTGCCAGGCCATTTCGATATTCCCGCCATCGGCAAGGTTGTCGAACCAGCGTTTGCCTTCATCGACATCCTGGGTGTCGAGCACCAGCGTAAAGCCCGCGTACTGTGCGTTGCTGCCCGGCGGCATCCCATCGCTCATCATGATATCGCTGCCTGCAATGCGGACGTTGGAGTGAGCGATAGCGGAATCCGGAAATTTCATACCGGACGGACAGCCTTCCTCGCTGTTATCGCTTTTTGGCATTTCGCCGAAGGTGATTTTATAGAGAGGCTCTGCGCCGACGGCTTGCTGGTAGAAGGCGGTGGCCTCTGCGCAGTTGCCGGCGAAAGAGATGTAGGGACTTAACGGCATAATCTTTACCTCACGTAAGAAAAGCCCATTAAGTGTAGTTCCCGAAAGCCCGGTAAGCGAAGCGCCACCGGGCGGGTAAATCAGTTCTTTTTCACGAACTCTGATTTCAGTTTCATCGGACCGAAGCCGTCAATTTTGCAGTCGATATTATGATCGCCTTCCACCAGACGGATATTCTTCACTTTGGTGCCAATCTTCAGCATGGAAGAACTGCCTTTCACTTTCAGGTCTTTAATCACGGTTACGCTGTCGCCGTCCGCCAGCAGATTGCCGTTCGCATCTTTTACGACAAGTGCATCAGCATCGTGTGATGGTTCGGCATCATTCCATTCGTGAGCGCATTCCGGGCAGATGAACATGCCATTATCTTCATAGGTGTATTCAGAATTGCATTTCGGGCAGTGTGGGAGTGACATATCGGTATCCTCAAAAAGTGTAAACGCGCTGGAAGTGCCAGCTAAATGACGGCAGTGTGCCGAAAAAGGCGGCAAGTATAGCGCAAATCCACATGGTTGTCGGTGATATTGTGAATTAAAAAAGATGCAAAAAGCGTATCGGGAGTGACACTTCCTGTCAGTCAGTTAAGCGATGCTTACGTCATTAGCACGGTGGGAAAAAATTGATGCTAAATATATCGAATATTTTATTGCAGCAAATTGCTACGCCCCTCCATTTCGGATAAGGTGAAGCAACACATCGTTATTTATCTCCTGACCTCGCTGCCATACATATCTTTTGGCAGGGGCGTATTACCTCTCTTTTTAGATGGGTAAATAATGATGATATATCCTGAAGTTTCTTAAAATTGGGCTACGCTTTTTTCTTTTGGCTGTCAGGCCAGGAGCAGAGCTTCACACGCCATGCAAGGATAGCGAATTATTTCTGATTATCATCAATCAGTTATATTTCGGCGAACATGTTTTCCACACGTGATCATATAAGCCTGAACAACATAATTAATACCAGTGGCTTAATAAAAGTAATAAATTTGCGTTAAGGAAAGTCTTTTATCATGCACACACAGACCATTTTTGAATTAAGCCAGGAAGCCGAGCGTTTGTTACAGCTCGCCCTGCAAAATCTTGATACGTTGAAATCAATGCCGGCTGCGATGCTGGAGAGCACAGCGGCTGCCATTACGGGTGAAAAGAACAACGTTTTACCTTTGCATTTTAGCGCGCGCGGCGTCGATGCACAGCAGGCGATGCTGAATAATGAATTACGGAAAATAACCCGGCTGGAAATGGTCCTGGCTATTGTTGGCACCATGAAAGCGGGGAAATCGACCACCATTAATGCGATTGTAGGGACCGAAGTGTTGCCGAACCGCAATCGTCCGATGACGGCGCTTCCCACCCTGATTCGGCACACGCCGGGTCAGAAGGACCCGGTGCTGCATTTTTCACATGCCTCGCCGATTGATGAATTGATTCAACTGCTCCAGAAAAAGCTATGCGATTACGATCGGGGGAAGCTGGCCCAGCATCTTGAAATTGATAAAGACATGAATACGCTGCTGGAGCGCATTGAAAAAGGAGAAGCTTTTGAGAAGCATCACCTTGGCGCGCAGCCGATATTTCATTGTCTGAAAAGCCTCAACGACCTGGTGAGACTTTCCCAGGCGTTAGGTGTGGCGTTTCCGTTCTCTGAATATGCGGCTATCGAACATATTCCGGTCATTGAAGTGGAGTTCGTGCATCTTGCGGGTCTGGATGCTCATCTCGGACAGCTGACGCTGCTCGATACGCCCGGGCCGAATGAGGCCGGACAGCCACATCTGCAAAAAATGCTCAACGAGCAATTGTCCCGTGCGTCGGCGGTGCTGGCCGTGATGGATTATACCCAGCTTAAATCCATCTCTGATGAAGAAGTTCGCCAGGCCATTTCCGCGGCGGGAAAATCAGTGCCGTTGTATGCGCTGGTCAATAAATTCGATCAGAAAGATCGCAATAGCGACGATGAAGAGCAGGTCCGGGCGATGATCTCCGGTACCTTAATGAAGGGCAATATTTCGCCTGGTCAGATCTACCCCGTTTCATCCATGTGGGCATATCTGGCGAACCGCGCGCGCTACGAGATGAGTACCCACGGACAGCTGCCGGATCATCAGGAGCAGCCCTGGGTGCAGGATTTTGCCGAGGCTGCGCTTGGACGTCGCTGGCGCACGGCGGACCTGGACGATATCGATCATATTCGTCATTCTGCCGATTTGCTCTGGGAAGATTCGCTGTTTGAACAACCCATACGCAAATTGATTTACGCCGCCTATGCCAATGCCTCGCTATACGCGCTGCGTTCGGCTTCGCATAAGCTCCTTAATTACGCACAAAATGCCCGGGAGTACCTCGACTTCCGCTATCAGGGTCTGACGGTTGCCTTTGAGGCGCTGGAATTGAATATTGCACGTCTGGAAGAGGACACGGCGCTTCTTCAGACGCGCCAGTGCGTCGTGAGCGATGAGGTGAAACATGAAGTTGAGGAGGCGCTGAACGCCACTGCGGACTTTATGGGGGCCCAAAAAACCGCGCTTAACCAGGCGATTGGCGAGGTGTTCAGCGCTCGGCATATTCTTGATTTGGCAGGCATCGCTCGGCAGAACCCTCACGGTGGCGAGCCGCACGAGCTGAAGCAGCTGGTTCTGGACGATGAAGGGCAGGCGCAGATCGCGCTGAGTAAAATCCGCTCCTCCTGCGAGCTGGTGATGCTGGATGCGCAGACGAAGATTTGCCGGGAGCTGGCGTTACGCTTCGACCAGCTTGAGTCTACGCTGGCACGCTCCCTGAACGAAGCCATGCGCCCTATCGAAGCACGTATTAAAGAGCATCTGAGCCATGCGGGTTTTCGGGCGCGAATCAGTTTCCCAGCGTTTCAGGCGAGCCAGCTTAACTTCAATACGCGGGCGCTGTTTAACGATGCGATTGCGCAGGATGACAGTCAGGCAGACCCGCCATCAGGCGGGAGCAGCATGCGGGAAACGGTCTCTCGCTGGCTCAATAATCCGGGCTGGGGCTGGGATGAGTATGTGGAAACGCGCACGCGCTATGTTATCGACATTGCGCAGCTACATGACAAATTTAAGCAACATATTGAGCAGTTTTGTGAACAAATACGTAAAGCTTTGTCCGCGCAGGTCGATGTCTCTGTTACGGCAGGAATGGCAACGTTCTTTGCAGAATTTTCGTTGTGCCTGACCGGGTTACAGGAAAGCTTGCGTGATAGCCTCGCAGTGCGTCAACAGAATGAGCATTCAACCCGAGCGCTCTGCCAGTTGTTGAAGCAAAGTATCACTACTGCGACGTGGATACAGGAAGATACCCGACTGTTACGCGATGATATTCAAACTCTATTCGCGGCAGAGCAACCATGACAACACCACTACTGGACGGTCCCGGGCGAACGCTGGAGTGTATTAATCCAAAATTTATGGTCGATCTGGTGCAGGGGGGAGACGCGGCGCGTCATCCTCACCTGGGACCACAGCAGCTTCAGTTTCGTGAGCGTTTGACGCAGGAAATCATGACGCATACCCGGCTCCGCCCCTGGGCGATGGCGGGGATGCTCAATGAAAATGCGGGGCTGCGCCTGGGGCTGGCGGAAAAACTGGCCGGCATGCTTGATCCGGGTCATCTCGCGCTGACGCTGATGGCTGAGAAGCTGATTGCTTTGCGCCAGCAGACTCACCCGCGCGCCCCGCAATCCCCTGGGCTGATGCAGCAATACGGTGAACTCGCTTCTCATTTTACCCAACGCGCAGCCTATAAAGAGAAGGCGCTGACCCAGCGCGGGCTCACGGTGCAGGCGGGCGAGCACAGCGAGCAGATTTTCACCCGCTGGCGGGCCGGGCACTATGATGGCTGGTCCCTGGCCGGGCGCTGTTTTATTGTCCTGGAAGAGCTGCGCTGGGGGGCATTTGGTGATGCATGCCGCCTCGCGAATGAAGATGTAGCGGCAATGCTTAAGGATAACCTGCGCAGCATGGCGGCTAACTATCTGGCGCAGGGCATTAATGCGTCACCCACGACCCGCCATTTCTATCACCAGTGGCTGACAACGCCGGCCTCTCCGGGTTTAATCGATCATAAAGACATGCTGGGGTGGCTGGGGGACTGGTGTCAGGCGGATCAACATCCGGTGAGCTGGTCAGTCACGCAAAACTGGCAGACCGTCGCGCTGGGTATGCCGAGGCTCTGTTCGGCAAAACGGCTGGTTGACGGGATGGTGGAAGAGATTTTTGGGTGATCTCTTCCCCCTCACCCTAACCCTCTCCCCGCAGGGGAGAGGGGATGGTTTGGTGCGGTGTGTTAATGATTCATTTCTATTGGTTTCGGTTCAGGCTGGGCCTCTTGCATATTCCCGTAGCGTTTCGCGTACAGCGCCGTGATGATCGGCACCAGAATCGCGGTGACAATGACGCTGGCGGCAACCAGCGCTGTCGCTGAAGCGGCCACCGGTTCGAAGGCCGGGTTAATCTGGGCAATAATCACCGGGTTTGCGACGGCAGCCCCTGCGGCTGAAGAGGCGGCGACGCCGGCCGTGCCGTTTCCTCCTCCGATCACGCGGTCGGCAATGATCAGCGGAATACCGGTAATGACGATCACGGCGACCCCCAGCACAATACCCAGCAGGCCGGTATCGAGGATAACCTTCAGATTAATGGTGTTCCCCAGTGCGAAGCCGAAGAACGGGATCAGCACCGGCGTGGCTTTGCTGAAGAAATCACGCAGATCGTGATCGAGATTGCCAAGGGCAAAGCCGATCAGGAAGGGCAGGATCGCGCCGACAAAGTGGTGGGGTTCAAAAGAGGCCAGGCCAGCAGACCCCAGGATCAGCATCGTCATCAGCGGACCAGATTCCAGAGACATCAACACAAATGCGCCGGACTCTTCTTTCGTCCCATACTGGTTCATCAGGCTGGCGTACAATCCGCCGTTAGTCATATCCATCGCCGAGACAATCGCCAGGACCGATAATCCCGCGAAGAACCCGGTCTGAATTCCAGTCTCCGGGATGAACATCGCGCATATCATTGCTACCGCCCAGGCTACGGCTATTTTGGTTATCACCAGCGTGCCGGATTTCCGTATTACAGTACCTGTTGCCCGCAAATTAATGGATGCGCCGATACAAAAAAACCAGACGGCAAGAATCGGAACCGTGCCCGTTATCATGCCTTTTGTGAAACCGCCAAAATAAGCCCCGGTATCAGGGGCAAGGGTATTCAGGATGGCGCCCAGTACCAGCGGAACCAGCATCATACCGCCGGGTATGCGTTCTATCGTGGCTTTAATCTTCATGGACAAACCTCACATCGGATCCCGCAGGACGGGTGACAGGTGTTAAAAATTAGTCAATAAATTCAATTAATTGCTCTTGTCGTTTGCGGTGTTTTTTCGATAATCCTGCACGCATAATTAAATGTGTGCTCTCGATTAACCTCATTCTGTAAAACATAAAACGCTGAATTCGGATTTATCATGCGATCATTGGAATATCGATTCAATGAAAATAAAACATCGTTTTAGTTATCTTTGTCACATATTCAATGTAAAACCTGAGTCCGGTTCCTGTGGATGGAAATTTATGTAAATTTGATGTGAATTAACGAGGTTTGTTTTTCTGTTACGAAAGAAATAATGACGTGCGTGAGGATGCTCTTTAGGTAGGTTAAGGAAGTGCTTATTGGCACTCCTTGACAAAAATTTGACTAGGTTGACCGGACGCGAAAATATGTGTGAAGTTGATCACAAATATAAACGCTGGTAGGGTAAAAAGGTCATTAACTGCCCAGGCAGGCGTCAACAGGTTCGGTTGTATCGGCGTAAAACGTCAATGTAAGTAAACCTGCTACGCTTGAATAAGGCGATTCGCATGGAGCGGATCCCATGGTTCACAGAACGTAAACTGGACTGTGAAACAGACAGGGCCGAGTCAACGAGGATAGCTATGCTAAGAAGGAAAAAGATTAAACCCATCACACTTCGCGACGTCACCATTATTGATGACGCAAAGCTGCGTAAAGCCATTACCGCAGCCTCGCTCGGTAATGCGATGGAATGGTTCGATTTTGGTGTCTACGGCTTTGTGGCCTATGCGTTAGGTAAAGTGTTTTTCCCCGGGGCCGATCCCAGCCTTCAGATGATTGCCGCACTGGGTACGTTCTCCGTTCCCTTCCTGATTCGCCCGCTGGGTGGACTGTTCTTCGGTATGCTCGGCGATAAATATGGCCGTCAGAAAATTCTTGCCATCACCATCGTCATTATGTCGATCAGTACATTCTGTATCGGCCTTATCCCGTCTTACGCCACCATCGGCATTTGGGCACCGATTCTGCTGCTGATCTGTAAGATGGCACAGGGCTTCTCCGTGGGGGGGGAATACACCGGCGCCTCGATCTTTGTTGCCGAGTACTCTCCGGACCGTAAGCGCGGGTTTATGGGAAGCTGGCTGGACTTCGGCTCGATTGCCGGGTTTGTTCTGGGCGCGGGCGTGGTGGTGCTGATTTCAACCGTAGTGGGGGAAGCGAACTTCCTCGACTGGGGCTGGCGTATCCCGTTCTTCCTGGCATTGCCGCTGGGGATCATTGGTCTCTACCTGCGTCATGCGCTTGAAGAAACGCCCGCGTTCCAGCAGCACGTCGATAAGCTGGAACAGGGTGACCGCGAAGGGCTGCAGGATGGTCCGAAGGTGTCGTTCAAAGAGATTGCCACTAAGCACTGGCGCAGCCTGCTGACCTGTATTGGTCTGGTGATTTCGACCAACGTGACCTACTACATGCTGCTGACCTACATGCCGAGCTATCTGTCGCATAACCTGCACTACTCGGAAGATCACGGTGTCTTGATTATTATCGCCATCATGGTCGGTATGCTGTTTGTGCAGCCGATTATGGGCCTGTTGAGTGACCGTTTTGGCCGTCGACCGTTCATTATTCTGGGAAGCGTTGCGCTGTTTGCGCTGGCAATCCCGGCATTTATTCTGATTAACAGCGATGTGCTGGGGCTAATTTTTGCCGGTCTGCTGATGCTGGCGGTGATCCTTAACTGCTTTATCGGGGTGATGGCCTCAACGCTGCCCGCGATGTTCCCGACCCACATTCGCTACAGCGCGCTGGCCGCGGCCTTTAACATCTCGGTGCTGATTGCCGGTCTGACCCCAACGCTTGCCGCCTCGCTGGTGGAGAGCACGCAGAACCTGATGATGCCGGCTTATTACCTGATGGTGATCGCGGTGATTGGTTTGATTACCGGTATTACCATGAAGGAGACGGCGAATCGTCCTCTGAAAGGCGCCACGCCTGCGGCATCGGATATTCAGGAAGCGAAAGAGATCCTGCGGGAGCACTACGATAACGTAGAGCAGAAGATTGAGGATATTGACGCAGAGATTGAAGAGCTGCAGAAAAAACGCTCCCGACTGGTGGACCAGCATCCACGCATCAACGAGTAATAAAAAAACCCGCCAACGGCGGGTTTTCTTTTATTAGCATCCGGCGGCGATGTAGTCGCCATTGGCACTGATGGGGATCACCGTCAGGAACAGCACCGTCGCGAACAGGATCAGGACTATCCCTCCGGCTATTTTGACTGCCGGTACGAGCCATCTTAATGAGGTGCTTTCTCCGAACCAGCTCACCGTGCGCTCGCGGGCGTAGCGTACTGCCAGTGAAAGCCCCACGATAGAAAGCGCGGTTCCCAAAGACATGGTCATGACTGCGGCCACCCCCCAGGTGACAATGCCCAGCGCGTTCGAAAACATCAGAATCATGATCGCCCCGCTGCACGGGCGTGCGCCAATTGCCAGAATGACACCCAGGCGTGTTTTCCAGTCGCTTTGTGTCAGGTTTGCCCCCACGCCATGATGACCGCAGCCACAGTGCTCATCGTGCTGATGAAGCGGTTTGATGGCTGAGATCGTTAACCTGTGTGGACGCAGGCTCTTCAGCGCCTGGTAAATAACAAACGCGCCAAATGTGCCAATAAGCACTGCACTTATCTTTTCCACGTACCAGCGGCTGGTACTGATATCCCCTGAGGCGAGGTTAAACCCTATAGCCAGAATAAAGACAAAAAGAATGGCGCTGACGCCCTGCATCAGGCTACCCAGGAAGGGGACGACCCGGGCGGCCAGCTCGCTTTCCTTATTGGTGGTCAGATAGGTCGTCACAATGAATTTTCCATGCCCGGGTCCGATGGCGTGAAGGACACCATAAAGGAAAGCTCCCGTTAACAGCCATAATCCGCCGCTGTACTGGTGGTTATTAAGCTGCAGCAGATACATCACCAGATAACGGTGCAGCGTAATTTGTGTGGCGAGACACCACTGGATAAAAGCGTTCCAGTGCGCATGCAGGGTAAAACCGGCAAAGAGGATTGCCAGCAGCATCACTCCTGCTGTAGGGAGACGCCAGTCACGGGCGAGGCGTTGTGTGGTCATGAGGATGGGCCTGCACAGAGGAGAGTATTTGCCGCTAGTATAGTTGATCTTCCCGCGCAATTCGTAGGATCGCATCGCGATCCGCTCATGATTGTGGATAACTTTGTGTATAAAAGGGTATAAGGCGGGGTTTTGCTGGGGAATGCAGCAGTCAGTCATTTTTTTGCAACTTTTCGGTTGCGGTCGTTCGGGAACTCCCTATAATGCGCCTCCATCGACACGGCAGATGTGAATCACTTCACAAACAACCCGGTCGGTTGAAGAGAAAAAATCCTGAAATAACGGGTTGACTCTGAAAGAGGAAAGCGTAATATACGCCACCTCGCAACGGTGAGCGAAAGCCGCGTTGCAACTGCTCTTTAACAATTTATCAGACAATCTGTGTGGGCAC
>NZ_JBVPGP010000018.1:0-266509 GCF_055816065.1 Enterobacter sp. PL_is511 | reverse complement strand
TGAATTAAACTTCGTAATGAATTACGTATGTTCACTCAGAGACTTGGTATTCATTTATTGTCCGAAGACATTAAGAATCCATGTCACTTTGAGTGCCCACACAGATTGTCTGATAAATTGTTAAAGAGCAGTGCCGCTTCGTTTTCGCTGCGGCGCGGGGTGTGCATATTACGCTTTCCCGCTTCAGAGTCAAGCGTTTATTTTCGCTTTTCTCTGCTGACCTGGCGGCGTGTGTGCCGTTGTTCCGTGTCAGTGGAGGCGCATTATAGGGAGTTATTCCGAGGTGACAAGAGGAAATTTAAAAAAAGTTTCCATCCGCGTTTTTTTTCACCAACAGAGGTGAAATCAAGCTACAAATTGTTCTATTTGATGTATCTGCAACCACAATCACATTCGAGGTGGCATAATTATCAGCATGAATCTTTAAGGAATAAAAGCGATGCCATTAAGCGCACAACAGCTGGCCGCCCAAAAAAACCTGTCGTATGTGCTGGCAGAAAAGCTGGCTCAGCGGATTTTAGCGGGTAAATATGCCCCGGGCAGCATCCTGCCGGGTGAAATGGAGCTGGGTGAGCAGTTTGGGGTGAGCCGTACCGCAGTGCGCGAAGCGGTGAAAACCCTGACGGCAAAAGGTATGGTGCTTCCACGTCCTCGTATTGGCACACGCGTGATGCCACAGAGTAACTGGAATTTTCTCGATCAGGAGCTGCTCTCCTGGTGGATGACGGAAGACAACTTTCATCAGGTCGTCGATCACTTTCTGGTGATGCGCAGCAGCCTTGAACCTCAGGCATGTCTGCTTGCCGCCACGCTTGGCACAGCAGAGCAGAAAGCGCAGCTTAACGCGTTGATGGAAGAGATGGTGTTCCTGAAAAAACACTTCAACCGCGAACGCTGGGTTGAGGTCGATATGGCCTGGCATGAACATATCTATATGATGAGCGCCAATCCGTTCCTCACCTCGTTTGCCTCATTATTTCATTCGGTGTATCACACCTACTTTACCTCTATTACACAAAACGACGTGGTAAAACTGGAATTGCATCAGGCGATAGTGGATGCCATTCAGGAAAGCGACGGGCAGCGAGCCCTGAGTGCGTGCCAGGCATTACTGGCTGCGCCAACCCACCAGCAGGTAAATAAATGACAAAGAAAAAAGCGCGCAGCATGGCCGGATTGCCGTGGATTGCAGCCATGGCGTTTTTTATGCAGGCACTGGATGCCACCATCCTCAACACCGCGCTTCCCGCTATTGCGCAAAGCCTTAACCGCTCCCCGCTGGCGATGCAGTCCGCCATCATCAGCTACACCCTGACGGTTGCAATGTTAATTCCAGTTAGCGGCTGGCTGGCTGACCGCTTCGGTACCCGTAGAGTTTTCATGCTGGCCGTGACGCTCTTTACGCTCGGTTCGCTGGCCTGTGCGCTCTCCTCGTCCTTAACGGAACTGGTTATCTTCCGCGTATTACAGGGCATTGGCGGCGCGATGATGATGCCCGTGGCGCGCCTTGCCTTATTACGAGCCTACCCTCGAAGCGAACTGCTTCCCGTGCTCAACTTCGTTACCATGCCGGGACTGGTCGGCCCGATACTGGGCCCGGTACTCGGTGGCGTGTTTGTCACCTGGGCAAGCTGGCACTGGATCTTCCTGATTAATATTCCGATTGGCGTTGCGGGGCTGCTGTATGCCCGCAAATATATGCCGAACTTCACCACGCCAAGACGCAGCTTCGACATGGGTGGCTTTTTCCTGTTTGGCCTGAGCCTGGTACTCTTCTCCAGCGGGATGGAGCTGGTTGGCGAGAAGATCGTCGCGACGTGGATGGCGCTCTCCGTTATCCTCGCCGGCGTGCTGCTGTTCCTTCTTTATATACGTCACGCGCGCCGTCACCCGACGCCGTTAATCTCTCTTGGGCTCTTCAACACCCGAACCTTTTCCGTCGGGATCGCGGGAAACATTGCCTCGCGTCTGGGGACGGGCTGCGTACCGTTCCTGATGCCACTGATGCTGCAGGTGGGTTTCGGCTACCCGGCCCTGATTGCCGGCTGCATGATGGCGCCCACCGCAATGGGCTCGATTCTGGCAAAATCGACCGTGACGCAGGTGCTACGCTGGTTTGGCTATCGTAAGACGCTGGTTGGTGTGACGGTCTTTATCGGTCTGATGATTGCGCAGTTCTCGCTGCAGTCCGCCGCGTTACCCGTCTGGATGCTGATCCTGCCGCTATTTGTACTGGGCATGGCGATGTCGACGCAGTTCACCTCAATGAACACCATCACCCTTGCGGATTTGACCGACGAGAACGCCAGTAGCGGCAACAGCGTGCTGGCGGTAACACAGCAGTTGTCCATCAGTCTGGGTGTGGCCGTGAGCGCGGCGGTACTGCGGTTTTATGAAGGTTTCGACAGCGCGAACACCGTCGAGCAGTTCCACTATACCTTTATCACCATGGGCGCACTCACCGTCGTTTCAGCGCTGGTCTTTATGCTGTTAAAACCGAAAGATGGCCGTAACCTGATTAAAGAACGCCATAAGGCGAAAGCTAAACCGAACCCCGTTCCATCAGAACAGGAGTAAGCTGCAGGCGTTGCTGCTGCAGCGTGGGCTGAGCCATTCGGTGGATCAACACATCGATGGCCAGCTCGCCCAGCTCATCTTTTGGCTGATGAATGGTGGTGAGCGGCGGCGTCATATAGCTGGCCAGCTCGATATCATCGTAGCCGATTACCGCCATATCGTGGGGAACACGCAAACCGGCCTGATATAACGCCTGATAGGCGCCAAACGCCATGGCATCGTTGCCGATAAAAACAGCCTGCGGACGCTGCGGCTGCGCCAGCAGCGTCTGCATCGCTTCAAAACCACCGTGAAACTCAAAATCGCCGGTAATACGGTACCCTTCCGGCACGGAAAGGCCCGCCCGCGCCATCGCGGCGAGATACCCTTCCAGACGCAAACGCGCCGGGGTTTTGTCCAGCGGGCCGGTAATACAGGCGATGCGGGTATAGCCTTTATCGATCAGATACTGAGTGGCCATATCGCCCCCCAGCAGGGAGTTATCCTGAATAAGGTCGCTGGTACCGTCGAACGGCGCCCAGTCCATCATCACTGTGGGAATCGAAGGATAGCGCTGGATGATCTCTTTCGACGGCTGGTGCGTTTCGGTACAAAGCAGCAGTAGCCCGTCGACGCGTTTTTGCATCAGCGTTTCCAGGTTACGATTCATGCGCTGCTCGTCACCTTCGGTATTGCACAGCACCAGGCTGTAGCCACGCTCGAAGCAGCTGCGCTCCACGCCGCGAACCAGTTCTGAATAAAAGGGGTTGGTACTCGCGGTGATCAGCATACCGATGGTGCGCGTCTGGTTGAGCTTAAGGCTGCGCGCCAGCGCAGACGGCGCATAGTTGAGATCTTTTACCGCCGCTTCGACTTTCTCCCGAATCGCCTCGCTGACGAAGCGATCGTTGTTTATAACGTGAGAGACCGTCGAGGTAGAAACGCCCGCCATGCGGGCGACATCTTTCATTGTGGCCAAGCGTTACCCCTGCTGACTTAAGAATTCATCGATCTCTTTACGCCACGGAACGGAAGGCTGGGCGCCCTTGCGCGTCACCGCAATCGCTGCGGCAGCGTGTGCGAAGCGGATAGCGTCATCCATTCTCATACCTTCCAGCAGCGCGGTCACAAGTGCACCATTGAAGGTGTCTCCCGCTGCAATGGTATCAATCGCCTTCACCTTAAAGCCCGGCACGCGACGGCCTTCGCCATTGACGCTTGCCCACACCCCACGGCTACCCAGGGTGATGATCACCGTTCCGATGCCTTTGTCGTGCAGCGCACGCGCGGCTCGCGCGGCATCATCATCGTTTTCAACGCGAATGCCCGTCAGCTTTTCGGCTTCGGTTTCGTTCGGCGTGATGATGTCCACCAGCGCCAGCAGCTCGTCTGATAATACACGGGCAGGGGCCGGATTAAGTACGACAGTGGTATGATTTTCATGCGCAATTTTGGCGGCGGCCAGCACGCTTTCAACCGGCGACTCCAGCTGCATCAGCAGGGCTTCCGCTCCGCCGATGAGTGCACGTTGCGCTTCTACGCGTTCCGTCGTCAGCGCCGCGTTAGCGCCAGCATGAATACCGATGACATTCTCACCTTCTGCGTTGACGAAAATCAGCGCAACGCCGGTAGATTCCCCTGCAACAACGCTGACCGGTGCGATATCGATATTGTCGCTCGCCAGCTGCTTGCGTACGCGCTCACCGGTATCGTCATCACCCGTGCAGGCGATAAACGCAATATTTGCCCCGCTGCGACCGGCAGCAACGGCCTGGTTTGCACCTTTACCGCCAAATGCCACCTGATACTGGTTACCCGTGACGGTTTCGCCCGGTGTCGGGAACGATTCAAGGTTAAGAATGTGATCGGCATTGATACTGCCAAGGACGACGAGGTTACCTGCGGTTTTCATGGTTGGATTGTCCATCAGAGAGCGCCACCGGTGTTACCCGGTGGCGTATGCCACACTTTTCTTTATTGGTGTCCCTCAGGCCGCCGTGACGGCCTGATTCGCCTTTACTGCTTGATGACCAGCTTCAGGTCAACCGGGTATTTGGCCTGAACTTTTTCGCCCTTCAGCACTTTGTCGGCAGTTTCAACGCCAGTGGCGCCAATCTGCTCAGGCAGCTGAGCAATGGTCGCTGCCAGTTTGCCATCGTTTACTGCTTTTTCACCATCCGGCGTGCCGTCAAATCCGACAACCATCACATCAGATTTACCAGCGGTCTGCAGGGCACGCAGCGCGCCCAGCGCCATTTCGTCGTTCTGCGCGAATACTGCCTGCACGTCAGGGTGCGCGGTCAGAAGGTTCTGCATGACGTTCAGACCTTTAGTACGGTCGAAGTCCGCAGGCTGACTGGCCAGTACGTTGAATTTATGCGCTGCAACCGCCTGCTGGAAGCCTTCGCCACGCTCGCGGGCGGCAGACGTACCGGCAATCCCCTGCAGTTCGATAACTTTCGCGCCTTCACCGGCTTTCTTCGCGATGTAATCACCCGCGATTTTACCGCCCAGCACGTTATCAGACGCAATATGGCTCACAACTTCGCCTTTGGTTGCCTGACGGTCCAGGGTGATTACCGGGATCTTCGCCTGGTTTGCCATCTTCACGGCGTTGCCTACGGCATCAGAATCGGTTGGGTTGATCAGCAGAATTTTGGTGCCGCGAACGGTTAAGTCCTGAACGTTAGCCAGCTCTTTCGCCGGGTTGTTCTGTGAATCCAGAACCACCAGGTTGTAGCCCAGTTTGTCCGCTTCTTTCTGCGCGCCATCCTTCAGAGAGACGAAGAACGGGTTGTTCAGGGTAGAGACAACCAGCGCGATGGTGTCTTTCGCCATGGCGTTAGCACTTACGGTTGCGCTCAGCGCGACAGCAGAAACCAGGGTAGCCAGTTTTTTCATGTTCATATCTAAGATGTCCTGTAGTGTCGTCAGTTACTGTTTTTTGTTGTCTACCAGTACCGCCAGCAAAATCACCACTGCCTTAACGATCATCTGGTAATAGGAGGAAACACCTAACAAATTCAAACCATTATTCAGGAAACCGAGGATCAGTGCGCCGATCAATGTCCCAACAATGCGACCTTTACCGCCCGCAAGACTCGTACCGCCCAGAACCACTGCCGCAATGGCGTCCAGCTCATACCCCGTACCCGCCGTTGGCTGCGCGGAGGAGAGGCGCGCCACTTCGATAATGCCTGCCAGTGACGCCAGCAGACCGCACAGGGAGTAAACGATAATTTTGACTTTATTAACGCTGATACCGGACAGGCGCGTTGCCGCTTCGTTACCGCCCAGCGCATAGATATAACGGCCCAGACGAGTGTGATGCAGCATGTACCACGCCGCCAGGAAGACGATAGCCATGATCCATACCGGGGTCGGGACACCCAGCGGGCGACCGATACCGAACCAGCCAAACAGATCGGCGTTATCGGTAAAGCCGGTATTGACCGGGCTGCCGTTGGTATAAACCATGGTCACCCCGCGCAGCAGCAGCATCATCACCAGCGTCGCGATGAACGCCTGAACGCGGCCTTTTGCCACAATCACGCCGGTGACGGCGCCTATCGCCGCACCTGCCGCCAGGGCAGCGGCCACGGCCACCAGCGCGTTGACTTCAATGCCGACAATCGAAGCGGCGATCGCGCCGGTGAGCGCCAGCAGGGAACCGACGGACAGATCGATACCTGAGGTCAGAATCACCAGCGTCATGCCGACCGCCATAATGGCGTTCACCGACGTCTGCTGCAGAATATTGAACAGGTTATTAACGGTGAAGAAATTCGGGCTCATGGTCGACACAATCGCGATCAGCACCAGCAGGGCAATTAGCGATTTTTGCTCCATCAGCCACGCCTTTGTGAAATAGCGGCGACCAGAAACAGCCTGGGTAGTCATCTTCTTACTCCTGATTCACGCGATTAAGCTTGCCCACAGCGGCAGCCATCAGAACTTCCTGGGTGGCCTGCTCGCGAGTGAATTCACCGCCGAGATGCCCTTCATGCATGACGATAATGCGATCGCTCATGCCTAATACTTCTGGCATCTCGGAAGAGACCAGAATGATGCTCAGACCGTCGGCCTTAAACTGGTTAATCAGCTGATAGATCTCTTTCTTCGCCCCCACGTCTACGCCGCGGGTTGGCTCGTCGAGGATCAACACTTTCGGACGCGTCATCAGCCCGCGCGCAATCGCCACTTTCTGCTGATTCCCGCCGGACAACAGGCCAATCGCCTGCTCCATCGACGGGGTTTTGACGTTAAAGAGGCGGATAAAATCGCTCACCGCCTGCTGCTCGTCTTTATGCTTCAGGCTGCCACCGCTGTGGCTGAAATAGCGCAGCGCGGTCAGGGACATGTTCTCTTTTACTGACATCCCCAGCACCAGGCCGTCGCGTTTGCGGTCTTCGGAGATATAGACGATGCCGTTCGCCAGACCATCCTGCGGAGAGCGGGTGACCACTTCATGGCCGTCGAGGGTGACATAACCGCTGGTACGCGGCAGTGCGCCGTACAACACTTTCATCAGCTCGGTACGTCCCGCCCCCATCAGGCCCGCTACGCCCAGGATCTCGCCCTGGCGCAGGGTGAAGGTCACGTCGTTCACACCCGGACCGCAGAGGTTGTCCACCTTCAGGCGGATCTCACCCGGCGCTTTATCCAGATGCGGGTACTGATCTTCGAGCTTACGTCCCACCATCATTTCGATGAGCGTATCTTCAGTCAGCGTCGCCACTTCGCGCTCGGCAATAAACTGCCCGTCGCGGAAAACGGTGACGTCATCGCAGATTTCGAAGATCTCTTTCATACGGTGAGAGATATAGACAATCCCGCGCCCCTGCGATTTCAGCTCGCGGATAACGCGGAACAGGGATTCGGTTTCGGTATCGGTCAGGGCGTCGGTCGGTTCATCCATAATGATGACCTTCGACTCGAAGCTCAGCACCTTCGCGATTTCCACCATCTGCTGATCGCCGATGGAGAGATCGCCCACCAGGCGGTCGCTCTTAAAGCGCAGGTTCAGCTTCGCCAGCAGCTTGTCCGCTTCGGCATACATGGTTTTCCAGTCGATCTTACCGAAGCGGTTCACAAACTCGCGGCCGAGGAAGATGTTTTCCGCAATGGTGAGCTGCGGGATGAGGTTCAGCTCCTGGTGAATAATACCGATGCCCGCTTCCTGAGAGGATTTCGGGCCAGTGAAGGTGGTCTCTTTACCCAACCAAAGGAGTGAACCGGCATCGCGTTGGTAGATACCGGTCAGCACTTTCATCATGGTGGATTTGCCGGCGCCGTTTTCGCCCACCAGCGCCATGACGCGCCCGGGGTAGACGTTCAGCGCCGCGCCGGAGAGGGCTTTTACGCCCGGGAACGACTTATCGATCCCTTTAAGTTGCAGTAATGCGTCCATGATGGCCTCAGAAGGTGACGCCAGCACAGAGAATGATATTCGCATACGGGGAACACTCCCCGCTGCGAATCACCGCCTGACTGTCTGCGGTTTGTTGTTTGAATTGTTCGTGCGTTGTGTAACGAATTTCTATGGTATTTCCCTGGTGTTGTTGCAGCTGCTCAAGGTGGCTGAGCAACGTTTCGTGGAGTTGCGGATTATGTTGTTTGATTTCCGCCGCGAGAATGACCGCCTCAACCTGCATCTCCGCGGTCACCACGTCCAGTACCTGCATAAACGAAGGTACGCCCTGCGTTAACGCCATATCGATACGGGTTGTGCTGCGCGGAACCGGTAAGCCTGCATCGCAAACCACCAGCGTATCGGTATGCCCAAGACGGGAAATAACCGATGAGATTTCTGAGTTGAGTACAGTGCCTTTCTTCATTTTCTTGCTCCACTAGCGAAACGTTTCGCTAAAAGTAGTGTAGCCCCAGAAATGTTCAGAAAACCATCATGACGTAACAGATTTGTGATCGACGTCGAAACGTTTCGCTAAGTGAAATGGCGTGGAGGTAAATGCAAAACGGTAACCCCCTGGTTACCGTTTTTTATGTTTGCGCCCTCTCCCTGTGGGAGAGGGGCGGGGTGAGGGCATCAGGCCGCACAAAGACTTAAATCTCGACCTGCGTTCCCAGCTCAATCACGCGGTTAGGCGGGATCTCAAACTGGTCAGGCGCACGCAGGGCATTACGCTGCAGGATGAGGTATAGCTTGCCGCGCAGGCGCAGATACCACGGGCGCTTGCCGATAATCAGCGACTCGTGCGACATAAAGAACGATGTTTCCATCATCCGACAGCTCAGCCCTTCCAGGCCGCAGCGGTGGAACACCTCTTCCACGTTTGGCGTTTCACGCCAGCCGTAGCTTGCCACTACGCGCCAGAAAGTCGGCGACAGCTGCTCAATCTGCACGCGGCGGACGTTATGAACATACGGCGCATCTTCGGTGCGCAGCGTCAGCAGGATCACGCGCTCGTGCAGCACTTTGTTGTGCTTGAGGTTATGCATCAGCGCGAACGGAATAACATTCAGCGCGCGAGACATGTATACCGCGGTACCCGGCACGCGGACCGGCGGAGATTTCTCCAGAGAAGCGATCATCGCCTCCAGAGAATTCCCGTGCTCGTGCATGCGGCGCAGCAGGCGGAAACGCTCGCTTTTCCAGGTGGTCATGACAATAAACATCACCAGACCCAGCGTCAGCGGCAGCCAGCCTCCGGAGACAATCTTGTCGAGGTTCGCAGAGAACAGCGGCACGTCGATGCACAGGAAGCCCACCAGAATCATCGCCACGAGGAATTTATTCCAGTGCCAGTTTCGGTACGCCACCGTGGTGGAGAGAAGCGACGTCAGCACCATCGTACCGGTTACCGCAATACCGTACGCCGCCGCCAGGTTACTGGAGTGCTCGAAGCTGACGATAACAATGACCACAGCGAAATAGAGCAGCCAGTTAATGAACGGGATGTAGATCTGACCCGACTCCATCTCTGAGGTATGGATGATGCGCATCGGTGACAGATAACCCAGACGCACGGCCTGGCGCGTCAGAGAAAATACGCCGGAAATCACCGCCTGAGAGGCAATGACGGTCGCCAGCGTCGCCAGGATCAGCATCGGTACCAGCGCCCAGTCAGGCGCCAGCAGGAAGAACGGGTTCTTGATCGCTTCCGGGTTTTTAAGCAGCAGCGCCCCCTGACCGAAGTAGTTCAGCACCAGCGACGGGAGCACCACAATAAACCATGCCACGCGGATAGGCAGTTTCCCGAAGTGACCCATGTCAGCATACAGCGCTTCCACACCGGTGATGGAGAGCACTACGGCACCCAGCGCCACAAAGGAAACCACTTTGTATTCGAGGAAGAAATGCACGGCCCAGTAGGGGTTCAGCGCCTGCAGCACTTCCGGGTTCGCGATAATGCTGCGCAAACCAAGCGCCGCCAGGATCAGGAACCAGGCCAGCATAATCGGTGCAAACAGTTTGCCCACCAGCCCGGTACCGTGCTTCTGGATCATGAACAGCAGCGTCAGGACAATAATGGCCAGCGGAACCACCCATGAATCAAGTTGTGGAGCGATAATCTCCAGCCCCTCTATCGCCGACAGCACCGAAATAGCGGGCGTGATAACCACCTCTCCGTAGAAGAAACTGCCCCCAATCAGGCCGATAATGACCAGCACTGAGGTCATTCTGGCCGAGGTATTGCGCCCGGCAAGAGACATCAGGGTCAGGATCCCGCCTTCACCTGCGTTATCAGCACGCATAACGAAGGAGAGATACTTAACGGAAACCACCAGGATCAGCAGCCAGAAAATGAGGGACAGGAAGCCAAACACGGCATCGCGTTCAACACCAAAGCCAAACTGGCCGGACAGACATTCACGAAGCGTATAAAGCGGGCTGGTGCCAATATCACCGTAGACAACCCCGATCGCCGCAAGCGTTATTGCGGGTAATGATTGCTTATTATCAGTGCTCATAGACTAGTCTTTTCGTTTAAATAACAAATGTGTTCCTGGTCCCTTGGCCCACAAAAAGCGCACAGTATGCACGATTCATTGCAAAATCGTACCCCTAAATGCAACCGCATTAATGTAGCGCAAAGAAAATTGCGCCGCACTTCAGTCTATTACCAGCCCTGACTGAAACGTCTATACTCGCTTCAATTGGCCGCCACGACGGCGAAAGGATGCAAAACTATTATGGCTCACTCACATTTATTAGCAGAAAGAATTTCCCGCCTCAGCAGCGCGCTGGAGAAAGGCCTTTTCGAGCGTAGCCACGCCATTCGCCTCTGTTTACTGGCGGCGCTGAGCGGTGAAAGCGTGTTTTTGCTGGGACCGCCGGGCATTGCCAAAAGCCTGATTGCCCGCAGGCTAAAATTTGCTTTTCAGAATGCCCGCGCCTTCGAATATCTCATGACCCGCTTTTCCACCCCTGAAGAAGTGTTTGGCCCCCTCTCTATTCAGGCGCTGAAAGATGAAGGGCGCTATGAGCGTTTGACGGCGGGGTATCTGCCTGAGGCTGAGATTGTCTTTCTCGATGAGATCTGGAAAGCGGGACCGGCCATTCTTAACACCCTGCTCACGGCGATAAACGAACGTCGGTTCCGCAACGGCGCCAGTGAAGAGAAAATCCCGATGCGCCTGCTGGTGGCCGCCTCTAACGAACTGCCCGAGGCCGACAGCAGTCTGGAAGCGCTGTATGACCGTATGCTCATCCGCCTGTGGCTGGACAAAGTGCAGGACAAATCAAACTTCCGCTCCATGCTGGTGAGCCAGCAGGATGAGAGTGAAAACCCGGTATCCGCTTCGCTACAGGTGACGGATGAGGAGTATTACCAGTGGCAGCAGGATATTAGCAAAATCAAACTGCCTGACGCCGTATTCGAGCTGATCTATCTGCTGCGTCAGCAGCTTGATCTCCTCCCTTCTGCACCCTATGTCTCCGATCGTCGCTGGAAAAAAGCGATCCGCCTCCTGCAGGCCAGCGCCCTGTTTAGCGGCCGCGATGCCGTTGCCCCCATCGATCTGATCCTGCTGAAAGATTGCCTGTGGCACGACGCGGAAGGCATGAATCTGATGCAGCAGCAGCTTGACGTTTTGATGACCGGACACGCCTGGGGACAGCAGGCAATGCTCAATCAACTGGGGGCGATTGCCCAGCGGCGCATCCAGCTCCAGCAGCAGCAAAGTGATAAAACCGCGCTGAAAGTGAATCGCCTTGGAGGCATGTTCGCCCGTAAACCGCACTACGAGCTTCCCGCGGATCTGACCGGCGCAACGCTAACGCTGCTGCTCCAGCAGCCGCTCAAGCTGCATGATATGCAGGTGGTACACATTACGATTGAGCGCGAGGCGCTGGCGCAGTGGCTGGATAAGGGCGGAGAGATCCGTGGAAAGCTCAACGGCATCGGTTTCGCACAGCCGCTGAATATGGAAGTGGACAGCAGCCAGCATCTGGTGATCCGCGACGTCAGCCTGCAGGGCTCGCGTCTGGCGCTGCCGGGCACCGCCTCGGACAGCGTACCGGAAGAGATTAAGCAGCAGCTGGAAGCGCTGGATACGGAATGGCACCAGCAGCATACCCGCTTTAGCGAGCAGCAAAAGTGCCTCTTTATTCATAGCGACTGGTTAGGCCGCATTGAAGCCAGCCTGCAGGACGTCAGCGCGCAGATCAAACAGGCGCGTCAATGCTAACCCTGGATACGCTTAACGTTATGCTGGCCGTCAGCGAGGAGGGGTTGATCGAAGAGGTGGTCATAACACTTCTGGCGTCACCGCAGCTGGCAGCCTTCTTTGAAAAATTTCCGAAGCTCAAAAAGGCGATGACGGACGATCTTCCGCGCTGGCGCGAAAATTTGCGTCAGCGGTTCAGGGAGACCGAAGTTCCGCCTGAGTTAACGGAAGAGGTGGCCTGCTATCAGCAGTGCCAGCGGCTCTCCACGCCGCAGTTTATCGTCCATCTTCCGCAAACCTTGACGTTGCTCGACAAGGTCCACTCCCCGTTTGCCAGCCAGGCGCGGGCGCTGGTCACGGATAACGCCACTTTTACCCCGGCGCTGCACACCCTCTTCTTACAGCGCTGGCGCCTCAGCCTGGTGGTGCAGGCCACGACGCTAAACCAGCAGCTGCTGGATGAAGAGCGCGAACAGCTGCTTAGTGAAGTTCAGGAACGAATGACCCTGAGCGGCCAGTTAGAACAGGTGCTGGTGGAGAATGAAAACGCCGCTGGGCGTCTCTGGGATATGAGCGCAGGCCAGCTCAGGCGCGGGGACTATCAGCTGATCGTCAAGTACGGCGATTTTCTGACGCAGCAGCCCGAGCTGATGAAGCTTGCAGAACAGCTGGGACGCTCAAGAGAGGCAAAGTCGGTTCCAAAGAAAGACGCCCCGATGGAAACCTTCCGCACCCTGGTGCGTGAACCGGCCACCGTACCGGAGCAGGTCGACGGGCTCCAGCAGAGCGATGATATTTTGCGTCTGCTGCCCACGGAGCTGAGCACGCTGGGGATGACCGAGCTGGAGTATGAGTTTTACCGTCGGCTGGTGGAAAAACAGCTTCTCACCTACCGGCTGCACGGCGAAGCCTGGCGCGAGAAAATCAGCCAGCGGCCGGTCGTTCATCAGGATTTTGATGAACAGCCGCGCGGGCCCTTCATCGTTTGCGTGGATACGTCCGGATCGATGGGCGGGTTTAACGAGCAGTGTGCAAAAGCTTTTTGTCTGGCGCTGATGCGCGTGGCGCTCGCCGATCGCCGTCGCTGCTTCATCATGCTGTTCTCCAGCGAAGTCGTGGGCTATGAGCTGACGAACCAGCAGGGGATCGAGCAGGCAATCCGCTTCCTGAGCCAGCGTTTTCGCGGCGGCACGGATCTGGCCAGCTGCTTTCGCAGCATTGTGGAGCGTATGCAGGGCGGCGACTGGTACGACGCCGACGCGGTGGTGATTTCCGATTTTATTGCCCAGCGGCTACCGGATGACGTGGTGAATAAGGTGAAGGAGTTACAGCGGGTGCATCAGCACCGTTTTCATGCGGTGGCGATGTCCGCCCATGGAAAACCCGGCATCATGCGCATCTTCGATCATATCTGGCGCTTTGATACCGGGCTGCGTAGCCGCCTGCTCAGACGCTGGCAGCGTTAATTACAGAAGAGAGCCGACGCTTTCACGTACCTGCTGCGGCCAGACGCCACACTGAACCTGACCGATATGGGGTAATTGCAGCAGCAGCATGGTCAGACGGGACTGGCCGATACCACCGCCAATCGTCTGCGGCATTTCACCGCGCAGCAGCGCCTGGTGCCACTCGAGTTTGAGACGATCTTCATCTCCGGTGACCGCCAGCTGGCGCTTCAGCGCGTCAGCATCCACGCGGATCCCCATAGAAGAAAGCTCGAATGCGTCTTCCAGTACCGGGTTCCAGACCAGAATATCGCCGTTCAGCCCGGCAAACTCGCCCTCACCCGCAGTGCTCCAGTCATCATAATCCGGCGCGCGAACGTCGTGGCGTTTGCCATCAGACAGTTTGCCGCCGATCCCAATCAGAAATACCGCGCCCAGCTCTTTAGCAATCGCACGTTCACGGCCTTTGGCATCCAGATCCGGGAAGCGGGCCAGCAATTCCTGGCTGTGCACAAAGTGGATCGTATCCGGCAGGAACGGTGCCAGACCAAACTCTTTGCTCACGGCCGCTTCGGTCGCTTTGATCCCGGCGTAGATCGCCTCAACGGTGGATTTCAGCGTGCCGACGTGGCGCTCGCCGTCACCCATTACGCGCTCCCAGTCCCACTGGTCAACATAGACAGAGTGAATTGGGGTGAGGCGGTCTTCATCGGGGCGAAGGGCTTTCATATGCGTGTAGAGCCCTTCGCCCGCGCTGAAGTCGTGTTGTCCCAGGGTTTGACGCTTCCACTTCGCCAGTGAATGAACCACTTCGAACTGGGCGTCTGGCAGTGTTTTCACTTTCACCTGTACCGCTTTTTCGCATCCAGACAAGTTATCCTGGGTCCCGTCACCCACGCGGCTTAGAATCGGCGCCTGGACTTCAATTAGCCCAAGTTTATCTTCCAGCTGGCGGGAAAAATGGGATTTAACGAAACTGATCTGGCGTTGTTTTGCGATGTAAGCGGTTTTCATTATTTATACTCCTGCGTCCTGTTGATATTGATTAAGCAACAGAAATGGCATCACATTCAATAACTCATCAACAAAAAGCCACCTTCACTTTTGATTCGATAAAATTAAACGCTAGAATAGAGTGATTCATTAATCTTCATAAGAAAAAGCTATGGAAAATTATCAGATCGACAATCTCGACCGCGGCATTCTGGAGGCGTTAATGGCCAATGCCCGTACCGCCTACGCCGAACTGGCGAAACAGTTTGGCGTCAGCCCGGGAACCATTCACGTTCGCGTAGAGAAGATGAAGCAGGCGGGGATCATTACCGGCGCACGCATTGACGTCAGTCCTAAACATCTGGGTTATGACGTCTGCTGCTTCATCGGCATCATTCTTAAAAGCGCCAAAGACTATCCTTCCGCCCTGGCGAGGCTAAACGCGCTGGATGAAGTCACCGAGGCGTATTACACCACCGGGCACTACAGCATCTTTATTAAAGTCATGTGCCGATCCATCGACGCCCTTCAGCAGGTACTTATCAACAAGATCCAAACAATCGATGAAATTCAGTCCACCGAGACCCTGATCTCCCTGCAAAACCCGATCATGCGTACCATCCGTCCGTGATCGGGCAAATTCATTCCCACATTTTCCACAGGTAGATCCCAGCTCGCTCACAGCGTACAATGGCCGTCTCTTTATCCAGGCGAGCGATCAATGGCGGACATTACCCTTATCAGCGGCAGCACCCTTGGTGGTGCGGAATACGTAGCGGAACATCTGGCTGAAAAGCTGGAAGATGCGGGCTTTTCCACGGAAACCCTGCACGGCCCGTTGCTGGAAGATCTCCCGACTGACGGGGTCTGGCTGCTGATCACCTCCACGCACGGCGCGGGCGATCTGCCGGATAACCTGCAACCTTTATATGACGAACTGCTAGAACAGCAGCCCGACCTGTCAAACGTCCGTTTTGGCGCAGTGGGGATCGGCAGTCGCGAATATGACACCTTTTGCGGGGCAATAGAGAAAGTCGAAGCCGCTGTCACCTCCTGCGGAGCAAAACAGCTGGGTGAAACGCTCAAGATCAACATCCTCGATCATGACATTCCGGAGGATCCAGCCGAGATCTGGCTCGCGGAATGGAAAAATTTACTCAAAAACGATTAAAGATCGCGCGAACAGATGTGGATAACTCTGGTTAAAAGCTCGTATTAACCCGTAGTTATCCAAAGAACAACCGTAGCGTCGTTTTTGGCCTGTGCATAAAGTCGCGATCTGATCCCAGCTTATACGGTCCAGGATCACCGATCATTCACAGCAAACGATCCTTTCTAACTGCATGATCTTCTTTATGAGATCGGACTTATCCACACAGGTTCGCGATCCTAATAAGAGATCACAATAGAACAGATCTCTAAATAAAAAGATCTTCTTTTTAATAGCCCAGGATCCCAATGCTTTCTCGAAAGACTAAAGTTGAGTAGAATCCACGGCCCGGGCTTCAATCCATTTTCATACCGCTTTACGCGAGGCAGACCACCATGTTTTATCAGGATCCTTTTGACGTCATCATCATTGGCGGGGGTCACGCAGGCACTGAGGCCGCAATGGCCGCAGCGCGAATGGGTCAGCAGACCCTGCTTTTGACACACAATATCGACACGCTGGGACAAATGTCCTGTAATCCGGCGATTGGCGGCATTGGGAAAGGACACCTGGTAAAAGAAGTGGATGCACTTGGCGGCCTGATGGCGAAAGCGATCGATCAGGCTGGCATCCAGTTTAGGATACTAAACGCGAGTAAAGGCCCCGCTGTCCGTGCGACCCGTGCTCAGGCAGACCGCGTACTTTACCGTCAGGCGGTGCGTACCGCCCTGGAGAACCAGCCGAACCTGATGATCTTCCAGCAGGCGGTTGAAGATCTTATCGTTGAGAACGATCGCGTCGTGGGTGCCGTGACCCAGATGGGCCTCAAATTCCGCGCGAAAGCCGTGGTGCTGACCGTGGGGACATTCCTGGACGGTAAAATTCATATCGGTCTGGATAACTACAGCGGTGGCCGTGCCGGCGATCCGCCGTCTATTCCACTGTCTCGTCGTCTGCGCGAACTGCCACTGCGCGTTAGCCGCCTGAAAACAGGCACGCCGCCGCGTATTGATGCGCGCACCATTGATTTCAGCGTGCTGGCGCAACAGCACGGTGATAACCCAATGCCGGTCTTCTCGTTCATGGGCAATGCGGCACAGCATCCGCAGCAGGTACCGTGCTACATCACGCATACCAACGAGAAAACCCATGACGTGATCCGCAATAACCTCGATCGTAGCCCCATGTATGCTGGCGTGATCGAAGGGATCGGCCCACGCTACTGTCCGTCGATCGAAGACAAAGTGATGCGCTTTGCCGATCGTAACCAGCACCAGATCTTCCTGGAGCCGGAAGGGCTGACCTCGAACGAAATTTACCCGAACGGCATCTCCACCAGCCTGCCGTTTGATGTGCAGATGCAAATTGTTCGCTCAATGCAGGGGATGGAGAATGCGAAAATCGTTCGCCCTGGCTACGCTATTGAGTACGATTTCTTCGATCCGCGTGACCTGAAGCCAACCCTGGAAAGCAAATTCATCCACGGTCTGTTCTTCGCGGGTCAGATTAACGGCACCACCGGCTATGAAGAAGCGGCTGCACAGGGTCTGCTTGCCGGCCTGAACGCCGCGCGCTTCTCTGCTGAGAAAGAGGGCTGGGCACCAGGCCGTTCTCAGGCGTATCTGGGCGTGCTGGTTGACGATCTCTGCACGCTGGGTACCAAAGAACCGTACCGTATGTTTACCTCTCGCGCGGAATATCGCCTGATGCTGCGTGAAGATAACGCCGACCTGCGTCTGACCGAAATGGGCCGTGAACTCGGTCTGGTCGATGACGAACGCTGGGCGCGCTTCAACGAGAAGCTGGAACGCATTGAACAGGAACGTCAGCGCCTGAAAACCACCTGGGTGAATCCGCAGGCGGAAACTGCTGCCGAAGTAAACGCTCACTTAACAGCGCCGCTGTCGCGCGAGGCCTGCGGGGAAGATCTGCTGCGCCGTCCTGAAGTCACCTACGAGAACCTGGTCAAACTGACCGCGTTCGCGCCGGGCCTGGAAGACGCTGAAGCGGCAGAGCAGGTTGAGATCCAGGTGAAGTACGAAGGTTACATCGCGCGTCAGCAGGATGAGATCGAAAAACAGCAGCGTAACGAAAACACGCTGCTGCCGGAAATGCTGGACTACCGCCAGGTGACGGGCCTTTCTAACGAAGTGATCGCCAAGCTGAACGATCACAAACCGGTGTCGATCGGTCAGGCGTCCCGCATCTCGGGGGTTACCCCTGCGGCGATTTCGATCCTGCTGGTCTGGCTGAAAAAGCAAGGTATGCTGCGCCGCAGCGCGTAATTGACATTGCTTTTGGCGGGTGGCGCTTCGCTTACCCGCCCTACTTATTCGTAGGCCCGGTAAGCGGCAGCGCCACCGGGCGAAAAATCTCTAAACAGGTATTCACCGTGCTCAACAAACTCTCTCGTCTGCTGGATCAGGCAGGTATTTCGCTCACCGATCACCAGAAAAATCAGCTGGTGGCCTATGTCGATATGCTGAACAAATGGAACAAAGCGTACAACCTGACGTCTGTTCGCGACCCCAACGAGATGCTCGTCCGCCATATACTCGATAGCATCGTGGTTGCCCCATGGTTGAAAGGTGAGCGCTTTATCGACGTGGGTACGGGTCCAGGTTTACCGGGCGTTCCGCTGTCGATTGTTCGCCCTGAGAGCCATTTCACGCTGCTGGACAGCCTCGGCAAGCGCGTGCGCTTTTTACGTCAGGTACAGCATGAGCTGAAGCTTGAGAACATTACGCCCGTGCAGAGCAGGGTAGAGGAGTTCCCGGCAGAGCCGCCGTTTGACGGGGTTATCAGCCGCGCGTTTGCTTCGCTCAATGACATGGTGAGCTGGTGTAAGCACTTGCCTGCGGAGAACGGCCGCTTTTATGCGCTGAAAGGGCAGTTGCCAGGCGATGAGATTGAACAGCTTCCAGACGGTTTTGCTGTCGAGTCTATTGAGAAATTACAGATTCCTCAGCTCGAAGGTGAACGCCATCTGGTGATAATTAAGCCAAACAATTTTTAAAAAATTAATAAAAAATGTGGAATTCGTGCTGTTCTTATCATGTTAAAAAACAGCACAACTACCAGGGTTTTATCGGGGAGCTTTTAACCTCTACTTCACTAAGGTTTTTCTTCCGGTTAACGTAGCGCCTATTATTCACCGAGAAGATAGTCATCTGTGAAAATATAAGTCTGCTAAAAGTGGAAGGCAGTAACCAGAACGTAATGTTAATTATTTATTAAGAATGTCAATAAAAGGTTTTTATTGTGTACTGGGCTGTTTTGAAAATAGTTGCGACATTTTGTGTTTAATTTCATAAAGATAAATTTTCGTGATTTGCGCCTTTGATAAATACAACCTTATCGCAAATGTGTGTTTTGTGATCTCGTGCACGCTTTATCGACAACGTTTTCGCGCTGTTTGCAGTTTTGGTCGAAGGTTGACGCTTTCAGCGAAAGTTAAAAAATAGCGGTGGGGAAAAATATTTAAACATTTATTCACCTTTTCGCTACTTAATGTTTGAAATCACGGGTGCGCACCGTATAATTTGACCGCTTTTTGATGCTTGACTCTGAGCCTTAAAGGACGTTTTATACGACACGCGGCATACCTCGAAGGGAGCAGGAGTAAAAACGTGATGTCTGTGTCGCTCTTGAGTAGAAACGTTGCTCGTAAGCTTCTGTTCGTTCAGTTTCTGGCTGTGATAGCAAGTGGACTGCTGTTTAGCCTCAAAGACCCCTTCTGGGGCATCTCCGCCGTGTGCGGGGGTTTGGCGGTTGTGCTGCCAAACGTGTTGTTTATGATTTTTGCCTGGCGTCATCAGGCGCATACACCCGCCAAAGGCCGCGTGGCCTGGTCCTTCGCCCTCGGCGAAGTGTGTAAGGTGTTGCTGACCTTTGCTCTACTGGTGATGGCGCTGGCGGTTTTGAAAGTGGTCTTCATGCCGCTGATAGCAACGTGGGTTTTGGTGCTGGTGGTACAAGTTCTGGCTCCAGCTGTAATCAATAACAAAGGGTAAAAGGCATCATGGCTTCAGAAAATATGACGCCGCAGGATTACATAGGTCACCATCTGAATAACCTTCAGCTGGACCTGCGTACATTCTCGCTGGTGGATCCACATAACCCCCCGGCCACCTTCTGGACGATCAACATCGACTCCATGTTCTTCTCGGTGGTTTTGGGTCTTCTGTTCCTGGCCATGTTCCGCGGTGTTGCTAAACGAGCGACCAGCGGTGTACCAGGGAAATTCCAGACCTTCATCGAAATGATCATCGGCTTCGTCCATGGCAGCGTCAAAGACATGTACCATGGCAAGAGCAAGCTGATTGCTCCGCTGGCGCTGACCGTGTTCGTTTGGGTCTTCCTGATGAACCTGATGGACCTGCTGCCAATCGATCTGCTGCCGTTTATCGGCGAGCACATCTTCGGCCTGCCTGCACTGCGTGTTGTACCGTCTGCGGACGTGAACATCACCCTGTCGATGGCGCTGGGCGTGTTTATCCTGATTCTTTTCTACAGCATCAAAATGAAAGGCGTAAGCGGCTTTGTGAAAGAGCTTACCTTGCAGCCGTTCAACCACTGGGCGTTTATTCCGGTCAACCTGATCCTGGAAGGCGTTAGCCTGCTGTCCAAACCTGTTTCACTGGGTCTGCGACTGTTCGGCAACATGTATGCGGGTGAGCTGATTTTCATTCTGATCGCGGGTCTTCTGCCGTGGTGGTCACAGTGGGTTCTGAATGTGCCGTGGGCCATTTTCCACATCCTGATCATTACGCTGCAAGCCTTTATCTTCATGGTTCTGACGATCGTCTATCTGTCGATGGCGTCTGAAGAGCACTGATTTTTTACCAACACTACTACGTTTTAATTGAAACAAACTGGAGACTGTCATGGAAAACCTGAATATGGATCTGCTGTACATGGCTGCCGCTGTGATGATGGGTCTGGCGGCTATCGGTGCTGCGATCGGTATCGGCATCCTCGGGGGCAAATTCCTGGAAGGCGCAGCGCGTCAACCTGATCTGATTCCTCTGCTGCGTACTCAGTTCTTTATCGTTATGGGTCTGGTGGATGCTATCCCAATGATCGCTGTAGGTCTGGGTCTGTACGTGATGTTTGCTGTCGCGTAGTAGTAGTTTTAAAACCCTAAGCCACAGAAATTAAAGAGGTATTGTGCTGTGAACATGAACGCAACAATCCTCGGCCAGGCCATCGCGTTTATTCTCTTTGTCTGGTTCTGCATGAAGTATGTATGGCCGCCTTTAATGGCTGCCATCGAAAAACGTCAGAAAGAAATTGCTGACGGTCTGGCTTCTGCAGAACGCGCTAAGAAAGATTTGGACCTTGCACAGGCCAACGCGACAGACCAGCTGAAAAAAGCGAAAGCGGAAGCTCAGGTAATCATCGAACAGGCTAACAAACGCCGTTCACAGATCCTGGACGAAGCCAAAGCTGAAGCAGAACAGGAACGTACTAAGATCGTGACACAGGCTCAGGCAGAAATTGATGCTGAGCGTAAACGTGCTCGTGAAGAACTGCGTAAGCAGGTTGCGATTCTGGCTGTTGCTGGCGCCGAGAAGATCATCGAACGTTCCGTGGATGAAGCTGCTAACAGCGACATCGTGGACAAACTTGTCGCTGAACTGTAAGGAGGGAGGGGCTGATGTCTGAATTTGTTACGGTAGCTCGCCCCTACGCCAAAGCAGCTTTTGACTTTGCTGTCGAACACCACAATGTCGATCGCTGGCAGGATATGCTGGCGTTTGCCGCTGAGGTGACGAAAAACGAACAAATGGCTGAGTTGCTTTCCGGTGCGTTAGCACCTGAAACTCTCGCCGCGTCGTTTATCGCCGTGTGCGGAGAGCAACTGGATGCCAACGGCCAGAACCTGATTAAGGTGATGGCAGAAAATGGTCGTCTCCGTGTGCTCCCGGATGTTCTCGAGCAGTTTGAGCACTTACGTGCCCTTAGTGAAGCAACCGCTGAAGTTGAAGTGACTTCTGCGACTGAACTGAGTAACGAACAGCTTGCGAAAATCACCGCCGCGATGGAAAAACGTCTGTCACGCAAAGTTAAGCTGAATTGCAAAATCGATAAGTCTGTAATGGCAGGCGTAATCATCCGCTCGGGTGATATGGTCATTGATGGCAGCGTACGCGGCCGTCTTGAACGCCTTGCAGACGTCTTGCAGTCTTAAGGGGACTGGAGCATGCAACTGAATTCCACCGAAATCAGCGAACTGATCAAGCAGCGCATTGCTCAGTTCAGTGTTGTGAGTGAAGCTCACAACGAAGGTACTATTGTTTCTGTAAGTGACGGTGTTATCCGCATTCACGGCCTGGCCGATTGTATGCAGGGTGAGATGATTTCCCTGCCGGGTAACCGTTACGCTATCGCACTGAACCTGGAGCGCGACTCCGTAGGTGCAGTTGTGATGGGTCCATACGCTGACCTCGCCGAAGGCATGAAGGTTAAGTGTACTGGCCGTATTCTGGAAGTACCGGTTGGCCGTGGCCTGCTGGGTCGCGTTGTTAACACCCTGGGTGCGCCAATCGACGGTAAAGGTCCGGTTGAGCACGATGGCTTCTCCCCAATCGAAGTTATCGCACCAGGCGTTATCGACCGTCAGTCCGTAGATCAGCCTGTTCAGACAGGTTATAAGTCCGTTGATGCCATGATTCCAATCGGTCGTGGTCAGCGTGAACTGATCATCGGTGACCGTCAGACCGGTAAAACCGCGATGGCTATCGACGCCATCATCAACCAGCGTGACTCCGGCATCAAATGCGTGTACGTGGCCATCGGCCAGAAAGCGTCCACCATTTCTAACGTGGTTCGTAAACTGGAAGAGCACGGCGCACTGTCTAACACCATCGTTGTGGTAGCAACTGCGTCTGAATCTGCTGCACTGCAATACCTGGCACCATATGCCGGTTGCGCAATGGGCGAATACTTCCGTGACCGCGGTGAAGATGCACTGATCGTATACGATGACCTGTCTAAACAGGCTGTTGCTTATCGTCAGGTTTCCCTGCTGCTCCGTCGTCCACCTGGACGTGAAGCGTTCCCTGGCGACGTATTCTACCTCCACTCTCGTCTGCTGGAGCGTGCTTCCCGCGTTAACGCGGAATACGTCGAGAACTTCACCAAAGGTGAAGTGAAGGGTAAAACGGGCTCTCTGACCGCTCTGCCGATCATTGAAACCCAGGCGGGTGACGTTTCTGCGTTCGTTCCGACCAACGTAATCTCCATTACCGATGGTCAGATCTTCCTGGAAACCAACCTGTTTAACTCCGGTATTCGTCCGGCAGTTAACCCGGGTATCTCCGTATCCCGTGTTGGTGGTGCTGCTCAGACCAAGATCATCAAGAAACTGTCCGGTGGTATCCGTACCGCACTGGCACAGTATCGTGAACTGGCTGCGTTCTCTCAGTTCGCATCCGATCTGGACGAAGCAACCCGTAAACAGCTGAGCCACGGTCAGAAAGTGACCGAGCTGCTGAAGCAGAAACAGTACGCACCAATGTCTGTTGCTCAGCAGGGCCTGGTTCTGTTCGCGGCTGAACGCGGTTACCTCGAAGATGTGGAACTGGCGAAAATCGGTAGCTTCGAAGCCGCTCTGCTGGCTTACGTCGACCGTGATCACGCTCCGCTGATGCAAGAGATCAACCAGACCGGTGGCTATAACGACGAAATCGAAGGCAAGCTGAAAGCTATCCTCGATTCCTTCAAAGCAACCCAATCCTGGTAATCGTCCGGCGGCTTGTCTCAGGACAAGCCGCCTGGCATTGAGGAGAAGCTCATGGCCGGCGCAAAAGAGATACGTAGTAAGATCGCAAGCGTCCAGAACACGCAAAAGATCACTAAAGCGATGGAGATGGTCGCCGCTTCCAAAATGCGTAAATCGCAGGATCGCATGGCGGCCAGCCGTCCTTATGCAGAAACCATGCGCAAAGTGATTGGTCACCTTGCAAACGGTAATCTGGAATATAAGCACCCTTACCTGGAAGAACGCGACGTTAAGCGCGTGGGCTACCTGGTGGTGTCGACCGACCGTGGTCTGTGTGGCGGCTTGAACATTAACCTGTTCAAAAAACTGCTGGCGGATATGAAAGCATGGTCTGAAAAAGGCGTTCAGTGCGATATCGCAATGATCGGCTCTAAAGGCGTCTCTTTCTTTAACTCCGTTGGTGGCAACATTGTCGCTCAGGTGACCGGTATGGGTGATAACCCGTCCCTGTCCGAACTGATCGGCCCGGTTAAAGTGATGTTGCAGGCTTATGATGAAGGCCGTCTGGACAGACTGTACGTTGTCAGCAACAAATTCATTAACACCATGTCTCAGGTTCCAACGCTCACGCAGATGCTGCCGTTACCGGCATCAGAAGATGGCGAGCTGAAGCAAAAAACCTGGGATTACCTGTATGAACCCGATCCGAAACCGCTGCTGGATACCCTGCTGCGTCGTTACGTTGAATCTCAGGTTTATCAGGGCGTTGTAGAAAACCTGGCCAGCGAGCAGGCCGCACGAATGGTGGCGATGAAAGCCGCGACCGATAATGGCGGCAGCCTGATTAAAGAGCTGCAGTTGGTTTACAACAAAGCTCGTCAGGCCAGCATTACTCAGGAACTCACCGAGATCGTCTCGGGGGCCGCCGCGGTTTAACCAGGTTTACGAATTACGTAGAGGATTCAAGATGGCTACTGGAAAGATTGTCCAGGTAATCGGCGCCGTGGTGGACGTCGAGTTCCCTCAGGACGCCGTACCACGCGTGTACGACGCGCTTGAGGTACAGAATGGTAACGAGAGCCTGGTGCTGGAAGTTCAGCAGCAGCTCGGCGGCGGTATCGTGCGTACCATCGCGATGGGTTCTTCCGACGGTCTGCGTCGTGGTCTGGAAGTAAAAGACCTTGAGCACCCGATCGAAGTCCCGGTAGGTAAAGCAACACTGGGTCGTATCATGAACGTATTGGGTCAACCAATCGACATGAAAGGCGACATCGGTGAAGAAGAGCGTTGGGCTATCCACCGCGCGGCACCTTCCTACGAAGAGCTGTCCAGCTCTCAGGAACTGCTGGAAACCGGTATCAAAGTTATCGACCTGATGTGTCCGTTCGCGAAGGGCGGTAAAGTCGGTCTGTTCGGTGGTGCGGGCGTAGGTAAAACCGTAAACATGATGGAGCTGATCCGTAACATCGCGATCGAGCACTCCGGTTACTCTGTGTTTGCGGGCGTAGGTGAACGTACTCGTGAGGGTAACGACTTCTACCACGAAATGACCGACTCCAACGTTCTGGACAAAGTATCCCTGGTTTACGGCCAGATGAACGAGCCACCAGGAAACCGTCTGCGCGTTGCGCTGACCGGTCTGACTATGGCTGAGAAATTCCGTGACGAAGGCCGTGACGTTCTGCTGTTCGTTGATAACATCTATCGTTACACCCTGGCCGGTACGGAAGTATCTGCACTGCTGGGTCGTATGCCTTCAGCGGTAGGTTATCAGCCTACGCTGGCGGAAGAGATGGGTGTTCTTCAGGAACGTATCACCTCTACCAAAACCGGTTCTATCACCTCCGTTCAGGCGGTATACGTACCTGCGGATGACTTGACTGACCCATCACCAGCCACCACCTTTGCGCACTTAGATGCAACCGTGGTACTGAGCCGTCAGATCGCGTCTCTGGGTATCTACCCGGCCGTTGACCCGCTGGACTCCACCAGCCGTCAGCTGGATCCACTGGTTGTTGGTCAGGAACACTACGACACCGCGCGTGGCGTACAGTCCCTGCTGCAGCGTTACCAGGAACTGAAAGACATCATCGCCATCCTGGGTATGGATGAACTGTCTGAAGAAGACAAACTGGTGGTAGCGCGTGCGCGTAAGATCCAGCGCTTCCTGTCCCAGCCATTCTTCGTTGCGGAAGTATTCACCGGTTCTCCGGGTAAATACGTTTCCCTGAAAGACACCATCCGTGGCTTTAAAGGCATCATGGAAGGCGAATACGATCACCTGCCGGAGCAGGCGTTCTACATGGTTGGTTCCATCGACGAAGCCGTGGAAAAAGCCAAAAAACTTTAACGCCTTAATCGGAGGGTGATATGGCAATGACTTACCACCTGGACGTCGTCAGCGCAGAGCAACAAATGTTCTCTGGTCTGGTCGAGAAAATCCAGGTAACGGGTAGTGAAGGTGAACTGGGTATCTTCCCGGGTCACGCACCGCTGCTCACCGCCATTAAGCCTGGTATGATCCGCATCGTTAAACAGTTCGGTCACGAAGAGTTTATCTATCTGTCCGGCGGCATTCTTGAAGTGCAGCCAGGCAGTGTGACCGTTCTGGCCGATACCGCTATCCGTGGCCAGGATCTCGACGAAGCGCGAGCCCTGGAATCGAAGCGTAAGGCTGAAGAGCACATTAGCAGCTCTCATGGTGACGTGGATTACGCTCAGGCGTCTGCGGAGCTGGCCAAAGCGATCGCGAAACTGCGCGTTATCGAGTTGACCAAAAAAGCGATGTAACACCGGCTTGAAAAGCACAAAAGCCAGTCTGGATACCAGGCTGGCTTTTTTTTTCGGCCTTAATTCATGATGAAAAAGATGTAGAATTTTAAGCATCAAACGTTTTTACTTCTCACTCAAACTACCGTCAGGATGCGTATGTCAAACAGTGCGATGAGCGTGGTGATCCTTGCCGCAGGCAAAGGGACCCGCATGTATTCCGATCTGCCTAAGGTGCTCCACACGCTTGCAGGAAAGCCAATGGTGCAGCATGTCATTGATGCAGCGAATGAACTGGGTGCGAGTCAGGTCCACCTGGTCTACGGCCACGGTGGCGATCTGCTTAAAAAGACGCTGAGCGATGACAAGCTCAACTGGGTGCTTCAGGCCGAACAGTTGGGTACAGGCCATGCGATGCAGCAGGCAGCGCCCTTCTTTGCGGATGACGAAGACATTTTGATGCTCTACGGCGATGTCCCGCTGATCTCCGTTGAAACACTGACTCGCCTGCGTGCAGCCAAACCGCAGGGCGGCATCGGTTTGTTGACCGTCGTGCTGGACGATCCGAGCGGTTATGGCCGCATCACCCGTGAAAACGGTAACGTCACGGGTATTGTTGAGCATAAAGATGCCAGCGACGAACAGCGCAAGATTCAGGAGATCAACACCGGTATCCTGATTGCCAATGGCGCGGATATGAAGCGCTGGCTGTCCAAACTCAACAACAACAACGCGCAGGGTGAATACTACATCACCGACATCATTGCGATGGCGTACCACGAAGGGCGTGAAATTGCCGCCGTTCATCCGGCGCGCATCAGCGAAACGGACGGTGTGAACAACCGCCTGCAGCTTTCTCGTCTTGAGCGTATTTATCAGTCCGAGCAGGCTGAAAAACTGCTGCTGGCGGGCGTGATGCTGCGCGATCCGGCGCGTTTCGATCTGCGTGGTTCGTTATCTCACGGGCGTGACGTTGAGATTGATACTAACGTTATCCTCGAGGGTAACGTGACGCTGGGCAACCGCGTCAAAATTGGCACCGGCTGCGTGATTAAAAACAGCGTCATCGGTGACGACTGCGAAATCAGCCCGTTCAGCGTGGTGGAAGATGCCCGTCTGGATGCCGCCTGTACCATCGGCCCGTTTGCACGTCTGCGCCCGGGCGCTGAGCTGCTGGAAGGCGCTCACGTGGGTAACTTCGTGGAAATGAAAAAAGCGCGTTTGGGTAAAGGCTCGAAAGCCGGTCATCTGACCTATCTGGGCGACGCGGAAATTGGCGATAACGTGAATATTGGTGCAGGGACGATTACCTGTAACTATGACGGCGCGAATAAGTTTAAAACCATCATCGGTGATGACGTGTTCGTTGGCTCCGATACGCAGCTGGTGGCGCCTGTTACCGTGGGTAACGGGGTGACCATTGCCGCCGGAACAACCGTCACGCGCGATGTGGCCGAGAACGCGCTGGTGTTAAGCCGCGTTCCGCAGGTCAGCAAGCAGGGCTGGAAACGCCCGGTGAAGAAAAAGTAACGGATTTACCCCTCACCCTAACCCTCTCCCCACAGGGGAGAGGGGATCGTTCGGTGCGGTGTTTTTCTCCCTCGCCCCTTTGGGGAGAGGGCCGGGGTGAGGGGATAATATAATCCTCCCCCCACAAGCAGTACCCATAAAAATAACCCCACTCTCTACAAGGCTCGGGGCGCCCGGAAAGGGCAAATACAGGTCAGCGACAACGCAGGCATAATGCCTAAATTCGGAATCTAAAATTATGTGTGGAATTGTTGGCGCAGTTGCGCAGCGTGATATTGCTGAAATCCTTCTCGAAGGTTTACGTCGTCTGGAATACCGTGGTTACGACTCAGCCGGTCTGGCTGTCGTCGATGCAGAAGGCCATATGACCCGTCTGCGTCGTCTCGGAAAAGTGCAGATGCTGGCCCAGGCTGCGGAAGAACATCCGCTGCACGGTGGTACCGGTATTGCGCACACCCGCTGGGCGACGCACGGTGAACCGTCTGAAGGTAACGCGCACCCGCATGTGTCTGAACACATCGTGGTCGTGCACAACGGCATTATCGAAAACCACGAACCGCTGCGCGAAGAACTGAAAGCGCGCGGCTACACCTTCGTCTCTGAAACTGACACCGAAGTGATTGCTCACCTGGTGCACTGGGAGCTTGAGCAGGGCGGCACACTGCGTGATGCGGTGCTGCGTGCTATCCCTCAGCTGCGCGGTGCGTACGGTACGGTGATCATGGATTCCCGCGACCCGTCCACGCTGCTGGCCGCGCGTTCCGGTAGCCCGATGGTTATCGGTCTGGGCATGGGCGAAAACTTCATCGCTTCTGACCAGCTGGCGCTCCTGCCGGTTACCCGTCGCTTTATCTTCCTCGAAGAGGGTGATATCGCGGAAGTGACTCGCCGCAGCGTGACCGTGTTCGATACCAAAGGCGAGCAGGTGAAACGTCAGGAGATCGAATCGAATCTGCAGTACGACGCGGGCGATAAAGGCGCTTACCGTCACTACATGCAGAAAGAGATTTACGAGCAGCCAAACGCCATCAAAAACACCCTGACCGGGCGCATCAGCCACGGTGAAGTGGATCTGAGCGAGCTGGGCGCAAACGCGAACGAACTGCTCAGCAAGGTTGAGCACATTCAGATCGTGGCCTGCGGCACCTCCTACAACTCCGGTATGGTTTCTCGCTACTGGTTTGAATCCCTGGCGGGCGTGCCGTGCGATGTGGAAATCGCGTCTGAATTCCGCTATCGCAAATCTGCGGTGCGTCGTAACAGCCTGATGATCACCCTTTCCCAGTCTGGCGAAACGGCGGACACGCTGGCCGCGCTGCGTCTCTCTAAAGAGCTGGGTTACCTGGGCTCGCTGGCCATCTGTAACGTTCCTGGCTCTTCTCTGGTGCGTGAATCCGATCTGGCGCTGATGACCAAAGCAGGCACCGAAATCGGCGTGGCCTCCACCAAAGCGTTTACCACGCAGCTGACCGTTCTGCTGATGCTGGTGGCGAAGCTGGCGCGTCTGAAAGGCGAAGATGCTTCCGTTGAGCACGACATCGTTCACGGCCTGCAGGCGCTGCCGAGCCGCATTGAGCAGATGCTGTCTCAGGACAAACGCATTGAAGCGCTGGCGGAAGACTTCTCTGATAAACATCACGCCCTGTTCCTGGGTCGTGGCGATCAGTATCCGATTGCGCTGGAAGGCGCGCTGAAGCTGAAAGAGATCTCCTACATTCACGCTGAAGCCTATGCGGCAGGCGAGCTGAAACACGGCCCGCTGGCGCTGATTGACGCGGATATGCCGGTCATCGTTGTGGCACCAAACAACGAACTGCTGGAAAAACTGAAATCTAACATCGAAGAAGTCCGCGCCCGCGGTGGTGTCCTGTACGTCTTCGCCGACAAAGATGCCGGTTTTGTCAGCAATGACAACATGCACATCATCGAGATGCCGCATGTGGAAGAGGTGATTGCACCCATCTTCTACACCGTTCCGCTGCAGCTGCTGGCCTATCACGTTGCGCTGATCAAAGGCACCGACGTCGACCAGCCGCGTAACCTGGCGAAATCGGTTACCGTAGAATAATCCCTTCAGGCTCCACCTTCGGGTGGAGCTTTTTTATCCTGCCTGGTTTGTTTTTCATCAATCCTTTCTCATTTTTAATAATGACAATTTGTCATCTTCAGCTACTTTTTTCAGTGTCACATAAAGAAAATATTTCTGAAAACGTCTTGTCATAAATGTGGCTAACGCATTGAAAAATAAGCTTTATTTTACTGTTTTTTAAGTGAAGTTTTCATTGTCATAAAACTGTCATAATTCGTACATTTATCTGTCACCTGTTTGTCCTATTTTGCTCATCGTAGCCACTAAACAACGATTTACGAAAATCTTGCAGGAGACATTATGAAAGTTATGCGTACCACTGTCGCAACTGTTGTCGCCGCGACCTTATCTCTGAGCGCGTTCTCTGTATTTGCAGAAGCAAGCCTGACTGGCGCTGGTGCAACCTTCCCTGCGCCGGTGTATGCCAAATGGGCGGATACCTACCAGAAAGAAACCGGTAACAAGGTTAACTATCAGGGTATCGGCTCCTCCGGTGGCGTTAAACAAATTACCGCGAACACGGTTGATTTCGGCGCGTCTGACGCTCCGCTGTCTGATGACAAACTGGCTCAGGAAGGCCTGTTCCAGTTCCCGACCGTGATCGGTGGCGTAGTCCTGGCCATCAACCTGCCGGGCGTGAAGTCGGGCGAGCTGGTGCTGGACGGCAAAACCCTGGGTGACATCTACCTGGGCAAAATCAAAAAATGGGATGACGAAGCGATCGCTAAACTCAACCCAGGCCTGAAGCTGCCTTCTCAGAACATCGCCGTGGTTCGCCGCGCGGATGGTTCTGGTACCTCTTTCGTGTTCACCAGCTACCTGGCAAAAGTGAACGAAGAGTGGAAATCTAAAGTCGGCTCCGGCTCTACCGTTAACTGGCCAACCGGTCTGGGCGGTAAAGGTAACGACGGTATCGCTGCGTTCGTACAGCGTCTGCCTGGCTCCATCGGCTACGTAGAGTATGCGTATGCGAAGCAGAACAACCTGTCCTACACCAAACTGGTTTCAGCCGACGGCAAACCGGTTAGCCCAACCGAAGAGAACTTTGCTAACGCCGCCAAAGGCGCTGACTGGAGCAAATCGTTCGCGCAGGATCTGACTAACCAGAAAGGCGAAGGTGCATGGCCAATCACCTCTACCACCTTCATCCTTGTTCACAAAGAGCAGAAGAAACCTGAGCAGGGCACCGAAGTGCTGAAGTTCTTCGACTGGGCATACAAAAACGGCGGCAAACAGGCTAACGCTCTGGATTACGCCACCCTGCCGGACAACGTGGTTGAGCAGATTCGCGCTGCATGGAAAACCAACGTGAAAGACAGCAGCGGTAAAGCGCTGTACTAACAGGATATATTTAACGAAGATGGCGGGTGGCGCTGCGCTTACCCGCCCTACGGTTTAAGCTGTAGGCCCGGTAAGCGTTAGCGCCACCGGGCATATTCGTAAAAACGTCTCAAACAGAAGAGTAATTTATGGCTGCAACCAAGCCTGCATTTAACCCTCCGGGTAAAAAAGGTGACATGATTTTCAGCGCGCTGGTTAAACTGGCTGCGCTGATTGTGCTATTGCTGCTGGGCGGCATTATCGTGTCTCTGATTTTCTCCTCATGGCCGAGCATCCAGAAATTCGGTTTCTCCTTCCTGTGGACCAAAGAGTGGGACGCGCCGAACGATATCTACGGCGCCCTGGTGCCGATTTACGGCACGCTGATGACCTCGTTCATCGCCCTTCTGATTGCGGTTCCGGTGAGCTTTGGTATTGCCCTGTTCCTGACGGAGCTGGCGCCGGGCTGGCTGCGGCGCCCGCTGGGTATTGCCATCGAACTGCTGGCGGCCATTCCAAGTATCGTCTACGGCATGTGGGGCCTGTTCATCTTTGCACCGCTGTTCGCCACATACTTCCAGGAACCGGTCGGTAACGTTCTTTCTGCCATTCCGTTTGTGGGGGCCCTGTTCTCTGGCCCGGCTTTCGGTATTGGCATTCTGGCGGCAGGTGTGATCCTCGCCATCATGATTATTCCGTACATTGCGGCGGTCATGCGCGATGTCTTCGAACAAACGCCGGTGATGATGAAAGAGTCGGCCTACGGTATCGGCTGCACCACCTGGGAAGTGATCTGGCGCATCGTCCTTCCGTTCACCAAAAATGGGGTGATCGGGGGCGTGATGCTGGGCTTAGGTCGTGCGCTGGGTGAAACCATGGCGGTCACCTTTATCATCGGTAACACCTACCAGCTCGACAGCGCGTCGCTCTACATGCCGGGTAACAGTATTACCTCGGCGCTGGCGAATGAATTTGCGGAAGCGGAATCGGGGCTGCACGTGGCGGCGCTGATGGAGCTGGGTCTGATTCTGTTCGTTATCACCTTCATTGTTCTGGCGATTTCCAAGCTGATGATTATGCGTCTCGCTAAAAATGAGGGGGCACGCTAATGGCTACTCTCGAAATGCAAGCTACCGCTGAACTGGCGGAATCTCGCCGTAAAATGCAGGCCAGACGCCGCATGAAAAACCGCATTGCCCTGACGCTCTCTATGGCGACGATGGCATTCGGCCTGTTCTGGCTGGTCTGGATCCTCTTCTCGACGGTTGTTCGCGGAATTGACGGAATGTCACTGTCGCTGTTCACCGAAATGACGCCGCCGCCGAACACGGCGGGTGGTGGCCTGGCGAATGCCCTGGCGGGCAGCGGACTGCTGATCCTCTGGGCGACGGTCTTCGGCACGCCGCTGGGCATCATGGCGGGCATCTACCTGGCAGAATACGGTCGTAAATCCTGGCTGGCGGAAGTCATTCGCTTCATCAACGACATTCTGCTGTCTGCACCGTCTATCGTCGTGGGTCTGTTTGTTTACACCGTGGTGGTGGCGCAGATGGAACACTTCTCTGGCTGGGCGGGTGTGATTGCACTGGCGCTGCTGCAGGTGCCGATTGTGATTCGAACCACCGAGAACATGCTGAAACTGGTGCCGGACAGCCTGCGTGAAGCGGCTTATGCGCTGGGTACGCCGAAATGGAAGATGATCTCGGCGATTACGCTGAAGGCATCGGTCTCTGGGATCATGACCGGTATCCTGCTGGCGGTGGCGCGTATCGCGGGTGAAACGGCGCCGCTGCTGTTTACGTCCCTCTCCAATCAGTTCTGGAGCACGGACATGATGCAGCCGATCGCCAACCTGCCGGTGACGATCTTTAAATTTGCGATGAGCCCCTTCGCGGAATGGCAGCAGCTGGCCTGGGCCGGGGTGCTGATCATTACCCTTTGCGTACTGTTGCTGAACATTCTGGCGCGCGTCATTTTCGCGAAGAAGAAACACGGTTAATTTTTTACGGCGCGGCAGCTCGCGGCGCCGAATGAGGAAATGAGTCAATGAGTATGGTTGATACTGCCCCGGGTAAGATTCAGGTTCGTGATTTGAACTTCTACTACGGCAAATTCCATGCCCTGAAGAACATCAACCTGGATATCGCCAAGAACCAGGTCACGGCATTTATCGGTCCGTCCGGCTGTGGGAAATCCACGCTGCTGCGTACCTTTAACAAAATGTATTCGCTCTATCCGGAGCAGCGTGCTGAAGGGGAAATCATCCTCGACGGCGAAAACATTCTGACCCAGGCTCAGGATATTGCCCTGCTGCGCGCCAAAGTGGGGATGGTGTTCCAGAAACCCACACCGTTCCCGATGTCCATTTATGACAACATCGCCTTTGGCGTTCGCCTGTTTGAAAAGCTCTCCCGTGCCGATATGGACGAGCGCGTGCAGTGGGCTTTGACCAAGGCCGCATTATGGAACGAAACCAAAGATAAGTTGCACCAGAGCGGTTACTCTCTCTCCGGTGGTCAGCAGCAGCGTCTGTGCATTGCGCGCGGTATTGCGATTCGCCCTGAAGTGTTGCTGCTGGATGAGCCGTGTTCAGCGCTGGACCCGATCTCAACCGGCCGCATTGAAGAGCTGATCACCGAGCTGAAGCAGGATTACACCGTGGTTATCGTGACCCATAACATGCAGCAGGCTGCACGTTGCTCCGATCACACGGCGTTTATGTACCTGGGTGAATTGATTGAGTTCAGTAACACGGACGATCTGTTCACTAAGCCCGCGAAGAAACAAACCGAAGATTACATTACTGGCCGCTACGGTTGATTTGCCTTAGTGCATGTGGAGAAACCATGGACAACCTCAATCTTAATAAACATATTTCAGGCCAGTTCAACGCAGAGCTGGAGAGCATCCGCACTCAGGTAATGACCATGGGTGGCATGGTTGAGCAGCAGCTTTCTGATGCAATTACGGCAATGCACAACCAGGACAGCGAGCTGGCGAAGCGCGTCATTGAAGGCGACAAAAACGTCAACATGATGGAAGTCGCTATCGACGAGGCCTGTGTGCGCATTATCGCGAAGCGTCAGCCGACGGCGAGCGACCTGCGTCTGGTGATGGCGATCATCAAAACCATCGCCGAGCTGGAGCGTATTGGTGACGTGGCGGATAAAATCTGCCGCACCGCGCTGGAGAAGTTCTCTCAGCAGCACCAGCCGCTGCTGGTGAGTCTGGAGTCGCTGGGCCGTCACACCGTGCAGATGCTGCACGACGTGCTGGATGCCTTTGCGCGTATGGACCTGGACGAAGCGGTGCGTATCTACCGTGAAGACAAGAAGGTCGACCAGGAGTATGAAGGCATCGTGCGTCAGCTGATGACCTACATGATGGAAGATTCCCGTACGATCCCAAGCGTACTGACTGCCCTGTTCTGCGCGCGCTCCATCGAGCGTATCGGCGACCGCTGCCAGAACATTTGCGAATACATTTTCTACTTCGTGAAAGGTCAGGACTTCCGTCACGTGGGCGGCGACGAGCTGGACAAGCTGCTGGCGGGTAAAGATCCAAAAGAGTAATGTTTGTGGCGGGTGGCACTAGCGCTTACCCGCCATACTAGCCCTGTAGGCCGGATAAGCGTTAGCGCCATCCGGCTTTGTTTTTTCAGCGAGTAATATCCCACCCGCGCGCCTTCCACAGCGCGGGCAACTGCGCCAGATCGGTGAAGGTCGTGACTTTTGGATGATCGATCGGCTTGTTGTGCGGGTCGGCGCAGAAGTAAAACACCTCCATTCCCGCATCAATCCCCGACTGCGCGCCCGCAGACGAGTCATCCACCAGAATGCAGTTCTCTACGTTGACGCCCATCGCTTTCGCCGCATGGAACATCAGCGCCGGGTCCGGCTTCCAGCGCTGGATATCGTAGCCACTGAACAGTTTTTCCGGGAAGTGGTGCAACATCTCAAGCTTGCCCAGCGAGTGCTGCATTTTGCTGACCGGGCCGTTGGATACCACGCAGATCGGCACCGTCATGGCATCCAGCAGCGCGTTTGCGCCCGGAATCACCTCCAGCTCCGAATCGAACAGGCGTGCAACCTCGGCGCGGTACACCGGTTCCAGAGCCGCTTTCTCCAGAACGACGCCGTGTTCTTCGTTAATGATGTCGATGATCTCGTAGAGCTTCACGCCCTTAAAGCGTTTAAACACCTCTTCGAGTTCCAGCGTAATGCCAAATTCCTGGAACATGGCCACATACGCACGGGAACAAATGACCTCACTGTCGACCAGCGTACCGTCGCAGTCGAAAAATACCGCTTCAATTCCGGACATGCCTTTCCCTTTTAACCAGTTTAACGTTTACGTACGGCAGTTAGCCGAAACGCAATCGTTGCCGTATAAGCAAATTCAATGAAAAAAGTATCACGTAACCGCCACTATTGTCGCATTTTGGTATAGGATAGCGACGAATTTTCCCTCCTTGTTCGGAAATTGATGATGAGTCAACAACACACTACCCAGACGTCTGGTCAGGGTCTGCTTGAGCGCGTTTTCAAACTGCGCGAGCACGGCACAACGGCACGCACCGAAGTGATCGCGGGTTTCACCACCTTCCTGACGATGGTCTATATCGTTTTTGTGAACCCTCAAATTCTGGGCGTTGCTGGCATGGATACCAGCGCCGTCTTTGTAACCACCTGCCTGATCGCCGCCCTTGGCAGCATTCTGATGGGTGTGTTCGCTAACCTGCCGGTTGCGCTGGCACCGGCGATGGGCCTGAATGCGTTCTTCGCATTCGTGGTCGTTCAGGCGATGGGTCTGCCGTGGCAGGTTGGCATGGGCGCCATCTTCTGGGGTGCGGTTGGTCTGCTGCTGCTGACCATTTTCCGCGTGCGTTACTGGATGATTGCGAACATTCCTGTGAGCCTGCGCGTGGGCATCACCAGCGGTATCGGTCTGTTCATCGGTATGATGGGGCTGAAAAACGCCGGCGTTATCGTGGCGAACCCGGATACGCTGGTGAGCATCGGTCACCTGACCTCTCATAACGTGCTGCTGGGCGTGCTGGGCTTCTTTATCATCGCGATCCTGGCTTCCCGCAATATTCACGCGGCGGTGCTGGTGTCTATCGTGGTCACCACCCTGCTGGGCTGGATGCTGGGCGACGTTCACTATAACGGCATCGTTTCCGCGCCACCGAGCATCTCTACCGTTGTTGGTCACGTCGATCTGGCTGGCTCCCTGAACCTGGGCCTGGCGGGCGTGATTTTCTCCTTCATGCTGGTGAACCTGTTCGACTCCTCCGGCACGCTGATTGGCGTGACCGATAAAGCGGGTCTGGCGGATGAAAAAGGGAAATTCCCGCGCATGAAGCAGGCGCTGTTTGTGGACAGCGTCTCCTCTGTGACCGGTGCGTTTATCGGAACCTCGTCTGTTACCGCGTACATTGAATCTTCTTCCGGCGTGTCCGTGGGCGGCCGTACCGGCCTGACGGCGGTGGTCGTGGGTATTCTGTTCCTGCTGGTGATCTTCCTCTCTCCGCTGGCGGGTATGGTTCCACCGTACGCGGCGGCGGGTGCGCTGATCTACGTGGGTGTGCTGATGACCTCCAGCCTGTCACGCGTGAAGTGGGATGATTTAACCGAAGCGGTGCCGGCGTTTATTACCGCCGTGATGATGCCGTTCAGCTTCTCGATTACCGAAGGTATCGCGCTGGGCTTTATCTCTTACTGCGTAATGAAGATCGGTACCGGCCGCTTCCGCGACCTCAGCCCGTGCGTCATCGTTGTGGCGCTGCTGTTTGTACTGAAGATTGTGTTTATTGACGCGCACTAAGGTGCGGTTTGTGGTGTCAGGTGGCGCTTCGCTTACCTGACCTACTGACGAGTGTAGGCCCGGTAAGCGCTAGCGCCACCGGGCTTTTTTATCAGGCTTTAACCCGCTTAATATAATCCCCGAACGCCGTCAGCTGGCCAGAGAGATGGTCGCGCGTGCTCTGATCCACCACCTCACCCGTTTGCGGGTCGACCTTATTCTGAATCACTCCGCCCATAAATTCCGGCTTGTTCATCACCATCGCATCGAGGAATACCAGGATCTGGCGCAGGTGATACTGGCAGCGCGCGCCGCCAATCGCGCCCATGGAGCTGGTCTGGATCAGCACCGGTTTGCCTGACAGCGGCTGCTCAGGTAAACGGGACAGCCAGTCGATGGCATTCTTCAGGCCACCCGGAACCGAGTAGTTATACTCTGGCGTGACGATGACCACGCCGTCGGCCTGGCGGATCTGCTCTGCCAGCACCTCAACGCTCTGCGGGAACCCTTCTTCCTGCTGGACATCCGCATCATACAGCGGAATATCGCCAATAGACGGCAGGGCGCTAATTTCCATACCTGCAGGCGCCAGCTGTGGCAGCGTGCGGGCTACCATCCCGTTAAATGAACCTTTGCGCAGGCTTCCCAGTAAAGTAACGACTTTCAACGTATCAGACATGATTACTCCTGTTTCATCATGATGACCCTGATTGGATCAGCTAAGGGTGAATGCTTTTTCTGCCGGTAAACTGGTTAAACGCATCAGGCGTGCGGCGGGCTCGTTGGCGCGCTCGGGCACATCAGGAAGGCTACGCCATCCCTGTTGGCTGTCAAATTCCCAGATTTTCATGCGTTCGATGGCGGGGGTAACCGCAATGGACCAAATGAGCACATCCTCTGCGTCACTGAGCGCCTCTACCAGCGTGGCCTGAGTGGCACGAAGACGTCCGGAGCCTGGCAGCAGCTGCAGCAGGCTGGCGTCGTCTGAGGCGCATCCACAGAGCTTGCGAATGCTCTGGCGTAAGGTAATGAGCTGGGCTCTGGCTTCGACAGGATCGTTCTGGTTGCGGACCCACAGCTTCTCATTGCTGGAGAGCGGATAGTCTTCATGCGCATTACCGCCATGGAAGCTGCGCGTCGCGCGCTGAAGTTCCATATCGAGCCCACAATCCCCTTCGGTGGTCAGCGCGACGCCAATGATATTGCCCGCGTAGGCAATCGAAAAACGAGGGAGATCCGGGTCGGCAAAGACCGGACGGCCTTCGGGTTGGGTAATGATATCCGGCAGCTCGCTGGTGCCGTACAGCATAAACAGCAGTTCTGCGAGAAGCGCTCTGGACGCTAAAAACCGCGTCCTGCGGTGTTCCGGGAGAGTGAGTGCTTCAGTGTGACACGCTGAAGAAATTCTTGCCGATACGAGACGTCCTTCCGTAAGTATCCCTCTTGCAAAGTGCGTAGCCATTTTTCGCTCCTTGATAATGGTCGTAATCGGTTAAACGATTACATGATTATCGCTTAACTTGACTCCTGTTTTAATCAGTAAATGGGAGTAAGAGAAGCCTTAGGACCGAACTTTACATTTTCTTAGGCAAAAATTGGATCGCTCGCACCGTACAGCGCCTTGATGGTCTCCCGCAGCCAGAGGATTTTTGGATTGTGGCTGTTCCGTTTATGCCAGATCAGCGTGAAGGGAACGGTAAGCTTTTCAGCCTGCGCTTCGTCAATGGGAATAGGAAGCGCGATCAGCTTCCGCTGGTGGAGTTCATTGTAGTGATGGCAGTAGTGCGGAGCCGTGGCGATATAGTTATGGTTGGGCTGCGCCGCCATAAACATCGCCTGTTCAAAGCCCGGCAGGCTCATGGCGATCGTGCGCTCGCGTCCCATCTCCTTTAGCACCTCATCAAGCGCCCAGGTGTCGCTGCGTTCCCAGAAGATGCTGATATGGGGATAGCGCAGGAAGGTCTCCAGATTCCACTCTTGCTGAAGCGCCGGATGATCCTCGCGCAAATAGACGCAGGGGCGATCGCTGAACAGAATTTCGTAGTCGATAAACCACGGCATCAGCTTAAGCAGCTCGCGGGATCGCGGATGCGTTTCACGCCCGGTGAAGCCCAAATCCACCTCGCCACGCGTAATCGCGTCCAGCGAGTCGTAATCCCACTGGCGCATTTTCACCGTAGCCTGCGGATAGCGCTGGTTCACCTGCTCCAGCAGAGTATTGAAGCGAATCAGCATCAGCGGCGTTTCCGCGGCCAGCACGAACGTCAGCCCGCCCGGAGAATCATGGTGGAATTTATCGAGGATTTGGTTGCCGATTTGCATCCAGTCAGCCAGATCCTGCTCAAGACTTACCGTCAGTGGCGTCGGCAGCAGCCCTAGCGGCGTTTTGACAAACAGCGGGTCGTCAAACCAGTCGCGCAGCTTGGCCAGCGATTTGCTCACCGCCGACGGCGTCACGTTCATCCGTTTCGCTGCTTTGGTAACGCTGCGCTCCTGCAGCAAAAGCTGCAGGCAGAGCAACAGGTTAAGATCGAGACTGCTGATGGGCTTCTTCATAGTGCGCCGCGGGCCGGATGACCATAAGTAAGGTAATGCACAGTATGCTACAGCCAATCAGAACCCCGATCAGCATATTCAGCGCGTTAAGCCCGATGACCGCCGCCAGCCAAATCCACAGCGACGAGCCGCAGACCTGCGCGATCCCCAGCACCGAGCTTGCCACGCCTGCCCGCAGCGAGAAGGGGCCAAGCGCCTGGCTCATCGCCACGCCAAAGCCAACCGAGAACCCGGCGCAAATAAGGGTAATACCCACCAGCATCACCGCATGTGAGCTGGTGGCCGCCAGGATCGCGCCTGCCGTGAGGAATAAAACCTGTGAGGTCAGCATCAGCGTGCGCTGGCTGAAAACATTTAGCGCAAACGGGGTGGAGAACGAGACCGCCATACTGACCATGGCGGTTAATGCCATCACCGTTGAATACTCACCGCGATCGAAGCCCATGGTTTCCATCAGTAAAACCGGGGAAACGTTTACATAGGTCAGGATCACCGCCACGCTTAACGTGGTCACGGCCAGACGGCTGAGGAAAAAGCGGTTGAGAAGCTTCTCTGCCGGGTGAATGGTGGCAGTATGGCCGGTATTCTGCGAGCCCGGGTGGGTCTCTTTCAGCACGGCGATGGATAAGGTAAACACCAGCGCGCCCATGGCCGCCATGGTCCAGAACAGGCTCTGCCACGGGAATTTCAGCATGATCAGATATCCCACGACCGGGGCCAGCACCGGGATGATGCAGGTAATACCGTTCAGCATCGAGAGCACCTTAGCGCGACGCTGGGCGCTTAGGGTGTCGCGCAAAATGGCAAACGCCACCACGTAGCAACCGCCAGCGCCAATACCCTGGATAAACCGTCCAGTCAGGAACACGGTGCTGTTCTGCGCCTGCGAGCAGAGAAGAGAAGCCAGGGCAAAAATGATGGCGCCGGTTATGGCGACAGGCTGACGGCCTGCTTTATCCGCTATCTTCCCGGCAAAGACCATCGACGACGCCATCCCCGCGAGGTAGGCCGAAAACGCGATGTGTAGCTGCGCCTCGCTGGCACCCAGATCGCGGGCGATGTGGGGCAATCCCACCAGATACATATCAATACCAGACGGATAAAGCAGAACTAATGCGAAACTACAAAACAGAAAACGCGCCATAAACCCCCCATAGATGCAGGCATGCAGGATAGGGGGTGAAAAGGGATTAGGCGAGTTGCCATTTGGACAATGGTGATTTCCCAGGAGGAAATCACCATTAATTAGCGGGCATTACTTACCAATACAGAAGCTCGAGAAGATCCTTCCCAGCAGATCGTCCGACGTAAACTCCCCGGTGATCTCGCTTAGATTCTGCTGCGCCAGACGCAGTTCTTCCGCCAGCAGTTCACCCGCCCACGCGCCGATCAGCTGTGCTTTACCCTGAACAAGGTGATTTGCTGCCTCTTCCAGCGCCTGCAGGTGACGACGACGCGCCAGGAAGCCGCCTTCCATGCTGGTGTCAAAGCCCATGCTCTGCTTGAGATGGTTACGCAGGTCGTCAACGCCTTCACCGGTCCGCGCCGACAGGCGAATCAGTGAGTGACCATTCACATCGCTGATGCCGAGCGTTTCGCCGGTCACGTCCGCTTTGTTACGCACCACGGTGATCGGCAGCTTAGCCGGTAGACGGGCGATAAAGTCTGGCCAGATCTCAGCCGGGTCAACGGCGTCGGTGGTGGTGCCGTCCACCATAAACAGCACGCGGTCGGCCTGCTCGATCTCCTGCCAGGCGCGTTCGATACCGATGCGCTCCACTTCGTCGCTGGCATCGCGCAGACCGGCTGTGTCGATAATATGTAGCGGCATCCCGTCGATGTGGATATGCTCGCGCAGCACGTCGCGGGTGGTCCCGGCAATGTCGGTCACGATCGCCGCTTCACGGCCCGCCAGGGCGTTCAGCAGGCTCGATTTCCCGGCGTTAGGGCGTCCGGCAATCACCACCTTCATCCCTTCGCGCAGCAGGCTGCCCTGGCGCGCTTCGGCACGGACGGCGTCGAGATCGGCCATTACCTGGTTGAGCTGGGCTTCGATTTTGCCGTCAGAGAGGAAGTCGATCTCCTCATCCGGGAAGTCGATAGCCGCTTCCACGTAGATCCTAAGGTGAGTAAGTGCTTCCACAAGGTGATTCACACGCGCGGAGAATGCCCCCTGCAGCGAGTTCAGGGCGGAGCGGGCCGCCTGTTCGGAACTGGCGTCGATCAGGTCTGCAATGGCCTCCGCCTGCGCCAGGTCGAGCTTGTCGTTGAGGAAGGCACGCTCGGAGAACTCGCCCGGCTTCGCAATGCGCAGGCCCGGCAGGGTCAGAATACGTTTTAACAGCAGGTCGAGGATAACCGGGCCGCCGTGGCCCTGCAGCTCCAGCACGTCTTCGCCGGTAAAGGAGTTCGGGCCGGGGAACCACAGCGCAATGCCCTGGTCCAGCGGCGTGCCGTCGGTGTCCTTAAACGGCAGGTAATCAGCGTAGCGCGGCTTTGGCAGTTTACCCAGCACCGCTTCGGCCACCTCGCGCGCCTTCAGGCCGGAGATACGCAGAATGCCTACACCACCGCGTCCCGGTGGGGTTGCCTGGGCGACGATAGTGTCGTTATGGCTCATGGTTGCTCTCGTTCAATACAAATAAAAAAGGCGGTCAATCGACCGCCCTTATTTTAGCGTTAACTTACCGAATCAGGACTTTTTCTTTTCGCGGCTATGCAGGCCACGTTTTTCCAGACCACGGTAAATCAGCTGCTGCTGGATGATGGTCACCAGGTTGCTGACGATATAGTACAGCACCAGACCTGACGGGAACCACAGGAAGAACACGGTGAAGATGACCGGCATAAAGGTCATGATCTTCTGCTGCATCGGGTCGGTCACGGTGGTCGGCGACATCTTCTGGATGAAGAACATCGTCACGCCCATCAGGATCGGCAGGATGTAGTACGGGTCCTGTGCGGACAGGTCATGGATCCACAGGGCGAACGGCGCGTGGCGCAGCTCAACGGAACCCATCAGCATGTAGTACAGCGCAAGGAAGATTGGCATCTGAATCAGCAGCGGGAAGCAGCCACCCAGTGGGTTCACTTTCTCTGCTTTGTACAGGGCCATCATCTCCTGGCTCTGACGCTGTTTGTCATCGCCCAGACGCTCACGCATTGCCTGAATCTTCGGCTGCAGCATGCGCATCTTCGCCATGGAGGTGTACTGCGCTTTAGTCAGCGGGTACATGATGCCACGAACGATGAAGGTGATAACGATGATGGAGAAGCCCCAGTTACCCAGGAAGCTGTGGATGAACTTCAGCAGCTTAAACAGCGGCTGAGAGATGAACCACAACCAACCGTAATCCACGGTCAGATCCAGGTGCGGCGCAACAGCGGCCATTTTGTCCTGAATTTCCGGGCCGACCCACAGGGTGCTTGCCAGCTTACCGGTTTGACCCGGCTGAACCAGAACCGGCTGAGATTTGTAGCCGATGGCTGCAAGACCGTTACCCAGGTTCGCGGTATAGAAGTTGTTGGTACCGTCGTTATTTGGCACCCACGCAGTAGCGAAATACTGCTGCAGCATTGCCACCCAACCGCCTTTAGCGCTGACGTTCAGGTTTTCGTTATCGGCAATGGTGTCGAATTTGTATTTCTCGTACTTCGCGTCAGGCGTGGAGTACGCCGCGCCACGGAAGGTATGCAGCGCAAAGTTGCTGCTTCCGGTGTCACGGTGTGACGGCAGATTGATGGACTGCTTCAGCTGGCCAAAGGTCGACAGCTCCAGCGGTTTCGCACTGGCGTTCTGTACGCTGTAGCCCACGTTCACCGCATATTCACCGCGCTTCAGGGTGAAGGTTTTGGTGAATGTATTGCCTGCGGCGTCGGTGTACGTCATCGGGATCGCGAGTTCGTTCTGACCATCAGCCAGCACAAAGGTGTCGTTCTCGACGTTATACAGTGGACGCGCACCGTTAGCCGGGTTATCCGGGCCATCACGACCGGTCAGGCCGCTCTGCGCCTGGTAGATAAACTCAGGCGTGGTTTCCAGTAACTGGAACGGTTCGTTAGACTTCAGCTCTTTCGGGTAGGTTAACAGCAGCGCCTGCTCAACATCACCACCACGGGTGTTGATTGTCAGCTCAAGCACATCGGTCTTAACCGTAATCTGTTTCCCCTGGCCACTGGCCGGTACGCCCTGGTCGGCGGCGCTACCCGCTGCGGTGGTCGTAGTCTGCGTGGTCTGCTGCTGGGGTTGAGGATTTTTATCCTGCTCCCATGCCTGCCAGATCATGAAAGACACGAACAACAAAGCGATGATAAGAAGATTGCGTTGCGAATCCATCGTTAGTGTTCTCTGGTATCAAAGGGTCCTGGGGGGACGGGGTCGTCTCCACCTGGGTGTAAAGGGTGGCATTTTAATACGCGTTTCACCGTCAACCAACTGCCTTTTATCACTCCAAACCTGCGCAATGCCTCAATTCCGTAGCTTGAGCATGTTGGTGTGAAACGGCAGTGCGGCCCGAGTAGCGGACTAATCAGGCGTTGATAGACCCGAATGAGGGCTATCAGGACCCGTGAGCCAGGCGACAGTGGCGGCGCCATAATTTTTCCAACGCTTCCGAGAGAGCACGGTTATCGAGGTCGGCAACCCCTTTCTTCGCCACCACCACGAAATCCATTGAAGGCAGTTCGTGCTGACGTAAACGGAAGCTTTCACGCGTCAGACGTTTAATCCGATTGCGTTCATGCGCACGCTTAACATTTTTCTTGGCGACTGTGAGACCGATGCGGGGATGCCCCAGCGAATTTTGGCGGCCGAGGATGGTGATTTGCGGCGTGCCAGCCCGTTGTGGCTGCTGGAAGACGAAAGTGAAATGAGCGGGAGTTAACAAACGTAACTCCCTGGGAAATGCTAGCTTAACCACTCAGGGGTTAGCTTTATTACTTGGAAACGGTCAGACGAGCGCGGCCTTTAGCACGACGACGTGCCAGAACCTGACGACCATTTTTAGTAGCCATACGAGCACGGAAGCCGTGAGAACGGTTGCGCTTCAGTACAGACGGTTGAAAAGTGCGTTTCATGGCGATTTCTACCTAAACTTGAATAAATTCACTGACTTTTGCGTATACCCGAACGAGTTTCGAACGACTAACGCCTCAGCGTGGGTGATTAAAGAGGCCGGATTGTAATAATTGTACACTCCGGAGTCAATTCTCTTTCCTTATTTCCCGCGTATTTCCGCACGTTTTCGCGTGGAAAATGAGCAACGGACGACGCAGGAAGATGAGCATCACGCGCCGGGTCGAGGATTATACGGGCTCAACGATAAAGCGCAAGGATCGTCCCGGATCTTCGTTAGATCATTTAAGCAAAAAATTGTCTGTGCTCATTAATTTTTCCAATATGCGGACTAAATCGTGGGGCACTCCCGTCAGGATCGTTTACACTTACCCGGTTTCGGATCTTCCTGTGGATAAATCGGGAAGAATCTGTGAGAAACAGAAGATCTCTGGCTCAGTTTAGGCTATGATCCGCGGTCCCGATCGGGATCCCAGGATCCTGGTCAGGATAAATTGCAGATAGCAATTCGCACGTCCCCCTTTACACAGGGTCATGTCGATGTGCGCCAACAATCATGAATATTCAATAGTTTTCTTTTATTGTTCGAGTGGAGTCCGCCGTGTCACTTTCGCTTTGGCAGCAGTGTCTTGCCCGATTGCAGGATGAGTTACCAGCCACAGAATTCAGTATGTGGATCCGCCCGTTGCAGGCGGAACTGAGCGATAACACGCTGGCTTTGTATGCGCCAAACCGTTTTGTGCTCGATTGGGTAAGGGACAAGTACCTTAATAACATCAATGGACTGCTGAACGATTTCTGCGGGTCAGATGCCCCACAGCTGCGCTTTGAAGTGGGTACAAAGCCGGTCACCCAAACCGTTCGTGAAACCGTGAACGTCGCAGCGCCTGCTCAGGCCGCTCCTGCTCCGGCCCCTCGCGTCGCCCCCGCTCGTCAGGGCTGGGATAATGTTCCCGCACCGGCTGAGCCAACCTACCGCTCTAACGTTAACGTGAAACACACGTTCGATAACTTCGTTGAAGGTAAGTCGAACCAACTGGCGCGCGCGGCGGCTCGCCAGGTTGCTGATAACCCCGGTGGAGCCTACAACCCGCTGTTCCTGTATGGCGGCACGGGTCTGGGTAAAACGCACCTGCTGCATGCGGTGGGCAACGGCATTATGGCGCGCAAGCCCAATGCCAAAGTGGTGTATATGCACTCCGAGCGCTTCGTTCAGGACATGGTAAAAGCCCTGCAAAACAATGCGATCGAAGAGTTTAAACGCTACTATCGTTCCGTTGACGCGCTGCTGATCGATGACATTCAGTTCTTTGCCAATAAAGAACGATCGCAGGAAGAATTTTTCCACACCTTCAATGCCCTGCTGGAAGGTAATCAGCAGATCATTTTGACCTCGGATCGCTATCCAAAAGAGATCAACGGCGTTGAAGATCGTCTGAAATCCCGCTTCGGCTGGGGCCTGACCGTGGCGATCGAGCCACCGGAGCTGGAAACCCGCGTCGCGATCCTGATGAAGAAAGCCGATGAAAACGACATTCGCCTGCCGGGCGAAGTGGCGTTCTTCATTGCCAAGCGTCTGCGCTCCAACGTGCGTGAGCTGGAGGGGGCACTGAACCGCGTTATCGCCAATGCCAACTTCACCGGTCGTGCGATCACCATCGATTTTGTGCGTGAAGCGCTGCGCGATTTGCTGGCATTGCAGGAAAAACTGGTCACTATCGACAATATTCAAAAGACAGTGGCTGAGTACTACAAGATCAAAGTGGCAGATTTACTGTCTAAACGTCGTTCCCGCTCGGTGGCGCGTCCGCGTCAGATGGCGATGGCGCTGGCAAAGGAGTTAACCAACCACAGTCTGCCGGAAATCGGGGATGCGTTTGGTGGCCGTGACCATACGACCGTGCTGCACGCTTGTCGCAAGATTGAGCAGTTACGCGAAGAAAGCCACGACATAAAAGAAGATTTTTCCAATCTAATCAGAACATTATCATCGTGACGCTATGAAATTTACCGTTGAACGTGAACATTTATTAAAACCGCTGCAACAGGTGAGTGGCCCATTAGGTGGCCGCCCAACGCTGCCTATTCTCGGAAACCTGCTGCTTCAGGTCGCGGACGGTACGCTGTCGCTGACCGGTACAGATCTGGAAATGGAAATGATCGCGCGCGTTACGCTGACGCAGCCGCACGACGCGGGCGCGACCACGGTTCCGGCACGTAAATTCTTTGACATCTGCCGCGGGCTGCCGGAAGGCGCTGAAATTGCCGTGCAGCTGGAAGGCGACCGTATGCTGGTGCGTTCTGGCCGCAGCCGTTTCTCGCTCTCCACGCTGCCTGCTGCGGACTTCCCGAACCTGGACGACTGGCAGAGCGAAGTTGAATTCACCCTGCCACAGGCGACGATGAAGCGTCTGATTGAAGCCACGCAGTTCTCCATGGCGCATCAGGACGTTCGTTACTACTTAAACGGCATGCTGTTCGAAACCGAAGGTGAAGAGCTGCGTACCGTGGCCACCGACGGCCACCGTCTGGCGGTCTGTTCTATGCCGATTGGCGACTCACTGCCAAACCATTCGGTGATCGTGCCGCGTAAAGGGGTGATTGAGCTGATGCGTATGCTCGACGGTGGCGACACGCCGCTGCGCGTGCAGATTGGCAGCAATAACATCCGCGCCCACGTGGGCGATTTTGTCTTCACATCGAAGCTGGTTGACGGTCGTTTCCCGGATTATCGCCGCGTATTGCCGAAGAACCCGGACAAAACGCTGGAAGCAGGCTGCGACAGCCTCAAGCAGGCCTTTGCCCGTGCCGCGATCCTCTCAAACGAGAAATTCCGCGGCGTGCGCCTGTACGTGAGTGAAAACCAGATCAAAATCACCGCTAACAACCCGGAGCAGGAAGAGGCAGAAGAGATTCTGGACGTCACCTACGCCGGGGCTGAGATGGAAATCGGCTTCAACGTCAGCTACGTGCTGGATGTGCTGAACGCGCTGAAATGCGAGAACGTGCGCATCCTGCTGACCGACTCCGTTTCGAGCGTACAGATTGAAGATGCCGCATCACAGTCGGCTGCCTATGTTGTCATGCCAATGAGACTGTAATGTCGCTCACCCGTCTGTTGATCCGCGACTTTCGCAATATCGAAAGCGCGGATCTCGCTTTATCCCCTGGCTTTAACTTCCTGGTTGGCGCGAACGGCAGCGGCAAAACCAGCGTGCTTGAGGCCATCTATACGCTCGGCCACGGCCGGGCGTTTCGCAGTTTGCAGATTGGTCGCGTCATCCGCCACGAACAGGAATCTTTTGTTCTGCACGGGCGTTTGCAGGGGGCGGAGCGGGAGACCGCCATCGGCCTGACCAAAGACAAGCAGGGCGACAGTAAGGTGCGCATCGACGGTACCGACGGCCACAAGGTGGCGGAGCTGGCGCTGCTGATGCCAATGCAGCTGATAACGCCGGAGGGGTTTACTTTACTCAACGGCGGCCCCAAATACAGAAGAGCGTTCCTCGACTGGGGGTGCTTTCACAACGAAGCCGGATTTTTTAACGCCTGGAGCAACCTGAAGCGTCTGCTCAAGCAGCGTAACGCCGCGCTGCGCCAGGTGACGCGCTACGCCCAGCTGCGTCCGTGGGACATGGAGTTAATTCCTCTTGCGGAACAGATCAGCCGCTGGCGTGCCGAATACAGCGCAGGTATCGCCGAAGACATGGCCGACACCTGCAAACAGTTTTTACCCGAATTCTCTCTCACCTTCTCCTTCCAGCGCGGCTGGGAGAAAGAGACGGATTATGCCGAGGTGTTAGAGAGAAACTTCGAGCGCGACCGCATGTTGACCTACACCGCGCACGGCCCGCACAAGGCGGATTTCCGCATTCGTGCCGACGGCGCGCCGGTGGAAGACACGCTGTCGCGCGGGCAGCTCAAGCTCCTGATGTGTGCGCTACGTCTGGCACAGGGGGAGTTTCTCACCCGCGAGAGCGGGCGGCGCTGCCTGTACCTGATAGATGATTTTGCCTCGGAACTTGACGACGCGCGGCGCGGGCTGCTTGCCAGCCGCTTAAAAGCCACGCAGTCGCAGGTTTTCGTCAGCGCCATTAGCGCTGAACACGTTATAGACATGTCGGACGAAAATTCGAAGATGTTTACCGTGGAAAAGGGTAAAATAACGGATTAACCCAAGTTGAAATGAGCGAGAAACGTTGATGTCGAATTCTTATGACTCCTCCAGTATCAAAGTCCTGAAAGGGCTGGATGCGGTGCGTAAGCGCCCGGGTATGTATATCGGCGACACGGATGACGGCACCGGTCTGCACCACATGGTATTCGAGGTGGTAGATAACGCTATCGACGAAGCGCTCGCGGGTCACTGTAAAGACATCGTGGTCACCATCCATGCGGACAACTCCGTCTCCGTCACCGATGACGGTCGTGGCATCCCAACCGGTATTCACCCGGAAGAGGGCGTCTCTGCGGCGGAAGTGATCATGACCGTCCTGCACGCAGGCGGTAAGTTCGACGATAACTCCTATAAAGTTTCCGGCGGCCTGCACGGCGTAGGTGTTTCGGTAGTAAACGCCCTGTCGCAGAAGCTGGAGCTGGTTATCCAGCGCGAAGGCAAAATCCACCGTCAGCTCTATACGCACGGCGTGCCGCAGGCACCGCTGGCCGTCACGGGCGACACCGACAAAACCGGTACCATGGTGCGTTTCTGGCCGAGCCTCGAAACCTTCACCAACGTCACCGAGTTCGAGTACGACATCCTGGCGAAACGCCTGCGTGAACTGTCGTTCCTGAACTCCGGCGTCTCGATTCGCCTGCGCGACAAGCGTGACAACAAAGAAGACCACTTCCACTACGAAGGCGGTATCAAGGCGTTTGTTGAGTATCTGAACAAGAACAAAACGCCAATTCACCCGAATATCTTCTACTTCTCCACCGAAAAAGACGGTATCGGCGTGGAAGTGGCGCTGCAGTGGAACGACGGTTTCCAGGAAAACATCTACTGCTTCACCAACAACATTCCACAGCGTGACGGTGGTACTCACCTTGCGGGCTTCCGTGCGGCGATGACCCGTACCCTGAACGCCTACATGGACAAAGAAGGCTACAGCAAGAAAGCGAAAGTCAGCGCCACCGGTGACGATGCCCGTGAAGGCCTGATTGCCGTTGTCTCCGTGAAGGTACCGGATCCGAAGTTCTCCTCACAGACCAAAGACAAGCTGGTCTCTTCTGAGGTGAAATCGGCGGTTGAGCAGCAGATGAACGAACTGCTGAGCGAATACCTGCTGGAAAACCCGTCCGACGCGAAAATCGTGGTGGGCAAAATTATCGATGCGGCGCGTGCCCGTGAAGCGGCGCGTAAAGCCCGTGAAATGACCCGTCGTAAAGGCGCGCTGGACTTAGCCGGCCTGCCGGGCAAGCTGGCTGACTGCCAGGAACGCGACCCGGCGCTGTCCGAACTGTACCTCGTGGAAGGGGACTCCGCGGGCGGCTCTGCGAAGCAGGGCCGTAACCGTAAGAACCAGGCTATCCTGCCGCTGAAGGGTAAAATCCTCAACGTTGAGAAAGCCCGTTTCGACAAGATGCTCTCTTCTCAGGAAGTGGCGACGCTCATCACTGCGCTGGGCTGCGGCATTGGCCGTGACGAGTACAACCCGGACAAACTGCGCTACCACAGCATCATCATCATGACCGATGCGGACGTCGACGGCTCGCACATTCGTACGCTGCTGTTGACCTTCTTCTATCGTCAGATGCCTGAAATCGTTGAACGTGGCCACGTCTACATTGCCCAGCCGCCGCTGTACAAAGTGAAGAAAGGCAAGCAGGAACAGTACATCAAAGATGACGAAGCGATGGATCAGTACCAAATCGCGATCGCGCTTGATGGCGCGACCCTGCACGCGAACTCGCACGCCCCTGCACTGGCCGGTGAGCCGCTGGAGCGTCTGGTGTCCGAGTTCAACGCCACGCAGAAAATGATCACGCGTATGGAACGCCGTTATCCGAAAACGCTGCTGAAGGAGCTGGTTTATCAGCCAACCCTGACCGAAGCCGATCTGAGCGACGAGCAGACCGTGACCCGCTGGGTGAACGCTCTGGTGACCGATCTGAACGAGAAAGAGCAGCACGGCAGCCAGTGGAAATGCGATGTTCAGCAGAACGCCGATAAGCAGTTCGAGCCTATTATTCGCGTGCGCACCCACGGCGTTGATACCGACTACCCGCTGGAGCACGAGTTTGTCACCGGTCCGGAATACCGTCGTATCTGCACGCTCGGCGAGACGCTGCGCGACCTGATCGAAGACGATGCGTTCATCGAACGTGGCGAACGTCGTCAGCCGGTAGCCAGCTTCGAGCAGGCGCTGGACTGGCTGGTGAAAGAGTCCCGTCGTGGCCTCGCGATCCAGCGCTATAAAGGTCTGGGCGAAATGAACCCGGAGCAGCTGTGGGAAACCACCATGGATCCGGAAAGCCGCCGCATGCTGCGCGTTACCGTTAAAGACGCGATTGCTGCAGACCAGCTGTTCACGACCCTGATGGGTGATGCGGTTGAACCACGTCGTGCGTTCATCGAAGAGAACGCCCTGAAAGCGGCAAATATCGATATTTAATCGGTTTGAAACCGCACGATAACTGGCCGCGCTTTTAGCGCGGCTTTTTTATGGGCGCAGGCATATCCAGCGACATTGCGGACGGTAAACGGCTCGCCAGCGTATCTATCGCCATTCTTACCCTCAGCGGCAGGTGCGGCGTCTGCTGCCACACCGCATGAACGTCGAAATGCACGTCCGGTGCCTGCTTCAGGAGCGGGACGAGTTTACCCTGGTGAATATCTTTAACGACCATCCAGCAGGGCAGCCATGCAATGCCGTGTCCGGCCAGCGCAGCGTCGCAGATCGCCTGCAAATCATCCATGTTGAGCGACGATCGGGGGGTAAAGGTGCGCGACGTTCCTTCGCTATCCATCAGCTGCCAGGGCAATACTCTGCCTGCGCGCAGATAGTTAATAGCCGTATGCTGGGGTAAATCAGCCACGCTTTGCGGTTGGCCTTTCTTCTGCAGATAATCCGGCGCGGCGCATAGCACCATGCGGTGTTCTCCCAGCCTTCTGGCGACCAGCACGCTGCTGTCCTGAAGCGTGCCGTTACGCACCGCCATATCAAACCCTTCCTCGACGAGATCCACCACCCGGTCGCTGAATGACATTTCCAGTTCAAGCCCGGGGTGTTCCTGCGCCAGCGCTATCAGCAGCGGGGCGACACACTGGCGACCAAACAGCACCGGCATGGCAACGCGCAGGCGGCCACTGACCTGCTGTTTCCCTGTTTCAAGCAGCGATTCCGCGCCCCGAATCTCCTCCAGCGCGCGCAGGCAGCGTTCATAAAAAAGAGCGCCGTTATCGGTCAGCCTCTGGCTACGGGTGGTGCGGTGAAAAAGACGTACCCCCAGCCGCTCTTCAAGGCGAGCGATGCTTTTCCCTACCGCCGAGCGTGACAAATGCAGGCGAATTGCGGCCTGAGCGAAACTTCCCGCCTCAACGGCGGCCACAAAAACAGGAATATCCTTCAGCGTATCGGTCATGGATTGTATCGATTATGGCGTCAATAAAGAGAAAACTTATCGCCACTGGTGACCTTTAGTCAACGGTAGACTGTCAGGACTAAAGCTCATCTGATGGCAGGAGAAATAAAATGACAGAGACAATGCAACGCTGGTCCATGGACGCCCTCGGGCGCGAGAACCTCAAGCTGACTCAGGCACCCGTTCCACAGCCCGGCCCGGGTGAAGTGCGCGTACGGGTGAAAGCCGTTGCGCTCAACTATCGCGATAAAATGGTTGTTGAAGGCACAATGCCAATCCCACTTTCCTTCCCGTTTACCCCGGCGTCTGACATGGCGGGCGTCGTAGACAGCGTGGGTGAAGGCGTCACGCGCTTCCAGCCCGGCGCTCGCGTTATCTCAACCTTCTTCCCGGAATGGATCGACGGTAAACCGCAGGCGGACGCGCGCAATTTGCCCTATAAAACGTCCGGTGGATACTTCCAGGGGATGCTGGCCGAGTATGTGATTGTGAAGGAAGACGCGCTGGTGGCCTCCCCGGAGACCCTGGATGACGCCGAGGCCAGTACCTTACCCTGCGCAGGGCTTACCGCCTGGTTTGCGCTGGTGGAACGCGGACAGCTGCGCGCCGGGCAATCGGTGCTGGTGCAGGGCACGGGCGGGGTGGCGATTTTCGCCCTGCAAATTGCAAAAGCGCACGGTGCAGAGGTATTTGTCACGTCCGGGAGCGATGAAAAGCTGGCGCTGGCCAAAAAACTGGGGGCCAGCCAGGGCATCAACCGCCTGAAAGGCGACTGGGCTGAAAATACGCTGGCGCTCACGCAGGATCGCGGCATCGACCATATTATTGAAACCGTGGGGGGCGAGAACCTGAAGCACTCCCTGCGCGCCGTTGCCGTTCACGGACGTATCTCCGTTATTGGCGTGCTGGCCGGGACGGAGATTACCCTCTCTGCTGGCGAGCTGTTGCTGAAATCCCCCGTCATTCAGGGGATCGGCGTGGGACACCGCCGGGCGCTGGAAGATTTCGTCCGCGCTGTTGACGTCACCGGACTGAAACCCGTGATTGAGCATCGCTACCGTTTTAACGAGCTTGAACAGGCGTTTGAACATCTCGATCGCGGCGCGTTCGGTAAAATCGTTCTCACCCGCGAGTAGGTCTTTGTTCCCCGGAATAAGCGTAAAAGGGGGCTTTTGTTGCGCAATGTAGCTCTATTTTTGTGTGCTTAATCGCGTTAGCATGAGGCAGCACTCATTTATCCCGGGGAACTCATGGCTATCAAACTTATTGCAATCGATATGGACGGCACGCTGTTGCTGCCAGACCACACTATCTCTCCAGCCGTTAAGAACGCGATCGCTGCGGCACGCGCAAAGGGCGTGAATGTGGTCCTGACCACGGGGCGTCCGTATGCGGGCGTGCACAGCTACCTGAAAGAGCTGCACATGAATCAGCCTGGCGACTACTGCATCACCTATAACGGTGCGCTGGTGCAGAAAGCCGCGGATGGCAGTACGGTTGCGCAAACCGCGCTGAGCTACGATGACTATCTGTTCCTGGAAAAACTGTCCCGGGAAGTGGGGTCCCACTTCCACGCCCTCGATCGCAATACGCTTTACACCGCCAACCGTGATATAAGCTACTACACGGTGCATGAATCCTACGTTGCGACCATTCCGCTGGTGTTCTGTGAAGCGGAGAAAATGGACCCTGCCACCCAGTTCCTGAAAGTGATGATGATCGACGAGCCGGAGATCCTGGATAAAGCGATTGCACGCATTCCGGCCGAGGTGAAAGAGAAATACACCGTGCTGAAAAGTGCGCCGTACTTCCTCGAAATCCTTGATAAACGCGTCAATAAAGGCACCGGCGTGAAATCGCTCGCTGATGCGCTGGGGATTAAACAGGAAGAGATCATGGCGCTGGGCGACCAGGAAAACGACATCGCGATGATTGAATTCGCGGGCATGGGCGTGGCGATGGATAACGCCATTCCGTCGGTGAAAGAAGTGGCCAACTTCGTGACCAAATCCCACCTCGAAGACGGCGTTGCCTACGCGATCGAGAAGTTTGTGCTGCGGTAACGCTTATTTCTAATCATCGGCCTCGGTTATCAACCGGGGCTTTTTTTTGCGCTGAATTTATCGAATTGTTCTTTTTGTGATCTTGATTGTAGTACAACAATTATTAATTGTACTACATTGTCACCGCAGCAAAGTCGAACGCCCTCACGTTTGTACTGCAAAAGTGAGGTGAAATTCAGCGGTCGCGGTAAAGTAGTGATGGACATACAGAGCACAAGGACTCTCCATGACTCTCAATAAAACCGATCGCATCGTCATTACGCTGGGCACCCAGATTGTGGGTGGCAAATACGTTCCCGGTTCGCCGCTGCCTGCAGAGGCCGAACTGTGTGAGGAGTTTGAAACCTCGCGCAACATCATCCGGGAAGTCTTCCGCTCGCTGATGGCGAAGCGGCTGATTGAAATGAAGCGCTATCGCGGCGCGTTTGTTGCCCCGCGCAACCAGTGGAACTACCTCGATACCGACGTACTGCAGTGGGTGCTGGAAAACGATTACGACCCGCGGCTTATCGGCGCGATGAGCGAAGTCCGAAACCTGGTTGAACCGGCCATCGCCCGCTGGGCGGCGGAGCGCGCAACCTCTGGCGATTTGGCGCAGATTGAGTCGGCTTTAAACGACATGATCGCCAATAACCAGAACCGGGAGGCGTTTAACGAGGCGGATATTCGCTACCACGAAGCGGTGCTGCAGTCGGTGCATAACCCGGTATTACAGCAGCTTAGCGTGGCGATCAGCTCGCTACAGCGAGCAGTATTTGAACGTACCTGGATGGGCGATGAGGCCAACATGCCGAAAACGCTCCAGGAACATAAAGCGCTGTTCGATGCGATACGGCATCAGGACGGCGATGCGGCAGAGCAGGCGGCGCTTACCATGATTGCCAGCTCGACACGAAGGCTGAAGGAAATCACATGACATCTCGCTACATCGCAATTGACTGGGGATCGACCAATCTGCGCGCCTGGCTGTACCAGGGCGAACAGTGCCTGGAGAGCAGGCAATCAGAAGCAGGCGTGACGCGCCTGAACGGTAAATCCCCCGAGGCGGTGTTAGCAGAGGTCACACAAAACTGGCGCGACAGCGCCACGCCGGTGGTCATGGCGGGAATGGTCGGCAGCAACGTTGGCTGGAAAGTTGCGCCATACCTGCCTGTTCCTGCCCATTTCTCCGCGATTGGCGAGCAGTTAACGTCCGTTGGCGACAATATCTGGATAATTCCCGGTTTGTGCGTCTCTCGCGGCGATAACCACAACGTGATGCGCGGCGAAGAGACGCAGCTGCTTGGCGCGCGCACGCTTTCTCCTTCTTCTGTCTACGTCATGCCCGGAACGCACTGCAAGTGGGTCCAGGCTGATGCTGAGCAAATCCACGATTTTCGCACCGTGATGACCGGCGAGCTGCACCATTTGCTGCTCAACCACTCGCTGGTGGGAGCCGGTTTGCCGGAGCAGCAAGCCTCGTCAGAGGCGTTTGCTGCCGGGCTTGAACGTGGGATCGCTTCCCCTGCCGTTTTGCCGCAGCTTTTTGAGGTTCGCGCCTCGCACGTGCTGGGAAATCTCCCGCGCGAGCAGGTCAGCGAGTTTCTCTCCGGCCTGCTGATTGGCGCAGAGGTCGCCAGCATGCGTGATTTCATCGCGCACGAGCAGGCCATCACCATTGTCGCCGGCGCATCGCTGACGTCGCGCTACGAGCAGGCGTTTCGCGCCGTTGGGCGTGATGTTGCAACGGTATCCGGCGACACGGCATTTCAGGCAGGAATAAGGAGCATCGCTCATGCAGTGGCAAACTGATCTTCCCCTTATCGCAATTTTGCGCGGCATCACGCCCGATGAGGCATTAGCCCACGTCGGTGCGGTTATCGACGCCGGATTCGACGCGGTAGAAATCCCGCTCAACTCGCCGGAGTGGGAAAAAAGCATTCCGGCCGTGGTGGAGGCGTTCGGTGAGAAGGCGCTGATTGGCGCAGGCACCGTGCTGCACCCGGAGCAGGTGGATGAACTGGCGAAAATGGGCTGCAAGCTTATCGTCACGCCCAACATTCAGCCTGAGGTGATCCGCCGCGCGGTGGGTTACGGCATGACCGTCTGCCCGGGATGCGCCACCGCCACGGAAGCCTTTACTGCTCTGGATGCGGGCGCACAGTCGCTCAAAATATTCCCGTCATCGGCTTTTGGACCGGACTACATCAAAGCGCTGAAAGCGGTATTGCCTGCCAGCGTGCCGGTCTTTGCCGTGGGCGGCGTAACGCCAGAAAACCTGGGCCAGTGGATGAGCGCGGGCTGTGTGGGCGCGGGGCTGGGCAGCGATCTCTATCGCGCCGGGCAGTCCGTGGAACGTACCGCACAGCAGGCGGCAGCATTTGTGAAAGCGTATCGAGAGGCAGTGAAATGAAAATAACCAAACTCACCACGTACCGTTTACCCCCTCGCTGGATGTTCCTGAAAATCGAAACCGATGAAGGCGTTGTGGGCTGGGGCGAACCGGTGATTGAAGGGCGCGCGCGCACCGTAGAAGCGGCGGTGCACGAGCTGGGTGAATACCTGATTGGTCAGGATCCGGCACGCATCAACGACCTGTGGCAGGTGATGTACCGCGCGGGCTTCTACCGCGGGGGACCGATTCTGATGAGCGCCATCGCCGGTATCGACCAGGCGCTGTGGGATATCAAAGGCAAAGTGCTGAACGCGCCGGTCTGGCAGCTGATGGGCGGCCTGGTGCGCGACAAAATTAAAGCCTACAGCTGGGTCGGCGGTGACCGTCCTGCGGAAGTGATCGACGGCATCACGCAGCTGCGCAACATTGGCTTTGATACCTTCAAGCTCAACGGCTGCGAAGAGATGGGCATTATCGACAACTCGCGCGCGGTGGATCGCGCGGTGAATACTGTCGCGCAAATCCGTGAAGCCTTCGGCAACGAGATCGAATTTGGCCTGGACTTCCATGGCCGCGTTAGCGCGCCGATGGCCAAAGTGCTGATCAAAGAGCTGGAGCCGTATCGTCCGCTGTTTATCGAAGAGCCGGTACTGGCCGAACAGGCCGAGTACTATCCGAAACTGGCTGAACAGACGCACATTCCCATCGCGGCGGGTGAACGCATGTTCTCGCGCTTCGAGTTTAAACGCGTGCTGGAAGCGGGCGGCATTGCCATCCTGCAGCCGGACCTCTCTCACGCGGGCGGCATCACCGAATGCTACAAAATTGCCGGGATGGCCGAAGCCTACGATGTGGCGCTGGCGCCGCACTGTCCGCTTGGACCGATTGCGCTGGCGGCCTGTCTGCACGTCGACTTTGTCTCCCGCAACGCGGTGTTCCAGGAGCAGAGCATGGGGATTCACTATAACAAGGGCGCGGAACTGCTCGATTTTGTGAAAAATAAAGAAGACTTCAGCATGGAAGGCGGTTTCTTTAAACCGTTAACGAAGCCGGGCCTTGGCGTTGAGATTGATGAAGCCAAAGTCATTGAGCTGAGTAAACATGCGCCGGACTGGCGTAATCCACTGTGGCGTCATGAAGACGGTTCCGTAGCCGAGTGGTAACTCTCCGGCTGGCGCTTCGCCACCGGGCAAAAATCGTTAATACAAAAATATAACCCTCTGTAAATTACAGGGCATGGTGAGCGGCTTCGCTATGCCCAAAATCTGGAGACAGATTGCGATGGATATTCCAGTTACCGCTACAAAAACCGGGCGTCGCCGCTACCTGACGCTGATTATGATCTTTATTACCGTGGTCATTTGCTATGTCGACCGCGCCAACCTTGCCGTGGCATCGGCCCATATTCAGGAAGAGTTTGGCATCACCAAAGCGGAAATGGGTTACGTCTTCTCGGCGTTTGCCTGGCTGTATACGCTCTGCCAGATCCCGGGCGGCTGGTTCCTTGACCGCGTGGGTTCACGTTTGACCTACTTTATCGCCATTTTCGGCTGGTCCGTGGCGACACTTTTCCAGGGCTTCGCGACCGGGCTGATGTCGCTGATTGGCCTGCGCGCCATCACCGGGGTTTTCGAAGCGCCCGCGTTTCCCACCAACAACCGCATGGTGACCAGTTGGTTCCCGGAACACGAGCGTGCGTCTGCCGTCGGCTTTTACACCTCCGGGCAGTTCGTTGGCCTGGCGTTCCTGACGCCGCTGCTGATCTGGATCCAGGAGCTGCTGAGCTGGCACTGGGTGTTCATCGTCACAGGGGGGATTGGCATTATCTGGTCGCTGATCTGGTTCAAGGTCTACCAGCCGCCGCGGCTGACCAAAAGCATCACCAAAGCCGAGCTGGACTACATCCGCGACGGCGGTGGCCTGGTGGACGGTGATGCGCCGGTGAAAAAAGAAGCGCGCCAGCCGCTGACCAAAGCGGACTGGAAGCTGGTCTTCCACCGTAAGCTGGTGGGCGTTTATCTGGGCCAGTTCGCGGTGACCTCCACGCTGTGGTTCTTCCTGACCTGGTTCCCGAACTATCTGACCCAGGAAAAGGGCATCACGGCGCTGAAGGCGGGCTTTATGACTACCGTGCCGTTCCTCGCGGCTTTTTTCGGCGTACTGCTCTCCGGGTGGCTGGCCGATAAGCTTGTGAAAAAAGGCTACTCGCTGGGCGTGGCGCGTAAAACGCCGATTATCTGCGGGCTGCTGATCTCCACCTGCATCATGGGGGCCAACTACACCAACGATCCGGTGTGGATTATGGCCCTGATGGCGGTGGCGTTCTTCGGTAACGGTTTCGCCTCTATCACCTGGTCGCTGGTGTCGTCTCTTGCGCCGATGCGGCTGATTGGCCTGACCGGCGGCGTGTTCAACTTTGTCGGCGGGCTGGGCGGGATCACCGTACCGCTGGTCATCGGCTACCTGGCGCAGGACTACGGCTTCGGCCCGGCGCTGGTGTACATCTCCGCCGTGGCGCTGATCGGTGCGCTCTCCTACATCATGCTGGTGGGTGATGTGAAACGAGTAGGCTAATCCCTGCGGATGTTTTACCCTGATGCACTCACCGTGCATCAGGGTATCCTCATGAAACAAATCACCTTCGCTTCCCGCAACCACCAGCTGACCAACATCAATACCTGGACGCCGGACAGCCAGTGGCTGGTCTATGACGTGCGCCCGTCCGGTGCATCGTTCACCGGTGAAACCATCGAGCGGGTCAACGTCGGTACGGGCGAGGTCGACGTGGTTTATCGCGCCACCGATGGCGCGCACGTTGGCGTGGTGACCGTTCATCCCGCGCAGGAGAAATACGTCTTTATCCACGGCCCGAGAAACCCGGATGCAGACTGGCACTACGATTTTCATCATCGTCAGGGGGTGATCGCGCAAAGCGGTCAGGTGAGCAACCTGGACGCGATGGATATCACTTCGCCGTACACCCCTGGGGCGCTGCGCGGCGGCAGCCATGTGCACGTCTTCAGCCCGAACGGGCAGCTCGTCAGCTTCACCTATAACGACCACGTGCTGCACGAGCGCGATCCGAAGCTCGATTTACGCAACGTCGGCGTGGCTGCGCCTTACGGCCCGGTGAACCCGCAGGGGAACCATCCCCGTGAGTATCCGGGAACCTTCTGGAGCGTGCTGGTTAGCCACACGACGCCCAACCCGCAGCCGGGCAGCGACGAGATTAACCGCGCCTATGAAGAGGGCTGGGTGGGCAACACCAGGCTGGCGTTTATCGGCGATACCCTCTCTGCGCAGGGCGAAAAAGTCCCGGAACTGTTTATCGTCGACCTGCCGGAAGACGAGCAGGGCTGGAAGCGTGCGGGCGATGCGCCGCTGCAGGGCACGGCAGAGACCCTGCCAGCTCCGCCTGCCGGGGTGATGCAGCGTCGTCTGACCTTTACGCATCAGAGGGCCTATCCGGGCCTGGTGAACGTGCCGCGTCACTGGGTTCGCAGCAACCCGCAGGGGACGCAGATCGCGTTTCTGATGCGCGACGATAACGGCATTGTGCAGCTGTGGCTGATCTCGCCTGAGGGCGGTGAGCCTCGGCAACTGACGTGTAACGGGAGCGATATTCAGTCTGCGTTTAACTGGCATCCGGCGGGTGACCGACTGGGATTTGTGTTCGAAAACCGGATCGCCTGCTGTGACGCGCAGACCGGAGAGGTGACGTTTTTGACGTCCGATCACGGCAATCCGCCGTCTGCTGATGCCGTCGTGTTTTCCCCGGACGGGCGCTTTATTGCGTGGATGGAAGAGACAGGGGGGTTCCGTCAACTTTGGTTAACGGAAACCGCGCAGAACTAGCGTGGAGGCATCTCTGCGGGCGGGATAACGGCGTTTGTCGCCAGATTCTCCTGCTCGCTTTTTTCTACCCGTGAGCGCACGGAGTTGTCCTTACGAAACATATCCCACGGCAGCAAAAGCGTATCCGCCACAGCCGTAAACGGCATATCCAGGATAACCAGGGATTTGGTGCCCCAGTTTGTATCGTCATCGGAGATCATCGCCGCGCTGGCGCGCGTCCCCGGATATGTTCCTTCTTTACCACCGGTGTGAGACATTACGCTCGAACACCCGCAAAGTAAAACTACCCCGCTGAACGTCGTCAGCTTTATCAGAACATTTTTCATCATCACTCAGTCATCGTTAATGGCACTGCATAGACCTGCAACTCAGGGTTATAACGAGCCTTAACCAAAATGGATAGCCCGATAACCCCGCACTGTGGCAGCCATCGCAATTTAACCCTTTGTGCTGTTGTCCCAGTCTAAGCGAGATGCAGGAAAGTGCAAAAAAAAGTGCAGTCGTCGCGCTTGAAAAGCCCGGTTGCAGACCCATTTTAAGAATACGACCCGATAACGAACTCGCCTGATGGGTGTTCGGGGGGCGCAAAGGCCTGTCCATGGTGGAAGGCTACATTTTCTCGCTGATTTCAGGAGTTTTATTTATGCGTAACTTCGATCTTTCTCCGCTATACCGTTCTGCAATTGGTTTTGACCGCCTGTTTAACCATTTAGAAAATAACCAAAGCCAGAGCAACGGCTACCCTCCATACAATGTTGAGCTGGTTGACGAAAACCACTACCGCATTGCCATTGCCGTCGCCGGTTTTGCAGAAAACGAACTGGAGATCACCGCGCAGGACAACCTGCTGGTGGTGAAAGGTTCCCATACGGCCGAGCAGAAAGAGCGTACTTACCTTTACCAGGGCATCGCCGAGCGCAACTTTGAACGCAAGTTCCAGTTAGCCGAGAACATTCACGTTAAAGGCGCGAACCTGGTCAACGGCCTGCTGTTTATCGAACTGGAACGTGTGATTCCGGAAGAGAAAAAACCGCGTCGTATCGAAATTAACTAATTATGCGGGTCGCGCGAGCGGCCCACCCAGAATTGCTTGCCGTAACGGGAGCATATGCGAATCCATCAGGATTTGCAGGAACAACTGCGCACAAAATTAAACTGTGCCGAACTCGCTTCTCAGAAGGAGATTTAGTATGCGTAACTACGATTTATCCCCCTTACTTCGTCAGTGGATTGGTTTTGACAAACTGGCTAATGCCCTGCAAAACACCGCTGAGCAACAGACGTTCCCGCCGTACAACATCGAAAAAAGCGACGATAACCACTATCGTATTACCCTGGCGCTGGCCGGCTTCCGTCAGGAGGATCTGGATATCCAGCTCGAAGGCACGCGCCTGACCGTGAAAGGTACGCCGGAGAAACAAGAGACCGAGACCAAATGGTTGCATCAGGGGCTGGTTAATCAGCCGTTTAGCCTGAGCTTTACCCTGGCAGACCATATGGAGGTGTCCGGCGCCACGTTTACCAACGGGCTGCTGCATATTGACCTGACCCGCAACGTGCCGGAAACCATCCCGCCGCAGCGTATCGCCATTAGCGACCGGCCGGCGTTAAACAGCTAACAGTGTGCGGGCTGGTGCCCTCACCCCGGCCCTCTCCCACAGGGAGAGGGTGAAAAGATAAAGCCCTGCCCCGGCAGGGCTTTTTTGTGCGCCATCGCCCATACAACCGCCCGCGGCTCTGAGAGAATCCTTAGCATAACTAAGGTTATGCCAAGGAAGTGGATCATGAGTGATATCGCGTTAACCGTCAGCGTGTTGGCCCTGGTCGCTGTTGTTGGCCTGTGGATAGGGAATATCAAAATCCGCGGCGTCGGGTTTGGGATAGGCGGGGTGCTGTTTGGCGGCATTTTTGTCGGCCACTTTGCCGACCAGCTCGGGCTGGTGCTGAGCGCCGAGATGCTCCACTTTACTCAGGAGTTCGGCCTGATCCTCTTCGTCTATACCATCGGGATTCAGGTGGGGCCGGGCTTTTTCGCTTCACTTCGGGTCTCCGGATTACGGCTCAACCTTTTTGCCCTCGGCATTGTGGTGATGGGCGGGCTGGTCACCGCCATACTGCATAAAATCTTTGCTATCCCGCTGCCCGTGGTGCTGGGCATTTTCTCCGGGGCGGTCACCAACACGCCCGCGCTCGGTGCCGGACAGCAAATCCTGCGCGATTTGGGCATCGAACCCGGCATCGTCGATCAGATGGGGATGAGCTACGCCATGGCCTATCCGTTTGGCATTTGCGGCATTCTGCTCTCCATGTGGCTGGTCCGCGTCCTGTTTCGCATTAACGTCGATAAAGAGGCGAAAGACCACGAAACCACGCTCACCAACGGCCATATGCCGATCAAAACCATCAATATTCGGGTCGATAACCCCAACCTGAACAATATGGCGATTCAGGACGTACCGATCCTGAACAGCGCCAATATCATCTGCTCCCGCCTTAAGCGCGACGATATGCTGATGGTGCCCGCGCCTGGCACCATCATTCAGCAGGGCGATCTGCTGCACCTGGTCGGCCAGCCCGGCGATTTAAACAACGCGCGGCTGGTGATTGGTCAGGAAGTGGATACTTCGCTCTCAACCCGCGGCACCGATATGCGCGTGGAACGCGTTGTGGTGACTAACGAGCACGTTCTTGGTAAGAAAATACGCGATCTTCAGGTAAAAGAACGCTACGACGTGGTGATCTCCCGCCTCAACCGTGCGGGTGTCGAGCTGGTCGCCAGCCCCGAGGCCAGCCTGCAGTTCGGGGATATCCTCAACCTGGTCGGGCGCCCGTCATCCATCGACGCCGTGGCGGATATGGTGGGTAACGCGCAGCAGAAACTGCAGCAGGTGCAGATGCTGCCGGTGTTCATCGGTATCGGGCTTGGCGTACTCCTTGGCTCCATCCCGCTGTACGTGCCGGGCTTCCCGGTGGCGCTCAAGCTGGGCCTGGCGGGCGGGCCGCTGATTATGGCGCTGATCCTCGGGCGTATCGGCTGCATCGGTAAGCTCTACTGGTTTATGCCGCCGAGCGCCAACCTGGCGCTGCGCGAGCTGGGCATCGTGCTGTTCCTGGCGGTGGTCGGGCTGAAGTCCGGCGGGGATTTCGTCGACACCCTGATCAAGGGCGAAGGGATGAGCTGGGTCGGCTACGGCATCTTTATCACGGCGATTCCGTTGCTGACGGTGGGCATACTGGCGCGGATGTTCGCCAAAATGAACTACCTGACGCTGTGCGGCATGCTGGCGGGCTCCATGACCGATCCGCCCGCGCTGGCCTTTGCCAACAACCTGCACAGCACCAGCGGCGCGGCAGCGCTCTCCTATGCCACCGTCTACCCGCTGGTGATGTTCCTGCGCATCATTACCCCGCAGCTACTGGCGGTGCTGTTCTGGGGGATGGGCTAGCAGGTCGTCCGGGTGGATGCGCCGCAGATGGTAGTCCACCTGGTAATCACTGGTATTGCGGAACATCACGGAATAATTGAGGAACTCGCCGCTGTCGCTGTAGGAAAGGGAGGTGATACGCAGCAGCGGCGTCTGTTCCGGCAGGTTCATATAACCCGCCAGCTGCTTATCGGCCAGCACCGGCGTCAGGCTCTCGTAGTTGCCGCTGATGGTGATCCCGCACTCCTTCTCGATGTAATCAAACTTTGACCCTTCAAGATGCGCCAGCGACAGATTGCGGAACAGCTTCACCGGCATAAAACTGTCCTCCAGCATCAGCGGCTTTCCGTCCACGTAGCGCACCCGTCGGGAAAAGTAGATCCGCTCATCCACCTGAATCCGCAGCTGGCTGGCGATGGCGGGTGGGGCGGGCATCACTTCGAACTGCAGCACCTTGCTCTGCACCTCTTTTCCCTGCTGGCGCAGCACCTCCACCAGCCCGGTCAGGTTGGTGGTTTCGTGGTGAACGTCTTTACGCGACACAAACGTGCCGCTGCCGTGACGCCGCTCAACCAGCCCCCAGCTCACCAGCAGATCCAGCGCCTTGCGGATGGTCATTCGCGCCACGCCGAACTCCTGCGCCAGCGCTTTTTCGCCGGGCAGCGGGCTGCCGATGTTGTAGTCCGACGAATTCAGCCGCAGCCGCAACCTGTCAGCAATGGATTTGTAGATCACTGGTAGACCTCTCTGCCCTTATCAGGGCGTGGATGGCGTCCTGATATGTCTATATTTACCGCAAAAAGTAGACCTGATTGGTCAAAATAAAACCATGAATGCGATCACGAATCGCAGCGGCACGCCATGTACGCGCATCAGTAAGTTCTTATGCTCACCTCAGGCCAGCAAAAAACCATAAAGGCCTCTACCCCTACAGGTTGTTTCATGAGGATTTAAAAATGCTCAGTCAAATACAACGTTTTGGCGGTGCCATGTTTACCCCGGTGTTGCTGTTTCCGTTCGCCGGGATCGTGGTGGGAATCGCCATCATGCTTCGCAACCCGTTGTTTGTCGGCGAAGCCTTAACGGCCCCCGATCATCTTTTCGCGCAGATTGTTCACATCATTGAAGAGGGCGGCTGGGCGGTGTTCCGCAATATGCCGCTGATTTTTGCCGTCGGCCTGCCGATTGGCCTGGCGAAGCAGGCCCAGGGCCGCGCCTGCCTGGCGGTGCTGATTAGCTTCCTGACCTGGAACTACTTCATCAACGCGATGGGGATGACCTGGGGCCACTTCTTTGGCGTCGACTTCTCCGCCGAACCGACGGCCGGTAGCGGGCTGGCGATGATTGCCGGCATCAAAACGCTCGATACCAGCATCATCGGCGCCATCGTGATTTCAGGCATCGTCACCGCCATCCACAACCGCTATTTTGACAAGCCGCTGCCGGTGTTTCTGGGGATTTTCCAGGGCAGCTCGTTTGTCGTTATCCTCGCGTTCTTCGTCATGATCCCCTGCGCCTGGCTGACGCTGCTGGGCTGGCCGAAAGTGCAGATGGGCATTGAGTCCCTGCAGGCGTTCCTGCGCTCTGCCGGGGCGCTGGGCGTGTGGGTGTATACCTTCCTGGAACGTATTCTGATCCCAACCGGATTGCACCACTTCGTCTACGGTCCGTTCATCTTCGGCCCGGCGGCGGTTGAGGGAGGGATTCAGGTCTACTGGGCGCAGCACCTGCAGGAATTCAGTCAGAGCACCCTGCCGCTGAAAACTCTCTTCCCGGAAGGCGGCTTCGCTCTGCACGGTAACTCAAAAGTGTTTGGTTCGGTCGGGATTGCGCTGGCGATCTGGTACACCGCGTCGCCGGAAAACCGCGTCAAGGTCGCGGGGCTGCTGGTCCCGGCAACGCTCACCGCCGTGCTGGTGGGCATTACTGAACCGCTCGAATTCACCTTCCTGTTTATCTCGCCGCTGCTGTTTGCCGTTCACGCCGTGCTGGCGGCGACCATGGCGACGGTGATGTACACCTTTGGCGTGGTCGGGAACATGGGCGGCGGCCTGCTGGATCAGTTCCTGCCGCAAAACTGGATCCCGATGTTCCATAACCACGCCGCGACGGTCTTCACCCAGATCGGCATTGGCGTCTGCTTCACCGGAATTTACTTCGTGGTCTTCAAAACGCTGATTGCACGTCTGAACCTGAAAACGCCGGGCCGGGAGGAGAGCGAAATCAAGCTCTACAGCAAGGCCGACTATAAGGCGGCGCGTGGGCAAACCACAGCTCCGGCTGCGGCCAGCCAGCAGGTCGGGCAGGCCGCCGGATTCCTGCAGGCGCTGGGCGGTGCGGCCAACATCGAAAGCATCAACAACTGCGCCACCCGCCTGCGCATCGCCCTGGTCGATATGGCGAAAACGCAAAGCGATGACGTCTTCAAAGCCCTCGGCGCCCACGGCGTGGTGCGACGCGGCAACGGCATTCAGGTGATTGTCGGCCTGCACGTTCCTCAGGTGCGCGACCAGCTGGAATCGCTGATGAAAACCCCCTTAACGAATGAACAAACCACCCTGACAGAGGCTATATCATGAAAAAATTCTCAGTTGTCATTGCAGGCGGCGGCAGCACCTTTACGCCTGGTATCGTCCTGATGCTGTTAGCCAACCGTGACCGTTTCCCGCTGCGCGCCCTGAAGTTCTATGACAACGACGGCGCGCGTCAGGAGACCATCGCCGAAGCGTGCAAAATTATCCTTAAGGAACAGGCTCCGGAGATTGAGTTCAGCTACACCACCGACCCGAAAGCGGCCTTTAGCGATGTCGATTTCGTGATGGCACATATCCGCGTGGGTAAATACCCGATGCGCGAAAAAGATGAAAAAATCCCGCTGCGCCACGGCGTGCTGGGTCAGGAAACCTGCGGCCCGGGCGGGATTTCCTACGGCATGCGCTCTATCGGCGGCGTGCTGGAGCTGGTGGATTATATGGAGCAGTACTCTCCGAACGCGTGGATGCTGAACTACTCCAACCCGGCGGCGATTGTCGCGGAAGCCACGCGCCGCCTGCGTCCGAACGCCAAAATCCTCAACATCTGCGATATGCCGATCGGCATTGAAGGGCGCATGGCGCAGATTGTCGGCCTGAAGGACCGCAAAGAGATGCGCGTGCGCTACTACGGCCTGAACCACTTCGGCTGGTGGACGTCGATTGAAGATCTGAACGGCAACGATTTGATGCCGAAACTGCGTGAATACGTGGCGAAAAATGGCTATGTCCCGCCTTCTGACGACGCTCATACCGAAGCGAGCTGGAACGATACGTTCGCTAAAGCAAAAGACGTGCAGGCGCTGGATCCGGACACCATGCCGAACACCTACCTGAAGTATTACCTGTTCCCGGACTACGTGGTCGCGCATTCCAACCCGGAACGCACCCGCGCCAATGAGGTCATGGATCACCGTGAGAAGCACGTGTTCAGTTCCTGCCGGGCGATTATCGAGGCGGGAAAATCCTCTGCCGGTGAATTGGAAATCGACGAACATGCGTCGTACATCGTCGATCTGGCGACGGCAATCGCCTTCAACACCCAGGAGCGGATGCTGCTGATTGTGCCCAACAACGGGGCCATCCATAACTTCGATGCCGACGCGATGGTGGAGATCCCGTGCCTGGTGGGCCATAACGGGCCGGAGCCGCTCACGGTGGGCGATATTCCGCACTTCCAGAAAGGGCTGATGAGCCAGCAGGTGGCGGTGGAAAAACTGGTGGTGGATGCCTGGGAGCAGCGCTCGTACCAGAAACTCTGGCAGGCGATCACCCTGTCGAAAACCGTGCCGAGCGCGTCCGTCGCGAAGGCGATTCTGGATGACCTGATCGAGGCCAATAAGGATTACTGGCCAGAGCTGCACTGATCGTCCTGACCGGCATCGCCCGATGCCGGTCTCCTTGTCCTTGTCGATTTACGCTATGCTGAAGCCTGCCCGTAGCACGACAAGGAACCTTCATGAAAATTTCCCGCCTCGGCGAAGCGCCGGACTACCGCTTCTCGCTGGCTAATGAACGCACGTTTTTAGCGTGGATCCGCACCGCGCTGGGATTCCTTGCCGCCGGGGTGGGGCTCGATCAGCTCGCGCCCGATTTCGCCACGCCGCTGATCCGCGAGGTGCTGGCGCTGCTGCTGTGCCTGTTCGCGGGCGTGCTGGCGATTTACGGCTACCTGCGCTGGCTGCGCAATGAGAAGGCGATGCGTCTGAAGCAGGATCTGCCCTATACGCGTGGGCTGCTTATCATCAGCGCGATTCTGCTGGCGGTGGCGGGCGTAGTGATGGTGCTGGTGTTCTATGGCGGATAGCCGCAAAGCGCGACGCGAAGCGGACCCCGGCCTGCAGCCGGAGCGGACGTCACTCGCCTGGCTGCGCACGCTGCTGGGGTATGGTGCGCTGATTGCCCTCGCGATTAAGCACAACTGGCACCGCACCGGGGTGCCGTTCTGGATCTCGCTTGTCGTGCTGGCGCTGGTGGCGATTATTTTATGGCGCTATACCCGCAGTCGAAACCTGATGGACGTGGCGCAGAACGATTTTGTGCAGCCGAAGGCGGTGAGGGATAAGTTCCTGATTGCCCTGGCTGTACTTTCTCTCTCACTGCTGTTTGCGATGACTCACATTCAGCAAATTGTGAGCTTTTAAAGCCCGGTGGCGGCTACGCCTTACCGGGCCTACGATTAGCGGCCTTTTGCTAAATACTTCGCCATCTCGTCTTCCGGCACCATGCCGCCGCCGGTCGCCCACACCAGGTGGGTAACGCTGGCATCTGAAGGCACGCGCAGCGGCCCGGCCATGCCCGCCAGCGCGGACGGTTCCAGCCGAATGCCTTCCTCATGCGCCAGCCAGCCGAGCATGTCGTACATGCTCTGGTCGGAAAGCGTATAGAACCCGTCAAGCAGGCGCTCCATCGCGCGGCCCACGAAGCCGGACGCACGTCCTACCGCCAGCCCGTCCGCTGCCGTCACGTTATCAATGCCCAGGTCCTGTACGGCAATCTCGTCGTGCAGGCCGGTGTAGACGCCCAGCAGCATGCACGGGGAGTGCGTGGGTTCCGCGAAGAAGCAGTGGACGTTGTCGCCAAAGGCCAGCTTCAGGCCAAACGCCACGCCGCCAGGGCCGCCGCCGACGCCGCACGGCAGATAGACGTACAGCGGATGATCGGCATCCACCACGCGGCCCTGTGCGGCAAACTGCGCCTTTAGCCGCTCGCCTGCCACCGCGTAGCCCAGGAACAGGGTGCGGGAGTTTTCATCGTCAATGAAGAAACAGTTCGGATCGCTTTCTGCCGCCTTGCGTCCCTGCTCCACCGCCACGCCGTAATCCTGCTCATATTCCACGACGATCACGCCGTGGCTGCGCAGTTTGGCTTTCTTCCACTCGCGGGCGTCGGCAGACATATGCACCGTCACCTTAAAGCCGATGCGGGCGCTCATAATGCCGATGGACATCCCGAGGTTGCCGGTTGAGCCGACCGCAATGCTGTACTGGCTGAAGAAGTCCTTAAAGCGCGGCTCCAGCAGAACGCTGTAGTCGTCTTCAACGCTCAGCAATCCGGCCTCCAGCGCCAGTTTTTCCGCGTGGGTCAGCACCTCATAGATACCGCCGCGCGCTTTAATCGAGCCGGAAATCGGTAGATGGCTGTCTTTTTTTAGCAGCAGCGTGCCGGGAACGGATTTGCCAGACTCTTTCTCCAGCCGCGCCTGCATTGCCGGAATGGCGACCAGCTCGGATTCGATAATTCCGCCCGTTGCCGCCGTCTCCGGGAAGGCTTTCGCCAGATACGGCGCGAAGCGTTTCAGGCGAGCGTGCGCGTCGTCCACATCGGCTTTGGTCAGCCCGACATAGGGCAGCCCTTCGGCCAGCGTGGTGGTAAGCGGGTTAAGCCAGGTGGTTTCTTTCAGGGCAATCAGATCCTCAACCAGAGGAAACTGTGCGGTTAAAGTGGTGATAGTTGCGTTTTCCATAATACGTCTCTTCGCGCTCAGATAATGAAAGAAAGCAGGAATGTGCCGCCAAGTGCAAGCACCGAGGCGATAAACGTCGCCGTCGTATAGTATTTGAAGGTCTCATTCAGGGTCGCGCCGCAGTACTGCTTCACCAGCCAGAAGAGGGAATCGGTCACGATCGTGCAGCCAATGGCGCCGGAACCGATGGCAATGGTGATGATCTCAGGGCTGACGTTCGGGTAGAGCGGCAGCATCGGCGCGACGATGGCCGTGGCACCCATCATCGCGACCGTCGCGGAGCCAACGGCGGCATGCAGCACTAGCGCCACCAGCCAGGCGAGCAGAATAGGGTGCATGTGCAGGTTCGAGAGAATATGCGCCAGCGAGTCCGCCAGTCCGCTGGTTTTCAGGATGGCGTTGAACGCGCCGCCCGCGCCGATAATCAGCAAAATGTTGGCGATAGAGCCAAAGCCGTGCTCCGTATGGGTCAGCATCGCGCCCATGCCCATATGCTGGCGGATGCCCAGCAGGTAGTAGGCGACAAACACGGCGATAAACATCGCGGTGATCGGGTTGCCGATAAACTCCAGCAGCGTATACAGCGTGCCGTCTTTTGCCATATTCAGTTCGGCGATGGTCTTCACCAGCATCAGGGCAATCGGCAGCAGCACCGTAAACAGCGTGGCGCCCAGCGACGGCAGAGTATGCTCCTCCCGCACCTTCAGATCTGAAAATTCCGCCGGAACCGGTTTAAACGGCAGACGATTGCCGAGTAGTTTCAGGAACAGCGGGCCGCCGACCAGAGAGGCCATCAGGCCCACCAGCAGGCCGTAGACGATCACCGTCCCGACGTCCGCCCCTAATTTATTGGTCACAAACAGCGCAGCCGGATGCGGCGGCACCACGCAGTGCACCGCCATCAGCGCGGTACAGAGCGGAATGGCCAGCTTAAGCAGCGACGTGTGGGTCTTTTTGGCGATGGAAAACGCCAGAGGGATCAGCAGGACCACGCCCACTTCCACGAACAGCGTAATGCCGCAGATCAGGCCGACCAGCACCATAATCACGTCTGCTGACAGCCAGCGACAGCGCTGCAGGGCGATCCCGATGCGCTCTGCCGCGCCGGAAACCTCCATCATCTTGCCGAGAATGGTCCCAAGACCAATCACGGCCGCCAGGAAGCCCAGCGTGCCGCCAATCCCGCTCTCAATGGCGTTCACCATATCCAGCGGGCTCATCCCCATCATCGCGCCGACGAAAAAGCTCGCCAGCAGCAGCGCGAGGAACGGGTGAAACTTCAGTTTTACGATGGTTAAAACAATCAACACAATGCTGACCAGCAGCGTTGCCACAACCCAGACCTGAGATCCCATATCTCACCTCACCCTTATGTCATCTGAGGGTATTGGACGAAAAATCGGCGTGGGCTGACAAACGATATAAATTGGCGTTCAGGTGAGCCAGATTGGATCAACTGAGTGACTGCGCTCTAAAAAGCACACTTAATTCGTATTAGGTTCACATAAATTCACCCTTAAACGGTATGCTGAGCGCAGCAACCACGCGTGAGAATTGTGATGACCGATGCAAATGAAGCCAGAAACCGGCTGTTAAACGGCTGGCAGCTGTCGAAAATGTACACCTTTGAAGTGGCCGCCCGGCATGAGTCCTTCGCGCTGGCGGCGGAGGAACTGTCGCTTAGCCCCAGCGCGGTGAGCCACCGCATCAACCTGCTGGAAGAGGAGTTGGGCATTCAGCTGTTCGTCCGCTCGCACCGTAAAGTCGAGCTGACGCAGGAGGGAAAGCGCGTCTACTGGACGCTAAAATCGTCCCTCGACACCCTGAATCAGGAGATCCTGGATATCAAAAATCAGGCGCTGTCCGGTACGCTGACGGTCTACTCCCGGCCGTCGATCGCCCAGTGCTGGCTGGTACCCATGCTGGGTGATTTTACCCGCCGCTATCCATCGATTTCGCTCACAATCCTGACCGGCAATGATTACGTCAATATGCAGCGAACGGGTATCGATCTGGCACTTTATTTCGACGATACGCCGCCTAACCATCTCTCTCATCACTTCCTGATGGACGAGGAAATTTTGCCCGTCTGTTCACCACAATATGCCCGTGAGCATGAACTGTTGAAAAACCCCGATAACCTCAGCCACTGCACGCTGCTGCATGACCGTCAGGCCTGGAGCAATGATTCCGGTACGGATGAGTGGCTGAGCTGGGCGCAGCACTTTGCAGTGAACATGCCGCCATCGTCTGGTATTGGTTTCGATCGTTCTGATTTGGCGATTATTGCGGCCATCAACCACGTCGGCGTCGCGATGGGGAGAAAGCGGCTTGTGCAGAAACGGCTGGAACGAGGCGAGCTGATCGCCCCGTTTGGCGAAAAGACCCTGAAATGCCATCAGCACTACTATATTTCGACGCTTTCTGGCCGTCAGTGGCCGAAAATTGACGCCTTTATCGGCTGGCTGAGAGAACTGGCAGGTTGAAGAATTATTACGCTTTCGCTCTACACCAAATATGAAAAAGCGTGCTAAATACAGGTAATGCTTTCGATTTATCCAGGGTAAACCGTGTTAAAGCCTTTTATTGTCTCTGCATTACTGATCTCTTCCGGCTGGGCGATTGCCGCTGAGCCGCCGCTGACGGCTGCCCATTATGCGCAGCAGCTTGGCGTCGGGATGGATGTGGACTGGGCGCGAACCGAGCGCGGCATACGCGAATTCGACCCGCTGGTGGTCCGCGATTTTCGTGCAAAAGGCATTACTCACGTGCGCATCCGCGTGGCCGATGAGCCGACGGAAGCGCGGCTGATTCACCTGCGCAAGCTGGTGGAAGCCTGCGAGCAGTATGGCGTGATCCCGATAATCGCTTATCAGGCTGATGAATATAAAAACGACCCAAAAGCCGATAACGAAATAGAGACGATCAACTGGTGGATTGCCGTGGCGCACTATTTCGGTCAGAGCTACCCGCTGCTGGGTTTTGACCTCATTTATGAGCCGGCCGACAAGCTTAACCACAACCTCGCGTCGCTAAACCGAGTGTATGAAAAAACCATTAAAGCGATCCACGACATGGACCCGCAGCGCATGATCTTTATTGCGCCGCGCCTGCGTGCCGCGCCGGAGGATTTATCGAGCCTGAAGCTGCCTGCGCACAGCCAGAACTACCTGCTGGCGGAGTGGCATATTTTCCCGTGGGGGCCGCTGAAAAATAGCGGTAAATACCCGTGGACGTCCGGCACGGCGGCGGAGAAAGCGGCTATCCATAACCGCATCAACGCCGCGCTGCACTGGCAGCAAAAAACCGGGCACGTTAGCTGGGTCGGGGGCTGGGGCGTGGGAGAATCAAGTCGCTTTACGCCAACCGCTTCGCAGCTGGCCTTCGCCACCTTTATGGCCTGCGAGCTGCAAAAGGCGAAAATCCCGTATGCGCTTAACGCGGATTTCCAGTTTTACGACGGAGAAGAGGGCGCCTGGCGGCCAGCGCCAGAGCCGTTATTGCAGGCGATGATCGCCCCTGTCTGTGAAAAGCCCGGCGAGAAGCCGGGCCATCATGCGGTTAAACCGGCTGCTCGTGATGCGGGACACGCGACGCCAGCGGCAGCCAGCACAGTAAAATCAGAAGCCCCATCAGCGTCATCAGCAGGCCCAAACTAGCCTGCCCGGTCTGCGGCATCATCGCCGAGAGCCAGGCCAGCGCGCCGGAGCCGATATTCTGCAAGCCGCCCACCAGCGCGCCCGCCGTACCTGCGAGGAACGGGAACGGCTCCATCGCGCCGCTGGTGGCGAGCGGGAATAGCATCCCCGCGCCGAAGAAGAACAGCGCTGCCGGGATGAGCAGCGTCCAGACCGACATCACGTCAAACAGCCCCGGGATCCACATCATCAGACCCGCCAGCAGACAGCTGATCACCGACTGCCACATCAGGGTGGAGAAGCGTTTGTTTGGTCGCCCGGCAAACCACGCGCCGAAGAACGCCGCCGGGATCGGCAGAATAAACAGAATACTCACCACCATGCTGCTCAGGCCCAGCCCCGCGCCCAGCAGCACGCCGGAACAGGCTTCGAACACCGCAATGCCCGCCAGGCCGCCGATCAGCATCAGCAGATAGCAGGTAAACGCGCCGTTGCCGAACAGCGTTTTATAGCTGGTGATAAGCTTCGTGCGCGGCGCGTCCTGCGGGCGCGTTTCCGGCATCCAGCGCGCCATGCTGAAGGTGACAATCGCGCAGAGCACCAGCAGGAAGGCGTAGCAGGCGCGCCAGGACCACATCGTGTCCAGCAGGCCGCCGATCAGCGGGGCCAGCAGCGGGCTGACCAGAATACCCATGTTTAACAGGCTGTTGGCATGGCGCAGCTGGGTACCCTGATACATATCGCGCGGTAAGGTACGCGCCATCACCCCGCCGACGCCGGTCCCGACGCCCTGCAGGGCGCTGGCGGCAATCAATACGGTCAGGCTGTGGGTGGTAATGGCAATTACCGTCGCCACCATGAAAATGCTCATGCCCACCAGGATCACCGGGCGACGCCCGACGCGGTCGGACAGCGGGCCGTAGAAGAGCTGCGAAACGCCATAGGTCAGCAGATAGGCTGCCATTACGCTCTGTACCGCGCCCTCGCGGACGTTTAATTCCTTTGCCATGTCGGCAATCGCCGGAATGTAGATGGTTTGCGCCATCTGACCGACGGCCACCAGTAACACCAGCATCAACAATAAGTTAACGTTCCGTTGCTTTTTCATGTCGCTGAATACTTTTGCCAAAAGATAAAAATGAAGAATAAGTGACTGCGCATTCCCATAAATGCGCGAGGAATCTACCACAGCGAGATGACAATTTAAGCATTGTTGTGGTGAATGAAAAAACCGGTAAAGGCAGGATTTGTAAACAAGAACGGCAACTAATGTTGCCAGTGCTTTACGCCAGACGCAGCAGAATGGCGCCGCCAGCAATGCCCAGCGCCGCCGCGATGCGCAGGCCCGCAACCTTCTCTTTTAAAAGCAAAAATGCGATCAGCGCGCCAAAGAGTATGGAAGTTTCCCGCAGCGCCGCGACCACCGCCAGCGGTGCCTGCGTCATTGCCCACAGCGCCAGACCGTAAGAGCCCATGGTGCCAACGCCGCCGAGCAGCCCCTTTTTCCAGTGCAGACGCAGGTAGCCGGATGCCTCGCGTCGACGCGCGAGCATGGCCCAGCCGAGCAGGCAGAAGCCGTTCATAAAGAAGGTCCACAGCGTATAGCCCAGCGCGGTGTCTGACAGCCGCACGCCGGTGCCGTCCACCAGCGTATACCCGGCGATAAAACAGGCATTCAGCAGCGCCAGCCAGATCCCCTTGCGCGACTGCATGCGCCCGTTCATCGCCATCGCCAGAATCGACAGGCAAATTACCCCAATGCCGGACCAGGCGAGCCAGGAGAGACGATCGCCAAGCGCCAGCACGCTGATCAGCGCCACCAGCAGCGGTGCGGTGCCGCGCATCAGCGGATAGGTCTGGCTCATATCGGAGACCTGATAGGTCTTTGCCACCAGCACGGTGTACACCACCTGCAAGGCGCAGGAAACAATCAAAAACGGCCAGCTTGCGGCAGAGGGCTGTGGAGAAAACGGCAGTAAGACCAGAGCGATAACCGTGGCGGAGCCGCTGACGCTAATCGCGGAATAGAGCTTGTCCGTTCCGGCTTTGACAATGGCATTCCAGCTGGCATGCAGCAGGGCGGCGAACAGCAAAATGCAGAATACGGTGATGGTCATGGCATATCGGGTGATGAATTGTCACTCAACTGTAACATTCACGTCCTGAAGCTGCCAGCCGGTTACACCGCACAAAAAAGGCGGTGCGTTACCCGCGGTTCGTCCGAGACCAGCGTAAATCCTGCCCGGCGATAAAACCCGTAGGCAGCGTCCGGCGCATGGGTATTGAGGAAATCAAACCAGATGCTGGCATCGGCCATCACGACGGTTAAAAGCTGCTTGCCAATCCCCAGCCCGCGGCACTTCTCGCTGACGTAGAGATGGCGAATACGTCCGGCGCGCGGCTGCTGGCTGAACGGATCGCGGTTGAGGCCGCACACGCCCACCAGCTTGCCGTTAAGAAACGCACCTAACAGCTTTTCACCCGGCGCGTTAAAGCGGTTCTCACCCCGCTGCCAGCTCTCTTCGAGCCTGCGCAGCATGTTAAAATTCAGTGCAATACTTTCCGCCTTCAGGGCGATATACCCCGGCTCATCCGGTGTGACAGGCTCAATTAACAGACGCGACATAGCATTCCCTCGTTATTAAAGAGGGGCGGTTGCCCGCCCCTCTCAGGTGCGACTTGAACCTGAATTACCGAAGGAATTTCAGGACAGCATCAAGCAGTTGCAGTACAGCAACAATGAGTTTGAGGATAAGTATCACCATATCCACTACGCTCATACGCGTCTCCTTTTGGTTAAAAGGAGCACGATGCTGGCGTACCTTTCCGCCGCCTGTTGCCAGCACCTGGATTGACGTAACACAGTGTGCTCACTTCAGGGGTTAAGGCACTGACGGCACCACCCGTTTCAGCCAGGACTTCGTTGCGCCGGTAGAACTGCGGCCCCCTCGCTCACTGCGAACACCCTCAGTATAGATAAATACTGTATGTATGAACAGTATTTTTTGGACAAAAATCGAAAGGCGATCCATACTCAAAAACGTCAAAATCCGTGCCGGAATTGCGCGTTCGTCTTCGATCGCGTATACTTTTTGCGTTGACGTAACACAGTGTGTTCTGCGGCGACCAACCGCTAAACCCTGATAAAAACCTCGCTCCGGCGGGGTTTTTTGTTTTCAGATGTTAGATGGCGCAACGATGTTTGTTGACACATTGGCAATGCATGGTATTGTTGCCATAATGGCAACGGACGCGGCAGGCATGCAGTATGCATTTAATCTCTATGAAGGCAATTTATGATGCGGTAACTTAGTTTCCGCAGCACAAGGAAGAGCTCCTGTTTTTAGGCCGCACCATCGAAAAGAGCCATTGCCCGACACCTGCTGCGCTGAAAAAACTGTTTCCGACGCTGGATAACTTTAAGTATCTGGATAAGCATTATGTTATTGATATTGCAAACAACAATCTCAGAGTAGTGGCTCTCATCTTCTTTGAAAGCCAAAAGTTTTATGTGCGCCATGTTTTTACTCATAAGGAATATGACCGTTTTACGGAGAAACATCGCACTAAGGGGAAGAAATGATGATCGTCGCTGATGCAATGAAAGCTACGCATGCCCTTGTTGCGGCTGTTCCTTTACTGGGTGAACAGCCGAGCGAGAAAGATTATAAAGATGCGCTTGAGCTGGTTGAGTATCTGCTCATGAACGAGCCCGATAGCCCCTTGCTGGATATTGTGTGCGCCAGGATTAGCCGTTACGAAGCCAACCGGCCAGAGATAGTCGCATTACGCAAGGAGATGGAGTCCGTTCCCGTCGGTGTTGCGGTTTTAAGAACCTTAATGGATCAGTACAACCTGACGATATCGGATTTTCAGGATGAAATTGGCAGTAAATCGATGGTTTCACGGGTTCTGAATGGTCAGAGACAGCTTACGCTGAACCATATTAAAAAGCTGGCGGCCAGATTTGGGGTATCACCTGCGCTGTTTATTGAGTGAGTCAAAGTCGACTTTTTGAGTGTCACCACCCAACAAACGAAACGTGATCCCTGACGCATTTTTGCGCAGATGAAAATATTTCCATTGTCACGCCCGAAAACCTGTGTTTGTATAAATTCAATCAATGATTCCAAACACAGGTCCCCAATGACTTCATCCATCTTCACTTCGACCCTACTAAAAACTGCGCAACCAGCCGCAGTGGTCGTCGTGCGTGTGGTGGTGGTCGTCGGCAATGCGCCGTAGGGACTGGATCAACACACGAATCCAAAACCCCGCCGGCGCAAACCGGGCGGGGTTTTTCGTTTAAGAGCCTCCCCGGAAAGTCGGCCCAGAAGAAAAGGACTGGAGCATGGCAAGTTCGGGCACAACATCCAACAAGACGCGTTTTACTGGCGCGCAGCTGATCGTTCATCTGCTGGAGCGACAGGGCATCACCACGGTTGCGGGCATCCCCGGCGGCACGGTGCTGCCGCTGTACGATGCGTTAAGCCAAAGCACGCAGATCCGCCACGTCCTGGCACGCCACGAGCAGGGGGCAGGCTTTATCGCTCAGGGCATGGCCCGTACCCAGGGTAAACCGGCGGTCTGTATGGCCTGCAGCGGGCCGGGCGCAACCAACCTGGTGACCGCCATCGCCGACGCGCGCCTCGACTCCATTCCGCTGATCTGCATTACCGGCCAGGTGCCGTCCTCGATGATCGGTACCGATGCGTTCCAGGAAGTGGATACCTACGGCATCTCTATCCCCATCACCAAACATAACTATTTAGTTCGCGATATCAGCGAACTTCCTCAGGTTATCAGCGATGCGTTCCGCATTGCGCAGTCCGGCCGCCCGGGCCCGGTGTGGATAGACATTCCTAAGGATGTCCAGACCGCAGAGATCGAGATCGACGTGCTGCCGGAGCCGGGCGACCGTGCCCCCGCGCCAGCATTCAGCGCTGAGAGCGTGCGCGATGCTGCCGCCATGATCAATGCCGCTAAACGTCCGGTGCTCTATCTGGGCGGCGGGGCGATTAACGCTGCGGATGAAATCCGTGAGTTTGCGGAAAAAGCCAACCTGCCGACCACCATGACCCTGATGGCGCTGGGCATGCTGCCTAAAGCGCACCCGCTGTCCCTGGGGATGCTGGGCATGCACGGCGCGCGCAGCACCAACTACATCCTGCAAGAGGCGGATTTGCTGATTGTTATGGGCGCGCGTTTTGATGACCGGGCGATTGGCAAAACCGAGCAGTTCTGCCCGAACGCGAAGATCATTCACGTGGATATCGACCGCGCCGAGCTGGGTAAAATCAAGCAGCCGCACGTGGCGATTCAGGGCGATGTTGCCGAAGTGCTGGCGGAGCTGATCCCGCAGACGGACGCAACCGACCGCGCCGACTGGCGTCAGCTGGTGACCGATCTGCAGCGCGAGTTCCCGGGCGCCATCCCAACCGAAGGCGACCCGCTGAGCCACTATGGTCTTATCAACGCCGTTGCCGCCTGCGTGGACGACAGCGCGATTATCACCACCGACGTGGGCCAGCATCAGATGTGGACCGCTCAGGCCTACCCGCTGAACCGTCCGCGCCAGTGGCTGACCTCCGGCGGTCTGGGCACTATGGGCTTTGGTCTGCCTGCAGCAGTAGGTGCGGCGCTGGCGAATCCGGACCGCAAGGTCATCTGCTTCTCCGGCGACGGCAGCCTGATGATGAACATTCAGGAGATGGCGACCGCGGCCGAAAACCAGTTAGACGTGAAAATCATCCTGATGAACAACGAGGCGCTGGGGCTGGTGCATCAGCAGCAGAGCCTGTTCTACAAGCAGGGCGTGTTTGCGGCGACCTATCCGGGGATGATTAACTTTATGCAGATTGCCGCCGGCTTTGGCCTGCACACCTGCGATCTGAACGCCGAAGAGGATGCCCACGCGGCGCTGCAGGCGGCGATTTCTCGTCCCGGCCCGGCGCTGATCCACGTGCGTATCGACCCTGAACAAAAAGTGTATCCGATGGTGCCGCCGGGTGCGGCAAATACTGAGATGGTGGGAGAATAAGCCATGCAGAAACAACATGATAACGTCATTCTGGAACTCACCGTCCGCAACCACCCTGGCGTCATGACCCACGTCTGCGGGCTGTTTGCCCGCCGGGCGTTTAACGTGGAAGGCATTCTCTGTCTGCCGATTCAGGGCAGCGAGCACAGCCGCATCTGGCTACTGGTCAACGATGACCAGCGTCTGGAGCAGATGATGGCGCAGATCGACAAGCTGGAAGACGTGACCAAAGTGGCGCGTAACCAGTCCGATCCCACCATGTTTAACAAAATTGCGGTGTTTTTCGAATAGATCGCTTAAGGTAAGCGTCTTTCGCTCTTGTAGGCCGGATAAGCGCAGCGCCATCCGGCGTTTTCAGACCGCAGGAAGACACATGACCACCATCGCCCTTATCGACGACCACCTTATCGTCCGCTCTGGCTTTGCCCAGCTTCTCAACCTCGAACCAGATTTCCAGGTCGTGGCCGAGTTTGGCTCCGGTCGCGAGGCGCTGGCGGGCCTGCCGGGGCGCGGGGTGCAGGTCTGTATCTGCGACATTTCGATGCCGGATCTCTCCGGGCTGGAGCTGTTAAGCCAGCTGCCGAAAGGGATGTCGACGATTATGCTGTCTGTCCACGACAGCCCGGCGCTGGTCGAGCAGGCGCTCAACGCGGGTGCGCGCGGGTTCCTCTCCAAACGCTGTAGCCCGGACGAGCTGATTGCCGCGGTGCGCACCGTCTCCACCGGCGGCTGCTATTTAACGCCGGATATCGCCATCAAGCTGGCGGCCGGACGTCAGGATCCGCTCACCAGACGCGAGCGCCAGGTTGCGGAAAAACTCGCGCAGGGAATGTCGGTAAAAGAGATTGCCGCCGAGCTGGAACTGTCCCCGAAAACCGTACACGTTCACCGCGCCAACCTGATGGAAAAACTTAACGTCAGCAACGACGTCGAGCTGGCGCGCCGCATGTTCGACAGCTGGCAATGAGTCCCGTCTTTTCGCGGCTGATCGCCGTCGTTGCCAGCTTTTTTATCTTCTCCGCCGCGTGGTTCTGCTTATGGAGCATCAGCCTGCACCTGGTGGAACGCCCCGAGCTGGCGGTGCTGCTGTTTCCCTTCGGCCTGCGACTGGGGCTCATGCTCCAGTGCCCGCGCGGATACTGGCCGGTTTTGCTGGGCGCAGAGTGGCTGCTGCTGGTCTGGCTGGCGCAGGAAGTCGCTCTGGTGCACCTGCCATTATTGATGACCGGAAGCCTGCTCACGCTGCTCCCTGTTGCCCTCATTTCCCGCTACCGTCACCAGCGCGACTGGCGTACGCTGCTGCGACAGGGGGCGGCGCTGATTGCCGCCGCGCTGCTGCAGTCCCTGCCGTGGGCGGGTGATAAGGAGATGCTCAACGCGCTGCTGCTGACCCTCACCGGCGGCCTGACCCTCGCACCGACCTGCCTCGTCATCTGGCATTACCTCACCAGTACCGTCTGGCAGCCGCTCGGCCCGGGGCTGGTGTCCCAACCGGTGAACTGGCGCGCCCGGCATCTCATCTGGTATCTGCTGCTGTTCGTGGTGAGCCTGTGGCTTCAGCTGGGTCTACCTGCCGAGCTTTCACGCTTTACCCCATTTTGCCTTGCGCTGCCGATTATCGCCCTGGCCTGGCACTACGGCTGGCAGGGAGCGCTGATCGCCACCCTAATGAACGCCATCGCGCTGATCGCCAGCCAGACCTGGCACGACCATCCGGTGGACCTGCTGCTTTCCCTGCTGGCCCAGAGCCTGACCGGGCTGCTGCTCGGCGCGGGCATTCAGCGCCTGCGCGAGCTGAACCAGTCCCTGCAAACCGAGCTGGCGCGCAACCGGCGTCTGGCTGAACGCCTGCTGGAGACCGAAGAGAGCGTGCGGCAGGAGGTCGCCCGCGAGCTGCACGATGATATCGGCCAGACGATCACCGCCATCCGCACCCAGGCGGGCATTGTCCAGCGTCTGGCGGCGGAAAATGCGGGCGTGAAGCAGGGCGGAGCGCATATCGAGCAGCTTTCGCTGGGCGTGTATGACTCGGTGCGACGCCTCCTCGGCAGGCTGCGTCCGCGCCAGCTCGACGACCTGTCGCTGGAGCAGGCGGTGCGTTCCCTGATGCGCGAGATGGAGCTGGAAAGCCGCGGCATTGTCAGCCATCTCGGCTGGCGAATTAACGAATCTGTCCTGAGCGAAGGCCAGCGCGTGACGCTGTTCCGCGTCTGTCAGGAGGGGCTGAACAATATCGTCAAACACGCCAGTGCCAGCGCGGTCACGATCCAGGGCTGGGAGCAGGACGAACGCCTGATGCTGGTAATTGAAGACGACGGCTGCGGCCTGCCGCCGGGCTCCGGCCAGCAGGGCTTTGGCCTGGCGGGCATGCGCGAGCGCGTGAAGGCGCTCGGCGGCACGCTGAACCTCTCCTGCACCCACGGGACGCGCGTCAGCGTCAGCCTGCCGCTAAGGAGCCACCATGTTTAAGACCCCCGCGAACGCCGCACCGATAGGTAACAAAGCGGAAATCGACGCCCGCTACCGCTACTGGCGTCGCCATATTCTGATCGCTATCTGGCTCGGCTACGCGCTCTTCTACTTTACCCGCAAAAGCTTCAACGCCGCCGCGCCGGAGATCCTCGCCAGCGGCGTGATGACGCGCACCGATATCGGCCTGCTGGCGACGCTGTTTTACATCACCTATGGCCTGTCGAAGTTCTTCTCCGGCATCGTCAGCGACCGCTCTAACGCGCGCTATTTTATGGGCGTTGGGCTGATCGCCACCGGCGTGGTCAACATTCTGTTTGGCTTCTCCACTTCGCTCTGGGCCTTCGCCCTGCTGTGGGCACTGAACGCCTTTTTCCAGGGCTGGGGCGCGCCGGTCTGCGCCCGCCTGCTCACCGCCTGGTATTCGCGCAACGAGCGCGGCGGCTGGTGGGCAATCTGGAACACCGCGCATAATGTCGGCGGGGCGCTGATCCCGATGGTGGTGGGTGCCGCAGCGCTGCACTACGGCTGGCGCGCGGGGATGATGATTGCCGGCGGCCTCGCGATTGTCGCCGGGCTGTTCCTCTGCTGGCGCCTGCGCGACAGGCCGCAAACCGTTGGCTTGCCCGCGGTGGGCGACTGGCGGCACGACGAGATGGAAATGGCGCAACAGCAGGAGGGGGCGGGGCTGACGCGCAAAGAGATCCTCACCAAATATGTGCTGAAAAACCCGTATATCTGGCTGCTGTCGCTCTGCTACGTACTGGTGTACGTGGTGCGTGCGGCCATCAACGACTGGGGCAATCTGTACATGTCCGAGACGCTCGGCGTGGACCTGGTGACCGCCAACTCGGCGGTGACGATGTTCGAGCTGGGCGGGTTTATCGGCGCGCTGGTGGCGGGCTGGGGCTCGGACAAGCTGTTCAACGGCAACCGCGGCCCGATGAACCTGATATTCGCCGCCGGGATTTTGCTCTCCGTTGGCTCGCTGTGGCTGATGCCGTTTGCCAGCTACGTGATGCAGGCGGCGTGCTTCTTCACCACCGGCTTCTTCGTGTTCGGCCCGCAGATGCTGATCGGCATGGCGGCGGCAGAGTGCTCGCACAAAGAGGCGGCAGGCGCGGCGACGGGCTTTGTCGGGCTGTTTGCTTACCTTGGCGCATCGCTCTCCGGCTGGCCGCTGGCGCGGGTGATCGACATCTGGCACTGGAGCGGATTCTTCGCGGTGATCGCCATCGCGGCGGGGATCTCCGCCCTGCTGCTGCTGCCGTTTTTGAACGCGCAGGCGCCGCGCGAAGCGTGACGCGCCTCACCTTTTGCTGCCGAGTGGCGCAAAACTAAGAAATTTTCCCGGTTTCACCTGGACGCTGTCTCAGGCATCTCTCCCGGCTGGTTTTTACAATGCTGCAAAAATCAGCTCAGGAGTAACTCAGTCATGCTGGCCTTCTTAAATCAGGTGCGCAAGCCGACCCTGGATCTGCCGCTCGACGTGCGGCGCAAAATGTGGTTCAAACCGTTCATGCAGTCTTATCTGGTGGTCTTCATCGGCTACCTGACCATGTACCTGATCCGCAAAAACTTTAACATCGCGCAGAACGACATGATCTCCACCTACGGGCTGAGCATGACGCAGCTGGGGATGATTGGCCTGGGCTTCTCCATCACCTACGGCGTGGGTAAAACCGTTGTTTCCTACTACGCGGACGGCAAAAACACCAAGCAGTTCCTGCCGTTTATGCTGATTCTCTCCGCCATCTGTATGCTCGGCTTCAGCGCCAGCATGGGCGCAGGGTCCGTTAGCCTGTTCCTGATGATTGCCTTCTACGCCCTGAGCGGTTTCTTCCAGAGTACCGGCGGGTCGTGCAGCTACTCCACCATCACCAAATGGACCCCGCGCCGCAAGCGTGGTTCGTACCTCGGCATGTGGAACATCTCCCACAACCTCGGCGGTGCCGGTGCGGCTGGCGTGGCGCTGTTTGGCGCTAACTACCTGTTCGACGGCCACGTGATCGGGATGTTTATCTTCCCGTCGATTATCGCCCTGATTGTCGGCTTTATCGGCCTGCGCTACGGCAGCGACTCCCCGGAATCGTACGGCCTCGGCAAAGCCGAAGAGCTGTTTGGCGAGGAGATCAGCGAAGAGGACAAAGAGACCGAAGAAAACGAGATGTCCAAATGGCAGATCTTTGTTGAGTATGTGCTGAAAAACAAAGTGATCTGGCTGCTGTGCTTCTCGAACATCTTCCTCTACGTGGTGCGCATCGGCATCGACCAGTGGTCCACCGTGTACGCCTTCCAGGAGCTGAAGCTCTCTAAAGAGGTGGCGATTCAGGGCTTCACCCTGTTCGAAGTGGGCGCGCTGGTTGGTACCCTGCTGTGGGGCTGGCTCTCCGACCTCGCCAACGGCCGTCGCGCGCTGGTGGCCTGCGTCGCGCTGGCACTGATTATCGCCACGCTCGGCGTCTACCAGCACGCCAGCAACCAGTACGTTTACCTGGCGTCACTGTTCGCGCTCGGCTTCCTGGTGTTTGGTCCGCAGCTGCTGATTGGCGTGGCAGCAGTGGGCTTCGTCCCGAAAAAAGCGATCGGCGCCGCCGATGGGATTAAGGGCACCTTCGCCTACCTGATCGGCGACAGCTTCGCCAAGCTGGGTCTGGGGATGATTGCTGACGGCACGCCGATTTTCGGCCTCACCGGCTGGGCGGGCACCTTCGCGGCGCTGGATGCAGCAGCGATTGGCTGTATCGTCCTGATGGCGATGGTCGCGGTGCTGGAAGAACGTAAAATTCGCCGTGAGAATCGTGCGCAGAAATTAAAAACAGCCTGAGTGTGCAGGTAACTTCTTTGCCCGGTGTGTGATGCCGGGCTTTTTTATTAGCTGAGTTAAGACCTACCCCAGAACAAAAATATCCCCTGTTGCCGGGGTAACCGCGTCCGGCAACCACAAATTGCCCCATTTACCCGTACAATGGCAGCCCATTATTTTGTCGGGTTGTAGGCCGTGCAGAAACTGCCTGAGTGCCCAGAGCTTACGCGGTGACGCACAGCGAAGATGGAAACCACCGAAAATTGCATGAATATGGTTGATGCCGGTTATTCTCTGACAGTGACGCACAATATCGATCAGACCTCGGTGCCCACAGCCGATAAAAATGACCAGGCCACGGTCAGATTTATAAATTAGAACCCCTTCATCTTTCACATAATCCACATCCGCATTTTTACTACCGATAACACCGTATGCGTGCGGTTTGGCGACAGGGATCTCCCCTGACCATATAAAGCGCTTCCCAATCTGGAGCGGGGTGCTGCTGTATTCCATGCGATAGTGTGAATAATCATTTTTCAGCGACAACTTTTTTAATCTGGCGGTATACCCTGAAAACTGTATTGCCGAGTAGCGCTCGCAGGCCACGTGGGGATGGCAGACGATCCGGCAATTATCCGGTAACCACGGAACGCCGCCGCAATGGTCATAGTGCCCGTGAGAAAGTACAGCTGCGGTCAGGCAGGTCAAATCGACTCCCATCAGAGCTGCGTTATGTATGAAGCTATCATCCGGACCGGTATCAAACAGAATGGAATCATTTTCATCCTGTATAAACAGGCTGAGTCCTGCTTTAGCTCGCAGTAAATTTTTAGCGCCGGGATTAGGTCTGTTCTCCAGCAGGACACTGATTGTTATGGACATGTTCGCTCTTTCCCTGAAGTGAAGATTCGTTACCGCCAGGCATTGACCATACACCGTGTATATATAATCGTCCCCATAAAAACTAAAACGACTTTCCTGCCGTTTTTCCAGCACTTTTCCATTCACTATTATGCTTCTACCCGCTGTCGACGCCGTGCGTTTCCCGCTATGATGAGCGGCTAGTCTAAGGAGAACGCATGGTCTGGATAATGCTGGCAACGCTTGCCGTGGTGTTTGTGGTGGGATTTCGCGTCCTGACCTCAGATTCCCGCCGCGCCATCAAACGTTTAAGCGAGCGTCTGGGCATCACCCCGATGCCGGTCGAGTCGATGATCGATCAGTTTGGTAAAACGTCGGGCAATGAGTTTATCCGCTACCTTGAGCGCCCGGACGAAGCGCATCTGCAAAACGCGGCGCAGGTGCTGCTCATCTGGCAGGTCTGCATTGTCGACGGTAGTGAAGAGAACCTGCACACGTGGCACCGCCTGCTGCGTAAAGCCCGCCTGGCTGCGCCTATCACCGATGCACAAATTCGTCTCGCGCTTGGCTTTATGCGCGAGATGGAACCCGATCCGCAGGAGCTGAACGCCTTCCAGCTGCGCTATAACCAGCTCTTCCTGCCGGAAGAGGGTGTGTTTTACCTGCACTGATCCCCTGTAAAAACGACAAAAGTTGTCTAAACGTTAAATTCGTCACACTTTTGATGATAAACTGCGCGACTTTTCCGCACGTTTTTATCTTCAGGTGATGCCATGACAGAACATATCCAGCCCACGACCAGACCGCAGACCAACGAGGTTTCACGCCCCAACTGGTCGGCCGTCTTCGCCGTGGCGTTCTGCGTCGCCTGCCTGATTACCGTTGAGTTTCTGCCGGTCAGCCTCCTGACGCCGATGGCGCAGGATCTGGGCATTTCCGAGGGCGTGGCGGGTCAGTCCGTTACCGTCACCGCCTTCGTGGCGATGTTCGCCAGCCTGTTTATCACCCAGGTGATTGGCACCATCGACCGCCGTAAAGTGGTCATCCTGTTCAGCGTGCTACTGACGCTCTCCTGCCTGCTGGTCTCCTTCGCGGAAAGCTTCACCCTGCTGCTGCTCGGGCGCGCCTGTCTGGGGCTGGGATTAGGCGGCTTCTGGGCGATGTCGGCCTCGCTCACCATGCGCCTGGTGCCCGCGCGGACGGTGCCAAAAGCGCTTTCCGTTATCTTCGGTGCGGTTTCTATCGCGCTGGTGATTGCCGCGCCGCTGGGCAGTTTCCTGGGTGGGATCATCGGCTGGCGTAACGTCTTCAACGCGGCGGCAGTGATGGGCCTGCTCTGCATTATCTGGGTGTGGAAGGCGCTGCCGTCCCTGCCGGGCGAAGCGGCGCATCATAAGCAGAACATGTTCAGCCTGCTGAAGCGCCCCGGCGTGCTGGCAGGGATGACCGCGATCTTTATGTCCTTTGCCGGGCAGTTTGCCTTCTTCACCTATATACGCCCGGTGTATATGACCATGGCGGGCTTTGACGTCGACGGCCTGACGCTGGTGCTCCTGAGCTTCGGCATCGCCAGCTTTGTCGGCACGTCGCTGTCGTCTCAGTTCCTGAAGCGCTCCCTGAAGGTGGCGCTGGCGGGTGCGCCGCTGGTGCTGGCAGTGAGCGCCACGGTGCTGGTGCTGTGGGGCAGCGATAAGTGGGTCGCGTCGGCGATTGCGATTATCTGGGGCTTTGCCTTCGCGCTGGTGCCGGTGGGCTGGTCGACGTGGATCACCCGCTCGCTTGCCGATCAGGCGGAAAAAGCCGGGTCGATTCAGGTGGCGGTGATCCAGCTGGCAAACACCTGCGGCGCGGCCATTGGCGGCGTGGCGCTCGACCACCTGGGGCTGACGTCACCGCTGGTGATTTCCGGCACGCTGATGCTGCTGACGGCGCTGCTGGTGGCAAGGAAGGTTAAAGCGAAGTAGTGTTTTTCTCCCTCTCCCGTGGGAGAGGGTTGGGGTGAGGGCATCAGGCTACGCCGATGCCTTAACCCTTCTACGCGAATCCATCGAAATCAGCACCACCGACGACACAATCAGCAGCGTTCCCAGCCAGTCCGGCAGGGTGAACGCCACGCCCAGCAACATCACCGACAGCAACGCGCTGCTCAGCGGTTCGGCGCAGCTCAGAATGCTCGCCTTCGGCCCGCCGATCATCTGCGCGCCTTTCAGGTACAGGCTGAACGTCAGCGCCGTGCCAATCACCACCAGGTAGAAAAACGCCAGCAGCAGGCTGCCGTCAATTACGAAGGTTGTCCCGCGCCCAGCGTAGAACGGCGTCAGCATTAACCCGGCAATCAACATGCTCCAGCCGACAATCGGCAGCGTACCGTAGCGGGCGATAAGCGTTGACGGGTACGTCGTATAAAACGCGGCGGCAAACGCCGAGGCGATACCGAAGAACAGCGCGGCAGGCGAGATGGAGAGCGAGGTTGGGTCGCCGTGGGTCACCAACAGGTAGGTGCCAACAAGCGACGTCATGATGGCCGACAGCACAAACACGCCGGGACGCTTTTTCCGCGCCAGCGCGAACCACGCCACAATGATGGTCGGTGACAGAAACTGCAGCACGGTAGCGGTCGCTGCGTTGGATTTTTCAATCGTCAGCAGGAAGGTGAGCTGCACGGTGAGCGCGCCGACCAGCGAGAAAAACAGCAGGCTGAGGGCGTCTTTGCGATGCTTGATGACCGAGAAAATCTTGTCGCCGTGAACGAAGGAGAGCGTCAGGAGGATCACGCCGGTAAACAGAAGGCGAACCATGGTCAGGTAAGGCGAAGAAATGTGGCTTTTCTCCATAATGTACTGCGCGCAAACGCCGGAACTGCCCCATAAAACGGCGGCGATCAGGACGTTCAGCATCCCTTTACGTGTGGAACCCATTTTCTCCCCTGTTATGTTGGTTTTTTTGTAGCATAACATGGGATCTTGCCGGGTGGCGCTACGCTTACCCGGCCTACAAAACCTTGTAGGCCCGTGCAAGCGCAGCGCCGCCGGGCGAAACAAACGGCGCTCTACTAGAACCACGCCTCCCACATCGCGCCGACGTTGAAGTCGTCGAGCGTCTCGTCTTTGGTGTTATTCACGCGCGCGGTGCGTGCGTTATCCACCTTGCCGCCGGTCACGTAGAAGCGCAGCATCGGACGGAACTCTGGCCCCATGGCGATAGACATGTTCTGCGACAGGGTCAGCTTCCAGCCCTTATTATCGCCGCCGTTGTCGTAATCCACGTGCTGCCAGCCCGCTTCCAGCCAGGTGGAGTGAACGTCGTTCCACCAGTGCATCGGACGCACGATGGCGTTGTAGTTCTTACGGTTGTCGGTCTTATCACGGCTGTTGTCGTAGTCGTGGAAGGCGAGGATGTACTCCACCTGCGTGGCCTGGGTGAATTTGTACAGCCCTTCGAAGCTGGCGTAGACCGTGGTCAGGTCTTCGGTTTTATTGAACACGCTGTTGTCCGAGTTATCGGAGTAGCGGGCAATCACCTTGTTCACGCCGCTGTCGTTGGTGTGGCTCAGCACCACGCCGCCCTGCCAGGCGTTCAGACGCTCATCGCTCTCCACCGCTTTTGAATCAAAGCCGTAGTTGGCGTACAGCTCCAGATCCAGCGGACCGAGCTTCATACCGTGGATTTTAGAGGTGGCCGCGTAGTTACCTTTGTCGCCCGTGCCGGACCCGCCAGTACAGGTGATGCGTGACGGGTTCGCTTCGTCTTCCATCACTTCCGGGCTACAGGATTCCACTGCCGCCACGGCAGCGACGTCAAACTGCACGCCGCCGATATCGAAGTTCTTCACCCCGGCGCCCTGGCCGTCGTGGTTCATCCAGAAGTAATCGTTGATGCCCTGCTGCGGACGCTGGTGGAAGTCGCGACCGGCCCAGAAATAGGCATTCGGGTTGGAGGCCATAATATTGGTCACCCCCGCGTAGGCCTTTTTCAGGTTAACTTCGTCGCCCCAGTGGTCGATCATCACGTTGATGTCCCAGATGGCGCCGTTTTCGCCCTTGAAGGCTTTAGAGAGCTGGAACTCGCCGCCGTTGCCTTCGTTACCCAGACGACCAATTGCGGACGCGCCGTTGTAGGAGCCATCGACCGCCACATATTTCTGATCGGCGGCCTGGAAGTGCGCGCCATAGCGGGCGTAGCCGGTAAATTTAATCCCGAACGGAATCGCCATGTCCGGGGATTGCGCCGCGCTCTGCGGCTCGGTCACCACGTCCGCTTTTTTCGCGACGGCGGCATCCATTTTGGCCTGACGTTCGGCCAGGGCTTTATCCACCGCTTTCGCCACAATGGCGTCGATTTGCTCCTGCGTGAATTCCTGGGCGAGCACGGAAATTGGGCAAAGCGCGGCGATAACCGCCATAGTTAATGGAAGTTTTTTAATCGTATTCATGGTTATCTCAATATAGTTTAATTTTATTCAGACAATAACCATCCCGCTCCGATCTGACAGAATATGTCGCTATCATCAGAACAAGTGGATTTCTAGTTTTAGGTACAGAGGTATTACAGTAATTTATTTCGCCATAGACTATCTCTGATATAAATGAATAATTTCTTCGGATAATTCACGCGCTAATAAGGAGTTCATTAAATGATCCTGCGCGTGCACCATAATTAAGGTCATCGGCTGGCGGGCTTCGCCCGCGTCCTGCTCAATCAGTTTGGTCTGCATCTTGTGCGCCTGACGCGCGTAGCCGTCGGCTTCGCGCAGCAGGCTTTTGGCTTCGTCAATGTTGCCCTGGCGCGCCGCGTGCAGCGCTTCAAAGCACAGGCTGCGGGACTGCCCGGCGTTGACGATAATTTCCATTACGGCTTCTTCTAGTGCGATCATCATCATTACTCTTTATCAAAGCTATTATTTAAGGCGGTGGCGGCAAACCACTCCCCGCTTTTCTTAATGGTGCGCTGCTGCGTCTCCAAATCGAGCTGGATAAATCCGTAGCGATTTTTATAGGCATTACACCACGACCAGTTATCAATAAATGTCCACATATGGTAGCCAAGACAATTACACTCTTCGCTTATGCCTTTATGCAGCCACGTTAAATGCTCAGATATAAAATCAATGCGGTATTGATCGTTAATCTGGCCATTTTCAATAAAACGTTGCTCGTTTTCGACGCCCATGCCGTTTTCAGAAATAAAGCAGCGGGGGTTGCCGTAATTGTCGCGCAGGTTAATCAGAATATCGTAAATACCCGGCGCGTAGATTTCCCAGCCGCGGTAGGGGTTCATCTTGCGGCCCGGCATCTCGTAGCTATCAAAGAACCATTCCGGCATAAACGGCGACTGCGGGTTCACCGCGCTGTCGCGACACTTCACGCGACGCGGCTGATAGTAGTTAATGCCGAGCAGGTCGATTTTCCCTTCCGCAATCAGGAAACCGTCTTCCGGCTTGCAGGCGGGCAGCTGGTCGTAAGATTTCAGCAGCGCCACCAGATCGGCCGGGTATTCGCCGCGCAGGACCGGGTCGAGGAAGCTGCGGTTAAACATCAGATCCGCAACGTGCGCCGCCTTCACGTCTGCCGGGTTCTGCGAACGCGGATACGACGGCGTCAGGTTCAACACGATGCCGATCTCCCCCGCGTAGTGCCCGGCGCGGTAGGCCTGAACCGCCTTCGCATGGGCCAGCACCGTGTGATAAGCCACGGTGGCCGCCCGGCGGAAATCCACTACGTTGGGGTAGTGGAAGTCGTACAGATAACCGCCTTCCACCGGCACGATCGGCTCGTTGAAGGTAAACCAGTGCAGCACGCGGTCGCCGAACAGCTTGAAGCAAATCTGCGCATAGCGGGCGTACGCGTCCACCACTTCACGGTTTTCCCAGCCGCCTATCTCCTGCATCGCCATCGGCATGTCGAAATGGAACAGGGTGATAAACGGCGTGATGCCGTGTTCATTCAGCTCATCAATGACCTGATTATAAAAATCGACCGCGTCCGGGTTCACTTCACCGATACCGTCGGGGATCAGGCGTGCCCAGCTAATCGAGGTGCGAAAGCTGTTGTGGTTCAGCTGTTTCAACAGCTGAATGTCCGTTTTCCAGTACTGATAAAACGTGGAGGTCTGCTGCGGCCCCACGCCGTTGTGAAAACGGTTAGGCTCGCGGGCAAACCAGTAATCCCACGTGGTTTCCCCCTCTCTTGCCCCTTCCGTCTGGAGAGCGGAGCTTGCGCTGCCCCACCAGAAGTTATCGGGAAATGCGTATTTCATGACTCTTCCTCTTTGACTTAATTGCTGGCGGCTTCAGCGTTGCCGACGGTTGCCTGGGCCTTCTGCTCTTCGTTTTTGATGAGCGTACGCTCATAGGCGCGCAGGAACGGCAGGTACATCAGCGCGGACATCACCATGCAGACCAGGCACATCACCACCGGGCTGAGCGCCCAGTTTGCCGCCCATGAGGCGCCAATCGGCGCGGGCGTAGTCCACGGGGTTAACGAGACCACCTGTGCCAGCCAGCCGAGCTTCGTGGCGCCGTACGCCAGGCAGGCGTTGACCAGCGGAACGAACACGAACGGGATAAACAGCATCGGGTTCATGATGATCGGCGCGCCGAACAGAATCGGCTCGTTGATGTTAAAGAAGCTTGGCACCACGCCCATTTTGCCGATGGTGCGCAGGTGGGTAACGCGGCTGCGCAGCAGCAGGAAGGCCAGCGGCAGGGTGGAACCGACGCCGCCAATCAGCAGGTAGTGATCCCAGAAACCTTGTAGATAAACGTGCGGCAGCGCCGCGCCTGCGGCCAGTGCCGCCTGGTTTGCCGAGAGGTTCGCCATCCAGAACGGGTTCATGATGCCGGTAACAATCAGCGAGCCGTGGATACCCGCGAACCAGAAGATCTGGCACAGCAGCACGGAGAGCAGAATGGCGGGCAGGGAGTCAGACGCGGACACCAGCGGCTCCAGCAGGTGCATGATCGCCTGCGGGATAATCATCCCGGTCTGCGCTTCAATGAACAGGTTCAGCGGGTGCAGCGTGCCGATCACCACCATCACCGGGATCAGGATCTCAAACGAACGCGCCACGCCGGTGGGCACTTCCTTTGGCAGGCGGATGGTGACGTTGTTCTGCTTCAGCCAGGCGTACAAGCGGGTTGAGTAAATGGCGGCGATCAGCGCGGTGAAGATGCCCTGGCCGGAGAGGTACTGGGTTGAGATTTTGCCGTCGGCATACGGCGCGGCGACCAGCAGGAAGGCCATAAAGGCCAGCAGGCCGGACATCACCGGGTCGAGGTTAAACTGACGCCCCAGGCTCGCCCCAATCCCTACCGAGATGAAGAAGGTCATCACGCCCATGCTGAGGTTAAACGGCAGCATCAGCTGTTCGCGGTAGGTTTGGGAAAAATCCAGCCAGCCGCGGGCGAAGCTGTTGGTGGTATCCGCCGAGAACGGCGGGAAGATGAACACCAGCATAAACGAGCCGATGATCATAAACGGCAGCGCGGCGGTAAAGCCGTCGCGGATGGCAATCACGTACTTTTGCTGACCGAGCTTCGCGGCCAGCGGGGTAATTGACTGCTCAATCACCGCAACCATGGATTGATATAACGAACTCATGTGAACACCTTTTAGTGTGCCGCTTCGATGAGCGACAGAGCAAAGTCCAGTACTTTATCGCCACGCTGCATGCCGTAGTCCATCATGTCGATGGGCTGCACCGGAATGCCATGCGTCGCCGCCTTGTCTGAGAGTGTCTGTAACATGTATTTCACTTGCGGTCCGAGAAGTACCACCTGGTATTGCGGAAACTGCGTATCAAATTCGGAAACACCGTACGCATCAATCTTCACCGACAAACCACGTTCTTTCGCGACATCGACCATTTTGCTGACCAACAGGCTGGTGGACATCCCGGCAGAGCAGCACAGCATAATCTTGAACATCGACAACCATCCTCTAAATGTAAAAAGTTATTGCGAGGATGATTGGACATGATACGGAAACCGGTTTCCATTCATAAAAGACAGAACTGTGACAACCATCAAGATCCAATACTTATGAGGCTAATTAACCGGATGCAGGTCACATAATTTGGCTGTTTTGACATCATTTGGAGTGGAAACGGAAAATCGGTTTCCATGGAAAACGGAAACGGATATACTCCGCTCTGGCTATAATGTGAGCCGAAGCGGTCATGGAATTTGCAGGCGCGAGGTAAGCCTGCCAGGGGAAAGAGATGTCGACAATCAATGATGTATCACGTCTTGCCGGGGTGTCTAAAGCCACGGTATCGCGAGTGTTGAGTGGGTCGCGTGGCGTAAAGGAAGCCAGCCGTCAGGCCGTTCTGAAGGCAGTGGATGAGCTTAACTACCGGCCTAATGTGATTGCCCAGTCGCTGCTGAGCCAGTCTACGGGCTGTATCGGGGTGATTTGCGCCCAGGAAAACATTAACCAGACCACCGGTTATCTCTACGCGCTGGAAAAACAGCTCAGCCAGCATCAAAAACACCTGCTGCTGCGTTTCGCGCACAGCAAAGCGGAAGTGATGCACGCTCTTGAGGAACTCTCCTGCGGGCTTTGCGATGACATCCTGGTGATTGGCGCGCGTTTCCCGCTGGACGTCGACATGGACAACGTCATTCTGGTGGACTGCATGGAGTCTGATAATTCCAACAGCATCCAGTTCGATCACGCCTTTGCCGCCGAAACCGCCTGTAACTACCTGACCAGCCAGGGGCGACGCCAGATTGCCCTGATCCATCCGCACGGCAGCGGTTTTGCTGACCAGGTGCTGCTCGGCTACAAGCACGCGCTGGAGAAAAATTTCCTGCCCTTTAATCGCAACCTTGTGTTCATGGACGCGACCTCGTCGTCCGTTGCGCTACAGGAGCTGCTGAATAACGCCAGCACGCTGAACTTCAACGCGCTGCTGGTGGCGGACGAGCAGGAAGCCCAGCGGGTAATCCCGCAGCTGCAGGCGTTTAATAAATCCGTGCCGGACGACATTATGGTCTTTAGCCTGGCCGGATCGCTGCACCTGCCGGGTATTCCGGTGATCCCGGCGATTGAATATTCTATGGATGCCATGGCGGCGCGTATCGTGAGCTGGCTGACGGAGAAAACGCAGATGCTGGGTTCGTATGTGCTGCGCGGGGATTTGATCATTCCAGACGTGCGTAAGCGTTAAACATGTTGTGTAGGCCGGGAAAGGCGCAGCCGCCACCCGGCGAGAAGCACGTTTCCAGCCCTCAGTAATCTTCCATACAATCCACCTGACCAATCGCCGCCCAGTAGGCGTCCAGGTTGTCACGCTTCACGGCGGTAACGGCATTTTTGATCAGCAACTGATTGGCCTCGGAGGACAAAATCATCGCCTGCCAGGCCTTATCGCTCTGCTTTTTCTGTGGCGTACAGGTTTTCTTAATATCTTTCAGGACCTGCTGCTTTATTTGCGCCTCTTTCGCCGGATCCTCCTTTTCCTGAGCATGGACAAACGCGGCGAAGAGCAGACAAACCAGCAGGCAGACCAGGTGCGCAGCTTTCATCAACAACCCCCTTTAGAAGTCACAGGCTTCCCATGAAATATATCGTTACATTCAGTGTAGCGACTCCAGTCGAAAGTATGAATTTTCTCCACGATGCGTGTGTGAGATAGTGAAACGGCACAGATAACAAGGAGAAAAAATATGCACCTGAGCATTACTCATGCGGTTACGGCGCAGGAAAAAGAAGAGTTACTGGTTGGCCTGAGAGCGTATAACGGACAGTTTCTCGATCTGACAAATTTTAGCGGCGACGTTGGCGTTTACGTGCGGGACGAAAACGGCAACATGCTCGGCGGGCTCATTGGGGTGCGCAAAGGCGACTGGCTGAATATCGACTTTCTCTGGGTGAGCGATGCCGTGCGCGGATCCGGCGTGGGCAGCCAGCTCATCAGGACGGCCGAAGAAGAAGCCAGGCGCAAAGGCTGCAAGCACGCGCTGGTCGATACCGCCAGCTTCCAGGCGCGTCCGTTCTATGAAAAACAGGGGTACCAGCTGCAGATGTCTTTGCAGGATTATCCGTACCCGGGCATGCAGCGACATTACCTGGCGAAAGCCCTTTAAGCCCTTAATCTGTAGGCCGGGTAAGCGCAGCGCCGCCCGGCCATACCCGCATATAACTTATCCTTCTTATTGATTCTTTTTCGGTTTTTATTTCCCCGCCTCGTTGTCGATATAGTCACTACAACATTCAGCAAAAGGAACTGTCTTGTGAAACGTCGATTGGGTGCTCTGGTACTGGCTGGCCTGCTGCTGGCAGGGTGCGATCAAAGTGGCAGCGATGCCAAACACATTAAAGTCGGCGTCATCAACGGCGCCGAACAGGACGTGGCGGAAGTCGCCAAAAAGGTGGCAAAAGAGAAATATGGCCTGGACGTGGAGCTGGTGGGCTTCAGCGGCTCGCTGTTGCCTAACGATGCCACCAACCAGGGGGAACTGGATGCCAACGTCTTCCAGCATCGCCCGTTCCTTGAAGAAGATAACAAGGCGCATGGCTATAAGCTGGTGGCCGTGGCGAACACCTTTGTTTTCCCGATGGCCGGCTATTCCCGCAAAATTAAATCCGTGTCTGACCTGAAGGACGGGGCAACCATTGCCATTCCAAACGACCCGACCAACCTTGGCCGCGCGCTGTTGCTGTTGCAAAAAGAGAAACTCATTACCCTTAAGCCGGACACCGGGCTGCTGCCCACGGCGCTGGATATTACCGCCAACCCTAAGCAGCTGAAAATTATGGAGCTGGAAGGGGCGCAGCTGCCGCGCGTGCTGGACGACCCGAAAGTGGATGTCGCCATCATCAGCACCACCTATATCCAGCAAACCGGGCTGTCACCGGTGCATGACAGCGTCTTTATTGAAGACAAAAACTCGCCGTACGTGAACATCGTGGTGACGCGCGAAGACAACAAGGACGCGGAGAATGTGAAGGCGTTTATCCAGTCGTATCAGTCACCTGAAGTGGCAAAAGCGGCTGAGACGATCTTTAACGGCGGGGCAGTGCCGGGCTGGTAAACGATGTGACAGAAAACAGGTTGCTTCTCTTGGCCCGATTCCATCGGTAATCGCCCTTTAGCCCACAGCGTCAATTGCGACGGCTGGCTATCCTCCTTATCACACCAACAGGAGGATAGCCCATGAACATTACCCACATTCGCAACGCCACCCAGCTTATTTCCTACGCCGGAAAACATCTTTTAATCGACCCGATGCTGGCCCCAAAGGGTGCTTATCCGGGCTTCCCGGGTACGGCGTATGCCGAACGCCGTAACCCGACGGTTGAACTCCCCGTTGACGTCAACACGCTGCTGGACGCCGACGCGGTGATCGTCACCCATACCCATGACGATCACTGGGATCGCGCCGCGGCAGAGCTGATCGCCAAAGACAAACCGATCTACGTGCAAAACGACCGTGACGCCGCGCTGCTGCGCAGTCAGGGATTTAGCAACCTGACGGTCATGACCGACGCGAGCACCTTCGGCGATATTCAGATTACGAAAACCCGCGGCGGCCAGCACGGGACCGATCGCGCTTATGCCGTGCCGGAGCTGGCGGAACGGCTGGGCGAGGCCTGTGGCGTGGTGCTGCGTCATCCTGATGAGAAGACGCTCTATATTGCCGGGGATACCGTCTGGCGTGACGAGGTAGGGGCCGATCTGCAAAAACACCAGCCGGACGTGGTGGTACTGAACGCCGGCTATGCCCACGTCATTGGTTTTGGGCCCATTATTATGGGGCAGGAGGACGTGCTTAACGTTCATTTCCTGCTGCCGCAGGCTAAAATTGTGGCGAGCCATATGGAGGCCATTAACCACTGCCTGTTGACCCGCAGCGCGCTGCGTGAATACGTTGAAGCTAATCAGGTGAGTGACACAGTGAGCATTCCCCAGGATGGCGAAACCGTTATTTTCTGAGTGCGTTAAAGGGAAAGGAGAGACAGATGTCGCTAATCAACGTCGCGATTGTCGCGGTAGACGGGTTCAGCCCGTTTCACTACTCCGTTCCCTGCATTCTGTTTGGCGATTCGGTCTCCGGCGAAAAGCGCTTTAACGTAACGATTTGCGCCGAAACGCCGGGGTTCCTTACCTCAAAAGACGGATTTGCTCTCAACGCCACGCAGGATTTTACCGCCATTGGGCAGGCCGATATTGTTGTCGTTCCCTACTGGCAGCACGTTCTGGAACGCCCGCCGCAGGTGCTGCTCGACAGCCTGGTGCAGGCGAGAGACCACGGTGCAGAAATCGTCGGGCTGTGTCTGGGATCGTTTGTGCTGGCCTGGGCGGGGATCCTCGACGGCAAACGTGCGGCCACCCACTGGGAGTTCGAACGTCAGTTTCAGTCGCTCTTCCCGAACGTCCAGCTGGATATTAATGCCCTTTACGTGGATGACGGCAATATCATCACCTCCGCCGGTACTGCCGCTGCCCTCGACTGCTGCCTGTATATCATTCGCCAGCGCTTTGGCAGCGTGGTCGCCAACCAGATTGCCCGCCGGATGATTGTTCCGCCCCACCGCGAGGGCGGGCAGGCGCAGTTCATCGCCCAGCCGGTACCCAAAGATACCCGCGACGGACGCATTAACTGCCTGATTGACTACCTGCAGCAGCACATCACCGAACCGCATAGCCTGGACTCCCTGGCGGAGGTGGTTTCGATGAGCCGCCGCACCCTGACCCGTCATTTTATTAAAGCCACGGGATTGAGCGTCGCCGACTGGCTTACCGCCGAACGCCTGCGGCGCAGCCAGATTTTGCTTGAAGCCGGAAATATGCCGATTGAGCGCGTGGCCGAGCTGGTGGGATTTAATTCCGCCGTCACCTGGCGACAACAGTTTAAAGCACGTTTTGGGGTGAGCCCCGCAGAATGGCGAAAAACGTTTCGTCTTCATACCTAATGTATTACGGCTAACTCAAGATTTAAGAGTGAGTTAAACAATTTCTTATTTTCTCTTAATATCCTTTTCACTTTTCTGAAAGAACTATTAATTTTAGGTGCCCTAATGCAAATTAGATATACTCGCCTTAAGAATGCTCTTATATTACAAAAATAATCATTGCGGACGTTTTTGTGGCATGGATGAATAGCTCCAAAATAAAAAATAGAATAATTTCATTAGTAAATTATGCTGCTGCTATCTTATTGGCTGTCTTTTTTTTAGCGCGCGCCAATGCTGCGCCGCTGTCGCCAGCCGATCGCGATTCCATTCAACAGCAACAGCAGCAGCTTTTATTACAGAACCAGCAACAGCGTGAAGAGCTGGAGCGCAGTATTCCTCGCCCCACGCCTGCCAGGCCGCTGCCTGTTACCGGCTCCGGGCCCTGTTTCACCATTCATACCATTACCCTTTCCGGTGCGACCTTAATCCCCCCGAAAACCCGGCAGACCCTTGTCGCGCCGTGGCAGGGCCGCTGTCTGGATATGGCGAAAATAACGGAACTTCTCGCCCATATTTCTGACTGGTATATCAGCCGGGGATATATCACCAGCCGCGCTTTTCTTACCGAGCAGGATCTCTCCGGCGGCCAGCTGAATATTGTTGTGCTGGAAGGCAGACTGGAAGCGATCCGTCTGGAAGGCGAAACGCCGCGCATGCTGAAAATGGCGTTTCCGGGACGGGTGGGCGGCATTCTTAATTTACGCGACATCGAACAGGGCATGGAGCAAATTAACCGTTTGCGTACCGACCCGGTTCAGATTGAAATTCTTCCGGGGACGCAGGCCGGATATTCCATCGTTAATCTCACGGCGAAACCGGAATTTCCCTTAAGTGCAACCGTAAGCCTGGATAATAGCGGGCAGAAGAGTACCGGGGAAGATCAGCTGAGTGGCGTGCTCACCGCGAATAATATGCTGGGGCTGGCGGATAAATGGTTTGTCAGCGGCGGGCGCAGCAGTGATTTTGCCAGCGCGTACGATGCGCAGAATTTCCAGGCGGGCGTCAGCGTGCCGTTTGGCTACGGATTACTGGACTACAGCTACGCCTGGAGTAACTACCGGACCACCATCAGTAACCAGGGGTTCAACTGGCTCTCCACGGGCGATACCAGAACCCACCGCGTTAACGCGTCCTGGGTGGTCTTCCGCAACGGGGATGTCAAAACCGGCATTGCGGCAGGCGTGGTTCAGCGCTCCAGCCGCAACTGGCTTAACGACGCGCCGCTTCAGAGCAGCACGCGCAACCTCTCCAGCCTGGTCCTGGGCATTACGCATACGCAAAAAATGCTGGGCGGCGTGGCGACGTTCAACCCGACCTGGAGCCACGGCATGCCGTGGTTCAGTGCCGAAACCGACGAAGATAAGTCCGGGGATATGCCGCGGGCGGAATTCCGCAAATGGAGTCTGAACGCCAGCTTCCAGCGGCCGATTACCCGTAATGCCTGGTGGCTGACCAGCGCCTACGGCCAGTGGTCGCCCGACCGGCTGTACGGCTCCGAGCGCCTGACGCTCGGCGGCGAAAGCTCCGTGCGCGGTTTTAAAGAGCAGTACCTGTCCGGGGACAACGGCGGCTACTGGCGTAACGAGCTGGGGTATTCCCTCTTCACCCTTCCGGTGATTGGCGCGGTGAGCGCAACGGTCGCCATTGACGGCGGCTGGCTGGAAAAAGACCGTCAGGACCGCTTTGCCTCCGGCACGTTATGGGGAGGCTCGGTGGGGCTGAGCAGCGCAGGGCGCTGGTACAGCAGCCAGATTTCGGTCGGGACGCCCCTGCACTACCCCGACTGGCTCGGCCCGGATCATGTGAGCGTTAACTGGCGCATTGCCTTCATGCTTTAAGAGACTCTACGACTATGGATACCCGTCACCCACCCGTTCGTTTCTCGCAGCGTCTGATCAGCTGGATTGTCTGCGGCTTAATGGTCTGGCAGCCGATGGCACCTGCCGTCGCGGCGGCGCTGACGCCGACCGGGCAGACCACGGTCGATCGGGCGGGGAACGGGGTGCCGGTCGTCAACATCGCCACGCCCAACGGGGCGGGTATCTCGCATAACCAGTTCGGTGAGTATAACGTCGGCAAAGAGGGGCTTATCCTCAATAACGGCACGGACCGTTTAACCCGGACCCAGCTGGGCGGGCTTATCCAGAACAACCCCAACCTGCAGGCCGGGCGGGAAGCGAAAGGCATTATCAACGAAGTCACGGGCGCCAGCCGCTCGCAGCTGCAGGGCTACACGGAAGTCGCCGGTAAAGCAGCAAACGTTATGGTGGCCAACCCGTACGGCATTACCTGTAACGGGTGCGGATTTATCAACACCCCGAACGTCACCCTGACCACGGGGAAACCGCAGTTCGACGCCAGCGGTAACCTGCAGGCGCTGGAGGTGACGAAAGGCGCCATCACGGTTGAAGGCCAGGGGCTGGATGCCAGCAAGAGCGACGCGCTGTCGATCATTGCGCGCGCGACGGAAGTGAACGCCGCGATACATGCGAACGACCTGACGGTAACGGCAGGGGCGAACCGCGTGGGCGCGGACGGCAGCGTCAAACCGATTGCCGGTGAGGGCGCCGCGCCCGTGGTGGCCGTGGATACCGGCGCGCTCGGCGGGATGTATGCCAACCGTATCCGCCTGGTCTCCAGCGAGACGGGCGTGGGAGTGAACCTCGGCAACCTCACCGCGCGCCAGGGCGACATTCAGCTGGATGCGGGCGGCAAACTGACGGTCACGAACAGCCTGGCCAGCGGCTCGATTACCGCGAATGGCGCGGGAGTGGCCCTCAGCGGCAGCCATCAGGCCGGGGGTGCGCTAAATGTGACCAGCTCGCAGGATGTGGAACTCAATAACAGCACGCTCGCCAGCCAGGGCGATATGCGCCTTTCCGCAGCGGGAAAAGTGCAGGTGACGGGCGGCGGGACAAACAGCGCGGGGGCGCTTGTGGTCAGCAGCGGGCAGGGGATGACGCTCAGCAATACCTCCCTGGTCTCCCGCGGCGCGGCGACGCTGGACAGTAAAGACACCCTGACCGTCAGCGGCGGCGGCGTGTCGGCACAGGGCGGGGCGCTGACCGTCACGAGCAGTCAGGGAATGGCGCTTGCGGATGCGACGCTGACGGGTCAGGCCGACACCACGCTGTCCACCGGTGGCAGCCTGACGCAGCGCGGCGGCAGCGTCACCAGCAAGGGCGCGCTCAGCGTGGCGGCCGGAAAAGATATCACGCTGACGAATACCCGCAGCGGTAGCGATGCCCGCGCGACCCTCAGCAGCGGCGGTACGCTGACATCCACGGGCAGTGCGGTCTCGGCAGGGGAGAGTCTGGCCCTGAGCGGCGGACAGATGGTGCTGGACGGCCAGAGCCGGGCCGATGCCACGGGCGATATCCGCCTGACGGGCAGCACCGTCAGTAACCAGGGCCAGGTGAATGCGGGGCGCGACGTTGCGCTCTCCGGCGACAGGGTGTCCAGCAGCGGCCAGCTGGCGGCGAAAGGTCATCTGGACGTGAACGCCGGAGACCTGACAAACGGCGGCACGGCGCAGGGCAGCGACGTCACCCTCAGGGGGCAGACGGTCACCAATAACGGCACCCTGCAGAGCGCCGGTAACCTGGCGCTAAGCGCCGGAACCCTGGAGCAGCGGGGCACGCTGAGCGCGAAAGGCAATGCAAACGTCACGGCGCAGCAGACCCTGCGTAACGGCGGCAGCCTGCTGGCTGACGGCGCGATGGACGTGACCGCAGGCTCGCTTGAACAGAACGGCACCCTGTCCGGCGCGACGGCGCTGACGGCGCAGGCCGGCACCCTGACCAGCGGTCAGGCGTCCCGCACCACCAGCCAGGGCAATGTACAGCTTACCGCGACCCGCAGCGCCAGCCTGAACGGGCAGACGGACGCGGCGGGGGCATTAACCGTCAGCACCGGCGACCTGACCACCGGCCAGGATGCGCATCTGCAGAGCGGGCAGGGGCTCTCTCTGCAGGCGCAGAATGCCGCGCTGAACGGCACGCAGGCGGCGAAGGGGGCCCTGTCGGTGACGGCGGGCACGATTGCGCACGCCGGGAAATCCACCGGTGACACGCTGAGTTTTAACGCGACCGGCGACCTGACCAGCGGCGGAGAGCTTACCGCCAGCGCCATCGCGCTCGGCGGACAGAACATCCTCCAGTCCGGCGTCGCAAAAGCGGACCGCATGACCCTGACGGCCCCCGGGCGCATCACCAGCAGCGGTACGCTGGTTGCCGGTACGCTGGCGCTGGACGCTGCCTCGGTGGAGAACAGCGGACTGCTGCAGGGGACCACCCTGCTCGGCCTGAAGACCGGGTCACTCACGAACCTCGCGGGCGGGTCGGTCTACAGCACGCAGGATTTAACGCTGAACGTTCCGGTACTGTCTAACAGCGGGCTTATCACCACCGACGGCACGCTGCGCATGAAAGGCGACACGCTGACAAACCTGGGCGAAATCAACGGCGTCAGCCTGAGCAGCGACTATCTCAGCCTGACCAACACCGATACCGGACGCCTGCTGGCGGACGACCGGCTCACCCTGAACGGCACTGCGTTTTCTAACGCGGGCAATATAGCGGCCAGCGACCTGCACATCACGGCGGACAGCCTGCAGAACCAGGGCACCGTTGAGGGGGACTCGGCGCTGACGCTCGGCGTGGCAGACCTCACTAACCGTGGCGCGCTGCGCAGCAGCGGAACGCTGACGCTTAACGGCGACACGCTGGCCAACAGCGGCGAGCTCAGCGCCACCGCGCTGCTGCTGAACCTGACCCGCCAGGCCAGCAACGATGCCGGCGGGCGGGTGATTGCCCGGAACGGCCTGACGCTGACCGCCGCCAGCCTGACGAACAGCGGGCTGATGGCCGGTACCGACGCGCAGTTTAACAGCGCGTCGGTGACCAACGGCGGCACGCTGCAGGGGACACATTCCCTCACGGCGACCGGGGCACAGCTCAGCAACCAGCAGGCGGGCATGCTGCTCTCCGGCGGCGCGCTCGACCTGCACCACACCACCCTGAACAACGCCGGGCTGCTGCAGGGCAACACCCTGAACCTGGCCACCGGCGAGTGGATCAACACCGGCAATGCGCTGAGTGAAGCGGGTATCACTGCGGCGGTGACGGGCGCGTTGACCAACAGCGGCAAGGTGCTCAGCCAGCAGGCGGCGGACGTCCAGGCCGGCAGGACCGATAACCGGGGCCAGCTGCTGGCAAAAGTGCTGACCCTGCGGGGTGACCTGCAGAACAGCGGCCTGCTTCAGGGGAGCAGCACGCTGGCCTGGTCCGGGAACACCTTCACGAACCAGCCTCAGGGCCAGGTGACGGGCGGCGAGACCCTGACCCTGAGCGGACAAACCCTCAGCAACGCGGGCAGCCTTCAGGGGCGCAGCGCGACGCTTGAGGCCGGGAGCCTGAATAACCAGGGCAGCGTTCAGGCGCTGGACGGCCTGACCCTTTCCACGACCGGCAGGCTGGATAACACGGGCGCCCTGCTCAGCCAGAACCTGTTCACGCTGACGGCGGCGCAGCTGTTCAACGACGGCCAGCTGGCCGGGAAAGCGCTCACGGTGAAGGCCGCGCAGCTGAACAACACCGGGATTCTTCAGGGCAACGACACGCTGGCGCTGACCACCCGCGCGCTGAGCAACGGCGCCACCGGGCAGCTGGTGAGCGGCAGTCCTCTGGACTTATCCCTCGACACGCTCGATAACGCCGGTCTGCTGCTGGTGAACGGCGGTTTCACCCTGAGGGGCAGCGACCTGACGAACCGGGGCGATATTCAGGCGCAGAGCCTGGATTTGGGCCTGAGCAATGCCCTGACCAGTACCGGGAACATCGTGGCCACCGAAGATGCCAGGCTTAACGCGACGACGCTGACCAGCAGCGGCACGGTGGCGGGCAAAACGCTGACCGCAGGCGGTATTGAGCTGCGCAACAGCGGCCTGATGCAGGGCAGCAACGCGGTTAACGCCACCGCCGACCGCTTTATCAACGAGCTGAACGGTAAATGGCTCTCCGGCGGCGGCTTCACGCTGACGGGCGGACAGCTGACCAACGCCGGTACGCTGCAGGGTGCGACGCTGGACATGACCGGCACCACCCTCACCAACAGCGGCACGATGAACGGGCAGACGGGACTCAGCGGCACGCTCAGCGGGGCGTTAACCAATACCGGGCTGCTGCAGAGCGGCGGCACGACCGCCTTCACCGCGGACACCCTGGCGAACCCGGGGCGCATCACGGGCGGTACGCTGTCCCTCACTGCCCGCGATATGAACAACGGCGGGCTGATGCAGGGAACGAACGGCCTGGCGCTCACCGGCACCACGCTGACCACGGGCGCGACCTCGCGCACCCTCTCGGGCGGCATGCTGACGCTGGATGCAGGCCAGCTGACCACGCAGGGCACGCTGCAGGGGAACGGCGCGGACATCAGCGCCAGCGACTGGACGCACGGCGGGTCTCTGCTCAGCCAGGGAACGCTGACGGCCACGACCGGCGGCACGCTGACCTCAACCGGCTCGCTGATGAGTCAGGGCCGGGCGGATATCACCGCACAGACGCTGGATAACCGCGGGCAGCTCCTCAGCGAGGGCGATGTGACGCTCGGCGGCAGCACGCTTAAAAACAGCGGCACCGTGCAGGGGAACACCCTCGCGCTGCATCAGAGCAGCATTAACAACCAGGGCACCTTAACCGGTCTGCAGAGCCTGACCGTTCAGGGGCAGCAGCGGCTGATGGCGCGCATGGCGATGGCCGTGCCGCAGCAGGAGCTGATTAACGGCGCAGGCGGCAAGCTTCTCACCCAGGGCGCGCTGACGATTGCGTCCGGCGCGGTGGCCAACGCCGGCAGCTGGCAGGCACAGAACATCCTGCTTAACGCCCGGTCGCTCACCAACAGCGGCGCGGTGCAGAGCGCCGGTGCGCTGCAGATGACGCTGGCCGACACGCTCACCGGGACTACGGGCAGTAAGATTACCGCGCTGGGTGCGGCAACGCTGCAGGCCGCCACGCTGGCGAACCAGGGCCAGTGGGCGGCGAAAAACCTGACGCTGACCGGCGGCACGCTCAGCAACAGCGGCGCCATCAGCGGCGTGAATGGCCTGACCCTCAGCCAGACCGGCGCGGTCAGCCAGCAGTCTGGCGGCACCCTGCTGTCCGGCGGGGCGCTGAACGTCACGGCGGCCTCCGTCACCAGCGACGGCAAAATGCAGGGGGGCACGCTCGGCATCACCACCGGGGCGCTCACCAACAACGGACGTCTGCAGGGCGATAACGGCGCGACGCTGGCCCTCAGCGGGACGCTGACCAACAACAGCGGAGGCGAAATCGTCAGCCGCGATGCGCTGACGCTGACCACGCCCGCGCTGTTTAACTACGGCCTGATCCAGGGCGGCGGCGAGACGCGGGTGACAGCCTCCTCCCAGGCGCGTAACGACGGCAGGCTGCTTTCCGGCGCGCGCCTGACGCTCGGCACGCCGCAGTTCACCGGCACCGGCTGGCTGCAGGCCACCGACCTGATACTCAATGCGGCAAACGCCATCAACGGCGGCACGTGGGTGGCCGACCGGGCCACCCTGACCGGCACCACGCTTGCCAGCCAGGGCACCACCCAGGCGGGACAGCTGACGGTTAACTATGGCCAGCTGAACAACAGCGGCACGCTGCTCGGCAACGCGCAGCTGAACATTAATGCCGACCAGGTGACCCAGAGCGCGGGCGGTAAGCTGCTGAGCGGCGGCAACCTGTGGCTGCAGAGCCGGGGGCTGGACCTCACCGGCCAGCTGGTCTCCCTGGGGGACTTAACGCTGCAGCTGACGAACGCGTTTACCAGCCGGACCGCCGTGGCGGCAGGCAGAACCCTCACCATCAACAGCGGCGGCGACATCGATAACCGCAGCGTGCTGCAGGGGCAGGCGGTCAACCTGAATGCGGGCGGGCAGCTCAGCAACAACGGACAAATCACCACCGGCGGCGGCGCGAGTACGCTCTCCGGCAGCAGCGTGGCGCTGAACGCCGCGGGCTCGGTGCAGGGCGGGGGCGATATCACCGTGGCCAGCCGGAGCAATATTACCGTGGACGGCTTCACCGGCACGCGCGGCTCGCTGACCCTGAGCGCGCCGGGCGCCATCGTCAACACCGCGCTGCTGTACGCGGCGAATAACCTGGCGCTGTTTGCCGACAGCATCACCAACCAGCGCGGCGACATCATGGCGGGAAACAACCTGTGGATGCAGCGGGATGCGGCAGGGAATGCGAACAGCCAGGTGGTGAACACGTCTGGGAATATTGAGACGCAGAATGGGGATATTGCGATCAGGACGGGGCATTTGCTGAACCAAAGGGATGGTCTGGTGGTGCTTAACAGCAAAACCGAAAACCTGATGGAGCAGGTCAAGTGGTTGAAGGACGGCTATGCGGATATCCCTCTTTCTGAGCTGATCGCGGGAACCGATTATGGCTATATCGTCATGGAATCCTGCAGCGGCGGTGGCAGTCCTGGGCACGGAGCTGGTCCTACATGCAGGGATATAGCTACTCCGATGCCGATGAAAAACAGTCCGGCGAAAGAGATTGCGATTTTACGAACGACACAAACTGTGTCCGCAAATGGTGGAGCGGGACGGATTAGTTCAGCCCAGGGGATGGTCATTCAGGCGGGACAACTGGAAAATAATGCCAGTACACTGCTTGCCGCGAAAGATATGTTCCTTTCTGGTACGACTCTGCAAAATCAGTCATGGACTGATGGTACGGTGACGCGTTACAGGACATATGTTGCCGACCGTGAGCAATATAATCGTAAAGCAAATCCCTCCGCGTCGGTCGACGCAGATGTTTATAAGAAGACCCCCATTCACTATGTTGCACAGGGTGATGATCGGGACGAAGGATCCGGAGGAACAATATATCGTTCCGTCATCCAGGCGGGCGGTAACGTCACCGCAAACTTCACCAGCAACATCAGCAACACTAATACCACCGCCAATGCTGGTGGCGTCAGCAACGTCATCTCCACGCCGTCGCTGAACACCCTCAGCAACCAGAGTGTCGGTAGCGGCGTACAAAAACAGGGGCTGAACGCTACCGGCACCGTGGCGGTGAACTCGCCGCAGTGGAACGATCAGCTCCAGGGTGCGCTACAGCAGCTTAACGGCGGCGGCGCGCTGGAAAACGGCGGCGCGTCCGGCACGCCTCTCAGCAATATTGGCACCAGGCAGAAAGGCAACGCGAACCTCGGCCAGCTGGGCGCACTGGCGAACGCCGGGGTCACCACCGCCGATCTCCGAACCGCTCAGGGCGGCGCCGTCGGGCATTATCAGGGCCAGCGCGTCGATACCAGCGCTTACCCGCTGCCGTCGGGCAACAACGGCTATTTCGTCTTCTCCGATAACCCGAAAAGCCCGTACCTGATCAGCATCAACCCGAAACTGAACGGTCTCGGACAGCTTGATCCCGCCCTGTTTGCCGATCTGAACGCGATGCTCGGGGTCAAACCGTCGTCTACGGCGCCGCAGGAGACGCGGCTGGCGTTTACCGACGAGAAGCAGTTCCTCGGCTCGTCTTACATGCTCGGCCGTCTCAACCTGAACCCGGATTACGATTACCGCTTCCTCGGTGATGCGGCGTTCGATACCCGCTATGTCTCCAACGTGATGCTCAACCAGACCGGTAACCGCTACCTGAACGGCATCGGTTCCGATCTGGATCAGATGCGCTATCTGATGGATAACGCCGCGGCGGCGCAGCAGTCGCTGGGCCTGCAGTTTGGCGTCTCGCTGACCGCCGATCAGATTGCCGCGCTCGACCACAGCCTGCTGTGGTGGGAGAAAGCCACCGTCAACGGTGAAACCGTGATGGTGCCGAAACTCTACCTGTCGCCGAAGGACGTCACCGTCAATAACGGCAGCGTAATCGCGGGCAACAACGTCACCCTGAAGGGCGGCGACATCACCAACAGCGGCAGCTCGCTGCTGGCGAAAAACAGCCTGACGCTCGACAGCCAGAACAGCATCAGCAACCTCAACAACGGCCTGATGAAAGCAGGCGGCGATCTGAACCTGAGCGCCATCGGCGATATCAATAACATCAGCTCCACCATCAGCGGCAAAACGGTCGCGCTGGAGAGCCTGGACGGCAGCATCAACAACCTGACCCAGGTTGAGCAGATTGATATCAACGCCGGAGGGAAGTACGGCAAGATCGGCCTGAAAGACACCCTGCTGGGCAACACGGCGTCTATTACCGCGCAGGATGGCCTGTCGCTTGAGGCGGGGAAAAACATCACCGTTACCGGGGCGAACCTGGCCTCCGGCGGCGATATGCTGCTGAACGCGTGGGGCGATATTGCCGTCAACGCGAATCAGATCAACGACGCATTCAGCTCCAGCCGGGCGAAAACCAGCCGTTCGTCCGTCACGTATCAGGGCAGTAACGTCACCGCGGGCGGCAACCTGCTGGTGAACGCCGGGCACAACCTTGACGTGACCGCCAGCGACCTGAAGGCGGGCGGCAGCGCGGGGCTGAGCGCGGGCAACGATCTCAATCTGAACGCGGCACAGACCAGCGAAAGCAGCCGTAAAGGGAAAAGCGAGTCCCACAGCACCGGGCTCGACCGCACCACGATTTCCGCAGGCGATAACCTCGTGCTGAAGGCCGGGCAGGATATCAACGCTCAGGCCGCCGCGCTGGCAGCGGAGAAAAGCGTCGGGCTGCAGGCGGGTCGCGACGTGAATCTGGCGGCGGAAGAGACCACGCAGGGCGATAGCTATAAGTCAGGCAAGAAAACCGTCATCAACGAATCGGTACGCCAGCAGGGAACCGAGATCGCCAGCGGGGCGAATACCCAAATCCTCGCCGGGCGCGATGTCACCACCGAAGCTGCGCAGGTAACGGCGAAGGGTGATATCGGCGTGGCGGCGGGCCGCGACGTCAATCTCAATACCGCAACCGAAAGCGATTATCACTACAAAGAGCAGACCAAAACCAAAAAAGGGTTCCTGAGCAAGAAAACCACCCACACCATCGAGGAGAACAGCGCGACGCGTGAATCCGGCTCATTGCTGAGCGGCGATAACGTGCAGGTGGTGGCGGGCAATAACCTGCTGGTGAAGGGATCCGCCGTGGCGGGCGACGGCGACGTGAAGCTTAAGGCGGGCAACAACGTCGATATTGTGGCAGCGACGAACAGCGATACCTCCTGGCGCTTTAAGGAAGAGAAAAAATCCGGCCTGATGGGCTCGGGCGGGATTGGTTTCACCATCGGCAGCAGCAAAAGTACCCAGGATCTCCGTGAGAAGGGCACCACCCAGAGCCAGAGTTTCAGTACGGTGGGCTCGACGGGGGGGAGCGTTGATATTGCCGCCGGTAATCAGCTGCATGTCGGCGGCGCGGATCTGGTGGCTGGCAAAAATATGGCGCTCACCGGAGACAGCGTGACGATCGAGCCGGGCCACGACAGGCTCACCAGTGATCAAACCTTCAAGCAGAAAAGCAGTGGCCTGACGATTGCCCTCTCCGGCGCAGTGGGTGACGCGGTGAACACTGCGGCCAGCACGGCAATGGCGGTGAAAGACCAGAGCGATGGCCGTCTCGCCGCACTTCAGGCGACCAAAGCGGCACTGTCGGGTGTTCAGGCCGTGCAGGCCAACCGTCTCGCTGAAGCGGCTAACGGCAGCGATCCCACCAACAATGGCGCGTTCGGCGTGATGGCCTCCATTGGCGGACAGTCCTCTAAATCCACCTCACACTCGGAGCAGGACAAAACGACCGGCAGCACGCTGAATGCCGGGGGTAACCTCGCCATCACGGCGACAGGTCAGGGCAACGCTGCCAACAGCGGTGATATTACCGTGGCGGGCAGTCAGCTGAAGGCTGGCAAGGATCTGACGCTCAATGCGGCTCAGGATATCAACCTGACGAGTGCAGCCGACACCAACAAACTGACGGGCAGTAACTCCAGCAAGGGTGGCTCAATCGGGATCGGTATTACCGCCGGTCCGAATGGCGCGGGCATCACCGTCTCTGCCAGCGTAAACGCCGCCAGAGGCAGCGAAAAAGGCAATGGAACCTCCTGGAACGAAACGACGCTGGATGCCGGACAGAACGTCAACCTGACCAGCGGCCGCGATACGGTACTTAAAGGCGCGCAGGTCAACGGCGATAAGGTCACGGCGGATGTCGGGCGCGACCTGACCCTCAGCAGCCTGCAGGATAGCGACAAATACAACAGCAAACAGCAGAGTATGAATGCGGGTGCAAGCTACACCTGGGGAGCGGGCAGCGGTAGCGGCAGCTTTAGCATCAGCCGCGACAAGATGAAGAGCAACTACGACTCGGTCCAGGAGCAGACCGGGATCTTCGCTGGCAAAGGCGGCTTTGATATTAACGTTGGCAACCATACGCAGCTGGACGGTGCGGTGATTGCCAGCCGTGCTGATGCAGACAAAAACCGTCTTGAGACCGGTACGCTGGGCTTTACGGACATCAACAATAAGGCGGAGTATAAGGTTGAACATCAGGGTGTCGGCTTCAGCAGCGGCGCCGGGGTTGCGGGTAATCTGGTTAGCAACATGGCCAGCACAATGCTGGCAGGAATGGGCGGCAGCGGCCATGCTGAAGGGACCACGCAATCAGCGGTAGCCGACGGTGCTATCATTGTTCGCGACCAGGCTAACCAGAAGCAGGACGTCAGCACGCTCAGCCGTGACACTGACCATGCCAACGGCAGCATCGACCCGATCTTTAACAAAGAGAAAGAGCAGAAACGCCTGCAAACCGCGCAAATGATTGGCGAGATCGGCAATCAGGTTGCGGATATTGCGCGCACCAACGGCAAGATTGCGGCCACGGAAGCGGCCAACGAGAAGATGAAAACCGCGGGCAGCGATGCGCGTAACGCCGCCATCAGCCAGCTGAAAAAAGACGGTAAAGAGGTTACCGATCAGGCGATTCATGACCAGATGTACCAGACCTTCTATAACGAAGCGTTTAACCAGTCTGGCATGGGAACGGGGCAGAGCACCCAGCGCGCCATCACGGCAGCAACGGCGGCCATCCAGGCGCTGGCAGGTGGCGATATTAAAGCTGCGATTGCGGGCGGTGCCGCGCCGTATATCGCCAATGCCATCGCGAATGCCATCCCGGAGAAGGATCTTAAGGGACGCGTGCTGGCCCATGCGGTTGTCAACGCCGCACTTGCAGCCGCTTCCGGCAGAGATGCGGCGTCCGCTGCAGCCGGTGCAGCGGTGGGTGAGCTGGCTGGTAAGATTGCGGTTGACGGTTTTGGCAAACAGGTCAGCGAACTGAGCGAGGAAGAAAAACAGGCGGTATCTGCGCTGGCGACACTGGCTTCTGGCCTGGCTGGTGGGCTTGTCGGAGACAGCAGCGCGAACGCGGTAGCGGCGGCTCAGGCGGGCAAGACGACGGTTGAGAATAATTATCTTAGCAGCAAACAGATAGATGCCTGGTCTGCTGAAATGAAGTCCTGTCAGGCCAGCGGCGGTGACTGTGATGGCATTATCAGAAAGTATGAGGAATTAAGTACCTCCCAGCAACAGCAGCTTATCAGTTACTGTGCGGCCAATCCGGCGACCTGTCAGCAGAAATATGGTGATGTGCTGGCTGATAGCATGGCGGTGAAGCATGCGCTGGATAAAGCACTGGGTCAGGACATTCCGGCAAAGATGGCTTATGATCTTACTGCAACATGGATGCATCAGATCCAGGCCGATGGAGTTATTTCAACCAACAAAGTCTCGGAAGCCCTTCAGAAAGATTATGGTCTGGATGCGATTCAGGCTGATATTGTAGCTGGTGCGGCGGCGGCAGCTTTCGGAGGAGTTAGTAAATATCAGCCGAATAAAGGCGCGATTGGAAATATGGGTGAATTTTTCAAGCAACCCGGTTTTGGTAGCCAAATGAAAGATAATGCTCAGAAAACTAGTCAGATATTTCAGGGGCAGAGTATTTATCAAGCGAAGAAGCCTGTTGGAGATTATATTGCTAAAGGCGATAAGTACTATCTTGATGGGCTACATAAAGATCATATCGAAGTTTTTGATAGTAAAGGAAAAGTTAAAGCTGTCCTGAATATTGATGGTTCGTTTAATGATGCAAAGACCAAGGCAGCTAAAGCCGAAGGTCGGAGATTGCCTAAATGATTGATATCAGTAATTTAGATAAATTTAAAGATGTCTATTTGGAGCTGTTAAAGCATGAGGCAGGGGAAGAACTCGTTGAGGATGATCTTTATTTGGCTGAAGATTATTCAATAGTTGAAAGTTTTCAAAAGAATATGAAAAATCTTAACTTAACAATCGAGCTGTTTTTTGCTGCAAAAGAAAATAAAGATGAATTAGCAATGCAGGCAGCATTGTTACGGATATCAACTTTTTTATCAGGAATATCTGGGATTTTTGAACAAACGAGAGAAGATATTGATCGTTATGTCAAAATTCCCCATGTAGCCGATTTCCCAGAGAATTATAAAATACCAGAGCACTATAATTATCCTATTAAGTAAGACAGATCCCGGCCATAGAGCCGGGATCGTTTTATCGACCGCTTCTTACCCACAATGCCCGTAGCGTGTACGGTCGAAAAGAAGCCTGATTGCTGGGAAGATATTGTTAACTTATTAGCCAAAGTTCATTTATTTAGTGGTTGTGTAACCGTCGACAGATTAGACTGCGAAGGTTATTTAATCTCAGAAGTACAAGTAAGAATGGAAAAAGGTTTCTATCTGGTTACGTTTTTGAACGAAGATGATGAGGTTATGTCAATTACTGATTTAACACAACCAGATGAAAAAGTGTTAATTTTCGGAGATTACTGGCCAGCAAGTCAGCTTACAAAAAATTATGATCTTGTTGTCAGGATCTTTAGGGAGTTCTTCGATACTGGCAATGTATCAAAGGAACTTCTTAATTGAAATATAAATCCAAGATTTCGGCGTCCGCAGTGATGCTGTAGTTTGCTTATATGATGGTGGCGCGATAGACCTTGTGTCACGGCAGGGCGGTAGCGTCTGTGGCCCCAAAAACGCTTAACAGCGCAAAAATCCTGGACATAAAATACAACAGGGAAAAGCAGTTGTAACCAACTGAAAGAAAATGGAAAAGTGGTTGCGGTGGCTGAGTTCGCACCGGAAAGAGTTGTTGTTGAGAATAACTCGCTGAGTGATGTTGCTGAATATCTGGCAACGGGTAAAAAGCCGGAGGACAGATACAAGGATGCGCAGCAGCAACTGAAAAACGCGGTTGACGAGTTTAAGGCGAAGAACTGCGCCGGACTCAGTGCAGCGGTCTGTGGTGCGAAAATGGACGCCCACCGGGATGAACTGCTGGCAGGTTTTGCGGAAGCAGGCTGCGACTTTATCCCTCTTTACGGGGATATCAAGAGCTTTAAGGAAGCGGACAGTGCGCTGGGCTATCTGGCGGCCGTTATCGATATCATGCCAGGACTGGGTGATGAAGCTGGGGCTTTACTAAAAGGTGTAGATAAGGCACTCAAAGCGGGCGATCTTGAAACTGCGTCTAAACTAATCAATAAAGTCAGTGATGAAATTTCTCGATATCTTCCTGGTCCAGGGAAAATATCCGTACCAACTTCTGGTGTTGGCGCTAGTGCCAAGTTCTCAGTAACTAATGCACAGATTGGGAAAAACTTGGTAAACATGTTGAAGATTTTGGTGGGAATGCATCAAATGCGGCCGAGCGAGAACGTGTTTTAAGTATTATAAATGATATAGGCTCTAATCCAGATAAAGTTGTTGCAGGGAAATTTGCAGGGCAAGGAGCAGGAGCAGGAGCCAGTCGTGGTGATGTATTCTTCAGAATAAAAGGAAATGATGTTGTTGTTACTCAACCAGATGGTAGTTTTGTTACCATCCTTAAAGATGGTGTGTTAAATAATACCTCAGTGAAAAATGCGCTAAAGGGGGCGCCACAATGATGCTTTTTGATAATGGGTATCAAGAGCTGGCACGTAATGTAGTCGGACGAAAACTCCAAAATGTCAATGGTCTGATATATATTTATAACGTTCCCGAGTTAGGGGCTCCGCAACAACTTCAGTTCGTTTTTTTTAATGAAAATCAAAGTGTTGTGTTCAGGTGTGGACTGGATGGGGCTTCACTTGAACTAACTGATTTACCAATGCAAGAAAATGATCTCGGAGAGTATGGCAAAGAGGAAATTATGGATTTGTCGAATTCATGTTTTTTTCATAAAGTTATTGGAAAGATACTCTTACGATTTTACGCGATTTATTCGGAAATAGAACAAAAAGTGATTGGGGCAAAATTAGTTTTTGATGAAGGTTTTACTTTAGCAATTATTAATCTCGGGGATGAAATTAAAGTTTTTGATTCTCTGTCAATGGAATATGAGCGAGACGAGAAAATTAATTACATTGATGTTTTATCTATATTTTAAAGACAACCTTCCCGGCAGTTAATCTCTTAATCGTCCGGGTCTCCTGGTTGTTAGCCTGCACCTCCGCAGGCTTTTGAAAGGCTCAAGACATAATCTCCCTGCGTTATGTTGAATGGCCGGTGGCTGTTCACGATGGGCTTTTCGTCGGACGGTAGCCTGTCCAGGAGAAAAAGGCGCGTCAGGAAGGTGCGGATAAAATCGTCGGGCAGCGAAGGCAGTATGCTACCGCAGATTCGAAAGCCAGGCGCGGGGCAGATATTCAGCGTATAGCTCAGAACTGGCGAGTGAGTCCGGAAACGGCTTCAATGCTGTATGATTCGATGACGTTTGTACACGGCGCAGCGGCTGTCGGCGGTGCTCATTATGGAATGAAAGGTTCTGGAGTAAGTGAAGAGACAGCAGGATCAATTAAGAATGTGAATCCAGGGTACCCTGAATCTGGGCGAACACACAATTGTGTAAACTGCTCGATTGCTACAGATGCTACATCAAGTGGGAACCCTGCGTCAGCCTTACCGATTGATCATAATAATGGAGTGCCTTTATCTGTTTTGGAAAACCAATATGGTACTAAATTTAAATAAGCCCCTTCATCTGAAAGCATTACACAACAAATGACAGATGCAGGTTCTGTTTCAAGAGGTATCGTTTTTGGTTCATATGGCCCAGGGCAGCCAGGGCATGTATTTAATATTGTGAATCAAAATGGTACAGTCCGATTCCTTGATGGACAAACGGGTAAATCAGCTGATCTCAGCCAGTTCAAATCATTCCAACTTTAGCGGACAAACTAATGATTACTTTTGATGAAGCTGTTAATAAGGCGACCGAATATTTAGAAAAAACAGAGGTGCCCGTTGTTATTACACTACAAGGTCGTTTTTCAGAAGGATGGTTTTTTTATTTTCAATCCAGAGCATATCTTGAAACAGGAGATTTCTCTGCTCAGCTTATAGGCAATTCTCCATTTATAATCGATAAGGATACTGGTGAGGTACATGAACTTGGAACCGCATACCCTATTGAAAAATACTTGCAGGATTATGAAGAAAAGAAAAATGGCATAAGGGATTAGTGGATTAACGCAAGGGCGTGGATTCTGGTTTACCGAAGGTACAAGCATGGTTGGTGCGTATGCGGCGGCAATGTTGCAAGGGAAAGATCCGCTTGCTCCCACCATTGGTGCAGGAATAGGAACAGCGGGAGGGGTATTAACAGGCAAGGGTTATGAGAAAGTACAAGAAATGCTCCCGCAATATGTGATTCCGAAATTTACAGGAACGGTTCTGGAGTCATTGAGTTCTGAATATTTCGGAAGCAAAGGACAGGCTGCCACTGAGGCTATACAAAACAAATTAAGCGAGAAAAAATAATGTTTACTACGAGGATAAAATTATTCCTATTGCTGGTAGCTGTTTGGATCGCTGGCATTTTTGCCACGCTTTTGTGCGGCCGTTTGCTGATAGCCTTTGTTACCTATTTTTTCATCGGGCAATTTGATTTTCCAATGAGTGATCTTGTTGAAGCCGTTAACCTTTCCATTAGTGGTGGGGTAATCATTGGAGGAATACAATGCTTTATGTCGAAAGAAAAGAATCCACCCCGGTGAGTAAGAGATGAGGATATAGAGCTACCCCAGCCTCTCCACCCTCGTCTCCCCCTCAACCATTGACAGCTGATACAGCGAAAACGACCTCTGCTTCTCAATCAACGTCGCCAACTCCGGCGAGTGGCTGGTGAGCCAGATCTGCGAGTAGCGGCTGGCCTCGGCGATTAAGCTCGCCAGGGCGGGCAGCATCTGCGGGTGCAGGCTGTTTTCCGGTTCGTTCAACGCGATAAATGCCGGTGGGCGTGGGCTTAACAGCGCTACCGCCAGGCACAGAAAGCGCAGTGTGCCGTCGGAGAACTCCGCCGGTTCCAGCGGTCTGCTCAGCCCCTCGCGCTGCATCATCATGCGAAAACGTCCGCCGGTGTTGTCGCTGTAAAACACGCAGCCGGGGAAGGCCTGGTCAAGGATTCGCATCAGCAGCAGCTCGTCGCCAATCTCGATGATAGTCTGAAACGCGGCCGCCAGGTTGGCACCGTCGCTGGCAAGCACCGGGGAGCGGAAGCCGACCTGCGGGGCGCGCATCGCCGAGCCGGATGAAACAGAAAACTCATGATAAAAGCGCCAGTTACGCAGGGACTCACGCATCTGGGACACTTCCGGGTAAAGGTGCGGTTCGCCGAGCTGTCCGAATACCGATTCGTTCTCGTACAGCGTGCCGCTGTGGGTCACCTTCTCGTGATGCACGTTGTTCAGAAACACCGCCTGATTTTTACGCTTCATCAGCTGTGACGAAGGCCGACGGTGCTGGCCGCTCAGCCAGATGGACTCCTCTTTGATCACCGGGTCGAGCTGAAACTGCGAGGGATAGGGCAGCTTCTCCACAAACCCGACCTGCAGCTCGTATTCATAGGTCTCTGTTTCTACCGCCAGATTCATCCGCCGCAGCTGGTCGCTACGGGTTTTGCCTGCCCAGAACACCTTCAGAATGCCGCCCTCGTTCGCCAGCGCCTGGGAAAACTGCCCCTGGGCGGCGCTGTGCATCAGGTGTATCGCCTTGTAGATATTCGATTTCCCGGTACCGTTCGGCCCGAAGACGATGTTGAGCTGCTCCAGCTCCAGCGATATCTCGCGGATGGAGCGATAGTTTTGGATGTGCAGGGTGTTGATCACAGGCAGGCCCCTTTTGCAGAATAGGCCTGTATATAATCACAGCCTTTGAGATAAAATGCAAAAAAGAGACGACAGTGAGGATGTCGTCTAAACGGGGTACTGCTTTGGGCCTCTACGGGTCAATGGGGCCTTCGCATTTTTATGATCACTTGACTGCCAGACGCAGACCCAAATCATCAGGATAGGGATCAAAGTAGTTTTGCGTCATCAGATATCGGTCGGGGTATTCGGCCAGGTAGTGCTTCAGCAGCGTGATCGGGGCGAGAATAGGCAACTGCCCGTTGCGATAGTGCAGGATCACGTCGCGCAGCTCGCCGCGCTGGCGGGTGTTCAGCTGGCTACGGAAATACCCCTGAATATGCATCAGCACGTTGGTGTGATTTTTCCGCGAGGCGGGTTTTTTCAGGATGGTCATCAGCTTTTCCCGATACGCCACGAAGAAGGCGTCCAGGTCTTCCCACTCGTGCAGCGAGGCAACGAACGGGCCGATTTCACGGTAGCCTGCCTGATGATGCGCCAGCAACTGAAGCTTATAGCGGCTGTGGAAGTCCAGCAGCGCGCGCCGTGTGAGGCCATTTTTACGCAGCGTGTTCAGTTCGTGCAGGGCAAAAACACGTTCGACAAAGTTTTCCCGCAGCACCGGATCGTGCAGACGTCCGTCCTCTTCCACGGGCAGCCACGGCCAGGTTTCAAGGAGGGCGGCGGTGAACAGCCCGACCCCCTCCTTGCGGCCCCGGTTGCCGTTTTCATCATACAGACGCACGCGTTCCATGCCGCAGCTTGGGGATTTAGCACAGACGATAAAACCAGCGAGATCGCCGATTTTCGGCAAAAAATCTGCCGTAAAGTCCGCCATTTTCTGCGTAACGTCTTCGTGAGGCGCATGGCTAAAACGCATCTGCGTTTCACCGTGTTCCGTCACGATCAGACGCAGCGCCGGGCGAGGGGTCGGCAGGCCGATGGCCATTTCCGGGCAGACGGGCCTGAAATTCACCCACTGGGCCAGCTCATCCATGACGAAGCCCATACGCTTGTGTCCGCCGTCAAAGCGAACGGCGGATCCGGTCAAACATCCGCTAATACCCAGCACAGGTTTCGTTGTCATGGTGTTGTCCTCCCGTTCATATAACTAAAACTTACACAACATGACTAATTTGTCCAAGTATTCGCGGAACTATTTTTTATAATCCTTTAAAATCAATGCGTCTTAACTGCCCTTGTAGGTCGAATAACCGTACTGGCTCAGCAGAAGCGGGATGTGCAGTTTCTCGTTTGTGCGGGTCACGGTAAACAGCACCGGGATCTCCGGGAAGAAGGAGTCGAGCTTTTTGCCGTGGAAGTAATCTGAGGTTTTGAAGGTCACTTTATACACGCCAGGCTGCATGTCCTGATCCTGCGGATAGAGCGATTTGATGCGTCCGTCGTGGTCGGTTTTGCCGCTGGCAATCGGGATCCATTTGTCCTGCTGCTGCTTCTCCAGCGTAACGGTCACGTCTGACGGCGGCATCCCGGTTTGCTGGTCGAGAATGTGGACACTCAGCGTGCCGGCAGGGGCGCTAAAGGCAGCAGGGGCAAAGGCCATCGAGGCCAGGATCAGCAGAGGGGCAGTTTTTTTCATGGTGTTTTCCTGTGGGGTTATTCGTCACTGGAAAACGTTAGCATCTGCGGCGCGGGAAAATATTCAACTTTTCGTGAAGATTCCCGCAGGAGAAAATGATTAGAGGATAATCACTTCAAGCGATACCTGCTGCTGCCATTGCTCCAGCTGCTTTTTCCGCCCGGCGGTGAGTTTGCCGCTGGTGACCAGCAGCCATTTGCGCTCCGGGAAAATTTCCGGTGCCAGCGCGTCAGGCGGAACCGGCAGGATGTCGATCCGGTGGCCCTGTCCGGTGCGCGTTAGGGCTTCGAGCCAGATCTCGCACGGGTCGTTGAGGTGCCAGCCGCTGAGCAGAATATTATCGCCCGGCGCTTTTTTATCGCCTTCGAGGCAAAACGAGGTGTAGGCGATGATGATGCCGTCGAGGATCGCGCGCAGGGTCATGGCGGCGGCGACGTTGGCCGAAACCTGGCTGCGCAGCGGGCGCAGCACGTTCGCAACCAGCTCCGGCCTTGGGTATTCGCGTCCGGCGTCGTAAATCATCTGGCGCAGGGATTCGACTTTGCCGTCCTGCAGGCGTTGCAGCATGTTCTGCTGCAGGGTTTGCCAGTTATTGGTCCGTCCCGGCGTCGGACGTTCCAGCAGCGGTTTGACCTGGCCAATCGGAACGCCTTTTTTTACCCAGTCGAGGATTTTGAGCGCCTGCTGGACGTCCTCATCGCTGTACTGGCGGTGTCCGCCTTCCGTGCGCTGTGGCTTGAGTAAACCATAGCGACGCTGCCACGCCCGCAGGGTGGTGGCGGTGATGCCGCTGAGTCGGGCGAATTCGCCGATGGAGTAAGCCATGTCCGTGTCCAGAGTGGAGGAATACTCTCAATATACTACGAATTTTCCCGAACGGGATGAAGCGCCGAAACGGTGCACTACACTTAACGTCCAACCGTGCAAATGAAAGGAATTCTCATGAAGCTATGGCCTGTTGTGACCGGTGTTGCCATTGCGCTGACGCTGGTCGCCTGTAAATCCCCCACGCCGCCGAAGGGCGTGCAGCCGATTTCTGGTTTTGACGCCAGCCGCTATCTCGGCAAATGGTACGAGGTCGCCCGTCTGGAAAACCGCTTTGAACGCGGGCTGGAGCAGATAACCGCCACCTACGGCAAGCGCAGCGACGGCGGCATCAGCGTGCTCAACCGGGGTTACGATCCGGTGAAGAACAAATGGAATGAGAGCGAGGGGAAAGCGTACTTTACCGGTGAACCGACCACGGCCGCGCTGAAGGTCTCCTTCTTCGGCCCTTTCTACGGCGGCTATAACGTGATCAGGCTGGACGATAAGTACCAGTACGCGCTGGTCAGCGGCCCGAACCGCGACTACCTGTGGATTTTGTCGCGCACGCCGACCATCCCGGATGCGGTGAAGAAGGATTACCTGAACACCGCGCGCAGTCTGGGCTTCCGGGTTGACCAACTGGTGTGGAGTAGCCCCTACTGGTAGGAAAACGTAATGCTGGCCAGCGCGTTGGCCGAGCCGGGGACCAGTTCGCCGGTTCGGATGTACTGCGCCTGGAACGGTAACGACAGGGTTTGTGCCGCCGCGGTGCTCTGGATAAAGAACTGGCCGGTTGTACCCGCGGCCGAGCTGTCCGGCCCCATCGTCAACGGTCCGGTGCCGTTGTAGAAAAACTGCACCCCAACGCCGGACGCCGTGGAGTCTCCGGTCAGCGTCACCACCGACGAGGTGTTCGACGGCGTGGTCTGATCGGTCATTACCGCGTGAACCGCTACGTTCGCGTCGCAGGTAAGGCTGACGGTAAACGTCCCCGATGGCGACGTGCTTCCCACCGTGGGCAGAGTGCGAATATCAATAGTGCCCAGCGCCACGCTGGCGTTTTTGCTGCCGACCGTACACCCGCTGGCGGTTACCGTGACGGTGGTCGGGCTGATGATGACCTGCGCCGTTTTCGTCTCGTTGTTATAGGCGGTTAACACTGCGGCGTTGATGGTCGGGATTTGATAGACGCCGGACTTCAGCGCCGTACCGGTTTTAATAAAGGTGACCTTTGCCGACCAGCCCAAATCCTGGGCATACCCACTGGTGCCCTCTGCCGGGTAGCTTTGCGTGATACCGGTTTGCAGGGGGATATATTGTGTACTCTTAAAATCCTTCAGCCCGATGATATACCCCACGCCCGGCACGCCGGTCTCAAAAATGGTGTAGTTCGCGCCGTCGACGGTGACCGTCGCACCGCTTGAAATCGCGCTGCTGCTGGGCTGCAGCGTGCTTTTGTTGCAGGTAAAAATAATCCCACACCAGAACACCTGCTGCACGCTGGCGGTGGCGCTCCAGGTCGAGCCAATAATGCTGCCCGGCACCACGGAATCCGCTGGCCCGGTGTAGGTCATTGGCTGAGGGGAGAGGGTAATATCTGATTTCCAGTCCAGCGCCTGCACGCTGGCGCAGAAAAGTAATCCGCAGAGAAGAAACGCTAAACGCATCATAGATACTCCGTTGTCCAGGTGGCGAGGGCAGACACATCACCGGCGCTCACCGGCGTAGCGGTGGCAACCAGCTGCGCGTAAAAGGTCATCTGTACGCTGTCGTCTCCCGCCGTTCCGTACGCGGTGGTCTTAGTGTTCAGGGGAATGAGTACGCTCTCTTTATCGAGGATCTGTACCGCCACGCCGGTAGCGCCACCGTCGGCAATCTTCAACAACTGCGGGTTGGCATCATTCGGCGTACCGCTGAAGCGGATTTTTACGCCAGCAAAGGTCGGCCCGCACGCTTCAAGCCTGAGCGTAAAGGGCGTTTTGATATTGCTGACGGCCCCGGCGCGCGTAAATTGTTTGATGCCAATGGTGCCCAGCGGCACGTTCTGCTCCTCGGAGTCCTGCGCCACCACGCAGGTATTGCCGATCAAATTACCGGTGACGGAAACCAGCACGTCATACCCGCGAACGGGGAGAGCGAAAACCATCAGTGCGATGCAGCCGATCCGAAACGTTACTGACATACCACCTCCTGAGAGTAGAGACCGGTGCGGGCGTTATAGTTCTGCTTGTTTAAGGCATAGGTAATGGTGCAGCGCTGGTCGCTGTTGCGGCCCCACACGGCGTTCAGCTTACCCTTATCTGACAAACCGGACAGATACAGGCCGCCGCCATCGCCGACGATGCCGCTGGTTTTATCATCATCGAGCGAGACCAGCGTGCCGAAGGGGAGCACATCGTTGCCGTGACGCACGATAAACATCGCTTTTGCTCCCTGATGCGTGGTGAAGGTGGCGCGAACCAGGGCACCGTCGGTAGGCGTTTTGTTGGCGATGGCGTTTTCCAGCTCCACGTCGTTGCCAGCGGTCGTCACGTCCAGCGCGACCTGGTTAATGCGGTACGGCGTGGCGTACGGGATCACCGCGTAGCCACGGCTGTCCGTTTTGATGCCCTTATGGTTAAGCACGGCGACGTTGCTGGCACCCGGGGCTTTCACCAGAATGTTGGTGTTCCCAAGCGGCTGGCTCAGCGTCAGGCCATCTTCATGCACTACCGCACCGCCGCTGATGCCGTAGCTGAGGTTGCGGGAGTTGCTGGCGTAGCTGTAGCCGAGGTTATAATTCCCGCGCGCGCCTTCGTACTGCAGGGTGGCATCGCCGCCGTAGTGCTGCTGGGCGCTGTAGCGCTGGTTGACGCTATAGAACAGATTTTCCTGGCCCGGCAGGTAGCCGCTCACGCCCGTGCTGGCGGTTGTACCGGTGGAGTCCGCATGGGTCGTGGTAAAGCGCGCGCGGGTCGACAGCGCCGGGTTGCCAAGCGGGACCGAAATTGACATCGACAGGATGTTGTCTTTCTTGTCGTCATACAGGCTTGAGCTTCGCTGGGCGCTGACCCCAAGCGACACGTTGCGAAACGTGGCGTTCCACGCGAACTGCAGGCTTTGCGTGGTTTTCGGCGTGTTCCAGTAGGTCTGCTGATCCCACGACAGTGACAGCGAGCCGTATTGTCCCATCGGCTGCGACAGCAGCAGCTGGTTTTTTGCCTTGCGCGACATGCGCAGGTTGTACACGTTGTCGTAATGGGTGGTGACGGTGCCATCGTCTTCCACAGTCTGCTTTGGCGATCCGCCCGATATCCCTTTGTACGTCGTGTCGCTGAGGGTATAAAACCCTTTCGTGGAGTAGCGCAGCGAGAAGAAGTTCACCCGCGTGCCAATGTCGTTCAGCAGCTTGCTGTAGCGCAGGCGCACCGAATCACCGGTATAGTGCCGATCGTCCGCCAGCTGGCTGCGGGCGTGGGTCAGGTCGATGGAGTAGGCACCAAAGCGGCCGAGGTTCTGCCCAAACCCGAAGGCCAGGCCGTTATAGCGATCGGCAAACTGCGCCCCACCGTAAAACGTCAGGCCATATTGCCAGCCGTAAAACAGTTCGCCCTGCGCGAACGAGGGCGCATCCTGATTGCCCGTCGGACGGTATTTCCCGGCACCGAGGGCATATTTCACCTGTCCGTTACGCACCAGGTTCGGCACGCTGGCAAAGGGAAGCGTGTATTGCGTTTTGCTGCCGTCGTTCTCCTGAATGGTGACCGCCAGATCGCCTCCCGAGGAGGTCGGGTAGAGATCTTTCAGCACAAACGCGCCTGGTGGAACGGAGGTTTGATAGATGATGTTGCCGTTCTGGCGAACCGTTACGGTAGCGTTGCTGCGCGCGATGCCCCGGACTTCCGGCGCATAGCCGCTGAGGCTGGCGGGCAGCATGTTGTCATCGGTTTTCAGGGCGATGCCGCGCAGGCCCACGGAATCGAAGACCTGCGCCGAGGTGTACGTTTCCCCGGCATACACCTGCGCGCGCAGGGCGTGAATATCGCGCTGCAGCCAGGTCTGCACGTGGGTGAGCTCATTGCTGTCTTTGGTCCACGTGGTGAAATCACGCAGCCGCCACGCGCCCAGATTGACACCGCTGTTGAGGCTCGCAAACAGCTGCTGTTCCCGCGTGCGCGTCTCGCCGCGATACTCATTGTTCGAGCCGTTGACCACGTAATTCAGCCACGCGGCAGGAATGCCCGCTTCCCAGCTTTCCGGGCTGACATACCCGCGCGGCAAATTGCGCATCGCACTTTGCGGTACGGTGAAGCTCAGGGTGAGCGTCTTCTGGTCCAGATCAAACTGCGTATCCGCAAACGCCTTCGTTAAGAAGATGCAGCGTTGCGCCAGCGGCAGCGCTCCGCCCTTCGCCTGATGACTATCGATGCCCAGCGCGTCGAATTGCTCAGGCGTGAGGCAGGGCAGCGCTTCACCCGTACTGTCTTCAGAAAGGCGGAACGTGACGTTACCTGTGAACGCGTAGTTGGTATTGATATACACGTTGAGGTTGTAATCACCCGGCGGCAACGCGCTCCCGGCGTTGACCCAGGCGAGATCGGCGCTATTTGCGCTCTCGCCGTTGAGGAACGCGGGGTTAAATTGCAGTTCGCTTTCAGCAGCCACGGCTTGCCGAATCACCAGGGAGATCACCGTGGCGCACAGGATTTTTATTTTCACGTGGTCACGCCTTACTGTTTTTATTATTGGGATAACGACGCGCGCGTGGCGGGGGTCCATGCCCCGTAATCGTTAATGGTCTGATAACTCATGCTGCCCGCATGGCTGAAGGTTTCGGCCAGCGTCACGCTGCTTTTCGGGGGCACCATCACCGGCTGCACCGGCATACCGTCAATTTTCACGTTGATGGTGGTGAGGTAGTACGGCGTGGGATTGCTAAGCGTCACTTTGCCGGCGCGATAGGCGCCGGTCAGGCGTTTCCACGAATCTCCCACGCTTTGCGCGAGTCCTTCCGGGCGATAAAAGACCTTGATGCGGTTAGCCGACGCAAACTGCAGCGTATTCCCGGATCCGCTTTTAGCCTGTTGGGGGATGGCTTTGACCGTCATCCAGTAGAGCGTCTCCCGATCCTCTGGCAGGGCTTTACCGTTAAACATAATTTTCACTGCGCTTTCGCTGGCCGGTTTCATGACGTACAGCGGCGGCGTGATCACGAAGTCGTTGGTGCGTTCGCCTTTCTCATTCTCTATCCATGACTGGATCAGGAACGTGGCGTCGGGATGGGTGTTTCTCACCTGCATCATGGCCTGAGTGGTGGCGCTGGAGTAGACCATTCGCGTTGCGCCCAACCCCACGCCGCCGGCATAGACGGCGGATGAACATAACGCGCCCGCCAGGCAAATCCATGTGTTTACGCGCATAGTGTTTCTCCTGAAAGCTAAGACAGGCCCCGGCCCGCAGACCGGGGCTAAAGATTACGAATAGGACACGGTGTAGGTTGCGACGGCGCTGGCATCACCCGCAGTGGCGCCACCCTTCGGCGAGTAATATTTCGCGCTGAAGTTCAGGGTGTTGGCACCCTTGCGCAGAGGGATGGCCGAAGCAGGTTCACCCAGCTTCACCACGTTGCCTTGCTCGTCATAAAGGCGAATAGCCACGTTTTGCGCAGAGTTGGCGCTGCCGTTTGCCCCGACGGACAAGCTATTAACATCGGAACCGTCTGGCGTACCGGTGAAGGTGACGGCCACGGTTGTTGCGGCAATAGGGTTCTCATCCGTAGAGGCTGAGGTGTCGGCGATTTCACAATCTTCCAGGGTGATGGCAAACGCTTTTGCCGTGCTGGCTTCACTACCTGCAGCCGCCAGCGTTGCGGTACGCACTTCACCCATGTCCACGTCAATGTTGGCGCTTCCCGCGCTGATGGCGCAGGCGGAAGTCACCACTTTGCCGTTAAAGTTCACCGTGCCACCGCTGGTACCGGCAGCCAGCGCCGTTCCGGCTGGCAGTAGTGCCGCAATAGCGATCGCAAGCAGCGTTTTATGATTGAATTGAGCTTTCATTGTCCTGATTCCATTATGGTGTTATGTCGAGATTTGCTCTGAAAGCAGCAGGTCTAACTGGTTAAAAAGACCAGCAAATCTGTCTTGTTCCTGAGCCCGAGTTTTCTTATCGCTGAGCTTTTTAACGCGCTGACACGACGGTAAGAAAGCTGCTCTGTTTCGGCGATGTAACGCATATCCAGACCTTTTCGCAGTTCCTTCAATACTCGCCATTCTCCCGGCGTCAGCGATAACGCCGTGGGTTTCTTTTTTGGTCGATAACGGTTATCGACCAGCTTTAATACGCTGGTTCGCCAGTGATAAAGTGGCTCCTGCAGCGAGATATAGGCGTCTATTTCACCGCGTATCCACAGCCAGGAATTCGCCGGTGTGGAATACATACAAATAAGCACGCCGGGAGAGAGGACTTTCATTTTCCTTATATATTTCAGGCAATCATATCCCGCATGATATTTCTCCGTGCCGGATAAAAAAATCACGTCTACCGGCGCGGCCGCGAGTATCGTTTCGATCTCCGCGTAATTATCTATCGATGCTGTAATCTGCATAGACGGAGTAATATTTTTTAATAACGCAGCGATCCCCTGGCGCGCAAAGTGATCCCCACCCAATAGCGCGATATTTAAATGACGTGTGTTGTTGAGCTTATTCGCCATGTCATTCCCTCGATTTATAATTGTAATGAGACTCGTCTGTCTGGCAGAACGATTCCTGTATTTTCGAAGCAATTAAGCATTGCACGGTGTGAGCCCACTATACCCAGGGCGTAAAAGAGGTAACCTGAATTAATCTTAATTTGTTTTAAGTTCAGTTTAGGTGTAGCGTCAATTCTCCTCGCTGAACCGGCTTTTGCTTATCTGCCTGTAAATAATGATACCGGTAGTTTTTATTGAAAAGTTAGCTTTAATAAATGTTTTGTAAGGAAATAGTCTGGGGACGTCATGCGAGGCGGGTTGTTACTGACGGTGACTAACAGTTTTGTGCTGAAATTGTTAATTAAGACGGCAGCTTTCGAATTGAACGAAATTTCGAAACCCGGCGTCAGAGCGCGTCCTCTCTGCTTTTTGTTAAAAAAACAAATTAAGCACGCTGAATAATTCAGACAGCAATGGCTAAATCGTTCAACTGGCGCCTTTGTCGAGTTTTGTCAGTGTCAAGACGGCTTAAATGGCGGTTAAGAAAACTTCAGACCGGTCAGATAAACAGAAAGGAAAAATAAGATTTTTCGCCAGGCGCCAGGATATACAGTTGCGCATTTATCCGTCACATTAATCCTTACACAGGCGAGGGATACGCAGGTTAACCGTGAAGGGAATCTACTGGAGCAACAGGCGTTGACCGGAGGTATTTAGCCCATTCTATGCATAAGCATTACATTATTAATGGCCTGGTAGAGTTTCACCCAGCAGCCAGCACATTACGCGATCTCAACAATCCTGACCGGGTGGTGGTATTAAATTCCCCGGCGGGCCGTTGTTTGTTGTTATTAATTGAGAGAGTCGGAAGTATTGTGACTCAACAGGAGTGCATGGATATTGTCTGGCAGCGCCGGGGGATGCTGGTTTCGCCTAATACCTACTACCAGAATATTTCTATTCTGCGTAAAGGGCTGAAGAAGGTGGGTTTCGAAACCGATCCGATTGTCACTATCCCGCGTATTGGACTCACGCTCGCAAGCGATACGCAAATCACCATTAAAGAGACGCAGCCGCAGGCTGAAGAGGAAGAACACGCTGCTCCGGATGTCTGCGAAGAGACTGTCGGCCCGGCCCTCTCTACACGCCGCTTCTGGTTGCCGGGTGCGCTGGTGGTATTGCTGGTACTGGCTGGCATGAGCGTTATCAGCCATAGCCTGCTGCATGACAGCTATTTTGTGGATGGGTATCGCTTCGCAATGAAGATGGGCGAGTGCCAGCTCTATTTTGCTCACGATATTGAAACGCAACGCGATCGGGATAAAGCCCTTGCCTATGCCACCCCATTTAAGGACCAGTGCGCGAACTATCCCTGGGTATATGTGAGCGGATACATCCTGCTGCCTCGCGCGTCGGTCATTCGCTGTGACAGACCGATGACGGAACCCAACCGCTGTATGTCTGATTATTTTATAGAGGATCGCTAGTATGATTCGCTACCGTCAAACGCTAGTTGCGCTCTGTCTGTGCCTGTTGATGGGGGCTGTCGTGGCAGCGTATTACCTCTGGCATCGCCATTACATCCAGCCCTTTTCCTGTCAGGTGAACTTTATTCAGCATCACCGTGATGAAACGCTTTCTCTGTGGCTAAATTACACCGTGGAAGGCAACAGCGGAATACTCAGTATGAACGGGCGTGTGAAAAGCGACCCAACGAAGACCCTGAATCGCAAAGTATTCTTTCAGATTGAGCGAAAAGACAGCGTCTATAATCTGACATCCATACGCAATATGAAATTTCCGGACGACAACATCAGCGACAGCTGGCTTGAGAAGTACGAACCCTTATTTTTTATCTATCCGAATAAGAATATTTATATGCGCATTAAGAAACAGCAGAATGAGAATTATTTATTTATTCTGGGAACGCTGCCGACCTATGTGTGCCACACGTCAAAAAATGGATAGCGACAGGGAGAAATGTTTTTAAATTTTCCTGGGCATCATTTATGCTTGATTTAACAGCCAGGACCTATCTTAGGAAAATATAACAGCAGCAATAATGTTGCGATAATGTAATTATTATTCTTCGGCAAGTTAATGAAAACTTTAATTGATGATAGCGTCAGAATGACGCCTGCACGGAATAAATCCCTGCATATGGGTTTACTCCTGTGGCCCCATTTCTCGCTTTTCGCATATTCAGGATTAATAGAGGCGTTACGCATTGCATCCAGCGTCCAAAAGCGTAGCCAGAAAATATGCTTTAAACTCACCCTGATAAGCATTTACCCCGACTTACCGGTTGTAAGCAGCTCTGGTATCAGCGTACGGCCCGATGCCGCCCATGCACCGCCCGGTGACTTCGACTACATTGCGGTGATTGGTGGAGGCCTGGAGCACCTTCACCAGGGGCACCGTGGCGACAGAGCGTTCCTCACGGATGCTCATCACAACAGCACTCCTCTGATAGGTATTGGTACCGGCAGCTTTATTCTGGCGGAGGAAGGCTTACTCAACGAGCGCCGCGCCTCGATTCATCCTCATCATCATGGCGTTTTCACGCGGCGGTTCCCGCAGGTTTATGCTGAGCAAGGCCTCGATTTTATCGACGAAGGTGATGTGCTGACCTGCCCGGGTGGGATCTCAACGCTCACCCTGGTAACGTCGCTGATCCGCGCCCACGGGGGAGACGACATTGCGGCCATAACCTCCCGGCGTCTGTCTCTTCCTCCGCATGACGCCGCCACGCCACGGCCTGCGAATATCGCCATGATCCCTGATTCACGGCTGCGCAGGGCGGTGACGATCGTCGAACAATATCTGACGCACCCGCTGAGCGCCGCCAGGCTCGCGCAGGACGTTAAGCTGAGCGAACGTCAGCTCAACCGCCTGTTTCACGCCGAGTTTGGCAAAACGGCGCGGGAATTTATTCGCAGCGCCAGGCTGCGCTATGCCTGCTGGCTGCTGAAAAACTCTCAGCAAAGCGTTACGGATATTGCTCGACGGATGCGGTTTAGCGACTGCGCCCACTTTATTCGTCATTTTCAGACCGAGTACGGCTGTACGCCGGGGGCATGGCGCACGTCGCAGAACTGATGGACCTATTTCGTGCTTTCTTCGTAGGGTATTACTGGCCCGCCTGGATAGACTTCCGTTAAAAGCCTAACGGAGGGAAGTCGACATGAACTGGCAGCCTTTTCGCGGCGATGCGCCGGAAAATATGACGATTTTCAGCGCGTCATTTCCCGACGTCAGCGACCAGTGGCCGATGAAAGACGATGCTGCCCGTGAGATCGCCTCCCTTGACCGCGCCCTGAAAGCCGAGCCAGCGCTCCGGCCGCCGAGGGTGGAATACGACGAGGGCGGGCAGGCCGTGCTTGTCCCGCAGAACCGCTATTCCGAACAGGCCTTCCGCAACCGCCCGGCGCTCACCGCGTGGCGCACCCGGCTGGTGCCCTCCGCGCTGGCGCTGTTTGTGGTGCAAAACCCGCTGGAAGATCGCCTGCCCGACGGCACTAAAATGGACAGCGACAGCCGCCAGTGGTTTATCCACGCTAACGATGCGGTTGGCGTGCGTTCCCGCGCCAGGGTGCTGGCCGCGCTGGTGGATAAGTACATTCACAATGAGAGCGAGAACAACTGGGTCAGCCTCGCGAGCGGTGCCGCCATTCCGGTGCTGGAGGCGCTGCGTGAAGCAAAGCTCGACGGCCAGCAGGTCTATCTCACGCTGGTGGACAAAGACCCGGTGGCGCTCAGCTGGGCCGAAACCATGGCGGCGCAGGAAGGCATTGTGGTGGGTGAACAGCTGACGCTGCTCAGGCGCAACCTGCTCCATACGCTGGTGCGTAACGAGGACCTGCTGCTGGAGCTGGGCGAGCATCAGGCCGAACTGGTCGACGCGCTGGGGATCTTCGAATACTTCAACGATACCGATGCGGTGACTTTCCTCCAGCGCGCGCTGCGGCTGGTCAAGCCCGGCGGGGCGGTGATTGTGTCGAACATGCTCACCAGTAGCCCGCACATTGACTTTGTGCTGCGGGGTATCGGCTGGGAGGATATTTATCCGAGATCGTTACAGCAGCTGCAGGATATCCACCTCGCGGCGGGTGTGCCGGTGGAAAACGTCACCGTCGTCGTGCCGAAGGATGGGGTGTACGCGGTGATGGAGATTAGGGTAGGGGATGAAAAATCGCACGGTCAGTTCCCTCTCCCTGAGGGAGAGGGTTAGGGTGAGGGGGGAACAGACCGCAAAGCGTGGCTTGAAATAATTCGGTTTTCCAAACATGATCCCCCCATGAAAATAGAAACCGCACTCCCCTCACACTTCGAACGTCTGGTCGCGATCTGGGAATCCTCCGTCCGCGCCACCCATCATTTTTTGCAGGAAAGCGATATTGCGGCGCTGCGCCCGTTATTGCTTAACGCCTATCTGCCTAACCTCAAGGTCGTGATGGCCCGCGATGATGCAGGCGTTATTCACGGCTTTTTAGGCGTGGATGAAAACCGTATTGAAATGCTGTTTGTTGATGACGCGAGCCGGGGGAAGGGCGTCGGGAAATTTCTGCTGCAACACGCCATCGCAGCGTTCGGCGCGAACGAAGTGGACGTGAATGAGCAGAACCCGCAGGGCGTGGGATTTTATCGCCATATGGGGTTTGAGCAGGTCGGACGCTCGGAACTGGACGGGCAGGGGAATCCGTTTCCGCTGTTGCATATGCGGTTGGGTGGACAGGCTTAACGCCCTTGACCTGCTCCCCATTGATTAATACACAGTAATGCTGGCAATTTCTTCATCGACTTTGAGAGTAACTGCGAACTTCAGTTCCTCGCTCGTAGCGGACGTTTTCTGGTCCATCTCCGGTCAGACATAACCCAGGCAGGGTACGTGGTAAATCAACCGCGGGGCATTAGGGGTCTTTGCCTGTTGCCTGGAATGCGCAATAATTGGGCGTATAACGGCAGCGTAAAAGGGACACTATGCTTCATCACAGTCAGGCAATGTCACTGGACGACATCTACCTTGAGGACATTCCTCACATTATCCATCCGGACACTGCGGCAGGAGATCTCGCAGAAACTGCACTGCCCAACCGCATAATTCAGGAGTGGAATTTACCACAGGGCTACACCCGGTTTGTCAGCCGTTATCAACCGTTTCACTGGCAGCATCCGTGGATGGCATACCGTGACACTCTTGCCGACATCAAATCTGGGAAGCTCGTTCTGCTGAGAAAAGACATAACCGGGCATGCTATTTCGGGAGTGTTGACGACATCCGGTGACCTTCGCAATGATCTGCCGCTGTTCCTTCATACCCGGCTCAGCCATCTCCTGTCCCGGCAACTGAAACGCCCGGGATATCACGTTCGCCCGGCGGCACCTGCGCAACATGCTCAGGCTGCAAAAATCATCAACAGCAAAGCTGCTGGTCGCTTGTTGGCCGCGGGCGGGATCTATAATGGCAATATCGAGGGATTCCATCAGACCGCGCAGCAGCTCGGTGGCGATGCGCCAGCGGGTTACAATCAGGTTATGGACAATAAAGGGCTGGTTATTGCTGGCGCTTCTGTTGCTGCGGGTCTTGGCCTTGGCAGACTGGGGGCGGCGAGTGAGCTTAACAATCTCCATGTTCTGGGAAAAGTCGAGGGTGAATACTCGATGATAAAGCCCGGACCATTAAATGAGCGCTTTGCCGAAACATTCTCAGGCGGAGCTTACAAGGAAATAACATTGTCCCAGGACACCACATTTTTTAGAGGTGGTCAAAGCGGCACAGAGTTGGGTCGATTTTTCAGTTATGAACGACCTTTAGGAGTACTACAGACGCGTGTCGATAAAGCTGTGTTACCAAAATGGCCTGACGGTTCTGAATCTGTGATCGATAGTTTTTATGAGATAAAAATTCCTGCAGGATCGAAGGTATATGTCGGAGAGGTGGGCTACCAGTCTGATATTTTCCCTGGAGGTACTGAGCAAGTCGTAATCCCTGCGCCTTGGAATATTCCAGGCGTAGAGACGGTTAATTTTGGGGGATTGAAATGAAATCAGAAATACATACGTTACTTAATCAAATCATTGAATTACTTGTCTCTTGTGATGAAAGTGTTTGGTCAAAAAGACTAATTTATTATCGTGAGCACCTGGATTCTGATTATGACCAGGTCGTGTTAGGTATTAGGTCTATTTTCAGAGGGGCTGGTTCCTTTAACGACTTAATATTGCAAAATAACGGCAAAATGCTGCAAGCTGAAAACAATACCCTTAATGAGTTATCAGATAAGCTATACAGCTTAATAAAAGCAGAGATCTCAGAGCGTAATATCTGAAAGATTTCGCTGAAAATAACTGTCACAGGGCTGAATATCAGCCCTGTCCTGCTGCCCACCGGCAGTTACACGGAGTTAATCGTCGCGCTCAGCCTTGGATGACGCAGGCGTTATTCACGGCTTTTTAGGCATGGATGAAACCGCATTGAAATGCTGTTTGTGAATGATGCGAGCCGGGGGACCGGGATTAGCGCTTAGCCTGCTTATCCCATTTTAATAAGCCGACGATATCTTTCTCACCCTCGGCTTCTTTCAGCAGGCGCTGCTTTTTTTCAAACTCAATGTATTCTGAGCACGCCTTTTCATCAGCCACTTTCTTGCTGATCTTGCCTGCCCCTTCTAAAACGTCCGGTCGTTAAATTGCAAGAACTGCTCGAGTTTGGTTTGCCTGTCTCGTAATAAATCGTAAAGCTGAACTCACTAAACTGTGCTCTCCATACAATAAAATATCATATAAGAAATTGTGCAGTTATTTTTCAGAATTACATTACATTGAAACTACTCTTCTGGACCAAATTGTGGAGCAGCGCTATATGAATAAACCTAACAGGGCAAAAATTTTCATCTCTCATTCATCATTAGATAAACCGTTTGCAAAAATGTTATGTATGGACCTTGAAGCAAATGGGTATGCTCCTTGGTTGGATGAATGGGACATAAAAGTGGGGGAAAGTATTCCCGAGCTAATTTCAGACGGACTAGAAGAAGCTGATTTTGTAATTGTTATTCTTTCTGAAAATGTGGTTTCATCAAAATGGGTAGAAAGAGAATGGCAAACAAAATATTGGAATGAAATTCAACACAATTGTATTCATGTGCTTCCTTTACTTTTGAAAGATTGCAAAATACCTGAGTTGTTAAAAACAAAAAAATACGCAGATTTTAGAAATGATTTTAACAGTGGATTAAGGGACTTATTGGCAGCACTAGAAAGTTTGTATAAAAAGGAATGATTTTGGCGGAAGATCACAGGAGTCGAACCTGCCCGGGAACGCTGGCGTCCCCAACTGGATTTGAAGTCCAGCCACCTCACCGGAGATGACGATCTTCCGCGCCTCGATTGCTACATGGAGGCGGGGCGCATTATAGCTACTTTCAGGCATTTACCACATACCCCACACCACTTTTTTCACCTCTCTTTTGACCTGTACACCCCTGTTTCAGGTAATTCCTAAGAAAATCCTCATGTTAGCCCTTCTGCTTCCCAACATTTACCGCGATCACAAAAAACAAGAAACGTAATCTGCTAACCAGAAATCGCAATACCCGCCTTTGAAACAATGGTTTAAAACCAATGTAACCGGTCTCAGCGCCCCCTACAGCGTGAAGGATAAAAAAAGATGAGCGAAGTATTGTCAGTAAAAGAGAAGATTGGCTACGGCATGGGTGACGCCGCCAGCCACATCATTTTTGATAACGTTATGTTGTACATGATGTTTTTCTACACCGATATTTTCGGCATTCCCGCCGGGTTTGTCGGCACCATGTTCCTGCTGGCGCGCGCGCTGGATGCGATCTCCGACCCGTGCATGGGGCTGATCGCCGACCGCACCCGCAGCCGCTGGGGCAAGTTCCGTCCGTGGATTTTGTTTGGCGCCATCCCGTTCGGTATCGTCTGCGTGCTGGCCTATACCACGCCGGACCTCAGCCTCAACGGCAAAATGGTGTATGCCGCCATTACCTACACCCTGCTGACCCTGCTCTATACCGTGGTCAACATCCCCTACTGCGCGCTGGGCGGCGTGATCACCAATGACCCGACGCAGCGTATCTCCCTGCAGTCCTGGCGCTTTGTGCTGGCGACGGCGGGCGGCATGCTCTCTACGGTGCTGATGATGCCACTGGTGAACCTGATTGGCGGCGACGATAAGGCGTTCGGCTTCCAGGGCGGCATCGCCGTGCTGTCGGTGGTCGCGTTCCTGATGTTGGCGTTCTGCTTCTTTACCACCAAAGAGCGCATCCAGGTGCCGCCGAGCACCACCTCCATGCGGGAAGACCTGCGCGATATCTGGCAAAACGACCAGTGGCGCATCGTCGGCGTGCTGACCATCCTCAACATCCTCGCCGTCTGCGTGCGCGGCGGCGCGATGATGTACTACTGCACCTGGATCATGGGCTCGCCGGAAGTGTTCGTCGCGTTCCTCACCACCTACTGCGTTGGCAACCTGATCGGCTCCGCGCTGGCGAAACCGCTCACCGACTGGAAGTGCAAGGTCAGCATCTTCTGGTGGACCAACGCCGCGCTGGCGGTGGTCAGCGTGGCGATGTTCTTCGTGCCGATGCATGCCACCGTGCTGATGTTCGCCTTTATCTTCGTCATTGGCGTGCTGCACCAGCTGGTGACGCCGATTCAGTGGGTGATGATGTCAGATACCGTCGACTACGGCGAATGGACCAACGGCAAACGCCTGACCGGCATCAGCTTTGCGGGCACGCTGTTCGTGCTGAAGCTCGGTCTGGCGCTGGGCGGGGCGATGATCGGCTGGATGCTGGCAGGCGGAGGCTACGACGCGGCAGCTAAAACCCAGAACAGCGCGACCATCAGCATCATTATCGGCCTGTTTACCCTGGCCCCGGCGGTCTGCTACGTGCTGAGCGCCATTATCGCCAAACGCTACTACACGCTGAAAACGCCATTCCTGACCAAAATCCTGGGCGAGCTGGCGCAGGGCGCGCGCCGCAATCAGCAGGAGTTTGAAACCCTGCCGGTCAGCAAAGAATTACAGAGCTAAGAGGACGAGAGTATGAAAATCAGTGATGGAAACTGGCTTATTCAACCGGGCCTGAACGTGACGTATCCGGTTCAGGTGTTCGACGTGGAGCAGCAGGGCAATGACCTGGTGGTGTACGTGGCGCCGCGCGACGTGCGCGAACGCACCTGGCAGCTCGACACGTTGATGTTCACGGTGCGCCTGTTTGCCCCGCAGGAAGGGATTGTCGGGGTGCGCATTGAGCATTTCCAGGGCGCGCTGAACAACGGCCCGCACTATCCGCTGAACGTTCTGAAGGACGTGAAGGTAGAGATTGAAAACAACGCCGAGTTTGCCGAGCTGAAAAGCGGCAGCGTCAGCGTGCGCGTCACCAAAGGCGAGTTCTGGGCGCTGGATTTCCTGCGTAACGGCCAGCGCATTACCGGCAGCCAGCTGAAAAACAACGGCTACGTGCAGGATACCAACGCCGACCGCAATTACGTGTTCGAACGTCTGGATCTGGGCGTGGGGGAAACGGTCTACGGCCTCGGCGAGCGCTTTACCGCGCTGGTGCGCAACGGCCAGACGGTCGAAACCTGGAACCGCGACGGCGGCACCAGCACCGAGCAGTCCTACAAAAATATCCCGTTCTACCTGACCAATCGCGGCTACGGCGTGCTGGTGAATCATCCCGAGAACGTCTCGTTTGAAGTCGGCTCCGAGAAGGTCTCCAAAGTGCAGTTCAGCGTGGAAGGGGAATATCTCGAATACTTCGTGATCGACGGCCCGACGCCAAAAGAGGTATTAAACCGCTATACCCGTTTCACCGGGCGTCCGGCGCTGCCGCCTGCCTGGTCGTTCGGCCTGTGGCTCACCACCTCGTTCACCACCAACTACGACGAAGCGACGGTGAACAGCTTTATCGACGGCATGGCCGAGCGCGACCTGCCGCTGCACGTGTTCCACTTCGACTGCTTCTGGATGAAGGCCTTCCAGTGGTGCGATTTCGAGTGGGACCCGGTGACCTTCCCGGATCCGGAAGGCATGATCCGCCGCCTGAAAGAGAAGGGGCTGAAGGTCTGCGTGTGGATTAACCCGTACATCGGCCAGAAATCCCCGATCTTCCAGGAGCTGAAAGCGAAGGGCTACCTGCTCAAGCGCCCGGACGGCACCCTGTGGCAGTGGGACAAATGGCAGCCGGGGCTGGCGATTTATGACTTTACCAACCCGGACGCGTGCCGGTGGTATGCCGACAAGCTGAAAGGCCTGGTGGAGATCGGCGTCGACTGCTTCAAGACCGACTTCGGCGAGCGTATCCCGACGGACGTGCAGTGGTTTGACGGGGCCGATCCGCAGAAGATGCACAACCACTACGCCTACATCTATAACGAGCTGGTGTGGAACGTGCTGAAAGAGACGGTGGGGGAGGAAGAGGCGGTGCTGTTTGCCCGCTCCGCGTCCGTCGGTGCGCAGCAGTTTCCGGTGCACTGGGGCGGCGACTGCTACGCCAACTATGAATCGATGGCCGAGAGCCTGCGCGGCGGGCTGTCGATTGGCCTTTCCGGCTTCGGGTTCTGGAGCCACGATATCGGCGGCTTCGAAAACACCGCCCCGGCGCACGTCTACAAACGCTGGTGCGCGTTCGGGCTGTTCTCCAGCCACAGCCGCCTGCACGGCAGTAAATCCTACCGCGTGCCGTGGGCCTACGATGACGAGTCCTGCGACGTGGTGCGCCACTTCACGCAGCTGAAGTGTCAGCTGATGCCGTACCTGTACCGTCAGGCGGCGCTGGCCCGCGAGTTCGGTACGCCGATGCTGCGGGCGATGATGCTGGAGTTCCCGGACGATCCGGCGTGCGATTACCTCGATCGTCAGTACATGCTGGGGGATGCAATGATGGTGGCACCGGTGTTCTCCGAGGCGGGCGACGTGCAGTTCTACCTGCCGGAAGGCCGCTGGACGCACCTGTGGCTTAACGACCAAATTCAGGGCAGCCGCTGGCATAAGCAGCAGCACGATTTCATGAGCCTGCCGGTCTACGTGCGCGACAACACGCTGCTGGCGCTGGGCAGCAACAACCAGAAGCCGGACTACGCGTGGAATGAGGGGACGGCCTTCCAGCTGTTTAACCTGGACGATGGCGCAACGGCGGTGAGCGAAGTGCCTGCGGCGGACGGCGCGGTGGCGTTTACGCTGAAGGCATCGCGTCAGGGCGATATCGTGACCTTTACCGGCGCGGGAGACGCGAAAAACTGGTCGGTGTGCTTGCGCAACGTGCAGAAGGTGAATGGCGTGAAAGGCGGCTCACACGCAGGCAGCGAGTGGGGCGTGTTGGTGCAAGCGGAGGGGAATGAGGTGGTGGTTCACCTTTAATTCCCCTCTCCCCAGAGGGGCGAGGGAATGGTTTGCTCCCTCTCCCTTTCAGGGAGAGGGCTGGGGTGAGGGCGGTGTTGAAACTACACCGCCCGCCATCGTCTGCTGCACCTGCTGTTTATCCATATTCACCGCGTTCAGCTTGCCGTTCACCGTTGGCTTCAGTGGCGCATTGGCCTGCACGCTGCCGCTGGCGGTGAGCTGAATATTGCCGTCGCCCGCAATCGGCAGCGCAGGCCAGCCCCACTGCTGCAGTACGTTGAGCGGCACGCCGCGCCCGTTCAGGCTCACCGTAGTCTGCCGCTGCGGAAGCTGAGAAACCGTCGCCGTTGCTTCCAGAATACCTTTCTCGGTAAACGCGCTCAGGTCGGTAATGTTCACCGTGGCGGCGTTGGCATTCAGCGCCAGCGACGGACGGCGCACGTCCACGCGGTTGAAGGTCGCCGCCGCGCCGTTCAGGGTTGCGCTGCCGCCCCAGACGCCCCACTGGCGATCTTTCACCAGCTGCAGGTTTGCGCCATAACCGTCCAGAGAGGTGATCTGCCACGGGAAGGCGGGATCGATGTCGATCACCAGGTTGCGGCTCAGGCCGAATTTTTGCAGCGTGACGCTGTTCAGCCATTCCGGCAGAGGCTCCATCCACAGCGTCTTCCAGTTCTGCGGCAGGGTGTATTCCAGCCCGGCGATGGCGACATCGTCCAGCACCAGCGCTTTACCGTCGCGCAGCCAGTTACCGGAGGTGCGTATCATGCCGCCTTCCCAGCGGGAGGTGAACTGACGCAGCGCCATGCCCTGCGGGGAAAACTCCGCATTCAGGATCGGGTCAAACAGATGCAGCGAGCCGTAGATAAACTCGCTGGCGTTCATCGACAGGCGGCCTTCCTGGCTCTGCCAGTCGCCTTTGCTGAGAGTCAGGTTGCGCAGGCTTAAATCGAGATCGGTCACCGCCCAGTCCGGGCCCTGAAGCCGGGCGTCGGTCACGTCCAGACGACCAATCTGCAGAGAGGGGATAGTGGCCAACGGCGCGAAGAACGCGGTCAGCATTTTATCGCTCTGCAGGCGGATTTCGTTCAGGCGCATGGTGTCGATAATCCAGCTCCCGTCGGCGTTGCGCAGGGCGGAGCCGGTGAGTGAGCCGCGGGCCATATCGGCACCAATCGTGTTCAGCACCACCTCCTTGCCGTTAAGCTGGCCCTCGATCAGCACGTTGGTGGCCGGTACGCCGTTCAGAGTCAGCGAGCCTGCGCTCATCTGGATCTGCGCGTGATTACCCAGCACGTTGCCCGCTTCCGGCTGCCATGGGCTGACGCCGCCCGTCACCTTCTGCGCGCTCAGATCCCATTCGGTATTCGGGCTGTTAAAGGCCATGTTGTTCAGCTGCAGACGATCGGCCTGGAAAGGCAGCGGCGCGGTCTGTGGGGAGAGATTAAGCGTGCCGTCGAACAGGGTGATGGTGTCCACGTGCAGCGGATCGGTTATCTGGCGGCTACTCAGGCCGATATCCACTTTTTTGGCAACCAGGGTGGCGGGTTTTCCGTCCCGACCGAAGGTGACGTTTTCCAGAATGAGGTGGGAAGGCGACGAAAAGCGGTGATTCATCTTGTCGAAACTGAGTTCGTAGTCGGTATTCACCGTTACCCAGCTGCTGACCTGAGCCGCACCCCAGCGGGTCTGGAGCAGAATATAGAGCGCCAGCATCACAATGAGCAGGGCTACCAGAAGATAGACGAGTAGCTTTCCAATAAATTTCATGGTCTTCCATCCCGCAAAACGCACATAAGGGAGTTATGCACGATTTATGCGCAATCCTCAAGGCGGGAATGGTGTAATTAGATGTCACGGCAGGCATTGACTGCCTGCCGTGAGAGAAATCAATTTTTCTCAGGCGGGAAAACGAGGTTCAGCACGATAGCGGTGATACCGCCTGCGGCAATGCCGGAAGAGAGCAGGTTTTTCACCCAGTCAGGTGCAAACTGCAGGATCAGCGGCTGCTGGGAAACGCCCAGACCGACGGCCAACGACAGAGCGATAATCATGATCGCGCGGCGGTTCAGCGGCTCGCGGGAGACAATACGCACGCCGGAGGCCGCGATCGTCCCGAACATCACCAGCGTTGCGCCGCCCAGCACCGGCTCAGGGATGTGCTGCACAAAGCCGCTTACCGCCGGGAACAGGCCGAGGACGATCAGCATCAGCGCCACCACGAAGCCAACGTAGCGGCTGGCCACGCCGGTCAGCTGGATCACGCCGTTGTTCTGACCGAAGCAGGAGTTCGGGAAGGTGTTGAATACCGCAGAGACAAACGAGTTCAGGCCGTTCGCCAGCACGCCGCCTTTCAGGCGCTTCATGTACAGCGGGCCGGACACCGGCTGCTCGGAGACGTCGGAGGTGGCGGTGATATCACCGATGGTCTCCAGCGAGGTGATCATAAAGACCAGCATCAGCGGCAGGAGCAGACCCCAGTCAATGCCCAGACCGTAGTACAGCGGTGTAGGAACGGTGATCAGCGCGCTGTTGGTCGGCGCGGTGTTCTCCGGCAGCATGCCCAGCGCCCACGCCAGCAGGTAACCCGCCGCCATGGCGATCACCAGCGAGGCCACGCGCAGGTAAGGGTTACGCTGACGGTTAAGCAGAATAATGATCGCCAGCACGACGCCCGCCAGCAGCAGGTTTTTCGGCGCGCCGAAGGTGTGGTCGCTCATTGCGGCATAGCCGCCGCCGATGGAGGTAAGGCCCACCTGAATCAGCGACAGGCCGATAATCATCACGACGACGCCGGAAACCAGCGGGGTGATAACGCGGCGAGCCAGATGCAGAACGCGGGAGATCACCATCTCCGTACAGCTGGCCAGCATCAGCGTGCCGAACAGCGCCGCCATCATGGTCGGGACATCCGCACCGCCGGTTTTCAGCGCCGTACCGCCCATGATAAGCGGTGCCACGAAGTTAAAGCTGGTGCCCTGAATCGACAATAATCCCGACCCCACCGGCCCCCATGCTTTAATTTGAATAATCGAGGCCACGCCGGAGGCAAAAAGAGACATGCTGATAATGTGCTGCGTGTCCTGCGCCGGTAAACCGAGCGCCTGGCAAATCAGCAGCGCCGGGGTGATCACCGCAACAAACATCGCCAGAAGATGCTGGCAGGCGGCGAACAGCGTTTGCGGCAGCGGCGGGCGGTCTTCAAGGCGGTAAATCAGTTCGCTATTTTGCTTCTGCGCAATCGGTTGCGCATCAGGCGACTCTATGGTGTTAACGGACATCGGCGGCAATCCCACGGTGGAAAAGCGGGCATTTTATCTGACCACCTGGTAAAAGCAAACGATTGCCAGCAAAAAAAGGGAAGAAAATCTGCCGCTGTGAGCAGGTTTTCTACAACGTATCGGGAAAAAAAATTACACTTTTTCGCGCCGGGAGCTCATGAAGAGCGCAAACCGGCCCAGGATAACGCCGCGTGTGTATGGAACACGCGCAAAACAGGAGCCTTCTATGATTCATCTCGATACGTTGTCGACCCTTGTTGCCGCAACGCTGGTCTTACTGCTTGGTCGTAAGCTGGTACATAGCGTTCCCCTTCTGAAGAAATACACCATTCCTGAACCTGTCGCCGGTGGTCTGCTGGTGGCGCTGGCCCTGCTGGTGCTGAAAAAAAGCATGGGCTGGGAAATCGATTTTGATATGTCCCTGAAAGACCCGCTGATGCTGGCCTTCTTTGCCACCATCGGCCTGAATGCCAACCTGGCGAGCCTGCGGGCGGGCGGTAAGGTGCTCGGTGTATTTTTGATTGTGGTGGTGGGGCTGCTGCTGATGCAAAACGCCATTGGTATCGGGATGGCGTCGCTGCTGGGACTGGATCCGCTGATGGGGCTGCTGGCGGGGTCGATTACCCTGTCAGGCGGCCACGGTACCGGGGCCGCGTGGAGCAAGTTGTTTATCGAGCGCTACGGGTTTGAAAACGCGACGGAAGTGGCGATGGCCTGCGCGACCTTTGGTCTGGTGCTGGGTGGCCTGATTGGCGGCCCGGTGGCGCGCTATCTGGTGAAGCACTCCACCACGCCGGACGGCAGGCCGGACGATGAGCTGGTGCCGACCGCGTTTGAAAAGCCTGACGTCGGGCGCAGCATTACCTCGCTGGTGCTGATTGAAACCATCGCGACGATCGCCATCTGCCTGACCGTGGGCAAAGTGGTTGCGCAATGGCTGGCGGGCTCAGCGTTTGAACTGCCGACGTTTGTCTGCGTGCTGTTTATCGGGGTGATCCTGAGCAACGGCCTGGCGCTGATGGGCTTCTACCGCGTGTTTGAACGGGCGGTATCGGTGCTCGGCAACGTCTGCCTGTCACTGTTCCTGGCGATGGCGCTGATGAGCCTCAAGCTGTGGGAGCTGGCCTCGCTGGCGCTGCCGATGGTGGCGATTCTGGCGGTACAGGCGCTGTTTATGGCGCTGTATGCCATGTTCGTGACCTGGCGCATGATGGGTAAAAACTACGATGCGGCGGTGCTGGCGGCGGGTCACTGCGGGTTTGGTCTGGGGGCTACCCCAACGGCTATCGCCAACATGCAGGCGATCACCGAACGCTTCGGGCCTTCGCACATGGCGTTTCTTGTGGTCCCAATGGTCGGGGCGTTCTTTATTGATATCGTCAACGCGCTGGTGATTAAGCTGTACCTGATGCTGCCGATGTTTGCCTGAATCAGGCGTTGGAATAGCGTTCGGTTTCCGGCATCCAGCGCTCAATTAACGCTGCCGCCTGTTCGGGGTAGCGTTCATGAATATGGCGTGCCAGGCGCTGAACCTCGGGGATCATGGCCTGATCGCGCAGCAAATCCGCCACTTTGAATTCCGCGTTCCCCGTCTGACGCGTGCCCAGCAGCTCGCCAGGGCCGCGGATCTCCAGGTCTTTTTGCGCAATCACAAAACCGTCGTTGCTGTCGCGCAGCACCTGCAACCGCATCTGGGCTGTTTTTGAGAGCGGGGCTTTGTAGAGCAGGACGCAGTGGGACGCTACCGCGCCACGGCCAACGCGCCCGCGCAGCTGGTGGAGTTGGGCAAGGCCCAGGCGCTCCGGGTTTTCGATGATCATCAGGCTGGAGTTCGGGACGTCCACGCCCACTTCAATGACCGTCGTGGCGACCAGCAAATGCAGCTCGCCCTGCTTAAACGACTGCATCACCGCCTGTTTTTCGGCAGGCTTCATGCGTCCATGAACCAGGCCCACGTTCAGCTCCGGCAGCGCCAGCTTAAGCTCTTCCCACGTGGCTTCGGCAGCCTGCGCTTCCAGCAGTTCCGACTCTTCTATCAGCGTACAAACCCAGTAGGCCTGACGCCCTTCGTGGGTGCAGGCGTTGCGTACGCGGTCGATGATATCACTGCGGCGCGTGTCAGGAATGGCGACCGTTGTGACCGGCGTACGGCCCGGCGGCAGTTCGTCGATGGTGGAGGTATCCAGATCGGCGTAGGCCGTCATCGCCAGGGTGCGCGGGATCGGCGTAGCGGTCATGATCAGCTGATGCGGGTGGAAGCCCTGCTGCAGGCCTTTCTCCCATAATGCCAGACGCTGGTGCACGCCGAAGCGGTGCTGCTCGTCGATAATCACCAGCGCAAGGCCGTTAAACTGCACCTGCTCCTGGAAGATGGCGTGCGTGCCGACAATCATCTGCACCTGCCCGCTGGCAATAGCCTCCTGTTGCGCAAGGCGCGCTTTGCCTTTTTGCTTCCCGGCAAGCCAGCCCACTTCAATGCCCAGCGGCGCGAACCAGGCGCGGAAATTGTTGGCGTGCTGTTCCGCCAGCAGTTCGGTCGGTGCCATCAGCGCGACCTGCTTGCCGTGGGCAATCGCACGCAGGGCGGCCAGCGCGGCAACCAGCGTTTTGCCGGAACCCACGTCGCCCTGCACCAGGCGCATCATCGGCACGTCGAGCGCCATATCGCGTTCGATTTCGGCGGTGACGCGCGCCTGCGCGCCGGTGGGCTTAAACGGCAGCGAGGCCAGCAGCTTATCTTTGAGTTCATCATTCTGGCTTAAGGGCTGGGCGTGGAAACGCTGCGCGCCGGCGCGGAGCGCCAGCATGCTCAGGTTATGGGCCAGTAATTCCTCAAGGATAAGACGCTGTTGAGCGGGGTGTTTGCCGCTTTCTAAGTCGCTGAGCTGCAGCGTTGGCGGCGGGCGGTGCAGGGTGCGCAGCGCCTCGGGCAGGCTCATCATGCCCTGCGCCAGCTCGGGTGGCAGCAGCTCGGTAATGGCGCAGGTATCCAGCAGCTCCAGCGCCTGATCGGTGAGCTTACGCAGCGTCGCCTGCTTGATTCCTTCGGTCGTCGGGTAAACCGGGGTGAGCGTCTCCTGCAGCTCCGGCGTGCTGAGATCGCCCTGCACGCGGTACTCCGGGTGGATCATCTCTGCGCCGTATTTCCCGCGTTTGGCTTCGCCATAGGCCAGCACCCTGCGGCCCGTCGCCAGGCTGTTTTTCATCGCCGCGCTGAAGTTGAAAAAACGCATGGTGAGAATGCCGGTGCCGTCGCTGATCTGGCAGGTCATCATCCGGCGCCCGCCGAAGGTGATGTTGCAGTTCAGGACTTCGCCTTCAACGGTGGCGTAAATGGCAGGAAGGAGATCGCCAATCTTGTATAGCTGGGTGCGGTCTTCGTAACGCAGGGGGAGGTGAAGCAGGAGATCCTGCACCGTGTGCAGGCCAATTTTTGCCAGCTTATTGCTTTGCGCCGCGCCCACGCCCACGCCCGTCAGGCTGTTAAGCGGGATGGCATCCAGCAGGCGGCCTTTCATCGCTTACCCGGCGTACTGCATGGTGGCCCACCACTCGGCATCGGCTTCAATTTCGCCCTGCGCGTTGACGTGGGGATAAGGCAATTTTTTCTGCTTCGCAACGCGAGCCAGCACCGGATAGCCACCTTCAAACAGCAGGCGCTGCTGTTCCTCTTCCGGCAGCATGCTGTTGCTGCGCTCGTACATCCCGGCGTTCTGACGCTGGCGCTGCGCTTCATACAGAATGAGCGCGGACGCCACGGAGACGTTAAGAGACTGGACCATGCCGATCATCGGAATGATGATGTCCCGATCCGCCAGATCCAGCGCTTCCTGGGTGATCCCGGTTTTCTCCTGACCCATCAAAATGCAGGTCGGGCGGGTGTAGTCGATCTCGCGGAAATCTACGGCTTTAGCGGACAGGTTAGTGGCCAGGATCTGCATCCCGCGCCCTTTCAGGTGCGATACGGCTTCGCCAATGGTGTGATGATTTTTAACAGACACCCAGCTGTTGCTGCCTGCTGCCGCCGAGACCGTATTGCGCATACGGCCATCCGGCCAGACGGCGTGCACTTCATGCACACCGACGGCATCGGCGGTACGAACGATAGCAGAGACGTTATGAGGTTTATGCACCTGCTCCATGCAGACCGTCAGGTCAGGCTGACGCCTGGCGAGCATTTCGCAGATACGTGCATAACGTTGTGAATTCATAAACCTAGTTTCGGTTTCGGGTGACTTTAATCACGTCCGGCATGACGCGGATCTTGCGCATAATATTCGCCAGATGTACGCGGTCGCGAGCGGTCAGACGAATAAAGGCGCTATACACGCGGCCATCTTTTTCTTCCGTGTTCAGGCTCTGAATATTGGAAGAGGCCGTGTTGATCGCTGCCGTCAGGTTCGCCAGGGCACCCTGGTGGTTGAACATATCCACCTTAATTTCGGTGATAAATTCCTGCGCGGTCTCTTTATCCCACTCGACCGCCATAAACTTCTCGGCTTCTTTCTGATAGCCGCGAATGTTACGACAGGATTCGTGGTGGATAACCAGCCCTTTGCCTGGGCTGACGTGCGCAATAATCGGATCGCCAGGAATTGGACGACAGCATTTTGCGAAGGTGATCAGCACCCCGTCCGCGCCTTTAATCGGCAGGTGGCCGTGGCTTTGCGTCGTTGCAGGCACCGCTGTTGTATCGCCTTGCTGCAGGTTCTTCGCCACCACCACGCTCATGGCGTTGCCGAGGCCAATCTCTGCCAGCAGGTCGTCAAGCGACGTAAGCTTCATGCGCTCCAGCTCACGCTGGACGTTCTCCTGCGGAATTTCAGCCAGCTTACGGCTGCCGCCCAACGCGTGGTTGAGCAGACGACGCCCCAGGCTGACGGAATCATCACGCTTGAGGTTTTTCAGCAACTGGCGAATTTTGGCACGTGCTTTGGAGCTCACGACAAAGTTCAGCCAGGCCGCGTTCGGACGTGCACCCGGCGCGGTAATAATTTCTACCGTCTGGCCGCTGGAGAGCGGCTGAGACAGCGGATAAGGCTGTCTGTCGACGCGCGCGCCGACGCAGGCATGCCCGATATCGGTATGCACGGCGTAAGCGAAGTCGACCGGCGTTGCGCCCGCAGGCAGTTCGACAATGCGACCTTCTGGGGTGAAAACGTAAATCTCATCCGGGAAGAGATCGGATTTAACGCTCTCGATAAATTCAAACGAGCTGCCCGCACTCTGCTGAAGCTCCAGCAGGCTCTGCATCCAGCGCTGGGCGCGGATTTGTGCGGTCGTGCTGCTTTCGCCACCGTGCTCTTTATACGCCCAGTGTGCGGCAACCCCCATCTCTGCCATCTGGTCCATGTCTTCGGTGCGGATCTGCACCTCAACAGGCACGCCGTGCGGACCAATCATCGAGGTGTGCAAAGATTGATAGCCGTTCGCTTTTGGAATGGCGATGTAATCTTTCATGCGCCCCGGACGCGGTTTGTAGAGGCTGTGCATCTGCCCCAGCACGCGATAGCAGGTGTCCGAGTCATGGACAATGACGCGGAAGGCGTAGATATCCATGATCGAGTGAAAACGCTGCTCTTTGAGCACCATTTTGCAGTAGATGGAGTACAGGTGTTTCTCGCGACCGCTGACGCGGCACGGGATCCCCGCTTCCTGTAAACGCCCTTCGATTTCAGAGAGGATCTTTTGAATCATCTCTTTACGGTTGCCGCGTGCGGCTTTCACCACCTCTTTAATCACGCGATAGCGGTTCGGGTACAACGCTTCAAAACCCAGTTCTTCCAGCTCGGTTTTAATGTGATGAATACCTAAACGGTGCGCCAGCGGACTGTAGATTTCGAGGGTTTCACGGGCAATGCGGCGACGTTTATCCGGGCGAAGTGAGCCCAGCGTGCGCATGTTGTGGGTACGGTCAGCGAGTTTGATGAGAATGACGCGGATATCCTGCACCATCGCCATAATCATCTTGCGGAAGTTTTCGGCTTGCGCCTCTTTCTTGTCGCGGAAATTCAGCTTATCAAGCTTAGAGACCCCTTCCACCAGTTCGGCAACGCTTTTGCCAAACAGCTGTTCCATGTCCTGGTAAGTGGCAGGGGTATCTTCGATCACGTCGTGCAGTAGAGCGGCCATCAGCGTTTCGTAGTCGAGTTTCATCTCGGCCAGAATACAGGCCACCGCTACCGGGTGCGTGATATAGGGTTCACCGCTTGAACGTGTCTGGCCCTCGTGAGCGTCACGTGCAACGAGATACGCCTGCTGAAGACGCTTAATCTGGTCTTCAGGCAGGTAGGTTTGAATCAGTTGATTCAGGCTTTCAAACAGATACAAGGGCGACCCGCAGGTTTAATTAACGACGACCTTCAGCAATAGCGGTTACGGCCTGCAGTTCTGCGGCTTCCTGCTCTTGCTGCTCCTGGCGCTCACGCACGTCGAGGATCTGGTTGTTGATCAGACCTTCTTCGATTTCGCGAAGTGCAATAACGGTGGTTTTATCGTTTTCTTCCGGTACCAGCGGATCTTTACCGCCTACCTGCATCTGACGAGCGCGACGCGCGGCGACCAGCACCAGGTCAAAACGGTTACCAATTTTCTCTACAGCGTCCTGAACAGTTACGCGTGCCATACTTAAAATGCTCCACAGGTGAAGAAATGACTGGGCATGATACTGAAAGTGGGTTCAGTCTGCCAACAGTTTGGTGATTAATGCGTCATGTCGCTGCTTCTGGCGGCTCATACGCAGACGTTCTGCACGAAGAATGGTTTTGAGATCGCTCAATGCGGCATCAAAATCATCATTCACAATAAGGTAATCATATTCCGCGTAATGGCTCATTTCTGCAACAGCCTGTTCCATACGCTTTGCGATCACTTCTTCGCTGTCCTGACCGCGGCCACGCAGACGGCGATCCAGCTCATCTTTCGATGGCGGTAAAATAAAGATACTGCGCGAGTCAGGCATTTTCTTGCGAATTTGCTGTGCGCCCTGCCAGTCGATATCCAGGAACACATTCACGCCCGTGGCCAGAACCTGCTCAATGGTTTCACGCGAAGTACCGTAGTAATTACCAAATACTTCAGCGTGTTCAAGAAACGCGTCTCTGCCGATCATCGCTCTGAATTCGTCGTGATCCACAAAGAAATAGTGTTCACCGTGCACTTCACCCGGACGCGGCTGGCGCGTGGTGTGAGAAACAGAAACCTGTGTGTCGTACAACGGTTGGGTTTTTAACAGTGCCTGAATAAGGCTGGATTTACCCGCGCCACTAGGGGCAGAAACAATATAAAGCGTGCCTTGAGCCATGAGAGTCTTTTGTATGTGTTAACGAAGAAGTCCTACATACGGGCTTATTATACACGTCACCGCCGTGTGACGTAGCCTTTGTCACACTTTTTCCCCTCGATTATTGAATTTTGCGTGCCGTTTTCAGGTTTTATCTGTGGTTTTCAGCAACCAAAAGAAATACTGGATAGCGTCTCGCAATGCGAAACGTTGCCGTTAGCGTTGTTTCAGGCATCCGGGTATACCTCCTGCAACGCAAAGGAGGGGTAGCGATGTGGCGATGGATAAGCGGGTTAATGCTGTTGTGGTGCGGTTATGGCGCGGCGATGTGTCCGGTGTGGTCGCAGGCAAAAGCAGAGAAAGAGATGGCGTCGTTAAGCGCGCAAATCAAACGCTGGGATGAGGCTTACTGGAAGCAGGGCGTGAGCGAGATCAACGACGAGGTTTACGACCAGCTTCACGGGCGTTTAACGCAGTGGCAGCGCTGTTTTGGCAGTGAGCCTTCAGAAGAGAAACTCCCCGCGCTGACGGGGAGCGTAAAACATCCTGTTGCCCACACGGGCGTGCATAAGGTGGCCAGCAAAGAGGAACTGAGACAGTGGATGCGTGCGCGGCAACATCTGTGGCTGCAGCCGAAAGTTGACGGTGTGGCGGTGACGCTGGTCTATCGTGACGGGAAGTTAACCCAGGCCATCAGTCGTGGTGATGGCCTGAAAGGGGAAGACTGGACCGGGAAGGTGCGTTTAGTCCCGTCTGTTCCGCAAAAGCTCACCGGCAAGCTGGCGAACAGCGTCTTACAGGGCGAACTCTTCTGGTTGCGCGACAACCACATTCAGCAGCAGATGGGCGGAATGAACGCTCGTGCAAAGGTGGCGGGGGCGATGATGCGGCAAAAGGATAACTCGCTATTGAGCAAGATCGGCGTATTCATCTGGGCCTGGCCGGACGGACCGAAAGATATGCAGACCTCTTTAGCTGAACTGTCTCAGGCTGGTTTTACGCTGTCGGCACGGTATACGCTTCCCGCCGAATCTGTTGATGGCGTCGAGAAACAGCGCGCGGCCTGGCACGTAACCGCATTACCCTTTGCCACGGATGGCATTGTGGTGCGTTCGGAGGATGAACCTGCTGGCGAAGATTGGTTACCGGGAGAAGGCAACTGGGTCGTTGCGTGGAAATATGCGCCTACAGCCCAGGTTGCTGAGGTGAGTCATATTCATTTTTCCGTGGGGCGAACGGGCAAAATTTCCGTTGTAGCCGCGCTGGAACCCGTGCAACTGGATGATAAACAGGTGCAGCGGGTGAGCCTGGGCTCGGTTGGGCGCTGGCAGATACTGGATATTGCCCCGGGGGATCAGATACAGATCAGCCTGGCCGGGCAGGGTATCCCCCGGTTTGATAAAGTGCTCTGGCGCGGGACGGACAGACATAAACCAGAGCCTCCGGCCTCGCGTTATCATTCGCTTAGCTGTTTCTACGCTTCCCCGGAGTGTATGGAGCAGTTCTTTGCCCGGCTGACCTGGCTCAGTTCAAAGCAGGTGCTTGATATTGAAGGATTAGGCGAGTCAGGCTGGCGTACCCTCTGGCAGGCGCATCATTTTGAACATCTCTTTTCATGGCTGTTATTAACTCAGGCGCAGCTGCAGTCTACACCGGGGTTTTCCTCAGCACGCGGGCTGGCGCTCTGGCACCGATTTAATCTGGTGCGCGAGAAGCCGTTTATCCGCTGGCTCATGGCGTTGGGTGTGCCAATGACGCAGGCTTCGCTGAAGGCGATGGGAGACATATCGTGGCAGAAGATGAGCGGGCGCAACGCAAAGGACTGGCAGGCCCTGCCGGGAACGGGAGAAGAAAAAGCGCGACAAATCGTTAACTGGATGCACGTGCCTCAGATTGATGTGCTGGCGAAATGGCTCGCTGAACAGCACATCAACGGGTTCTGAAACTAGTGTGCGCTGTGTTTGTAATGAAAAACGGGCAGCCCGAGCTTCAGACGCAGCGCCAGCATGCGGGCCGTAAAGCCAAACAGTAGCGTCGAGATGACCACCACATCATGGTTAGAAACGTAATGCTGCAGGGCGATATAAAGCACCGCTGCCGCAAAGGAGATGCCGGCATACAGTTCTTTTTGAAAGACCAGAGGAATGCGCTTGCAGAACATATCGCGCAGCACACCGCCGAATACGCCCGTGACCACGGCGGCAATGGTGGCGATAACCGGTCCTTCCCCCATATCGAGCGCGATTTGCGCACCGATGATCGAAAAGACGATCAGCCCCAGCGCATCAAGCACCAGGAACAGGCGGCGAAGATGGGGCATAACGGGCGCCACGATGGTGGTTAACACGGCAGCAGTCGCCACAATAATCACGTATTCAGGGTGTTTAACCCAGCCGAGCGGGTAATGGCCAAGCAGGATATCGCGCACGGAACCACCGCCAAGCGCGGTCGCGGTAGCAATAATGATTACGCCGAAGGTGTCCATACGGCGACGTCCGGCGGCAAGCGCGCCGGTCATGGCTTCTGCGGTGATGCCAATGAGATAAAGGATGTGAAGCAGCATAGACCCTCCGGTGTGAACGCGGGGAGGTTAGCGATTTGTGCGCAAGATCACGATTGAGATTTTCTAAGGCGAGTCAGGTTGCCCTATAAAATTTTATTAATTTATCTTGAGCAGGCTTGGTGATAGGCGGTAAAACGTAAAAACGGATGTTGATATGGATTAGAAAAAATAATGGGTGGTGCAGTCGACACCACCCGAAAGGCATTACTCGATGTTCTGAATCTGCTCGCGCATCTGCTCAATCAGCACTTTCAACTCAATCGCTGAATTCGTCACTTCAGCATTGATCGACTTAGACGCCAGGGTGTTCGACTCACGGTTGAACTCCTGCATCATAAAGTCCAGACGGCGACCCACCGCTTCCTTCTTCTTCAGAATGTTGTAGGTCTCTTTAACGTGCGCTTCCAGACGGTCCAGCTCTTCAGCGACATCGATACGCTGCGCCATCAGCACCAGCTCTTGTTCCAGACGGGTGTTTTCCAGCTGAACTTCCGCTTCTTCCAGTTTGGCGACAAGGCGTTCGCGCTGCCACTGCAGCACTTCCGGCATATGGGCGCGGACTTTCGCCACTTCGGTGCTCACGCCTTCAAGGCGCTGCTCAATCATCGCTTTCAGCGCCTGACCTTCGGTTTCGCGGGCAACGATAAAGTCGTCGAGCGTGCCGTCGAGGGCTGCCAGGATTTCAGCGGCAATGGCATCCAGATCCTGCTCACCGGCGGCCATGACGCCAGGCCAGCGCAGAATATCAACCGGGTTGATTTCACCTTCATCGCTCTGCATTTTGACCCAGTTCGCCGCATTCACGAGCTGTTTCGCCAGTTTTTCGTTGAGGATCAGCTCGCCCTGTGCGCTGGCATCAGGCTCAAAGCGCAGGTTACATTCCACTTTACCGCGCGTCAGACGCGTACGAATACGCTCGCGTACAACAGGCTCAAGGCTGCGGAACTGCTCCGGCATACGGAAATACGTTTCCAGGTAACGCTGGTTTACCGAGCGCATTTCCCATGTGGCGCTACCCCAGCTACCCTTGATTTCACGCCGGGCGTAGGCGGTCATACTGCGGATCATAGACATTCCCGTTTTTAAAGGAGAGATGGGGGGATTATAGCTTTCGGGGGCTTCTCAGGATAGGAATAAGCGTCCTTTATCCGTATAATGCGCAGCCACATTCGTTTCAAGCCGGAGAATCCATCATGCGTCCATCAGGTCGTAGCGCCAACCAGGTGCGTCCCGTCATCCTGACCCGTAACTATACAAAACACGCAGAAGGCTCCGTGCTGGTTGAGTTTGGTGACACTAAAGTGCTGTGCACTGCCTCCATCGAAGAAGGCGTTCCGCGCTTCCTGAAAGGTCAGGGGCAGGGCTGGATCACCGCAGAATACGGCATGCTGCCGCGTGCGACCCATACCCGTAATGCCCGTGAAGCGGCAAAGGGTAAGCAGGGCGGTCGTACCATGGAGATTCAGCGTCTGATCGCGCGCGCGCTTCGCGCTGCCGTTGACCTGAAAATCCTTGGCGAATTCACCATCACTCTCGATTGCGACGTAATTCAGGCAGACGGCGGTACGCGTACCGCATCCATTACCGGTGCCTGCGTGGCGCTGGCGGACGCTCTGAACAAGCTGGTTGCGGCCGGCAAGCTGAAAACCAACCCAATGAAAGGCATGGTTGCGGCGGTTTCTGTCGGTATCGTTAACGGCGAAGCGCTTTGCGATCTGGAATACGTTGAAGATTCCGCAGCCGAAACCGACATGAACGTGGTGATGACCGAAGACGGTCGCATCATTGAAGTACAGGGTACGGCGGAAGGCGAGCCGTTCACCCACGAAGAACTTCTCTCTCTCCTGGCGTTGGCCCGAGGGGGAATCGAATCTATTGTAACGACGCAGAAAGCGGCGTTAGAAAATTGATTTTAAAGGCGACCAATGAGTCGCCTTTTTTTTGCCTGTAAGACAGAAAAACCAAAGGAGCAAATCCATGAAATCGTATCAGCGCCAGTTTATTGAGTTTGCGCTCAACAAGCAGGTACTCAAGTTTGGCGAATTTACGCTGAAATCCGGGCGTAAGAGTCCCTATTTCTTCAACGCCGGGCTGTTTAATACCGGGCGCGATCTGGCATTGTTAGGCCGTTTCTATGCCGAAGCGCTGGTGGATTCCGGGATTGATTTTGACCTGCTGTTTGGCCCGGCCTATAAAGGCATTCCGATTGCGACCACCACCGCGGTGGCGCTGGCGGAACACCATGACCGTGACGTGCCGTACTGCTTTAACCGCAAAGAGGCTAAAACCCACGGTGAAGGCGGGAATCTGGTTGGCAGCCCGCTGCAGGGCCGCGTGATGCTGGTGGACGACGTGATCACCGCGGGTACGGCGATCCGCGAATCAATGGAGATCATTCAGGCCAACGGTGCGACGCTTGCTGGCGTGCTGATTTCTCTGGATCGTCAGGAACGTGGTCGCGGGGAAATTTCCGCTATTCAGGAAGTCGAGCGCGATTACAGCTGCAAAGTGACGTCGATTATCACTCTGAAAGACCTGATTGCGTATCTGGAAGAGAAGCCTGAGATGGCGGACCATCTGGCGGCGGTACGTGCGTACCGGGAAGCGTTCGGGGTGTAGTTAAATTGCCCGGTGGCGCTACGCTTAACGGGCCTGCGCATTTCGTAGGCCCGTTAAGGCGAAGCCGCCACCCGGCAACGGTGTTACTGCAACTGAGCAGCCACTAACGGCCAGCGGGCGTCAAAATCGTCCGTTGGACAGTATTTGAACTCGCTGCGCACAAAGCGAGAGAGCATCCCTTCACAAAACGCCAGAATCTGGCTCGCCAGCAGCGTTTCATCAATGCTGTAACCTTCGCCTTCACGCATTTTCTTTTCGCGCAGTACCTGGCGCAGCTGAGCTTCAATGCGTTCGAAAAGCTGGTTAATGCGGCCCTGCAGTCTGTCCTGCTCAAACATCAGCGCGTGGCCGGTGAGGATACGAGTTAAGCCCGGATTGCGTTCACCGAAGCCCAGGATTAACAGCACAATCAGACGCAGACGCGCTGTGGTGTCTTTTTCGTCTTTCAGAATCAGGTTGATGCGCGTGATCAGGCTGTCTTCAATAAACTCGATCAGGCTGTCGAACATCCGGGTCTTGCTCGGAAAATGACGGTACAGCGCCGCCTCAGACACGCCCACAGAGGCGGCCAGTTTAGCGGTGGTGATGCGTTGACTGCCATCGCTGGATTCAAGCATCAGAGCCAGAGATTGAAGTATTTCTTCGCGACGATTCCTTTTCGCGGTTTGTTTTTCTGCCATGTTACAAAATACCCCTGAAAATAAGCACTTGCCAGGCTGGCATCCACACAGCGACCGCAAACGGGCGTTTGCGGTTTGTTATTGCATTATGACGCTGTGAGATACGTGTCTGTCGGGCCGTTATTTGCGCCCGGAATGGCCGAAGCCGCCTTCGCCGCGGTCGGTGGCGTCAAAGTCTGCCACCAGGTTAAATTCTGCCTGTACCACCGGTACAAAGACCATCTGTGCGATACGCTCACCCGGTTCAATGGTGAAGCTGTCCTGACCACGGTTCCAGACGGAGACCATCAGCTGACCCTGGTAGTCGGAGTCGATCAGGCCGACCAGGTTCCCCAGCACAACGCCATGCTTATGGCCCAGGCCAGAACGCGGCAGGATCACCGCCGCCAGCGACGGGTCAGCAATGTGAATGGCCAGGCCAGTTGGAACCAGGGTAGTGGCACCCGGAGCCAGTTCTACGGCGTCATCGAGACAGGCGCGCAGGTCAAGACCGGCAGAGCCGGAGGTGGCATAGGTTGGCAGCGGGAATTGCTCGCCAACACGCGGGTCCAGAATCTTAACGTCGATTTTTTTCATCATAACGGGTAACGATCTCGTCGAGTAATTGTTGGCCCAGGAGTTCCTTGCGCTCAAGCGGTAAGACTTTATCTCCATCCTGCCAGAAAAGGTGCAGTGCGTTGCTGTCGCTGTTAAATCCTTGTGTGGCCAGCGATACGTCGTTCGCGCAAATCAAATCGAGGTTTTTGCGGGTACGTTTTTGCCGGGCATATTCTTCCACATTATTCGTTTCTGCGGCAAACCCAACAACGTATGGACGGTGGCTTTTTAGTGCGGCGACACCGGCAACAATGTCCGGGTTTTTTACCATTTTTAGTGTTAATTCATCGCCTTGCTTTTTAATTTTAGCCTCGGCGATCGTCTCGGCACGATAATCTGCGACGGCCGCACAGCCGATAAAAATTTGCTGGCTTTGCGCATGAGCCTGTACGGCGGCTTCCATCTCCAGCGCGGTAGTAACGTCAATTCGCTTCACAAACGCAGGGGTAGGCAGCGAGACCGGGCCGCTCACCAGCGTGACGTTCGCGCCACGCTTCGCAGCGGCGGCGGCAATCGCAAAGCCCATTTTACCGGAGCTGTGGTTGGTGATGTAGCGCACCGGATCCAGCGGCTCGCGCGTGGGGCCCGCGGTAATCATGATGTTGAGATGTTGCAGATCGTTGACAGGCGAAAAATGGGCTGCGGCCATATCAACAATCGTCAGCGGGTCAAGCATGCGACCCGGGCCAACATCGCCGCAGGCCTGGCTGCCGCTGTCCGGACCCCAGATAAGCAGGCCGCGTGAGGCCAGCGTCTCCAGATTGTGCTGGGTGGCCGCGTTACGGTACATCTGCTGGTTCATGGCAGGAACGACGGCAACAGGGGCAGGCGTGGCCAGACAAATGGTAGAGACCAGATCGTTTGCCATACCGGCCGCCACCCGGGCGATTAAATCAGCCGTGGCGGGGGCAAGGATAACCAGGTCAGCCCATTTACCCAGCTCAATATGGCCCATCGCGGCTTCGGCGGCCGGATCGAGCAGGCTGTCAGATACCGGGTATCCTGAAACGGCCTGCAGGCTCAGAGGAGTGATAAAGGCTTTACCGCCTTCGGTTATCGCGACCCGCACATCTGCCCCGCGCTCGCGCAGACGACGCACCAGCTCTGGCGCTTTGTAGGCAGCAATGCCGCCGCTCACGCCAAGAACGATTTTTTTACCGGCCAGGCTCATCATGATTCTTTCCTGTTGGGTTTCACCAGAGAGCAGGCATTTTATCACAATCCCCAAAGCGGGGTGATTTTGTCCTTCGACCACTTTGCGAGGCTCTACGCAAGAACGCAACGTGACCGTCGAGCGCCGGATTGGCGTGTGGCAGCATGCGGTTAAAAAAAGGAGAAAGAGCATGGAAGAAGAGGATGAGCAGCTGCTGCCGCGCGAAAAACTGCTGCGCTATGACGTCACCCTGTTAAAAGATGATGAACTGCTGGCGCTCTTTTTACGTACCGGAACGCCCGGAAAAACGGTATTTACGCTGGCAAAAGAGCTGATAGCACGTTTCGGTTCGCTGTACGGTTTACTGACCGCCGATCTGGCGCAGTTTACGCACGTTGAGGGGATCGGCGTGGCGAAATATGCCCAGCTGCGGGCCATTGCCGAACTTGCCCGCCGTTTTTACAATGTCCGCATGGAGAAGGACGATCCGATCCTGACGCCCGCGATGACGCGCGAATTCCTGCAAAGCCAGTTAACCGATATTGAACGCGAGATCTTTATGGTGATCTTTGTTGATAACAGAAATCGGGTGCTGAAACATAGCTGTCTCTTTGCGGGCACTTTGAGCCACGTTGAGGTGCATCCGCGTGAAATTGTGCGGGAAGCGATAAAAGTGAATGCAGCGGGCGTGATCCTCGCGCATAATCACCCCTCTGGCTGTGCAGAACCGAGCAGAGCGGACAAAGAAATCACCGAACGCATTATCAAATGCTGTCAATTCATGGACATTCGTGTGCTGGACCATCTGATAATTGGCCGCGGTGAGTACATTTCTTTCGCAGAACATGGCTGGATTTAGGCTATTTCTCGCGATCCATCGGGATCTTTGTCTGTTCGGGACTTGAGCACACCGCCGAGTCAGCGTATACTACGCCACCTTTGAGAATCTCGGGTTTGGCATTTGGGCCTGGCAATCGAGAGTTCACTTAGAACTATGCGATGACCGGGCTGTAAAGCCTGACGAGGCGCCGATACCCCATACGAAGCTCGAGCTAATTTGATTTTTGGAGAATAGACATGTCCCGAGTCTGCCAAGTTACTGGCAAGCGTCCGGTGACCGGTAACAACCGTTCCCACGCACTGAACGCGACTAAACGCCGTTTCCTGCCGAACCTGCACTCTCACCGTTTCTGGGTTGAGAGCGAGAAGCGTTTTGTCACCCTGCGTGTATCTGCTAAAGGTATGCGTGTAATCGATAAGAAAGGCATCGATACAGTTCTGTCTGAACTGCGTGCCCGTGGCGAAAAGTACTAAGTACTTAAAGAGGAAATAAATCATGGCTAAAGGTATTCGCGAGAAAATCAAGCTGGTTTCTTCTGCTGGTACAGGTCACTTCTACACCACCACGAAGAACAAACGTACTAAGCCGGAAAAACTGGAACTGAAAAAATTCGATCCAGTTGTACGCCAGCACGTACTGTACAAAGAAGCTAAAATCAAATAATTTTAGTCTCCTTGTATCGAAAAACCCCGCAACTGCGGGGTTTTTTGCATTCTGTATCTCAACGGAGGAACCATGCCTGAATTACCTGAGGTAGAAACCAGCCGTCGCGGCATTGAGCCCCATCTGGTCGGCGCGACGATTCTTCACGCGGTTGTCCGTAACGGTCGTCTGCGCTGGCCGGTGTCCGATGAGATCCATGCCCTGAGCGATAAACCCGTCCTTAGCGTACAGCGCCGTGCTAAGTACCTGCTGCTGGAGCTGCCCGACGGCTGGATTATTATCCACCTGGGGATGTCCGGGAGCCTGCGCATTCTTACCGAAGAACTGCCTGCTGAAAAGCACGACCACGTCGATCTGGTGATGAGCAACGGCAAAGTGCTCCGTTACACCGACCCACGGCGCTTTGGCGCGTGGCTGTGGACGAAGGAGCTGGAAGGGCATAACGTGCTGGCACATCTGGGCCCGGAGCCGCTCTCAGACGCGTTTAACGCAGAATACCTCAAGGCGAAGTGCGCGAAGAAGAAAAGCCCGATTAAGCCCTGGCTGATGGATAACAAGCTGGTGGTCGGCGTGGGGAATATCTATGCCAGCGAATCGCTGTTTGCCGCCGGGATCCATCCCGATCGGCTGGCCTCTTCGCTGTCGGCGCAGGAGTGTGAGCTGCTGGTCCGGGTGATTAAAGCCGTATTACTTCGCTCGATTGAGCAGGGCGGGACAACGCTGAAGGACTTCCTGCAAAGTGACGGCAAGCCGGGCTATTTTGCCCAGGAGCTTCAGGTGTATGGCCGTAAGGGCGAACCGTGCAGAGTCTGCGGCACGCCAGTTATTGCCACGAAGCACGCCCAGCGCGCCACGTTCTACTGCCGTCAGTGCCAGAAATAGGGTTACTTTAGCTTTTCCATCAACGCCTGGTGGACGTTAACCGGCAGGAAATGGGTAACGTCCCCGTGATGACGCGCCACCTCTTTCACCAGCGTGGACGAGATAAACGACCACTCTTTGGAGGGCATCAGGAACACGCTCTCCAGCTCCGGCATCAGGTGGCGGTTCATGTGCGCCAGCTGCATCTCATACTCGAAGTCTGCCACCGCGCGTAAACCACGGATCAGAATGTTTGCCTGCTGAGCGCGGGCGAAGTTAGCCATCAGGTCGCTAAATCCGACCACCTCAACATTCGGCAGGTGCGAAATGGCATCGGTGGCAAGCTGCACGCGCTCGTTGAGGTCAAACATCGGCTTTTTGCTGGGGCTGGCGGCTATGGCCAGGATCACCTTGTCGAACATGCACGCCGCACGGGTGATGATATCAAGATGACCGTTGGTGATCGGATCGAAGGTACCCGGATAAATCGCTTTTGTGCTCATGGCTCACGTTTTCTCTGAGTAGCCGCGGCAGAGCGCCCACAGCTCGGTGTATTTGTTGAAAGTATACTGGGCATTCACTACCGCGAGTAACCAGCCCTGCTTACCGTCCAGTACGCCGCCGCGCAGCAGCAGCGTTTTCAGGAACGCGCCCAGCGTGTGGGTAAAGATACCCGTCAGCGAGGCCTTCTTGCCGCGTTGGTGACGCTCCTGCGCCCATGCGGTGGCATAGTTGAGCTGTTTACGCTGGAAGCTGGCGAAATCGCGGCAGGTCAGGTGCAGCAAATCGCCCGTCAGGGGGATCACCTGGGCGTTATCGCAGCTCAGGGATTCATGCACCAGATTATCGTTGTACTGATACCGCTCGCGCTCGTAGAGGCGCATCACGCGGTCAGGATACCAGCCGCTGTGGCGCATAAAACGGCCAAGGAAGTAGTTGCGGCGGGCAATGCTGTATACGGCGCCAGGCTGGGGCGAGGAAAGTACCGCCTGAATGGCCTGCTGAAGTTCTGGCGTAATGCGCTCGTCAGTATCGAGCATCAGGACATACTCACCGGTGGCATACCCCTGCGCGCGCTGGCGCTGGATGCCATAGCCTTGCCAGTCAGCGTCGACAAACACTTTTACCCCCGCTGCCCGGGCAACGTCCACCGTGTTGTCCGTACTTCCGGAGTCAAGAATGACTATCTCGTCAGCCCAGGCAACGGAGGCCAGGCAGTCCGGAAGCAGGTCGGCGGCGTTTTTGGCGATCATCACGACCGACAGACGCGTTGACATTAATGGCTCCGCTGGGGCAGGTAAGGTTGCAGAAGCTGCAGCAGACGGGTCAGGGCGCCCTGGTTCTGGTGCAGCACTTCGACCGCATGGCGCCCGTACCACAGGCGATAATCTTCGTCAGTCAGAAGGGTCGATACCTCTTTGACTACTGAATCTGCATCGGTCACGGTAATCAAACCATCGGCCTGCTGTAATTTCGCGCAGATATCTTTGAAGTTAAACGTGTGCGGCCCCATCAGCACCGGAATGGCGTGGGCTGCCGGCTCCAGCGGGTTATGTCCGCCACGCTCGACCAGGCTGCCACCGACAAACGCGAGGTCAGCAATGCCGTACAGCAGCATCAGTTCGCCCATCGTATCGCCAATCACCACCTGGGTGCTGCCGGAAGGGATCTCACCGCTGCTGCGCAACGTGAAGCTGAAACCGCCTTTCTGCACCATTTCACGGGCATCTTTGAAACGCTCCGGATGGCGGGGCACGAGGATCAGCAGTAAATCAGGGAAGCTTTCCAGCAGCTTGCGGTGAGCCTGCAGGATGATCTCTTCTTCACCGTCATGGGTACTGGTCGCAATCCAGACCTGACGACGCGGGGCCCACTGGCGACGCAGCGTGATCGCACGGGCAGCGAGCTCAGGGGTAACCGAAATATCAAATTTCAGGCTGCCCGTCACCGCGAGCTGGTTGCGTTTGAGGCCCAGAGAGACAAAGCGTGCCGCATCTTCTTCATTCTGCGCGGCGATCAGCGTGATCTTGCTCAGCAGGCGGCGCATAAATTTACCCAGCTTGCCGTAGCCTTTCGCCGAGCGCTCTGACAGGCGCGCGTTGGCAATCACCAGCGGAATTTTGCGGGCATGCAGGGCGGAAATCATGTTCGGCCACAGTTCGGTTTCCATCACAATCACCAGCTTCGGGCGCACGATGTTGAGGAAACGATTCATGGCGCAGGGCAGATCGTAAGGGAGATAGACGTGATGGACGTCTTTGCCAAAAGCGGATAACGCGCGCTCCGAGCCGGTTGGCGTCATCGTCGTGACGGTAATTGGCAGCGACGGGTAGCGGTGACGCAGGGCGCGAACCAGCGGGATTGCCGCCAGCGTTTCACCGACAGAAACGGAATGCAGCAAAATACCGTCCGGAGCGACTTTATTGCGGCAGAAGCCATAGCGTTCAGCCCAGCGTTTACGATACGCAGGCGCTTTACGGCTACGAAGCAACAGCCTCAGCCACACCAGTGGCTGAATGATGTAGAGCAGAGCGGTATACAACAATTCCAAGCGATTATCCGTTTTTTTAGTTTCGGCGGGCAAATTCTAAGCATTTAGGCCAGGTAAAGCTATCTCTTATGCCAGATACCGTTTCAAACGGAAATAACGGCGACCCAGCCGCCAGTGCTGGCGCAGTCCACGGGCATTTTTCCAGATGAGTGCCCAGATACCGCGGTCGAACAGTTCTCGGATGATTTCGCGTTTTTTGCTGAGATCGCCGATGTTGTTAATAGCGTGCAGAATGCCCAGCCCCTCTTTTGCAATTTGCCACCTGCAGGCCGGCACCCGGCGCACGGCCTCCGGGTAGCGCTGGTTGATAACATCCAGCATTTCCAGGATTTTCATGTAGTGACGGGCGTTACGCATACGCGTGTCATCCGTTCCTGGCGTGTGCGAGACGGAGGCGGAATGAATCAGGTAGTCGTAGAACGTTTCGTCAGTGTACTGCACGCGTTTTGCAGTAAGCAGCACTTCAGTGGTCCACGGGATATCCTGATGACGCAGACCATGCTCAAAGGTGAAACCCTGCTCTTTAATAAATGCGTGGCGATAAATATTCAGCCAGGTAACGTGCAGGAATTTACGCGACGCCAGCGCGCGCTGTAGCCACGTTGGGCCATCCAGCACGTCTGTAGATTGCAGTTTGTCGGACGGGAAGATTTTCTTCGACGGCCTGCCGTCATCGTAGATATACGTGCCGTTGCAGGTAGCCACATCGAGATTGTTATTTTTGGCCATTTCAAGCAGTCGCGGATACATGCCCGGATAAATGACATCGTCGATATCCGGGAACGCGACGTACTCGCCTGTCGCTTGCGCCAGACCCGTATTACGGGCCGCCGAGACGCCCTGGTTCGCCTGGTCAATGACCTTGTAGAACGGGAATTCTCCGGCGTACTGCGCAATGATGGCCGAGGAGTTGTCGCTTGACCCGTCGTTCACAACGACCAGTTCCAGACTGTCCAGATGTTGAGCTTTGATACTGTCGAAAAATGCGCTGAGGAATTTTTCACCGTTATAGACGGCGACTACAAGGCTCAATAAAGGTGTGTCGGACATGCTTTCTCCGTTGTGTTCAGGGCAGGCCACCCAATATGGTGATACCATTCGTGCTGTATTATATCTGGTGGATACTAAAAACATATGCCTGGAGGGACAAAGATCCTGCCAGGCGGCAAATTAGCGTCACGCGGACGAGATTCTTAACAGGAAATGTATGCATATTGTTCACACTGAAGCAGACGGTGGCAAAGGCGGACAGCCTCTGCGCATTATCAACGAATCGCTTGGGATGATTCAGCGTGGCCATCAGGTTACTCTCCTTTGTCCGGAAACCGCGCCGCTGCATGCGCTGGCGCGCAATGCCGGATTGACGGTTGTCACGATGCCGTTGAAGCGCAAGAACCTTAAAAATCTGCGGTTGCTGCGTCGCTGGCTGAAGGATAACCGTCAGTCGATTGACGTTATCAACAGTCACAACTCTGCCGATACATGGCTGGTGGCGCTGGCGAATCTGACGCTCGCCAACCCTGTGCCGCTGGTCCGCACCCGTCATGCGTCAGGCGTACCGCGCAACAACTGGACGACCCGCTGGCTGTTCCGCACGGCCTGTGCGCATATCGTGACCACGGGGGAGGCGTTGCGTCATCAGGTGGCAAATATTGGCGTGCCGATGTCCCAGAGTACCTCGGTGCCAAGCGGTGTCGATACGCAGCGTTTTCACCCGGGAGATAAGCACGAAGCCCGCGCGCATTGTGGCCTGTCCGGAGACGATTTCTGGCTGGGCGTGGTGTCGCATTTGCGTCCGAACAAAGGCCATAGCGTACTGTTGCGCGCCCTGGCGAAAATCGACAACCCACACATCAAGCTGGCGATTGTCGGCGAAGGCCCGCACAAGGCGACGCTGGAACAGGAAATCGCCGCGCTGGGATTACAGCAGCGCGTGGTCATGGCGGGACATCAACCCGATCCGGAACGCTGGTTTCCGGCCTTTGATATTGCGCTGAGTCCTTCGCACGATATGGAAGGTGTTCCACAGGGCGTACTGCAATCATTAGCCACCCGTATTGCAACTATTGCGACGGACGCCGGTGGAACGGGAGATGCGGTGATTAACGGGCAGACGGGCATTTTAATCGCGCAGCGCGACGAAAACGCACTGCACGATGCCATAATGAAACTCTATGACGACTCAGCCCTTCGCGAGACGCTCGCGCAACAGGGGTATGACTATCTGAGTACACATTTTACCCGCGAATGTATGCTGGACGCGATGGAGAAGGTCTTCTCCGATGCGGCTCAGCGCAGCAGATCGCGATAAAGTGCCTGCAGCTCTTTCGCCATTCTGTCCAGGGTGAAGGGCTCTGCAGTTGCACGCGCAGCAGCGGAGTAATCGACACCCTGTTCACGGCCTTTCAGCCATTGAGATATGGCCTGCTGGTAGCCTTCGCTGTCAAGCGCATCACGCACCCAGCCGTTTTTACCCTCGTTTATCCACTCCGCCGCACCGCAGCCGTGGCTGGTAAGCAGCGGCAGACCGCAGGCCAGCGCTTCCACGCAGACGTTCGGGAAGGGATCGTAAAGCGTCGGCAGGATCAGAGCATCAGCCGTCCCATAGACTTCGCGCACGTTGGCAACGGGTCCCAGGAACTTCACGCGTGAGGAAACCCCCAGAGCCTGTGCCAGTTTTTCAAACTTCCGCGCATGTTTATCGCGTCCGGCAATTAGCAGCCAGACGTCAGAATGCGGCACAATGGCGCGTAGCGCGGTGGCAACACCTTTACGGCTGAAACCTGACCCAACATACGCCAGTACCGGTGCGTTACGGGGAATGCCCAGTGCATCACGCTGCGAAAGGGCGCGGACCTCAGGGCTAAACTGAACGGTGTCTACGCCGTTGTAGATCACCGTCAGCTTGTCTTCCGACAGCCCGAAGCGACGGGCAATATCATCGCGCACCATCTTCGAATTACAGATCACCTTGCGCAGCTGCGGATGGGTAAACATCTGCGTCTCAGCCTGCAGAATGTAGCGGTGATAGCGGCTCAGATATTGCGCCCAGCGCGCCAGTGGCGAGAGGATGCGGCCATATTGCTCAAGCCAGGCGGCGTGAACCCCGTCCCCGGCCCGGAAAATGGTCGCTCCCGGTATGCGCTCGTGGCTTTGCACAATATCAAACTGCGCAAAATGCGAAGCGGCTTCGGTGGCAAAGCCGGATTCACGGGCGATACGGTTACGGAACGGCGGATTGACCGTCAGCGTTTTCCAGCCGGTGGCGTCTTCCCACTGGCGGGCAATCAGCGTCACGTCCAGGGACGTGTCCTGCGACAGCACGTTAAGCGCGCGCGAGACGAAACGCTCTGCACCACCGTTGGGGTTGTAGGTTTGTCGGACTATCGCCAGCTTCATGCAGGATTTTCCAGGAGCATCGTGTCGATGGCGCTCAGCACCTGCTGTGGGGTGATGGCTGTGATGCAGTCTGAGACACCGCTGTCTCCGCAGCCCGCTTTACCGCACGGCTGGCAGGTAAACCCGGCAACGATTACGCGATAGTTCACCCCCCACGGTGCCCACTTGATGGCGCCGGTAGGGCCAAAGATGGCGACGGTAGGGGTACCGACGGCGCTTGCAAGGTGCATCGGCATGGAGTCCACACCGAAATAGACCCGCGCGTGCTTCATCAGCGCGCCCAGTTCTTTCAGGTTCAACTGACCGCTCAAATCAAAGACCGGCTGGGTGAGCGCAGCGCGCAGCTCGTCCATGTAGGCCTTCTCTTCTTTTGACGGTGCGGCGGAAAGGATAATTGGCAAGCCGCGCGCGGCCAGGTTATCAATGGTCGCTGCCAGCTTTTTGATATCCCAGGCCTTAAACATCCAACGCGAGGTCGGGTGAACCAGAATGTAGGATTTACTCGTGAGCCCAAACCCGGCCAGTTTTTCGGCCACAGAGGCTTCTGCCGCGTCACCAGGCACAAAAAGCGTATGCTTGTCTTCGTCGGACTGCGGATGAATACCAATCCGGCGCAGGGCGTCAAGATTGACCTCCACCATATGGCGGCTGTTGTCCTGAATCGCCGGGTAGAGCGTGGTGAACGACTTCACCCAGCGACGACGTGCCAGGCCCCCGCGTTTATCCGGCTTAAAGCCGACGGAGACGCGCGGTTTCAGGCGACGCGCCAGGCGCGCGCCGTGCCAGTGTTCGGTCAGATTAATCAGCACGTCATACTGACGGCCTTTCAGGGTATTCAGCAGGGTGCGGTAAAGGCGGAATTGTTCGAACCACCCCTTTTTGCGCCAGTTGCGCCCAATAGTATGGACCTGGTCGATATGCGGGTGGCTGGTCAGCATCGCCTGCGTGTCGTCATAGACCAGCGCGTCGACCTCCACGTTGGGCCAGTTCTTTTTCAGCACGGTAAAAACCGGCGAGGTAAGCAGAACGTCACCGTGGTGACGCAGCTTAATAATCAGCACGCGCTTTGGCGGGCGCTCCGCTGAGAAAAAATCAGACATAGGCTCTCTCTGCTGCCAGCAAAGGCTCTAATTGCGCAAATACCGCAGCGGCGCTGAGATCGCTCAGCTGCGATGAGTGTTCCGGGCGGCAGATATACTGATTTTTTCCATAGCCGCCGATCAGGCCCGGGTCCGTTGGGCCGTAAAGCGTGATGTTAGGACGGTCCAGCGCCGCCGTCAGGTGGCTGAGGCCCGTATCCACGGAGACCACAGCCGTAGCGCCTGCCAGCGCCTGAGCGACGCCGTCAAGTTTCATGCGTGGCAGAACGTCCACGTAATCAAACCCTTCTGCCAGACGTTTGGCCCGTGCCTCTTCGTGCGGTGCGCCCCACGGGAGTTTAATACGCAGCCCCGCGCTTGCCAGCAGGCCGATCAGTTCGCGCCAGTACGCTTCCGGCCAGTGCTTGTCATCGCGGGTTGTCGCGTGAAGGAAAATCAAATAAGGGTCGCTTTTCTGCGATGAGGCGTGCAGGAAATGCCGGGAAATTGCATAGTCGCCCTGGGTTTCCGGTTTCGCATAGCCCAGGCTTTTGGCAAACAGCTCGCGGGTACGTTCCACCGCATGCTGTTGCTTTGCGATGTGATGACGACGGTTATAAAACAGGCTCGCCAGCGGTTCGCGGGCGCTGTGCCAGTCCATCCCGTGCTTTACGCCGTGTGCCAGACGCGTGACCAGCGCGGCGCTTTTCACCAGCCCCTGGGCGTCGATGATGGCGTCGTAACGCTGTGCCTGCACCGCCTCACGGAAGGCTTTGCGTTCGGCTTTAATCGGCGCGGAGAACCACGCTTTGCGCCAGCGGCGAATCGCCACCGGGATCACGCGGTCAACCGCTTCATGCCAGGTGGGGATCTGCGCGAAGCCTTCCTCCACCACCCAGTCAAAACGAATACCGGGAATGGCCCGCATGGCGTCCGTCAGTGACGGCAGCGTATGCAGAACATCGCCCATCGAAGAAGTTTTAACGATCAGTACCCGCATTCGTTATCCTTCTTCGCTCAACAGCAGCTCGTTAAGCTCTTCGAGAACGCGCGCTGGCGTAATGTCGATCAGGCTCTGATGGTAGCCTTCTGCGGCATCGCCTTTGCGCACTTTGTGGTAGCCGGTGATCAGGCGGATGACGCGCGCTTTATGAGAAAGCGGGGGCGTGAAGTCCGGGCTACTTGGGCCATACAGCGCCACCAGTGGGCGGTTGAGCGCAGCGGCGACGTGCATCAGGCCAGAGTCGTTAGTGACCACCGCTTTACAGGCGGCAATCAGGATAACAGCCTGTTCAAGCTGTGTTTCTCCCGCCAGATTGCGGCACCAGGCCTGCTGTTCGTTACTGAGCGTGGCGAGAATTTCGTTGCCAGCCTCGTGATCTTTTGCCGAACCGAACAGGACAATCTGGTAGCCTTCGTCAATCAGCTGTTTCGCCAGCTCCGCATAGTGATAGTGCGGCCAGCGTTTTGCCGGGCCGAACTCGGCGCCTGGGCAGAAGCCAATCATCAGGCGTTCAGACGAAAGACCAAACGTGTTGCAGGTCTGGGATTTTTCACCGTCGTTAACCTGAAGCTGTGGCCAGAGCAGCGGCTGCGGCAGATCTTTCGCGCTGCGCATCACGCCTTTGTCATAGGCCAGCGCCACATAGCGCTCCACCATCAGCGGCCAGGCTTCTTTATCCAGCACCCGCGCATCGTTCAGCAGACCGTAGCGCATTTCACCGCGCCAGCCGGTGCGATGTGGGATGCCCGCAAAGAAGGGCACCAGGGCGGATTTAAAGGAGTTTGGCAGGACATACGCGCGATCGTAGCGCTTCTCGCGCAGGCTATGACCGAGCTTGCGGCGTTCGCCGATTTCCAGCGCCCCGTGGCCGAGTGGCATCGGGATGGCTTCATTCACTTCCGGCATACGCGATAACAGCGGACGGCACCATGCGGGTGCCATCACGTCGATTATCGCCTGGGGATAACGCGCCTTGAGCGTGCGATAGAGACTTTGCGACATCATCATGTCGCCCACCCATGACGGGCCGATCACCAGAATTCTCATACTTACGCGTCGCGGTTCAGCCAGGCCATATATTCCGTTACGCCTTCGGCAACGGTCTTGAACGGCTTGTCGTAGCCTGCGGCGCGCAGGTTGGTCAGATCGGCCTGCGTGAACGCCTGATAACGGCCTTTCAGTTTTTCCGGGAACGGAATGTACTCGATGCTGCCTTTTTTGTGATACGCCAGCGTGGCGTCAGCCACTGCCTGGAAGGATTCCGCACGGCCGGTACCGAGGTTGAAGATGCCGGACACGCCGTTTTCCCAGAACCACAGGTTTACGGCCGCCACGTCGCCCACGTAAACGAAGTCGCGCTTAAAGCCGTCGCTGCCTTCGAACAGTTTTGGACTTTCACCGTTATTCAGTTGGGTGTTCAGGTGGAACGCCACGCTTGCCATGCTGCCTTTGTGGCCTTCACGCGGTCCGTAGACGTTGAAGTAGCGGAAACCAACGATCTGCGAGTTCGCTTCTGGCAGAACCTGACGCACGTACTCGTCGAACAGGAATTTAGAATAACCGTAGACGTTCAGCGGCTGCTCATATTCGCGGGATTCGATGAAGTCCGAGGTGCGGCCGCCGTAGGTTGCCGCGGAGGAGGCGTACAGGAACGGAATCTCACGCTCCAGGCAGTAGTGCAGGATCTCTTTAGAGTACTGATAGTTGTTGTCCATCATGTACTTACCATCCCACTCGGTGGTGGAAGAACACGCACCTTCGTGGAAGATGGCTTCGATCTCGCCGAACTCTTCGCCTGCCATAATCTGGATAAGGAAGTCTTCTTTATCCATGTAGTCAGCGATGTTCAGATCCACCAGGTTGACGAACTTAGTGCCATCTTTCAGGTTGTCAACCACCAGGATGTCGGTGATGCCTTTGTCATTGAGAGCCTTAACAATATTACTGCCGATAAAGCCTGCGCCGCCGGTAACGATGATCATAACTGTAACCTTTGAAGTGTGGAGCCCGGGGACAATCCCGGACGCTAATGTCTCTATCATATCATTAGTATGGCTGCCCTTCAGCCATTCACCTTCACAGTGCAGGGGTACGCGTGATTTATGCTGCAAAAACGATAAGAGATGACGTGTCATCTCGTCATGAACTATAGGTTTGGGTAATATGTCCCGAAATTTGCCGAGTCTGGAGAATTGCAATGCGTGGTGATTTTTACAAACAGTTAAACAGCGACCTCGACACCGCACGTGCGGAAGGGTTGTTCAAGGAAGAGCGTATTATCACGTCTGCCCAGCAGGCGGACATCACCGTTGCCGACGGCAGCCATGTGATTAACTTTTGTGCGAACAACTACTTAGGTCTTGCGAATCATCCTGAGCTGATTGCCGCTGCAAAAAACGGCATGGACACCCACGGTTTCGGCATGGCCTCCGTACGCTTTATCTGCGGTACCCAGGACAGCCACAAGCAGCTTGAGCAAAAGCTGGCGAGCTTCCTCGGAATGGAAGACGCGATTCTGTACTCCTCCTGCTTCGATGCCAACGGCGGTCTGTTTGAGACCCTGCTCGGCGCAGAAGATGCGATTATCTCCGACGCCCTGAACCACGCCTCCATCATCGACGGCGTACGCCTGTGTAAAGCGAAGCGTTTCCGCTACGCCAACAACGACATGGTTGAGCTGGAAGCACGCCTGAAAGAGGCTCGTGAAGCGGGTGCCCGCCACGTGCTGATCGCCACCGACGGCGTGTTCTCCATGGACGGTGTGATCGCTAACCTGAAGGGCGTGTGCGACCTGGCAGACAAATACGACGCGCTGGTGATGGTCGATGACTCTCACGCGGTCGGCTTTGTCGGCGAAAACGGCCGCGGTTCCCACGAATACTGTGACGTGATGGGCCGCGTGGACATCATCACCGGTACGCTGGGCAAAGCGCTCGGCGGCGCCTCCGGCGGCTATACCGCCGCGCGTAAAGAAGTGGTTGAGTGGCTGCGCCAGCGCTCCCGACCGTATCTGTTCTCCAACTCCCTGGCGCCGGCGATTGTTGCCGCCTCCATCAAAGTGCTGGAGATGGTGGAGTCTGGCGCTGAGCTGCGCGACCGTCTGTGGTCCAACGCCCGTCTGTTCCGTGAAAAAATGAGCGCCGCAGGTTTCACCCTGGCCGGTGCTGACCACGCGATCATTCCGGTGATGCTGGGTGATGCGGTCGTCGCGCAGCAATTTGCCCGCGAACTGCAGAAAGAAGGTATTTACGTCACCGGGTTCTTCTTCCCGGTGGTGCCAAAAGGTCAGGCGCGTATCCGCACCCAGATGTCTGCGGCGCATACGCCTGAACAAATTGAACGTGCGGTGGAAGCCTTTACCCGCATCGGCAAACAGCTGGGCGTCATTGCCTGAGGACGTGTGATGAAAGCGTTATCCAAACTGAAAGCGGAAGAAGGGATTTGGATGACCGACGTGCCGGAACCGGAAGTCGGTCATAACGATCTGCTGATCAAAATTCGTAAAACGGCTATCTGCGGTACTGACGTTCACATCTACAACTGGGACCAGTGGTCGCAGAAAACCATTCCGGTACCGATGGTTGTCGGTCACGAATATGTCGGCGAAGTGGTGGGCATCGGCCAGGAAGTAAAAGGTTTTAAAATTGGCGACCGCGTCTCCGGTGAAGGCCATATTACCTGTGGTCACTGCCGTAACTGCCGCGGCGGACGTACGCACCTGTGCCGTAATACCATCGGCGTGGGCGTGAACCGTCCGGGCTGCTTCGCGGAATACCTGGTGATCCCGGCCTTTAACGCCTTCAAAATCCCGGACAATATTTCTGACGATCTGGCCTCCATCTTCGATCCGTTCGGCAACGCGGTACACACCGCGCTCTCCTTCGACCTGGTCGGTGAAGACGTGCTGGTCTCCGGCGCGGGCCCAATCGGCATTATGGCGGCAGCCGTGGCGAAGCACGTGGGTGCGCGCAACGTTGTGATCACCGACGTGAACGAATACCGTCTGTCTCTGGCGCGCAAAATGGGGGTCACCCGCGCGGTGGATGTCTCGAAAGAGAGCCTGACCGACGTGATGGAAGAGCTGGGCATGACCGAAGGCTTTGACGTGGGCCTGGAGATGTCCGGTGCACCGCCGGCGTTCCGCACCATGCTCGACACCATGAACCACGGCGGTCGTATCGCGATGCTGGGCATTCCGCCGTCGGATATGTCTATCGACTGGAACAAAGTGATCTTCAAGGGGCTGTTCATCAAGGGCATCTATGGCCGCGAGATGTTTGAGACCTGGTACAAGATGGCGGCATTAATTCAGTCCGGTCTGGATCTGTCCCCGATTATTACTCACCGTTTCTCCATCGATGAGTTCCAGCAGGGCTTTGACGCGATGCGTTCCGGCCAGTCAGGGAAGGTGATCCTGAGCTGGGAGTAACCTGTCTGCTGGCATCGCTTTTACGGGTGCCAGCGCTCTTTCTTAGCGGTTTGACTTTCCAGAAGTTACTTGTTAACTTCTGGCGAAATTTCATCCATTCTGTCTTCTCCGCACGTTCATTCTTGCAATCAAAATGATTTCGTCAGGAAAGATATTGCCAGGCTAATCAGGTCATTATGTCCACACTGTTTTCACAGAAGTTGGTTGAGACACCTTCGCGATTTACCGCTTTCTTTACTGTCGTTATTTCTCTGCTAATAGTCATTGGCGTTAATATTATACATGCTAAATATAATGCGGTGATTAACCGCACGTTGGTTTTCGCGCTGATATTGCTGACATTAAAATGTATAAACAATAAATTAATCAGGAATGTACTGGCGATTATTTTATTAATTCCGGTTGCAGCAGATATTACTTTACAGCTATACGCCTGGAGTAATTTCAATTCTGCGTTTAGTTATGGTTTTGCGCTGAGCGTACTCAATACGACACCGGGTGAAGCAAGTTCGATGCTCGGTTTGTACTGGCGCGATTGCCTGATCTTTATCGCCCTGTCCGCGTTGTTCATTTATACCGCGAATACCGGCAAATGGCCTGTCGCGCCGCGTTTTCGTCGCTGGCCCGCCGTTGCGCTTGCCGTCACGCTGCTGGCTTTTTATGGTCAGGCCTTGCAGCATCAACTCAGGAAAAGCAGCGTCGAAAGCCTGGCACAGCGCGTGGTTCAGGCGACGCCTGTTAGCACATCAAAAGTCTTTATGCAGGCAATTGAAGATAATGCCGTGGTGGCCAATATCGGCAAAAATATTCCTGATTATAAAATCACGTTATCCGATACCGGCATCGAAAACTATGTGCTGATCATTGGTGAGTCTGAGCGAACGGCAAATATGAGTATCTATGGTTATCAACGAGATACTACTCCAGAGCTGGAAAAGCAAAAATCGCAGCTCTTACTGTTCCGCAATGCCGTTACGCCTGCACCGGTCACGATTATGGCGGTACCGCTGGCGTTAACCGCGGATACTGTGAATGCACGCGATCCGCGTAAGTATGGCGATAACGTCATCAATATCGCTAATAATGCGGGATATGATACGTACTGGTTTAGTCGTCAGGGTAAAGGAGGGGCGCATAATAACGTCATTACCGGCATTGCTCTGAACACGAAACAGCATGAATGGATTGACGGGGGCTTCGACGAAGACCTTTTGCCGCTGTTGCAGAATGCGCTTAAAGCGCCGGGCAAGAAATTAATTGTTCTGCATTTGTACGGAAGTCACGAACCTTCCTGTCGACGCTTCCCTGCCAGCCAGGCGGTTTTGCACGGTGATAATGAAGCCGATGACTGTTATGACAACTCTGTGCGATATACGGATACGTTGATGGGCAAGGTCTTTAGCCTTCTGGAAAACTCGCGCTCATCCGTCATGTATTTCTCCGATCATGGCCTCATTCGCGATCCGAAACGTGCTGTAGCTTACTCCCACGGTAACGTTAATCCTCCACGAGAGGCGCTGCATATCCCGGTGTTTATCTGGTACGGACATCAGGTGGATTCTGGTAAGCAATATACCGGAGATTACAATACCGTATGGTCAGCTGATGATATTAATACGCTGGCAGAGCTGTGGCTTGGGATCCATCGCCAGGGGGAGCCTGTCCAGTCGGTACAGTCCTGGCTTACCGGTTACAATAAGAACGTTTCCGTGCTGGACACGACCGGGAAGTCCTATGACTGGCGTAATATTCGTTAACACTGGTGCGATAAACTTGCATTTAGCAGTGTGCTAGCCTGCTTTGCCTTCTTAGTAAATGGAATAATGATGATTAATGTAGAACGAGATAAGGTCCAGTTTGCGTTGTTGCAATTACTCTTTGGACTGTGTGCTATCGCTTTTGGTTGCGTAGTTGTTTCACCCAATTTATCTGCCAAAATTTTGGGCCTGGCGGGTGTTACCGCATTCGTTATTTTCTTGTTGGATATTAAAAATTTCAGAAAGAATGATGCATTCTGGCTTTGTCTGGTCCTGTTGATCATCGGGATTTGCGATCTGGTCTGGTATCGAATGTATAAGGTTGATAGTGCGGCGATCAACTCATATCGCGCTTATCTTGAAGTCGGGAAAATCTGCCTGTTCGGAGCATTTTCCATCTTCGTGTTTGTGAACCGTAATCAGCTCAAAGTAGGTAGCAATAAGATTCATATGCTGCTGGCTATCGCATTGCAGGTGATGATTGTTGTCTACGCCGGGTACCAGCACCTGTTTCTTGAAAACCAAAGGGTAACGCTCTCCCTTGCTGGTGGAGCTGATGCAACAGGAGCTGCCTATACCATTGCGTTTATCTCGTTCTATACGATTCTGGTGCTACAACACAGTTCAAGTCGATGGAAAGAGCTGTTTATACTCGCGCACTTCTTTATTACCTTCCTGGTACTGGTGGCGACAGAAACGCGGGCAGCTATTTTGACCTATCCGATTATTTTCTTCGGCTTGATGGTATTTAAGCTGTACCGGGACAAGCATATTCCGTGGAAGGGGGTGTCTGTTTTTCTGATCGCTTTGCTGGCAGGCGCATTTATGATGAAAGACAGTCTGACACAGCGTTATAATGACTTTAATAATGACATCGCTTCCTATGATAAAGCGAACAGTGCCACTTCTGTTGGGGCTCGTTTTGCTATGTGGAAGGTGGGATTAGCTGCATCTAAAAATAGTTATTTATGGCAGTCTACTGATGAGCGAAACGCAAAAATAATTGATGAAGTTAATAAAGATCCAAGCCTGTCAGGTGCACTGGATCACATTCGTGGTCATCTTCATAATGAAATCGTTGAAACGCTTTCTGTAAAAGGTCCTTCAGGCGTTATTCTCTATATTCTGTTTGTTATATCGCTTGGCTGGTATGCATTACGTATCCGTAAAAGTATTATTCTTTTCGCTTTCCTGGTCTCGATTGTTATGTTCGGAGTAGGTGGCGTGATGTTCTATTCAAAAACAACCCCTGTAGCCTGGATGCTGACGTTGATAATGTCGATTGTTTTCCTTGAACAGAACAAACACCATAAGGTCATTAAGTAATCGTTTTGATTCTCCATCGGGAAAAAGGTATTCTCCCGATGGAGAAATACCTTTTACCAGACGAGCATGCCATGAACGAACTGATTTCAGTAATCATCACCACCTACAACAGAGAGGCGTTGCTGGAGCGCGCAATTCGTTCAGTTATTGCTCAGACATACCCTGCGGTAGAATTGGTTATTGTCGATGATTGTTCTAATGAGCAAACCGCTCAACTTATCGAGCGTATGCGCGCGGAGTGTGAAGCGCGTTTTGTGCATTTCATCTACGAACGTAACGAAAAGAACAGCGGTTCAAACTTCAGCCGTAACCGGGGGTATGCGCTATCGCACGGCGTGTTTGTGACGGGGCTGGATGATGACGATTATTTCCTGCCAGAACGTCTGACGAAACTCGCTGAGCGGTATGATGATAAGTATGCCTTTGTGACGGATACCCCCGCCCGGCTGGATAAAACCCACCGCACTTATCCGGATACTGATGATAAAAGGATAATTGCGCTACAGGATATTTTGTGCGAAAACGTGGTGGGCAATCAGGTCTTGACCACTAAAGAAAAACTATTAGGGGTAGGCGGATTTTCTCCTGAAATTAAACAACAGCAAGATCGCGACGTCTGGATTAAATTAATTCTGAAATATGGTCCAGGTATCAAGTACAGCTTCAGTACGGCGATGGTGGATGCTGAACACGGGAGCGATCGGATTACGTCGCAAGTTAAAAAATACAATGCGTACCGTAAGCTCTATTTTAAATATCGACAGTACATGTCTGAAGTTACTCGCAGTAATAACTTGTTCCAGCTCATGTCTTTTCGTGGGTTTAAATCGACTCGTATGAATTGTTTATTACGAGGGCGTAAAAAAGACGCTAAGTTAAAAATGAAACTGCTTCGCCGTACGCTAAAAGAGCTATTCTGAATTTATTAAGGTGAAATGATGAATCTCAATGCAACGAATAAGTTCATCAAGAAAACCCGACGCTGGCACAAAAAAACGGGTTTTTCTCTTTTTCAGCGTGCGGCCAGCCATTTTGAGCGGAAGAAAAAAGAGACAATTTTTAGCGTTATTGATGATCTGCATGTTCAGCCTGACGCTGCGCAACTAACTGAATCGGAACAATCACGCGTCATCTGGATCTGCTGGTTCCAGGGGCTCGATAGCGCGCCTGAGTTGGTGAAACGATGCATTGCATCTGTTCAAGCAAACACGCCGGATGCGCAGGTCATTATCCTGACGGATGAGAATATCCCTGACTACCTTACTCTCCCTGAACACATCAAAACGAAATACCAGGCGGGGCTGATTAGTAAGGCGCAATACTCTGATATTGTTCGCTGTTCTCTGCTGTATCAATATGGCGGGATCTGGATGGACGCCACGGTGTTCATGACGAAGCCGGTGCCGGAAACATTTTTTGAGAACACCTTCTCATCACTACGTTTTGATTCACCTGAAAACGCATTGAGCCAGGGTTACTGGACGGCCTATTTTCTTGCAGCCCAAAAGGGATGCTCACTGGTAAAGACGGTTCGGGATATTCTGTATCGCTACTGGCAACACCACGATATCCTGATTGAATACTTCCTGATTGATTACAGTTTCTTATATGCGCGCGAGTGCTATCCGCAGTTTCGTCAGATCATGGATCAACAGCCGGTCACCGGGAATAATCGCTTTCTGATTCGCCAGTTCATCTCAGCGAAACCTGATTTGACGGCCATGGCGATGCTAAATAATGATCCCGTGGGCATTTATAAGCTCTCGCACAAAGAACAATACCAAACTACAGACAACGGCCAGCCGACGTTGTATAGCCAGATCCTCGACGGTTCTTTCGAACTGAAGTGATAAAAAAGCCACCATGACGGTGGCTTTTTTATCGTCAGGCTTTCTTACCCCATCCCTGCCACTGCTGCTGGACGTATTTCACCAGCGTGCTGTTGCTGATGCTGTCTCCGATAACAGAGAAGAAGCGGGTCGCATAGACCGGTTCAGGCGGTTGCTTCGGTACACAGCGCTTCACGCCGCGGAACGGATTACGCGGCGCTGTAGGGACGGGCTGCGCAGAATTCGGTGTGGAGGTATCCACCTGCGGCTCGTTCAGCAGATCGCTCGGACGTACAAGCGTGATATCGGAAGGCAAGGTCGGCAGCATTTGCTGCAGGACGCGAACGGTAGACGGGTGCGGGTGACCGATGGCAATGGCCGAGCCATTACGGCGGGCCAGCTGTACCGCGCGATTAAACTGCATGCGGATATCAGCTTCGTTCTGGGTATCATCCAGGAACACCTTACGCTTAATCACCTTTACGCCCGTTCCCTGAGCGGCGCGCATCGCCTGGCTGTTGCCGATGGTCATGCTGTCGAGGAAGTAGAGGTTATAACGCTCCAGCGCCTGCATCACTTTGAGCATCCCGTACAGGCTGGAGGTCATCGCACTGCCCATGTGATTGTTCAGCCCAACGGCGTACGGCACTTTGTTGTAGGCGTCGCGGATGATGCGCTCGATCTCCTCGCTGCTCATATCCGGGCGCAGGGTATCTTTTTCCAGCGGCTGCTTGCTGAGCGGTGCCATGGGCAGGTGGATGAGAACCTGATGACCGCTGCTGTGGGCTTTGGTCGCCATCTCACGCGCGTGAGGGGCATTCGGAAGGACGGCGACAGAGATGGCCGACGGCATCGCCAGCACCTGATTTTCATAGTGTGGACGATAACCGAAGTCATCAATCACGATAGCGAGTTTACCTGCGTATACCGGTGCAGCCAGCGCCAGCGCGCTGACGACGGAGAAAACGATTCGACGAAATTGAAGCAAAACTTATCTTCCCAACCACGGCTGTGGATTGACCGCCTGACCCTGACGACGAATTTCGAAATAGAGTGACGGGCGGCCCTGACCGCCACTGCTGCCCACAAGGGCGATGGGTTGGCCGGCGCGCACCTGTGTGCCGACGCTGACCAGCGCGCTCTGGTTGTAGCCGTAAAGACTCATATCACCTTTACCGTGTTCGACCACCACCACCAGTCCGTAACCCTGCAGCCAGTCGGCCAGAATCACGCGGCCATCGGCAATGGCTTTCACTTCGCTACCTTCAGACGCACCGATAACGATCCCTTTCCAACGTAGCTCACCCTGCAGCTGTTCGCCATAGCGATGCAGAATTGAACCGCGAACGGGCCAGAAAGCCTGACCGCGAGGCGAGCCTAAACCGCCGGTACGCGACATCAGGGAACGTTCGCTCTCGCTTGGCTTGTAGGTGGTCCCTTTGCGGGACGCTTCCTGCTGCTTATCGCGAACGGCCTGCGCCTCGCGAGCCTCTTTTTCGGCGCGCGCTTTCGCCGCCGCTTCTGCCCGGGCAATGCTGTTACGCAGTTTGGATTCGTTGGCGCGCATTTCGCTTAGCTGGCTTTGACCTTCCTGAATGGAGGATTCAAGGCCGGAAAGGGTTTTCTTACGTTCGTTGCGAGCCTGCTCAAGCTTCGCCTGCTGGGCCTGCTGATCGTAGAGCAGCGTCTGCTGCTGGCTCTGCTTCTCTTCCAGCTCGGCTTTTTGTGTGGAGACCTCTTCGCGCGTCTGCTTCAGCTGCGCGATCGTCTCCTGACGCGCCTGGTTGAGATAGCCAAAGTAGGCCTGCAGGCGCTGGCCGCGCTGGCTCTCTTCGCCGCTGAGGATCAGCTGGAGTCCGGTATGTTCACCCTGGCGGAATGCGGCATCAAGCTGTGCGGCAAGATTGCGCTCTTGCGCATCGCGCTGGCGCTCCAGTTTGGCAATTGACGCGTTCATCTCGTCGATCTGTTTATTCAACTGGGCGAGGGTGTTTTGCGTTTCACGGAGTTTACGCGTGGCGGCGGAGATCGCCTCTTCCTGCTGCTTGAGCTGGGCGAGCAGGGTGGAGCGCTGCTGCTGCTGCTGGCGCACCGCACGCTCTTTGGCGGCGATATCGGCCTGAATAGATTTCAGCTGGTCGCGGTCATCCGCATGGGCGGATGCGGCGCACAGCAATACGCCAGCGCTGAGTGCGCTGGCGTAAAACAGAGGTCTGACTGATAACCTAAGCGGCTTCACGACCCATGTGATTGAAAAAATCGCCTTTCCCCTCATGGGGAGCGATTATTCCACGATGAACAGCGGCTTACCAGTCATCTCTTCAGGGATCGGCATCCCCATCAGCGACAACATGGTTGGCGCGATGTCAGAAAGCTTGCCGCCTTCCACTGCTTTCAGTGATTTATCACCCACATAAATCAGCGGAACAGGCAGGTTGGTATGGGCCGTGTGCGCCTGGCCGGTCGCCGGGTCGCGCATCTGTTCAGCGTTTCCGTGATCCGCGGTGATCAGCAGCTGGCCGCCAACGGATTCAACCGCTTTCGCAACCTGCTCAACGCAGTGGTCCAGCGCTTCAACCGCTTTCACTGCCGCTTCCATCACCCCGGTATGACCGACCATGTCACCGTTCGGGTAGTTACAGATGATGGTGTCGTACTTACCGCTCTTGATGGCCGCAACCAGTTTTTCAGTCAATTCTGCAGAGCTCATCTCTGGCTGCAGATCGTAGGTGGCCACTTTCGGGGAGTTGATCAGAATGCGGTCTTCGCCTTTGAACGGCTCTTCAACGCCGCCGTTAAAGAAGAAGGTGACGTGCGCGTACTTCTCGGTTTCAGAGATACGCAGCTGCGTTTTGTCGTTCTTCGCCATCCACTCGCCGAAGGTATTGGCCAGCGAGGCGGGTGGATACGCGCATGGGGCTTTGATGTCTGCCGCGTATTCGGTCAACTGGATGAAGTCGAGTTTCACCACTTTCTTACGGGCAAAACCGTCGAAGTCGCTGTTGACGAACGCACGGGTGATTTCGCGCGCGCGGTCAGCGCGGAAGTTCATGAAGATCAGCGCATCGCCGTCTTCCATGGCGGCATCAGCCTGGCCTTCAGCACGGATTACGGACGCTTTCACGAATTCGTCATTTTCATCACGTGCATAAGCCGCTTCCAGGGCCTCAACGGCGGTCGCGAACTGGAATTCCCCTTTTGCCAGGGTCAGCAGGTCATAGGCCTGTTCAACGCGATCCCAGCGGTTGTCGCGGTCCATGGCGTAGTAACGACCAATGATGGAGGCAACGCGGCCTTTACCCAGCGCGGCGAATTTGTCTTCGAAGGATTTCAGGGAGCCTTCTGCACTGCGTGGTGGCGTGTCGCGACCGTCCAGGAAGGCGTGCAGATAGATTTTTTCCGCACCGCGTTCAGCGGCCAGCTCAACCATCGCCATGATGTGATCTTCGTGGCTGTGAACGCCGCCTGCAGAGAGCAGGCCCATGATGTGAACGGCCTTGCCAGCGGCAACGGCTTTATCAACCGCGCCAGACAGCGTTGGGTTGGAGAAGAAGGTGCGTTCTTTGATTTCAACATCCAGACGCGTCAGATCCTGATACACAATACGCCCGGCGCCCAGGTTAACGTGACCAACTTCGGAGTTGCCCATCTGGCGGTCCGGCAGGCCCACTTCCAGGCCAGACGCGTCAATCAGCGTATGCGGACGTTTTGCCCACAGGGCATCCATGACCGGGGTTTTGGCGTTGAAAATAGCGTTATCCTGGCTGTCTTCACGGTAGCCATAGCCATCCAGAATCACCAGTACCATAGGTTTTTTAGAAACCGACATTGCGACAACCTCATGCTCAAGAGTCAAAATTTGCGTAATTTTACTACAGCTGAATCGATCAAATAGCCGCAGAAGATCAAAGAAAGCGCAGGGGCAAGGTGCTGACCAGACCATTTTGAGGCATTTTTTTAGGTGGCATGCCGCAGAAAATGGATTAGGTTAGGGTCGCTGGCTGTATTTGCCAGAACGCACAGGTATACTCCTGTCCTGGTTTTTTTTATCACTTAGTCGGGAGTAGTTACCCTCCATGCAAGAAATTATGCAATTCGTTAGCCGCCATCCGGTTCTGAGCATCGCGTGGATTGGCCTGCTGGCTGCTGTGCTGTTCACCACATTTAAGAGCCTGACGTCTAAGATTAAGGTTATCACCCGTGGTGAAGCGACGCGTCTGATTAACAAAGAAGATGCCGTCGTTGTCGATCTGCGTCAGCGTGACGATTTCCGCAAAGGTCACATTGCGGGCGCAATCAACCTGTTGCCAGCTGAAATCAAAGCGAACAACGTCGGTGAGCTTGAAAAACACAAAGCCCAGCCGATTATCGTTGTGGATGCGACCGGCATGCAGGCACAGGAATCTGCCAGCGCGCTTCATAAAGCAGGCTTCGAAAACGTAACGGTGCTGAAAGAAGGTATTTCCGGCTGGAGCGGGGAAAATCTTCCTTTGGTGCGCGGTAAATAAGGAGTTCAGTCATGGCCCATATTGAGATCTATACCAAAGCGACGTGCCCGTTCTGCCATCGTGCGAAAGCGCTGCTGAACAGCAAAGGCGTCACGTTCCAGGAACTGCCGATCGACGGTGACGCGATTAAACGCGAAGAGATGATCCAACGTAGTGGTCGTACGACGGTTCCACAGATTTTTATTGATGCGCAGCACATTGGCGGCTGTGATGACTTGTATGCGCTCGACGCCCGTGGTGGACTCGATCCGCTGCTGAGCTAAGAGACTTTAGGACAATTAAAAAGGGTATTTCCATGTCAGAACAAAACAACACCGAAATGACTTTCCAGATCCAGCGTATCTACACCAAGGATGTCTCTTTCGAAGCGCCAAATGCGCCACACGTTTTCCAGAAAGATTGGCAGCCAGAGGTTAAACTTGATCTGGATACCGCATCTACCCAACTGGCAGATGACGTGTATGAAGTCGTGCTGCGTGTGACCGTTACCGCGTCTCTGGGCGAAGAAACTGCATTCCTGTGTGAAGTACAGCAGGGCGGCATCTTCTCTATCGGCGGTATCGAAGGCAACCAGATGGCGCATTGCCTGGGTGCGTACTGCCCGAACATTCTGTTCCCGTATGCACGTGAATGCATCACCAGCCTGGTTTCTCGCGGTACATTCCCGCAACTGAACCTTGCGCCAGTTAACTTTGATGCGCTGTTCATGAACTATCTGCAGCAGCAGGCTGGCGAAGGTGCTGAACAACATCAGGATGCCTGATGAGCACTGTTAATGCGTCAATGACTGTGATCGGTGCCGGTTCATACGGCACCGCTCTTGCTATCATGCTGGCAAGAAATGGTCACGACGTGGTCCTGTGGGGCCACGACCCAAAACATATCGCTACGCTGCAGCGCGATCGTTGCAACGTCGCGTTTCTCCCGGACGTTCCGTTCCCTGACTCCCTGCACCTTGAAAGCGACCTTGCGACCGCGCTGGCGGCCAGCCGCAACATTCTGATTGTGGTTCCGAGCCATGTCTTTGGCGACGTACTGCGTCAGATTAAGCCGCTGATGCGCCCGGATGCGCGCATTGTCTGGGCGACAAAAGGACTGGAGGCCGAAACCGGACGCCTGCTGCAGGACGTTGCCCGCGAAGCGCTGGGTGATGAGATCCCGCTGGCGGTCATCTCCGGCCCGACCTTTGCCAAAGAGCTGGCCGCTGGCCTGCCGACGGCGATTTCGCTGGCCTCCACCGACCAGGCCTTCTCCGACGATCTCCAGCAATTGCTGCACTGCGGCAAGAGCTTCCGCGTCTACAGCAACCCCGATTTTATCGGCGTGCAGCTGGGCGGGGCGGTGAAGAACGTGATTGCGATTGGCGCCGGGATGTCAGACGGCATTGGTTTTGGTGCCAATGCGCGTACGGCGCTGATCACCCGCGGGCTGACCGAAATGTCCCGCCTGGGCGAAGCGCTGGGTGCCGATCCGGCCACCTTTATGGGGATGGCAGGCCTGGGCGACCTGGTGCTGACCTGTACCGACAACCAGTCTCGTAACCGCCGCTTTGGCATGATGCTCGGACAGGGCAGCGATGTAAAAGGCGCGCAGGAGAAGATTGGTCAGGTGGTTGAAGGCTACCGCAATACCAAAGAAGTCCGCGAGTTGGCACACCGTTTCGGTGTCGAAATGCCAATAACCGAGGAAATTTATCAGGTATTGTATTGCGGAAAAAATGCGCGCGAGGCAGCATTGACCTTATTAGGTCGTGCGCGCAAGGACGAGCGCAGCAGTAACTAGTCGGAACCGTTGTCATCTGAATGACCCAGCCAGCGCAGAACTGGCTGGTCATTAACTATCGTCTGGAGTAAGCAATGCCGTGTGAAGAACTGGATATCGTCTGGAACAATATTAAAGCCGAAGCCCGGGCGCTGGCCGACTGTGAGCCTATGCTGGCCAGTTTCTACCACGCAACGCTACTCAAGCACGAAAACCTCGGCAGCGCGCTCAGCTATATGCTCGCCAACAAGCTGGCGTCCTCGATCATGCCTGCTATCGCCATTCGTGAGGTGGTGGAGGAAGCGTACGCCGCAGACCCGGAAATGATCGCCTCTGCCGCATGCGATATCCAGGCCGTGCGCACGCGTGACCCGGCGGTCGATAAATATTCTACGCCACTGCTGTACCTGAAAGGCTTCCACGCCCTGCAGGCTTACCGCATCGGCCACTGGTTGTGGAATGAAGGCCGCCGCGCGCTGGCGATCTTCCTGCAAAACCAGGTTTCCGTGACCTTCCAGGTCGATATTCACCCGGCGGCAAAGATTGGCCGCGGGATCATGCTCGACCACGCCACCGGGATTGTCGTCGGGGAAACGGCGGTGATTGAAGATGACGTCTCGATCCTGCAGTCGGTCACCCTGGGCGGTACCGGTAAAACCAGCGGCGATCGCCATCCAAAAATTCGTGAAGGGGTGATGATTGGCGCGGGCGCCAAGATCCTCGGCAATATCGAAGTCGGGCGCGGCGCGAAGATCGGTGCAGGCTCCGTGGTGCTCCAGCCTGTGCCACCGCATACCACCGCCGCTGGCGTACCGGCGCGCATCGTCGGTAAACCAGACAGCGATAAGCCGTCCATGGACATGGATCAGCACTTCAACGGTATTCACCATACGTTTGAGTATGGTGACGGCATTTAACTTCTGAGAATGGCGCCCGGATAACCCAGCTGGCGCCATGCTTCATACACCACGACCGACACCGCGTTCGACAGGTTCATGCTGCGGCTGTCCGGCATCATCGGAATACGGATTTTCTGCTCGGCGGGCAGGGCATCCAGGATCGTGGCCGGCAGGCCGCGGGTTTCCGGGCCAAACATCAGATAGTCACCTGCCTGATAGCTCACGGCGCTGTGTGCTGGCGTGCCTTTGGTGGTCAGGGCGAACATGCGCTGCGGCTTCTCTGCTTCCAGAAACGCGGCGTAATCGTGGTGGCGAATAACGGCGGTAAATTCATGATAATCCAGCCCTGCGCGACGCAGACGTTTGTCGTCCCACGTAAAGCCCATCGGCTCAATGATATGCAGACGAAAACCGGTGTTGGCACACAGGCGGATGATATTGCCGGTATTTGGCGGAATTTCTGGTTCGAATAAAACGATGTTAAGCATGCTGCCCCCTTAATTGCGGGGGCAGAATAGCAGAAAAGAGAGGAACTACGCGACGCCGGGTTCCTGCGAGCGGCTGTACAGCATTTTGTAGACGGTTGCCGCAGCGGCCACCAGGGCGGGCACGCTGAGGATCATTAAAATACTGTCTGCCTGCCACTGCATCGAAAGAAGCTGCGCGCTGGTCATGGTGCCCGCCACGCCGCCAAAGCGGCCGATCCCCTGCATCCAGGCGATACCCGTCGCGCGGCACTCGGTAGGGTAAAAGGTGGCGGCCAGGGTTTGCATGCCCGACTGCGCGCCGTTCATCGCGATCCCCATCAGGAAAATCAACCCGCCAAACAGGGCGATATGGTTATGCTCAATGCCGAGCAAAAGAATAAGGCCCATCGTCAGCACGAAACCACACGCAACCACCCTGTGCGCTTCCCAGCGGTCCATCATCCAACCTGCAAGCAGGATGCCGGCGGTGCCGCCGAAGGTGAACAGCGAGGTGAGCCATGCGGATTCCTTCAGCGCATAACCCATCCCCTGCATCAGCGTCGGCATCCAGCTCAGCAGGACGTAGTAAATGACCAGTCCCATAAAATAGGTCACCCACAGCATCAGGGTGCCGGGCAGCCAGGGCATGGAAAACAGCTGCGACACGCTCCCTTTTTTAGACGCGATTTTCTCCTCCGCCAGGAAAAAGCCCGAGACGCTCTCCAGCGTGCCGCGGGCGAACCGGCTGGCAATGCGGCGGACCTGCATGACGTCTCTCCCGCGCTGCACCAGAAACTTCACGGACTCCGGTAAAAACAGCGCCAGCAGCAGCGTTAAAATCAGCGGCGCAATCGCGCCGGTCAGCAGCACGCTTCGCCAGCCGTGGTGGGGGATAAGCCAGGACGAGATCGCGCCGCCGCCCGCCGCGCCCAGAGGGAAGCCGCAGTACATGGTATTAATCGCCATGGCGCGGCAGCGCTGGGGGGCAAACTCGGAGATCAGCGTAATGGCGTTCGGCATGGCGGCGCCGAGCCCCAGGCCCGTCAGAAAGCGCCACAGCGTCAGGGTATTGAGGCTTTGCGCCCAGGCCGTGCCCAGGCTTGCCAGGCCGAAGAACAGACACGAAAAGACCAGCACCCGCTTGCGCCCCATCCGGTCCGATACCGGACCTGCGATCAGCGCGCCCAACGACAGCCCCAGCAGCGCTGCGCTCAGCACCGGCCCCAGATCCTGTTTGTGTATCCCCCATTCTGCCGACAGCGTAGGCGCGATGTAACCCATCGCTGCCGTATCAAAGCCATCGATCGCCAGAACCAGAAAGCCCAGCACAATGAGCAGCCAGTGAAACCCTGAAAAGCGACTCTCGTCGATCACCTGCTGAATATCCACCTTACCTGAATACGCCATACGCTCCACTCCGATCTGATGTTGTTTTTGTGTTCTTGTATTTGCTTGTCTATACAATTGCGTGCGGCAGGTGGATGTCAAATTTTCTTATCCAATATGTTATCTGGGTGTTATTTTTGGCATAAAAAAGCGCCCGAGGGGGACTTCGGGCGCATGAGAAAGGGGGAGTAACCGGAGAAGGTCAGGCCGCGTTTCCCTGAGCAAGGGGAGCCAGCGCTGCCGGTAATTTGCTTAACTCCTGCACCAGGGAATCCTTACTGATTTCGCTAATCGTTTTCGCACCGGTCAGCGTCATCGCCACCTTCATCTCTTTTTCGATCAGGTTAAGCAGATTCGCCACGCCTGCCTGGCCCGCCGTCGCCAGGGCGTACAGATACGCGCGTCCCAGCAGCACGCTGTCAGCACCCAGCGCAATCATGCGCACCACGTCCAGCCCGTTGCGGATGCCGCTGTCGGCCAGGATGGCGATATCGCCTTTCACCGCATCGGCAATGGCCGGCAGGGCGCGAGCGGAGGAGAGCACCCCGTCAAGCTGGCGTCCGCCGTGGTTAGAGACCACAATCCCGTCTGCGCCAAAGCGTACCGCATCGCGGGCATCTTCCGGGTCGAGGATCCCCTTGATCACCATCGGGCCTTCCCAGAACTCGCGGATCCACTCCAGGTCTTTCCACGAGATGGACGGATCGAAGTTGTTCGCCAGCCAGCCGATGTAATCCTCCAGCCCGGTCGGTTTACCGAGGTAAGCCGAGATATTCCCGAGATCGTGAGGCCGACCGTTCAGGCCGACATCCCACGCCCACTGGGGGTGGGTCACGGCCTGCCAGTAACGACGGAGCGCAGCATTCGGGCCGCTCATGCCGGAGTGCGCATCGCGGTAGCGCGCGCCGGGGGTCGGCATATCGACGGTAAAGACCAGCGTGGAGCAGCCCGCCGCTTTCGCGCGCTCGAGCGCGTTACGCATAAAGCCGCGATCGCGCAGGACGTACAGCTGGAACCACATCGGCCGCTTGATGGTTGGGGCAACCTCTTCAATCGGGCAGACGGACACGGTGGAAAGGGTAAACGGAATGCCTTTAGCATCTGCGGCGGCGGCGGCCTGCACTTCACCGCGACGGGCATACATCCCGCATAAGCCTACAGGCGCGAGCGCCACCGGCATGGAGAGCGTTTCGTTGAACAGTTTTGTCTCAAGGCTCAGGTCAGACATATTCTTCAGCACGCGCTGGCGCAGAGCCACCTCCGACAGATCTTCCACGTTGCGTCGCAGGGTGTATTCGGCATACGCCCCGCCGTCGATGTAGTGGAACAGGAACGGCGGCAAAATGCGCTGCGCCGCGGCGCGATAGTCACTGGCTGCTGAAATAATCATGCTTTGTTCTCCCTGGAAATATCACTGTCGCCAGGCAGACGGGTAATACGCGCCTGTCGGGCCTGGTCTTCATCGAATCGTTTGATGGTGGTGTGCACGAAGCCGAGATGCGCCATCATCGCTTTGCGTGCGGCCTCGGCATCACCGGCCAGAATGGCGTTGAGCACCGCCTCGTGCTGTTCGGTCAGTTGGGCAAACACCGGCGGAACCAGATACATGCGCTGGCGGCTCTGCTTCACGGAGGATTGCAGCAGGTCGAAGAACCCGCGCATGGTCTGGAGCAGCACCACGTTGTGCGACGCCTCGGCAATCGCCAGGTGAAAACGCACGTCCGCCTGGGAGGCGATATCCGGATCGCTGCTTTGCGTGGCCTCAAAGCAGGCGATGAGTTTCTCTTTGTCGGCGTCGGTTGCCCGCATGGCCGCGTGCCAGGCGGTACTGGTTTCGATGGCGTGACGCGCTTCAAGGATGTCGAAGCTGTAGTCCGGATCGTTCTCCATCAGCGTCTTCAGCGGTTGAACGATGTTTTGCTCGGACCAGTCGTCATGCTGCCAGCGCACAAAGGTGCCGCCGCCGCGACGGCTCACCAGTACCCCTTCACTGACCAGCGTCGCCAGCGCCTCACGCAGTGAATTGCGCGACACGCCAAGCTGGGCGGCAAGCTGGCGTTCGGCGGGCAACTTCATGCCCGCTTCCAGCTGTTGTTCTTCAATCAGCGCCCGCACGCGAGAGGCAATCTCGTCGGACAGGCGTCTGGGCATCACTATCATGGGATCATCCAGGTTAAGACATAGGCCTGCAGGGTGGTGATCACCCCCACCATGCAGGTGAATATCAGGCTGTGTTTCACGGTAAAGCGGAACAGGTCCGACTCTTTACCGACCAGTCCCACCGCCGCACAGGCAATGGCGATGGATTGTGGGGAGATCATTTTCCCGGTCACGCCACCGGTGGTATTCGCGGCCACCAGCAGGACGTCCGATACGCCAATCTGCTGGGCTGCCGTTGCCTGCAGCGCGGCAAACAGGGCGTTCGACGAGGTATCGGAACCGGTCAGGAACACCCCCAGCCAGCCGAGGAACGGCGAGAAGAAGGTGAAGGCGTGGCTGGTATGCGCCAGCGCCAGTGCCAGCGTCGATGACAGGCCGGAGTAGTTCGCGATAAACGCGAACGCCAGCACCATGCCGATGGAGTAGATCGGCAGCATCAGCTTTTTAATGGTCGCCGCAAAAGTCTGCACCGCAGCCGCAGGCTTCATGCGCAGCCATACCACGGAAAGGATAGCGGCAAACAGGATGGCGGTCCCGGTGGCGGAGAACCAGTCGAATTTATAGACCGCGGCATACGGCGTGGCGGCGTGCACCACCGGCGGCATACGGGCGACCATCTTGTCGAGGAACGGCACGGAAATATTAATCACCATGTCGTACAGCGCCCCGCCCGGGGCGAACAGGGCTTTAAACGGCGGGATGCTCCATAGCGTCACGGTGGCGGTCAGGAACAGGAACGGCGACCAGGCGCGGATCACCTGTCCTGCCGTATAGCCTGTGCGGGCCAGGGTTTGATCAACCTGTGAGGCGCCCATATCGGCGAAGCGGAAAATACGCACCGGCTGCCAGCGTTTCAGGAAAAGCGTCAGACAGACCAGCGACACCAGCGAAGAGATGATGTCCGGCAGCTCCGGGCCGAGGAAGTTCGAACTGAGGTACTGAGCGATAGCGAACGAACCGCCCGCCACCATCACCGCAGGCCAGGTCTCCTTCACGCCGCGCCAGCCGTCCATAATCGCCATGATCCAGAACAGGACGATAATGGTCAGGAACGGCAGCTGGCGACCCACCATCTGGCCAATCTCAAAGCTGTCCAGCCCGGTGACCTGTCCGGCCACCAGAATCGGAATACCCATCGCGCCAAACGCCACTGGCGCGGTGTTCACAATCAGGCACAGGCCCGCGGCATACAGCGGGTTGAAGCCCAGACCCACCAGCAGCGCGGCGGTGATCGCCACCGGTGCGCCAAAGCCTGCCGCACCTTCCAGAAACGCCCCGAAGGAGAAGCCGACAATCAGCATCTGCAGGCGCTGGTCCGGCGTGATGGAGAGGATTGACGAGCGGATAATGTCGAACTGCCCGGTTTTCACCGAGATTTTATAGACAAAGACCGCGGCGATGATGATCCACGCAATCGGCCACAGGCCGTAGAAGAAACCGTAGACGGCGGAGGCCAGCGCGCGATCGACCGGCATTTTGTAGAAGAGCAGCGCCACCAGCAGGGCGATGGCGACGGTGTACGTCGCGGCAAGGTAGCCCTTCAGCTTGAGCTTAATCAGCGCAAAGAAGAAGAACAGGATCGGAAGCGATGCGATCAGGCTCGACAGCCAGATATTGCCGGCCGGGTCGTAGTTTTGTTGCCAGAGGCTCATGCAGGTCTCCTGGGGACCAGACAGCCTGCGCTGCGGGTGAGTCTCCGCTCATCTCTGCATCACAGTCTGTGTAAAAGTGGTCCTGCCAATGTTGTGTTGTAGGGTTAATGACAATGAATGGTTAACCAGATGTTATGAGCTAGCAATGATTTTGTGAGCGGAAATAATGGAATTGTGAACCAGGGGAGAAAGAAAAGGGGGATTGGTTGGGCCAATTTGAGGCGGGGTGGGGCCTGATGCCCTCACCCCGACCCTCTCCCACGGGGAGAGGGAGAAAACCGCACCGTACAGTCCCCTCGCCCCTTTGGGGAGAGGGTTAGGGTGAGGGGGATAAGTATCAGAACGCCGTCTTACAAAAACCCGTCATCTCTTTCAGGCCCATTTCGCGGCCAAGCTCGGTCATCGGGTGTACCACCACCAGACCACGGACGCTTTTCTTCAGCTTGCCCATGTCGGCCTGCTCTTTTTTGGTGATCGCACGACGGTGCGGCATGTTCATCAGCTTCTGCGCTTCTTTGCTCAGCTTCTGGCCTTTCACTTCGCGCAGGCGCTCGATTTCTGTTTCCAGCCTGGCGACCTCTTTTTCCAGCTCGGCGTACTTCTCGGCGGAATCGACCAGTGACAGGCCCGCCATCTGGTGACGGATCAGATCCAGGCGGTCGCTCAGGCGTTTAATTTCGTTCTTTTCGACTTCTTTCATGACAAATAACTCTGAAAACGGGGAATTTACAGGGAAGGATACACCAATGTGAGCAGGCTTACTTCTGAAACGCTTTTTTTAAGCTGATTCGTGAAATCAGCTCAGTCAGGGAGAGAACCATCGTGGAACGGACAACCTGTTGATAACGCAGCTTTTGCATCGCGTAGAGCTCAGGGTCGCTGTTATCAAAATGGGGAGCAGGGGGCAGAGCGGTGACGCAGTGCAGCTCGCCGAAGGGCCCCAGGATCTCATCATCGGTAAAGATGTACTCATTACCGTCATGATTGAGTTCTTCGCGCAGCGCCATTAACAGCTCCGCATCTTCATACTCTTGCCGGTTAAGTACGCCAAGACCATAAATCAGCTTCAGACGCACGGATAAATCGCCCAGCGGTCCGTCTCCGTCCAGTAACGGTTCTACAGCATATTTTACCGCGTAGTCGTCTTTGCGAAACACCTGAAGCACCAGGATATTCACCGCCTCGGTTAACAGCTCGACGGCGGCAATCAGGAAACTTCGTACGGTTTTGCCAGCATTCAGACGCTCAAGCACACGATTTTCAAAGGCCTGGGTTTGTTCCATTATTGCCTGCATATCTGACAATCTGTTATCCGGGCGCAGGCTAACCTGCGCCTCACTGTGCATCATTTGGTTGCGTTGTATGCGTTAACCGCCTCCACAACCACGTCGCTGTTGGCGTCCAGACCGGAAATCTGCGCCAGCGCAGCCTGTGCGCCTTTGGTATCAATCAGCTGAGCCAGTTCCTGTGCCTGCGGGTCCTGCTCGCTGCGGTAGTGCATTGCGGCGGCAATCCCTTTCACCAGGTTGGCGTGCGGCAGGCCGTATTCCAGCGTGCCCAGCAGCGGCTTAATCAGACGATCGCCCGCGCTCAGTTTGCGCAGAGGCTGACGGCCCACGCGCTCAACGTCATCTTTCAGATACGGGTTTTCAAAGCGACCGAGGATTTTCTGGATGTATGCTGCGTGTTTCTCAGCATCAAAACCGTAGCGTTTGATCAGCACCGCCCCGCTCTCTTCCATTGCCCCTTTTACCACCGCGCGGATCTTCTCATCGAGGATCGCGTCACGAATGGTCTGATGACCGGCCAATTTTCCGAGGTACGCGGTTATAGCATGCCCGGTGTTCAGCGTGAAGAGTTTGCGTTCGACAAATGCCATCAGGTTATCGGTTAATTCCATTCCCGGAATGGTCGGCAGCGCGCCTTTAAACTGGGTTTTATCGACGATCCACTCGCTGAAGGTTTCTACGGTCACTTCCAGCGGATCGTTGGTCGCGGATTCGGAAGGCGGAACGATGCGATCCACGGCGGAATCCACAAAACCCACGTGCGCTTCAACCCAGGCTTTGTCTTCGTCTGCCACAGCGTTGAGCACGTGGCCTTTCAGCTGCGTGGTGCCGCGCACCATGTTTTCACAGGCGATGATGTTCAGCGGGGTATCGATACCCTGCGCTTTACGTTTTGCGAGGCCTTTCGCGACCGCAGGGGCGATGCGCTCAAGCACAACCGGACCCACGGCGGTGGTGACCAGATCGACGCTGGCGATAAGGTCAATAACGTCGTCGCCGATGCTGCTGACCGCGTTGACGCCAGATACCGTCTCAACCTGCTCGTTTTCACCGACCACATGGACCTGATAGCTATGACGGGCATTCAGGGCATCCAGGACAACCTGATTCACATCGGCGAATGTCAGGGTAATGCCCGCGTCTGCCAGCAGTTTACCGATAAATCCACGACCGATATTACCTGCGCCAAAATGTAATGCTTTCATAGTGTTAACCTTCATCAATGTTTTTACCCGAGAGGGCTGGGGTGAGGAACGTTTTCCCCTCACCCTAGCCCTCTCCCCGGGGGGAGAGGGAGGTGTACCGTTATTTGTTAAGCAGAGCCAGAACTTCTTCAACGCTGGTGGTGTTGGCCAGACGCTCAATGACGGACTCATCATCCAGCGCGTTGGTCAGGCTGGTAATCACCTGAATGTGCTCGTTGTTGCGAGCGGCGATACCAATCACCAGACGGGCGATGTCGTCTTCTTCTTCACCGAAGCGCACGCCCTGCGGATACTGACAGAATACGACGCCGGTTTTCAGGACACGATCTTTCGCTTCAACCGTACCGTGCGGCACCGCGATGGATTCGCCCAGGTAGGTCGGGGTCAGTTTTTCGCGTTCCAGCATCGCGTCGACATATTCAGGCTGAACGTAGCCGCCTTTCACCAGCTGCTCACCGGCAAAGCGAATCGCTTCTTCTTTGGTGGCCGCGGTACGACCGAGGAAGATGTTTTCCGCACCCAGCTTAAACAGGTGGGCGTTGCTCTCGTCAAAGCTGTCCTGCAGGCTGGAGCGCACTTTCACTTCGTTGTCTTCGTGACGCTGCGCGGCAACCAGACGTTCGGTCAGGCTGGTATACAGGCCGCTGTCGAGGAAGTTGGTCAGCGAAATGTGCTGTGCCTGTGGTACCTGACGCATGGCGCGTTCGGTCAGATCGCGGTGCGTGATAACCAGGTCAACATCCGGTGGCAGGCTGTTAATGGCGCTGTTGGTCACGGAGATGTTGGTCAGGCCCGCATCCTGCACTTTCTTACGCAGCACGCCTGCACCCATTGCGCTGGAACCCATACCGGCGTCGCAGGCAACGATGATTTTACGCACGTGGCTCAGGTCGTTAGAGACATCACCGGCTGCCAGTGGCGTCGCGCCTTTGGATTCGGCTTTCATGTCGTGCATACGACGGGTTGCGGCTTCGATGTCATCATCTTCTTTCACTTTGCTGGTTTTCAGCAGGATAGAAGAGACCACGAAGGAGACGGCCATTGCCGCAAAGATAGCCGCGAGGTTCGCGAAGTAAGCGCCTTTTGGCGTCATCGCCAGTACCGCCAGGATAGACCCCGGAGAGGCTGGAGAAACCAGACCACCGCCCAGCACGCTCAGGGTGAACACACCGGTCATACCGCCGAGGATAACGGCCAGGATCAGACGTGGGTTCATCAGCACGTACGGGAAGTAAATTTCGTGGATACCGCCCAGGAAGTGGATGATCGCCGCACCGCCAGCAGACTGTTTTGCGCTGCCGCGGCCAAAGAAGATATACGCCAGCAGAACACCCATACCTGGGCCTGGGTTGGCTTCGATCAGGAAGAAGATAGACTTGCCGAGATCGTGAGACTGCTGAATACCCAGCGGCGAGAAGATGCCGTGGTTGATGGCGTTGTTCAGGAACAGGATTTTCGCCGGTTCAACAAAGATAGACGCCAGCGGCAGCATGTCGTGCGCAACCATGAAGTTAACGCCTGCCGCCAGAATTTTAGACAGCACTTCAACCGCAGGACCGATGCCGAGGAACGCCAGAATGGCGAGGATCATCCCGATGATGCCCGCAGAGAAGTTGTTCACCAGCATTTCGAAGCCGGATTTGATCTTACCATCAACCCAGACGTCGAATTTCTTAATCGCCCAGCCGCCCAGAGGACCGGCAATCATCGCCCCGAGGAACATCGGCATATCCGCACCGACGATAACACCCATGGTGGTGATAGCACCCACGACGCCACCACGGTCACCGCCCACCAGACGACCCCCGGTGAAACCGATGAGCAGCGGCAGGAGATAGGTAATCATTGGGCCAACAAGTTTCGCCAGCGTTTCGTTAGGCAACCACCCTGTCGGAATGAACAATGCGGTGATGATACCCCACGCGATAAACGCGCCGATATTTGGCATCACCATGTTGCTGAGGAAACGACCAAAGCTTTGAACTTTGATCTTGAAATCGGATGACATAAAACACCCCTTCTTCTGTTTACGCTTAGGCTTGCGGCCCGAGGTTTATTGTTAATGAGGCGGCAGAGGTAGCCGGACCCTGTTCTGATGCTGTGAAATCTGGCACTGAATCGTTCAACTGTCCAGACAGCGAAAATTTGTGTGACGCATGTCACGTAAATGTAGGGGGTGTGGACATCAATGAGGTGATCTTAATCACAAAACAGGTGTGCAAAAAAAATACGATGGCGAGAAATACGGCAAAAACCACCCCTTTTCGTGATGTTTGTCACATTTTGATTTTATGTGTTTGTTTCTGGATTGTGACTGATTTCACAAAATATTTTTATGCGGATTTCTCCGGCTGTGATCGGCGGCAAACTCTGATTCGCGATTCAGCGCCAGGATGATATTGCGCGACACGATAAGCTAAAAAACCACTTTTCATGTGTGGTATGGCGAAAAGTTAAAAGGTGGATTACGCTCATATTGTAAGGTTAAGTCTATTATTATTCAGGATATATTTTGACACGCTTATAAACTTGCATGGAGATATTATAAAAATACATACTTCCCGGCCCTGGGAATAATGAACACAACCCCGTGTTTATAAAAATTAATTAGGTTGCGTACCGTTTTATTAATTTAATGAGTTGACGTTGTTTAAGTGAGGAGAATATGTTTCTCAACTATTTTGCGCTGGGCGTATTGATTTTTGTATTTCTGGTTCTGTTTTACGGAATCATCGCCATTCATGACATCCCTTACAATATGGCCAAAAAGCGTAACCATCCGCATGCCGATGCAATTCACACGGCAGGGTGGATTAGCCTGTTTACGCTCCATGCCATCTGGCCGTTCCTGTGGATTTGGGCCACCCTGTACCGCGAAGATCGTGGCTGGGGTATGCAAAACCACATTACAAAGCCTGATGAGGTCCCGGGCATGGATGCGCTCGCCAAACGCGTGGCGGAACTCGAACAAAAGCTGGCCGCGGTAAAGCCTGCTGCTGATAAGAACACGCTGGAGCGCTAATCATGGATCTGTTGATTATTTTGACCTACGTGGCATTTGCCTGGGCCATCTTTAAAATATTCCGAATTCCGGTCAACCAGTGGACGCTTGCCACCGCAACATTAGGCGGCGTATTTATTGTTGCCGGACTTATTCTGTTAATGAACTATAACCACCCGTATACCTTTACGGCGCAAAAAGCGGTTATTTCTATTCCAATCACGCCGCAGGTGACCGGTGTGGTCAGCGAAGTGACCGATAAAAATAATCAGCTCATTAAAAAAGGCGAAGTGTTATTTAAACTGGATCCTGGCCGCTACCAGGCACGCGTCGACAGACTTCAGGCCGACCTGGTAACCGCGACGCACAATATCGATAATCTGAAAGCGCAGCTGGCGGAAGCCGTTGCCAATACCACGCGCGTCTCCGCTGAACGCGATCGCCTCTATAAAGATTATCAGCGCTACCTGAAAGGCAGCCAGGCGAAGGTGAATCCGTTCTCTGAAAGCGATATCGACAACGCGCGGCAGAACTATCTGGCGCAGGATGCGCTGGTGAAAGGCTCCGTGGCTGAACAGGTGCAGATCCAAAGCCAGTTAGACAGCATGGTGAACGGTGAACAGTCGCAGATTGCCTCCTTACGCGCCCAGCTTGCCGAAGCCAAATACAATCTGGATCAGACCGTGGTGCGTGCACCAAGCAATGGTTACATCACCCAGGTGCTGATCCGTCCGGGAACCTATGCCGCCGCGCTGCCTCTGCGCCCGGTGATGGTCTTTATTCCTGAACAGAAGCGTCAGATTGTGGCCCAGTTCCGTCAGAACTCGCTGCTGCGTCTGAAGCCGGGTGATGAAGCGGAAGTGGTGTTTAACGCGCTGCCGGGCCAGGTGTTCTCCGGGAAGCTCACCAGTATTCTGCCGGTGGTGCCGGGGGGGACCTATCAGGCGCAGGGCGCGCTGCAGTCGCTGACGGTCACTCCGGGTAGTGATGGTGTGCAGGCCATCATTGAGCTGAACCCTAACGCGGAGGTCGATGCGCTGCCAGACGGTATTTTTGCCCAGGTGGCGGTCTATTCGGACCACTTCGCCCACGTCTCGGTCATGCGTAAAGTGCTGCTCCGTATGACCAGCTGGATGCACTACCTCTACCTCGATCACTAATCCTTCCAGGGCAGGAATGCGACACGCAGACCTGCCCTTTTTTCATCGCTTGATCCATACTGACTTTTTTCCGGCATCAAGGATCAGGCAATGAAACTCATCGGTAGCTACACCAGTCCCTTCGTGCGAAAGATCTCGATTCTCCTGCTGGAGAAGGGGATTGAATTTGAATTCGTGAATGAACAGCCCTACAACGCGGAAAACGGCGTTGCGCAGTACAACCCGCTGGGGAAAGTCCCGGCGCTGGTGACGGACGAGGGCGAATACTGGTTCGATTCCCCGATAATTGCCGAGTATATCGAGCTGCTGGGCGTTGCCCCGGCCATGCTGCCGGCTGACCCAAAAGCGGCGCTGGCAGTGAAGCAAATCGAAGCCCTGGCCGATGGCATTATGGATGCGGCGTTAACCTCCGTACGGGAACAGGCCAGACCCGCCGCCCAGCAGTCGGAAACGGAACTGTTACGCCAGCGGGAAAAAATCAGCCGCAGCCTGGACAGGTGCGAGCAGCTTATCCGGGAGGGTAAGATTCACCCCGACAGCCTGAACCTGGGGACCATCGCCATCGCCTGCGCCATCGGCTATCTCAACTTCCGCCGCGTCTCCCCGGGCTGGTGCGTCGACCGTCCGCTGCTGGTGAAACTGGCAGACACGCTGTTTAGCCGCGAGAGCTTTGCCCGTACCGAACCGCCAAAGGCTTGACGCGGGTTATAACACTTCGGCGTCGGAGGCGGTACAATCCCTCCACATGTTAACTCCCTCTCCCGTCGGGAGGGGGGAAGATATTTACTCGCCAGGCGCTTTCATGACTACTCATCATTTGCTGTACAGCCAGATCCCCGCTATCGACCGACTTCTTCGCGAGCCCCGCATTCATGCTGTTGTTGAGCGCTTCGGCCATACCGCGACGGTGGAGATGTTACGCCTGCTTCAGGACGAAGCCCGATGCGCTATTCAGTCAGAAAACGCCTTGCCCGACTGGTGCGCGGCGTGGGAGCAGGAAGTTGAACGCCGGCTGGATGAGAAAGCGCAAAGCGCGTTACGCCCGGTGATAAACCTGACCGGTACCGTACTGCATACCAACCTGGGCCGCGCGCAGCAGGCAGAAGAGGCTGTCGAGGCGGTTGTGCAGGCCATGCGAGCGCCCGTGACGCTGGAGTACGATCTGGACGGCGCCGGACGCGGGCACCGCGACCGGGCGCTGGCGGAGCTGCTGTGCCAGCTGACCGGCGCGGAAGATGCCTGCATTGTGAATAACAACGCCGCCGCGGTGCTGCTGATGCTGGCGGCCACCGCCAGCGGCAAAGAGGTGGTGGTTTCCCGCGGCGAGCTGGTGGAGATTGGCGGAGCGTTTCGTATCCCGGACGTGATGCGCCAGGCAGGCTGCACGCTACATGAAGTGGGCACCACCAATCGCACCCATGCGAAAGATTATCGCGCGGCGGTGAATGAAAATACCGCCCTGCTGATGAAGGTCCACACCAGTAATTACCATATTGAAGGCTTCACCAAAACGGTTGACGAGGCGGAGCTGGCGGAAATCGGGCGTGAGCTGGATATCCCGGTAATTGCCGATCTTGGCAGCGGCTCGCTGGTGGATCTGAGTCTTTACGGGCTGCCGAAAGAGCCGATGCCGCAGGAGATGATTGCGGCGGGCGTTAGCCTGGTCAGCTTTTCTGGTGACAAGCTGCTTGGCGGGCCGCAGGCCGGGATTATCGTCGGCAAGCGCGAGCTGATTGCGCAGCTGCAGCAGCATCCGCTCAAGCGCGCCCTGCGCGCCGATAAAATGACGCTTGCCGCGCTGGAGGCGACGCTGCGGCTCTATCTCCATCCGGAAAAACTGGCCGACCGCCTGCCCACGCTGCGCCTGTTAAGCCGCGATGCCGCCTCGATTCGCGCCCAGGCCGAACTGCTGCTGCCGCGCATTGCCCCGCACTACCCCGATTTTGACGTTCGCATTGAGCCCTGCCAGTCGCAGATTGGCAGCGGTTCGCTGCCGGTGGACAGGCTGCCGAGTGAAGCACTCACGTTCACCCCGCGTGACGGGCGCGGCAGCCATCTTGACGCCCTGTCGTCGCGCTGGCGTGGCCTGCCTGCGCCGGTTATCGGGCGGATTTACGACGGCCGAATGTGGCTGGATCTGCGCTGCCTTGAAGATGAAGAGCGATTTCTGGAGATGTTGTTGAAATGATTATTGCCACCGCCGGTCATGTCGACCACGGAAAAACCACGTTGCTGCAGGCGATTACTGGCATTAACGCCGACCGCCTGCCGGAAGAGAAAAAGCGCGGCATGACCATCGATCTTGGCTATGCCTACTGGCCCCAGCCTGATGGCCGCGTGCTGGGCTTTATAGATGTTCCGGGGCATGAAAAGTTTCTGTCCAACATGCTGGCGGGAGTGGGGGGCATCGATCATGCCCTGCTGGTGGTGGCCTGCGATGATGGCGTCATGGCGCAAACCCGTGAGCACCTGGCGATCCTACAGCTGACCGGCAACCCGCAGCTGACCGTGGCGCTGACCAAAGCCGATCGCGTGGATGACGCACGCGTCCGCGAGGTGCGCGAAACGGTCCAGGCGACCTTACGGGAGTATGGTTTTGCCGACGCGTCGCTTTTTGTCACCGTGGCGACAGAAGGGCGGGGTATCGAGGAACTTCGCCACCACTTACAGCAGCTTTCGTCGCGCAATCACGCCAGCCATCACCGCTTCCGTCTGGCGATTGATCGGGCGTTTACCGTCAAAGGCGCGGGTCTGGTGGTTACCGGCACGGCGCTGAGTGGTGAAGTCAGCGTGGGAGATTCGCTCTGGCTGACGGGCGTGAACAAACCGATGCGCGTGCGCGGGCTGCACGCGCAAAACCAGCCCGCTGAACGTGCCCGTGCCGGACAGCGTATCGCGCTGAACATTGCCGGGGATGCGGAAAAAGAGCAGCTTAATCGCGGAGACTGGCTGCTGGCCGATGCCCCGCCGGAACCGTCTGAACGCGTGATTGTCTCCCTGCAGACACACATGCCGCTGACCCAGTGGCAGCCGCTGCATATTCACCACGCGGCCAGCCATATCACCGGGCGCGTGTCGCTGCTGGAAAACGACCTTGCCGAACTGGTATTCGATTCCCCGCTCTGGCTGGCAGACAACGATCGTCTGGTACTGCGTGATATTTCCGCGCGGGAAACGCTGGCCGGGGCGCGGGTCGTCGCGCTGAATCCACCGCGACGCGGCAAGCGTAAACCTGAATATCTGCAGTGGCTGGCCGCGCTGGCGCTGGCCAGCGATGATAACGCCGCGCTGCGGGTACATCTCGATCGCGGCGCGGTAAGTCTGCGTGATTTTGCATGGGCACGCCAGCTGAGCGAGGAAGGCCTAATCCAGCTGACCCGGCAGCCGGGCTTTATTCAGGCTGGAAACAGTCTGCTTAATGCCCCGGTTGCGGCACACTGGCAGCGTAAGATATTGAATACGCTGGCGACGTACCATGAACAGCATCAGGACGAGCCAGGCCCGGGCCGTGAGCGTCTGCGACGCATGGCGTTGCCGATGGAAGACGACGCGCTGGTGCTGCTGCTGATTGAAAACATGCGCGAAAGCGGGGTGATTAAAAGCCACCACGGCTGGCTGCATCTGCCGGATCACAAGGCCGGGTTCACCGCAGAGCAAGAGGCGATATGGCAAAAAGTCGCCACGCTGTTTGGTGATGAGCCGTGGTGGGTTCGCGATCTGGCTCGCGAAACCAACACCGATGAACAGGTGATGCGTCAGGTATTGCGCCATGCGGCGCAGCAGGGACTGATAGTCGCGATCGTGAAAGATCGTTATTACCGTAACGATCGCATTGTGGCGTTTGCCAACCTGATCCGCGAGCTGGATCAGGCGCGGGGCTCCACCTGCGCGGCCGATTTCCGCGACCGGCTGAACGTGGGCCGCAAGCTGGCGATTCAGATCCTGGAGTATTTCAACCGCATCGGCTTTACCCGCCGTCGCGGTAACGATCATTTATTGCGAGATTCGTTGCTATTTCCTGAAACTCCGTGACCTCCGTCGTAAACACCGTTACCGGCTGGCGAGAAAATCGCCAGCCGGAACTACCCTTGTTGTACACCAACAGCAAGGAGACGGTCATGACAAACAATCCTCCCTCATCGCGTATCCAGCCCGGCGAGTATGGTTTTCCCCTCAAGCTGAAGCCCCGTTATGACAACTTTATTGGCGGCGACTGGGTCGCTCCCGTCGACGGCGAATACTATTCCAACCTGACCCCGGTTACCGGCCAGCCGCTGTGTGAGATTGCCAGCTCCGGCAAGCGCGATATCGACCTGGCGCTGGATGCGGCGCACAAAGCGAAAGAGAAATGGGCTCATACCTCCGTTCAGGACCGCGCGGCCATTTTGTTCAAAATCGCCGACCGGATGGAGCAAAATCTTGAGCTGCTGGCGACGGCGGAAACCTGGGATAACGGCAAGCCTATCCGCGAAACGATGGCGGCTGACGTGCCGCTGGCCATCGACCACTTCCGCTATTTTGCCTCCTGTATTCGCGCTCAGGAGGGTGGAATAAGCGAGGTAGACAGCGACACCGTGGCGTATCACTTCCACGAGCCGCTGGGCGTCGTCGGGCAAATTATTCCGTGGAACTTCCCGCTACTGATGGCGAGCTGGAAAATGGCGCCCGCGCTGGCGGCCGGGAACTGTATTGTGCTGAAACCGGCGCGTCTGACGCCGCTCTCGGTGCTGCTGCTGATGGAAATCGTTGGCGATCTTCTGCCGCCGGGCGTGATTAACGTGGTCAACGGTGCTGGCGGTGAGATAGGGGAATATCTGGCGACCTCGAAACGGATCGCTAAAGTGGCGTTTACCGGGTCGACGGAAGTGGGCCAGCAGATCATGCAGTACGCTACGCAAAACATCATTCCGGTGACCCTGGAGCTGGGCGGGAAATCCCCGAACATCTTCTTCGCGGACGTGATGGAGGAAGAGGATGCCTTCTTCGATAAAGCCCTGGAAGGGTTTGCGCTGTTTGCGTTTAACCAGGGCGAAGTCTGCACCTGCCCAAGCCGCGCGCTGGTGCAGGAGTCCATCTATGAGCGCTTTATGGAGCGGGCCATTCGCCGCGTTGAGTCTATCCGCAGCGGTAATCCGCTCGATAACGTCACGCAGATGGGCGCGCAGGTTTCACACGGACAGCTGGAGACTATCCTCAACTACATCGACATCGGCAAGAAAGAAGGGGCGGATATTCTGACCGGCGGACGCCGTAAAGTGCTGGGAGGAGATCTGCAGGAAGGGTATTACCTTGAGCCGACGATCCTCTTCGGTCAGAACAACATGCGCGTCTTCCAGGAGGAAATTTTCGGACCGGTGCTGGCCGTGACCACCTTTAAAACGATGGAGGAGGCGCTGGAGATTGCCAACGACACGCCGTATGGCCTGGGGGCAGGCGTCTGGAGCCGCAACGGTAATCTGGCCTATAAAATGGGCCGCGGCATTCAGGCCGGGCGCGTCTGGACCAACTGCTACCACGCCTATCCGGCGCACGCGGCCTTTGGCGGTTATAAGCAGTCGGGCATCGGGCGTGAAACCCACAAGATGATGCTGGAGCATTACCAGCAGACGAAATGTTTGCTGGTCAGCTACTCCGATAAACCGCTGGGGCTGTTCTAATCGCCCAGCTCAGGCCGTCCATGGGCGGCCTGAGCAATTTGCTGGCGCAGGCAGTTCAGAACGCCGTCCAGGACGTATTGCACACGCCAGGGCTGGTATTCACGTTTGCGGAAGATGGCCGTCAGATCGAGCCACCACTCCTCCTGATGCGGGAAGCAGGGGACCAGCATCCCCCGCGTTAATTCTTTCTTCAGACTCTCTTTGGGTGCAAAAACAATCCCAAGATTATTTCTTGCCAGCTCCAGGGCCGTCTGCGTATTGTCGCAAATATAATTACCGGTCACCCGGTAGTCGTGCACGTTATCACTGCCGTGCACGCGGAAACGCCAGATGTTCGCATCATCGACCAGCATGGAATCAATAAGAATGCAGGAGTGATTAATTAAATCTTCAGGTCCCGTTAAGGGATGTTTATTTAAATACTCTACGGTTGCGAATGCCGTAACGGAATATTTTGTCAACACGCTGGCGACCAGGCTTTCGTCTTTCGGTTGCGCATAGGTAATTAAAATATCGCAGTCATCAGGAAAGGAAACGCCTTCTGAAAATTCATTCCGGTCCAGATTGTAGGTTTTCAGGGAGATGCGAATGTCACCGATGTCTTCTATCTGATGGATCACGTGGCGCGCGAGATAGGTCACGATACCTGTGGGGGCATAGATTGTGACCTTTCCGCGCTTTTCATGCTTATAATCAGCAATGAAATTAACGAGTTGACTGTTCTTATCCAGCGTGGCATTAACGTAAGGGAGTAACGCTTCACCAAACTGGGTCAGGGCCAGCTGGCGCGTGGTGCGCTCAAACACCTTCAGTCCAACCCGCGTTTCAAAATCAGACAGATATTTACTGACGTTGGCCTGCGCCATGCCCAGCAGGGCCGCGGCATCACCAATGCTGTGGGTGGCTGCGATGACGGATATAATTTTTAATTCGCGTGGCTTTAGCTGTAATTTATTCATCATGCGCACCCATCTATATGATTTTATATATAATATTATATAAACCGCAGCGTTGCATTGGCAAATTTGTAACCATTATTATGCGCCTCGCTTGTTTGGCATTTTAATGGATTACATGTAATGACTATTAAATACAATTTACTCATCGCTGCCACGTTATTTGCAACATCCTCAGCAATGGCCGGTGACTTTTCACTTGGAGCGGGGGCTGTATTTAATGAGTCTCCTTACAAAGGCTATAACGAAAATACTACCGCAGTACCGTTAATAAGCTATGAAGGCGATCGTTTCTATGTTCGTCAGACCACTGGCGGATGGATCCTGTGGAAAGACGCAAAAAATGAATTCAGTCTGACAGCGTCGTGGATGCCGCTGCATTTCGATCCTGATGACAACGACGACCATCAGATGAAGCAGCTGGATGAGCGTAAAGCGTCTGCCTTCCTCGGCGGCGCGTACTACCGCCATGAGAGCTGGGGTTCGCTCAAAGTGGCGGTCTCTGGTGATGCCATGGATGAAAGCGGTGGCGTGATCGGCGAGGTATCTTACTTCCGTCCAATCAGGATGGAGCGCCTGACCCTGACGCCTTCTGTTGGTGTGTTCTACAGCGACGAAAGCTATAACGACTACTACTATGGCGTATCCGGCAGCGAGTCTCGCCGCTCAGGACTGGATCAATACACCGCTGGTGACAGCTGGACGCCATACGTTGGGCTGGCGGCTAAATATCAGTTAACCCAGAAGCTGTACCTCAACGCCAGCGCGGTCTACACCGTGTTGCCTGACGACGTGAAGAACAGCCCGATGATCGACCGCGACGACAGCTTCGCGCTGATGACCGGCCTGACCTGGCGTTTCTGATGGGGTAAAGCCTGTTTACTCCCTCTCCCGTGGGAGAGGGATGGGGTGAGGGCAACAGGCCGCAGAAATTCAACCTTCATCCACCCAGATCCGCATTTCTCCTTCTCCCCGGTTAGCCCAGCTAAACCAGGGAATAAAGGTCAGCGTGCGGGGCTGACGTTGTACCGGCGAGCGATCGTACTGCCACAGCGCATCCGTGTCCTCCACGTGACACCCAATCCCCTCTGCCTGTACTAGCATCTTGTGCGCGAAAATCCCTTTCCCTTCAAAGACCCTGAACTCGCTGTTTTCAGGCAGAGAAAGGTGATGCAGATTGGCGCCGTTATCGGCCTCTTCCAGGCAATAAACCAGAGGTCCGCGTTGTAGGGCGACTTTCCCCGCCTGCTGGCGGACCTGTGGGTTGCCATACACACGGCGAACCGGCATAGGTAACGTTAGCGTAATGTCGTCACCCTCCTGCCAGCTGCGGGTGAGATAAAGGTATCCACGGGAGATCTCGCCCGTTACCGCTTCTCCATTTAATGAAACGTCAGGCGCGGCACACCAGTCTGGCAGCCTCAGGGCTAGCGTATGCGTGACGGGAACAGGCGAGGTAATGTCGATTTTTACCTGTTCATGCCACGGATAGTTACCGCTAATTCGCAGCGCCAGGGTTTCGTCTCCAACCGGTATGGCAACATCGTTGCCCACGTAAAGGTTAATAAAAAGCGCATCCTGGCGGACGGTATAAATGTAGTGCCCCAGTGACGTCAGCACGCGGGCGATATTCGGCGGGCAGCAGGCGCAGCCAAACCAGCGCTGGCGGACGGGCTTCACGTGATCGTAGATATGGTTGAACGCCAGGGTTTTCGGATGGACTTCCAGCGGGTTCACATAGAAGAAATGCTTACCATCCAGCGCCATTCCACCCAGTACCGTGTTGTATAGCGCGCGCTCCATTACGTCGGCGTAGTGGCCGTCGGCCTCCATCTCCAGCATCCGGCGGGCAAACATCATCAGGCCGATGGAGGCGCAGCTTTCGGCATACACCGTATCGTTGGGCAGATCGTAATCGCTGCTGAACGCCTCGCCGCTGCTTTGTGAGCCGATTCCACCGGTAATATACAGCTGGCGCTGCGCCATGTTTTTCCACAGCCGCAGACAGTCCTGTCGTTTACCCTCGTCATGACTCAGGCGCGCCAGATGCGCCATGCCCGCCATCAGATAGACAAAACGCACCGCATGGCCGACGGCCGTTTGTTGTTCCGAAAGCGGCTGATGCGCCTGGCTGTAGGCTTTGTCTTTGACCATCCAGGCCGGGCCATAGGTGTTCCAGTACGACGTTCTGCCGCGCTTCTCGTATTCGATATCGTAGAAGTGAGGCTGAACGCCGCGTTGCTCGATGAAATATTTCACCAGAGTGAGATAGCGGGGCTCCTGCGTGATGTCGTAAAGCCGCATCAGCGCCAGTTCGATTTCCGGATGGCCCGGATAACCGTGTAGCTGGTTCTCGCCGGGGCCAAACACGCTGTCGATATGGTCTGCCAGCCTGCACACCACCTCCAGCAGACGGCGTTTTCCGGTGCCCTGAAAATACGCTACGCCCGCTTCTATCATATGTCCGGCACAGTACAGCTCGTGACACTCGGCCAGATTCGTCCAGCGTTCGCCCGGTGCCTTTACCGTGAAGTACGTGTTGAGATAACCGTCTTCACACTGCGCCGCAGCGACCAGCTCAATCACCTCGTCGGCGGTTTTCTCCAGTTCAGCATCAGGCTTCTGGCACAGCGACCACGCCACGGCTTCCAGCCATTTCGCCACGTCGCTGTCCTGAAATACCATGCCGTAGAATTCACCCTGTTCCAGACCCGCCGCAATGCGGAAGTTGGTGATGGCGTGGCTGGGTTCGGCTTCCGTCACGCGGTCGTTTAGCGCATCCCACTGGTAGGGGATCACCACCTCACGTACCAGACGTTGATACTGCCCGAGAAACGGGTCGTTAATTTTCAGTTTATGCAGATTGGCTTCCATTATGGACATCGTGTTCTCCTCAGGAGGGTACGTGACGCTGGCGCAGGTTGGTAGCAATGCGCGACATCATAGGGTTGTTGAGTCTGCACCAGCGGATAGAGACGGCCAGCAGCAGATGGAAAAGGGCGGGGAGCAGCGTCTCCATGGCGGTGATGCCCTGCAGCGAAGCAGGCGTCTGGTTGCCCGCACCGGGCTGGTAGGCCACGGCGATAAACACAAGGCTGATGATCCCGGCGCTGGAGGCCCACGCGAGCTTGATGAAAAACAGGTTGAAGGCGAAGTTCATGCCCGACGAACGCACCCCGGTTTTCCACTCGCCATAGTCGTCGGCAAAGGCCATCAGCGAGAAGTGCAGCGGCAGGGTAAACCCGAGAATGACGCCGTTGCTCAAAATGACGATTAGCCACAGCGTCTGGTGCGCCGGGCCGCCAGGCAGGAACCACATTCCCACCGCGAGCGCGGCGAGCGCCAGGTTGGTGTAGTAATAGAGTTTGACGGTATCAATACGGCGCGACAGCGGGCTGACGATGACCGCCCCCAGAATGGCCGCAAAGGTCACCATGGTGAAAAACAGCGAGGTATAGGCGGTACTGCCCTGCAGCACATATGTGATGAAGTACATATACCCGCCGCCGCGAATGTTGAAGACGTTAATCAGCAGAAATGACATCACCAGCATCAGCAGCAGCTGATCGTTTTTACGCAGACCGGCCAGATGCTCGCGCAGGGTAAATTTCCCCATCAGCGCCAGCGGAACACGCTCGCGTACCCAGAAGAAGCAGCACAGGAACATCACCACCGCGATGGCGCACAGCACCCCGACGCCAAGCTGATACCCTTTCGCGGCATCTCCCTGGCCTAACTCCGCGACCAGCCACGGCAGGCCCACGGAGACCAAAAACCCCGCCACGCCGCAGAGCACAAAGCGCCATGACTGGCAGGAGATCACCTCATTGTGACGGGTGGTCATGGTGTTAATCAGCGCACAGTAGGGAACGTTGATGGCGGTATAGCCGACGGACAACAGCAGATAGGTCCCGAATGCCCAGGCGATTTTCACGCCCATGCTGGCTTCCGGAACGGTGAAGGTCAGCACGCCGATAATGCCGATCGGGAAGGCGACCCACAGCTGCCACGGACGAAAGCGCCCCCAGCGGCTTTGCGTGCGGTCGGCAATAATGCCCATTACCGGGTCGGAAATGGCGTCAAATACACGTAAGGCAATAAACAGCGTGCCCACGAGCGCAGGGGTCAGGCCAAAGACATCAGTATAGAAAAAGGTCAGAAAATTCATGATCAGGCAGGTAATCACCGTCCCGCCCGCGTCGCCCAGGCCGTAGCCAATTTTTTCGCGCACGGACAAGTGGCCCTCTGTTGCCCCTTGTGTCACGTCTGATTCTGTAATCGGTGTGGAAGTCATGAAGTAACTCCTCGGTAATCGAATTTATTATCGTATTTGTGCAAGGTACGCATTTATTCTGCACCGAACGGAAAGGCCAACAAGGGAAGGGAAAAGTATAAAAAGATGACGATTCCGACCTGATGATAAAAATGTGATTCCGATCGGACAGTTATTCGAATATTGATTAATAATCAAAGCGTAAGTTGAATATCAACGGCAATACAAGCGGAATGGTGAATATCCATGCTTGAATTATCCATAGCGCTTCCGATTAAAGTCCAAAATGGCGGGTTATTTATCTCCCGGGGCGTGGGCCGCCACCCTGCGCGAAAATTAACGTCGTGGGAGATTATTTTTGTCGAAAAAGGGACATTAACGATTCAGGAAGAAAACACGTTATTTGAGGTAAAAGCAGGAGAGAGTTTGCTGCTTTGGCCAGACCGACGCCATGTGGGCGTGGGCGACTTTCCGGCCGATCTTAAATTTTACTGGCTGCATTTTGAGGTTGAGCATCATCCGCACCGGTTGCCCAATCTGGCAATCGAACAACACTGCCGCGTGAGGGATGCACAGTATGTAATTTCTCTTTTTCGCCAGTTCCTGAGCGAGCAGGAGAAATTACAGCGAAGCGTGGCGCTGGAAATCATTTTATTACTGATTTTGCAGCAAATTTCTATTTCATCAGGCTATGAAGATAACGCAGATGAAGCCGGTGCGGCAATGGCGTGGAAGGCGAAACAGCTTATTCGCACGCAGTTTCATTTACCGCTTTCTACCTCGCAGCTGGCAAAAGCGTTGCACTGCAATGCCGATTATCTCGGACGTGTGTTTCGCCGGACGTTCCATTTAACCCTGACGGAGGCAATACATCGCCAGCGCGTCAGGGCGGCGGAAAAGCTGTTGCTGGATGGTTCTGCCTCGCTTACCGAAGTGGCGACCCGCTGCGGCTTTAATGACGTGGGCTATTTTCGGCAGATCTTTTCGAAGCACACCGGGCTAACACCCGCCGTCTGGAAACGGCGGTACTGTAAAGAGCATATCAATTCCGGATGATCACTGCCCGTAATAGGCATTCACCCCGTGCTTGCGCAGATAATGCTTGTCGAGCAGCTCCTGCTGCATAACCGGAAGCTGTGGCGCGAGCTGGCGAGAGAACAGGCCCATATAGGCGCACTCTTCCAGCACGACGGCATTGTGGACCGCATCGGCAGCGTCTTTACCCCAGGCGAACGGGCCGTGGGAGTGGACCAGCACCGCCGGGATCTGCATCGGGCTGAGATCGCGCTCCTCGAAGGTTTTGATGATCACTTCACCCGTCTGATATTCGTATTCTCCGGCAATCTCTGCCGCGGTCATCAGGCGCGTGCAGGGGATCGCCCCGTAGAAATAATCCGCGTGCGTTGTGCCCCTGGCGGGTAAATCCTGTCCTGCCTGCGACCAGATGGTGGCGTGGCGGGAGTGGGTATGCACGATGCCGCCAATCTCCGGATAACGACGGTACAGCGCAAGATGGGTGGGCGTGTCTGAAGAGGGTTTTTTATTTCCCTCGACCACTTCGCCGGTAGCGATATTCACCACCACCATATCCTCCACCGTCATCACGTCATACTCCACGCCGGAGGGCTTAATCACCATCATGTCGCTTTCACGGTCAACCGCGCTGACGTTGCCCCAGGTGAACGTCACCAGTTGGTGGGCGGGCAGCGCCAGGTTAGCCGCCAGTACCTCGGCTTTAAGTTCGTCTAGCATGTCATGCCTCCTTCCTGCATACGGGCTTCAATCCAGCGGCGCGCCTGGATAATCTCCAGCACCGGCTCTTTTGCTTTTTCAGTCCACATCTCAATCAGAAACGCGCCACGATAGTTCAGTTGATTCAGCGTGTTAAACACGCCGACAAAATCGACGCAGCCCTCGCCAAACGGCACGTCGCGGAACTGCCCGGGGCTTTGCGCGGTGACGGGCTGGGTGTCTTTCAGGTGAATAGCCGCAATGCGGTCAATGCCCAGCGTCAGCTCGGCGGTGACGTCGTTGCCCCACGCGCTCAGGTTGCCAACGTCCGGATAAACGCTGAACCACGGCGAGGCGAGCATGTCGTCCCACTTTTTCCATTTGCTGATGGAGTTCATAAACGCGGTATCCATGATCTCTACCGCCAGCATTACCTGCGCGGCGGCGGCCTGCTCTACCGCCCACGCCAGCCCGTCGGCAAAGCGCTGCTGCGTGCCTTCGTCGTGCTCTTCGTAGTACACGTCATAACCCGCAAGCTGGATGGTGCGAATGCCTAAGTCACGCGCCAGCCTGATGGCTTTGATCATGATTTCGCGGGCGCGTAGGCGCACGGTTTCATCGCGGCTGCCAAACGGGAAGCGACGGTGGGCAGACAGGCACATGGACGGGATAGACACCCCGGTTTCCAGCATCGCTTCAACCAGAGAGGCACGCTGCGTGGTGCTCCAGTCGAGGCGCGATAATCGCTCGTCGGTTTCATCGACAGACATCTCAACAAAATCGAACCCGCAGCTTTTCGCCAGTACCAGCCGCTCGGGCCAGGAGAGATCTTTTGGCAGCGCTTTTTCGTAAATCCCTAACGGATGCTGACGCATGGTTACGCTCCCCAGATGTCGCGAATGTGCGAATGGAATGCCTGCGCCACCTGCGGCGGATTTTCTGCTCCAGCCAGCGCGCGCCCGGCAATAAAGGCTTTAACGTTGATCTGCTTAAACAGCGGCAGGTCGGCGGGGGTGATGCCGCCGGTAATCGAAAGCTGTAAACCGATGTCGGAGAGCGCTTTCATTTTCGCGAGATCCGCTTCACCCCACTGCTGACCGCTCGCCTGTGCGTCGCGCCCGCGGTGGTAGATTGCCTGTTTCACGCCGACGCGATGCCACGCGCGCGCGTCGTCCAGCGTCCAGTTACCAAAGAGCTCCATCTGGATTTCACCGCCGCGGCGCAGGGCCACCTCGTGGCCTCGTTCAACGGTTGCCAGCGGGGCGGCGCAGATGATGGTCATCCAGTTCGCGCCCGCGCCAAACGCCTGTTCTGCCAGCGTTTCTCCGGCGTCGGCCACTTTCCAGTCCGCAACGATGATTTTATCCGGGCACTGCTCGCGCAGGGCGCGCACGGCGTTTAGCCCTTCGGTCAGGCACAAAATGGTGCCCGCTTCGACGATATCAACGTGATCGGCAAGCGTCGCGACGTCACGCTGCGCGGCCTGAAGAGAGGTATGGTCGAGCGCCAGCTGCAGTAATGGTCGGCTCATAGGTTGTTCTCCTTAACTCGGGCGTGATAGCCCTGTAGTGCTGAAATCAGTAGCTGATAGCGGTGATACTTGCGCTGATAGGCCGCATGGGCGCGCATGTCGGGCTCGATGACCCGGATGCCATGTTTGAGTGCACGCTGCGCTGAGTGGAAGTCGGTGAATACACCGGTACCCACCATCGCCGCCAGCGCCGCGCCGGAGCAGCCGGTCTCTTCCACCTGCGGCAGCTCAATCGCCAGCCCGCTGACGTCCGCGAGCATTTGCATCCACACGTCCGAATGGGTCGGGCCACCCGTCACGCGCAGCGCCTGCACCTGAGTAAAGCGCTCAAGCATGCGGTTGAGGTGGGTCATGTGGCAGAACACCACCCCCTCATAAACCGCCTGTAGCAGGTGCGCGCGGGTGTGTAGCGCCTGCATCCCGTAGAAGCCGCTGGTCATCTCCAGCCCGGCGTTGCTGCCGTAGAGGAACGGCAGGAAGTACACATCGCTTTCGGCTTTCGGAAGGCTGGCGACGGCGTGGTTGATCTCGCTGAACGACATGTCACCCCACTGTGCGGTGAGCCACTCAAGGTTGCCGGACGAGGTGGGGCTGGCTTCGTGAACGATATACTGCTGCGGGTGCACGTAGCGGCCATAGACGTACGGGAAGGGTTCGTTGTCGCGAAGCGCACTGGCGATCCCGCTGGTGACGGCCCAGGTGCCCAGCACGGCGTTCAGCGTGTGCTCGTCCTGCAGTCCGGCGCAGAGCGCGGTGGAAACCACATCAAACAGTCCACCCACGACGGGCGTGCCCGCCGCGAGACCGGTAAGGGCGGCTGCCTGAGCGGTGATTTCCCCGCAGATTTCTGCTGAACCGACAATCGGCGGCAGGGCGCCGTCAATCTCGCTGATGCCGAGCCAGCGCGTAAGCTGTGGGTCGTATTTCCCGGTATTCATGTTGTAGAGATTGGACTCGGAGATGTTGCTCTCTTCGCAGCCCTTCACGCCGGTCAGGCACCAGCGCAGATAGTCGTGTGCCATCATTACGCTACCAATCTGCTGATAGCGCTGCGGCTCATTCTCTTTGACCCAGCGCAGAAGCGAGGCCGGGTGCCCGGTCCACAGCGTCTGGCGCGTATGCGGGTAGAGTTTTTCGGGAATGCCGTCCTGCAGCCAGCGCTGCACAATCTCCAGCGCACGGCGATCGGAGGAGAGTATGGCGTTACCCAGCGGTTGGTCCTGTTTATCGAGCAGAAACAGTCCCTTGCCTTGAGCAGAAATGCCGACGCCTTTGATCCGGTTGCCGTTTACGCCGGAATTTTTGAGCAGCGTGGCGACGGTTGCATGGCAGTGCTGCCACAACTCATGCATATCCCGCTCGGCGTAGCCCGCTCGCGGGCTGAGCGTGGCAACGGAGCGGCGTTCGATACTGACTTCCTTGCCCTGGCTGTTGTATAAACCGGCTTTCAGATAAGTACCGCCACAATCGATACCCAGCCAGAAGGGCTCTTTTTCACTCATCTTCATCTCGCTTATTCGCCGGGTGGCGCTTCGCTTACCCGGCCTACGGTTCGGTTTTCTCCCTCTCCCTGTGGGAGAGGGCTGGGGTGAGGGCATCACGCCGCACGCTTGTGTGGAGTCACCGTGGGATTAGGCTCTGCCCCGGCATCGCATTTCGCCGGTAACAGCAGAGCCAGCAGCGACGCCAGGGCGAGGGAAACGGCCAGGCAGTAAACGCCAGCATCTTTGCTGTACAGGGTGATCAGCACGCCAACGGCATACGGGCCGCAGAAGCCACCGAGGTTGCCCAGGGCGTTGATCACGCCGCGCGCGCCGCCCGCCATCTCTGCGCTGAACAGTCGCGCCGGAATGGTCCAGAAGACGCCCGCGGCGGATTGCAGGAAGAACCCGCAGCCCACCAGTGCGGCATAGGCCAGCCAGGTACTCTCCTTCAGCGCCACGGAAAGGAACATGCAGAGCGCGAAGCCAATCAACGGCAGGGAGACAAACAGCTTGCGCTTGCCGGCGCGGTCAGAGAGCGTGGAGAACAGGAACATGCCCGCAATGGCCCCGATGTAAGGCAGGATGGCGAGCATGCCCACCTGACCGATGCTGGTGTGCGTCAGCTCTTTCAGGATGGTCGGCAGCCAGAGCGTGTAGCCGTAAATCCCGGTCTGATAGAAGAAGTTCAGGGCGATCAGTTGCCACATGGTTTTGTCGGACAGCACTGCGCCGAGTGACGCGTTTTTCACCTCTTTGCCAGCGATGGCCTGCTGTTCAGCCGCCAGCGTTTGCACCAGATAGTTTTTCTCCGCCTCTGAAATCCAGCGCGCTTCCTGCGGCCGGTCGTACACGGTGAACGCCCACAGCACCAGCACAACGACGGACATTAAACCTTCAATAATGAACAGCCAGCGCCAGTCGAGCGCGGTGATGATCCAGCCCGACAGCGGGGCGGTGATGATCCCGGCGATGGGCACGAACATGATTACAATCGCGTTGGCGCGACCGCGCTCGGCGTCCGGGAACCAGTTGCTGATCATGGTGAGCACAACGGGCAGCATCCCGCCTTCCGCCACGCCGAGTAAGAAGCGCAGCACCAGCAGCTGATACTGATTCGTCACGAGACCCGTAAGCACAGAGATCACCGCCCAGGCAACCAGCGACCAGCCGATAAACTTCTTGCCGCTGCCGTGCACGGCAATCTTGCCGCCGGGAACCTGCAGGAACAGATAGCCGATAAAGAAGATCCCGCCCGCCAGGCCTGCCATTGTTGCGGTAATACCTAATTCTTCATCCATACCACCCGGCATCGCAAATGCGATATTCACGCGGTCCATATATGAAATAATGCAGGCGATAAGAATGGGAGGAATGATTCTTAGCCAGCGCTGGCGCGGAATGTCCGCATGTAGAGCATGAGTAGAAATATTCATAGTTAATCTCTCAGTAAGGTAACCGGAATAAACTTTTCTTATTGTTATTGCGTTGCTTTATTCATTGCGCTGATACCGTCGCGTAAAATGGCGATGCGATGGCTGACATCAGCATTAGCATTTATTTCCAGTAATTTAATACCGGAGAATTTCAACGTTGCGGTGCTCGCCGCAGTAAAGAGTGATTTTGCGTGTTCAGTTGTCATCAAACTGTCGGCACAGAATGAGGAAAACGGCGCGTGCAGATCCTGCCATTCTCCGTACTCCCCGTGGGTGGTCGTGCCCGAAAACATCAATGCACCCAGTTTCCCGGCATTGAGCGCGGCCTGCACATGGTCAAGCGGAAGGGTGGTATTACGGCCTTCGATGGCCGAACGCGCCCAATTGATGCAGACGCTGATATCCGTCTCTTTCACCACCTCCAGCACCTGCTCTAAGGGCAGGAAACCCTTGCGCGGTGCCGGGCCGTTCATGGCATCGCAGTGTTCCAGCACCAGATCGCAGCCCCAGTCCCAGCCTGTAATTTCACGGATGGAGCGGGAAAACGCCTCGGTGGCTTGTTCGACGGAAACATTGCCCGCCTGCGGGGCTGCCTGCATTTCCAGGGCTATCACTTTGCCCGGATAACGGGCGTTCACGGCGTTAACTTTCTGGTGCAGATGCCGGTAAAAGTCCACGCATGCTTTACGCTGCGTTTCATCGGCTGACGCCAGGCCAAATGCGCTGTTGATACCGCGGCGGCGCATGGTTTCCATCACTGCCGTGACCACAATTTGCCATTCACCTGGCGTATGGCGGAACAGCCATTCGTCGCCAAGAGGATGAAGATTTTCAAGGCACGGCTGTTCCAGCCCGCGAATATTCGGCGTGTCGGAAAGTTCCCGCCAGAAGGTTTGTTCTTCTTGTTCTCCTTTCTGGTGAAACGAGGGTGCGCAGGGGTACGCACCAATAATAAAACTGGTGTTGGACATTTTGCGTTCCTGTATTTATCAGTAAATTAATCTAATTCGCTGACGGCCACTTTCACCACAATTTTACGAATTGCGGCTTCCTTGTTCTTAATACAGGCAGGACGATGCACATCCTGCGGGAAAAATAGGGCATAGCTGCCGGGTGTCATTTCGATAAAGGATTCATTTTCGCTGTCGTGATAAAAAATAATATCCCGCTGTTCCAGTAATGATTCGCTTATTTCGTTATTACCGGTATCAATGGCAATACCGATTTTTTCTTCACCCCATGCTAAAAACTGAATATCCAGATAGCGGCGGTGCACTTCCGGGCGGTTCTCGTGCTGTTCCCGGGTGGTGAGATCCAGCACCTGGGCAAAGATGTTGCGTCCCTCAATTTCAACCACACCCGGCTTTAGCATGCTGAAATCCGTGGTACGCAGAAAATCTAACGCTTTTTCAATCGCCCGCGGCAGGCGGCACGGATTTGGCTGAGAAATATGTCCGAATATCATGGCCCACTCCTTACAGAGACTGGATTTTCGCCCACACGCTGTCGTCGATGGTGATGCCGTCGCGGCGGTTCTCTTCCAGCAGGCGCGTGAATTCATGCCCCGGAAGGCGGACGGCAACGTTTTCATCTGACCGCTGCGCGGTGGTGATGAAGTCCATAATGCGCTGCAGTTTGGCATCGCGAGTTGGGCCGTCGATCAGGCGATCCACCTCAATGGCGATAAAGATCTGCGACACGCCATACTCGTCGCTGTTGTCCTGGGTCACTTCCGCGACGGAAGATCCGTTGGAGAGCAGAGTGGCGATCATGTCGAGCACGATGGATAAGCCGGACCCTTTCCAGTAGCCCATCGGCAGAATACGGCGGTTTTTCTCGATCACGCCCGGCTCTCGGGTGAGGTTACCTTCGTCGTCAAAGCCGCCGTCGACCGGCAGCTCGCGCCCGGCCAGGCGATTCACCTCCAGCATGCCGTAGGAGAACATTGACATCGACATGTCGACCATGGTGATCGGGTTAGAGGGAATAGCCACGATCAGCGGATTGGTGCCGATGCAGCACTCTTTTGATCCCCACGCGGGCATCACGGCAATCGAGTTGGTCCAGCAAATGCCGATATAGCCCTTCTCCGCCGCCTGCCAGCCGTAGCTACCGCCGCGCATCCAGTGGTTCGCGTTACGCAGTGCCACCAGACCAATACCGTGATCGGACGCCAGCTCGGTGGCGCGATCCATCATCTTTTTCGCCGTCAGGTTGCCAATGGAGCGCTGGGCATCCCACTGTTCGATGGCGCCTAATGTCATCACCCGTTTGGGCTGAGCATCGGGAATGATATCGCCTGCATCAAGCTGCTGAATAAAGCGTGGGAAGCGGTTCACACCATGCGAATAGACGCCGGACTCCGTGGTGCGAGCGAACATGTCGGCGCAGGCGTCTGCGGTTTCCGCTTTCACGCCGCGATCGAGCAGAACCCGATTAAACGCCGCTTTCAACTCTTCGAAGGTCACTTTCATCCCTGTTCTCCTGTTCTTTTAAGGGCAAGTGCGAGTGCTTTTTTATCGCTAAATTTCACTATACGAAATCTGATTTCAAATATAGCGATCAAATTTTGTCAGATCAACGACATTCATGTTTTTCAAAATCGATTAAAATCAACTGGTTGTGTTTTTTCTGTTGAGATCGTGAACTGACCCACACTTTGCGCTACCATCAGGACGCGCTAAACAGGAGCCATGTAATGAGCATGAAAGAGAGCGAAATGACGCAAGAGAAAGAGAGGCCAGCAGGCAGCCAGAGCTTGTTTCGCGGCCTGATGCTGATTGAGATCCTCAGCAACTATCCGAACGGGTGTCCACTTGCGCATTTATCGGAACTGGCGGGGCTGAATAAAAGCACCGTGCACCGCTTGCTGCAGGGGCTACAGTCGTGCGGGTACGTGACCCCGGCACCCGCGGCGGGCAGCTATCGCCTGACCACCAAATTTATCGCCGTCGGGCAAAAAGCGCTGTCGTCGCTGAATATCATTCACGTGGCCGCTCCGCACCTCGAAGCGCTGAACATTGCGACCGGCGAGACGGTGAACTTCTCCAGCCGGGAAGATGACCACGCGATCCTGATTTACAAGCTCGAACCGACAACCGGTATGCTGCGCACGCGCGCCTATATCGGCCAGCATATGCCGCTCTACTGCTCCGCAATGGGCAAGATCTACATGGCGTTTGGTCATCAGGATTACGTGGCGAGCTACTGGGAGAGCCATCAGGAACAGATCCAACCTTTGACGCGCAACACCATCACTGAGCTGAGCGCGATGTATGATGAGCTGGCGGAAATTCGCGATCGCAGCATGGCGATGGACAAAGAAGAGAACGAGCTAGGCGTTTCCTGTATTGCCGTGCCGGTGTTTGATATCCACGGCCGCGTCCCGTATGCGATCTCCATTTCGCTGTCGACGTCGCGCATGAAGCAGGTGGGTGAGAAGAACTTGCTCAAGCCGCTGCGCGAAACGGCAGAGGCTATCTCAAAAGAGCTGGGTTTTAACGTGCGCGAGGCGTAACTGATGAACCGATTTATCATGGCGGATGCGGGAAAATGCATCGGGTGCCGCACCTGTGAAGTAGCCTGTGCGGTCGCGCATCAGGACGATTTCACCGCGCAGGCTTTTACCTCCCGCCTTCGGGTGGTGAAAGGGGACGACTTCACAACGGCGGTGGGGTGCCATCAGTGCGAGGACGCCCCCTGTGCCAACGTCTGCCCAACCCATGCCATCAGCCGTACGGCGGGCGCCTGGCTTGTTGAGCAGACGCGCTGTATTGGCTGCAAGAGCTGTATGGTCGCCTGTCCGTTTGGGGCGATGCAGGTACGGTTGGTGGGAAACAGGGCACAAGCGCTGAAATGTGATTTGTGCCGTCATCGCGAAGGCGGACCGGCCTGCGTGGAGGCCTGTCCAACCCACGCACTGCGCTGCGTTGATCCTGTCAGTATTCGGGCTGAAAGGCTTACTGCATTTTATTGAAATTCCACGTAAACGTCAGACTGTAGCGCCAGTCTCTGTTGCGACTGTCTGTCGGAACATCCCCTACGGGTCTTGCCGCCTCAACCGTGACGCTATAGTGGCGGGTATCGCCTACCATCACGCCGGCCGCCACTGACCCGAGCCGCTGATGAGGCAAACCTGAGGTGTTAAACCAGGTTTGCGCGGTATCGGCCAGGATGTAGGGCTGGATTGTGGCAAGCCAGGTACTCTCTTTTCGCATCTGGATATAGCGCAGTTCTACCTGCCCGCCATAGCCGTAATCACCGCTTGCTTCACTGTCCTGGTATCCACGGCCAAACCGCTGGGCACCGAAGCTAACGCGTTCGGGTTCTGGCAACGTGTTATTTGACCAGTCTCCCTCCCAGGATGTTGAAAGCCGCCACTTGTCGGCAAACAGCCAGGCTGCGTCCAGATAGCTTTTCGTGAGCGTAAAATTCATATCGGGTCTGGGGGCCGAGACGATATCCGCACCCATCGCATCAATGCCCTGACGGACGTTGAGCCTGCCGCTGATGCTGGCGGTTGTGAATTGATGTGCACCATTAATGCCCACTTCCAGCGCGGGATAACGCGCGTGTTGGTTGACGGAGTCCAGTTGATAGGTTTTGCCCTGCAGTCTGGCCTGTAGGGCATAATCATCCTGGCGGTCGGTGTAATCAAAACCGCCGGTCAGATTAATTTGTGATTTTTGCGTCAGCAGCAGGGGATAGCCAAACGTCACGCCCCCGTTGTATTGCGTTGTTTTTTGCTTCGAATCGACTTTGATATTGTTCGGCAAAGAGAGCAGGGGAGAAAAATCTCGCGGATCTTCACGGTAATAGCTGCCTTTTAGCTGCATGGTCAGCCCTTCATCGTTTAAAAACTGCTGCCAGTTGAGACCGACATAGTTTTTTCGCGTGTTGCTATCTAACGGTACAAGCGTGGCCACGCCAAGCTGATCGCCATAGCTTGTCATGTTGCTGAGCGTGCCGTTCAGCATCATTAAATCTTGCCCTTTACGGGTATCGATGGTGGAAGCGATATTCCAGCTCCGCTCCTGATTACCGGTTATCTGCATCGCCGCCGCGCCATAGATATTGGTTGGCAGCTGCGCGTTGGCCGTGACCGGAACGTTAGGGGTACGGGTCATCAGCTGGCTATAGCGATCGAACGTATCCTGTGACAGCGGTTTTTCCGCCATGATTTTTTCTGACAATCGTTTAAGACGCTCGGCGATATGAGGGTTATTACTGGTGATGTCGCTGTGAGCGACATACCCTTCAACCAGAACAATTTTAATATTGCCCTGCTGGAAATTATCATCCGGCAGCCAGGCATAGGAGAGCGGAAAACCGTCGGCCTTATAGCGCGCCGTAATATCATTTACCAGCCCGGTGAGCGTTTTTAGCGGCACGGTTTTTCCGGCGTACGGCCTGAAGGGCTGAAGCAATTCCTGCAAGGGATAACGCGTGCCGCCAATAAATTGAATGTGATGAATGGTAATGGGCGTTTCAGGCGTCAGCGTTGACTGCGGTTTTTCTATTTTGACTTTCGGCTGGGGGACAGCCTCAGTTTGTTCTGGGGCAACGTTACGAGAGACTTGCGCCGGGTTATCAGGGTTAATAATAGAGGGCAGTGTATCGGCGCGGGCCATGCTCAGCACAACCAGCCCCGTCAGCGAAAAAAGGAAGTGGTGTTTCATCGCGCTATCCCTGTTCATCATTCCCGGTTAGGGGGAGTGTCGCCGTATAAAGCGCCCCTGAACCAGGGGCGCAGAATGACAATAAGCAGATTACTGTTTGACCGGTGGTTAATGTGTTGTTGCTGTGGCCGTAACGCCCGACGTCAGGGTACTGAGGGTCGTATTGACCGTTGCACCCAAACTGTTGTTCGTGGCCGCCACATTTGCATTGGCTGTGAGAGCGCCTGAACCTCCTCCGGTCGTCGAGGTGGCGGGTTTAACCAGCGTGCCGCTATCCGTCACCGTCTGGCCGACGTTCTGGACGACCTGACCCACGCCGTTAAGCCCGCTATTACTGTTGCTGACGTTGGTCCCCACGCCGCTCACGGTGTTACCCACCTGGGTCAGCAGACCGTTGACCGGTGTGCCGAGACCCGTCGTGGTGCCCACGCTTTGCGTCACGCCCTGTACTCCGCCCAGCGTCTTGTTAGCCACGGTCGTGGTATCGGTTGTTACCTGAGTGACCGCAGGGCTGCTTACCGTGTTGGTGAGACCCGTGCCGGTGTTACTGACCAGTTGCCCGGTACTGTTGACCACGCTGCCCGTCAGGCCAGTTACACCGCTGACCGGTGTTCCGGAAGTGGAGCTCGCCAGGCCCGTGCCTACCGTTGAAACGGTATTGCCAAGGGAGGTGACCGACGTGGTCACGCCTTTGACCGTTGTGCCCACACCGTTCGCGTTGTTTGGATCGCCAACGCCAGTCGTGACGCCTGTCCCCACGGTGGACACAGCACTGCCAACACCGCTGACGGTGGTTGAAACGGTTGACGTGACGGGATTATTTGTCGGCAGCTGGCTTCCAAGACCATCCACCGTAGAGCCGACGCTGGTTACTGTTTTACCGGCATCACCCAGTATGGTATTTGCGCCTGCGGTAGTGGTTCCGCCACCGCCCGTGTTGCCTGTTCCGGTTCCTCCGCTGCCATTGCCTCCTGAGCCCGATCCTGATCCAGAACCCGTTCCGCCACCCGCGCCTGTCCCGGTACCCGAGCCGTTGCTGCCCGAACCGCCATTGCTCGCGGTCGAGCCACTTCCATCACCTGAGCCGCTGCTGCTTCCAGTCGCAGGGTTATTTTTGGCCGTTGAGTGATGAGAGCCGCCACCGCTTCCACTACAGGCAGAAAGAGAGAACGCGAGCAGTACCGCAACAGCAATAGCGCTGATGCGACTAACATTATTAGGTAGCATATGAATACTCCACGCAAAAGAACGCCGAGCGGCGTATTAGTGAGTATATGCAGTATTTTTAAATATGCATGAAAGTGACTTAATAAGGTATTTTGCGGTGTTGCAGGTGGTTATTTCAAAATAACAATAAGTTAAGATCTTTAATTGATGCTTAATTATTGACGGGAAAGTTAGTGAGCGTAAATTAAAGGAATATTCCTAAGGAAACTCAAGAGAGATGATGAATTAAACGCTACAGGATATATCCTTAATATAAGATTCAGATCACGGAAAAATAAGGCTCTTCATTTGAAGAGCCTTATTATTTAACAATTTCCTTCGCGCCAGGCTTTTTCGATCTCTTCGGCGAGAATTTTAACACCCGCTTCGATTTTTTCCGGATCGGGGACGTAGTTCATGCGCATGCACTGATGGGTATGCGGCCACGGCTTATCCAGACCCGGGAAGAAATAATCGCCCGGCACCATCAGTACGCCGCGCTTTTTCAGGCGCTGGTAAAGCAGTTCGGTGGTGATAGGTAAATCCTTAAACCACAGCCAAAGGAAAATCGCCCCTTCCGGTTTATGGATTAGGCAGCGTTCTTCCGGCAAGTAGCGGCGAATTGTCGCAATCGTCTCCTGAACGCGCTGGTAATAGAAAGGCTTGATCACGTCATTCGACAGGCGCAGCAGGTCCTTGCGTTTGATCATTTCGCACATCATTGCCGGGCCAATGCCGCCCGGTGAAAGGCTGATAATGCCGTTCATATTGGTGATGGCGGTGATGATTTTCTCATTGGCAATGATGATGCCGCAGCGGCTGCCCGGCAGACCCAGCTTAGAAAGGCTCATGCACAGGACGATGTTCGGGTTCCACAGCGGGCGTGCTTCGCTGAAGATAATGCCCGGGAACGGTACGCCGTAGGCGTTATCGATCACCAGCGGGATGCCGTGCTGATTTGCCAGTACATCCAGCTTCATCAGTTCGTCGTCGGTGATCACGTTGCCCGTTGGGTTAGTCGGACGCGATACGCAGATCATGCCCGTCTCTTCGCCAATATGCAGGTGTTCAAAATCGACGTGATATTTGAACTGGCCTTCCGGCAGCAGCTCAATATTCGGGCGCGCGGAGACGAACAGATCCTCTTCCAGGCCGGAATCAGCGTAGCCGATATACTCCGGTGCCAGCGGGAACAGCACTTTTTTGGTGGTGCCGTCGGCGCGACGCCCTGCGAACAGGTTAAACAAGTAGAAAAACGCGCTCTGGCTGCCGTTTGTCAGTGCAATATTCTGTGGTTCGATATCCCAACCCAGCTCGTCACGCAGCATTTCGGCGAGGAGTGCCAGCAGCTCGGTTTTACCCTGCGGGCCGTCGTAATTGCAAAGCGCATCGGTTGCTTTGCCGCTTTCCAGCATCTGAGCGAGCAGCGTCTGGAAATAGGTCGTCATCTCCGGGATTTGAGCCGGGTTTCCGCCGCCGAGCATGATTGCGCCCGGTGTGCGCAGCCCGTCGTTGAGGTCCTCCATCAGGCGAGTAATGCCTGAATGGCGGGTAAATTTGTCGCCGAAAAGTGAAAACGTCATAGCAGGTGATCTGTCGAGCTTATTTTGAAAGTGGGTAACCATAACGCTAGCACCGTGCTGGTGCAAATCGGGTGATGTGGTCGGATTTGTTGTTTTATAGGGCGGGAGTGGATTTGGGTAGTGAATAGTTCTGGTGGGATTTCCCCTCACCCCGGCCCTCTCCCCAAAGGGGCGAGGGGGAAAAGACGGCGCCGTACGGTTCCCTCTCCCCTGCGGGGAGAGGGTTAGGGTGAGGGGGATAATTATTGATTACCCGCCCATACCACCATCACCTTATCGCCCTTGTGCTCGCGCACGAAGCCATACCCCTCTTTCAGCGACAGCGTGGTTTGTTTGCCTTCACCGATCGCCGGATGGCGGGCACGGAACTGACCCAGCGTTTGCCAGTGGGCGACGGTTAGGGCCTGCTTGCCCGTGACGTCCTGCCAGTTCATATCTGACCGGGTACCCTGCAGCGGGTCGGAGCCTGTCGGCCCGAACGGACGTTCAGATTCATCGCCGTAGTAAATCTGCACGCTGCCCGGTGCCAGCAGGAGCAGCTCCGCCGCGCGCTGGCCTCCTTCGCGGAACAGACGCGTATCGTGTGATGAGAGATAGCTCAGCACGTTGAAGCTTTGCAGCTTCTCCGCCATCTGCTGCCAGGTGAGATCCATATCGGCCAGGCAATCCACCGCTTTTGCCGCCTGCTCCTGATAGTCAAAGTTGATCATCGCATCAAAACCGTGGCGGTAATAATCGCTTTGCATCACCCCGTGGCCCCAGGATTCCCCGGTCATCCAGAACGGTGCGTTGTCGAGCTTTTTGTCCGGGTTCGCCCCTTTCCAGGCGGCCAGCGCCTGGCTTGCCTGGTCTTTCAGCTGTTGCCAGGCCGCAAGCTCAACGTGTTTAGCCGTATCCACCCGGAAACCGTCGATGCCGTAGTCACGGACCCACTGGCTGAGCCAGTGGGTAAGGTAGTCGCGCGGGGTATATCCCTTGATGGCCTTCGCGTGGGTATCGGGCTTGTGTTGGTAAAAGTTTGGCAATCCGGAAGGCGTCGTGGATTCCGTTTTCAGATCCGGCAGAAATGCCAGCGACATGGTTAAATCATCGAAGCCGGGGTTATCGTAATCACCGATGTCGGTGCGGATCCACTTTTTACCCCACCATTTTTCCCATGCGGCTTTGTCGCTAAAGTTGATGTAGTCGTTAAAGCTGTGCCAGGTCTGGCCTGCGCCCGGCTTCCAGTCCGTCCAGCGTTCTCCCAGCGTCTTTTTCAGCTCATCACCCTGCAGGTACAGGGCACCAAACTGATATTCCTGCATGTCTGCCAGCGTGGCATAACCAACGTGGTTCATGACGATATCGAAAAGAACGCGGATCCCGCGCTTGTGCGCTTCGTCGACAAGCTGGCGTAAATCATCTTCAGTTCCCATATTGGCGTCGAGCGTTGTCCAGTCCTGGGTGTAGTAGCCATGATAGGCATAATGCGGGAAATCACCTTTGGTTCCGCCGCCTACCCAGCCGTGGATCTGCTCAAGCGGGGAGCTTATCCAGAGCGCATTCACCCCCAGCTGCTGCAGGTAATCGAGCTTGCTGGTCAGCCCCTTCAGATCGCCACCGTGGAACGTGCCAATCTCCTGCATGCCGTCTTTATGGCGGCCATAGCTGTTGTCGTTGCTCGGATCGCCATTCACATAGCGGTCGGTCAGTACAAAATAGACGGTGGCGTTTTGCCAGCTAAACGGTGCCGGCTTGTCGGTTTCGGCGCGCTCAAGCAGCAGCAGGCCGTTACTGTTGGCGGCTGGCTGCAGGGTTATTTTTCCATTCTGCACCGTCGCCGTCTGTTTACTGTAGTAGTCGCGCACGACGGAGCCTTCCGGGAAGGTATGGCTGACGTCCAGCGTCAGCGGCTTACCGTCCCACTTCGGACACTGGCGGATGACGTTTGCAACCGGCTGTTCTGCGGCACTCTGAATCGTCAGCAGCAGGGTGGGCGTTCCGGAACGGGTATCAATCCGCATCAGGTAGTCGCCGTCGCGGAAAAGTCGCCACTGCGGCGGCGTGCCGTCACAGGGCTTGAGCGACAGCATCTCATTGAGTTTTATCGCGCCTGTGGGCTGCCAGCACGTCTTGTCAAAACTCAGCGTAAGAGGACGCGTACCCTTCGCAAGCTTTGCCTGGCTGGTGAAGACTCCGGTGCCTTCGGCGCTAAATGCGCTAAACCCCGGAGATGACCAGTCGGCATGTGCCAGTGCGGGTAACATCAGAAAGGCTAATGCGGTGCGTTTCATTCCTTTTTCCTGTCGCGGCATTTTTGACCAGTGTGCCAGCAGGCAGAGGGGAAAAACTCATCCCCTGTCGCTTTCTGCCGGGAGGATGCGTGAGGATGAGTGATCTTGCGCAAAATTAGGCAGTTATCTGCGAGAACGCACACATATTTTCGGAAATGATGTTTTTATGAGCAAGTTTCAGGTGACATAGTTTCGGAATTGGACTATTTCTATACGTGCTCTTGAAGTCTATTTTTGATATGATTTGAGATTCCGCTCTCAAATTTGTGAAAAAAATAAGGTGTTGGGATGATTACATCCGACCAGGAGACCTAATGATATCGACTCCCATTCGACGATATGGGGCTGCGATACTCATGTTACTCACCACGGCATTTTCGGGTGAGGTGCTTGCGAAGACGCACACGGATACAACGAGTAAGAAAGCCCACGTAATAAAGACGACAAGTAGTAAGGTTAGCAGTAAACAAGAGTATTCTCGCAATAGTGCAAAGAGTAGTTCACTTCCTGATTTGCGAAAATACCCTTCCGGAACACCAAGGAAAAAAGCGTTTCTCCGGACGGTAATGCCTTACATCACGAGTCAAAATGCCGCGATTACTGCGGATCGTAACTGGTTGATCTCCAAACAGTACGATAGCCGCTGGTCGCCGTCAGAACGCGCGCGTCTGAAAGATATCACGCAGCGCTACAAGCTGAGCTGGAACGGTAACACGCGTCGTGTGCCGTGGAATGCTCTCCTTGAGCGTGTGGATATCATCCCGGGCAGCATGGTTGCGACCATGGCTGCTGCCGAAAGCGGCTGGGGGACTTCTAAGCTTGCGCGTAGCAACAACAACCTTTTCGGCATGAAGTGCGTGAAAGGTCGTTGTAACAATGCCCCTGGCAAGGTTAAAGGCTATTCGCAGTTTGAATCTGTGAAAGATTCCGTCAGCGCCTACGTGGTGAATCTGAATACGCACCCGGCCTACTCATCGTTCCGTAAATCACGCGCTCAGCTGCGTAAAGCGGACCAGGAAGTGACGGCCAGTACGATGATCCACAAGCTGAAAGGTTATTCGACGAAGGGACAGAGCTATAACAACTATCTGTTCGCCATGTACCAGGATAACCAGCGCTTAATCGCCGCCCATATGTAATCTCAAAAAAACGCCTTCCACTGGAAGGCGTTTTCTTTTCTATATCAGCACCTCGCTGTGGCGATCCCGATACTCCTTCGGCGTGGTGTCATACTCTTTGCGGAACACCGAATAGAAATATTGCAGGGACGGGTAACCGCACATCTGCGAGATTTCGTTGATCGACAGTGACGTGGAGATGAGCAGGCTGCGTGCCTTTTCCAGCTTCTCAGCATGGATAACGGCATGAATGGTTTCGCCCACCTCTTCTTTGAACCGCTTCTCCAGATTCGAACGCGAAATGCCCACCGAATCCAGCACCTGATCGACCTTAATCCCTTTGCAGGCGTGGTTGCGAATATAGTGCATTGCCTGAATGACGGCCGGGTCGCTTAAGGAGCGATAATCGGTTGAGCGACGTTCTACGACGCGAACAGGAGGCACCAGCAGGCGTTGAAGCGGCAGAGATTCTTTATCCAGCAGGCGATGCAGCAGCTTCGCCGCCTGATAGCCCATCTGGCGCGTGCCCTGGGCAACGGAGGAGAGCGCCACGCGGGAAAGGTAGCGGGTCAGTTCTTCGTTATCAATGCCAATCACGCACAGCTTTTCGGGCACCGGAATGTGTAAATGTTCGCAGACCTGCAGCACGTGGCGCGCGCGGGCGTCCGTTACGGCAATAATACCGGTTTGCGGCGGCAGCGTTTGCAGCCAGTCCGCCAGGCGGTTTTGCGCGTGCTGCCAGTTTTCCGGCGCGGTCTCCAGCCCCTGATACACCACGCCGCGATACTTCTCCTGCGCGACCAGCTGGCAAAACGCGTGTTCGCGCTCAACGGCCCAGCGCTTGCCGCTGGTGGCGGGTAAACCATAAAAAGCGAAGCGATGGACGCCTTTCTCTTTTAAATGGAGAAAGGCGGCCTCGACCAGGGCATGGTTATCGGTGGCAATATAGTGGACTGGCGGATAGTGTTCGGGCGAGTGGTAGGAGCCGCCGACGCCCACGATCGGCACGTCGACGTCGGTCAGCAGTTGCTCAATGACGGGGTCGTCATAGTCGGCGATAACGCCATCGCCAAGCCAGTCTTTGATGTTCTCCAGACGGGTGCGAAAATCTTCCTCAATAAAGATATCCCACTCGGATTGCGACGCCTGCAAATATTCACCCACGCCTTCTACCACCTGACGGTCGTAGGCTTTGTTGGCATTGAATAACAACGTAATGCGGTGACGCTTTTCAAACATGGCTCACTTCCCAATTAAGTCACAATACCGTTATCAGGCCCGTCGCTTGGTGGCCGAGTCCATCCAGACTGCCAGTAAAAGAATGGCCCCCTTGACGATATACTGCCAAAACGTCGGGACGTCCATCATACTCATCCCGTTATCCAACGACGCCATGATAAATGCCCCCATCACCGCGCCCGCGACGCTGCCGATACCCCCTGCGAGGCTGGTGCCGCCAATAACGCAGGCGGCGATAGCATCCAGCTCGGCGATGTTACCGGCGGAGGGGGAACCCGCCCCCAGACGCGAGCTGAGGATCAACCCGGCGATGGCGACCATCAGGCCGTTAATGGCGAAGACCGCGAGTTTGGTGCGTTCAACATTAATGCCCGAGAGGCGAGCAGCCTCAAGGTTGCCGCCGATGGCATAAATACGGCGGCCAAACGCGGTGCGCGTGGCCATAAACATGCCGCCCAGCAGTAAAAGCGTCAGCAGCAGCACGGGGGTCGGAACACCGCGATAGTCGTTTAAAAGCCAGATGGCGCCCAGCACAATGACGGCCGTGAGCGCCTGACGTCCCACCATCGACGTGGATGCTGGCGACGCCAGCCCCAGCGCCTGACGACGCATGCGTCCACGCCACTGCCACGCGACAAAGGCCAGTAACCCAATCACACCGAGGGTAAAGCCCACGCTATCTGAGAGATAACTCTGGCCGATCTGCGACATGGCTGCACTGGTCGGGGAGACGGTAGTGCCGTTAGTGATGCCGATTAAGATCCCGCGGAAGGCCAGCATCCCTGCCAGGGTGACGATGAACGACGGCACTTTACGGTAAGCTACCCACCAGCCGTTCCAGGCTCCCAGTACCAGCCCCAATACCAGCGTGACCGCCACGGTCAGCGGCAGCGGCCAGCCGAGCCAGACGTCAAAAATCGCCGCCACGCCGCCGAGGAGCCCCATCATCGAACCAACCGACAGGTCGATTTCCGCGGAGATAATCACGAACACCATGCCGACGGCGAGAATGCCGGTGATAGCGGTCTGGCGGAGCAGGTTGGAGACGTTACGCGCGCTTAAGTACGAGCCATCGGTCATCCAGGTAAAGAACAGCATGATGACGATAATCGCCGCAATCATCACGAAAACCTGCAGGTTAAGCGCTTTTAGCCCCGCGAACGCACCGGGCGTCGGAACGGCGACTTTGATATCAGACGGATTGCTTTTCGACATGACGTTCGCTCCTTAAAGCGGCTTCCATCACCTGCTCCTGCGTCAGGTTCTGGTTAATCAGGTTGGCTTTCAGTTTTCCCTCGTGCATGACCAGCACGCGGTCGCTCAGGCCGAGCACTTCGGGTAACTCAGACGAAATGACAATGACGGCAATCCCTTGCTGTACAAGCTGATTAATCAGTTTGTAGATTTCATATTTGGCACCGATATCAATCCCGCGCGTGGGCTCATCAAGGATTAATATGCGTGGATTGAGAAGCAGGCAGCGCGCCAGAATTGCCTTCTGCTGGTTGCCGCCGCTCAGACGGCCAATGGCCAGTTCTGGTGAGGAGGTTTTGACCTTCAGCCGGGCAAGTGACTGGAGAATGCACTGCTGCTCGGCGGCATCGTCCAGGCTGCTCAACGCGCCGGAGAACCGATCGAGCGCCGCAAGCGTAATGTTTTTTCCCACCGCCATAACCGGCACGATGCCGTCTTTTTTGCGGTCTTCCGGCACCATGGCAATGCCGCGGGCGATCGCCTGCTGACAGTTGTCGATTTTCACCGGCTGGCCGTCGATATAAATCGTGCCCTCCCAGCGCCCTGGCCACACGCCAAACAGACACTGTACGGCCTCCGTGCGCCCGGCGCCGACTAACCCGGCGATACCGAGGATTTCGCCGCTGTGCAGAGAAAACGAGACGTTATTCACACGCTTGATGTGGCGGTTAACGGGGTGCCACGCGGTCAGATTTTCCACGCGCAGCACTTCATCACCTTTGGTGTGAGGCTCATTCGGGTAGAGCGCCGTCAGCTCGCGGCCCACCATCATGGTGATGATGTCATCTTCGCTCATGCCCGCGGCTTCACGCGTGCCGATGTGCTGCCCGTCGCGGATCACGCAGATGGTGTCCGAAATGGCTTTAACCTCGTTCAGCTTGTGTGAAATATAGATGCAGGCGATGCCGTGATTTTGCAGGTCGCGGATGATATTGAGCAGAACCGCAGTTTCCTGCTCGGTGAGCGAGGCCGTTGGCTCATCAAGGATCAGCAGTCTGACCTGTTTATTGAGCGCTTTCGCGATTTCGACCAGCTGCTGTTGCCCGAGGCCCAGATCCCCCACGCGGGTATCCGGTGAAATGTTGAGGCTCACCTGCGCCAGCAGCTTTTCGCAGCGGAGCGTCATGGTGTCGTAATCCAGCACGCCGTGGCGGGAAATTTCGGCCCCGAGGAAAATGTTCTCCAGCACGGTGAGATGCTTCACCAGCGCCAGCTCCTGGTGGATGATGGCGATGCCTTTGCGTTCGGTATCGCGGATGTGTGTCGCCTGGATAACTTCACCGGCAAAGACGATTTCGCCTTCGTAGCTGCCGTGTGGGTAGATCCCGCACAACACTTTCATCAGCGTCGACTTGCCCGAACCGTTCTCACCGCACAGCGAAATCACTTCGCCGGGGTTCAACCGGAGGCTGACGTTGTCGACGGCTTTCACCGTGCCGAAGCGTTTGGTGATGCTTTTCATTTCAAGTAAATAAGGCATAACTGCTCCACATAACCCGAGGGAAGAACAGTACAACGTGATGCGCCCCCGCAGAGCAGGGGCCGCGCCGGATTACAGTTCGCTCTTCTTGTGGAAGCCGTCTTTAACGACGGTGGCGTCAATGTTCTCTTTGTTGACTTCAATCGGTGTGAGCAGGCGAGCCGGAACGTCTTTCAGCCCGTTATTCAGCGTTGCGTCTGCTTTAGGTTGCTTACCGTTGCCCAGCTCTACAGCGATTTCCGCCGCCGTATTGGCAAGCTCGGTAATCGGTTTGTAGACCGTCATGGTTTGGGTGCCTGCGATAATGCGTTTTACGCCAGCCAGATCGGCATCCTGTCCTGAAATAGCGACTTTACCGGCCAGCCCCTGTGCACTCAGGGCCTGGATAGCACCGCCTGCGGTGGCATCGTTGGAGGCCACAACCGCATCAATTTTGTTGTTGTTGGCCGTCAGCGCGTTTTCCATAATCTTCAGCGCGTTTTCTGGCAGCCAGCCGTCGGCCCACTGATCGCCGACCACTTTAATTTTCCCGTTGTCGATATACGGCTTAAGGACTTTCATTTGTCCTTCACGGAACAGTTTGGCGTTGTTATCCACCGGAGAGCCGCCCATCAGGAAATAATTGCCCTGAGGCACTTTGTCGATCAGGCTTTGCGCCTGTAATTCCCCGACTTTTTCATTGTCGAACGAAATATAATAATCAATGTCCGCATTATTAATCATGCGGTCATAGGCCAGCACTTTTATGCCTTCCTGTTTGGCTTCTTTCACCACGTTACTTAATACCTGGCCGTTATAGGGGATAATGACCAGCACATCGACGCCACGGTTGATCATATTCTCGATCTGCGACATTTGTGTTTCTTCGTTGCCGTTAGCCGACTGAACAAACACGCTGGCGCCGAGGGATTCTGCTTTTTTAACAAAAATATCGCGATCTTTTTGCCAGCGCTCCAGACGCAGGTCGTCAATCGCCATGCCAATTTTGACCTCTTTGGCATGTCCTGCAATGCTTGCAAGGAGGAGCGTAGTGCAGAGCGTTAGAGTCAGGTTCTTTATCTTCATAATTATTAGGCCTTTTTGTAGGGGTATGTGTTGCTGAGATAAAAGAAACATTCACTGCTGAGACGCAGCAAATTTTTAACGCGGAAAGACGGGCTGGCAATTACAGATTTTTATCTTCCCATTATGATATTTGGTTTATTTCTGAATTTATGACCGCGATCGGATTTTAAAATACGTAACGTCTTAATTACATTTGATTCTGGAATACGCGCCGAGAAATAGTTTGTCTGCGCATTATTTTGCGAGCCAGCGCACAGTTGTGCATTCTCTCAATAGCAGTGTGAAATAACGTAATTGAGCAACCCAAAATGTCTATTCACTATTACTCCTGTATCAACGACTCGCCGCATACCCTGATTATGGAGCTCAATATGCAAGCTTATTTCGACCAACTCGATCGTGTTCGTTACGAAGGCCCAAAAACGACCAATCCTTTAGCATTTCGTCACTACAACCCGGATGAGCTGGTGCTGGGTAAGCGCATGGAAGATCATCTGCGCTTTGCCGCCTGTTACTGGCATACCTTCTGCTGGAACGGCGCCGATATGTTCGGCGTGGGTTCCTTTGACCGCCCGTGGCAGCAGCCGGGTGAGGCCCTTGAACTGGCGAAACGCAAAGCCGATGTCGCGTTTGAGTTCTTCCACAAGCTGAACGTGCCGTACTACTGCTTCCATGACGTGGACGTGTCACCGGAAGGCGCATCGCTGAAAGAGTATCTGAACAACTTTGCGCAGATGGTGGATGTACTGGCGGCGAAACAGCAGCAAAGCGGCGTGAAGCTGCTGTGGGGCACGGCAAACTGCTTTACCAACCCTCGCTACGGCGCGGGCGCGGCAACCAACCCGGATCCAGAAGTGTTTAGCTGGGCGGCCACGCAGGTGGTGACGGCAATGAACGCCACGCATCAGTTGGGTGGTGAAAACTATGTCCTGTGGGGCGGACGTGAAGGCTATGAAACCCTGCTCAACACCGATCTGCGTCAGGAGCGCGAGCAGATTGGCCGCTTTATGCAGATGGTTGTCGACCATAAGCACAAAATCGGCTTCCGCGGCACGCTGCTGATTGAGCCGAAGCCGCAGGAACCGACGAAGCACCAGTATGACTACGACGTGGCGACGGTGTATGGCTTCCTGAAGCAGTTCGGTCTGGAAAAAGAGATCAAAGTTAACATTGAAGCCAACCACGCCACGCTGGCGGGCCACTCTTTCCACCACGAGATCGCGTCTGCGATTGCGCTGGGCATCTTCGGCTCGGTCGATGCTAACCGCGGCGACGCGCAGCTGGGCTGGGACACCGACCAGTTCCCGAACAGCGTGGAAGAGAATGCGCTGGTGATGTACGAAATCATCAAAGCGGGTGGTTTCACTACCGGCGGCCTGAACTTTGACGCCAAAGTGCGTCGCCAGAGCACCGACAAATACGATCTGTTCTACGGCCACATTGGCGCGATGGACACCATGGCGCTGGCGCTGAAAGTGGCGGCACGTATGATTGAAGACGGCGAGCTCGATAAACGCGTGGCGAAGCGTTACAGCGGCTGGAACAGTGAGCTGGGCCAGCAAATTTTGAAAGGTCAGTTATCACTTGCGGAGATCGCGAAGTACGCTGAACAACATCAGCTGGCACCGCAGCACCAGAGCGGGCACCAGGAGCTGTTGGAAAATCTGGTCAATCACTACCTGTTCGATAAATAACAGCACGTAGGCCCGGTAAGCGTTAGCGCCACCGGGCATTTCTGTTAAAGGAGTCACCGTAATGTATATCGGGATCGATCTTGGCACATCGGGTGTGAAAGCCATCCTGTTAAGCGAACAGGGCGAGGTGTTAGCAACGCAGACGGAAAAGCTGCAGGTTTCACGTCCGCATCCGCTGTGGTCGGAACAGGATCCGGAGCAGTGGTGGCAGGCGACGGATCGCGCAATCAAAGCCTTAGGCGAGCAGCACAGCCTGCGCGACGTGAAAGCGCTGGGGATTGCCGGGCAAATGCACGGCGCGACGCTGCTCGATAGCCAGCATCGCGTGTTGCGACCCGCCATTCTCTGGAACGATGGCCGCTGTGCAGAAGAGTGCGCGCTTCTTGAGGCGCGTGTACCCACGTCTCGTGAGATCACCGGCAACCTGATGATGCCCGGCTTTACCGCGCCCAAGCTGCTGTGGGTGCAGCGACACGAGCCGGAGATTTTCCGGCAGGTGGCGAAAGTCCTGCTGCCGAAAGACTATCTGCGCTTTCGTATGACGGGCGATTTTGCCTCCGACATGTCCGATGCCGCAGGCACAATGTGGCTCGACGTGGCGAAGCGCGACTGGAGCGAGGCGATGCTGGATGCCTGCCATCTGACCCGTGAACACATGCCCGCGCTGTTCGAAGGCTGTGAGGTGACGGGCGCACTGCTGCCAGACGTTGCAGAACGCTGGAATATGCCTGCCGTACCGGTGGTGGCTGGAGGTGGCGACAATGCCGCGGGTGCTGTCGGTGTCGGCATGGTTGAGGCGGGCCAGGCGATGCTGTCGCTGGGAACGTCTGGCGTCTATTTTGCCGTCAGCGACGGATATCGCAGTAATCCCGAAAGCGCTGTGCACAGTTTCTGTCATGCCCTTCCGGGTAAATGGCATTTGATGTCGGTGATGCTCAGCGCGGCGTCCTGCCTGGACTGGGCGGCAAAACTCACCGGCATGGCCGACGTTCCGGCGCTCATTTCTGCGGCGCAGCAGGCGGATGACGCTGCGGGTACCGTCTGGTTTTTACCGTATCTTTCTGGAGAACGTACGCCGCACAACAACCCGGAAGCGAAAGGGGTGTTCTTTGGCTTAACCCATCAGCATGGCCCTGCAGAACTGGCGCGTGCGGTTCTGGAAGGCGTGGGCTATGCCCTGGCCGACGGGATGGACGTGGTGCATGACTGCGGCCTGAAACCGACGAGCGTCACCCTGATTGGCGGCGGTGCGCGAAGCCCTTACTGGCGACAGATGCTCTCGGATATCAGCGGTTTGCAGCTGGATTTCCGCACAGGAGGGGATGTTGGCCCCGCGCTCGGCGCCGCGCGTCTGGCGCAAATAGCCATTCATCCGGAACAACCGCTTTCGCAACTGCTGCCGCAGCTTACCCTTGAACAGGCGCATGTACCTGACGCGGTGCGCCATGCGCGATACGCGGAAAGGCGCGACGTGTTCCGCAAAATCTACCAGCAGCTGCTGCCGCTGATGTCGTAAATACGCTTGTCCGGGAGAGGCACGAGGATGTCCTTTTTTGGTCTGTGCGTGCCTTTATTTCCTTGCCAGTATGGTGTTACACCCACGGGCAAGGAGATTCATCATGTCACGCATTGCATTAATCAACATCGATACTCAGCAGTCATTTCACCACCGCAATTACTGGCAGGAAAGCGATATCCCTGCCTTTCAGCAGGCGATGCTGGGGCTGATTGAAGGCTGCCAGGCGCGCAATATTCCGGTTGTTGATATTTTTCATGTGGATGAAGACGGTCCCTTTACCCTGGAGAGCGGGTTTGTCAAACCGATGGCCTTTTTACGTCATCAGCCGGATGTGGTTTTCCAGAAACACGTCCATAATGCCTTCACGGATACCGGGCTCGATCGCTGGCTGCGCGAGCGTGATATCAACCAGCTGATTATCTGCGGCATTCGCACTGAGCAATGCTGCGAAACCACCGCCCGGGTGGCATCCGATCTGGGTTATGCTGTGACCTTTGTCAGTGAGGCAACGCTGACGTTTCCGATGACGTACAGGGGCATTACCCTGAGCGCAGCGGAAATTCGCCACCGTACCGAGACGGTACTTTCGGGGCGTTTTGCCGAGATTAAAACGGTAGCGGAGACGCTGGAGTCCCTGTAATGAGCATCGACGTTTGGTTCGTGATGTTGCCCGGTGTGCTGTCATTAGACATGACCGGCCCGGCAGAGACCTTTGTGCTGGCTGGCGACGCGTTTCGTCTGCATTACATCGGCCCACAAGCGGAGGTTCCGACGTCGATAGGCCTGACGATGAGCGGCATCCAGCCGTTACCGGAAAGGCTTCCTGAGGGGAGCCTGCTGGTATTGCCCGGCGTGAGCGACTCCCGCAGTCAGTTTTCGACACCACAGGCGTTACAGATACAGCACTGGCTGATGCGCCTGCAGCCGGTCATTCAGCGCCGGGATATCACGGTGATGTGCGTCTGTTCCGGAGCCTTACTGGCGGCGAAGTCGGGCCTGCTGAACAATCGGCAGTGCACCACCCACCATGACGTTATCAGCCGTTTACGCACCGCAGCTCCCACGGCGACGATTAAAGAAAACCGCATCTTTGTGCAGGATGAGAACATCTGGACCAGCGCGGGGATCACGTCTGGCATCGATCTGGCGCTGCATATGATTAACCGCCTGTGCGGTCCCGAAAAGGCGCTGGCCGTGGCGCGCGAGATGGTGGTCTGGTTCCGCCGTTCCGGTGACGATCCCCAGCTCTCCCCGTGGCTACGCTACCGCAATCATCTTCATCCGGCGATTCATCGGGCGCAGGATGCGCTCACGGCCGAGCCACAAAAAACGTGGAGCTTGCCTGATATCGCCGCGCTGGCGCACGTCAGCCCGCGCCATCTCACCCGGCTTTTTCAGTCACATTTAGGGATTAGCGTTCGCGATTATCTGGAGCAACTGCGTCTGGCGGTAGCGGAGCAGTGGCTATTGCAGGGGCGCGGCGTGGAGCAGGCTTCACTGGCGGCAGGGTTTTCCTCCCCGCGCCAGTATCATCGCGCCCGGCAGCGAAGCATTAGCTGACGAAGCGGCGAGCGTCGATTTTTTGCAGCAGCATCGACAGCAGCAGGCTGATCGCCAGCGTGGCGGCAAAAATCCAGACGATATCCAGCGCCGGCCAGCTTTTTAGCTCAATGCCTCTCGTGCGCAGCGCGTGGATCACCAGCGCGTGAAAACCGTAAATCCCGAGAGAGTGCTGCGAGATAAGACTCAGCACGGGCAGGGGACGCGCGTTCAGGGTGTTTTTGGCGAGCGTGAGCAGCGAGACGGCACAGATAAAGACCATCGGCCCGCAATACAGATACCAGGTATCGGCAAAATTGCCGCGCCACTGCAGCTCGTGCAGCGTCCCGCGTGAAATCACCGCCACCCCAGCGATAAACAGCGCCCCGCAGAGCCAGTTCAGACCGCGTTTTTGCGTATCCATCATCCCGATGGCACGCCCCAGCATGCCGTAAAGCACGTAGTAAAAAGTATCGCCGTTGATATAGAGATTGACCGGCAGCCACTCAAATCCGTCGATTTTCTGTGAGAGCGTATTCGGGTTGGCAATAATGCCAGCCACCACCATCAGGGCCAGCAGCATTTTACCGCTGACGTTTTTTACCTGGATGAGCGGGGAGACCAGATAGATAACGATAATGGCGAAGAAGAACCACAGGTGGTAGAACACCGGTTTTTGCAGCACGTATTTCAGCGATAGTCCGGCGTTTATTGAGGTGAACAGAGTGATATAGAGCAAGGCAACGGCACTGTAGAACCCCAGGCAGGCCGCGATGCGGATGAAGTGCCTCGGCTGCGCGCTGCGCTCGCCAAAAAAGAGAAAGCCGGAAATCATAAAGAACAGCGGCACGCTGACGCGCGACGCAGAGTTGAGAATATTGGCGATATCCCAGTTAACGGGGCTGATGCTGTGCGCATTCGTGACATACCAGGTCGTCGTGTGGATCATGACCACCATCAGACAGGCTATTCCTCGCAGGTTATCAATCCAGTTAATTTTTGACTGCATCAGTTCCTCGTATTCCCTGTAAATTGAGTGTGACTCCCATTGTCCAAATGTCTTCGTTTGGAAAATTCTGAGTTTTATTCCGCAGGCTTGTCGGGAGGCCACGAGATTCGCAGAATGCCGGACCATAATCTATAAAAGCGTTGATACTAAAAATAACAGCCACTGACCAGGGCGGTAATAAAAATGATGATGAAGCGTGTGGCGTCACTCTTTCTGCTGTTGATCCTGGCGGGATGCAGTGCGCCACAGGAAGCCCCTGTGCAAAAAGCGCAGCAGGGTAAAATGAGCCCGGAACGTTCACTGAATATGGAAGCGCTCTGTAAAGATCGGGCTGCTCGCCGCTATAACTCGGACGTGCAGAAAATTGATGTCACCGGCTTTGAACGTTTTCAGGGCAGCTATGAGCTGCGGGGCCATACGTCGCGCAAAGAGGGCTTTGTCTGCTCGTTTGATGCGGACGGCCAGTTTTTACACCTCTCCATGCGCTAGCCTGCTCGTATAATCAACAGCCAGACGCCGTCAGCGTTCTGGCCGGAAGGCTTATTTCCCAATTTTCCCTAAACAACCCCGTTTCGTACTGTATATCTTGCAGCCAGCGGGTATACTGGTCCCTTCCATTTAAAACCACACGTATCCAGCACGAAATACTATGCAAAAGTTTGATACCAAGACCTTCCAGGGCCTGATCCTGACCTTACAGGATTACTGGGCTCGTCAGGGCTGTACCATTGTTCAACCTTTGGACATGGAAGTCGGCGCCGGCACTTCACACCCGATGACCAGCTTACGCGCGTTGGGTCCAGAGCCAATGGCGACTGCTTATGTGCAGCCTTCCCGTCGTCCGACCGATGGTCGTTACGGTGAGAACCCGAACCGTCTGCAGCATTACTATCAGTTCCAGGTGGTGATTAAGCCATCACCCGACAACATTCAGGAACTGTACCTCGGGTCGCTGAAAGAGCTGGGTATGGATCCAACCATCCACGACATCCGTTTCGTGGAAGATAACTGGGAAAACCCAACGCTGGGTGCCTGGGGTCTGGGTTGGGAAGTGTGGCTGAACGGCATGGAAGTGACCCAGTTCACCTACTTCCAGCAGGTGGGTGGTCTGGAATGTAAGCCGATCACCGGTGAAATCACCTACGGTCTGGAACGTCTGGCGATGTACATTCAGGGCGTAGACAGCGTTTACGACCTGGTCTGGAGCGACGGCCCGCTGGGTAAAACCACCTACGGCGACGTGTTCCATCAGAACGAAGTGGAGCAATCCACCTATAACTTCGAATACGCAGACGTGGACTTCCTGTTCACCTGCTTCGAGCAGTACGAGAAAGAAGCGCAGCAGCTGCTGGCGCTGGAGACTCCGCTGCCGCTGCCTGCCTACGAGCGTATTCTGAAGGCCGCCCACAGCTTCAACCTGCTGGACGCCCGCAAAGCCATCTCCGTGACTGAACGTCAGCGCTACATCCTGCGTATTCGTACCCTGACCAAAGCCGTTGCAGAAGCTTACTACGCGTCCCGTGAAGCCCTTGGCTTCCCGATGTGCAACCGAAACAAATAAGAGGCGGCCATGTCTGAGAAAACTTTCCTGGTGGAAATCGGCACCGAAGAGCTGCCACCAAAAGCCCTGCGCAGCCTGGCTGAATCTTTCGCTGCGAACGTGACTGCCGAGCTGGATAACGCTGGCCTGGCACACGGTAACATTGAGTGGTTTGCTGCACCGCGCCGTCTGGCGCTGAAAGTGGCAAATCTGGCGGCGTCTCAGCCGGATCGCGAAGTCGAAAAACGTGGCCCGGCGATTGCCCAGGCCTTTGACGCGGAAGGCAAACCGAGCAAAGCGGCTGAAGGCTGGGCGCGCGGCTGCGGCATCACCGTTGATCAGGCCGAGCGTTTGACCACGGATAAAGGCGAGTGGCTGCTGTACCGTGCGCACGTGAAGGGCGAAAGCGCGGAAGCGCTGCTGCCGGACATGATTGCCACGTCTCTGGCGAAGCTGCCGATTCCTAAGCTGATGCGCTGGGGCGCGTCTGACGTGCACTTCGTGCGTCCGGTTCACACCGTGACCCTGCTGCTGGGCGACACCGTTATTCCGGCCACCATTCTGGGCGTGGCGTCCGATCGCGTGATCCGCGGCCACCGCTTTATGGGCGAGCCTGAGTTCACTATCGACAATGCCGACCAGTATCCGCAAATCCTGCTGGAGCGCGGTAAAGTTATTGCCGACTACGAACAGCGTAAAGCCAAAATCAAAGCGGATGCCGAAGAAGCGGCGCGCCAGATTGGCGGTAACGCCGACCTGAGCGAAAGCCTGCTGGAAGAAGTGACCTCTCTGGTTGAATGGCCGGTTGTGCTGACCGCGAAGTTTGAAGAGAAATTCCTGGCCGTACCGGCTGAAGCGCTGGTGTACACCATGAAGGGTGACCAGAAGTACTTCCCGGTCTATGCCAACGACGGCAAGCTGCTGCCAAACTTCATCTTTGTGGCGAACATCGAATCGAAAGATCCGATCCAGATTATCTCCGGTAACGAGAAAGTGGTGCGCCCACGTCTGGCGGATGCCGAGTTCTTCTTCAATACCGACCGTAAAAAACGTCTGGAAGATAACCTGCCGCGCCTGCAGACCGTGCTGTTCCAGCAGCAACTGGGTACTCTGCGCGACAAGACCGACCGTATCGCGGAGCTGTCCGGCTGGATTGCCCGTGAAATTGGTGCGGACGTTAACCACGCGACGCGTGCGGGTCTGCTGTCCAAGTGCGACCTGATGACCAACATGGTGTTCGAATTTACCGACACCCAGGGCGTCATGGGCATGCACTACGCGCGTCACGATGGCGAAGCGGAAGACGTGGCTGTGGCCCTGAACGAGCAGTATCAGCCGCGCTTTGCGGGTGACGAACTGCCGTCCAACCCGGTTGCCTGTGCTGTAGCGATTGCCGATAAGATGGACACCCTGGCGGGTATCTTTGGTATCGGTCAGCATCCGAAAGGCGACAAAGACCCGTTTGCGCTGCGTCGTGCTGCGCTCGGCGTGCTGCGTATCATCGTTGAGAAGAACCTGAACCTGGATCTGCAGACCTTGACCGAAGAAGCGGTGCGTCTGTACGGCGACAAGTTGACCAACGCGAACGTGGTGGATGACGTGATCGACTTCATGCTCGGTCGTTTCCGTGCGTGGTATCAGGACGAAGGTTACACCGTTGACACCATCCAGGCAGTGCTGGCGCGTCGTCCGACCCGTCCGGCTGATTTCGATGCGCGTATGAAGGCGGTTTCCCACTTCCGTACGCTGGAAGCGGCATCTGCCCTGGCCGCGGCCAACAAGCGTGTATCCAACATTCTGGCGAAATCCGACGAGACGCTGAACGAGCGCGTAAACGCCGCGACGCTGAAAGAGCCGGAAGAGATCGCCCTGGCGATGCAGGTTGTGGTGCTGCGCGACAAGCTCGAGCCGTACTTCGCGGAAGGTCGCTACCAGGAAGCGCTGGTGGAGCTGGCTGAGCTGCGTGACGTTATCGACGCCTTCTTCGAGAAAGTGATGGTGAACGTAGAAGATAAAGAGCTGCGTATTAACCGTCTCTCTATGCTCGAGAAACTGCGTGAGCTGTTCCTGCGCGTGGCGGATATTTCGCTGCTGCAGTAATGTATCCGCTGTTACACATGCTAAAAACCCGCTTCGGCGGGTTTTTTTATGGGTCTTTTGTAGGCCGGATAAGCGCAGCGCCATCCGGCAGGTTTAGCCGATCTCGATTGTGCCTTCGTCTGTCTGCAGCCAGCGCGGTGCCTTCAGCGTATCAGCAAAGTAGCTGACCAGCTCGCACAGCAAATCTTCCATCACGATTTCAGATTGTCGCGGCAGTGAGCCGTTCATCAGCATCTGCGTAAGCTCCTGACAGTAGCGCCCCAGCTGATCGCACTCGGGTTCAAAAGCCGGAACGCGTGACGGGAGTTCCTTCACGGTCAGGCTGGCTTTTAAAGCGTCCGGAATAGGTTCCAGAAGCGTGGGTTGCAGAAGATTCAGACAGGCATAAAGTCTGCCGTAAAGCGCCATTTTTGGGGCGGGTTCTTCGCAATCTACCAGTGCGTCGGTAAAACGTTCGCAGTTATCCGCCAGTTCGGTGAAGTCGGTGGCGTGGTTGAAGGGCAGGGTGAATAAAGAATGAGCTTGGGTTGGGGTAGTAGCCATATTGGCAGCCTCCGATAAGTGATAAAGCTTCCACCACCGGAAATGCTAACTTCGCTGGTGGTGGACTGAACAGAGTTAGCATTACCGGCCTTATCGGATACCGGCGCATCTTTCGATGCCCCTGCTCAGCCCACCATTGAGATGTAGCAAAGCATGCTGCACATAATGTGCCGCCGATAAGATAAGCCAGGATGCTAAACCCGGCACCTGATTTTGCAGGTGCAAAGAGAACTTACTGCTCATCAAGACAGGCGGCAATAGATTTGAGCTATGCCACTGAGGATATTACCATTTCTGGAAAGAGACTCGCAAAATTACCGCAATGAAAAGCATACTGCGGGCAGAGGTCTTACAGCGACGCTATGGTCCGGCTTTAAATCGCTGAGGCGTTTCCTGCAGGCCGGGGCGAGGCGCATGGATGCGCCGAGAGGGCGGGCTTTACAGGGATGTTACCTCCGCCCGTCCCCGATAAGCCGGAAGGAATAAGCCGAAGGTACCGCGTAGCGGCGATTTACCGCCGGGAGCCCGGGTAGCCAGGGTGGTGGCGACTGAGCCACCCTGGCACGTTCACGGGTATTGTCGTTACAGAGTAGCAAGGAACATAAAGTGAACGGAATGACCACCAGAGCCGTATGCTCCCCCTCACCCTAACCCTCTCCCCAAAGGGGCGAGGGGATTGTTCACTGCTCGCATTAATTTGTGGGGATCCCTCAGCCCAAAGGGAGAGGGTGTATAAGTCGCCCAAAATTTAACCTTGAAATGGTCAACCCATTACCGCTATCCTTATCCCGTTAACTTTCTCGCGCTGGAGCGCCCCCCAAAAATGAACAAACACGACTGATGAATTTCGATCCTTGCTAAACGCTACCGCGTCGGCAGGGGATGTTTTGATTTCATTCAGGAGTGCTATGGCTCATTTTGCGCAGTCCCCTTCTTTTATTTTGCATCAGGTCACCTGTCAGTTTCCGACGGGCGATATTCTTTTTGGTCCGCTGAATCTCACGCTGGAACCCTCCCTGTGCGCGCTGGTTGGCCGCAACGGCAGCGGGAAAACGCGTCTGCTGCGTCTGCTGGCGGGGATGGACGAACCGGCTACCGGTCATATTGAACGCTTTGGCTCGCATGCCTGGGTGGCGCAGCAGCACGCTATTTCTCCGCAGACGGCGCTGGCTGAACTGCTCGGGTATGACGCGATTTTTAAGGCGCGTAAGCGCATCGACAGCGGCGATTACCAGCCTGACGATCTGGCGTTGCTCGATGGCCACTGGGATGTCGCTGAGCGCCTGGGCGAGGCGTTTATGAATGCGCAGCTCCCACCGTTTGATCCGGATAAGCCCGCCATTGAACTCAGCGGCGGCGAGCGCATTCGCGCCCTGCTGTGTGGGGCGTTTACGGCGAAAGCGGATTTCCTGCTGCTGGACGAACCCACTAACCATCTGGATCGACAAGGCCGGGCGTGGTTCTACGACCAGTTGAGTCGGTATCAGGGCGGAGTACTGGTGGCCTCCCATGACCGTGAGTTACTGGCTCAGGTACCCCGTATCCTTGAGCTGAGCGCCTCGGGTCTGCGCAGCTACGGCGGGAATTATGCGGATTATCAAACCCAGCGCGATGCCGAACAGCAGGCGGCCCGCGCGGCGCTGGAGCATGCTGCAACCGAGCGAAAACGCACTCGGGTACGCATGCAAAAAGAGCATGACGACAGCCAGCGGCGTTCGGCAAAGACATTGCGCACCGTCGATACCCTGAATATCGCGTCGTTCGAGCGGGTCAAATATAAAGGCGCGGCAAAGGAGCGGATCGGCTCCTGGAAAAAACAGCACAGCGAGCAAAATGAAGCGCTGAACGCCGCGGTTAACAAGGCGCGTGAACGCGTTGAAGACGATAACCCGGTCATGTTCACCCTGCCGGGGAGTCAGATCCCGGAGGGGAAGCAGGTATTGGTGCTGGAGGATCTGGTGCTGCCGCATGTGCCTGTTCCTCCGCTCAACTGGCGGATGGATGGACCGATGCGCGTGGCGTTAAAGGGGCCGAACGGCTGCGGAAAATCGACGCTGTTAAAAACCCTCCTCGGCGAGATTGCTCCCCGTTCGGGTACCTGTAAGGTATCCGTCAGCTGCGCTTATCTCGATCAACATCTGTCCCGGCTCGATCTTTCGCAGTCGGTCATGACGCATCTCAACCTGAATCATACGCCTCTGGAAGAGGGGGTATTGCGAACCCGTCTGGCGCAGCTTCAACTGGGAGCTGACAAAGTGATGCTCCCGCTGGCGGAGCTCAGCGGCGGCGAGCGTCTTAAGGCCGCCCTGGCCTGCGTGCTGTGGCGCGCGGAGTCCACGCAGCTTCTGCTGCTGGATGAACCGACCAACCATCTGGATCTGGCCTCGGTCCAGGCCATTGAAGCCGCGCTGGCCGGTTTCCCCGGGGCTCTGCTGGTGGTATCACACGATGAGGCTTTTCTAAGAGGATTAACATTAACGCATGAGCTGGTGTGGGAAGAGGCGGGCTGGCGTTGTGATAGCCTTTAAAACACAAGCCCCCGCAAAGGCGGGGGCATTCAATCTTCACTACGCTATCTGTTTGCTGAGTGCAGGGTTGGCCTGAATCAGGCGCATCAGCCTTAACTCGGTTGGGGTGGGTTTCTCTCGTTTTGACTCCCACTCCTGCACCATAGCCACGCTGACACCCATCGCTCTGGCGAATTCTTCCGTTTTCAATCCTGTCCCTTTGCGCAATTGCTCATATTCTGTAAAGGGATTGGATTTTTGTTGCAGGGTAATCGTCTGCGGTACATCTTTAAAAATGATCTGTTCCAGACTGCTCAGCAGTTCAAACTCAGGATCTTTATATTCCATTGAGGACTCCTCTTAAATCTCACATCGTGATCAAGAACATCAGAGAGCCAATTAAGAATAGTCCCTAATACCAACCCAGGATCGTCACGGGTGTGATTAATCGTGCGGTAACGATCGCTGTATCCGATTCAGCAATATGGATAGTTATGCTAATTCCCTGATTAGTCATATGTCGGCTTCGCCAGGTATTTTTTTGTAAATGGTAAGAAATAAATCGGCAATAGCCGTTTTGCATGAAAAGAGTATCTTGCAAGGCTGACCTGGACTATCCTTGTCAGCGTCGGGCACGCGTGTGCCGGTGTGCGCTTTTTTGGGTGAAAGGAGTAATAAAATGGCGACAGGAAAGTCCTGCTCTCGCTGGTTTGCGCCTATTGCGGCGTTGTTGATGGTTGTTAGCCTGAGTGGGTGTTTTGATAAAGAAGGCGATCAGCGCAAAGCGTTTATCGATTTTCTGCAGAATACAGTGATGCGCAGCGGCGAACGGTTGCCGACGCTGACTGCGGATCAGAAAAAACAGTTTGGCCCCTTCGTGTCCGATTACGCCATTCTATATGGTTATTCACAGCAGGTGAGCCAGGCGATGGATTCCGGTATCCGTCCCGTGGTGGATAGCGTGAACGCCATTCGCGTTCCGCAGGATTACATGACGCAGCGTGAACCGCTTCGCCAGTCCAACGGTGCGCTTGGCGTGCTGAGCCAGCAGTTGCAGAATGCGAAAATGCAGGCTGACGCGTCACGTTCTGCGCTGAAGCAGGGCGACGATCTCAAACCGGTCTTCGACAAAGTGTATGAGAAAGTGGTGACCAAGCCGTCTGAAGCGCTGCAACCGCTGATCCCGGCCGCGCAAATCTTCACGCAGCAGCTGGTCCAGGTGGGTGACTTTATCGCCCAGCAGAATACGCAGGTAAGCTTTGTTGCCAACGGTATTCAGTTCCCGACCTCGCAGCAGGCAAGCCAGTACAATACGCTGATTGGGCCGCTGGCCTCCCAGCATCAGGCCTTTAGCCAGGCCTGGAGTGCCGCAGTCACTGCCACAGAATAAACCGAAAAACCCCGCTTCTGGCGGGGTTTTTTATGCATAGCGAAAATAACGCTTGTCATTCCTCTACCACATCGGTATAACTATCCCCGTCGGTTTGTTACACAGACCTAAAGCAGTTTAGTAAAGCAGTCCAGATTGTTATCCATAGATACCCTTCGTTGTGACCCTTCCTTCATCGCTTAAAAATCTGTAACGCAATCCATCAAGCCGGAAGGCACAATATATTTGTTAATAAGGTAATTTCTATGTCTGCTAAAATGACTGGTCTGGTTAAATGGTTCAACGCTGATAAAGGTTTCGGCTTCATCACTCCTGACGATGGCTCTAAAGACGTGTTCGTACACTTCTCTGCTATCCAGAACGATGGCTACAAATCTCTGGACGAAGGTCAGAAAGTGTCCTTCACCATCGAAAGCGGCGCTAAAGGCCCAGCAGCTGGTAACGTTGTAAGCCTGTAAGCTTCCAACCCAGTAGCACAAAATTCAAAAACCCGCCTTCTGGCGGGTTTTTTCGTTTCTATCGTTGCACCTGCGGGTTCACGCAGTTTATCTCCACCTTTCCGCTAAGGGCGGCGATGAGATTATCGACCGCAGTGGCCGCCATGTTGTAGCGCGTCTCATGGGTGGCTGAGCCGATGTGCGGCAACGCAACCACGTTAGGCAGCGAAAGCAGTGGCGAATCCACCGGCAGCGGCTCCTGCTCAAAGACGTCCAGACCTGCTGCATGGATCTCACCTTTCTGCAGGGCCTCAATCAGCGCCTTCTCATCTACCACCGGGCCACGACCCGCGTTGATGAAAATGGCTGACGTCTTCATCTTTTCAAAAGCCTCTTTGCCAATCAGATGACGGGTTTCGTCCGTCAGCGGCAGGACAAGGCAGACAAAATCGGCCTCCTGCAGCAGGGTATCCAGCTCGCAGTAACGGGCGTTGAAGCGTTCTTCGGCTTCACTGTGGTGGCGACGCGCGTTATACAGAATCGGCATGTTAAAACCAAAATGCGCGCGCTGCGCCAGTGCCAGCCCGATACGCCCCATACCGACAATGCCCAGCGTTTTACCGTGAACGTCCACGCCGAACCAGTCCGGACCAATGCTTTTTGTCCACTCGCCCGCTTTGACGCGCTCGGCGACTTCCACTACGCGACGGGCTGTGGTGAGCATCAGTGCCATCAGCGTGTCGGCCACGGTTTCCGTCAGGGCATGCGGCGTATGCATCAGCAGGATCTTGCGGACGTTAAGGGCGTCCACATCAAAGTTGTCGTAACCCACGGAAACGGTAGAGGTAGCACGAAGCTTCGGCATTTTCTCCAGCAGGGCGACATCCACTTTCTCGCTTGAACCCAGCAGGCCTTCGGCGCTGGCGAACGCGTCGGCGTGCTGTGCCACGGTTTCCGGGCGCAGGTTCTTCACCTGGGTGACGGTGAAGTGTTCTTCAAGACGTTTCTGCAGGTCTTCCGGCAGTGCTTTATACAAAATGACGGACGGCTTCATGCTAATCTCCGTTGATTTTTTTAAGGATTCAGGCGTGGCGAGCGCCGACAGGGTGTTGTTGATTATTAGCAGGCTTAACAATCAGAGTAAGCCACACCGAGGCGAAAAGCGCCACCCCCATAAAGATGTAAGATGCGGACGGACTGCCGGTGGCACCGTTCAGGTAACCGACGAACCAGGAGCCGCAGAACGAGCCCAGTGCCCCCATGCTGTTAATCAATGCCATTGCACCACCCGCAACGTTACGCGGCAGCATCTCCGGAATGATGGCAAAGAACGGTCCGTAAGGGGCGTACATGGCCGCACCGGCAATCACCAGCAGGGTATAAGAGGCCCAGAAATGGTTTGCGCCCACGGCCCAGGAGCCAATAAAGGCGAAGGCAGCAATCAGCAGCAGCGGCCAGACAAACAGCTTGCGGTTCTGCAGCTTGTCCGACGCCCAGGAAACGATAATCATCGCGATGGTTGCCGCCAGATACGGTACGGATGACAGCCAGCCTACTTCGACCATGCCGAGGTTTTCACCGCCGCTGCGGATAATGGACGGCAGCCACAGCACAAAACCGTACACGCCAATGCTCCAGGTAAAGTACTGCGCGCAGAGCAGGATCACGTTGCGCGAGCGGAAGGCTTCACCATAGTTACGTACCGCCTTCAGACCTTGCTGTTCTTTGTCCAGCTGCGCCTGCAGCGCCGCTTTTTCATCTTCGGAAAGCCATTTCGCCTGGGCAGGTTTATCTTTCACCAGCACCCACCAGCAGAAGGCCCAGATAATCGCCGGCACCCCTTCGATGATAAACATTTCGCGCCAGCCGAAGGACTGGATCAGGTAGCCGGAGACCACCGACATCCACAGTACCGTGACCGGGTTACCGAGGATCAGGAAGGTATTCGCGCGCGAGCGTTCAGATTTGGTAAACCAGTTGCTGATGTAGATCAGCATCGCGGGCATAACCGCCGCCTCAACGACGCCGAGGATAAAGCGAATGGCGGCCAGGGCAGGAATATTGTTCACCATGCCGGTCAGTGACGCGCAGGCGCCCCACAGGATCAGACAGATGAAGATCAGCTTACGCACGCTGCGGCGTTCCGCATAAATCGCGCCGGGGATCTGGAAGAAGAAGTAGCCCAGGAAGAAAAGGGCACCCAGCAGGGAGGAGATACCTTTTGTGATGCCAAGGTCCTCTGTGATCCCCGCCGCGGACGCGAAGCTGAAGTTGGCACGGTCAAGGTACGCCAGGCTGTACGTGATAAACACGATTGGCATGATGTACCACCAGCGTTTTACTGCATTGGTCGAACTGTTCATAGGCTTGCCTCTGTTGTTGAGGTTGTTACCGCCGTTGTCTGTAGGGTACACGGTGGCTTAATTATCTGGTGCGGCTTGTTGCCCTCACCCTGGCCCTCTCCCACCGGGAGAGGGAATTCATACTCCAAGCTGTGCTCGGGTGGGTAATCCTTCGCTGTCGCCCTGCACCTGAATGGCCAGCGAGCCAATCTTGTTGCCCCGCGCGACGGCCTGCTGCAGCGTTTTGCCTTCCAGCAGGGCGCTAATTACGCCAACGGCAAAACCGTCGCCCGCGCCGACCGTGTCGACAACGTTCTCAACCTTCACCGCCGCGACCGCGCCCTGTTCGCCGTTGGCCGTCTTGAACCATGCGCCATCGGCACCGGTCTTCAGCACTACCGCTTTTACCCCTTTATTCAGATAGAAATCAGCAATGCCTTCCGGCGTATTTTCACCCGTCAGGATCATCCCTTCTTTCAGCCCCGGCAGAACCCAGTCCGCTCTGAACGCCAGACGGTTCAGTTTCTCGACCATTTCCGCTTCGCTTTTCCAGAGCACCGGACGCAGGTTAGGATCGAACGAGATCGTTTTTCCCTGGGCTTTCAGAGTGGCTGCCGCATGATCCAGCAGTTCATACGAGCTGGCAGAGAGCGCTGCCGCCACGCCGCTCAGATGCAGGTGGCGCGCGGAGGCGAAATAGTCTGCGTGGTAATCCGCAACAGAGAGGTGACTTGCGGCCGATCCTTTGCGGAAATACTCCACGATGGGATCGGTTCCATTTTCGACCTTGGATTTAAGCTGAAACCCGGTAGGGAAGCGTCCGTCGAGGGTGACACCTGCGGCATCGATACCCTCTTTTTTCAGAGAATCGAGGACGAAATGGCCAAAGCTGTCATCCCCCACGCGGCTGACCCAGCCCACGTTCAGGCCGAGACGTGCCAGGCCGGTCGCGACGTTCAGCTCTGCGCCTGCGACGCGCTTGATAAAGTGCTCTACCGCGCTCAGTTCGCCCGTTTCAGTGGCGACAAACATCGCCATGGCTTCGCCGATCGTGATGACATCCAGCGTCTTGTGCATGATTTACTCCTCGCGCAGCAGGTTGACGTAATGGCGGGTAACGGCGGTTAAATCCGTCCCTTCCAGCGGGAACTCGATCCCGCGTGGGGCATCGGCAGGCAGCTGGCCGAGCAGATCCAGCCAGCGCGCATCGGCGTGGTCCGGTGCCACGGCGCGGAAGTTATCTTTATGCGGCACGGCGGCTTTAACGTGGATATAGCTCACCGCAGGGGCCAGATGACGTGCGGCTTCTTCAGGCGAATCGCCAACCCACAGCCAGTTGCCCATGTCGAAGGTCAGCGTGACGGGGAGCGCCATTTCCCGGCAGGCGGCCTGGAAGCGCTGCATGGGGGCGAGCTGTCCGCAGTCGGTCTGATCGTTCTCCACGACCAGCACCATGCCGCTTGCGTTCAGCAGGCTACGCAGGGCGTCGAGAGGCTGCGCGTCGCGGAAATGGCCAAGGGAAACCTTCAGCCACAGGGCGTTCAGGGTGCTGGCCTCAGAGAGATAGCGGGTCAGGTCCGGGTTGAGGGTGCCGTCGGGCATAAACAGGGCGGCGGGGGCGGAGTAGCACGCCAGCAGGCCGAGCAGCTCAATGGATTCTCCCAGCGCCGGCAGCGCCAGCAGCTCGTCGCTGCTGAACAGTTCCCGGCGGATCTCCACGCCGTCTGCCCCTGCGCCTGCAATTACGGGCAGCATCGCCCGCTGACCGCCCGCCTGTCGCACCTGTTCCGCACCGTACGCGGCGGTGACCACCATAATTTTCCTGCCCATCTTCGGACTCCATCGCAACATATCAATACTATTACGCTAGATGGAACCGGTTCCAAAGAAAAGGTCAGGATGTTGAATTTATGATCGCTATCACAAGGGAAATTTAACGCGCGGTGGAGCCGCGAACGATCAACTCGCCGGAGAAGACCTGCTCGCGAACGGCATCGCTGGTGCCTTCAATACGACGAACCACTTGTTCAACAGCAGCATAGCCAATCTGCCAGGTGGGTTGTTTGAGTGTCGTAATGCCGACGCCGGCCAGCTCCGCCCACTCCAGCTCATCAAACCCCAGCAGACCGATATCGCTGCCCCAGTGCAGGCCAATACGCTTGAGCGAGCGGGCGACCTGGAGCGTCAGCGCCCCGTTGGCGGAGATAACGGCTTTGCGCATCCCGCGATGGCGCGTGTGGAACTGACGCAGGGTGTTGTCGAGCTGCCCCGCTTCGTGAAGCGGCGTTTCGGCATTTTCGGCTATCACGCCGGGATATCGCTCCAGCGTGGCGCGAAATGCGCTCAGGCGCTCGCGACGGGTGTTGACCATCCCCAGCGGTTCACTCAGAAACAGAATGGCCTCGAAGCCCTGCTCAATCAGATGTTCGGTGGCGGTCGTGGCGGCCTGGGTGTTATCCAGCCCGACCACATCGCAGGCAAATTCCGGGATTTTACGGTCGATAAGGACCATCGGCAGGGAGGATTGCTGCAGGCGGTTTAACCCCTCTTCGCGCATGCCCACCGCGTTAACCACGATCCCTTCCACCTGATAGCTGCGCAGCAGGTCGAGGTAATGCAGCTCCTGATCGACTTCGTTGTTGGTATTACAGACCAGCGGCGTGAAACCCTTCTCACGACAGGCGGCTTCAATACCGCTAAGCACGTTCACGGAATAGGGGTTGGTGATATCGGCGATGATAAGCCCGATAAGGCGGGTGCGACCGCGTTTAAGCCCGCGCGCCATGAGGCTGGGACGATAGTCGAGATCGGCAATGGCTTGTTCAATACGCGCCAGCAATGCGTCGGACAACAGGTGTTTCTCGCCATTGAGGTAGCGCGAAATGCTGGTTTTACCGGTTTTGGCGGCTTTCGCCACGTCGCTGATGGTGGCCCGGGCTGGTTTGCTCATCGCTGATTTCCCTGAATTTAGTGAGAATACCTTAGCGGGAAAATCGGACGAATCAAGTAATTTGCCCGGTGGCGCTGCGCTTACCTGGGGTGCGGTCTGGTGCCCTCACCCCAACCCTCTCCCACGGGGAGAGGGGGAAATGCGATTACTGAATTGGGCTTAACGTAATCTCAACGCGGCGGTTCTGCGCTTTGCCTTCCGCCGTGCTGTTGCTGGCGATAGGGTTGGCAGGGCCCATGCCGCTGGTGCGGATGCGGTTCGCTTCAACGCCCTGGGTGATCAGCGAGCTGGCCACGGCATCGGCGCGCTGCTGGGACAGACGCATGTTCAGATCCTGGCTGCCGGTGCTGTCGGTGTAGCCCATCACGTTTACAGCGGTCTTGTTGTACTCTTTCAGCACCATCGCCACGCCGGTCAGGGTATTCGCACCCGCCGGTTTCAGCGTTGCGCTGCTGCTGTCGAAGGTCACGTTGTTCGGCATGTTCAGGATGATGTTATCGCCGCTGCGCGTCACGCTCACGCCGGTTCCCTTCATTTTGTCGCGCAGCTTCGCTTCCTGCACGTCCATGTAATAGCCTACGCCGCCGCCAAGCGCTGCGCCTGCCGCTGCGCCAATCAGCGCGCCTTTGCCGCGGTCTTTCTTGGAGGAGGAGAGCGCCCCAACGCCTGCGCCGACCAGCGAGCCGATACCTGCGCCAATGCCGGATTTACCCGCTTCGCGTTCACCGGTGTAAGGGTTGGTTGTGCAGCCAGAAACAGCCAGGGCACCGCTCACCAGAGCGGCAATAACGAGTACGCGTTTTTTCATCTTCTTTCCTTAATCCTTTTTATTCTTTGCCACGGCGAGCGTGGCAGTTGATTATGACGTCCAGATACGGAGAAAATTCCGGGTATAACTCTGAAATTTGTGACAAACCATAAACTGCCTCAGCAAGAAGGCCGTAAAACCTGCACGCAACCAGGAGCGCACGCTTGAGCACCTCAACGAAAACCATTCTGACCGCCGCCCACTGGGGACCGATGCTGGTCGAAACTGATGGCGAAAATGTTCTGTCGTCCCGCGGGGCACTGCCAACCCAACATCCCAACTCGTTACAGACCGTCGTTCGCGATCAGGTGCATAGCAAAACGCGCGTGCGCTGGCCGATGGTGCGTAAAGGTTTTCTGGCCTCGCCGGACAAGCCGCAGGGAGTTCGCGGTCAGGATGAGTTTGTTCGCGTGAGCTGGGATGACGCGCTGGCGCTTATCCACGCCCAGCACAAGCGCATTCGCGACAGTTACGGTCCGTCGTCCATTTTCGCCGGGTCCTACGGCTGGCGTTCTAACGGGGTTCTGCATAAGGCTTCAACGCTGCTGCAGCGCTATATGAGCCTGGCAGGAGGCTATACCGGTCATCTCGGAGATTACTCCACCGGTGCGGCGCAGGCGATCATGCCGTACGTCGTGGGGGGGAACGAAGTGTACCAGCAGCAGACCAGCTGGCCGCTTGTGCTGGAGCATACCGATGTGGTCGTGCTCTGGAGCGCTAACCCCCTTAACACATTGAAAATTGCCTGGAATGCCAGCGACGAGCAGGGCATTGGGTATTTCGACGCGCTGCGCAAAAGCGGCAAGCGCATCATCTGCATTGACCCAATGCGCTCTGAAACCATGGATTTCTTCGGCGACAGCGCCGAGTGGATTGCCCCCCATATGGGCACCGACGTGGCAATGATGCTGGGTATCGCCCATACGCTGGTCGAAAACGGCTGGCACGATGTCGAATTCCTGACGCGCTGTACCACCGGCTTCGATAAATTCGCCGACTACCTGACGGGCCAGTCCGATGGGGTGGCGAAAACGGCAGCGTGGGCAGCAGCGATTTGTGGCGTTTCTGCAGAGAAGCTCCGCGAACTGGCGGCATTGTTCCATAAAAACACCACGATGTTAATGTCCGGTTGGGGGATGCAGCGCCAGCAGTTTGGTGAGCAGAAACACTGGATGCTGGTGACCCTTGCCGCGATGCTTGGGCAGATCGGTACGCCGGGCGGCGGTTTTGGTCTCTCCTATCATTTTGCCAATGGCGGTAACCCCACGCGTAAAGCGGCGGTGCTGGCGTCTCTGCAAGGCTCGGTGCAGGGCGGCGTGGATGCGGTGGATAAAATTCCGGTGGCGCGTATTGTTGAGGCCCTGGAGAATCCGGGCGGTTTTTATCAGCACAATGGTCTCGACCGCCACTTCCCGGATATTAAATTTGTCTGGTGGGCGGGCGGGTCGAACTTCACGCACCATCAGGATACCAACCGCCTGATCCGCGCCTGGCAAAAGCCGGAGCTGGTGGTGATTTCCGAGTGCTTCTGGACCGGCTCGGCCAAACACGCCGACATCGTGCTCCCGGCGACCACCTCGTTTGAGCGTAACGATCTCACCATGACCGGCGACTACAGCAACCAGCATATGGTCCCGATGAAGCGCGTAGTGGCCCCGCGAGATGAAGCACGTGATGATTTTGACGTGTTTGCTGAACTGAGCGAGCTGTGGGAAGCGGGCGGTCGCGCGCGTTTTACCGAAGGGAAAAGCGATCTGCAATGGCTGGAGACCTTCTACCAGATTGCCGGACAGCGCGGCGCGGCGCAGGGCGTGACGCTTCCGCCCTTTGCTGAGTTCTGGGAGGCGAACCAGATCGTCGAGATGCCGGAGAGTGAACAGAACGCGAAGTTTGTCCGTTTTGCCGATTTCCGCCGCGACCCCGAGAACCACCCGCTGAAAACCGAGAGCGGAAAGATTGTGATCCACAGCGAGCGCATCGCCAGCTTTGGTTATGCCGACTGCCCGCCACACCCTATGTGGCTTGAGCCGGACGAGTGGCACGGTAATGCCCGGCCGGAGCAGCTGCAGGTGTTGTCAGCGCATCCCGCGCACCGTTTGCACAGCCAGCTTAACTATACCTCCCTGCGCGAGCAGTATGCGGTCGCCGGGCGAGAGCCGATCACGCTGAATACCCTCGATGCGCAGGCCCGCGGGATTGCGGACGGCGACGTGGTGCGCGTCTGGAACTCGCGTGGGCAGGTGCTGGCAGGGGCGGTGGTGAGCGACGGGATTAAACAGGGCGTGATCTGCATTCATCAGGGCGCATGGCCTGACCTTGATCTCGCCGAAGGTGGTATCTGTAAAAACGGGGCGGTTAACGTGCTGACCAAAGATCTCCCCAGCTCGAAGCTGGGGAACGGTTGTGCAGGGAATACGGCCCTGGCCTGGGTCGAGAAATATCAGGGGCCCGCGCTTACCTTAACGGCGTTTGATCCGCCTGCCAGCTCATGATCCACGTCGGGTGCTGGGTGTCATCCTGCCAGGCGCTGTCTTCAATGCGAAAGCCCTGCGCATGGTAGAAGTTCACCGCCCGAACATTTTTCTGGTACACCTCCAGGCTTAAGTGCGGGAAGCGCTGTTGAACATAGTTCAGCAGCGCGCGCCCGATGCCTTTCCCGATGCATGACGGTGCGACAAACAGCGCGCCGACAAACTGAGACTGCATCACGCTGATAAATCCGCAAGGTTTGCCATCCTGTTCCCAGACCCAGGTTTCGGCTGACGGCAGGTAAACATCCCGCACCATGGCCTCGTTCTCTTTCCAGTAACCCGGCTCGATAAACGGATGTGCTTCCGTGGTGCTTTCAAGCCACAGGCTCAGAAGCGGCGCGGTATTTTCACTTTGCCATTTGCGGATCATGATGGTCTCCCGGATGACAGAAGCAGCCGGTAACGTGGTCGTTGACCAGGCCACAGGCCTGCATAAAGGCGTAGCAGATGGTGGAGCCGACAAACTTAAAGCCGCGTTTTTTCAGGGCCTTCGAGAGCGCATCCGAGGCCGGGGTGGAGGCCGGGATTTCCGCGAGCGTGGCGGCCTGGGTAACCTGAGGATCGTTGTTCACAAACGTCCAGACAAAATCTGAAAATGATTCGCCGTTTTGCTCCATCGCCAGATAAGCGCGTGCGTTACCGATGATGGCCTGGATCTTACCGCGATGGCGGATGATGCCGGCATCCTGCACCAGTCGCTCAACGTCCTCATCGGTCATCGCAGCGACGGCGACAGGATCGAACTGGTGAAAGGCGTTGCGATAGTTTTCGCGTTTTTTCAATACCGTAATCCACGATAACCCCGCCTGCTGGCCCTCCAGGCAGATCATCTCAAAGAGCTTTTTGCCATCCGTTTCGGGCACGCCCCATTCCCGATCGTGATAGTCGATATAAAGCTGATCCTGGCTCACCCAACCGCAACGTTCCATCCGTCATCTCCCTTATTGATACTGATTTCGCAAAAATTTCGTTCTGACTGGCTTGACGTGTTTACTATAAAGACAATAGTTAATACAGGGCTATATGCTCTCTAAAGTCTTCCTGAATAACGACAAATATCGCCGAATTCGGCTCTCTCTGGGGTCGCGTTGATGATGATAAAAAAAATCAGTGGTCGCCATGCTGCTTCTGGCCTGGTGGGAATTTCAGCCTGCCTGTTTTTTTGTAATACAGCGTCTGCCTGGCAACAGGAATATATCGTTTCAGACGCCCAAAATAATATGGCGGAACGCTATACATGGGACGCGGATCACCAACCGCGTTATGAGGATATTCTGGCGGAGCGTATCCAGTCTTCGCAAAACGCGCCAGGTCTTGCCCTGAATATTCCGTCAGGCGGCACCACGGAGGGGGCGATGAGCATGGGCTGGAATTTTCCGGTTTCAGCGCGTATCACCACCGGGCCGGTAGTGGCGTGGCGGTACGACGGCACGGCTCCCATGATGATCAACGAGTTTGGTGATAGCGCGTCGACGCAGGCACTCACCGACCCGCTCTGGCATGCCAGCGTCAGCACGCTGGGGTGGCGCGTGAATACCCAGTACGGCGATCTCCGTCCCTGGGCGCAGATCAGCTACAACCAGCAGTTTGGTGAAAATCAGTGGAAATCGCAGTTTGGCATGCCGCAAACGCCAGCTCCTGCCCAAAACGGTAGCTGGATGGATGTCACCGTGGGAACGGATATTCCCTTTAATACGCACATGGCGGCGTATGCGTCGCTGGCTCAGGGGGAACACACCTCCACCGGTGAGGAGTTTTTATACACCCTTGGCGTTAGCGCAAATTTCTAGAGTTGTTACTTTTTTAAACGTTACGATAACATCTCGAATACAACAACCACGGGCTTTACAGCGATAGCAGATACTAACAGGCTATCGCTTTATTCCCATGACAGGCCATTCATTCCCGATTCCAGGCATTTCATTCCGTTCCGCCTGCATTTCATGCCGTTTTACCCCAGGCGTATTAAGGTTTTGTTTATCGTTGTCCTCAGCGAACTTCCTTAATTTCTCTTGCAGGACAACTGCCATGAACACATCAACCTATAACCGCACGCGCTGGCTCACGCTCTTTGGTACCATCGTCACCCAGTTTGCGCTGGGGTCGGTCTATACCTGGAGCCTGTTTAACAGCGCGCTTTCCGACAAACTCGGCGCGCCGGTCAGCCAGGTCGCGTTCTCCTTTGGTCTGCTGAGCCTGGGTCTGGCGATTTCATCTTCCGTCGCGGGCAAGCTGCAGGAGCGTTTTGGCGTGAAGCGCGTGACCATGGCGTCCGGCATTCTGCTGGGGCTGGGCTTTTTCCTGACGGCGCATTCCAGCAACCTGATGATGCTGTGGCTGAGCGCCGGCGTGCTGGTGGGGCTGGCCGATGGCGCGGGGTACCTGCTGACGCTGTCAAACTGCGTGAAGTGGTTCCCGGAACGTAAAGGCTTAATCTCCGCGTTTGCCATTGGTTCTTACGGTTTGGGCAGCCTCGGGTTCAAATTTATCGACGCCCACCTGCTGGCGTCCGTTGGCCTCGAAAAAACCTTTATGATCTGGGGCGCAATTGTTCTGGTGATGATTCTGTTCGGCTCCACGCTGATGAAAGATGCGCCGCAGCAGGAGGTTAAATCCGTGAACGGCGTGGTGGAGAACGACTTTACCCTCGCGCAGTCCATGCGTAAGCCACAGTACTGGATGCTGGCGGTGATGTTCCTGACGGCCTGCATGAGCGGTCTGTATGTCATCGGCGTGGCGAAAGATATCGCGCAGGGGATGGTGAAACTGGATGCCGCCACGGCGGCCAACGCGGTGACCGTGATCTCCATTGCTAACCTCTCGGGTCGTCTGGTCCTTGGTATTCTGTCTGACAAAATTGCCCGCATCCGCGTGATCACGATTGGGCAGGTGGTCTCGCTGGTCGGTATGGCGGCGCTGCTGTTCGCTCCGCTGAATGAAGCCACCTTCTTCGCGGCGATTGCCTGCGTGGCCTTTAACTTCGGCGGCACCATCACCGTCTTCCCGTCACTGGTAAGCGAGTTCTTTGGCCTGAATAATCTCGCGAAAAACTACGGCGTTATCTATCTGGGCTTCGGGATCGGCAGTATCTGCGGCTCGCTGATTGCCTCCCTCTTCGGCGGGTTCTACGTGACCTTCTGCGTGATATTTGCCTTGCTGATTATCTCGCTGGCGCTCTCGACCACGATTCGTCAGCCGCAGCGCGAAGTGTTCAAAGAGGTGCATGCTTAATGACGATGAAAAAGGCCGGTTATCCGGCCTTTTTCTTGTGTAAAAACTGATGATCTGGGTAAACCGTCTCGTTCTTAATTTTTTGTAAATATCTGTACCGATCACACACTCTGCTGCCACTTTTTCTTTTCCCTGTGGTCTACTTACCACGCGGGTAGACGTTTCCGATAACGACTTCTTAAGCGATTCTTTAACCTATTCATTTTTAAAACAAAAATGATCGGTGATTTCGTCCCTTTTTCCGGGTAGTTTGCATGAAATACATTAAATCGATGGCACAACAAAAGCTCTGCTTTTTGCTGGCGTTGTACATCGGCCTGTTTATGAATGGCGCAGTTTTCATCCGTCGGTTTGACGGTTACGCGCATGATTTTACCGTCTGGAAAGGAATTGCAGCGGTTGTCGAATTGGTCGCTGCTGTACTGGTCACCTTCTTTTTATTCCGCATTCTTACCCTGTTTGGCCGTCGCGTGTGGCGAGTGCTGGCTACGTTTATCGTGCTGTGCTCGGCGGGTGCCAGCTATTACATGACCTTTATGAACGTGGTGATTGGCTACGGCATTATTGCCTCAGTGATGACCACGGATATCGACCTCTCTAAAGAGGTTGTAGGGCTGCACTTTATTCTCTGGCTGGTAGCCGTCAGTGCCTTACCGCTGCTGCTCATCTGGAGCAACCGTTGCCGGTACACGCTAGTGCACCAGATTCGCACGCCAGGCAAACGTTTCAGAAGCGTCGCGATAGTCCTGCTGGCCGGTTTGATGGTCTGGGGACCAATTCGTCTGCTGGAAGTGAAGCAAAAGCATGATGAGCGTACCTCAGGCGTGGATATGCCAAGCTACGGCGGTGTAGTGGCGAACTCGTATTTACCGTCTAACTGGATTTCCGCGCTGGGGCTGTATGCGTGGGCGCAGGTGGATGAATCTTCCGGTAACAAATCGCTGATGAACCCGGTGAAGAAGTTTACCTACGTCGCACCAAAAGATATCGACGATACCTATGTCGTCTTTATTATCGGAGAAACCACGCGCTGGGATCATATGGGTATTCTTGGCTATAACCGTGATACCACGCCGAAACTGGCGCAGGAGAAAAACCTGATTGCCTATCGTGGCTATTCTTGTGATACCGCCACCAAGCTCTCACTGCGCTGTATGTTTGTGCGCGAGGGCGGGGCGAGCGACAACCCGCAGCGTACGCTGAAAGAGCAAAACGTCTTCTCGGTGCTGCATCAGCTTGGGTTCACGTCTGCCCTCTATGCGATGCAGAGCGAAATGTGGTTCTACAGCAATACCATGGCGCAGAACATTGCATACCGTGAGCAGATTGGCGCAGAGCCGCGTAACCGTGGCAAATCTGTCGATGACATGCTGCTGATTGATGAGATGAAACTGTCCCTGAGCGATAATCCTGATGGTAAGCATCTGATTATTCTTCATACCAAAGGGTCGCACTTTAACTACACCCAACGTTACCCGCGTAACTTTGCCAAATGGAAGCCTGAGTGCGTCGGGGTGGATAAAGACTGTACCAAAGCGCAGCTGATCAACTCCTACGACAACTCCGTACTGTATGTGGATCACTTTATTGATTCGGTGATTGACCAGGTACGCGATAAGAAAGCGATTGTGTTCTATGCGGCGGACCACGGTGAATCCATCAATGAGTATGAGCATCTGCACGGTACGCCGCGCAAGATGGCACCGCCGGAGCAGTTCCGTGTACCGATGATGGTGTGGATGTCTGACAAGTATCTGGAAGACCCGGAGAAAGCGAAGATGTTTGCTCAACTAAAGAAAGAGGCGGAGATGAAGGTGCCGCGTCGTCACGTTGAGCTGTACGACACCATTATGGGTTGTCTCGGCTATACCTCACCGAATGGTGGGATTAACGAAAACAACAACTGGTGTAAACTCCCTGATAACACCGCAAAAGCCGCGCAGTAGCTGCTCTGGCGAGAATATCGCCAGTTGAATGGCTTTTTGAAAATAAGGGATTGACGGGGGCGCACCTCAGCAGTAAGATGCGCTCCGCATTCGGCGAGTAGCGCAGCTTGGTAGCGCAACTGGTTTGGGACCAGTGGGTCGGAGGTTCGAATCCTCTCTCGCCGACCACATTCTGAAAAGGGCTAACCGCAAGGTTAGCCCTTTTTGCATTATGGCCTTATCTCGTCAGAGTATCCAAAACGCCCCTTAGACCTGCTTCCACCTGCCTGTTAACGATTTTGTGACATAATCCATTGTATTTTTTTATATATAGATTGATCTTTTTTCGCGTTGCTTATGGATAACCTCAGCATTTTTCGCTGTGCGTTTTAACGTTCGCGGTATTTAGTGCTCAGATAATCACCATTCTGCAAGAAAATTTACCCATTCTGAATAAAAGTTAATCACTGATTGTGGCGAAATAGGGAGAGAGTTGTGCTGCAACATGGCGAGTAGCATAAATTTCCCTGCTGAAAACTGGCGTACATAGTTTTTTTAATCTTTGTTTGCGGTTTCTCACACTCAGCGTAAATCCCCGTCACCTGTATTGACGTTTTCACATTCTGTTGACAGATTGTAGGGCATGAGGGGCATTTCAGGGACGATCTGCGCTGCAACTCAAACGCTCTTCTGAAAGGATTCTCCATCCCTTTAAAGCCTTCGGGCATCACCGACCGGACCGGGTAAAAAATAAATAAAGGTCTGGCGGCGTAACACAACAAAGCAAAACATCACATTGGAGCAGAATAATGAGTATTTCCTTGAAGAAGTCAGGGATGCTGAAGCTTGGTCTGAGCCTGGTGGCTATGACCGTGGCAGCAAGCGTACAGGCAAAAACCCTGGTTTACTGTTCTGAAGGCTCGCCGGAAGGCTTTAACCCACAGCTCTTTACCTCTGGTACGACTTACGACGCAAGCTCTGTACCGATCTATAACCGTCTGGTTGAATTCAAAACCGGTACCACGGAAGTGATTCCGGGTCTGGCCGAGAAGTGGGACGTCAGCGAAGACGGTAAAACCTATACCTTCCACCTGCGCCAGGGCGTGAAGTGGCAGGACAGCAAAGAGTTCAAACCAACGCGTGACTTTAACGCCGACGACGTGGTGTTCTCCTTCGACCGTCAGAAAAACGCCCAGAACCCGTACCACAAAGTGTCTGGCGGCAGCTATGAATACTTCGAAGGGATGGGTCTGCCGGACCTGATCTCTGAAGTGAAAAAAGTGGACGATAATACCGTTCAGTTCGTGCTGACGCGTCCGGAAGCACCGTTCCTGGCTGACCTGGCCATGGACTTCGCCTCAATCCTCTCTAAAGAGTATGCGGACAACATGCTCAAAGCCGGTACGCCGGAGAAAGTCGACCTGAACCCAATCGGTACCGGTCCATTCCAGCTGCTGCAGTACCAGAAAGACTCCCGCATTCTGTATAAAGCGTTCGAAGGCTACTGGGGCACCAAGCCGAAGATCGACCGCCTGGTCTTCTCCATCACGCCTGATGCGTCAGTGCGTTACGCAAAACTGCAGAAAAATGAATGCCAGGTGATGCCTTACCCGAACCCGGCTGACATCGCCCGCATGAAGCAGGACAAGAACATCAACCTGCTGGAGCAGGCTGGCCTGAACGTGGGCTATCTCTCCTTCAACACCGAGAAGAAACCGTTTGATGACGTGAAAGTGCGTCAGGCACTGACCTACGCGGTGAACAAAGAAGCGATCATCAAGGCGGTTTACCAGGGTGCAGGCGTTGCAGCCAAAAACCTGATTCCACCAACCATGTGGGGCTATAACGACGACGTTAAGGACTACAGCTACGATCCTGAGAAAGCGAAAGCGCTGCTGAAAGAAGCGGGCCAGGATAAAGGCTTTACCGTTGAGCTGTGGGCGATGCCGGTACAGCGTCCGTACAACCCGAACGCACGCCGTATGGCAGAAATGGTTCAGGCAGACTGGGCTAAGATTGGCGTTCAGGCCAAGATTGTGACCTACGAGTGGGGCGAGTACCTGAAGCGCGCCAAAGCGGGTGAGCACCAGGCAGTCATGATGGGCTGGACCGGTGATAACGGGGATCCGGACAACTTCTTCGCCACCCTGTTCAGCTGCGCGGCGGCAAAAGACGGTTCTAACTACTCTCGCTGGTGCTACAAGCCGTTTGAAGACCTGATCCAGCCGGCGCGTGCGACCGACGATCACAACAAACGTATTGAACTGTACAAGCAGGCGCAGGTTGTTATGCACGATCAGGCTCCGGCGCTGATTGTTGCTCACTCCACCGTGTACGAGCCAGTGCGTAAAGAAGTGAAAGGCTACGTGGTTGATCCACTGGGCAAACACCACTTCGAAAACGTATCTGTTGAATAATAAGTAGGGTGTTCTCCCTCTCCCTCTGGGAGAGGGCAGGGGTGAGGGGCGTGCATGCATCCCCTCACCCTAACCCTCTCCCGAAGGGAGAGGGAATTTACATTTGTGAGCAATACAGACGTCACGCCACTGGTCGTGCGTCATCAGAGAGAATCCGGGTTATGTTGCAGTTCATCCTCCGACGTCTGGGACTTGTTATCCCCACGTTTATCGGTATCACCCTTCTCACTTTTGCCTTCGTCCATATGATCCCCGGCGACCCGGTAATGATTATGGCGGGCGAGCGTGGTATTTCCCCTGAGCGCCATGCACAGCTGCTGGCGGAACTCGGTCTCGATAAGCCGATGTGGCAGCAGTACCTCCATTATATCTGGGGCGTGTTGCACGGTGATTTAGGGATTTCGCTGAAAAGCCGTCTTCCGGTGTGGGACGAGTTCGTGCCGCGTTTTAAAGCGACACTGGAGCTTGGCGTCTGCGCCATGATTTTCGCCACTGCGGTGGGTATTCCTGTCGGGGTACTGGCTGCCGTCAAGCGTGGCTCTATTTTCGACCATACCGCCGTGGGCCTGGCGCTGACCGGCTACTCCATGCCTATCTTCTGGTGGGGCATGATGCTGATCATGCTGGTCTCGGTGCAGCTTAACCTGACACCGGTCTCCGGGCGCGTCAGCGATATGGTTTTCCTGGATGACACCAACCCGCTCACCGGCTTTATGCTGATTGATACGGCTATCTGGGGTGAAGAGGGTAACTTCATGGATGCCGTCGCGCATATGATCCTGCCTGCCATGGTGCTGGGCACCATTCCTCTGGCGGTGATCGTACGTATGACCCGTTCATCGATGCTGGAAGTGCTGGGCGAGGATTACATCCGCACCGCCCGCGCCAAGGGCCTGACGCGTATGCGCGTCATTATCGTCCATGCGCTGCGTAACGCCATGCTGCCGGTTGTGACCGTTATCGGTCTCCAGGTGGGGACGTTGCTGGCGGGGGCGATCCTGACCGAAACCATCTTCTCCTGGCCGGGCCTGGGACGCTGGCTGATTGACGCGCTGCAACGCCGTGATTATCCGGTAGTGCAGGGCGGTGTACTGCTGGTCGCGACGATGATTATCCTCGTCAACCTGCTGGTCGATTTGCTGTACGGCGTGGTGAACCCGCGTATTCGTCATAAGAAGTAAGGGGCCATCATGTCACAGGTTTCTGAAAACAAAGTTGTTGCTGCACCGGTTCCGATGACGCCGATGCAGGAGTTCTGGCACTACTTCAAGCGCAACAAAGGCGCGGTGGTGGGGCTGGTGTATGTCGCAATCATGATCCTGATTGCGGTGTTTGCAAACGTGCTTGCGCCGTATAACCCGGCGGATCAGTTCCGCGATGCGCTGCTCTCCCCTCCTGCATGGCAGGATGGCGGCAGCCTGGCGCACCTGCTGGGTACCGATGATGTGGGGCGCGATGTGCTGTCCCGTCTCATGTACGGCGCGCGCCTGTCGCTGCTGGTCGGCTGCCTGGTTGTTGTGCTGTCGCTGATCATGGGCGTCGTACTCGGCCTGGTTGCCGGCTACTTCGGCGGCATCGTTGATAACATTATCATGCGTATCGTCGACATCATGCTGGCGCTGCCAAGCCTGCTGCTGGCGCTGGTGCTGGTGGCGATCTTCGGCCCGTCGATCGGTAACGCCGCGCTGGCGCTGACCTTCGTGGCGCTTCCTCACTACGTGCGTTTAACCCGCGCGGCGGTGCTGGTGGAAGTGAACCGCGACTACGTCACCGCGTCTCGCGTAGCGGGTGCCGGTGCGATGCGCCAGATGTTCGTTAATATCTTCCCTAACTGCCTTGCGCCGCTGATTGTTCAGGCGTCGCTCGGTTTCTCTAACGCCATTCTTGATATGGCCGCTCTTGGCTTCCTGGGCATGGGTGCGCAGCCGCCAACACCGGAGTGGGGCACCATGCTCTCCGACGTGTTGCAGTTCGCACAAAGCGCCTGGTGGGTTGTCACCTTCCCGGGTCTGGCAATCCTGCTGACGGTGCTGGCATTTAACCTGATGGGTGATGGCCTGCGTGATGCGCTTGATCCCAAACTGAAGCAGTAAGAGGCACGAGATGGCGTTATTAAATGTAGATAAATTATCGGTGCACTTTGGCGACGAAGGCACTCCGTTTCGCGCCGTGGACCGCATCAGCTACAGCGTAAATCAGGGCGAAGTGGTTGGTATCGTCGGGGAGTCCGGTTCCGGTAAGTCAGTGAGCTCGCTGGCGATCATGGGGCTGATTGATTACCCGGGCCGCGTGATGGCGGAAAACCTGCAGTTCAACGGTCAGGACCTGAAGCGCATTTCTGAAAAACAGCGCCGCCAGCTGGTGGGGGCCGAAGTGGCGATGATTTTCCAGGATCCGATGACCAGCCTGAACCCATGCTACACCGTCGGTTTCCAGATTATGGAAGCGATTAAGGTGCATCAGGGCGGGAATAAGAAAACCCGTCGTCAGCGCGCGATCGATCTGCTCAACCAGGTAGGTATTCCTGACCCAGCTTCGCGTCTGGACGTTTACCCGCACCAGCTCTCAGGCGGGATGAGCCAGCGCGTGATGATCGCGATGGCGATTGCCTGCCGACCAAAACTGCTGATTGCGGATGAACCGACGACGGCGCTGGATGTGACCATCCAGGCACAGATCATCGAGCTGCTGCTGGAGCTGCAGCAGAAAGAGAATATGGCGCTGGTGCTGATTACGCACGATCTGGCGCTGGTGGCCGAAGCCGCGCACAAAATCATCGTGATGTATGCCGGCCAGGTGGTCGAGACCGGAAATTCGCACGATATCTTCCGCGCGCCGCGTCACCCGTATACCCAGGCGCTTTTACGCGCGCTGCCGGAGTTTGCTCAGGATAAAGCGCGTCTGGCGTCGCTGCCGGGTGTGGTGCCGGGTAAATATGACCGTCCGCAGGGCTGTCTGCTCAATCCGCGCTGTCCGTATGCGACGGACAAATGCCGGGCGGAAGAGCCAGAGCTGAACCAGCTTGCTGACGGTCGTCAGTCGAAATGCCACTACCCACTCGATGATGCCGGGAGGCCAACACTATGAGTACGCAACAGGCCACCACGCAACAACCGCTGTTGCAGGCCATCGATCTGAAAAAATACTACCCGGTGAAGAAGGGATTGTTTGCCCCTGAACGCCTGGTGAAAGCGCTGGACGGCGTCTCTTTTAACCTCGAACGCGGTAAAACGCTGGCGGTGGTGGGGGAGTCAGGCTGCGGTAAATCCACGCTGGGCCGTCTGCTGACGATGATTGAAGTGCCGACCGGCGGGGAGCTTTATTATCAGGGGCAGGATCTGCTCAAGCACGATCCGCAGGCGCAGAAGCTGCGCCGCCAGAAAATCCAGATTGTGTTCCAGAACCCGTATGGTTCTTTGAACCCGCGTAAAAAAGTCGGACAGATTCTGGAAGAGCCGCTGCTGATCAACAGTAATCTGAGCAAGGAGCAGCGTCGTGAAAAAGCGCTGGCGATGATGGCGAAGGTCGGCCTCAAAACCGAGCATTACGATCGCTATCCGCACATGTTCTCCGGCGGCCAGCGTCAGCGTATCGCGATTGCTCGCGGGCTGATGCTCGATCCGGACGTGGTGATTGCCGATGAGCCGGTCTCCGCGCTCGACGTATCCGTGCGTGCGCAGGTACTGAACCTGATGATGGATCTCCAGCAGGAGCTGGGGCTGTCTTACGTGTTCATCTCCCACGACCTGTCGGTGGTGGAGCATATTGCTGATGAGGTAATGGTGATGTACCTGGGGCGCTGCGTGGAGAAGGGGACCAAAGACCAGATCTTTAATAATCCTCGCCATCCGTACACCCAGGCGCTGCTGTCTGCGACGCCGCGTCTCAACCCGGACGATCGTCGTGAACGTATTAAGCTGACGGGTGAGCTGCCAAGTCCGCTGAATCCGCCGCCGGGATGTGCATTCAACGCCCGCTGCAGCCGTCGTTTTGGCCCCTGCACCCAGCTCCAGCCGCAGCTGAAGGATTATGGCGGCCAACTGGTTGCCTGCTTCGCGGTCGATCAGGATGAAAATGGCGAGAAGCCACAGGCATAACGAAAAAACCGGCGCTAAGCCGGTTTTTTTATGTCTGCTTGATTATTTCCGCAGGCGAATCTGGTCTACGGCGTGCTTCTCGCTCTTGGTGAGGATCAGGCTCGCGCGCTCGCGCGTCGGCAGGATGTTCTCTTTGAGGTTCACGTAGTTGATCTCATTCCACAGCCCCGTTGCCACATTGATCGCTTCTTCTTCAGAAAGTTGGGCGTAATGGTGGAAATAGGAGTCCGGGTCGGTGAACGCCCCTTCGCGGAACTTCAGGAAGCGGTTGATGTACCAGTTCTGCAGCAGGTCTTCCGGCGCATCGACATAGATAGAGAAATCGACGAAATCCGAGACGAATACGTGATGCGGGTCGTGAGGATAGTCCATCCCGCTTTGCAGTACGTTCAGACCTTCCAGAATCAGGATGTCCGGCTGGACCACCGTTTTATCCCCACCCGGGATGCGATCGTAGATCAGATGCGAATAGACTGGCGCAGTGACGTGCGGTACGCCGGATTTCAGGTCAGAGACAAATTTCACCAGACGATGCATATCATAAGAGAGCGGGAAGCCCTTCTTCTTCATCAGCCCGCGTTCTTTTAACACTTCGTTCGGGTGCAGGAAGCCGTCGGTGGTGATCAGCTCCACGCTGCGGTGTTCTGGCCAGCGGCTCAACAGCGCCTGCAGGACACGCGCGGTGGTACTTTTACCCACGGCCACGCTGCCTGCGATACTAATGATATAAGGAATGCGTTGACCGTTCGTCCCGAGAAACTGCTCCAGCACGGCCTGACGGCGCAGGTTCGAACTGATATAGAAGTTAAGCAAGCGAGAGAGGGGGAGATAAATTTCTGCCACCTCTTCCAGGGACAGATCTTCGTTTATCCCTTTTAACCGTGCGATTTCACCTTCCGTCAGCGTCATAGGGACGGAATCACGCAGGGCAGCCCACTGGCTGCGGTTAAAGTGAAGATAAGGCGTCATTAACGTTTGCTCTTTTTTGCTCATAAGCATGCTTCAGTGAGCCAGCGCTACACTGCCGGATCGTGGCTCATCACACAGTTAATTTTGGACAATGGGCAGGAGGTTAACACCAGATGGCAGGAATAATAAGAAAAAAGATGGATAGCGCTGCGTTACGCGGAAGCCGTCACGCTATGGTGTATACGGTGTAAATCACGCGTGCATGTTGATTATTTGACCCGTAATGACTACTTTTACAGCGCTTAGCGCTTCGTTCGCATAAAATGTGAGCGAAAGAACGTTTTATGCAAATTTTTAGTTGCATGACCGCGCAGGTATCCATAGAATGCGCGCTACTTGATGCCGACTTAGCTCAGTAGGTAGAGCAACTGACTTGTAATCAGTAGGTCACCAGTTCGATTCCGGTAGTCGGCACCATCAAGTCCGGTGGGGTTCCCGAGCGGCCAAAGGGAGCAGACTGTAAATCTGCCGTCATCGACTTCGAAGGTTCGAATCCTTCCCCCACCACCACTTTCTGGCAGCGTAAATGCCGCCGGAGCTGGTTGGAAAAATTAGCCAGCTCAAACTGAAAAAGAGAGAAATCTCTTTTTTTGTTACAGAAAGAACTGGGTAGCCGAGTTTCAGGATGCGGGCATCGTATAATGGCTATTACCTCAGCCTTCCAAGCTGATGATGCGGGTTCGATTCCCGCTGCCCGCTCCAATACGTGCTGATATGGCTCAGTTGGTAGAGCGCACCCTTGGTAAGGGTGAGGTCCCCAGTTCGACTCTGGGTATCAGCACCACTTCACTTCTCCTTCCCGTTTCTCTCTGTTTCAATTTTACTGTATTCAACAATTCAGGCATTTCGCCTGGTTGATGTGGTGATATCACCGATTTATCCGTGTCTTAGAGGGACAATCGATGTCTAAAGAAAAGTTTGAACGTACAAAACCGCACGTTAACGTCGGTACTATCGGCCACGTTGACCATGGTAAAACAACGCTGACCGCTGCAATCACTACCGTTCTGGCAAAAACCTACGGTGGTTCTGCTCGCGCATTCGACCAGATCGATAACGCACCAGAAGAAAAAGCTCGTGGTATCACCATCAACACCTCTCACGTTGAGTACGACACCCCGACTCGCCACTACGCACACGTAGACTGCCCAGGCCACGCCGACTATGTTAAAAACATGATCACCGGTGCTGCGCAGATGGACGGCGCGATCCTGGTTGTTGCTGCGACTGACGGCCCAATGCCTCAGACTCGT
>NZ_JBVPGP010000022.1:0-249092 GCF_055816065.1 Enterobacter sp. PL_is511 | reverse complement strand
ACGTATGTTCACTCAGAGACTTGGTATTCATTTATTGTCCGAAGACATTAAGAATCCATGTCACTTTGAGTGCCCACACAGATTGTCTGATAAATTGTTAAAGAGCAGTGCAACGCGGCGTTAAGCTCACCGTTGCGAGGTGGCGTATATTACGCTTTCCTCTTTCAGAGTCAACCCGTTATTTCAGGATTTTTTCTCTTCAACCGACCGGGTTGTTTGTGAAGTGATTCACATCCGCCGTGTCGATGGAGGCGCATTATAGGGGGCCGCCGAGGAATGACAAGCGGAAAAATGCATTTTTATTTCAACCGCTCATCTTTTCGCCAAAAAGGCTATTTTTGGTGCTTTTTAATCTCTTTTGGCAGATCGGCCAGACTATTAATCACCCAATCCGCTGCATTTTCTGCTTCTTGCGTTACTGGCTTACCGGTGCGGACTAATATTTTGGTCCCTACACCCGCTGCTGCTGCTGCCTGCATATCTTCCAGTTTATCGCCCACCATATAAGAAGCAGACATATCAATGTGCAGGAACTCCTGCGCAGAGATGAACATCCCCGGATGCGGCTTACGGCAATCACAGGTCTGGCGATACGCTTCAACCGTTCCCTGCGGGTGGTGCGGACAATAATAGATGCCGTCGAGATCCACGCCGCGGTCGGCCAGCGACCAGTCCATCCATTCCGTCAGCGTCTCGAACTGCGCTTCGGTGAATTTACCGCGTGCAATACCGGACTGGTTCGTTACAACTACCAGCGCATAACCCATCTCTTTCAGCTGGCGCATGGCATCTATTACGCCATCGATAAACTCGAACTCATCAATCTCATGGACATAACCGTGATCCACATTAATAGTGCCGTCACGATCGAGAAAAATTGCGGGTACTGATTTTGCCACCGGTTTGCTCCTGAAAAAGGCATGTTCGACTAGTATCTCATGAATCGCAGCGCAATAAAGTGCTCATCGTACAGAGTTGGATTGATTTAGACGTCTGGATGCCTTAACATCCGTTTTGTTTACGGTCATCACCCGTATCTGGCAGAAGAAAATGCCACGGCTAACTTACATACGATAAAAATAATCTAATGATTAAACTTTCCAATATCACCAAAGTGTTCCAGCAGGGGAACCGAACCATTCAGGCGCTGAACAACGTCAGTCTGCATGTTCCTGCTGGTCAAATTTATGGCGTCATTGGCGCATCGGGTGCAGGTAAAAGCACGCTGATCCGTTGTGTTAACCTGCTTGAGCGCCCAACCCAGGGCAGCGTAGAAGTTGGCGGCCAGGAACTTACCGCCCTTTCAGAAAAAGAACTCACTAAAGCGCGTCGTCAGATTGGCATGATTTTCCAGCACTTTAACCTGCTGGCCTCCCGCACCGTGTTCGGCAACGTTGCCTTACCGCTTGAGCTGGATAACACGCCGAAAGAAGAAGTGAAGCGTCGCGTCACCGAGCTGCTCGACCTCGTGGGTCTGGGCGATAAACATGATAGCTACCCGGCAAATCTGTCCGGTGGGCAAAAACAGCGTGTGGCCATTGCCCGCGCGCTGGCAAGCAATCCTAAGGTACTGCTGTGTGATGAAGCCACCAGCGCACTGGATCCGGCCACCACGCGTTCGATTCTGGAACTGCTGAAAGACATTAACCGTCGCCTGGGCCTGACGATCCTCCTTATTACGCACGAGATGGACGTGGTGAAACGCATCTGCGACTGCGTGGCGGTCATCAGCAATGGTGAACTGATCGAGCAGGACACGGTAAGTGAAGTGTTCTCGCATCCGAAGACGCCGCTGGCACAGCAGTTCATCCAGTCCACCCTGCATCTGGATATTCCGGAAGATTATCTGGAGCGTTTGAAAACCGAACCCACCGCAGACAGCGTCCCGATGCTGCGCATGGAGTTCACCGGTCAGTCCGTTGACGCTCCCCTGCTTTCCGAAACCGCGCGTCGCTTTAACGTGAACAACAACATCATCAGCGCGCAGATGGATTACGCCGGTGGCGTGAAGTTCGGCATCATGCTGACAGAAATGCACGGCACACAAGAAGAAACCCAGGCCGCGATTGCCTGGCTGCAAGAACACCATGTAAAAGTAGAGGTACTGGGTTATGTCTGAGCCGATGATGTGGCTGCTGGTTCGCGGCGTTTGGGAAACGCTGGCAATGACCTTTGTCTCTGGCTTCTTTGGCTTTGTGATTGGCCTGCCGGTCGGCGTATTGCTGTACGTGACGCGTCCGGGTCAAATCATTGAGAACGCGAAACTGTACCGTACGCTCTCTGCGCTGGTGAACATCTTCCGTTCTATCCCCTTCATTATTCTGCTGGTGTGGATGATTCCGTTTACCCGCGTGATCGTCGGAACGTCTATCGGTCTACAGGCGGCCATCGTTCCACTGACCGTGGGGGCTGCGCCGTTTATCGCCCGTATGGTGGAAAACGCCCTGCTGGAAATTCCAACCGGTTTGATCGAAGCTTCCCGCGCGATGGGTGCAACACCGATGCAGATCGTGCGCAAAGTCCTGCTCCCGGAAGCACTGCCAGGCCTGGTGAATGCGGCAACCATCACGCTCATCACCCTGGTCGGTTATTCGGCAATGGGTGGTGCAGTTGGCGCGGGCGGTTTAGGTCAGATTGGTTACCAGTACGGCTATATTGGATATAACGCTACCGTGATGAATACCGTTCTGGTATTGCTGGTTGTTCTGGTTTACTTAATCCAGTTCTCTGGCGATCGCATCGTCCGGACCGTTACTCACAAATAACGTTACACACAACACAAACTCTACGAGTTAAGGATAAAACATGGCGTTTAAATTAAAGACCTTTGCAGCAGTAGGCGCGCTGATCGGCTCTCTGGCACTGGTGGGTTGCGGTCAGGACGAAAAGGATCCAAACCACATTAAAGTGGGTGTTATCGTGGGTGCAGAACAGCAGGTTGCGGAAGTTGCTCAGAAAGTGGCAAAAGAGAAGTATGGCCTGGACGTTGAGCTGGTGACCTTCAACGATTACGTTCTGCCGAACGAAGCGCTGAGCAAAGGCGATATCGACGCGAACGCCTTCCAGCATAAGCCATACCTGGACCAGCAGATCAAAGATCGTGGCTATAAACTGGTAGGTGTCGGTAACACCTTCGTTTATCCAATTGCCGGTTACTCTAAGAAAATTAAATCGCTGGACGAACTGCAGCCGGGCTCTCAGGTAGCCGTGCCTAACGACCCAACCAACCTTGGTCGTTCCCTGCTGCTGCTGCAGAAAGTGGGTCTGATCAAACTGAAAGACGGTGTTGGCCTGCTGCCAACCGTTCTGGATGTCACCGAGAACCCGAAAAATCTGAAAATTGTTGAACTGGAAGCGCCTCAGCTGCCACGTTCTCTGGACGATGCCCAGATTGCCCTGGCCGTTATCAACACCACTTACGCCAGCCAGATTGGCCTGACGCCAGCCAAAGACGGTATCTTCGTTGAAGATAAAGATTCCCCGTACGTTAACCTGATCGTGACTCGCGAAGACAATAAAGACGCGGAAAACGTGAAGAAATTCGTTCAGGCTTATCAGTCTGATGAAGTTTACCAGGAAGCCAACAAAGTGTTTAACGGTGGCGCTGTTAAAGGCTGGTAATCTCACCTCAGTGTAATATCATCAGGACGGGCTTATGCCCGTCTTGTCATTTGTGCAGTCAACTGATTCAATATCTGACGTTTTGATTATCCATTGAGGAAATATTATGCGTGCTTTACCGATCTGTCTTTTAGCACTCATGCTGAGCGGCTGTTCAATGCTAAGCAGATCTCCCGTTGAACCCGTTCAAAGCACGGCAACCCCGCCAAAAACAGAGCCTGCGAAACCAAAAGTGGTTCGCCCTGCGCCAGTTCGCATTATCACGAAAGCGGACGAACTCGTCGGTAAACCGTTCCGTGAACTGGGCGAAGTAAGCGGCGATTCCTGTCAGGCGACCAATCAGGACTCACCACCGAATATTCCGACAGCGCGTAAACGCATGCAGATCAATGCCGCAAAAATGAAAGCTAACGCGGTCCTGCTGCACAGCTGCGAAGTCACCAGCGGCACGCCGGGTTGCTACCGTCAGGCGGTTTGCATCGGTTCTGCGTTGAACATCACGGCGAAATGAGTGCATTTCAGTTCGAGCAGATAGGCGTTATCCACTCTCCCTATAAAGAGAAGTTCGCCGTCCCCCGCCAGCCCGGTCTTGTCACCAGCGGACGCGGTGAGCTTCACCTGATTGCGCCTTACAATCTGGCCGATGCGGTACGCGGGCTCGAGGCTTTCAGCCATTTATGGGTGGTATTCGTGTTTCACCAGACGATGGAAGGCGGCTGGCGTCCTACCGTGCGCCCTCCTCGTCTTGGTGGAAATGCGAGAATGGGCGTGTTTGCAACGCGCTCGACCTTCCGCCCAAATCCGGTTGGCATGTCGCTGGTTGAACTGAAAGGCATACGCTGCCAGAAAGATCGGGTGATACTGGAGTTAGGTAGCCTGGATCTGGTCGACGGCACGCCGGTTATCGACATCAAACCCTATTTGCCCTTCGCCGAAGCCCTCCCGGACGCCCGTGCAAGTTATGCTCAGGACGCACCGCAGGCGGACATGCCTGTTTATTTTACGCCTGAGATAACCGCGCAGCTCGGTCAACTGGAGAAACGCTATCCTCGCTTACGGGATTTCATCACCGAAGTTCTGGCACAGGACCCGCGGCCGGCCTACCGTAAAGAAGAGGAAGCAGGAAAATCATACGCCGTCTGGCTGATTGATTTTAACGTTCGCTGGCGCGTCACCGGGGCAGGTTTTGAAGTGTTTGCCCTTGAACCCAGGTAATTTTGTTCTCCTCTCTTTTGGCATCTTTGCCACACTGGTAAACTAAACCACTTTTTTTGTGTCAGGCTGGTGTTTCAGCCTGTTCCAATCGTCGAAATGGAACCGTAACAACATGCGTACTAGCCAATATCTGCTCTCCACTCTGAAGGAGACGCCTGCCGACGCCGAAGTGATCAGCCATCAGCTGATGCTGCGCGCCGGGATGATCCGCAAGCTGGCCTCCGGGTTATACACCTGGCTGCCGACCGGCGTGCGCGTCCTGAAAAAAGTCGAAAACATCGTGCGTGAAGAGATGAACAACGCCGGTGCTATCGAGGTGTCCATGCCTGTGGTTCAGCCCGCTGACCTGTGGCAGGAGAGTGGCCGTTGGGAACAATATGGCCCAGAACTGCTGCGCTTCGTCGATCGCGGCGAGCGTCCGTTCGTTCTCGGCCCAACGCATGAAGAAGTCATTACCGACCTGATTCGTAATGAGCTGAGCTCTTACAAACAGCTGCCGCTGAACTTTTTCCAGATCCAGACCAAGTTCCGTGACGAAGTTCGCCCACGCTTCGGCGTCATGCGCTCTCGCGAATTCCTGATGAAAGATGCCTACTCTTTCCATACCTCTCAGGAATCCCTGCAAGAGACATACGACGCAATGTACGCGGCATACAGCAAAATCTTCTCCCGCATGGGTCTGGATTTCCGTGCTGTGCAGGCTGATACCGGCTCCATCGGCGGTAGCGCATCCCATGAGTTCCAGGTACTGGCGCAGAGCGGTGAAGACGATGTGATCTTCTCTGACTCTTCAGACTACGCGGCGAACATCGAATTTGCAGAAGCGCTGGCACCAAAAGAACCACGTGCTGCTGCAACGCAAGAGATGACGCTGGTTGATACGCCAAACGCGAAAACCATCGTCGAGCTGGTTGAGCAGTTCAACCTGCCAGTTGAAAAAACCGTTAAGACCCTGCTGGTGAAATCCACCGAAGGGAGCGCTTACCCGCTGGTTGCCCTGCTGGTGCGTGGCGATCACGAGCTGAACGAAGTGAAAGCCGAGAAGCTGCCGCAGGTAGCCAGCCCGCTGACATTCGCGACGGAAGCGGAAATCCGCGCCGTGGTGAATGCGGGTCCAGGTTCTCTCGGTCCGGTGAATATGCCGGTTCCTGTTGTTATTGACCGCACGGTAGCCGCGATGAGCGACTTCTCCGCCGGTGCGAACATCGACGGTAAACACTACTTCGGCATCAACTGGGATCGCGACGTGGCGACGCCGGAAGTGGCTGACATCCGCAACGTGGTAGCAGGCGACCCAAGCCCGGATGGCCAGGGTACCCTGATGATCAAGCGCGGTATCGAAGTGGGTCACATCTTCCAGCTGGGCGATAAATACTCGCGCGCGCTGAACGCCGCCGTTCAGGGTGAAGATGGCCGTAACCAGATCCTGACCATGGGTTGCTACGGGATCGGGGTGACGCGCGTGGTAGCTGCCGCCATTGAGCAGAACTACGACGAGCGCGGCATCGTCTGGCCGGACAATATCGCGCCGTTCCAGGTCGCTATTCTGCCAATGAACATGCACAAGTCTTACCGCGTGCAGGAGCTGGCCGAGAAGCTGTATGCCGAGCTGCGCGCTCAGGGTATCGAAGTGCTGATGGATGACCGTAAAGAGCGTCCGGGCGTGATGTTTGCCGATATGGAACTGATCGGTATCCCACACACCGTCGTTATCGGCGACCGTAACCTCGACAGCGACGAGATTGAATACAAATACCGTCGCAGCGGCGAAAAACAGATGATCAAGACCGGCGACATTCTTGATTACCTGGTGAAAGCCATCAAAGGCTAAACAAAAAACCCCGCTCAGGCGGGGTTTTTTAATGGCGCTACGTCAGCTTATTTGCTGTTACAATCTTTGCCCGCAATAAATTTCGCGTCTTTATCTGCCACCAGCGTTTTCACCATCTCTCCGCTATCCGGGTTTGGCTCCAGCGTAAAGTGACCGTCCACCGTCAGCAATACCGGCTTGCTGTCATTGCCGCGCGCCACAGCGTAATCACGTTCAAGCTGCGCATTGTTTGCCACGCTGACCTTCTTGCCGGTTGCGCAGTCGGTAAAGATCGCCGCATCCGCCATATAGAAGTACATCCCCCGCATTGCCATCGGCGTTGCAGGCAGGGCCGCTTTCACCGGGGCCAGCGTGTAGTTTAACTGGGATTGAATAGGGTTACCTTCGCGGTCGAGCATCTCCATGCTGTCACCTTTAGGACGGAACCAGGTTTTCTCACCGGTGGTATCGGTCAGGACCAGCTTCTCCGCCGTACGCGCCCATGTTCCATAAGTCGCAAAAGAAGAAGGCTCTTTCGCACCCTGATAGCGCTGGTTCATTACCCAGGTGCCGTCTTTTTGCAGGAACAGGGACGTTTCAATGCCTTCACAGTCCGCGCAAGGCAATACGCCACGCCAGCTCTGCTGCATCGGTTTTAATTCTTCCGTTTGCGTGGGTTGTAAAACCTGCGTTTCGGAGCGGTTGTTACACCCGAAAAGCGCAAACAGCGTACTCACTGCCAGCGCTGACCATAATGCTTTTTTCACAATGAATTCCTTATGAAAAGTGTGTTCCCTTTCGTCACTCTGTCGGGCGACGAACTTTACCGCGTAGTGCTTTCACTGTGGATTTTTGGGCCTTCGAGGACAAACGACGCTCTTTCGATGCGCGGGTTGGCCGCGTTGCCCGGCGGCTTTTTTGTACTGCCGTTAACTCTTTGATGACCGCCACCAGCCTGGCTATCGCCGCTTCCCGGTTGAGCTCCTGGCTACGGTACTCCTGGGCTTTAATCACAATCACACCATCGCTGGTGATCAGGTGGTGGCTGGCGGCAAGCAGACTTTCTTTATAATACTCTGGCAGGCTTGAGGCCCGAATGTCAAAACGCAAATGGATAGCCGTCGACGCCTTGTTGACGTGCTGCCCACCGGCCCCCTGAGCACGGATGGCGGTGATCTCCAGCTCGTTGTCCGGAATGCTGACGTTTCGGGACAAGACGATCATGAGGCCGGTTGCCACGCCGTCAAATGAATTTCCAGATTATTCTGAGAATCAGAAAGCCAGATTGCACCGTCCTGAATCGTCGCCTGCAATACCATGGTCCGGCTGGCAAACTCGCTCAGCTGCGCCAGCTGCTCATCATCCAGATACCAGACCGTAAGATTTTTAAACTGTCCGCACTTGCTCTTGTTTTGCTGCCACCAGATCTCCGCAGCGCGCTGATTATACGCGAATAAGGCCACTTCAGCGGACTGGGTGCAGGCCTTCTTAATTCGGCGCTCGTCCGGCAGTCCGAGTTCGATCCACAAATCGATACCCAGATGATCGTTGCGCAGCCAGGCTTCAGGCTCGTCTTCTGCGCTTAACCCACGGGTAAACTGCAGACGCTCGTCGGCATACTTCATCCACGCCAGCAGGCGCAGCATCATACGCTCCTGGGTTTCGGAGGGGTGGCGTGCCAGCGTCAGCGAGGCGTCCAGGAACTGGTTGCGATCCAGATCGGCCACATTGACCACTGCTTTATAAATTGTCGCTTTCAGCGCCATGAGAGAACTCCATTCGAATCAGGCGCCCATTGTAGCGAAAACCGCGGCAAAAGGCTGTTACGGGGTAATAAATACACCGCTATCAAGGCGCTGATATTGCTTAAATGAGTATGGTATAGTCACCTTGCTAAACCGAGTTTATCTTCGTAGGCTTAATGATATCTCACAGTAAGTCAGTGCGCTGGCGGGAGGGGATGTGAATAATTATTGTGAGTTAATTCGCAAACGGTATGCGGAAATCGCCAGCGGAGATCTGGGGTATGTCCCGGATGCGTTGGGCTGTGTATTGAAAGTGCTTAATGAAGTGGCCTCTGATGAGAGCCTTTCAGAGTCGGTCAGGGAAAAAGCAGCGTATGCTGCGGCGAATTTACTGGTGAGCGATTATGTCGATGAATGATACTTATCAACCCATCAATTGTGATGACTATGACAACCTCGAACTCGCCTGCCAGCATCATTTATTACTGACGCTGGAGCTAAAAGATGGCGAAGTGTTGAAAGCGAAAGCCAACGATCTGGTTTCACGTAAGAACGTGGAATACCTGATAGTGGAAGATGCCGGTGCGACGCGTGAGCTGCGTCTGGATAAAATAGCCAGCTTCAGCCACCCGCAAATCGGCACCGTCGTGGTGAGCGAATCCTGATGACATTAACGGGCAGCCAGGCTGCCCGTTACGCTTTCTGCCACTCAAACCTGGCACCCTCTTCTGACCACCCCTCTTCCGTGATGAAAACTCCTGCCGCAGCGATAAGCGTTTCACCGTAGAACAGCAGTGGCGTGGTGTCGCGCAGCCACGGCGGCACGTTACACTCCTGCCATATTTTCTTCAGCTTCCGCCCCCCGTTGCGCCCGACGATATGCAGCATTCCGCCAGCCTTAAAGCGCACGGTGACCGGTTCACCGGGCTTCGGCAACCTCACATGACCAGACGGCAGGAGAGAGACGCGTCCTGCCTCACAGGGCAATACCAGCGGTGCGTCAGGTGAAAGCCAGTCGAGCACCACATCGGTCAGTGAGGGCGTGGATTTTATCCACCAGAGTTCCCCTTTATAGCGTCTTACGTCAAAACCGTTCAGGTGGACGCACGGGGAAGCATCATCCCGCGCCAGCGCGACTTCGTCCCAGATGCGGCTCAGCATTGCCCGCGACGGCATCGCAGCGTGATGACAGGCCAGCCAGCGTCGTATCAGTGCGGCGCGACGCACCGGGCTCATCGCTGTCAGAGGTGCAATGGCCAGCGCTCCGTCCTCAGAAATCAGTTCAGCCAGCTCGTCGCTCAACAGCTCGTCCAGCAGCGATTCCTGTTCGGCGCACAGCATGGCGCTTCTTGCCGTCGCGTCGGCGAAATGCGGCCAGCGCTCGCTCAATAGCGGGAGAACGCGCAGACGCAGAAAGTTACGGTCATAGCCGTCATCCTGGTTGCTCTCATCTTCAATCCACCTCAGCTGATGTTCTCGCGCCCAGCCCTCAAGCGAGGCACGCGTCTCGCCAAGCAGCGGACGCAGTAACGTTGTGCCGGCAAATTCAGAACGCGCCGGCATGGCTGACAGCCCCGCCGGTCCGCTGCCCCGCTTAAGCGCCAGCAGAAAGGTTTCACACTGATCGTCCAGATGCTGGGCCGTGACCAGCGCTTCTCCAGGACGTAATGCCCCGGCAAACGCGGCATATCGGGCTTTACGCGCCTGCGCCTCGATGCCCAGCCCTTCCTCCGCAAGCGTGACGCGCTCGACGATGAGCGGGATCGCCCACGCCGCACACAAGGCTTCGCAGTGCGCCACCCACTCCTCCGCGTGAGGACTTAATCCGTGGTGAATATGCATCGCCCGAAGCTGGACGTCAGGTTCCCGGTCGCGCCAGCGTTTAAGACGATGGAGCAGAACGGTGGAATCCAGGCCACCGCTAAACCCCACCAGCAGCTGGCGGTACGGTGAAACGGCGTGTGCGATAGCGGGTAAGGTCATAGGGAATTACACATAAAAAATGCCCGAACTGAGCGGGCATTATCACACAGGACGAAGATTACTGCTGATAAAGCTCCAGCGGCAGGCCGTCCGGGTCGTTGAAAAAGGTAAAGCGCTTGTCGGTGAACGGATCGACGCGGATCGCTTCACACGTCACGCCGTGCGCTTCCAGATGTTTGACTGCGCAATCCAGATCATCGACGCTGAAGGCAAGGTGGCGCAGGCCGCATGCTTCCGGACGGGACGGACGCGCAGGCGGAAAAGGAAAAGAGAACAGCTCAATCACATACTGCCCGTTTAACGCCAGATCGCCCTTCCAGGAGTCGCGCTCTTCACGGTAGGCCTCGCTCATGAGCGTAAAGCCCAGGATGTCGCAGTAGAAGGCCTTACTTTTCGCGTAATTGGTCGCAATGATCGCAATATGATGAACAGCTTTTAAACCCAGCATAGCTTCTCCTTTTTATGATGCCTGAACGTTACAACCGAAAACCCGCACCTTGCAAGCGGTCACCCTTATTTTAGGACTCGCACCCAGTAAACGCCGTTCTCATCGCGCTTCGCACCGTGAATATCCGTCTCAAAACCGGGATAGTGACGCCCTACCGAACAGAGCATCAGCAGGAAATCGAGCACGGCCCGACTCTCCTCGGTAATCATCTCTCCTGGCATCAGGAGCGGAACGCCCGGCGGGTAAGGCAGGATCATATTGGCCGATACGCGCCCGACCAGATTTTCCAGTTCGACGGTTTCGACCTCCCCTTTCACCTGGCGCTGCCAAGCCTTGTGCGGGGTTAATTTCATCTCCGGTAACACATCGAACGCCTGAAGCATCAGACGCGGCAGATCGTGCTGACGGATCAACCTATGGATCCCCAGGGCCAGATCCTGAATACGCATATTGCGATAGAAGTCAGGATCCTCCGCGTAGAGATCCGGCAGCATGTTCTTCACCCGCAGGTTAAGATCGTAGGCGCGCTTAAACTCCATCAGACCGCGCAACAACCCCATCGCCCGCGTTTTATCAATACCAATACTGAACAGGAACAGCAGGTTATAGGGGCCGGTTTTTTCCACCACCACACCCCGTTCATCAAGGAATTTCGCCACCAGCGCGGCCGGAATACCTTCTTCACTCATCTTGCCCTGCTCATCCATGCCCGGCGTCAGGATTGTTACTTTTACCGGGTCGAGGAACATATGGTCGCTATCGGCATCCCGGAAACCATGCCAGTCTTCGCCGGGCGAGACGGGCCAGCACTCCGCCTCATCAATCTCTTCAGGCTGCCAGATATCAAAGAACCAGCCGTCGGCTTCATCTTTCAGCCGCTGAACCTCTTTGCGGAAATGCAGCGCGCGCTCCACCGAACGGTTGATGAGACGTTTGCCCGGGTTGCCGCGCAGCATCGCCGCGGCCGTTTCAATAGAGGCCACCAGCGGATAGCTCGGTGAAGTGGTAGTGTGCATCATAAAGGCTTCGTTGAACGTGTCTTCGTCGTACTCACCTTTGATGTGGATAAGCGAAGCCTGGGAAAATGCTGCCAGCATTTTGTGCGTCGACTGCGTTTCAAAGAATACTTTACCCGGCACGCGTTCACCACTCATGCCGCTTTTACCCGCGTATATCGGGTGGAAGTTGGTGTACGGTACCCATGCGGAATCAAAGTGGATAGACGGCACGTCCAGCGCCTTTTTGATCCAGTCTGTATTGTACAGCAGACCGTCATAGGTCGAGTTGGTGATCACCGCATGGACAGGCCAGCTTGCGCCTGGCAGTGCCGCGATCTTGCTTTCAATGGCTTCATGGGTGAACTCCCGGCGCGGAATACCGCCAAGTATACCGAGCGCGTTACGCGTGGGTGATAGCCAAAGCGGTACGACGTCGCTCATCATCAGCAGGTGAGCCAGCGATTTATGGCAGTTACGGTCAATCAGCAGGGTGCTCCCCGCCGGCGCGGCGTACATACCGACGATTTTGTTCGAGGTCGAGGTGCCGTTGGTCACCATATAGCTCTGCTCTGCGCCAAAGGTGCGGGCGATATACTCTTCGGCTTCCAGATGCGGGCCGGTGTGATCCAGCAGAGAGCCTAATTCGGTGACTGAAATCGACACGTCCGCTTTCAGCGTGTTGCCACCAAAGAAATCATAGAACAGGCAGCCCACCGGGCTTTTTTGATAAGCCGTACCCGCCATATGACCCGGCGTACAGAAGGTATATTTCCCCTCCTTTACGTAGGTGAAAAGCGCCCGGGTAAACGGTGGCGTAATGTTATCGAGATATTCATTCGTGTATTGTTGAATGCGGGTCGCAATATCGTCCGCCACGCCGAGGGAATATTCAAAGAACCACAGCGCCATACGCATATCATTGGCGCTGACGTCCATGGTGGAGTGGGTATTAATAAACGCATACAGCGGGAGGTATTCGTTCAGCTTGTTGATGTCGCTGCACAGTTCGAGATCATATTCATCCCAGTCGAAGATCACGCCGCAGATACGCGGGTTATGCTCGATGAACTTCAGCAGGTCGGCGCTGTTGTGCGGCCAGATTAGCTGATACCCGCGCGACTGCAGGGATTGCTCCAGCTCCTTAATCGGCTCATCTTTATAAAAGACGCCGTGCGGCCCCATAATGGCAATGATATTCATGGGCTTCCTCCTTAAAAAACATTAGCTAAGCATAGTCCGGCTAAACCGCAGGTATAAAAAAAGCCGCAACAGTGTGCGGCTTTTCAGATAATTGTGAAGCTTACGCGTAACCGTAGGTCATCAGACGCTGGTAACGGCGGTTGAGCAGATCCTCTTTGCTCAGCACGTCCAGATCCGCCAGGTCAGCCAGCAGCTGCGCTTTCAGAGAAGCCGCCATCACTTCCGGCTTACGATGTGCACCACCCAGCGGTTCCGGGATGATGGAATCGATCAGCTTAAGCTCTTTCAGGCGTGGCGCAATGATGCCCATTGCTTCTGCAGCCAGCGGCGCTTTGTCGGCGCTTTTCCACAGAATGGACGCGCAGCCTTCCGGGGAGATAACGGAATAGGTGCTGTACTGCAGCATATTCACTTTATCGCCCACGCCAATCGCCAGCGCACCGCCGGAACCACCCTCGCCGATAACGGTACAGATGACCGGCACCTTCAGACGAGACATCTCGCGCAGGTTGCGCGCGATGGCTTCAGACTGACCGCGCTCTTCCGCGCCCACGCCAGGGTATGCACCCGGGGTATCGATGAAGGTGATGATTGGCATGTTGAAACGCTCAGCCATCTCCATCAGACGCAGGGCTTTGCGGTAGCCTTCTGGTGCTGGCATACCAAAGTTACGACGGATTTTCTCTTTGGTTTCACGGCCTTTCTGATGACCAATGATCATCACCGGGCGTCCGTCCAGACGCGCGATACCGCCAACGATAGCTTTATCGTCAGCGTATGCGCGATCGCCTGCCAGTTCGTCAAATTCGTCAAACGCCAGGCGGACATAATCCAGGGTGTACGGACGCTGTGGATGGCGAGCCAGCTGGGCCACCTGCCATGCGCCGAGATCGGCAAAGATTTTGCGCGTCAGCTCTACGCTTTTCTCGCGCAGACGATGCACTTCTTCGTCGATGTTAATATCCAGTTTTTCATCCTGACGGCTTACCGCTGTCAGAGAATCGATTTTCGCTTCCAGCTCAGCAATCGGCTGTTCGAAATCAAGGAAATTCAGACTCATAGTATTCCTGTATTAGTCAAACTCCAGTTCCACCTGCTCCGAACCAATGAGGCCACGGAGATCGTTCAGTAAACGATCGCTCGGAGAGACACGCCACGTTGCACCAAAGCGCAACCGCGCGCGTGCATCCGCCCTCTGATAGTAGAGATGTACTGGAATTGTCCCCGAGCGGTGGGGTTCCAGAGACTGACGGAGTCGGTTTAAAAGCTGGTCATCAATTTGCCTGTCCGTCAGCGAGATAGCAAGCCCGCGAGCATATTTTTCCCGGGCTTCGTCAATGTCCATCACTTCGCGGGCGGTCATTTTAAGCCCCCCACTGAAGTCATCAAAGCTGACCTGTCCGCTGACGATAAGTATGCGGTCTTTTTCCAGCAATTGCTGGTATTTATCCAGCGCGTCGGTGAACAACATCACCTCCAGACGCCCGGAACGGTCATCCAACGTACAGATGCCGATACGATTGCCGCGCTTGGTGACCATAACCCTTGCAGCAATCACGAGCCCCGCAGCCGTGGTGATTTTACCACGTTCTGTCGGATGCATGTCTTTAAGCCTGTGGCCGCCGACATAGCGCTCAATTTCTTTGATGTACTGGTTGATCGGGTGCCCCGTCAGGTACAAGCCTAACGTCTCACGCTCCCCATCCAGTACCACCTGTTCAGGCCACGGCTGGCAGTTGGAGTAAGATTGCTCGATCTGCTCCGGCTCTTCCGCCAGCACCCCGAACATATCCGCCTGACCAATGGCTTCCGCTTTTGCATGCTGATCCGCCGCTTTCAGCGCATCGCCGAGGGAATTCATCAGCGCGGCGCGGTGCGGCCCCAGCCGGTCAAACGCGCCGGACATGATCAGTTTTTCCAGCACGCGACGGTTCAGTTTTTTGGTATCGGTGCGGGCGCAAAGATCGAACAGCTCGCGGAAATACCCGCCGTTGTTACGCGCTTCGATGATCGCCTCGATCGGACCTTCACCCACGCCTTTGATCGCGCCGATCCCGTAAACGATCTCTCCGTCGTCGTTGACGTGGAAGTGGTAGAGACCCGAGTTAATGTCCGGCGGCAGGATCTTAAGCCCCATGCGCCAGCACTCGTCCACCAGGCCCACCACCTTCTCGGTGTTGTCCATATCGGCCGTCATTACCGCCGCCATAAATTCAGCAGGATAGTGCGCTTTCAGCCACAGCGTTTGGTACGACACCAAAGCATAGGCGGCGGAGTGGGATTTGTTAAATCCGTACCCGGCGAATTTCTCCACCAGGTCAAAGATCTTAATCGCCAGTTCACCATCAACGCCGTTTTTTCTCGCGCCTTCTTCGAAAGTGCCTCGCTGCTTGGCCATCTCTTCCGGCTTTTTCTTACCCATCGCACGACGCAGCATGTCCGCGCCGCCGAGGGTATAGCCGGAAAGCACCTGGGCGATCTGCATAACCTGTTCCTGGTACAGGATGATGCCGTAGGTGGGCTCCAGCACCGGCTTCAGGCTTTCATGCTGCCACTGAACGTCCGGGTAGGAAATCTCTTCGCGCCCGTGCTTACGGTCGATAAAGTTATCTACCATCCCTGACTGTAGCGGGCCCGGACGGAACAGGGCTACCAGCGCGATCATATCTTCGAAGCAGTCGGGCTGCAGGCGCTTAATCAGATCTTTCATGCCGCGCGATTCCAGCTGGAAGACGGCGGTGGTCTCCGAGCGCTGCAGCATGTCGAAACTTTTCTTGTCATCCAGCGGGATGGCCGCGATATCCAACGGCGGCTCGCCGTTCTTCTCGCGGCGGGCGTTGATCATCTCCAGCGCCCAGTTAATGATGGTCAACGTACGCAGACCAAGGAAGTCGAACTTCACCAGCCCGGCGTATTCTACGTCGTTCTTATCGAACTGGGTAACCGGGTGCTGACCCGCTTCGTCGCAGTAGAGCGGCGCAAAGTCGGTAATTTTGGTCGGGGCGATAACTACGCCCCCCGCATGCTTACCGGCGTTACGCGTGACGCCTTCCAGCTTGCGCGCCATGTCGATCAGCGCTTTGACTTCTTCGTCCGCTTCGTAGATTTCCGGCAGCTGTGGTTCAGCCTCAAAGGCTTTTGCCAGCGTCATGCCCGGATCGGGCGGTACCAGTTTAGAGATGCGATCGACAAACCCGTACGGGTGGCCCAGCACGCGGCCGACGTCACGGATAACCGCTTTCGCCGCCATCGTACCGAACGTAATAATCTGCGATACCGCATCACGGCCGTACATATCGGCGACGTGCTCGATCACCTGGTCACGTTTCTCCATGCAGAAGTCGACGTCAAAGTCGGGCATGGAAACACGTTCCGGGTTAAGGAAACGTTCGAACAGCAGGTCGAATTCCAGCGGATCGAGGTCGGTAATTTTAAGCGCATAGGCCACAAGCGACCCAGCACCGGAGCCTCGGCCCGGTCCGACCGGCACGCCGTTATCCTTCGACCACTGGATAAACTCCATGACGATCAGGAAGTAGCCCGGGAAGCCCATCTGGTTGATCACCTGGAGTTCAATGTCCAGGCGTTCATCGTACGGCGGCCGCTTCTCTTTGCGAACGGCCTCATCCGGGAACAGGAACTCCAGACGCTCTTCCAGACCTTCTTTTGATTTTGCGACCAGGAAATCTTCCGTGGTCATGTCTCCTGTCGGGAACTGCGGCAGGAAGTACTCGCCAAGGCGGACGGTAACGTTACAGCGCTTGGCAATCTCTACGCTGTTTTCCAGCGCTTCCGGGATATCGGAGAAGAGCTCACACATCTCCTCTTCGCTGCGCATGTACTGCTGCGATGAGTAGTTGCGCGGTCGTTTAGGATCGTCCAGCGTGAAGCCATCGTGGATCGCCACGCGAATTTCGTGCGCGTCAAAATCCCCCGGCTCAAGGAACCGCACGTCGTTGGTAGCCACCACGGGCAACCCACGCTCTTCTGCAAGTGCCACAGCGGCATGAAGATAGTTCTCTTCGTCCTGACGGCCGGTGCGGATCATCTCCAGATAATAACGATCCGGGAAATACTCTTCATAGAACGAGAGGCATTGATCCACCAGCGCGCTATTACCGCGCAGCAGGCATTTGCCGACATCGCCCATACGGCCGCCGGAGATCAGCAGCAGCCCTTCGTTCAGCTCAGCCAGCCAGTCACGGTCGATCCACGGCCCCAGCGCACCGTATCCACGCTGGTAGGCTTTTGAGATAAGCAGAGTGAGGTTTTGATAGCCCGTGTTGTTCATCGCCAGCACGGAGATTTGCGTCATTTCATCGCCGATGAGATCGCTCTGCACATGAAAATCTGCGCCAACGATAGGCTTCATCCCCGCGCCATGCGCCGTTCCGTAGAACTTCACCAGGCCACACAGGTTGGTAAAATCGGTGATCGCCAGCGCGGGCATGCCAAGGGAGGCCGCCTTTTTTACCAGCGGCCCGGTCTTCGCCAGCCCATCGATCATGGAGTAGTCGCTATGCACCCGCAGGTGTACGAAACGTGGTTCAGCCATCTTCAGATTCCGCGTTACTTAATTGCTTGCGTATTGATTCAGGACACCCGTCCCAGGGCGCGTTTCACCGGGCCAAAGCTGCGACGGTGGTGTTCGGTTGCGCCATGTTCAGCCAGCCTTTCCAGATGGAAAGGTGTGGGATACCCCTTATGCTGGGCGAAACCATACTGAGGGTAAGTGAGGTCCAGCGCGGCCATTTCAGCGTCGCGCGTCACTTTGGCAATAATAGAAGCTGCGCTGATTTCTGCGACCCGGCTATCGCCTTTGACGACCGCCATTGAAGGCATGGGTAGTGCCGGACAGCGGTTGCCGTCAATCAGGACATATTCCGGGGAAATGTTAAGACCCGCTACCGCACGCTGCATCGCCAGCATCGTGGCATGCAAAATATTCAGTTCGTCTATTTCATGCGGTTCAGCGCGCCCCAGGCTCCAGGCCAGCGCCTTCTCCTGAATCTCACTAAACAGCGCCAGCCGGCGCTTTTCAGACAATTTTTTTGAGTCGTTCAGCCCGATAATCGGGCGAGCCGGATCGAGGATCACCGCGGCGGTCACCACAGCCCCCACTAGCGGACCACGACCCACTTCGTCCACGCCCGCCACAAGGCGAGTGTGAGGATAAACAAATTCCATCATTTTGCTAGCTCCAGCACCGCATCAGCCGCTTGCTCATCAGCATTACAGCGGATCAGTTGATGCAGTTCGCGGAAGGTGTCGTGCATCTGGTGGCTGGTCTTGCCGTTTGCCAGCAGCGGCAGCAGTGCATCGGCAAGCGCCTGCGGCTGGCACTCATCCTGCAATAGCTCTTTCACCAGTTCGCGCCCGGCAAGCAGGTTTGGCAGGGAGACATAATCCGTTTTCACCAGACGTTTTGCCAGCCAGAAGGTGAACGGCTTCATGCGGTAACCGACCACCATCGGGCATTTCGCCAGCATACATTCCAGCGCCGCCGTGCCGGAAGCCAGCAGTGCGGCATCGCTCGCATACATCGCTTCTCGCCCTTTGCCGTCCAGAAGACGGACGTGGAGATCCGGGGCGACTTCCGCTTTGATGCGCTCAAACTGCTCGCGGCGTTTGGCATTCACCAGCGGAACAACCACTTCAAGGTCGGGATAGCTCTGGCGAAGAATTTGCGCTGTTTTGAGGAAATCGGCGCTCAGCATCTCCACTTCTGCACCACGGCTGCCTGGCAGCAGTGCCAGACAATGCACATCATGGGGGATGCCCAGCACGTCGCGCGCCGCGTTTTTATCCGGATCCAATGGCATCGCATCCGCCATGGTATGACCGATAAAACGGCACGGAACATTAAATCTGTCGTAAAACGCTTTTTCGAAAGGCAGAAAAGCCAGCACCAGGTTGGTGGACCGTCCAATTTTGAAAACGCGTTTCTGTCGCCACGCCCAGACGGACGGACTGACGTAGTGAATGGTTTTTATGCCCTGCTTTTTCAGATTCCCTTCGAGGGTAATGTTGAAATCAGGTGCATCGATACCGACAAACACATCGGGTTTGAGTTCGGTAAAACGGCGGGTGAGATCGGCACGAATGTGCAGCAAACGGCGGAGCCGTCCCAGCACCTCAACGATGCCCATCACGGCCAGCTCTTCCATTTCATACCAGGCTTCACAGCCTTCGGCCTGCATCAGCGGGCCAGCAACGCCGACAAAGCGAGCGTTGGGTACACGCGCCTTAAGCGCGCGGATGAGACCTGCACCAAGAATATCGCCGGAGGTTTCTCCGGCGACCAGGGCTATCGTAAGCGGACGACTGTCGACCATTAACGAATCAGACCCCTTGTTGAACGGTCAAAGAATTCCATGAACGCGTTCACCTCCGGGTGCTTATTCGCCAGCTCGGCAATTTCCGGCTTCGCCTCTTCCAGCGTTTTACCGCTACGGTACAGCAGTTTGTACGCGTTGCGGATGGCAGTAATCGCTTCGCGGCTAAAACCACGACGCTTGAGGCCTTCGATGTTCACGCCAAACGGCGTGGCATGGTTGCCCTGCGCAATCACATACGGTGGGACGTCCTGCGCCACACCGGAGCAGCCGCCAACCATCACGTGCGCACCAATGATGCAGAACTGATGGACTGCGGTCATGCCGCCAATAATTGCGAAGTCATCAACCGATACGTGTCCTGCCAGCGTTGCGTTGTTGGCAAGAATACAGCGGTCACCCACGGTACAGTCGTGCGCGATATGCGCATTAACCATAAACAGGTTATCGCTGCCCACCTTCGTCAACCCACCACCCTGTACTGTTCCACGATGAATGGTGACGCTTTCGCGAATACGGTTACGATCGCCAATTTCCAGACGGGTCGACTCACCAGCATATTTCAGATCCTGGTTAACTTCGCCGATGGAGGCGAACTGATAGATCTCGTTATTGCAGCCAATGGTCGTATGACCATTCACGACAACGTGAGATTTCAGTACTGTACCCTCACCAATTTCGACATGGGGTCCAACAATACAAAACGGGCCAATGTGGACGTTAGCACCAATGATGGCACCGGTTTCCACAATCGCGGTAGGATGAATAAAGGCGGATTTATCAATCACGTATCAGGACTCCCGGCTACGAGCACACATCATCGTCGCTTCGCAAACAACTTTGCCGTCAACCAGTGCTACGCCTTTGAAGCGAGTCAGGCCACGACGCGTTTTTTCAAAAGTGACTTCCATGATCATCTGATCACCAGGCACGACAGGGCGCTTAAAGCGCGCTTCATCAATACCCGCGAAGTAATACAGCTCACCTGGCTCCAGTTTGCCGACGCTTTTAAACGCCAGAATACCGGTAGCCTGAGCCATCGCTTCCAGAATCAACACACCCGGGAAGATAGGCTTACCAGGGAAGTGCCCCTGGAAGAACGGCTCGTTCACGGAAACATTTTTCACTGCGCGCAGAAAACGACCTTCTTCAAAATCCAGCACGCGGTCTACCAGCAGAAACGGGTAGCGGTGCGGCAGAAGTTCTAAAATCTCTTCAATATGCAGAGTATGAGTGTCAGTAGTCAAAATACTCTTCCTGTCAAAATGTACTGATAACAATAATAACACGGCCTGCCGGTTTATTAGAAAGCCGACAGGCCGGGAAAAATAGCGTTAAACGGATGACGCTTAGTCTTGTTGATCGATCTTACGCTCAAGAGACTTGAGGCGCTTGCTCATATCATCAATGTTCATCACCAGAGCTGCTGTTTTACGCCATACCTTGTTGGGCTGTAGCGGAATGCCAGAGGAATAAACGCCAGGTTCAGTGATAGGACGCATTACCATGCCCATTCCCGTCACGGTCACCTTGTCGCAGATTTCCATATGGCCATTAATCACGCTCGCACCGCCAATCATGCAATAACGGCCAATTTTCAGGCTGCCCGCCATGATGACGCCACCCGCAACCGCGGTATTGTCGCCAATCACAACGTTATGCGCAATCTGGCACTGGTTATCGATGATAACACCATTGCCAATGATCGTGTCGTCAAGCGCGCCACGGTCAATGGTGGTACAGGCGCCGATCTCCACGCGATCGCCAATAATAACGCGACCAAGCTGTGGGATCTTCACCCAGTTACCGCGATCGTTAGCGTAACCAAAGCCATCGGAACCAATCACGGTGCTGGACTGGACGAGACAGTTTTCGCCAATTTCAACGTCATGATAAACGGACACATTGGCCCACAAACGGGTCCCTGCGCCGATTTTCGTATTTTTCCCAACGAAGCAGCCTGGGCCAATGACGACGTTATCGCCCAGCACAACACCGGATTCGATAACCGCATTCGCCCCAACGGCGACGTTGTTACCCAGCCTGGCCGTCGCATCAATCGCTGCGCTGGCAGCAATGTTCTGGGCCGGTTGCGGCGTGGTATCAAGAATTTGAGCCATGCGTGCATACGTCAGGTAGGGGTTTTTCACTACCAGCGCGCTTACAGTGGCAAATGGAAGATCGTCCTGCGTCAGTACAACAGCTGACGCCTGGCATTGAGCCAGTTGCTCACGGTACTTAGGGCTTACCATGAAGGTAATCGTGCCAGCTTTAGCAGATTGCATGGACGCAACAGCGGTGATGACGATATCGCCATCACCGTGTAATTCTGCATCCAACTGCTGAGCTAAATCAGCCAGTCGAATTGAAGGCATTACTTATTTAACCTGTTTCAGAACATCAGCAGTGATGTCTTTAACATCTTTGCTGTTGAAAGCGACGGCGTTCGCATCAACAACCAGATCGATGCTCTGATCGGCAGCCACTGCTTTAACAGCGGTCTGAATGCGAGTCACCAGCTTGCCGCGTTCTTCGTTAGAACGACGCTGACGATCCTGCTCGAAAGCCTGCGCTTTCTGAGAGAACGCCTGGCGCTGAGCCATTACGTCTTTTTCCAGCTTGCTGCGGTCGCTTGCCTTCATGGTAGAACCATCACGCTGCAGACGCTGCATTTTGGACTGAAGATCGTTTTCCATACCCTGCAGTTCGCTTGCACGGCCTTTGAATTCGTTTTCCAGAGTCGCAGAAACACCTGTTTTCTGTGCAACCTGCTGGAACAAATTACCCATGTTGACGATTGCAATTTTGTCTGCTGCCTGAGCAGAAGTTGCCATCGCTAAACCGAGACCTGCAGCTAATAACCACTTTTTCACAATTAACTCCTTACCATCCCATTGGCACCAGAAGGTACCGTTCTTTGCGTGGCAAGGCGACCGTGTTACCGATCGCCAGTTGTCAGCGCTACACTGCCAACGCATTCCTTTGCAGCGGATTATTACCAGGTTTTACCAATGTTAAACTGGAATTGCTCCGACTTATCTCCATCATATTTCTTAAACGGCTGGGCGTAAGAGAAGACCAACGGTCCCAGCGGTGACATCCATTGTAATGCGATACCGGCAGACATGCGAATATTGCTCGGATCGCTGTAGTCAGGAATGCCTTCTGCGCGCATCTGGGCAGTATTCTGCCAGTTGGTATCCCATACGGTACCGGCATCCCAGAAGAAGGACGTACGGACCGAGTTCGCATATTTATCGCTGATAAACGGCGTTGGCGTGATGAACTCCAGGCTGGCAACGGCCATGGCGTTACCGCCCACCGCATCATTAGAGCTACAGACTTCCGAAGAGGAAGACTTATCACAGTTATCTTTGTCGTTCCCGCCGTAGTAAACCGCTTTCGGACCAATGTTGTTGGACTGGAAGCCACGAACGGTACTGGAACCACCGGCATAGAAGTTTTCATAGAACGGCAGTTCTTTGCCGCCTAAACCGTCGCCGTAGCCCCAGCGGGTACGACCCAGAACCACCCACTTATGATCGTCATCGATCGGGAAGTAGGACGCGGTATCCAGCGTGACCTTATAGAACTCGTTATCGGAGCCCGGCACGGTCACTTTACCGTTCAGGTTGACGCGAGAACCTTCCGTTGGGAAGTAACCACGGTCAAGACGGTTGTAGGTCCAGCCGTAGTTAAAGGTGAAGTCATCCGCAGCGAAGCCATTGTCATGACCAGTTTTGCTGGTTGACTGACCAATGGAGTCCAGGTAACGCCACATCGCCACCTGCGGTTGCATATTGGACAGGTCGTTATGCACGTAACCTAAGCCCGCACGCAGGGTGTTGTATTCGTTAACCGGGAAGCCAAGCGTACCGTCCACACCGTAACTCTTGTTGGTGTAAGAAGACAGATCCGCATCGTCTGCTTTAAAGTCGTTATAGAAGATACGACCGCCCAGGCTCACACCGTCAACGGTGAAGTATGGGTTCGTTACAGAGAACTCAGAGTAGGTCTGGTAGTCGTTTTTGGTGCCGTTAATCCCGACAGAGTAACCCGTACCCAGCCAGTTATCCTGCTGCACGCCGACCTGGAAGCTGACGCCGCTCTCGGTACCGTAGCCCACACCGAAGTTGAAGCTACCGGTGTTGCGCTCTTTCACTTTATAAACGACATCAACCTGATCCGGGCTGCCCGGTACGCGCTGGGTATCGGTATCCACCGTTTCAAAATAGCCCAGACGGTTCAGACGCTCTTTACCCTGATCAACGAGGTCGCTACCCAACCATGCGCCTTCCATCTGACGCATTTCGCGACGCAGAACGGAATCTTTGGAGGTGTCGTTACCGACGAAGCGGATCTTACGCACGTAGAAACGGTTGCCCGCGTCAACATTCACGTGCAGCTTAACGGTTTTATCCGCGTCATTGATTTCAGGCTGAGTCTGTACGCGCGGATAGGCATAACCATAGCGGCCGAGCAGCTTCTTAATGCTGTCTTCCATTTTGGTTACCTTGGAACCGCTATACAGGTCGCCTGGCTGAATTTTGGTCAGCGATTCGATTTCAGCAGAATGCCCGGCCAGGTTACCACTCACCTCAACACCCGAAAGCTTGTACTGCTCGCCTTCAGTGATGTTGACCGTGATGTAGATCCCTTTCTTGTCCGGCGTCAGGCTTACCTGAGTCGAGTCGATGTTGAAACGCGCATAGCCACGATCGAGATAGTAGCTGCGCAGAGTTTCAAGGTCGCCCGCCAGTTTCTGTTTCTGGTATTTGCGATCGCCTACCACGTTCCACCATGGCACTTCATCGCGCAGCTGGAAGGTGGAGATCAGTTCGTCGGTGCTGAACGCGTGGTTGCCGACAATGTTGATCTGCTGGATCTTCGCAGAAACACCTTCCTGGAAGACCAGCTTCAGGTCAACACGGTTGCGCGGCAGCGGAGTGACAACCGCTTTCACGCTGGCACTGTATTTACCGACGCTGTAGTAGAAGTCTTCCAGACCTTTTTCAATATCTGAAAGGGTTGTGCGGTCCAGGGATTCCCCCACACGAACACCGGATGCTTCAAGGTTTTGCTTGAGCATGTCATCTTTCACCGACTTGTTACCGGAGAAAGTGATACTGGCGATCGTTGGACGTTCTTTTACCTGTACCAGCAGCGTATCACCATCGCGCAGGACGCGGACATCCTCAAAGTTGCCGGTGGCAAACAGAGCACGGATGGTGTTACTGATATCATCATCATTAACCGTATCGCCGGGGCGTACAGGCATACTGAGGAGGGCCGCACCAACGGCGACACGCTGGAGGCCTTCGAAATGAATGTCTTTCACTACGAACCCGTCAGCACCGTATACGGTGGCGCTGCTAAACAGCAGCGACGCTATGAGCAACTTTTTCATCGCCATCGTTATTATGCGTTCTTCCTAACACTCTCTTACAACCGAGAGAAATCATTGAAAAGTGCAAGCCCCATTAACAGCACCAGCAAAATCGAGCCAATGCGATAACTAAAGTCTTGAACTCGCTCGGATACCGGTCCGCCTTTTAGCTTTTCAATCGCTAAAAACAGCAGATGACCCCCGTCTAAAACGGGAAGCGGGAACAGGTTGATTATCCCAAGGTTCACGCTAATGAGCGCGAGGAACATGAGATAGTAAATCACCCCGAACTCCGCTGACATCCCAGCCCCCTGGGCAATCGAAATTGGCCCACTGAGGTTGTTCAGTTTCACATCACCGGTTATCAATTTCCCCAACATGTTGACCGTCAGCTTCATCAGTTGCCATGTTTTATCCGTGGCTTCAAGGATGGCGCTGAACGGCCCATACTGGCGTATTGTCTTGTACTCATCTGGCAGCGGGATCACTTTTGGCACAACGCCTGCAAACCCTTCTGCCTTTTTGCCGACCGACTTCGTATCCGGGATCAGCGTCAGCGAAAGCGGACTGCCCTGCCTTTCAACTTCCAGCGCGAGAGACGTTCCCGGATTATCGCGCACCAGAGTAACAAAGGTCATCCACTCTGTTAATGGTTGACCATCGACTTTAACGATCCTGTCGCCCGCTTGCAAACCCGCTTTGCTCGCCGCCGAATTTGCCTGCACTTCGGCTAATACCGGCTCGATCTGCGCACCGCGTGGACGAATACCCAGCGCAGCGACGGGATCTTCTTTGTCTGGCTCGAAACGCCAGTGACGTAAATCGAGCACTTTGTCCTGACGCGCATCGGAACCAAACGGCGATACGCTGATGGTGGTCTGCGGATCGCCAATTTTGGCAACCAGCTGCAGTCGCACGGCATCCCAATCAGGGGTTTCGATGCCATCAATCGCTTTAAGTTCCATCCCGGATGTAATTTGCGCACTCGCCGCGATGGAGTTGGGAGCAATTTCCCCCACCACCGGACGCACGCCCGGGACGCCGATGATAAACACCAGCCAGTAAGCGAAAATCGCAAAGATGAAGTTGGCTACCGGTCCGGCAGCAATGATGGCGGCGCGTTGTCCAACGGTTTTATTGTTGAAAGCGCTGTGTCGCAGCTCAGGTGCGACAGGCTCGACGCGTTCGTCGAGCATTTTGACGTAGCCGCCCAGCGGGATAAGGGCGATGACAAATTCCGTGCCGTGGCGGTCGGTGCGCGTCCAGAGTGATTTGCCAAAACCGATGGAAAACCGCTCTACGCGCACGCCACAGCGGCGAGCAACCCAGAAATGGCCAAATTCATGCACGGTAATCAGTACACCCAGTGCAACAATGAACGCCGCCAGATTCCAGAGAATGCTTAGCATAAAACCTTCCGTTAAATCGTCCCGAATACCAGTAAAAGCAAACATGCAAACACTGGAACAGCCGCTGTCAGGCTATCAATGCGATCCAGTATACCGCCATGCCCTGGAATCAGGTGTCCGCTGTCCTTAATCCCTGCTTCACGCTTAAACATACTTTCGGTTAAATCACCGAGCACGGAGGCAAGCGCAGCAAAAATCGAGCACACCAGCAGTATTGACGGTGCCACTTCAAGATTCGCCCAGACGCCGTAGCCCCAGGAGATGATCGCTGCCGTAAACAGGCCGCCGATGAATCCTTGCCAGGTTTTACCCGGGGAGACCTTCGGTGCCAGCTTATGTTTGCCAAACAGTTTACCAAACATATAGGCCCCGGAATCAGCCCCCCAGACCAGAATCATCACATAAAGCAGCCAGATCGCGCCGCTGTAGTGGTTTTCGTCGTAGTGCCAGGCGCGCAGCGCAACCATACCCCAGAAAAAAGGAATAATGGTGAGCAAACCAAAAATCAGTCGTAGCACTTTTGAATTACGCCATAATGCCGCGGAACCTGGATAAAAAAGGACCAGCAACAGCGCGGCAACCCACCAGACCAACGATATCCACAAGGAGCCGGCAACCAGGGGCTGATGAATATCATGGTGATATTCAGGCAACGTAAACAGCATTATGGCCAGGATAAAGCCACAAAGTACCGCGAGCCATACTCGCTGAGTGCGCGAGGTAAAGCCGCTAAACTGTCCCCATTCCCACGCGGCGAGCATGCACACCACCAGCGTGACAATAGCGAATCCCACCGGGGGCAGTAAAAACAGCGCCGCAATGACAATGGGTATTAATACAAAAGCGGAAATCAGGCGATACTTCAGCAAAAGCTACCCCCATCAGGCTTTGTCGCCACCAGGCTCGGTGCCGCCGAAACGACGCTCTCGATTGGCAAAGGCATGCAGCGCACCTTCAAAGTCTTGTTCATCAAAATCGGGCCAAAGAACATCCGTAAAGTAAAGTTCGGCATAGGCAATTTGCCATATCAAAAAGTTACTTATGCGATGTTCCCCCCCTGTCCTAATTACCAAATCCACAGGCGCCTGTTCATTCATGCAGATTTGCTTGCTCAGCGCCTCTTCATCAATTTGGTCGGGTCTCAACAGCCCTTCCTGAACCTGTTCGGCCAGATGCCGAACGCCCTGGATAATATCCCAGCGTCCGCCGTAATTCGCCGCAATATTCAGCGTCAGACCGGTATTATTTTCCGTCAGCGCTTCTGCTTTACGAATCCGTTCCTGCAAACGTGAGTTAAAACGACTGGTATCGCCAATGATACGCAGGCGGACGTTGTGGCGGTGCAGGCTTTTTACTTCGCTGTCTAGCGCCCACACAAACAATTCCATCAACGCAGTCACTTCCTGCAGAGGTCGATTCCAGTTTTCACTGCTAAAAGCATAGAGCGTTAACGCATCAATGCCGTTGTTGGCGGCAAAAGAAACGGCACGACGAACGGATTTCGCCCCCGCTTTATGCCCAAAGGCTCGTATCTTCCCTTGTCTTTTCGCCCAGCGGCCATTGCCATCCATAATGATTGCTACATGACGGCAGCCATGAGCTGGCAAATTTTCGCTTATTGGTTGATTCGCAGACAACATAACGCGTTTTTTGTCCCTGAAAAGGATTTAACGGTACTCAGGAATACTGAAGCCTATACATAAAAAAGCCGTGTCAAACCACGGCTCACCTGACCACATTAAGTCAAATACCTGCGATCAGGTGGCGCAGACTATATCACTGAAGCCCAACGCTAACAAATAGCACGACGACTAGTGGTTGCTTTATCACCAGCTTGCGAGACGTGTCACCTGTTGACGCGCAATATTACGCGCAGCTGCATCCACCGCCAGCACCTCTTCCACGCTTTGTGGTTCGCGCAAATCCATCATCTCCAGTACCGATAAATTTAACGACGCGATATCGGTAAAACGAATTTGCTGATTCAGAAATGCCTCAACGGTAATTTCATTGGCTGCATTAAGTGCCGTCGTCGCCGCCTGCCCCTGGTCAAAGGCAGTCATCGCAAGCTTCAGACAAGGATAGCGGTCATAGTCCGGTTCACTGAACGTCAGGGAACTTAGCTTGCAGAAATCAAGCGGCTTCACGCCGGATTTCACTCGATTTGGCCACGCCATGGAATGGGCAATCGGCGTACGCATGTCCGGCTCGCCCAGCTGTGCCAGCACGCTGCCATCCTGATAACGCACCATCGAGTGAATCACCGATTGCGGGTGAATCAGTACTTCCATCTGTTTCGCTGACGCATTAAACAGCCAGCGCGCTTCAATGTATTCCAGACCTTTGTTCATCATGGTGGCAGAGTCAACGGAGATTTTACGCCCCATCGACCAGTTCGGATGACGGCACGCCTGATCCGGCGTCATGGCGCGCAGTTCAGACAGTGGCGTTTCACGGAACGGGCCACCAGACCCGGTAAGCAGAATAGACACCACGCCATTCTGCTCCAGGTCAGCGTACCCCAGGTTCTGTTGAAAAGGTTGCGGTAAACTCTGAAAAATCGCGTTGTGCTCGCTGTCGACCGGCAAAAGACGCGCGCCGCGCTGCTTCACCGCATCCATAAACAGGCGTCCACAGGTGACCAGCGACTCTTTATTGGCCAGCAGAACATCCTTCCCGGCATCAATCGCGGCAAGCGTGGGCAATAACCCTGCCGCCCCGACGATGGCCGCCATCACCTGATCCACCTCATCCAGCGCCGCCATCTCGCAGGCCGCCTGTTGGCCACTCAGCACCTCGGTTCGACAGCCCTGTTCAAGCAGCTGTGCTTTCAGCAGACGCGCGCTCTCTTCGTCATCCATCACCGCATAGCGGGGCGCAAACTCCAGGCACTGCTCGACCATTCGCTGCACATTCTTACCGGCCACCAGCGCTGTCACGGTGTAGAGTTCAGGATTATGGCGAACGACGTCGAGAGTGCTGCAACCGATAGAGCCGGTTGAGCCAAGGAGTGTTAAATGCTTCATGAGATGCCCGAAAAAAGTTAGACCAGATAAAAGCAAAACGCCGCCAGCAAGACCCAAAGTCCCTCTGAACGGCGTTTATCAGTGTACGACAGAAATCAGAACTGCATCAGTTCCGCTTCTTTATCTGCCAGCGCCGCATCAATTTTCTTGATGGCAGCGTCGGTCATTTTCTGAATGTCGTCCTGAGAACGACGATCGTCATCTTCACTGATCTCTTTTTCTTTCAGCAGCGCTTTTACTTTATCGTTCGCATCGCGACGGACGTTACGCACGGATACACGACCCTGCTCAGCTTCGCCACGAACCACTTTGATCAGATCTTTACGACGCTCTTCCGTCAGTGGAGGCAGTGGAACGCGGATGTCAGAACCCGCAGAGCTTGGGTTCAGTCCGAGGTCAGAGGCCATGATCGCTTTCTCAACGGCCGGGCTCATAGAACGATCGAACACGTTGATTTTCAGCGTACGGGTATCTTCTACCGTTACGCTCGCCAGCTGACGCAGAGGGGTTGGCGTACCGTAGTATTCTACGATGATGCCATCCAGCAGGCTTGGGGAAGCACGGCCAGTACGGATTTTGCTGATTTGGGTTTTGAACGCTTCTACGCATTTTTCCATGCGTACTTCAGCATCTTTTCTGATGTCGTTAATCACGTTACGAATCCTTGAAAACTTGTCTCAGGCAGACTATCCGCCAGCACAGCGCTACAGGTGTGCTAAGTATAGTCGCGTTTAATTCATGACAACGCCAAAGGCGCGCCCGGGTAAGATACCACTACAAAATAAAGCGGAATCTTACCTGTATTTATCGTCAACGGAAATTATTCCGTGATCAAAGTGCCTTCTTTTTCGCCCATGACCACGCGACGCAGTGCGCCAGGCTTGTTCATGTTGAAGACACGGATCGGCAGTTTGTGGTCGCGAGCCAGCGTGAAGGCGGCAAGATCCATCACTTTCAGCTCTTTATCCAGCACTTCGCTGTAGCTCAGCTGATCGTACATGGTGGCAGAAGGATCTTTTGCCGGGTCGGCAGTAAACACGCCGTCTACTTTGGTCGCTTTCAGTACCACATCGGCTTCAATCTCAATACCGCGCAGGCAGGCAGCGGAATCGGTTGTAAAGAACGGGTTACCCGTACCGGCGGAGAGGATCACCACGCGGTTATTGCGCAGCAGGCTGATAGCTTCTGCCCAGCTGTAATTATCGCAAACGCCATTCAGGGGAATCGCGGACATCAGGCGGGCATTCACATAGGCGCGATGGAGCGCATCACGCATTGCCAGGCCATTCATCACGGTTGCCAGCATACCCATGTGGTCGCCCACTACGCGGTTCATCCCCGCTTTCGCCAGACCAGCACCACGGAAAAGGTTGCCACCGCCAATGACCACGCCAACCTGGATACCCAGTTCGACCAGTTCTTTGATTTCCTGTGCCATGCGATCAAGGATGCTTGCGTCAATACCGAAGCCTTCCGATCCCTGCAGCGCTTCGCCACTCAGCTTAAGCAGAATGCGTTTGTACACGGGTTTTGCATTGGTAGCCATGTTTCTTTCCTGAGACTGTCAACGATTAAGATGGGGGTTAATTCTGGCGACATGATATGCCGCAAATCAGCACAGCGATACTGGAGCCTGTCTGATTTCCTGTGACGGGTGACAAAAAGAAGCCGCCCTCAGGCGGCTCCTTTTCAATCATTAAGACTGCTTGGACATTGCAGCAACTTCTGCTGCGAAGTCAGTCTCAACTTTCTCGATGCCTTCGCCCACTTCGAAGCGGATGAAGCCAGTTACGTCAGCGTTGTGCTCTTTCAGCAGCTGCGCAACAGACTTGCTTGGATCCATAACGAATGGCTGGCCAGTCAGAGAAACTTCGCCGGTGAATTTCTTCATGCGGCCTTCAACCATTTTCTCTGCGATTTCTTTTGGTTTACCAGACTGCATCGCGATGTCCAGCTGAACCTGGTACTCTTTCTCTACCACTTCAGCAGACACGTCTTCTGGCTTAACGAATTCTGGTTTGCTTGCAGCGATGTGCATAGCCAGCTGTTTAACCAGCTCTTCGTCAGCGCCTTTAGCCGCAACCAGAACACCGATACGTGCACCGTGCTGGTAAGAGCCCAGAACGTCGCCTTCCAGAGAAGCAACGCGACGGATGTTGATGTTCTCACCGATTTTAGCAACCAGCGCAACACGTTCTTCTTCGAACTGTGCTTTCAGAACTTCAACGTCAGTGATTTTGCCAGCAACAGCTGCGTCCAGAACTTTGTTAGCAAATGCCTGGAAACCACCATCTTTAGCAACGAAGTCAGTCTGGCAGTTAACTTCCAGAATGATGCCGTAGGTGCCGTCGATTTTAGTGATGATCACGCCGTCAGCAGCAACGTTGCCTGCTTTTTTAGCTGCTTTGATCGCACCGGATTTACGCATGTTTTCGATTGCCAGCTCGATGTCGCCGTTCGCTTCAGTCAGCGCTTTTTTGCAATCCATCATGCCTGCGCCAGTACGCTCGCGCAGCTCTTTTACCAGGGATGCGGTAATTTCAGCCATTCTTAAATCCTCGGGAGATGTGAACTGCCCGGCCGGGGGCCAAACAGTGTAAATTGAAAAAAGGGGCCGGTAATGGGCCCCTATTCATACACGGTACTAATAAGGGGTAAAACCTTATTATTCAGCTTCTACGAAGCTTTCTTCCGCCTGAGAAGCCAGATCCTGGGAACGGCCTTCACGAACGGTAGCAGCTACAGCGCTCAGGTACAGGCTAACAGCACGGATTGCGTCGTCGTTACCCGGGATAACGAAGTCAACACCGTCCGGATCGGAGTTGGTATCAACGATAGCGAATACCGGGATACCCAGGTTGTTAGCTTCTTTGATTGCGATGTGCTCGTGGTCTGCATCGATTACGAACAGCGCGTCTGGCAGGCCGCCCATATCTTTGATACCGCCCAGGCTGTTTTCCAGCTTGTCCAGTTCACGAGTGCGCATCAGCGCTTCTTTCTTAGTCAGCTTGTCGAAAGTACCGTCCTGAGACTGGGTTTCCAGATCTTTCAGGCGTTTGATGGACTGACGAACAGTTTTCCAGTTGGTCAGCATGCCGCCCAACCAGCGATGGTTCACGAAGAACTGGTCGCAGCTGTTAGCAGCATCTTTCACAGCTTCGCTTGCAGCGCGCTTAGTACCAACGAACAGAATCTTACCTTTACGGGAAGAGATCTTGTTCAGCTCAGCCAGGGCTTCGTTGAACATTGGTACAGTTTTCTCAAGGTTGATGATGTGAACTTTGTTACGCGCGCCGAAGATGAAAGGCTTCATTTTCGGGTTCCAGTAACGGGTCTGGTGACCAAAGTGAACACCAGCCTTGAGCATGTCGCGCATGGAAACAGTTGCCATGTTTAAAACCTCTATATTGAAAATTGGGGTTATGCCTCCACGTATCCCATATTACCGACCCCAAAGGGCACCCCGGAATATGTGCCGATACGTGTGTGTTGTTACACAAAGTGAGATTTGTCGCTTCCGTCCAGCCTGTGTATCTGAGATGGATCGGAAGTCCGGCGCGCTTTATACCACAAAACACGACCAGAAACCAACAGTTGTTGGCGGAGTGTGCTGTTAATGATTCTCAATTTGGCACGGGGTGTGCCTGACTGATACCATTGACGACACTTAGACTAGTATTGTCGAAAAAATCGACACCGATGGACAGATTACATGGCTATCTCTATTAAGACACCTGAAGAAATTGAAAAGATGCGCGTCGCCGGTCGTCTGGCCGCGGAAGTGCTGGAAATGATCGAGCCGTTCGTAAAGCCGGGCGTCAGCACCGGTGAACTGGACCGTATCTGTAACGACTATATCGTGAACGAGCAGCACGCGGTTTCCGCCTGCCTCGGCTACCACGGTTTCCCGAAATCCGTCTGCATCTCTATTAATGAAGTGGTTTGCCACGGCATCCCGGACGATGAAAAACTGCTGAAAGATGGCGACATCGTCAACATTGACGTTACCGTCATTAAAGACGAGTACCACGGTGACACCTCAAAAATGTTCATCGTTGGCAAGCCGACTATTCTTGGCGAGCGTCTGTGCAAAGTGACGCAAGAGAGCCTCTACCTGGCGCTGAAAATGGTTAAACCGGGTATTCGCCTGCGTACCATCGGTGCGGCAATCCAGAAGTTTGTGGAAGCAGAAGGTTTCTCCGTGGTGCGCGAGTACTGCGGTCACGGCATTGGTCGCGTCTTCCATGAAGAACCGCAGGTTCTGCACTATGATGCAGATGACGGCGGCGTGGTGCTGCAAAAAGGCATGACCTTTACCATTGAGCCGATGGTCAACGCGGGTGACTACCGCATCCGTACGATGAAAGACGGCTGGACGGTGAAAACCAAAGACAGAAGCTTGTCTGCGCAGTACGAGCATACTATTGTGGTAACAGACAACGGCTGCGAAATTATGACGTTGCGCAAGGATGACACCATCCCGGCGATACTGACGCACGACGAATGATAAAAAAGCCGGCAAATGCCGGCTTTTTTAATGGCTATAGCTTTTTCTTATGGGTGGCGCACGATGAGTAATCTTTTACCCGAACAGTATGCTAACACAGCCCTTCCCACCCTCCCCGACCAGCCCGATAACCCGGGCGTCTGGCCGCAGCACGAGCTAACCTGTGCCGGTATCAAAGCGCACATGGATGTCTTTCACCGCTGGCTGGGCAGCGCATTTGATGCGGGCATATCGGCAGAACAGCTGATTGAGGCGCGCACCGAATTTATCGACCAGCTGCTGCAGCGCCTGTGGATCGATTACGGGTTTGGGCAAATCAGTGATGTTGCGCTGGTTGCAGTCGGGGGCTATGGCCGCGGTGAGCTGCATCCGCTTTCCGATATCGATCTCCTGATCTTAAGCCGCAAAAAGCTGCCGGACGAACAGGCGCAAAAAATTGGCGAACTGCTGACGCTCCTCTGGGACGTGAAGCTGGAAGTCGGCCACAGCGTGCGCACCCTGGAAGAGTGTCTGCTGGAAGGGTTATCGGACCTGACCGTCGCCACCAACCTGATTGAAACCCGCCTGCTGATTGGCGACGTCGCGCTGTTTCTGGAGCTGCAAAAGCACATCTTCAGCGACGGCTTCTGGCCGTCAGAAAAGTTCTTCGCCGCGAAGGTCGAGGAGCAAAACCAGCGCCACCAGCGCTACCACGGCACCAGCTATAATCTTGAGCCCGATATTAAAAGCAGCCCCGGCGGCCTGCGCGACATCCATACCCTGCAGTGGGTCGCTCGCCGCCATTTTGGCGCCACCTCGATGGACGAGATGGTCGGCTTCGGCTTCTTAACCGAGGCAGAGCGTAACGAGCTGAACGAGTGCCTGCACCTGCTGTGGCGTATTCGATTTGCCCTGCATCTGGAAGTCACCCGCTACGATAACCGTCTGCTGTTTGACCGCCAGCTCAGCGTGGCGCAGCGCCTGAATTATCAGGGCGAAGGCAACGAGCCGGTTGAGCACATGATGAAGGATTTCTTCCGCGTCACCCGCCGGGTGACCGAGCTGAACCAGATGCTGCTGCAGCTGTTCGACGAGGCCATTCTGGCCCTGACGGCGGATGAGAAACCGCGCCCGATTGATGACGAATTCCAGCTGCGCGGCACGCTTATCGATCTGCGCGACGAAACGCTGTTCATCCGCGAGCCGGAAGCGATTCTGCGGATGTTCTATACCATGGTGCGCAACAGCACCATCACCGGGATCTACTCCACCACCCTGCGCCATCTGCGCCATGCGCGCCGTCATCTGACGGAGCCGCTGTGCTATATCCCGGAAGCGCGCTCGCTGTTCCTGAGCATGCTCCGCCACCCGGGCGCCGTCAGCCGTGGGCTGCTGCCGATGCACCGCCACAGCGTGCTGTGGGCCTATATGCCGCAGTGGTCGCACATTGTCGGACAGATGCAGTTCGATCTGTTCCACGCCTACACGGTGGATGAACACACGATCCGCGTGATGCTCAAGCTGGAAAGCTTTGCAAAAGAAGAGACGCGCTCCCGCCATCCACTGTGCGTGGAGCTATGGCCGCGCCTGACCCACCCGGAACTGATCCTGATTGCTGCCCTGTTCCACGATATCGCCAAAGGTCGCGGCGGCGATCATTCGGTGCTGGGTGCACAGGACGTACTGAAATTTGCCGAGCTGCACGGCCTGAACTCACGTGAAACGCAGCTGGTGGCCTGGCTGGTACGCCATCATCTTCTGATGTCGGTTACCGCGCAGCGTCGTGACATTCAGGATCCTGAGGTGATCAAGCAGTTCGCGGAAGCGGTTCAGACGGAAAACCGTCTGCGCTATCTGGTCTGCCTGACGGTGGCCGATATCTGCGCCACCAACGAAACGCTGTGGAACAGCTGGAAGCAGAGCCTGCTGCGCGAGCTGTACTTCGCTACCGAAAAACAGCTGCGTCGCGGGATGCAAAACACCCCGGATATGCGCGAGCGCGTGCGTCATCACCAGCTGCAGGCGCTGGCGCTGCTGCGGATGGATAACATTGATGAAGAGGCGCTACACCAGATATGGGCCCGCTGCCGTGCCAACTATTTTGTCCGCCACAGCCCAAACCAGCTTGCGTGGCACGCGCGGCACCTGCTGAAGCACGACCTGTCCCAGCCAATGATTCTGCTGAGCCCTCAGGCTACCCGAGGCGGAACGGAGATTTTCATCTGGAGCCCGGACCGACCTTATCTGTTTGCTGCGGTCTGCGCCGAGCTGGACAGGCGAAACCTGAGCGTTCACGACGCGCAGATTTTCACCACCCGCGACGGCATGGCAATGGACACCTTTATCGTGCTGGAGCCGGACGGCAGCCCGCTGTCGTCGGACAGGCATGAAGGGATACGTTTTGGTCTGGAACAGGCGATTACCCAGCGCAGCTGGCAGCCCCCGCAGCCGCGTCGCCAGCCGGCGAAATTGCGCCACTTTACCGTCGATACCGAGGTCAACTTCCTGCCGACCCACACCGACCGTAAATCGTTCCTGGAGCTGATCGCGCTCGACCAGCCGGGGCTGCTCGCCCGCGTCGGCCAGGTTTTTGCCGATCTGGGAATTTCGCTCCATGGCGCCCGAATTACAACGATTGGCGAGCGAGTAGAAGATTTATTTATAATCGCGACAGCGGACCGGCGTGCCCTTAATAATGACCTGCAGCTTGAAGTGCAACAACGGTTGACAGCAGCCCTCAATCCAAACGATAAAGGGTGATATGTTTTTTAGTGAAATGGAAAGAGTAAACAATGCAGCAGTTACAGAACGTTATTGAGTCCGCTTTTGAGCGTCGCGCCGAGATTACCCCGGCAAATGTGGATACCGTGACCCGTGAAGCGGTAAACCAGGTGATTTCCCTGCTGGATTCCGGCGCGCTGCGCGTGGCAGAAAAAATCGACGGTCAGTGGGTCACTCATCAATGGCTGAAGAAAGCCGTGCTGCTCTCTTTCCGTATCAACGATAACCAGGTTATCGACGGAGCTGAAAGCCGCTACTTCGATAAAGTCCCTATGAAATTCGCTGACTACGACGAAGCGCGTTTCCAGAAAGAAGGCTTCCGCGTGGTGCCACCTGCGGCAGTGCGTCAGGGCGCTTTCATCGCACGTAATACCGTGCTGATGCCATCCTACGTGAACATCGGTGCCTACGTTGACGAAGGCACCATGGTTGACACCTGGGCGACTGTCGGTTCCTGCGCGCAGATCGGTAAAAACGTTCACCTGTCCGGCGGCGTGGGCATCGGTGGTGTTCTGGAGCCACTGCAGGCTAACCCGACCATCATCGAAGACAACTGCTTCATCGGCGCGCGCTCTGAAGTGGTTGAAGGCGTGATCGTTGAAGAAGGTTCCGTGATCTCCATGGGCGTTTACATTGGTCAGAGCACCCGTATTTATGACCGTGAAACCGGCGAAGTTCACTACGGTCGCGTTCCGGCGGGCTCCGTGGTGGTTTCCGGCAACCTGCCGTCAAAAGATGGTAAATACAGCCTGTACTGTGCGGTTATCGTGAAGAAAGTGGATGCGAAAACGCGCGGTAAAGTGGGCATCAACGAGTTGCTGCGCACCATCGATTAATCGGGTATAACAAAAAGCGGGGGCAACCCCGCTTTTTTTGTATCTGAGGGTGGCGAAAATAGATTTTTTCGTTAATTATTCAAAGGTTATGTTGAGATCAAGGGTACCGCTATGTACGATAATCTGAAAAGTCTGGGCATTACCAATCCTGATGAAATTGATCGTTACAGCCTCCGTCAGGAAGCCAATAACGATATTCTGAAAATCTATTTTCACAAGGACAAAGGAGAGTTTTTCGCCAAAAGCGTGAAGTTTAAATATCCACGCCAGCGTAAGACCGTTGTTGCTGACGGTGTAGGACAGGGATACAAAGAAGTACAGGAAATCAGCCCTAACCTGCGCTATGTGATCGATGAACTCGATCAGATCTGCCAGCGCGACCGCACCGAAGTCGATCTCAAGCGCAAGATCCTTGACGATCTGCGTCACCTTGAAAGCGTTGTGACCAATAAGATCAGCGAGATTGAAGCGGATCTTGAGAAGTTAACCCGCAACAAATAAGTTGAGTGCGGCCTGATGCCCTCACCCCGACCCTCTCCCACAGGGAGAGGGTGAAACCCTTATCGCTGTTCATCCAGCTGCAGCGCCACATACAGCAGCAGCCTGTCGTCGAAATTCCCCAGATCCAGCCCCGTCAGCTCTGAAATCCGGTTTAACCGATACTCCAGGGTATTGCGGTGAATAAACAGCGCTTTTGACGTCGCCAGCGGCTGCACGTTATGACGGAACCACGCCTGCAGCGTCCGGCGCAGCAGGCCGTTATTGTCCATGGCTTTCAGACGCGCTAATGGTCGTGCCAGCTCATTGGCCTGCCAGCCCCCGCGCAGGCTGTCGAGCAGCACCGGCAGCATCAAATCCTGATAGAAATAGCTACGGCTCTCCGGCATCCGCTGCTTGCCCACCATCATGGTGGTGCGCGCGGTACGCCAGGAGCGGGCGATGCTGCCCGGCCCGGTAAAGTAGTTGCCCAGCGCAACGCGAAAACGCAGCTGACCATTCTCCTTCATCCGGGAGATCAGCAGCTCCACGCGACGACGATGATCTTCCGCATCCCAGCGGCCGAACGCGTTGAGCGCCGGTTTGAGCACCACCATTTCCGTCAGAGAAACGATCGCCACCAGGTTATCGCGCTCCGGCGTCGCCAGCGCATTTTGCAGCTGCTGCAGCTCGGCCATCGCGCTGTCTACGCCAAGCTGGCCGCTATCGACCTCAATGACCGCCACCACGCGCGGCTGGTTCAGATCGATCCCCAGACGCTGCGCCCATTCGCTGAGCGCGGGCGTGTGCTCTTCCGCCTGAATAAGGTTCATCACCAGCTCTTCACGCAGGCGGCTGTCCTGGGCAAGCAGGTGCATCAGGCGCGACTGCTCCAGCATCATCTCTGCCGTCATACAGACCAGCTCACCGTATTTTCGCAGTGACTCGGGCTCGCCGGTCAGGCCGATGACCCCCACAATCTCGCCTTCAAGACGCAGCGGTAAATTGATGCCCTGACGGACGCCGTGCAGGTGTTTCGCTACCGCATCGTCGATATCCACGACCCGCCCCTGGGAAAGCACCAGCAGCGCGCCTTCGTGCAATTCCCCAATACGCTCGCGATCGCCGCTGCCAATAATGCGCCCGCGGGCATCCATCACGTTGATATTGGTATCAATGATGCGCATGGTGCGCGCCACGATATCCTGCGCCATTTTGGTATCAAGATGCCAGCCAGCCATAGAACCCTCCCGTGAGCAGAGCTCAAGCATAGGGAAGTTCAGCGACGGCTGCATTGTGCGAATGCACAAAGAGAGAGGGAGATGTATGGAGTTGTGGCAAGAATCACAGAAACGAAAAAGCCCCTGCGAACAGGGGCTTCAGAGGATTACTGCATCAGCAGATAAAGCGAAGTATCCCCACGCTGGATATTCAGCGCCAGCACGGAAGGCTTGCTGTCGAGGATCTTGCGCAGTTCAGCGATGTTTTTCACCGGCTGCTGGTTAGCGCCCATGATCACATCGCCTTTTTTCAGGCCGATACGGGCTGCCGGTGAATTCGCTTTCACGTTGTTCACCACCACGCCTTTGTCTGCGCCTTTATTACTCATCTCAGCACCTTCAATACCGCTAAAGATGGTGCTGGAATCCACCTGATTCTGGCTGCTCTGCTGCAGTTCCAGGCTCACGTTAACCGGCTTACCGTCGCGCAGCAGGCCGAGGGTCACTTTGCTGCCAATCGGCATTGAGCCCACTTCGGCACGCAGGGCGGCAAAGCTGCTGATCGGCTTACCGTTCAGGGAGGTGATCACATCCCCCGCTTTAATGCCCGCTTTCGCCGCGGAGGAGTTCGGCATCACCTGGCTGACGAATGCCCCGCGCTGGGCGTCAACTTTCATCGCCTTAGCCAGTTCGGAGTTCAGCTCGGTCCCGAGGATACCCAGCTCGCCGCGTTTCACCTGGCCATACTGCACCATCTGCGCGGTCAGGTTTCTCACCATGTTACTTGGGATAGCAAAGCCGATCCCAATGTTGCCGCCGTCCGGTGCCAGGATCGCGGTGTTGATACCGATCAGCTCACCGTTCAGGTTCACCAGCGCACCGCCGGAGTTACCGCGGTTGATCGCCGCATCCGTCTGGATGAAGTTTTCATAGTTCTCGGCATTGAGGCCGCTACGGCCCAGCGCAGAGACGATACCCGAGGTCACGGTTTCACCCAGACCGAACGGGTTACCGATCGCCACGGTATAGTCGCCCACGCGCAGCGCGTCGGAGTCGGCAATTTTAATCGCCGTCAGGTTTTTCGGATCCTGGATCTGGATCAGCGCGATATCGGAGCGCGGGTCTTTACCCACCACTTTGGCGTCGAACTTACGGCCATCGCTCAGCTGAACCTTAATGCTGTTCGCGTTATCAACAACGTGGTTGTTTGTAACGACATAGCCTTTCGCTGCATCAATGATTACCCCCGAGCCAAGCGCCATGAATTTCTGCTGCTGGCCGCCGCCCTGGCTGTCATCCCCTGCGCCACCGCCCTGACAGAACGGAGAGCTCTGGAATGGCGAACCGTCCTGGCAGAACGGCGAGTTGTCACCGAAGAACTGCTGGAAGTTACGCGGCATACGCGGCGTATTGACGGTTGTACTGCCCTCAACGTTAATACTCACCACCGATGGCATCACTTTTTCGAGCATCGGTGCCAGGCTTGGCATCTGCTGCGCGGTTGCTGCCGACGACGCGGTCTCGGCTGCAGTAGCAGTCAGAGGAGACAGCGCTAAACCTAAACTCAGAGCCAGTGCACTCATTGCTAATGTGGTTTTTTTCATGTTTCTCAATCTCGATTTACAGGTAACGCAAAATTGCTGTGTAACTCAGATTCGTTTTATACCGCTTAGTTCCGGCGATAAGTTTATGGAAAAGGTAAAAATTTATTGGCCGTCTTTACAAAACTCCGGGATTATTCCACCGCCATAAGCTTGCGGTATTCATCCCAGGCATACAAATCCGTCATGCCGCTGATATAGTCCTGGATTAGACGGCTGCGATAATAATATTCCATCACCGGCCATTGGGAAGAGTGGCGATCCAGCTTGCCAATCGCTTCGACATACGCCAGACGATGCCGGGTAGAGAGTTTCTGATAAAGCCGCGATTCGATAGGTATTCTGCGCACGCGCTCGTGTTCCACCAGCTCGCTGAACTCGTCGACCGACAGCTGGAGCAACGGGGAATAAATTTCCAGTAACCCACTGATTACCCGATAACCCTGCAGCTCTAACTGCTCGACATCCGGATGGCTAAATACATGCCGCATCGCCACATGTTTATAAAGCTCAAGGAGTTGACTGAAACTGCTGTCATCTTCCAGCAGCGCGTGGTTGAATTCCCCGCTGAAGATGAGCGGTAAATTATCAATAAAGCGCGACGCCGCATACGGCACCAGTTTATTTAATGTATTGACCCGCAAATACATAAAGAACTGGTCTTCTGTACTACGGCTTAATGTATTTGAGCGCGATTTTTCCCAGGCATTTTCGACAACCTGCGCAAACAGCGAGCCTTTTTCATGGGTACCCCAGGCCGCATAAAGATGCTGATAAAGCTCCTCAACGCTGAAGATTCTTTTCTCAACGGCATCTTCCAGATCGGCCACGCAATAGGAAATATCATCGGCGGCTTCCATAATCCAGGTCAATGGAAAGCGGCCGTTTGGCGTCAATGAAAGTTCTTTACGTAGCCGTTCAATATAGGCCTCTTCGGAAAGGTAATAGCCCGGTTTTTTCATTAAATAGCTGTGGGACGCGGGCGTATCTCCCATCCACCACGCGGGGCGGGTATATTTCAGAATGCAGCCGACCTGTGCCCAGGTCAGGTTCATGCGCATCAGGGAGTGGACCAGCCGGATCCCCTGCGCGTTGCCCTCAAAGTGACACAAATCCTGGCGCACTTTGCGTCGCAGATCGTTCAGCCCCTCTTCGCCTTCACGCAGGCGTAAATCGCGTACGATGCAGCGGTCGTCGCTCAGCGGCTGGCTTACCGCATCCGAAGGGTAAAGCCGCTGCTTAAACCAGTCATTGATCGCCGCCTCACCAAAGTGGCCGAAAGGCGGGTTGCCGATGTCATGCATCAGGCAGGCCATCTCAACGATGCTCTCAAAAGGCCCCGTCAGCTCGTCCAGACCATAGGTTTCCAGTAAGCGCTGCTCTTTGAGACGGCTTAAAATCTCTTTGGCAATGTAGCGCCCGACCTGCTGCACCTCCATGGAGTGGGTTAAGCGCGTGCGCACCGCGGCGTTACGCTCAAGCGGAAAGACCTGGGTCTTTTGCTGCAGACGGCGGATGGCGGGCGAGTTAATGATCCGCCCGCGATCGCTTTCGAAGATACGCAGGATCTCATGTTCGCTCTTGTCGCCCTGCGGCGAACGGAAACGTCGGTGCCAGTTAATTTTGGTGCGAAAATCGATTGGTGCCATGTGCTCCCCCGCGTGAGAATGCGTTTCCCCTTAACCGCATGATAGACTATGCATCTTAACAAGGCACATCGCGAGTAAATCTATGAAAATCGGCATTATTGGTGCAATGGAAGAAGAAGTTACGCTGCTGCGTGACAAAATTGAGAACCGTCAGACCCTCTCTCTTGGTGGTTGTGAGATCTACACCGGCCAGCTGAACGGTGTTGACGTGGCTCTGCTGAAATCAGGCATCGGTAAAGTGGCAGCTGCGCTGGGTGCAACCCTGCTGCTTGAGCGCTGCAAGCCGGATGTGATCGTGAATACCGGCTCTGCGGGCGGCCTGGCGCCGACGCTGAAGGTGGGTGATATCGTTGTCTCCGACGAAGCGCGTTACCACGATGCTGACGTCACCGCGTTCGGTTACGAGTACGGTCAGCTCCCGGGCTGCCCTGCTGCTTTTAAAGCTGACGACAAACTGATTGCGGCGGCGGAGACCTGCATCGCAGAACTCAACCTCAACGCGGTACGCGGTCTGATTGTCAGCGGTGATGCGTTCATCAACGGCTCCGTTGGGCTGGCGAAAATCCGTCATAACTTCCCTCAGGCGGTTGCCGTTGAGATGGAAGCGACCGCGATTGCGCACGTTTGCCATAACTTCAGCGTACCGTTCGTGGTGGTTCGCGCCATCTCTGACGTGGCAGACCAGCAGTCTCACATCAGCTTCGACGAGTTCCTGACCGTTGCGGCAAAACAGTCCACCGTGATGGTGGAACGCCTGGTGCAGAATCTGGCACGTGGCTAAACATACCGTCAGGGCGCTGGCCGCCCTGCTTCTTCTCGCACCGCTGTGGCTCTATGCTGTACCGCGCGTGATTACACTCTCTCCCGCAAATACGGAACTGGCGTTTGCCGCCGGGATCACGCCCGTTGGCGTGAGTAGCTATTCGGATTATCCGCCGCAGGCCGCGGGAATTGAACAAGTCGCCACCTGGCAAGGGATGAACCTTGAGCGCATCGTGGCGCTTAAACCGGATCTCGTGCTGGCCTGGCGCGGCGGTAACGCCGAGCGGCAGGTCAACCAGCTCACCTCGCTTGGCATAAAAGTGATGTGGATTGATGCCGTCAGCATTGAGCAAGTCGCTCAGGCGCTACGCGCCCTGGCACCCTATAGCCCTACGCCCAAAAAAGCCGAGGCGGCGGCGAAACAGATGCTGAGCGACTATGCCGCGCTGAAATCCCGATACGATACCCCTGTTAAAAAGCGCATCTTCCTGCAGTTTGGCAGCCAACCGCTGTTCACCACCGGAAAAGGGTCGATTCAGAACCAGGTGCTGGAAGTCTGTGGCGGTGAAAACATCTTTGCAGCCAGCCGGGTGCCGTGGCCCCAGGTTAGCCGTGAACAGGTCCTGGCGCGCCAGCCGCAGGCTATCGTCGTGGTCGGAAATGCGAGCGAAATTCCCAAAATTGAACAATTCTGGCAACGGCAGCTAAAAATACCGGTAATTCCCCTTAACAGCGACTGGTTTGAACGCGCCAGCCCGCGTATTATCCTCGCCGCAAAACAGCTCTGTGCCGCGCTGGCAGAGAGTCACTAACATAAGACCCTTTTCGAGGATTTAACGATGCTCGTTTATTGGCTGGATATTCTTGGCACAGCCGTTTTTGCTATCTCCGGCGTCCTGCTCGCCGGAAAACTACGCATGGATCCGTTTGGCGTGCTGGTGCTTGGGGTCGTGACCGCCGTCGGTGGCGGGACTATCCGCGATATGGCGCTGGCGAATGGCCCGGTGTTTTGGGTGAAAGATCCTACCGATCTGGTGGTCGCGATGGTCACCTGTCTGTTAACCATTGTGCTGGTTCGCCAGCCCCGCAGATTACCCAAATGGATATTGCCGGTACTGGATGCCGTCGGTCTGGCCGTGTTTGTCGGTATTGGCGTCAATAAGGCGTTTAATGCGGGTACTGGTCCAATGGTGGCAATCTGTATGGGCGTATTAACCGGCGTGGGCGGTGGGATCATTCGCGACATTCTGGCGCGTGAAGTACCGATGATCCTGCGTACTGAAATTTACGCGACGGCCTGTATCGCGGGGGGCATTGTCCACGCGACCGCGTACTACACGTTTGCACTTCTGCTGGAAAACGCCGCGATGCTGGGGATGGTCGTGACGCTGGTGATACGTTTAGCGGCGATACGCTGGCACCTGAAGCTGCCGACGTTTGCGCTGGATGACCGGTAAAAGCAAAACGGTAACCTGACGGTTACCGTTTTTAGTCTTTTCTCCCTCTCCCTGTGGGAGAGGGCCGGGGGTGAGGGCATCAGCCCGCACCCTCTTAAATACTGAACGAAGAACCACACCCGCAGGTGCTTGTTGCGTTCGGGTTGGTCACCACAAAGCGCGAACCTTCCAGACCTTCGGTGTAATCCACCGAACCGCCCACCAGATATTGCAGGCTCATCGGGTCAACCACCAGCGCAACGCCCTGTTTCTCGATAGTCATATCGCCATCGTTAACCTGATCGTCAAAGGTAAAACCATACTGGAAGCCGCTGCAGCCGCCACCGGTAATATAGACGCGCAGTTTCAGATCCGGATTGTCTTCGTCTGCAATCAGGGTTTTCACTTTGTTGGCTGCTGCTTCGGTAAATTCCAGCGGCAACGCTACATCATCACTCATCATATGCTCCCATGAATACTGCTACTGCGATTGGGTAAAATTCACCCAATTCTTTGTGTCATTATCTAATACCCTGGTAATTCATTCAAGTATTCTGCGCTGCGGCCCGTTCCGCCTCTTGTTTTGCCAGAGTACGCGCAAGGATGGTGGAGTATAGCGGCTTTCCACCCAGGAACTGGGCTAATAGTGTCGCGCCGAGACAGGTAATGATCATTGGCAAAATGAGCTGGTAATTGTCCGTCATCTCCAGCACCAGCACGATCCCGGTCAACGGCGCACGCAGGGATGCGGCCAGCAGCGCTCCCATTCCGGCGATGGCAAAGGTCCCGGCGTCAAGATGATAGGCGGGAAAACCCACTTCAGCCGCCATTCCAAACGCGGTGCCCAGCAAGGTCCCCAGCGCCAGCATCGGGGCAAATATCCCGCCGGGCGCGCCGGAGGAAAAACAGAGTACCGTCGTGATGACGCGGGAGATAAACATAAACAGCAGCAGACCCACGCTGAAATTCCCCGCCGCCGCAATGGGGATCAGCCCGAACCCGCCGCCAGCGGCATTCGGCTCGATAAACCCGAGCACGCCGCAGATTCCGCCCAGCAGGCCGCCCATCAGCACCCATTTCGTGGTGTTCCCGCCGTGAATGCGCTGGAACATATCCTGAGCGCGCAGGATAAAGGTGTTAAACAGCGGCCCCACCACGCCAAAAATCATGCCGAGGATCAGGTAAAGCCACAGGGTGTTGACCGGCGCGTTGGTCAGTTTATCCACCTCAATGACCGCCCCTTCGCCGTTAAAGAGGCGAAAGACGATGCTCGACATAATGACGCCGGTAAACACCGCTTTAATGGAGATCAGGTTGTAGCGAAACTGCGCGCGCATCTCTTCGATAATGAACAAAATGCCCGCCAGCGGCGCGTTAAACGCCGCCGACAGCCCCGCCGCCGCACCGGTAGCCAGCAGCGTATGGCGCGCTTCGGCGCTTCGCATCCGAAACAGATCGCCCACCATGCGGCCGACGTTCCCCCCCAGCTGTACCGTGGGCCCTTCCCGGCCAAGTACCATGCCTGCGCCCAGCGTCCCCATGCCGCCGATGAATTTAACCGGAATCACCCGCCACCAGCGCACCGGACGCAGCTCCTCCAGCGCACCTTCAATTTCCGGGATGCCAGACCCGCCCGCCTCCGGCGCGAATTTACGCACCAGAAAATACCCCACCATGGCAAACAGCGCAGACAGCCCGAATGCCCAAACCCAGACCAGCCATTCGCTATCGGCGAAACCGGCCACGGTGCCCACTCGCCAGTTGAGTACGGCATTAACCGCTTTTTCAAACGCCACGCCAATCAGCCCCGCGAGAGTCCCCACCACGGCAGCGGCCAGCAGGATCGCCAGCGGCGTTTTATCGCGATTGAGCAGCCGCCGAATACTGACCCGGTGCCGGGCGCGCGTAAACTGTTGTTCTTCAAAAGACGGAGAATCTGATTTCATGTCCTGTTCTTATTCGTCATACAAAAAGCCGCGAGGATTTTACCAGAGACTGCCCCACCGTCTCCTGAAAATTACTTAACAAATCTTAAAGCATTACCCGGCTAAAAATTTCATAACCTTCCCCGAATCACTTAGAATAGTGGGCTTAATCATTTTATACGAACCAGGAACGACGCCATGAGCAAGTCTGAAAACCTCTACAGTGCAGCCCGCGAGCTTATTCCGGGTGGCGTGAACTCACCTGTGCGCGCCTTCACAGGCGTGGGCGGTACGCCGCTGTTTATCGAACGTGCTGACGGCGCGTATCTGTATGATGTCGATGGCAAAGCCTATATCGATTATGTCGGCTCCTGGGGCCCGATGGTGCTGGGGCACAACCACCCTGCTATTCGTAATGCGGTGATTGAAGCTGCCCAGCGCGGCCTGAGTTTCGGCGCGCCAACCGAAATGGAAGTGAAAATGGCGGAGCTGGTGACCGAACTGGTGCCTACCATGGACATGGTGCGTATGGTGAACTCCGGTACCGAAGCCACCATGAGCGCCATCCGCCTGGCGCGCGGTTTTACCGGTCGCGATAAAATCATCAAATTCGAAGGCTGCTACCACGGTCATGCGGACTGCCTGCTGGTGAAAGCCGGTTCCGGCGCGCTGACGCTCGGCCAGCCAAACTCACCTGGCGTACCAGCAGATTTCGCGAAGCACACCCTGACCTGCACCTACAACGATCTGGACACCGTTCGCGCGGCGTTCGAGCAGTATCCGCAGGAGATCGCCTGCATCATCGTTGAGCCGGTTGCAGGCAACATGAACTGCATCCCACCGCAGCCTGAGTTCCTGCCGGGCCTGCGCGCCCTGTGCGACGAGTTCGGCGCGCTGCTCATCATCGATGAAGTCATGACCGGCTTCCGCGTAGCGCTGGCGGGTGCCCAGTCTTACTACGGCGTTGAGCCGGACCTGACCTGCCTCGGTAAAATCATCGGCGGCGGCATGCCGGTCGGCGCATTCGGTGGTCGTAAGGACGTGATGGAAGCCCTGGCACCAACCGGCCCGGTTTACCAGGCGGGCACGCTCTCCGGTAACCCCATCGCCATGGCCGCGGGCTTTGCCTGCCTGACCGAAGTGGCCCAGCCTGGCATTCACGAGACCCTGACCGACCTGACGACGCAGCTGGCAAGCGGGCTGCTTGAAGCGGCAGATGAAGCCGGTATTCCGCTGGTGGTTAACCACGTGGGCGGCATGTTCGGGATCTTCTTCACCGATGCGAAAACCGTGACCTGCTATCAGGACGTGGTGAAGTGCGACGTTGAGCGCTTCAAGCGCTTCTTCCACCTGATGCTGGAAGAAGGCGTGTACCTGGCGCCGTCAGCGTTCGAAGCGGGCTTTATGTCCGTGGCGCACAGCGAAGAAGATATCAATAACACCATCGACGCGGCGCGTAAGGTGTTTGCGAAGCTCTAAGGTCATTGCCGGGTGGCGCTAACGCTTACCCGGCCTACGATGTTCTCCCTCTCCCTGTGGGAGAGGGCTGGGGTGAGGGGATCAGGCCGCACCTGACTACCGACTCTGCTTTCTCAACAGATAAATAAAGTACGGCGCACCGATAAAGGTCGACAGCAGACCCGCCGGGATCTGATATGGGAACAGCACCATTCTTCCGCACCAGTCTGCAAACACCAGCATCACCCCACCCGTCAGGGCCGACATGACGATATGCGGCATCGTCCTGCGGAAGCCCATCATTCTGGCAATGTGCGGCGCCATTAACCCCACAAAACTCAGCGGTCCAATCGTCAGGGTTGCCGTCGCCGTCAGGCACGCCGCCAGCAGCAGCAGCGCGACACGCGCTGGGGTCAGCGCCATTCCCACCGCACGCGCGGTTTCGCCGCCGAGCGGCAGAATGGTCATCCAGCGGCGGCACAGCGGCACCATCGCCAGCAGCACGAGCATCACCATCCCGGACCAGACCACCTGGCTTCCAGTGGCGTTGTAGGTCGAGCCGGAAATCCAGGTCAGGATCTTCGCCATACGCGGATCGCCGCTTGCCTGCAGCATCATCAGCAGCATCGTAAACGCGGTGCTGAGCGCCATCCCGGCCAGCAGCATGCGGTGCGGTGAAAACCCACCGCGACCGGCGGCTATCAGGATAATCATCAGCGTGGCTGCCGCGCCGATACTGCCGGCAGGCATCAGCCAGCCAAACGCATTGCCCGGCACGAAGAACAGCATCAGCACCACGCCAAAGGCGGCGCCAGAGCTGATCCCGAGCACTTCCGGGCTCGCCATCGGGTTGCCGGTCAGACGCTGAATGATGCACCCCGCCACCGCCAGCATCACCCCGGCGATCAGCGCAGCGACGATACGCGGCCAGCGCCACTGCAGCAGTTCATTGAGCAAATCACCCGTTGCCCAGTGCCAGCCCGCGGCATCGCGTCCAAATGAGAGCGCCGCGAACGAGGCGATAATCAGCACCGCCAGACCGGCAAGGCTAAACCACAGCACCGACCGACGTTCAGCGTAGACTTTATCGCCCGCGTCCATCGCCGGTGCACTCATGCTGCGCAGCCGCGGGAGCAGCCACAGCAGCAGCGGCGCCCCGATAAGCGCGGTCACAGAGCCGGTGGAGACTTCCCGCCAGACCTGCGCCAGCCAGAGAATAAGCTGATCGGAAAGCCAGAGGATCAGCGCCCCAATCAGCGGCGCCAGCATCAGACGCGTCAATAAACGACGCGCCCCAAGCATTTTCGCCAGCAGCGGCGCAAACAGGCCGATAAACCCGATGATGCCGACCGCGTTCACCAGCAGGGCGCTCAATACAATTGCCAGCGTCAGCGCCGCCAGGCGAGCCAGCGACAGCGCCAGCCCCAGGTTGCGCGCCACGCCGTCATCCAGCCCCATGAGCGTAAGAGGACGCAGGAGCAGCAGCGTCAGCACAACACCGCCAGCCAGCTGCGGCCAGAGGCGCTGCACCACGCTCCAGTCGGTCTGGGTCAGCGTGCCGGTGCTCCACAGGAACATGCTTTGCAGCTGATCGTGGTGGAACAGCACCAGTAGCTGGTTGATCGCCCCACAGTAGAGGCTCACCACCAGCCCGGCCAGGATAAGCGTTACCGGCGAAAGGCGCTTGCCCCAGGCCACGCCAAAGACCAGCGCACCCACCACGCACGCCCCCGCGAGTGCCGCAAACTGCGAGGTTAACGCACCCGGCAGCGCCCACAACGTGGTGATGGTGATCCCAAGCTGTGCGCCGGTCGCGACGCCGAGCGTGGTTGGCTCTGCCAGCGGATTACGCAAAACCTGCTGGAACAACACGCCCACCAGCCCTAAACCGGCGCCGACTAACAGGGAGATCGCCAGACGCGGCAGCAGGCTGTAGTGGAACAGCATCTGCTGAATATTGTCGATATCCGGCGAGGCCAGCGCGGCCCCCCACTGCGTGCGGGGTAACGCCGTCGAGAGGTTGAACCCGGTTAATACCAGCGCAACCAGAAAAAGCAGGGATAGCAGCAGCGCCGGGAAGCGGGCGATACGCGTACTCATGCTTTACCTCCCAGCGCGTTATCCAGCACGCGGGCAAAATGCATGGCCGACAGCGTCGCGCCGTAGAACCAGACCGCCGGGGCGCGCTGGAAGCGCTGCTCACGCACAAACGGCATCGCCTGCCAGAGCGGCGTCGCCATCAGGGTCTGCATGGCGCGCTCGTTGCCGTGATCGAAGCACAGCACATCCACGTCGCGAAACGCCGCGAGACGATCGATACCCACGGCGGTACTGCCCCAGAACGTCATCTCCCCTTCCCAGGCATTACGAATGCCGAAGCTGTCGAGGACCTCCTGGAAGAGGCAGTTTTTACCGAAAACCAGCATATGGCGGGCATCCAGCAGCGTCACCATCAGCAGCGGACGATCGCCCCGGTGAGCAAAGCGGGGCTTCAGGGAGTCAATCAGGGCATCAAATTCGTCGAGATGTTTTTTGGCCTCGACCTCGCGGTTGAGGAAACGCGCCATCTCGTTAATCGAGCTTTTCGCCATGGCCAGCGGTTTTTTACCGTCACTGAAGGCGAATCCACGTCCGGGCGCAATGCGCGCCATGGTCTCCTCTGACGGACCGTAGCCCGCGGACCAGAACATGAACGAGGGTTTCATCTGGGTGAGCAGCTCGAGGTTTGGCTCCGTCCGCAGGCCGATGTCGATCACCGAGTCCGGCAGCTTCGGCTCGTTCACCCAGAGGTTATAGTTAGGAATGTCCGCCACGCCGTAGGGCGTGACGCCGAGCGCCATCATCAGCTCGACCGGCAGCCACTCCAGAGCGACAATGCGGTGCGGATCGACGGCGGCAGCACGCGCCGTATTCATTTTTAACAGCAGCGGTGAGAGCGCCATCGCCGTCAGCAGGCGACGGCGGCTAATGCGTGTGTTATCGAGCATCAGTAGACAAAGCTCACCGGTGCAGCCCCGGCCGGGTGAGGCAGAATACCCATTGGAATACCGTAAATATGTTCCAGCGTTTCGCTGCGCATCAGCTCTGCGGGTGTACCCTGGGCAATCATCTCGCCCCCGCGCAGCGCGACGAGGTAGTCACAATAACGCGCGGCCATGTTGATATCGTGCAGGACCGCAATGACCGTCAGACCGCGCTGCTGACTTAAGCGGTGCACCAGCGCCAGGACGTCGACCTGATGCGCGATATCCAGCGCAGAGGTCGGTTCATCCAGCAGCAGACAGCGGCTGTCCTGCGCCACCAGCATAGCAATCCACGCGCGCTGACGTTCGCCTCCGGACAGGCTATCCACCAGACGGTGCGCCAGCGGTTTTAGCCCGACCAGCGCAATCGCCTCTTCCACCTTCTCTCTGTCGGCCACGCCAAATCGTCCAAGCGCCCCGTGCCACGGATAACGCCCAATCGCCACCAGCTCTCGCACCGTCATCCCCTCCGCCTGCGGCAACTGCTGCGGCAGATAGGCCACTTTGCGGGCAAAGGCTTTACTGCTCCAGATCTCCAGCGGTTGGTCATCCAGCAGAATATCGCCTTCTGAAGGCGGCTGATGGCGCCCCAGCATCTTGAGCAGCGTGGACTTACCGGAACCGTTGTGACCAATCAGGCCAGTGACTTTACCTGCGGGGAACGTCAAAGAGAGCGGATGCAGCAAGGTGCGCCCGGGTACGCGAAAGGAGAGATGGTTGAGCGTGAAGGTGGTGTCGGGTTGCGTTTGATTATCCTGCATATCAGCCAACTTAAATAAAAAGGGCACGGCGAACCGTGCCCGGACAGAGATTAGAAGCGGAAGGTCGCGGTAGCAACAACCTGACGTTCAGCACCCCAGAAGCAGCCGTAGGTGTTGAAGCAGCTGGCAACGTACTCACGATCGAACAGGTTGTTCACGTGCAGCGCCACGTTCGAGCCTGCCATGCCAACGCGTGCCAGATCGTATCTGACCAGCGCATCGACAACGGTGTAGCTGCCAACCTTGAAGGAGTTCGCCGGATCGCCATAGCTGGAGCCCGTGTAACGCACGCCGGTACCCAGCGTCAGGCCAGACAGTGGGCCATCAAACATCGTGTAATCACCCCAAACGGATGCCATGTGTTTTGGCACCTGAGCTGGCGTGTTGCCTTTGTAGTTCGTATCGGTGGTGTATTCCGCATCGGTATAGGTATAGGAGCCGACGACGTTCACGCTTGCAGAGAGGGCCGCTTTCGCTTCCAGCTCTACGCCACGCGCGCGGATTTCACCGCCTTCAACGGAGAAGAAGGAGCCCGCCGGGTCCGCCATCAGGTTGTTGGTTTTGGTCAGCTGGTATACCGCACCGGTAACAACGATCGGACGATCGTTCGGTACGTATTTCACGCCCGCTTCGTACTGTTTGCCTTTGGAAGGCGAGAACAGTTTACCCTGGGCATCGGTCTGCGAAGCCGGTTCAAACGATTCGCTGTAGCTAAAGTACGGGGTGACACCGTTATCAAACAGGTAGTTAACGCCGCCGCGCCAGGTGAACTGGGTGTCATCACGTTTGGAAGTGGTGTTCGTCACGCGGTTGTAGGATTCCTGATCGGCCCAGTCATAACGGCCGCCCAGGGTTACCAGGACCTTATCCCACTGCGCCTGATCCTGAACGTAGAGTCCCGTCTGTTTCTGACGGTTAAGGATCTGATACGGGCCGGAGTTTGCTGGGTCTTTTGCACCAAAATCAAAATCGCTGTTCACCGGATGGTAGAGATCCAGCAGCGGAACAGAGTCGTCATAGCCAAACCAGGAGTTGATGTCGTTACGCATACGCATAAAGTCAACGCCGGTCAGCAGGATGTGGTCCACATCACCCGTAGCGAATTTGCTCTGCAGCTGAGTATCAACGGTGAAGTTCTGCAGTTTTTCATTATCGACAACGTATTTACGCGCCAGATAATGGCCTTTGTCCGATGGCGCTAACGCCGCGCACTGCTTGTTGCCGCTGTTCGCCGGGTCGGTACAGACACCATAGCCGTATACGCTGTTTTGCGAGGTTTTGTTCTCAGCAAAGCGCAGGTTCTGGCGCACGGTAAAGGTATCGTTGAATGCGTGGTCGAAGCTGTATCCCACCATTTTCTGGTTACGGGAGTAGGTGTTGTTCTTCGCGCCTTCGTTGAAGTTCGTCGGAAGACGATCGCCATTTGGCAGCGGATCAACCGTTCCCTCTTTTGGCAGCCAGCCGTAGTAGCCTGTCTCAGGCTCGTTCTGGAAGTATGAGAGGAACGTGAAGGTGGTTTTATCATCCGGACGCCAGGAGAAAGAAGGCGCGATGGCATAACGCTGCTCACCTTTGCCTTCCTGCTGCGAGTTGTTCGAACGTGCAACGCCCGTTAAGCGGTAAGAGTAAACGCCGTCATCGTCGATCGCATCGCTGAAGTCAAAGCCGGTCTGGAACAGGCTGTCAGTGCCCATTTTGAACTGAACTTCTTTCAGCGGCTCGGTGGTTGGGCGCTTGCTGACCATGTTCAGCAAGCCGCCAGGGCTGCTTTTGCCGTACAGAACCGAAACCGGACCGCGCATGATCTCGGCGCGCTCCAGCATATAAGGGTCAATCACCGCGTCGTTATAGAAGTTGCCTTGCATCTTCATACCGTCGAGGTAGTTATTCTGGGTCTGACCGTCGGCCGCGAAACCGCGAATGACCAGGTAGTCATAGGTGTTAGACGCGCCACGCGTACCCACCGCAACACCCGGCGTGTAGCTCAGGGCTTCTTTCACCGAGCGTGGCTGGTGCAGCGCCATCTCTTCAGCGGTCACCACGGAAATAGACTGTGGAACCTTTTGAATCGGAGTATCCGTTTTGGTCCCGGTCGCCGATTGCCGTGCAGCGATGGTCGCCGCCGGTCCCCAGGCACTTTCCTGTGCCGCAGGTGCTGCGGTTACCGTGATAGTTTCTTCTTTTTTCGGGGTTTCGGCCGCATGAGCATACGCGGACATGCCGGCAACCGCTGTGGCGACGACGACCGCGAGTTTACGCAGCGACGTGTTCATTGGCTGAGCAGTATTGGAAAGCGCCATGATGTTTCTCTGATGGAAAAGTGAATGATAACGTAAACGAGAATTATTATTATGAGCGCCAGAATAATATGCGAAACGCGGGTTGCATAGCAAGCAGTAAGCAGCCCTACAAGATTTAAGGGTTTAAGAATTAACCAGATGAAAAGAGTGGGTTAATAAGGATAGCGAAATGATCGCTAAAGCCCGCCAAAACGGGCAGAGAGGGTTAACGGTAAAATACCTCGAACGTGGCGACGGAATCGACTTTGCCCGCTTTAACCTCCCCCGTTTTGATGTAGCGCGCCTTGAGAGGGATTTCAACGGGGATCTTGTCCTGCGTACTGGTTATCGCCGTGTAGTTCTGATCAAACTGCAGCACCGTATTATTCTTATCAAGAATTTGGATGCCGACACCCGCGGCGGCGGAATCTCCGGCAGCGATGCCGAGGATATTGCCGTTCTTCACACCCGTTGAGCCCGCGCTGGTGAACTGATAATCGATCTTTGTCCCCGCAGAACAGTCGGTGATTTCAATCTTAAAACTGCTGTCGGTAAGTATCTCTGAGTATTGCCCGTCAAAATCCTGAACGTTGACCGTTTTAAGAGGCACATAAATGTTACGGTCGACCAGGTTACAGGTGTTGGTTGTAATGCGAACGCTGGCAGGAGAAAAGCGCATTTCACCGATCACCGCGTTCCCCAGGATATCCATTGAGGTTAATCGTGAGGTATCGAGATATCCTTCCTGAATATCGCCCGTTATCACCAGCTGCGCAGTGGCGCGAAAGGTAGATACTCCATGCGAATAGCCATGTGTTGAGCCAATATAGTGCATTGGCCTGACAAGATCCTCGTCATTATAGTTTGGTAACTGCTCATTCGAGGAAGCGGCCCGAATTCCAATCCCCGGGACATTAGTTTGATAAACGCCAGGCATAACATCTTCACGCGCATCGCTTTCCGTCAAGGAGAGATAGCCTCGCCGTATTTGCGCTTCACCGATGCAGTCTATGGCCACTTCTTTACTTTCAACGCTGTCATCGTAAATGATTGTGCCTTTCGGGGTATCAGGAGCAACAATAATCACCGGCGGAAGTTGAAACGTCACCACAGCATCCACGCCAGAGCTGCCGTTAAAAGTACAGTCTGCTCGAGCTGAATGGAAAAAGGCGGTCGCCAGCAACATCAGCACGGGTAAGAAAAACGTTTTCATGGAACAGTGTAGATTCATGAAATACCTCTTTTAATGACAGTTGACCGTGGCTTTCACGATCCCTGCTGAGCCCTGGGAGGGAAGATCCAGCTCTCCATGACACTGATGAACGTTTTCTTCCCCCCACTGCACGCTAAACGTTGTTTTGCCGGACAGCCCCGTGAGGTAAACCTCACCGTCATCCCCGACGATGGCGGTGGTACTCTCCAGCGCTACCACAGCCCCAAACGGAACGGGCTTACCTGCGTAGAGCAAGGTCACCAGCGCGCGTCGTCCAACGCGAGCATCGAAGGTCGCGTGCAGAGCCGCCCCTTTCGTCGGCACGAGATCGAGCGTTGCCGCATCGATATCAATATCTTCCCGATCCTGTGTATTTACGGTGATGACGTTGTGCCGATAGGCCGTCATAGAGGGCACTATGGCGTTACCAAAACGGTCTGTAGAGATGCCGCGCCCGTTTTGCACTTTGACGTTATCGCCATCCTTAATGTGCACAATGGCAAAAGCGTCGCGTACGGGTTGCCCCAGCGTCACGCCATGCTCGTGGGCAACGATCGACCCCTGCGCGCTGTAGTTCCACTGTCTATTATCACCGCTGTAGCTGTAGCTCATCCCGACCTCACCGGAAGCGCCACGGTAACGCCCGGACAGGCTGCCGCCGTAGCCGGTATTTTGATTGGCATAGCTCTGCTGGAGGTTGTAGCTCAGCTTATTGTCCTCCAGCGCGGTGCCGCCGAGCCCGACCTGATGTGAAACAAACCCACCGCTGGCGGTGTTAGCGCTGTAGGTTGCCCAGGAGTCAGGCAGCCACTTTGAGAACGGAATGTTGACCGTCAACGCCATCTGCCGGTCGGTATTGGCGTCCGGCGTGCGGGTCAGGTTGTAGCTTACCGACCAGGTGATATCGCGCCAGCTGGAGCTCAGCCCCGCGCTGACGCTGCGCTCATGGCCGTCCATATCCCAGTAATCCTGCTGATAGCCGTTGAGATAAGCCGAGCCCCAGTCTGAAATACGCTGGGAAAGGTTTAGCTGCATGCGGCTACGGCGGTTGTTGGTTCTGCGATAGGTATAAATGCCGTCATCGATCTCGCCGTCACGCCGATCGATAGCTTCCTGAAAGGTATAAAACCCCGAGGTAGAGTAGCGGTAGCTGGCAAGCGTGACGGTCGTATCCGTGTCAGGGATATCTTTGGAGTACTGGGCCCGCCACGATAAACCGCTGGCATCGTCAAGCCCGTCATCAAACGCGGTACGCGCGGCGGTGAAGTCGACAGATGCGGAGCCGAAGTGCCCCAGGTCGGCACCAAGCCCCAGCAGCAGCGCATGATACAGTGACGCCCCCAGCGCGCCGGTATAGGCCGTGACGCCGTAAGGCAGACCATAGATAGCCGTACCTTGCGCAAAGATGGGTTCATCTTCACCTTCATTACCGCGATAGCGCCCTGCTGCCAGCGAGTACTTAAAACCGCCTTCTCGCTGTAACACCGGCACCGACGCGCTGGCCTGAATGAAGCTATGCTCGCTGCCATCCGCCTCTTCGACGGTCACTTCCAGATCGGCTCCGGAAGTCACCTGGCTCAAGTCGCGGATCTCAAAAGGCCCTGGCGAGACGTTTGTCTGATAGATGGTATAGCCGTTTTGCTTGATGGTGACTTTCGCGTCGCTATTCGCAATACCTCGCACAACGGGCGCAAAGCCTTGCTGGCTGACGGGCAGCATAGCGGTGTCCGTTTCCAGCTTCACGCCGGTCATCTGGACGCTGTCAAAAAGCTCGCCATTGGTATACGTCTGCCCCATCTCAAGCTGGCTTTTCAACGCTTTGATGTCACGCTGTAAAGTGCTGGCGATAGCCTCCCAGCCGGAAGCATCGCTCCAGGTGCTGTTATTACGCAGTCGCCACGCGCCAAGATTCATCCCCGACTCCAGACCCAGCCAGGTTGAAGAGGCTTTGCCCGAACTATAGTGTTGCTGAGAGCCGCTGAGCTGATAGCTTGTCCAGGCGGCAGGCGCGCCGTCATCCCAGAATTTCGGGTTAATCGCTCCGGCGGCGGCGCGATCGCGATAGATCTGCGGAATGACCAGCTTCAGGGTCTGGTTATCCTGATCGTAATCGTAGCGTGCATTTTCAATGAAATGAGAGATGTCCCGAACGTAAGCCTCGTCGTCCAGACCCTTTAAGTCAGGGATCGTGTCAACTTTCACGCCGTATTCGCGCAGGTCCGCTTTGGTCAGCTCCGGCAGCAGATGCTGTTTGTCGTCAGAAAGCACATAGGTGAGCGTACGTGTATCCAGCACGTCCCGATCCCACATAATCGTCGTGGGGTAGCTCCCCGCAAGTAAGCCATTATCATTGATGAATTTTTTGAGCGTGGAGGTATTTTCGAGAGGGGTATCCAGTTCAAGGATCCGCAGGTTGAATTCGTCATCCGCACTTGCAGGCTGGATCGCGGCGAGCAGCGCCAGCGCGATCCCGGACAGTACCTGTTTGTGAAGTAAAGATGACGACATAACTTACCAACATGATCGATTTAAAGAGCCTGCTTGCGTAGAGGAGTCTGGGCGCCGAAATCATTAATAGCCGTCCAGGTCACCGCGCCATTTGCCGCTTTTGGTAGCGCGAAACTCTGCTTGCTAAACGGTGCAACCATCATTGAAATGGCACCCGGCGTGGTTTTGGTCTCTTTCACCGGTACACTTTTCCCGCCAACGGCCAGTTCGCCAAAAGAGACGTAAAAAGGGGTAGGGTTGTTTGCAATTAGCGTCTCACCCTGACGATGGAACGTGATTTTTTCATAGGCTCCCAGGGCATCGGTTTCCTTCAGTTGAGCAGGACGCCAGAAAAGCTTCAGGCGCGTTTTCATCGCGAACTGCAGCGTGTTTTTCTCTTTCAGATCGGGCGAGAGTGCAGAGACGGATTTCACATTCGCCAGAAAAAGTGATTCGCGGTCTGCCGGCAGGCTGTTTTTATCGCCGGTAAAAATAACGTGTAATAGCGTCTGACGATTTTCCTGCAACTTATAGACAGGCGGCGTAATAATAAAGGGAGCCTTTGCATCATTGGGATAACTGACCCAGCTTTGCACCAGATAACGCGTATGAGGATCTTTATTTTTAAGTGCGATTTGTACTTCAGATTTATTCGATGGATAAATAATTCGCGTACCACCGAGAACAACGCTTGCCTGCACTGAAAAGCAAGAGATAATTAAACAACCACATAACAATTTAAATAACGTCTTCATACAGCGTTCCAGGAGGCAGCCGTTCAGGCTGCCAATAATTGCTTAGCGATAGACAACCTCAAATGTGGCTGAGGAGGAGTAATGACCCGCGGTTGGCGCGGCATCACCGACCTGAATCACTTTCGCGGTGTAGTTAAAGACAGAAGCCGCTGCGCCGGTCGGATCGTTAGCCACGTCGGTGCCCGCATCCGGTACTGAACCGTCGAAGACCACATCGCCTTTGGAGCCGTTGTCGTTGCTGACAATGATGCCAACGTTAGTGGCGTTGCCTGCGCCGGAGAGATCGTTCTTCAAACGCTTGTACGCGGCGTCTGTCGTTGTGCCGCTGAACTTGAGGTTCAGTTTGGCGACCAGCGGGTCACATTTTTTTACTTCAATCTTAAAAGCTTTAGACGTCCCGACCTGACCGTCGATGCCAAAATCTGAAGGATAAGTATCTGCGAATGTGACGGTGGATTCATTGGTCCCCGTACCATCAACATTGATCTCGCAGGTATCCGCCACAATTTTTCCGGCGAAATTTACCGTACCTGAATCATTCGCTGCAAAGACCGGCAGCGACAAAGCCGCCATAATGCTTCCGGCCAATAAAGAAGAAACAATTATCTTATTCATAACAACATCCTTATATATGTTTATAATGGAATCCATTCCTGGGAAAAATACTTTTCGCCAGAATGCCATTTAAAATTTGATGTCACTTAGCCCCAAAAAACCATTAATAAGAACATCCCATGAGGAAAGTGAGATTCACGAACTTAATTACATCAGATTAATCTTTACCTTGTCCAGCAGGCTGGCAAATAAAATAGTTTAAAGTGATACCAACGCACTGATTAAAATAATAAAAATTACGCATTAGTAATTCTTAATTAGACATTTACTAAAATTAAAATAAGAATAAATGTTAAGACAAAAAAAGCCGCTTATCACTAAGCGGCTTTTTTATTCAGGAAACTAATCAGTTTCCGCCAAACATGTCCTTAATCCAGCCGGCTACGCCATCGCTGTCTTTCTTCTCATTCTGCTGCTGCGGCTGTTGCTGCTGCGGCTGCTGTGGCTGAGAAGACTGATCGAACGGGTTGCCCGTCGGCTGTTCAGGCTGGCTCTGCTGACACAGGGAATCCGGGTTGGTTGTCCAGACCGGCAGGGTACGCATTCCGCCACCGCAGACAAAGTTACCGGAGCTGTCCACGCCCATATCCACGATATCTTCCGGCGCAACGAGGTTCAGCGGCACCGGTGACTGATTGGCCAGGTAGCGCTGGTAAATCGACATCGCCCCGCTCGCCCCGTACAGTTTGGTCGGCTGGTTGTTATCGCGGCCTACCCAGGTGATCACCACTTCGCGGCCATCAATACCGGCAAACCAGGTATCAACGTTGTTGTTGGTGGTCCCGGTTTTACCCGCCAGATGCAGACCCGGATACTTCGCCCCCAGCTGACGCCCGGTACCACGCTGCACCACCTGCTGCATGGTCCACAGCGTCATGTAGGCGGCCTGCGCAGGAACGGCACGCTCTGCCTGCGGGAAGCTCTGATACAGCACGGAGCCATCTTCGGCAATCACCGAACGCAGGGCAGACAGCGGTGCGCGGTTACCCCCGCTGGCAATGGTCTGGAAAGCCTGGGCGACTTCGATCGGCGTCAGGTTAAGCGCGCCGAGGATCATTGCCGGCACCGGGTGCAGCTGATCTTTCGATACGCCCAGTTTTTGCCAGGTGTCGACAATCGCTGGCAGTCCCAGCGACATGCCCAGGTTAACGGTTGGTACGTTCATGGAACGCGTTAACGCATCCACCAGCATCACCTGACCGCTGAACTGTTTATCATCGTTCTGCGGTGACCACACCTGGCCGTTAGGCTGGCGCAGGGAGATCGGCGCATCCGCAATCCAGGTATTCAGACGATACTGGTTTGGCTGACTCAGGGCTGTGAGATAGGTCGCCGGTTTTGCCAGAGAACCGATCGAGCGACGCGCCTGCATGGCACGGTTGTAGCCTGCAAACTGCGGCTCGGCACCGCCCACCATCGCACGCACTTCGCCGGAGTTGCGATCAACCACTACCATCGCGGTTTCAAGATCGGAGAGCTTACGCTGTTTCTTCAGCGCCGGAATGCCTTCCACCGCCGCTTTTTCTGCCGCATCCTGCGCCACGGAGTCAAAGGTGGTGAAGATCTTCACGCCGGAGAGATCTTTGACCTTATCGCCAAGCTTGCTTTGCAGCTCCTGACGCACCAGTTGCATAAACGCAGGCTGAGGCGAAATCACACCGCCGCGCGGCTGAACGCCAAGCGGACGTGCGCTCAGCATGTCGTACAGCTCCTGGTCAATCACCTGCTGTTGTTGCAGCAGACGCAGCACCAGGTTACGACGCTCCAGCGCCAGTTTCGGGTTACGCCACGGGTTATAGATGGACGCGCCTTTCACCATGCCCACCAGCAGCGCCTGCTGATCCAGGCTCAGCTCCTCCACCGGACGACCAAAGTAGTACAGGCTCGCCAGCGGGAAGCCGCGGATTTCGTTATCGCCGCTCTGACCGAGGTACACCTCGTTCATGTACAGCTCAAGGATGCGATCCTTGCTGTAGCGCGCATCCATCAGCACGGCCATGTAGGCTTCGTTCGCTTTACGCCAGTAAGAGCGTTCGCTGGAGAGGAACAGGTTCTTCACCAGCTGCTGGGTCAGCGTACTCGCGCCCTGTACGGTACGGCCGGCAGTCAGGTTAGCCAGCACCGCACGACCAATCGAATAAAGGCTGATGCCATCATGCTCGTAGAAATGGCGGTCTTCGGTTGCCAGCAGGGTATCGACCAGCAGATCCGGGAAGCCGTTACGCGCCACGAACAGGCGCTGCTCGCCGTTTGCTGACGAAAGCATGGTGATCAGACGCGGATCGAGACGGAAGAAACCAAACTGACGGTTGTTATCCATGTTCTCGATGGTATCCAGACGATCGCCGTCAAAGGTCAGACGCGCGCGCACCTGCCCCTCTTTGCTGTCCGGGAAATCAAACGGACGACGGATCATCTCAATGCTGTTGGACTGCACGGTAAATTCGCCAGGCCGCGTCATTTTTGACACCTGACGATACTGGGTGGCTTCGAGCAGTTTAACCATCTCGTTCTTCGTGATGGACATATCTGGCTCAAGGTTCACCATACGGCCATACACTGCCGCAGGTAACTGCCAGACTTTACCGTCGATACGGCTGCGGATCTTCTGATCCAGATACACGCCGTAAATCGCCATCAGCACGACAAAAACAATAAACAGCTTCAGCAGCAGCCAGAACCAGCCGCGCTTGCCCCGAGGCTTACGCCCTTTGCCTTTTCCATTACGCGGCATCGGTTCTTCATCCTCATAATCGTCTTCATAGTCATCGTCATAGTCCTCATCTCTGAGGCGACGACGGCTTACCTTTTCTTTCGCCGGACGCGTTGGTTTTCCCTTACGTCCTATTGGCTCGCGGTCATTCCCCGCCATGCTTTTTCTCCGCAACTTTCAGGCGCAAAGGCCAGATTTTCTTTTCTTCCACAGGCCTGTGAAAGAAGAAATCTCTCAAAATTAGTTCTCCCTCTCCCTGAGGGAGAGGGCTGGGGTGAGGGCATCAGGCCGCACATCCCTTTCAGGAATACTTCTTCGTCCGCCTCGTCGGCGCCGTATTCGCCGGATCGTCCGGCCAGACATGTTTGGGGTATCGCCCCTTCATCTCTTTTTGCACTTCACGGTAGCTTCCCGCCCAGAACGCCCCCAAATCTCGGGTGATTTGTAATGGACGATGCGCAGGCGACAGCAGCTCAAGCACTAACGGCACACGCCCTTCCGCAATGGACGGCGTGGTGGCCTCACCAAACATCTCCTGCATCCGAACCGCCAGCGCCGGCGGATTATCCTCATGATAACGGATGGCAATCCGGCTTCCGGTGGGCACAGTGTAATGCCCTGGCAGTTCACTATCCAGACGTTGACGTAATGACCAGTCCAGTAAATTCTGTAACGCGACCTTAACATCAAGGGCTTTCAGCGCCCGAAGCGAGTGAACACCGTGCATTTGCGGCAGCAGCCAGCGCTCCAGAGAGCCCAGCAATGTCTCATCATCGACTGCGGGCCAGGCATACTCCGGTAGCCAACGTGCGGCACAATGCAGGCGAAGACGATACTGTTCAGCCTCTGGTGACCAGTTCAGCACGCCTAATCCTTTTTCCCGAATGCCGTTCAGCATAGCCTGATGAAGCTCTTCTTCCGACGGCTTCGCCAGCGGCTTCGTCCCGAGGGTCAGTTTACCAATCTGGCTACGCCGAAACGCCTTCAGCGTGCCCTGGGCATCATCCCACTCAACGATGTCCGATTGCTGAAGCAGCTGCGGACAGGTACGGGTCAGGGTGTCAATATCTATGGCTATCGCCTGCAGGATACGCGCATCCGGGGAGTGACTCCCCTGCAGCAGGAGCGGCGCAATCAGCCACTCGTGACGCGTCAGCGCATCATCGCTGTCCAGCATCGCCCCCATGCCGTTTGCCAGCTGGTAGCGACCGTCCAGCCCGCGCCGACGCGCAATCCTGTCCGGAAACGCCTGCGCCAGCAGCCGGGGAATACTCTCACTGTCTGGTACGCCGCCGCGGCTGTTAAGCCGTTTACCGAGCTGCTGCGCCCGCTGCTGCCAGTTCCCCTGGTTGCGCGAAAACGCCTGCCCCAGATCGCTGCTGCCACCGCGCGGCGGCTCCTCAAGAATAGCCGCCAGTTTAGCCGCCGTGGCAATTTCATCGTCCCCCAGCGCGGCCACCAGCATTGCGGCCAGACGCGGATCGTTGCCCAGTGCCGCCATTTTCTGGCCGCGCGCCGTCAGACGTTCGCCTTCCAGCGCACCAAGCTGGGTCAGCAGATTGCGCGCAGCGGCGAGATTCACGGCAGGCGGAGAATCAAGCCAGGTAAGCTGACCAGGATCCGGACAGCCCCACTGCAGCAGATCCATCACCAGGCCCGACAAATCACTTTGTAAAATTTCCGGCGTGCTTTGCTGTGCAGCGCGTTCAGCCTGTTCCGCACTGGTCAAATGCAGGCAGATACCCGGTTCAAGACGCCCCGCGCGGCCCGCGCGCTGCACCATCGACGCCTGGCTAATGCGCTGCGTCAGAAGTTTAGTCAGCCCGGTGCGCGGGTCAAAGCTTGCCACCCTCTCCTGAGCGCTATCCACCACCAGGCGAATCCCTTCAATGGTCAAACTGGTTTCAGCAATGTTGGTTGCCAGCACTACCTTGCGCTGCCCCACCGGGGCCGGAAGGATGGCTTTACGCTGATCCTGGAGCGACAGCGCGCCGTAGAGCGGGCAAAGCAGCACATCACCGCCTACGCGTGTAGAAAGCTGCTCCTGCACGCGCTGGATCTCACCGACACCCGGCAAAAACAGCAGCAGGGAACCGGGCTCCTGGCGCAGCAGCTCAGCGGTAGCAATGGCGACCGCCTCGTCAAAACGCTGGTGGGAGGGAAGCGGTTGATAGCGGCGTTCTACCGGAAACGCCCGCCCTTCAGAGCTGATGACCGGTGCATCGGGTAGCGCCTGCCGTAGCCGCTCGTTATCCAGCGTGGCCGACATAATCAGCAGCCGGAGATCGTCACGCAGTCCCTGCTGAACGTCCAGCAACAGCGCGAGGGCCAGATCCGCCTGCAGGCTGCGCTCGTGGAATTCATCCAGGATCACCAGCCCGACGCCGGTCAGCTCCGGATCGTTTTGCAGCATGCGGGTGAGAATACCCTCGGTGACCACTTCGAGGCGCGTGCTCGGCCCCACGCAGGTCTCGGCGCGCATCCGGTAACCTACCGTTTCGCCCGGTTTTTCATTCAGCAGTTCCGCCAGACGCTGCGCCACGTTGCGCGCGGCCAGCCTGCGCGGCTCCAGCAGGATAATTTTTCCGCTGATGTTCCCGTCTTTCAGAATCTGCAGCGGCAGCCAGGTGGACTTCCCCGCACCCGTCGGGGCATTCAGCAAAACCTGCGGGGCATGATGTAAGGCAGCGAGAAGGTCAGGAAGAACGACGGCGACCGGCAATGAGGACACTAACAGCTCCAGAGGGTTAACATTAGTCGGCGTACATTGTAGCATCGGCGCATATCATTACCGAGTCCTCCGTATGCCTGAGTCGAAACGGCTGTTTTTTGCCATTGAATTGCCCACCGCGATACAGCGTCAAATTGTTCGCTGGCGCGCCGATCGCTTCCCGCCGGAAGCCGGTCGCCCTGTCGCGGCGGCTAACCTGCACCTGACGCTGGCCTTTTTGGGCGACGTCAGTGCCGAAAAGCAGCGGGCGTTAGCCGCAATGGCCGGGCGTATTGCCCAGCCGGAATTTACGCTGCACCTCGACGATGCGGGTCAGTGGCTGCGTTCGCGCGTGGTCTGGCTGGGCACGCGCCAGCCACCGCGCGGATTATTGCAGCTTGCGAACATGCTGCGCGCGCAGGCGGCGCGCAGCGGCTGTTATCAGAGCCCGCAGCCGTTTCATCCACATATCACGCTGCTGCGCGATGCCGGTCAGGCCGTTGCCATCCCGCCGCCGGGTTTTCACTGGGCCTTTCAGGTCAACACATTCGCGCTTTATGAATCCGTCTTTATTCAGGGACGCACCCGCTATACGCCGCTACAGCGCTGGACGCTGGGCGACACCGAAAGGAATTCTGATGAAGTTTAGTCCTCCCCTGCAGCACGCTACGCTTATCCAACGCTACAAACGCTTCCTCGCCGACGTGATCACCCCCGAAGGGGTACAGCTCACCCTGCACTGCCCCAATACCGGTGCCATGACGGGCTGTGCGACGCCGGGTGACAGGGTCTGGTATTCCACATCAGAAAATACTAAACGCAAATATGCTCATACCTGGGAAATGACCGAAACCCAATACGGGGCATTTATTTGCGTTAACACCCTGCGCGCCAATCAGTTAGTTAAGGAAGCGTTGACCCATGGCGTTATTCCCGAACTGGTTGGTTATGGCACGCATAAAAGCGAAGTGAAATATGGCGATGAAGGCAGCAGAATTGACTTCATGTTACAGGCGGAAGACAGGCCGGAGTGCTATATTGAAGTAAAATCAGTGACGTTAGCGGAACAGGAAAATGGCTACTTCCCGGATGCGGTAACGCTACGTGGCCAGAAGCATCTGCGAGAGCTAATGAGTGTTGCGGCGGCGGGCAAACGCGCCGTATTGCTGTTTGCGGTGTTGCATTCAGCCATTGAGCGTTTCTCCCCTGCCCGCCATATTGATCCTAAATACGCGCAATTGTTGAATGAGGCACAAAAGCAGGGGGTAGAGGTTTTCGCTTATAAAGCGGAACTTTCTGCCGATAATATGACTCTGAGATCCTCTCTTCCCATTGTCTTATAAGGGATTAGACGATTGACGATTAAGTGTTCTGGCCGCGTGCGCAAATACGCTTTTCCTCACAGGCTTGTCAAGTGTTACGTTTAGATAATTGCCATCCGGAAAAGCATCTGCTATTTATAGCGACCTGATTTTTCCCCCAACACGGGGATCGATAGTGCGTGTTAAGGAGAAGCAACATGCAAGAAGGGCAAAACCGTAAAACATCGTCCCTGAGTATTCTCGCCATCGCTGGGGTGGAGCCGTATCAAGAGAAGCCGGGCGAAGAGTATATGAACGAAGCCCAGCTGTCGCACTTCAAGCGTATTCTTGAAGCATGGCGTAATCAACTCAGGGATGAAGTCGATCGCACCGTTACTCATATGCAGGATGAAGCTGCTAACTTCCCGGATCCGGTAGACCGTGCCGCTCAGGAAGAAGAGTTCAGCCTCGAACTGCGTAACCGTGACCGCGAACGCAAACTGATCAAAAAGATCGAGAAAACGCTGAAAAAAGTCGAAGACGAAGATTTTGGCTACTGCGAATCCTGCGGTGTTGAAATCGGTATTCGTCGCCTGGAAGCGCGTCCAACCGCCGATCTGTGCATCGACTGTAAAACGCTGGCCGAAATCCGCGAAAAACAGATGGCCGGTTAATACCAGCGCTGTTTACACACTCTAAAGGCGGGAGTCTCTCCCGCCTTGTTACTGTTGATATGTCTGAATCACACTATATTGGGCGCTTCGCGCCATCTCCTTCCGGTGAATTACACTTCGGCTCATTAATTGCCGCGCTCGGCAGCTACCTGCAAGCTCACGCCCGCCAGGGAAAATGGCTCGTCCGCATTGAAGATATTGACCCTCCGCGTGAAGTTCCCGGTGCTGCAGAGACGATTCTGCGTCAGCTGGAACATTACGGTCTTCACTGGGATGATGAGGTTCTGTGGCAGTCAAAACGTCACGAGGCGTATCGTGAACGTCTGGCCTGGCTTCGCGCACAGGGACTTTCCTATAACTGCACCTGCACCCGCGCGCGTATCCAGAGCGCAGGCGGCGTCTATGACGGCCACTGCCGCACGCTTAATCTCCCTCCGGAAAATGCCGCCGTGCGTATCAGGCAGCGCTCCCCGGTGACGCGCTTTACCGATTTACTCTCCGGTGAGATTCATGCCGATGAACGTCTGGCGCGTGAGGATTTTATTATTCACCGTCGCGATGGCCTTTTCGCCTATAACCTGGCCGTGGTGGTGGACGATCACTTCCAGGGCGTGACGGAAATTGTGCGCGGGGCGGATCTGGTCGAGCCGACCGTGCGACAAATCTCGCTGTATCACCAGTTTGGCTGGACGGCGCCGGACTACATTCATCTGCCGCTGGCGGTCAATGCGCAGGGCTTTAAATTGTCAAAGCAGAACCACGCCCCGGCCCTGCCAGACGGCGATCCGCGTCCTGTTTTGATCGACGCGCTGCGATTTCTCAACCAGAATGTAACCAACGAATGGCAGGATCTGCGTATTTACGAACTGCTGAAAATGGCCGTTGCCAACTGGACGCTCGCGGCAGTGCCAAAAATCCAGCATTCTCAAATGCGTTGCGCTGAGCTATGATTAGCCGCTTTTTTCATAACAAAACACACTACGAGGTGTACCATTTTTACCCGAGTCGCTAATTTTTGCCGTAAAGTGCTAAGCCGCGAAGAGAGCATGGCGAACGATGCTATTGCACAGCCACACATGTCGGTTATTCCGCGTGAGCAGCACACTATTTCCCGCAAAGATATCAGTGAAAATGCCCTCAAGGTGCTCTATCGTCTGAATAAAGCGGGCTACGAGGCCTATCTCGTGGGCGGTGGGGTGCGTGATTTACTGCTGGGCAAAAAACCAAAAGATTTCGACGTGACGACCAGCGCCACGCCTGAGCAGGTGCGCAAATTATTCCGTAACTGTCGTCTCGTTGGCCGCCGTTTCCGTCTGGCTCACGTGATGTTTGGGCCAGAAATTATCGAAGTGGCGACCTTCCGCGGGCACCATGAAGCGGGCGCGTCCGATCGCACGACGTCACAGCGCGGCCAGAACGGTATGCTGCTGCGCGACAATATCTTCGGATCAATCGAAGAAGATGCCCAGCGTCGCGACTTCACCATCAATAGCCTTTATTACAGCGTGGCGGATTTCACCGTGCGCGATTACGTCGGCGGCATGCAGGACCTGAAAGAAGGTCTGATCCGTCTGATCGGCACGCCGGAAACGCGCTACCGTGAAGATCCCGTGCGTATGCTGCGCGCCGTGCGTTTCGCCGCCAAGCTGGATATGCGCATCAGCCCGGAAACGGCAGAGCCGATCCCGCGTCTGGCAACGCTGATTAACGACGTGCCGCCTGCTCGCCTGTTTGAAGAGGCGCTGAAGCTGCTGCAGGCCGGCCACGGCTTTGAAACCTATAATCTGCTGCGCGAATACAACCTGTTCCAGCCGCTGTTCCCGACCATTACCCGCTACTTCACCGAAAACGGTGACAGCCCAATGGAGCGGATGATTGCGCAGGTGCTGAAAAATACCGATACCCGCATTCGCAACGACATGCGCGTCAATCCGGCGTTCCTGTTTGCCGCGATGTTCTGGTATCCGCTGCTGGAAACGGCACAGCGTATTACCCAGGAGAGCGGGCTCGCCTATTACGATGCGTTCGCGCTGGCTGCCAACGACGTGCTGGACGAAGGCTGCCGCACGCTCGCCATTCCGAAACGTATTACCACCCTGGTGCGCGACATCTGGCAGCTTCAGCTGCGCATGTCCCGTCGTCAGGGCAAACGCGCCTGGAAGCTGATGGAGCATCCTAAATTCCGCGCCGCTTTCGATCTGCTGTCGCTGCGTGCAGAAATTGAACGCAATCAGGAGCTGCAGCGTCTGGCGCAGTGGTGGGCTGAATTCCAGGTCTCCGCCCCGCCGGAGCAGAAAGATATGCTTACCGGGCTGGATGAAGAGCCGGAACCACGTCGCCGTCATCGTCGTCCGCGCAAACGCGCGCCGCGTCGTGAAGGGACAGCATGACCCTCGCGTATATCGCCATCGGCAGCAATTTAGCCTCTCCGCTGGAGCAGGTGAATGCTGCCGTACAGGCGCTGGGCGAGATTCCGCAAAGCAAGATCGTGGCGGTCTCCTCGTTCTACCGCACGCCGCCGCTGGGGCCGCAGGATCAGCCAGACTACCTCAACGCTGCCGTGGTGCTTGAGACTGAACTGGGTCCAGAAGCGCTGCTGGACAATACCCAGCGCATCGAACTGCAGCAGGGCCGCGTACGCAAAGCCGAACGCTGGGGCCCCCGCACGCTCGACCTCGACATCATGCTGTTTGGTCACGAGACGATTAACACTGAACGTCTCACCGTTCCGCATTACGACATGAAAAATCGCGGGTTTATGCTCTGGCCGCTCTATGAAGTCGCCCCCGATCTCATCTTCCCGGATGGCACCTCACTTAAGTCCATTCAGGACAACCTCAACGCGGAAAAACCCGCTCGCTGGTGATCGGGTTCTCCTGTCAGTTAGCCTCAAAATAATTGTGGCTAATCGTTTACCTAAAATCATTGTTCCCTCGAATGTTACTGTTAGAATGCGCAAAGATTCGCTTTTGGGCTATCAGGAAACAGTATGAAACCAACCACCATCTCCTTACTGCAGAAATGCAAACAGGAAAAAAAACGCTTCGCCACCATCACCGCGTATGACTACAGCTTCGCCAAACTGTTTGCCGAAGAGGGGATCAACGTCATGCTGGTCGGAGATTCGTTAGGGATGACGGTACAAGGACATGATTCCACCCTGCCGGTGACGGTTGAGGATATCGCTTACCATACCCGCGCCGTGCGCCGTGGCGCCCCAGCCTGCCTGCTGCTTTCCGATCTGCCGTTTATGGCCTATGCCACCCCGGAACAGGCATTCGAAAACGCGGCGGCAGTGATGCGCGCCGGTGCCAATATGGTCAAAATTGAAGGCGGCGCCTGGCTGGTTGATACGGTGAAGATGCTCACCGAGCGCGCCGTGCCGGTCTGCGGCCATTTAGGCCTGACGCCGCAGTCCGTGAATATCTTCGGCGGCTATAAGGTGCAGGGCCGCGGCGATGCAGCCCAGACGCTGCTGGATGATGCCCTGGCGCTGGAAGCCGCAGGTGCCCAGCTGCTGGTGCTGGAGTGCGTGCCGGTTGAGCTGGCGAAACGCATCACCGACGCGCTGTCCATTCCGGTGATTGGTATTGGTGCAGGCAACGTCACCGACGGTCAGATTCTGGTGATGCACGACGCCTTCGGTATCACCGGCGGACACATCCCGAAATTTGCTAAAAATTTCCTCGCCGAAGCGGGCGACATGCGCGCTGCGGTCAGGCAGTATATTGCCGACGTTGAATCCGGTGTTTACCCGGGTGAAGAACACAGTTTCCATTAAGGAGTCTCGTTGTGCTAATCATTGAAACCCTGCCGCTGCTGCGCCAGCATATCCGCCGCGCGCGTCAGGAAGGTAAACGTATCGCACTGGTCCCGACCATGGGCAATCTGCATGACGGCCACATGAAGCTCGTCGACGAAGCCCGCGCGCGGGCAGATATCGTGGTGGTCAGTATCTTCGTGAACCCCATGCAGTTTGACCGCGCAGACGATCTGGCGCGCTACCCGCGTACCCTGCAGGAAGATTGCGAGAAGCTCAAAAAACGCCACGCGGATATCGTCTTCTCACCTGCACCAGCGGATGTTTACCCGCAGGGTACCGAAGAGGCAACCTACGTTGACGTCCCGGGCATTTCCACCATGCTCGAAGGCGCCAGCCGCCCGGGTCATTTCCGCGGCGTGTCCACCATCGTCAGCAAGTTGTTCAACCTGGTGCAGCCGGACGTTGCCTGTTTTGGTGAGAAAGATTTCCAGCAGCTGGCGCTGATCCGCAAGATGGTCGCGGATATGGGTTACGATATCGAGATTGTCGGCGTACCGATTGTACGTGCCAAAGACGGACTGGCGCTCAGCTCGCGTAATGGCTACCTGACCGCCGAACAGCGTAAAATCGCGCCGGGTCTAAGCAAGGTCATGAACACCATGGCAGAGCAGATGCTGGCAAAAGAGTTAACAGCAGAAGAGATTATCGCCCTTGCCGAGCAGGCGCTGAACGATAAAGGCCTTCGTGCTGACGACGTACAGATTCGTGATGCTGATACGCTGCTGGAATTAACCCAGAACAGCAAGCGCGCAGTCATCCTGGTGGCGGCCTGGCTAGGTCAGGCGCGTCTGATCGACAATAAAGTGGTTGAGCTGGCGTAGTTCTCGCCCTTGATAATTAAAGGTAAACGTAATGATTCGCAAAATGCTGCAAGGTAAGCTTCACCGTGTGAAAGTCACCCAGGCCGACCTGCACTATGAAGGCTCCTGCGCCATTGACCAGGATTTCCTCGATGCTGCGGGCATCCTTGAAAACGAAGCGATCGATATCTGGAACGTGAATAACGGTAAACGCTTCTCTACCTACGCGATTGCCGCCGAGCGCGGTTCTAAAATCATCTCCGTTAACGGCGCAGCCGCGCACTGCGCAGACGTGGGCGACATTGTGATTATCGCCAGCTTCGTGATGATGTCTGACGAAGAAGCCCGTCGCTGGCAGCCTAAAGTGGCCTACTTCGAAGGCGACAATGAAATGAAGCGCACCGCAAAGGCGATTCCGGTTCAGGTTGCTTGATCAATAATTTGGAAAATTCATCCGGAATAATTTCCGGATGAATTTAATCGAGATCATTTTAAAGTTATAAATCGCCTCCATACACATAAAGAAAAAAACATTTAATCTTAAATATCATTCACCGTAATTATTATTTAAGACCACCAATTAGTTCCTCTAAAAACGCACAACAGTTTTTCTAATAACTCACAGCATTCCATTCCTTACCTCCCTTGGCTATACTCTCGCCGAAATTTAATATTTCAATGATGAACAGTTCACAGAAAGCAATGACTGTGTTCCGTTACTACTCAACCTAAAAATATGGATATTAAAGATGTCTTTTGAAAAATATAAAATGGCAGGTGCTGTGGCTCTATTTTTAAGTGCTGGCTCTGTAATGGCTGCAACTGGCGATACCGGAACCATTACCTTCCACGGGCTGGTCTCTAACAACACCTGTAAAGTTTCGCTGGATCAGAAAATCGATCAGAGCGGTAACGATTTCGACGTTAACCTGGACACTGTTTTCGTCAAAGATTTCACCGCCGCAACGCAGGGTGCCGCCAGTACGCTGGGTCAGAAGAAGTTCACGCTGAGTTTGACTGAATGTACAACAGCTTCCACGACCGCCTCCGCTCAATTTAAGTCATGGGCAGGAACCACCGCTACTAGCGGCGGTATGCTGGTTCCACCTTCAAATGCACAGGGTGCCGCTAAAAACGTAAACCTGGTACTGTCAAACGACGGTAACTCTGATACCTCCCAGGTCGTCGTCGACCAGACCAACAACACTCAGAAAGCAACTATTACCAACAATGCAGCCAATCTCTACTACCGCGTAGCCTACACCCAGGGTCAGGGTTGGGACGCAACGACCAACCCTGTCACTGCCGGTACAGTACAGGCACAGGTCGCCTTCACGATGATCTACGAATAATTTATTTCGTTTTCATCACTGTTATGCTCCCCCGGCGCCGGCTGGGGGTGTTGTTTATCATTCCAAACGGAAGTGGAAAATGTTTACAGCATCATTGTTCAAGGGAATCAAAATCACCTGTCTGGCTGCCGTATGCCTCGCGGCATTTCAGGCAAGCGCAGATATCGTGATCTCCGGTACTCGCATCATCTACCCGCAGTCCTCAAAAGACGTCATTGTTAACCTCGATAACCGGGGAAATAAACCGTTACTGGTTCAGTCATGGCTCGACGATGGCCGCGATGACACGAACCCGCAGGAACTGAAACTGCCATTTGTTATCACGCCGCCTGTCTCGCGCATTGATCCTCAGAAAGGTCAGTCGGTGCGTATTACCTATCTTGGTACGACACTGCCTCAGGATCGCGAATCCCTGTTCTGGTTTAACGTTCTGGAGATTCCGCCAAAATCAAAAGCGAAAGAGGGTCAAAGTCTGAATCAGCTTCAGCTGGCATTTCGTACACGTATCAAACTCTTCTATCGTCCGGATGGGCTTAAAGGCACCCCTGGAGACGCAGCGGTCAATGTCACCTGGTCGCAGAAACAAGAGAGAAATGGTATTTCGCTGATTGCCCACAATAATTCGCCTTATAACGTGTCTATCGCCGCTGTGAAATTTAAAACCGCCGCAAAAACATATGAGGTAACGAATAAATCCATTCTTCCTTTTAGCGAATCAGCAATGCCTGTTAATGGATTGACGACGACCACTGGCGGCACGGTTCAGTACACCACAATTAATGACAATGGCGGCAACAATAACCATGAAACAGCCGTCAAATAAACAGACGCCCCGTTATTACTTCGTTAGTCGATTTTAACATTGCGGGCAATGATTACCCGCATTTATAAATGGATAGACCATGCAGTTTCGACGCTCATTATTATGCCTTGCGGTCAGTACCGCTTTACCTTTATGCGCTTACGCCGCTGACACCCCGCCGGTAGAAAATATGCCGGAGAGTGATGATGCCGTGGAGTTTAACGATCAGTTTTTACTGAATGGTGGCGGTAATATTGATGTCAGCCGTTTTGCGCATGGTAACCCGGTATTACCAGGGACGTATCGCGTCAAAGTGAATTTGAATGGTTCACTGAAATCAACGGTAGAAATGACCTTCAAAGAGAATGGTACACCGCGGGCAACGGCATGTATCACCAGACTCGTCCTTGCACAGGCTGGCGTTGATACACAAATGCTGGAAGATATTCCTGATGACGATAATACGACTTGCGTCGATATCAAAAAGTTCTATCCTGGCGCTTCCGCCGTGTTTGATAGCGGAAAGCAGGCGATGGATCTGCAATTTCCACAAATTTATGTCCTGAAGCGCCCTACCGGCTACGTTGACCCGTCACTCTGGGATAACGGCGTGCCCGCGGCACTACTCTCTTATGACATGAACGCCTGGCACAGCGAAAACAATGGCAGCACATCCGAGACCGGTTACGTTGGTTTACGCTACGGCCTTAATATGGGGCCCTGGCGACTCCGTTCACGCGGCACGCTGAACTGGGATAAAGACAACGGCACAGAATATAGCAGCCAGGATGTCTATCTTCAGCGCGACATTACCCCCTTAAGCGCACAGATGGTGTTCGGCGATTCCTACACCCGGGGCGACGCCTTTGATGCCGTCAGCCTGCGTGGCGCGCGAATGTACAGCGACGACCGAATGTTGCCGATGGGCTCCAGCAGCTACGCCCCCCTGATTCGCGGCACGGCTAACAGCAACGCGAAAATCAGCGTCACCCAGAGTGGCAACAAGATCTACGAAACGACGGTGCCGCCGGGCCCGTTTGAAATTAACGATCTGAGCACCACAGGTTATGGCAACGACCTGCTGGTCACTATTGAAGAGGCTGACGGAAGCAAGCGTTCATTTACCGTACCGTTCTCTTCCGTGACGCAAATGCTACGCCCTGGCGCTATGAGTTGGGATGTCGGCGTCGGTGAACTCAATGATGATTCATTATCTGAACGGCCCAAAGTGGGTTACGCCACGCTGTTCTATGGCCTGAATAACACGTTTACCGGCTATGCGGGCGCGCAATTCACGGATACGGATTTCTACGCCGGGCTATTAGGTGTAGCAATGAACACCCGTATTGGCGCATTTGCCCTTGATGTTACGCACTCACATGCGAATATCGACGGGCTCGATACCCTCAGCGGGCAGAGTTACCGCTTAACGTACAGCAAAGTGGTCGAAGCCACTGACACATCGTTTAACGTGGCGGCATACCGCTTTTCCACGGAGGACTATTTAAGTCTGGATGATGCCGCAACGCTTCAGGACAGCGTAAATCGCCGGAAATATGAAAACCAGAGCTATGACTCCGGCGCAGCGCTTTATAACGACTACCAGCGCATCCGTAACCAGATACAGGTCAGCATTAACCAACCGCTCCAGGCGGGCGACGCGCAATATGGTTCGCTGTTCGTCAGCGGCACCTGGCAGGACTACTGGAACGGCGATAGCTCCACGTCGAACTACAACATCGGCTACAACAACAGCTTTACCTACGGTAGCTACAGCCTGTCGCTACAGCGCACCTATGACCAGATGGGCGCAAAAGACGACAGCGTTTATCTGAGCTTAAGCATTCCGCTCAGCGTCTTTTCGAACAAAGACGGGAAGTCTGGCGGTTTCTCCAATATCAATATGGGCCTGCGCTCCGACCTGAAAGGCGGCACCAGCTTTAACTCTTCCGCCAGCGGCAATACCCAGAACAATGCGGTGAGCTATTCCGTCAGCGCCTCCTCGAACAGCGGTAATTACGGCAACCTTAACCAGATTAGCGGTTATACCTCCTGGAACAGCGGCTATGGTCCGTTGGGCGTTTCTGCATCATTTGGCGATGACAACAGCAAGCAGTATGCCGCCACCTACAGCGGCGGGATGGTGCTGCACACCGGCGGCGTCGCCTTCGCGCCAGGTAGCATTGGCGAAAACGACGCGCTGGCGCTGGTGAAAGCCAGCGGCGCCAAAGGTGCTCGTCTGAACTATGGCAATAGCGAAATCGGCAGTTCCGGCTTCGCCATTCTGCCCTATATGTCGCCATACCGTGAGAACCGGGTCTCGCTGGATATCAGCACGCTGGAAAATGACGTGGAAGTGAAGAATACCAGCACGGTGGCGGTGCCGCGCAACGGCTCCGTGGTGCTGGTGAATTTTGAAACTGATGAAGGTCGCTCACTCATTCTGGAACTTCAGCGCAGCGATAAGGGTTTTATCCCTTTAGGCGCGGATGTCTTTAACGACAAAAATGAACCTGTCGGAACGGTTGGCCAGGCGGGTCAAACCTATGTTCGCGGGGTCGAGGAGCAGGGGGTGCTACGGGTGGTGTGGGGTAACGGCGCGGATAGCGCCTGTACGGTGCATTACCAGTTTACGCCATCAGCGAAGAAAGCGGGGCTCACCGCGGTTTTAAGTAATCAAGTGTGCCAAATGTGATGATTTGTTTAGGGAAAAACCTATGGAACTGAGTATGAGAAACAATATCCTCCGGCTGTCCATGGCCACAGTGCTGACAGCAGGCGCGGGAACGGCAATGGCGCAAAACCTTGACGTTAACTTTACGGCCAACGTACTGGAAACCACCTGTCAGATGAAACTGGTCGGCGGTACAGGTTCAGATACCTCACAGACGCTAACGATTGGTAATAACAATCTGCATATTGAGGATATCAAGAATAAATCCAGCAACGCTCAAGCAGCATTCCAGATAAAGATGGTGGAATGCCCGCAATCATTAACGCAATTAAAAACGACACTGACTGGCGATGTCTCTGGGTATAACGCCTCTCTCATCAAAAACGGGCTTTCGGGCAGCGGAGCCAGTGGCCAATCAGGTGTCGGAATAGCCCGTGAGGAAGATGCCAGCGAAACCCTAATCAAACCCGGCGAGGACGGTAATCTGACCTGGACTGCTGCGGAAAGGAGCGCTGGAGAACTTAAGCTCGTCGCCGCCATACGTGAAACCACCACCTCACCTGGTATCACCGCTGGTAATTTTAGCGCCAAAGCAACTTTTAATTTCGAATATCAATGAGTTGAGAAGAATACGGAGCACCACCATGAAATCTAACTTGTCTATTATTGCTCTGTCCGTCTCTGCTATTTTGTTCTCCGGAATGGCAGCCGCCATCGAGGGCACCAGTAGCGCCGAGATGACATTTGTAACAACCATAACAACCGGTACCTGTACCGCTAAGGTGTATGACGGAGCAACACAAACATCAACCATTGCTTTTGGCGATATCTACACATCAGACGTTGGTAAACTGACCAAACCACTGACCATCAAATTCACTGCCTGCAATGGTGTTACCGAAGCATCAGTAGCAGCAGCAGTAGGTTCGGGTGGCGTATGTACGGGAGAGGCTTATACCACACCTGCAGATACAACAAATACCGGTTTTGAAGTGTGGAAAGGTGATGCTGCGGATGTGGCCGGTAATCAAATGAGCTGCACAACCCCTCCTGCTGCGCAGAAGGTGACTGTATCCGGTGGTGTCGCTGAATTCCCGATGACTTCCCGTATTGTCGCCGCCAGTGGCAAGACACCGGTGCCAGGCGCAATAAGCGCGCCAGTGACCTTCACGGTTGGATACGAGTAAAACAGGTTCTTATGATGCAACAATTACCGTTTTTTTTACGCCAGCCCGGTCTTGTGTTGCTTATTGGGCTGGCTACCGGCCATCTGCCTGGCATTGCCCGTGCAGATGGCGGCATGGATGTTAATCTGACGGCAAACATCATCAACAGCACCTGTAAACTCACGGTGGAAAACGGTGGCGACATCTATCTGCCCGTAGTGATGCGCAACTGGTTTTACAACGGCGACAGCAGCCCCCGTTTTTCACCGACGGACTACGCCGAAGGCACACCGTTTACCATTCATGTGGATGATTGCCACCAAAGCAGCGGCGGCGGGACGGGGATAAAGCAGCTACAGTTTTCATTTTCACCGCAATCGGGTTTTGCCGGTAATCAGAAACAGGTCTTTAAAAACGACGATGCCACCTCAGGCGCGGCGCAAAACGTGGGCATTGTCGTGTTTTCCTCCGCCTTTAAAACCAACGTGTTAAACAGCGATGGCAGTTCAAAGGTGGTTTACAACGTTGGCGCTGATTACTTAACGGATTATCAGTTCTCCGCACGCTACCAGAACACCGGGGAAGTGACCGGCGGGCTTGTCACCAGCAACGTGCTGGTAGACGTGAACTACGAATAAAAGGAATTATTGATGAGACTGAAACGCTTTTGGCTCACGCTGATTGCGCTTAGCGCCTCTGGCGCAGCGCAGGCCGCCATGGAGTGTAAATTTAATGACGGCAACGCCCGGACGATTATGCCAGGCATGTCAACGATGATCGTCCCGCTCCCGCCAGGAACCATTGCGGTGCCCACGCAGATCAGCCCCACGATCCTCCTGGAGTTTAACACACCGTTACAGTCCTCCTGCAACGTCGGTAACGATGGTGAAAGCGTCTGGCAAATGACCGACAACGCATTGCTGTGGGGAGACGTAAACGGTCACGCGACGTTTCGCACCAACGTGGAAGGCATTTACTATACCCTGGCGATTTATCCGGACGGAAATACCGTTACCGCGTGGTTTCCCCCACAATCGGGGGATTACTATGAAACCGGAGACGCGAATAACAATGAGGGCGCCGTCAACGCCAGGTACTGGCATGCCAGAATGGATATTTACCAGGATCCCACGTTTAAAGGTCTTCCCACAGACGTGGAGTTTTTAACGGCAGCGGGCGGCCCGCTAGGGCACGCGGTAATTGGCGATCCTCATACCGGAACCGAGAGCGATCATCCCCGCGTCCCGATCAATATCAATGAGATGTCGTTCCAGCTGCCGTTTCACGCACCCACCTGCGTGCTTCACGCGCCAACGACAGTTGATCTGGGTAACTGGTATCGTTCCGATCTGGAAAGCGACCGCACAACAGAGGTTCCGTTTAAAATCGAAGGCTCATGCGCAAACGTCATTGAGGTGGATGCCAAAGTGGTCTCAGAACATACTACGGCGGATGGGGCTCTCTTTACCAACGCGGTCAACGGTTCTACCGGCGTCACCCCCGCCAAAGGTGTGGGGGTAAAACTGCACTCACCCGCCTACTCGCAGATCCATAATAACCAGTCAGAAACTATCGCAGCAGGTAACCCGATAGGGACTCCGGTGTACCAGGTTAACGCCACCTATAAAGCCAAACTGGTGAAAACCAACACGGAAGCCGTCACCGCGGGCGTTTTCGGTACAACCATCACCTTCCAGGTGACCTACAAATAACCTACCCCTGCGGCTGGTTGCTGACCAGCCGCGACATGGTCTCCAGCGAATCCGTTCTTAAAATATACAGGCGCTTCAGCAAGAACGGATTATCCCCCGGCTTGACCTTCCCGCGTACCGTCGTCACCGCCAGATGAAACCCGGCATCATTTGCGGCTTTAATCGCCTTATCGTCGTAGCCGCCGAACGGATACGAGAGGTAAAGCACGTGCGGGTTAAACTGCGCCAGGTCCCTGCGCGAGCGCTTAAAATCAAACAAAATATTGTGATAGCTGCGGCTCAGTAAAATGGGCTGATGGTTGTCGTCGACGCGGTGCAGGAAGTGCGTGTGGGACTGATAGTCGAACACGTCATGCATCTGCTCCAGCTCCGACACGCTCATAAACTGCAGGGATTTCGGCGCCCATTTTTGCGGATGGCGCTTGATGCGCGAGGAGATAATAAACGCCGTCGCCTTAAAGCCATACGCTTTGAGGATCGGGTAAGCATAGCGGTTAACGGACTTCAGGCCGTCGTCGAAGGTAATCACCACCGATTTCGCCGGCAGATTCATTTTGTTACGCACATACCCTTCCAGCTGGTACATCGTCAGGGTGGTATAGCCCTGATCGCGCAGCCAGGTCATCTGGTTGCTGAATGCCCGCACGCTGGTGGTCGTGGAGGTATGGCGGAAACGGGTGTTCTCCTCGTCGCGCAAAATATGGTGATAGGTAATGACCGGAATGCCATTATCTTCCTGCGCGTCCAGGCTGCTGATCCACGCCAGGCGGTTGCCGATGCGGATCTGGAACCAGGTCTGATTGAGGCGATCTTTGAGCTTGTTCAGGATCGGATAGCGAAGATTGGCACTTAAGGTGCCGAAGGGTGCGCTACCGTTGTTCGGGGCGTTATAAACGGGCGTGTCTTTCCACGTTATCAGGTTTTGATTGCTCAGCGGTTTATTCAGATCCCCCAGCCCATCCTCGACGCGCTGTTTACCCTGAACCGGCTCCAGATGTCCCTTGTCGATAAAGCCCGTGCCAAATCCGAAGCGAAATTCATAGTAGTCCGCCGCCGCAGGCACCACCGCAAGGATCTGCCCTGCCCGCACGTTGCCGACGTTAATAACGCTGTTGCCGACCTGCGCCCAAATCGCCGCATCTTCGGTGGTTTGCATATATTGGGCAGGCAGTCTTTGCTGACTTAATAAACTGGCAGAAGAAGTGCCGGACACGAACATCAACAGCAGAAAAACAATACGCGTGAACATGAGGGTCTTATTCGAAGCGGAAATACTTATGCCATTGTAGCAAAAGCGACATCAATACCAACGTTTAATTCTTATACAGATCATGGAGCAGGACGAAAGGAGGATTTTTTTGCTGCTGATGCCACAAGCTGCTGACGTCCGGTGTACCCTGCGCGACGATAGCGTTTCGGAACCCGGCGCTGGTTAACGTTTCACGCTGCGGATACATCGCTTCAAGTAATGGAAGGCTGATGCCCGAGATCACCTCACAGCAATCATGCTTATGGCTCAGCAAAGCGGCTGCGCGGTAAGGCGCCGCGCCCGATTTATCGGTCAAAAAAATCACGCCATCACCGGTGTCCGTTTCATGCAGGGCATCGCACATCATGCGGCTCAGCATGTTAGTGCTCAACCCGCGCCAGTAATTTACCGCCCGGCATTGCGCCAGCGGGCCAAATCTGGCTTCAAGCTTGTCCAGCATGTCCTGCGCCCGTTCATCGTGGCAGGTGATAACCCATCCCAGCATAACTCTCTCCTTAGCAGGCAAGTAGTTTAGCGGAGTGAAGGTTAGCTTTCGGTGATAACTGTCAAAGAAAGTGCCCGGCAAACAGAATGTCGCCGGGCAAAAGATTAGCTGCGCAGACCGCGCCCGCGCTGGATCAGATACCAGCACAGCAGGTAGAAGGCGATGATGAACACCACCAGCACCGCCACCGTGGTAAACAGCGGCACGTCAGTGATACCGAGGAAGCCAAAACGGAAGCCGCTGATCATGTAGACAATCGGATTCAGGTGCGACAGCGCCTGCCAGAACGGTGGCAGCAGCGTCAGGGAGTAGAACACCCCGCCGAGATAGGTCAACGGCGTCAGCACGAAGGTCGGGATCAGGCTGATGTCGTCAAACGTTTTGGCGAACACGGCGTTCAGCAGACCGGCCAGCGAGAACAGGATCGCCGTCAGGAGCAGCGTCAGCGCCACAAACAGCCACGAGTGCACCTGGAACGGCACGAAGAACAGCGAAATCGCCGTGACCAGGATCCCCACGCACAGCCCGCGCGCCACGCCGCCGCCGACATAGCCGGCGATAATAACGTGCGTCGGTACCGGCGCGACCAGCAGCTCTTCGATGTTGCGCTGGAACTTGGCGCTGAAGAATGACGACGCCACGTTGGCATAGGCGTTGGTGATCACCGCCATCATAATCAGGCCCGGCACGATAAACTGCATATAGGTAAAGCCGTGCATCTCACCAATCCGGGAACCTATCAGGTTACCGAAAATAATGAAGTACAGAGTCATCGTAATGACCGGCGGCACCAGGGTTTGCACCCAGATGCGCATGAAGCGGTTAATCTCTTTCGCCCAGATACTTTTCAGCGCGACCCAGTAAAGATGCGTCATGCCTTGTCTCCTTGTTTATCCTGCACCAGAGAGACAAACAGCTCTTCCAGTCGGTTCGCTTTGTTACGCATACTTAAGACCTGAATCCCCTGCGCGCTCAGCTGCGAGAACACGCTGTTGATGCCCTGCTCGCGCAGCACTTCCACTTCCAGCGTCGAGGTATCGACAAGACGATACTGATACCCTTCCAGCTTCGGCAGTGGACTTTTTGCCGCCAGATCGAGAATGAAGGTTTCTGATTTCAGCTTGGAGAGCAGGTTCTTCATCGAAGTGTTTTCCACCAGCTCGCCGTGCTGAATGATGCCGATGTTGCGGCACAGCATTTCAGCCTCTTCAAGGTAGTGGGTGGTCAGAATAATGGTGGTGCCTTTGTCGTTGAGATCTTTCAGGAAGCCCCACATGGAACGACGAAGTTCGATATCGACGCCCGCCGTCGGCTCATCAAGGATCAGCAGCTTTGGCTCGTGCATCAGCGCGCGGGCAATCATCAGGCGGCGCTTCATCCCGCCGGACAACATCCGCGCGCGTTCGTTACGCTTTTCCCACAGGTCGAGCTGCTTGAGGTACTTTTCGCTCCGCTCCAGGGCCTCTTTACGCTCGACGCCGTAATAACCCGCCTGGTTAACAACGATCTGCTGCACCGTCTCAAACGGGTTGAAGTTGAACTCCTGCGGCACCAGACCCAGCTGGCGCTTGGCGTTCACCACATCTTTTTGCAGGTCGTAACCAAAGACGCTCACCCGGCCGGAGGTTTTATTGACCAGCGAACTGATGATCCCAATGGTGGTCGATTTCCCCGCCCCGTTCGGCCCCAGAAGCGCATAAAAATCACCGGCCTCTACTTTTAGATCTATTCCGCGCAGCGCCTGAACGCCGCCCGGATAGGTTTTTTTAAGCTGCTCAAGCTCCAGTGCAATTGCCATGAAATTAACTTACCTTCCGTTCTGACACACGTTGTGTGGTTTCATTAAAAGTCGGGTTACCCTATAGTAGCGCAACGCAATTACTCGGTTACAGGTCGCTAACCTCCATGAACAACATAGATACACTCATCAGCAACAATGCACTATGGTCAAAAATGCTGGTGGAGGAAGACCCCGGATTTTTTGGAAAACTCGCGCAGGCGCAAAACCCACGCTTTCTCTGGATTGGATGCTCCGACAGCCGCGTACCGGCGGAGCGCCTGACCGGCCTCGAGCCCGGCGAACTGTTTGTTCACCGCAACGTTGCCAACCTGGTGATTCACACCGATCTCAACTGTCTTTCTGTTGTTCAGTATGCCGTTGACGTTCTGCAAGTCGAGCACATCATCATTTGCGGCCACTACGGCTGCGGCGGCGTGCAGGCGGCGGTTGAAAACACGGAACTGGGGCTCATTGATAACTGGCTGCTGCACATCCGCGATATCTGGTTCAAACATAGCTCACTGCTGGGCGAAATGCCGCAGGAGCGTCGCATGGATACCCTGTGCGAACTCAACGTGATGGAGCAGGTGTATAACCTGGGCCACTCAACGATCATGCAATCGGCGTGGAAACGCGGGCAGAAGGTCTCGATCCACGGCTGGGCGTACGGCATTCACGACGGTCTGCTGCGCAACCTGGAAGTGACCGCCACCAATCGCGAAACGCTGGAGCAGCGTTACCGTTCGGGAATTGCCAACCTTCAGCTTAAGCATGTGAACCATAAATAAAGCCGGGGATTTTCTCCCTCTCCCTGTGGGAGAGGGCCGGGGTGAGGGCATCAGCCCGCAATTACTCGTCCAGCAATACCACTTTTCCAACATACGGCAGATGGCGATAACGCTGCGCGTAGTCAATGCCGTAACCGACGACGAACTCGTCCGGGATAGAAAAACCGACAAACTCTACCGGCACCTGCACTTCACGGCGGTCAGGCTTATCCAGCAGGGTGCAAATCGCCAGCGATTTTGGCTCACGCAGGCTCAGGATCTCGCGCACTTTTGACAGCGTGTTGCCGGAGTCGATGATGTCCTCAACGATCAACACATCTTTACCACGAATATCTTCATCCAGATCTTTCAGGATTTTCACATCACGGGTGGTGGACATGCCGCTGCCGTAGCTGGAGGCGGTCATAAAATCGACCTCATGGGGCACATGCACTTCACGGCACAGGTCCGCCATGAACATGAAAGAGCCGCGCAACAGACCGACCAGCACCATTTCACTGCCGCTGTCCTTGTAATGTTCGGTGATTTGACGACCCAGTTCGGCGATACGCGCTTTGATCTCGGCTTCCGGGATCATCACTTCAACAGTATGTTTCATATTACTAACCAAATGATTTTGATGAAAATCTCTCAATACGGATGAGTTAATATCCAGCACTGATACGCAAGCCAGCCATTATATCAGCAAATGGATAACCCTGGCGTATGAGTTATAAAAAGCAAATATTGTGATTCCGATCACACTTGTTAATACCTATAATTAGTTGCTAGCAAATTATTAACAAAAACTGACGAGTACACTTTCTATGGCTGAAACAAACTCTAAACAGCCGCGTCTACTGGTGACATTAACAGCGGCGTTCGCAGCCTTCTGCGCGCTGTATCTGTTAATCGGTGGCGTCTGGCTGGTCGCGATCGGCGGCTCCTGGTACTACCCGATTGCGGGCCTGGTTATGCTTGGCGTAACCGTCCTGCTCTGGCGTAGAAAACAATCTGCACTGTGGCTGTATGCCGCACTCCTTCTTGCCACCATGATCTGGGGCGTCTGGGAAGTCGGCTTTGACTTCTGGGCGCTGACGCCGCGCAGCGACATCCTGGTCTTCTTCGGTATCTGGCTGATCCTGCCGTTCGTGTGGCGTCGCCTGATTGTGCCTTCCAGCGGTGCTGTGGCGGGCCTGGTTGTTGCCCTGCTGATTACCGGCGGCATTCTGACCTGGGCCGGTTTTAACGACCCGCAGGAGATCAACGGTACGCTGAACGCAGAATCGACGCCTGCGGCGGCTATCTCGCAGGTGGCGGACGGCGACTGGCCTGCGTATGGTCGTAATCAGGAAGGTCAACGCTACTCTCCGCTGAAGCAGATCAACGCGGACAACGTTAAGAACCTGAAAGAAGCCTGGGTATTCCGTACCGGCGACCTGAAGATGCCGAACGATCCGGGCGAGCTGACCAACGAAGTCACCCCGATCAAAGTGGGCAACATGCTTTATCTGTGTACGGCGCACCAGCGTCTGTTCGCGCTCGACGCGGCCACCGGTAAAGAGAAATGGCACTTCGATCCGCAGCTGAACTCCAACCCGTCCTTCCAGCACGTGACCTGCCGTGGCGTCTCTTATCACGAAGCGCGCGCCGATAACGCGAGCCCGGAAGTGGTTGCCGACTGTCCGCGCCGCATCATGCTGCCGGTGAACGATGGCCGTCTGTTCGCCATCAATGCCGAAACGGGCAAGCTGTGCGAAACCTTTGCCAATAAAGGTATCCTGAATCTGCAGACCAATATGCCGGACACCACGCCGGGTCTGTATGAGCCAACCTCGCCGCCGATCATCACCGATAAAACCATCGTGATTGCCGGTTCGGTAACGGATAACTTCTCCACGCGTGAAACCTCCGGCGTTATCCGCGGTTTCGACGTGAATACCGGTAAACTGCTGTGGGCCTTCGACCCGGGCGCGAAAGATCCGAATGCGATCCCGTCGGACGAGCACACCTTTACCTTTAACTCGCCAAACTCCTGGGCCCCGGCTGCGTATGACGCGAAGCTGGACCTGGTCTACCTGCCGATGGGCGTTACTACGCCAGATATCTGGGGCGGTAACCGCACGCCGGAGCAGGAACGTTATGCCAGCGCTATTGTGGCATTGAACGCGACCACCGGTAAGCTGGCCTGGAGCTATCAGACCGTACACCACGATCTGTGGGATATGGATATGCCGTCCCAGCCGACGCTGGCGGACATTACCGTTAACGGCAAAACCGTTCCGGTGATTTACGCCCCGGCCAAGACCGGCAACATCTTCGTTCTGGATCGCAGCAACGGCAAGCTGGTTGTGCCGGCACCGGAAAAACCGGTTCCGCAGGGTGCGGCGAAAGGCGATTACGTCAGCAAAACCCAGCCGTTCTCTGACCTGAGCTTCCGTCCGAAGAAAGACCTCAGCGGGGCAGACATGTGGGGTGCCACGATGTTTGACCAGCTGGTGTGCCGCGTGATGTTCCATCAGCTGCGCTATGAAGGCATCTTCACGCCGCCTTCTGAGCAGGGCACGCTGGTCTTCCCGGGTAACCTGGGGATGTTCGAGTGGGGCGGGATCTCCGTTGACCCGAACCGTCAGGTCGCGATTGCCAACCCAATGGCGCTGCCGTTCGTTTCCCGTCTGATCCCACGCGGTCCGGGCAACCCAATGGAGCAGCCGAAAGACGCGAAAGGCAGCGGTACCGAAGCCGGTATTCAGCCGCAGTATGGCGTACCGTTCGGCGTAACGCTGAACCCGTTCCTGTCGCCGTTTGGCCTGCCGTGTAAACAGCCTGCCTGGGGTTATATCTCCGGCCTGGATCTGAAAACCAATCAGATCGTGTGGAAAAAACGTATTGGTACCCCGCAGGACAGCATGCCGTTCCCGATGCCGGTTCCGGTGCCGTTCAATATGGGTATGCCAATGCTGGGTGGCCCAATTTCCACCGCCGGTAACGTGCTGTTCATCGCGGCAACCGCAGATAACTACCTGCGCGCGTACAACATGACCAACGGTGAGAAACTGTGGCAAGGCCGTCTGCCGGCTGGCGGACAGGCTACCCCGATGACCTATGAAGTGAATGGCAAGCAGTACGTTGTCATCTCCGCGGGCGGTCACGGTTCGTTTGGCACGAAGATGGGCGACTATATTGTCGCGTATGCGTTGCCTGACGAAGGCAAATAAAAGCAAAACGGCAACCTCGGTTGCCGTTTTTGTGTTTGTTCCCTCTCCCTGTGGGAGAGGGCCAGGGTGAGGGCATCAGGCCGCACTGTTTTAAACAGTGAACCCGAGCATCATCCCCGTATCTTCATGCTCCAGCAGATGGCAGTGCGCCATATAGGCAAACTCCTTCGGCGCGTCGTGGTCAAACTTCACCAGCACCTCGCTGACGCCGCCTTCCACTCTCACCGTATCTTTCCAGCCCGCGCGATGCGCATCCGGCGCTTTACCGTTTTCTGAGAGAATGCGGAACTGCGTACCGTGAATGTGGAACGGATGCAGCATCATGTCCCCTTCGCCCGAAATCATCCAGCGCTCAAACTGACCCTTTGTCGCAGCAAACATCGGCGTGTTCATGTCGAACGCTTTACCGTTGATCATATTGGCGTTGTGGAAATCAAAGCCATGGTCGCCGTGATCCATGTTCCCCATGCCGCCCATTTTGCCGTGGTCCATATTCATATGACCCATCATCTGCCCGTGATGCATCCCCGCCATCGCCTTATCGCCATATTTCGCCATTAGCGCCTGCATGCCCATCATATCGAGCATCGGGTTCATGGAGAGCTGTAGCTTACGCTGCGTAAGCCCATCAAGCGACGGGAGTGCTGGCAGAGTGGTTAACGTATCAGGCAGCGTGCCGGAAGCGGTTACCAGTAACGGCTGAATACGCAGCACCGGATGCGGCTTGTCAAACGGTGCGACCGCCATCCCCATCTGGCTAACCGGCAGGGTCACAAGATCAAACGCCTTGCCGTCGCTGATATCCACCAGCACCTCAAAGCGTTCTCCCATCAGCATCGGCAGTTCGCTTACTTTTACCGGCTCCGGCAGAAGTCCACCGTCGCTTGCCACTACGTACAGCGGGCGCTTATCGCTGGCGGCGAAGTTCAGCGAACGCGCGTTACAGCCATTGAGCAGACGCAGGCGCAGCCAGCCTTTGGGTGCGGCGTGCTGAGGATAAATGGCGCCGTTGGTCAACAGCGTGTCGCCAAACCAGCCTACCGCCGCGCTCATCACGTCCAGCTGGTAGTCAATTTGCCCGTCCGCGGTGAATTTCTTGTCCTGCACAATCACCGGCACGTCGTCGATGCCCCACTGTTTCGGCAGGCGCAGCAGGCGACTTTCGTCGTCTTCAATCAGCACCAGCCCCGCCAGCCCCATCGCCACCTGGTGGCCCGTTTTGCCATGCTGATGCGGATGGAACCAGCAGGTCGCCGCGCGCTGGTCGGGCGTAAAGGTGACGCTGCGCGTGCCGCCCGCTTTGATGACGCCCTGCGGCCCGCCGTCTACCTCGCCCGGCACTTCCAGCCCGTGCCAGTGCAGCGTCGTCTCTTCGGCAAGCGTGTTGTGGATATCCACCGTCACCGTCTTCCCTTTGCGCAGCTGCAGCGCCGGGCCGAGCAGATTGCCGTTATAGCCCCAGGTCGTGGCGTTGTGCGCACCGAACAGCGTGTTGCCGGACTGAACAACAAGCTTGATACGGCTACGGGCATCCGCGGTCAGCAAGTCAGGGATAGGTAAGGCAGGCCTGTCAGCCGCGAAAACCGCGCGGCTCCAGAGGGGTAATGCACTGGCAGCACCCAGCGCCACGGAATATTTTAAAAAATCACGACGTTGCATGTTCATTTCCTTATTTCCAGCAGGCGATCTTTTGAGCATAAACCCTCCCCTTACCGGAAGGTCAAGTCAAGCGGCAATAATAAAGATCGTCGCACTGGCATCAAGTATGCTAACGTTAATTTTCCGTGAAGAAGTGGTAGAAGCAATGAAGACGTTTTTCAGGACAATTTTGTTCGGTAGCCTGATGGCAATGTGTGCGAACAGCTATGCGCTAAGTGAAAATGAAGCGGAAGATATGGCCGATTTAACGGCGGTTTTTGTATTCCTGAAAAATGATTGTGGCTACCAGAATTTACCCAACGGGCAAATTCGCCGCGCGCTGGTCTTTTTTGCCCAGCAGAACCAGTGGGATCTCAGCAACTACGACAGCTTCGACATGAAGGCGCTCGGCGAAGACAGCTACCGCGACCTAAGCGGTATTGGTATCCCCACTGCCAAAAAATGCAAAGCGCTGGCTCGCGACTCACTCAGCCTGCTCGCCTACGTCAAATAACCTTCCCGACGCCCCCTGTTGAACCTCTGACCGTGCAACCGCGGTTAGAGTTAGCTATCATGTTTCGCTCATTTTTTGTGGGCGTAACGGATGTTTACACAGGAGGAGTTCGCTATGGCCGACCACACGTTGTGGCATGAAACCTTGCATGACCAGTTTGGTCAGTACTTTGCCGTTGATAACGTGCTCTATCATGAGAAAACCGATCACCAGGATCTGATCATCTTCGAGAATGCTGCCTTTGGCCGCGTGATGGCGCTGGACGGCGTCGTGCAAACCACCGAGCGAGATGAGTTCATCTATCATGAGATGATGACCCACGTCCCGCTGCTGGCGCACGGCCACGCGAAGCATGTTCTGATTATCGGCGGTGGCGACGGCGCAATGCTGCGTGAAGTTTCCCGCCATCGTTCCATTGAAACCATCACCATGGTGGAAATCGATGCGGGCGTCGTCTCTTTCTGCCGCCAGTACCTGCCCAACCACAATGCCGGCAGCTATGACGATCCGCGCTTTAGCCTGGTGATTGACGACGGCGTTAACTTCGTTAACCAGACCTCGCAGACCTTTGACGTGATCATCTCCGACTGCACCGACCCTATCGGCCCCGGCGCGTCACTGTTTACCTCCTCCTTCTACGAGGGCTGCAAGCGCTGCCTGAACCCGGGCGGGATCTTCGTCGCCCAAAATGGCGTCTGCTTCCTGCAGCAGGATGAAGCGCTGGATAGCCATCGTAAGCTCAGCACCTATTTCGATGATGTCAGCTTCTATCAGGCCGCTATTCCGACGTACTACGGCGGGATCATGACCTTTGCCTGGGCGACGGATAACGACGTATTACGTCATCTTTCCACCGAAATTATTCAGGCCCGCTTCCATCAGGCCGGTCTTCAGTGCCGATACTACAATCCGGCTATTCATACCGCAGCGTTTGCTCTGCCGCAGTACCTGCAAGACGCATTATCCACTAAGGGGGTGAGCTAATTGAAAAAGCTTAAACTGCATGGCTTTAACAACCTGACGAAAAGCCTGAGTTTTTGTATTTACGATATCTGCTATGCCAAAACAGCGGAAGAACGCGATGGTTACATCGCCTATATCGACGAACTCTACAACGCCAACCGTCTGACCGAGATCCTGTCAGAAACCTGTTCCATTATCGGCGCCAACATCCTGAACATCGCCCGACAGGATTATGAACCCCAGGGCGCCAGCGTGACCATCCTGGTCAGCGAAGAGCCGGTCGATCCTAAGCTTATCGACAAAACGGAACATCCGGGCCCGCTGCCGGAAGTGGTTGTTGCCCACCTGGATAAAAGCCATATCTGCGTCCATACCTACCCGGAGAGTCACCCGGAAGGTGGGCTGTGTACGTTCCGCGCCGATATTGAAGTGTCGACCTGCGGCGTGATTTCCCCGCTGAACGCGCTGAACTATCTCATCCATCAGCTGGAATCGGATATCGTCACGATTGATTACCGCGTGCGCGGTTTTACTCGTGATATCAACGGCATGAAGCACTTCATCGACCACGAAATCAACTCTATTCAGAACTTCATGTCCGACGACATGAAATCGCTGTATGACATGATGGACGTGAACGTGTACCAGGAAAACATCTTCCATACCAAAATGTTACTTAAGGAATTCGACCTTAAGCACTATATGTTCCACACGAAGCCGGAAGATTTGAGCGAAGAAGAGCGTAAGGCGATTACCGACCTGCTCTGGAAAGAAATGCGCGAGATCTACTACGGCCGTAATATTCCGGCCGTGTAAGTGTTGCCCGGAGCAGGGACGCTTCGGGAAGTTACCGCTGTTTCATGAACTCGCGGTAGGCATTCACTACCTGAAGGAAGTCTTCTACGCCGCACAGCGACAGGCTTTCTTCGTCATAGTAGCTCATCCCCTCTTCCATCTCGTCGCCTGAAAACTCGAGCTGGTTGGCGCGCACCATGACCTCTTCACCGTCCATCCACAGCGTGTATTCATGACCGGCGCGCTGCCAGGAGCGTTCACTGCCTTTCACCGTCTTTGCCGCCTGTTCAACCTCATCGAGAAGTGCGAGATTTTCTTTCACCTCTTCGTTAAACCAGTGTCCAACGGCTTCGTGGCCCATCGACATACGCACTTTCACCACTCCGGTGATGTCGCGCAGAAATTCGTAATCCATAGTGTTTTCCTCTGCAAAGCCATTAAGGTAATTATCGCAGCAGCGAGGAAGAAAAAAAGCGTGAGAGGTGGGAGGAATGAAAATAAAAAGGTGAGAGCAAGACCCTGCGGCCTGATGCCCTCACCCCGTCCCTCTCCCACGGGAGAGGGTGCAAACACTAAAAACCGTCTCGTAGAGACGGTTTTGCTGTTTATACCGCCGTCTGGAAGATAACCCCGTCAGCCTTCTCGGTGTACTGAGAGAGCTGGTCGAAGTTCAGATAGCGATAGGTATCCACCGCGGTCTTATCCACCTGAGCCACAAAGGTCTGGTACTCTTCCGGCGTTGGCAGTTTGCCAATCAGCGCCGCAACCGCCGCCAGCTCCGCAGAGGCCAGGAAGACGTTCGCACCGGTACCTAAACGGTTCGGGAAGTTACGGGTAGAGGTGGAGACCACCGTCGCGCCGTCGGCTACGCGCGCCTGGTTGCCCATGCACAGGGAACAGCCAGGAATTTCGATACGCGCACCGCTCTTACCAAACACGCTGTAGTAGCCCTCTTCGGTCAGCTGAGCCGCGTCCATACGGGTTGGCGGCGCCACCCACAGACGGGTTGGCAGCTGGCCTTTGTGGGTATCCAGAAGCTTACCGGCCGCACGGAAGTGACCGATGTTGGTCATGCAGGATCCGATGAACACTTCGTCGATCTTCTCGCCCTGAACTTCGGACAGCGGACGCGCGTCGTCCGGATCGTTCGGTGCACACAGGATTGGCTCTTTGATATCCGCCAGATCGATGTCGATCACCGCCGCGTACTCTGCGTCAGCATCGGCTTCCAGCAGCTGCGGATCGGCCAGCCATTTCTCCATGCCCTGGATACGACGCTCCAGCGTACGACGGTCGCCGTAGCCTTCTGCAATCATCCACTTCAGCAGCACGATGTTAGAGTTAAGATACTCAATAATCGGCTCTTTGTTCAGCTTGATGGTACAGCCCGCAGCTGAACGCTCAGCGGAGGCATCGGTCAGCTCGAACGCCTGCTCAACCTTCAGATCCGGCAGACCTTCGATTTCCAGGATACGGCCAGAGAAGATGTTTTTCTTCCCTTTCTTCTCAACGGTCAGCAGACCCTGTTTAATCGCATACAGCGGGATCGCGTGAACCAGGTCACGCAGGGTGATACCCGGCTGCATTTTACCTTTGAAGCGCACCAGCACCGATTCCGGCATATCCAGCGGCATCACGCCCGTCGCCGCGGCAAACGCCACCAGACCGGAGCCCGCCGGGAAAGAGATACCGATTGGGAAACGGGTATGGGAGTCACCGCCGGTACCCACGGTATCCGGCAGCAGCATGCGGTTCAGCCAGGAGTGGATTACGCCGTCGCCCGGACGCAGGGAAACACCGCCGCGGTTCATGATGAAGTCTGGCAGCGTGTGGTGCGTGGTTACGTCAACCGGCTTCGGATACGCCGCCGTGTGGCAGAAGGACTGCATCACCAGGTCAGAAGAGAAGCCCAGGCACGCCAGGTCCTTCAGTTCGTCACGGGTCATTGGGCCAGTGGTGTCCTGAGAGCCTACGGAGGTCATCTTCGGCTCACAGTATGCGCCAGGACGAACACCGGCGACGCCGCAGGCGCGACCGACCATTTTCTGCGCCAGAGAGTAACCGCGATTGCTTTCCGCCACGTCTTTCGCGTGACGGAATACGTCACTGTGCGGCAGACCCAGCGCTTCACGCGCTTTGGTGGTCAGGCCACGGCCGATGATCAGCGGAATACGGCCACCGGCACGCACTTCGTCGATCAGCACGTCGGTTTTCAGCTCAAAGCTCGCCAACAGCTCGTTAGTTTCGTGGTTACGCACTTCACCTTTGTACGGGTAAACGTCAATCACGTCGCCCATATTCAGGTTAGAAACATCCACTTCGATCGGCAGGGCGCCCGCATCTTCCATGGTGTTGAAGAAGATCGGTGCAATTTTACCGCCGAGGCACAGGCCGCCACCGCGCTTGTTTGGCACATGAGGGATGTCATCACCCATGAACCACAGCACGGAGTTGGTGGCGGACTTACGGGAAGAACCGGTACCTACAACGTCACCCACATAGGCCAGCGGGAACCCTTTTTTCTGCAGGGCTTCGATCTGTTTGATCGGGCCAACGCTGCCAGGCTGATCCGGCTCAATGCCTTCACGGGCGTTTTTCAGCATTGCCAGGGCGTGCAGAGGAATATCCGGGCGAGACCACGCGTCCGGTGCCGGAGAGAGGTCATCGGTGTTGGTTTCACCGGTCACTTTGAAGACGGTAACGGTGATTTTTTCAGCCAGCGCAGGACGGTTCAGGAACCATTCGGCATCCGCCCAGGACTGCATCACCTGCTTCGCATAGACGTTGCCTGCTTTGGCTTTTTCTTCTACATCGTAGAAGTTATCGAACATCAGCAGCGTGGAAGAGAGCGCTTTAGCGGCAATCGGTGCCAGCTTGTCGTTATCCAGCGCGTCAATCAGCGGATGAATGTTGTAACCACCCTGCATGGTGCCGAGCAGTTCAATGGCTTTTTCAGGAGTAACCAGTGGGGAGGTGGCTTCGCCTTTGGCGATAGCAGCAAGGAATCCGGCTTTTACGTAGGCAGCTTCATCTACGCCAGGCGGTACGCGGTTGATCAGCAGATCTAACAGGAATTCTTCTTCGCCCTTAGGCGGGTTCTTCAGCAGCTCGACGAGCGCGGCCATTTGGGTTGCATCTAAAGGTTTGGGTACAATTCCCTCGGCGGCACGTTCTGCTACGTGCTTACGGTATTCTTCTAGCACGACGGTTCTCCTCGCTCTCATTGTCATATGCGGCGGGCGTTCTCTTCACGCTCCTGTGAGACAGCAGTTTGTAGGGTAAATGCCCGATACCGCGTCGGGCAGCATAGCAGGATTTCTGCACAGTGTTAATCCGTTTACAAAAAAGCAACATTAAAAAATTTGCTGAATCGTTAAGCATGGTGTAGCGGGGTGAGGAGGTGAATTTTGGGGACAAAAAAACCGCCTGATAGCGGTTTATTTGTTGCCTTGCGGTGGTAGCACACCGGGTTGGCAGATTTGCGGCAATGCACTCGTCATGAATAATGCTCCTGAGTATGTAGATACACAAGCCCATATTTTGTGTTTACGAGCCGCCATCCAGTTTCGAATGAAAAAGAATGAAACTGCATTTCACCTCTTTTCAGTCCATTTAGGCTGTAATACTGTTGCGCTCGGCCTGCTTCGCTGGTGTAGCAACCAGTCACCGGGCCCGGAAGCAGTTCCGTAACCTACGCGGCAATGTACTCATTTGCCAGGTTCTGCCTTTCCCGGTGGAGAATGAACCCGCGTAGCCTGTTCAGGAACGCACGCAATGGAGATGCGAATCACTGCGCTGATCGTTGTGACTGGTTTACTGCTAACCGCGCTGCACGGTGGCTGGAACATATCCGACATCACGGTGCTGTTTGTCGTCAACCTCGGCAACTAGCTGCTGGCCGCTCGTAAGAGCGGCCTTCTGAATTCCCTTCGGTTTTTCCCGCATCGCATATAATTGTGTAATAAATACTCACACTCTTTATCCGGACGTACCGGACGCTTCCCAATAAAAGTCAAAACAGTAAAAGACGGGTGAATAATACTCACGCCAACCGTAACGCCTCACGGCACAGCGCTTGTCTCGTTGGAGTCATTTTATGAAGTTGCCCTTTAAGCCACATCTGCTCATCCTTCTGTGCAGTGCCGGGCTGCTTGCCGCCTCAGGCGTCATGTTTGTCAAAAGCCGCGCAACGGAACCCGTTGCGCCCGCCCCCGTCGCTCAACAACCGACGGCCCCCGCTGCACCGGCAGCAGCAACGCCCGCCCCTGTCGCCGCACCAACCTATACTGCCGCGCAAATCGATCAGTGGGTTGCCCCTATCGCGCTCTACCCGGATGCCCTGCTGTCGCAAATCCTGATGGCCTCGACTTACCCGGCCAACGTGATCCAGGCGGCGCAGTGGTCAAAAGACAACCCTAAAATGGAAGGGGACGCCGCCATTCAGGCCGTTGCCAGCCAGCCCTGGGATCCCAGCGTAAAATCGCTGGTCGCGTTTCCTCAGCTCATGTCCCTGATGGGTGAAAACCCGCCGTGGGTACAAAATCTGGGCGATGCGTTTCTCGCGCAGCCGAAGGACGTAATGGATTCCGTTCAACGCCTGCGCGCGCTGGCACAAAAGACCGGCGCGTTACAATCCACGCCTCAGCAGACGGTCACCACCGTGACAAAACCGGCACCAGCGAAAACCAGCACCACCGAGGCAACGACAACAACCACGTCTGCGCCGGCCCCAACGGTAATCAAAATTGAATCTGCCGATCCGCAGGTTGTTTACGTCCCTACCTATAACCCCAATACGGTTTACGGGACCTGGCCAAACACCGCCTATCCACCTACTTATCTCCCGCCTACACCCGGGGAGCAGTTTGGCAACAGCTTCGTCAACGGCTTAGGCTTCAGCCTGGGCGTCGCCACAACCTATGCCATCTTCAGCAACATCGATTGGGATGATGACGATGACTGGGATCATCACCATGACGACTGGGATAATCACGGCGGCTATAACCGCAACGGTGATAACAACATCAATATCAACGTTGAGAACTTCAATAAAATCAGCGGGCAGCGTCTGACGGACGCCAACCGTACCTGGCAGCATAACCCAGCCTATCGTGAAGGCGTGCCTTATCCGACTAACCAGCTCAACAACCGTTTCCACTCCACCAGCACGGCTACCGGACTAAGCTCAACGCAGCAAAAACCGGTTAACCGCGATAGCCAGCGTCAGGCTGCCCTGAGCCAGATGGAGAAGTCCACGGGTAAAACCTTCCCCCAAACGGCGCGTCCCGGCACGAAAGATGTGCAGCGTCAGGCCTCAAGTGAACAGCTGAAGCAGATTTCGCAGCGCAATAACTACCGTGGCTACGACACCAAACCGCAGACGACGAAGCGAACCACCACGCAGCAGCGAGAAAATCGCCAGACCACCGCGCAGAGACAAGAGAAACGGGGTTCGCAGCCGGCGCAGCAACGCGCTCTCCAGCAGCGAAACAGCCAGCCCCGGGCCAATGCGCTGAGCGGCAACGACAGCCGCTCCGCGAACTGGCAGGCGCAGCAGCAGCGCGGTGCGCAAAGCAGACAGCTTGCGGCTCGCCAGCAGCAGCCACGTCAGGCGTCTGGTGGCCGCGCTGAACGCCGTGAAATTCGACATCGCTAAGGGAACCGACATGAAAAGTAAACTACTCAGTGGCATGGTGTTGTTCATGCTTTCGGCTTCGGTGATGGCGCAGCAATCCTTTAGCACCCCCGATCAGGCAACCGATGCGCTGACCAAAGCCATTAGTGAGCATAATGAGAGCGAGATGAGCAATCTGCTTGGAGAGAACTGGCGCGATTTTCTGCCCCCTGAAGGCGTTGACCCGGATGCCGTCGATCGTTTCCTGCGCGACTGGAAAGTCCGTCATAACACGGTTGTCGAAGGGGATACGGCGCATCTGGTTGTCGGTGACAACAGCTGGCAGCTTCCTATCCCGGTGATCAAAACCTCTGCCGGTTGGCAATTCGATATCAAAGAAGGGGCCGAAGAGATCCTGACCCGCGAAATCGGGCGTAACGAACTTGCCGCCATTGAAGCCTTACATGCCTATGTTGATGCGCAGCAAAGCTACTTTGCGATGAACCAGAAATTCGCGCAGAAGATTGTCAGCTCGAAAGGGAAAAAAGACGGTTTGTACTGGCCCGCCTCTCCCGGCGAAGCGCCCAGTCCGCTCGGACCGGCATTTAGCCCAAAAGAGCCGGGTACCGGTTATCACGGCTATCGTTTCCGCATCCTGCCGGATAATAACGGTTTCGCGATGGTGGCCTGGCCAGTCAGCTATGGTCAGACGGGCGTCATGAGCTTTGTGATAAATCAGGATGATAAGGTGTATCAGTCCGATCTCGGCAGCGATTCTGAGCAGAAAGCCCGGGCGTTAACCGCCTATAGTCCTGATAAAACCTGGCAGCCTGTGGCCCCCTGAACGTAGCGCATAAAAAAAGCGGCCTGAGGCCGCTTTTTTCATCTGAAGAAACTTATTTCTTCTTCGCTTTCGCGTTCGGCAGGTCGGTGATGCTGCCTTCAAACACTTCTGCCGCCAGGCCCACGGACTCGTGCAGAGTCGGGTGTGCGTGGATGGTCAGCGCGATGTCTTCAGCGTCACAACCCATTTCGATAGCCAGACCGATTTCACCCAGCAGCTCGCCGCCGTTGGTACCGACAATCGCACCACCGATTACACGGTGAGTCTCTTTGTCGAAGATCAGTTTGGTCATACCGTCTGCGCAGTCGGACGCGATAGCACGGCCAGAAGCAGCCCACGGGAAGGTGGCGGTTTCGTAGCTGATGCCTTTCTCTTTCGCTTCTTTCTCGGTCAGACCTACCCATGCCACTTCTGGCTCGGTGTACGCGATAGATGGGATGACTTTCGGATCGAAGTAGTGCTTCATGCCGGCGATAACTTCAGCGGCAACGTGACCTTCGTGAACACCTTTGTGCGCCAGCATTGGCTGACCGACGATATCGCCGATAGCAAAGATGTGCGGCACGTTGGTGCGCAGCTGTTTGTCAACGCGGATGAAGCCACGGTCGTCCACTTCCACGCCAGCTTTGCCCGCGTCGAGGTTTTTACCGTTCGGCACACGGCCGATAGCCACCAGCACGGCGTCGTAACGCTGTGGTTCGGATGGGGCTTTTTTGCCTTCCATGGAAACGTAAATACCGTCTTCTTTCGCTTCAACGGCAGTCACTTTGGTTTCCAGCATCAGGTTAAATTTCTTGCTGATGCGTTTGGTGAAGACCTTAACGATGTCTTTGTCGGCAGCCGGGATAACCTGGTCGAACATTTCAACCACGTCGATCTCTGAACCCAGCGCATGGTACACGGTACCCATTTCCAGACCGATGATACCGCCGCCCATAACCAGCAGACGCTTAGGAACGGTTTTCAGCTCCAGCGCATCGGTGGAATCCCACACGCGTGGATCTTCATGCGGAATGAATGGCAGTTCGATTGGGCGAGAGCCTGCCGCGATGATCGCGTTGTCGAAGTTGATCACGGTTTTGCCGTTTTCGCCTTCCACTTCCAGGGTGTTCGCACCGGTGAATTTACCCAGACCGTTTACCACTTTCACTTTACGGCCTTTGGCCATACCCGCCAGACCGCCGGTCAGCTGAGTGATAACTTTCTCTTTCCAGGTACGAATTTTGTCGATATCGGTTTTCGGCTCGCCGAAGACGATACCGTGTTCAGCCAGCGCTTTGGCTTCTTCGATAACTTTCGCTACGTGCAGCAGCGCTTTAGAAGGGATACAGCCGACGTTCAGACAAACACCGCCGAGGGTGCTGTAACGCTCTACGATGACGGTTTCCAGACCTAAATCCGCGGCGCGGAATGCTGCGGAGTAACCTGCCGGGCCTGCCCCAAGTACTACGACCTGAGTTTTGATTTCTGTGCTCATCATGACCTCTTAATTTATACCCGTCGTCCACCGGGTCGTTCTATCCGCCCGCAGTTTACAAAATTGTTAACAATTTTGAAACAACAAACGGCTCACGAATTGTCGCTTTCGCCAATAACCTCACAAACCCCATGAGATTATCAGAAAAAAGCCGGCCGACTGGCCGGCTTTTCGATTACATCACCAGGCGGCGAATGTCGCTCAGCATGTTGTTGATGATGGTGATGAAACGCGCACCATCAGCACCGTCGATTACGCGGTGGTCGAAGGACAGAGAGATTGGCATCATCAGACGCGGTACGAACTCTTTGCCATTCCACACCGGCTCCATCGCGGACTTGGACACACCGAGGATAGCCACTTCCGGCGCGTTCACAATCGGCGCGAAGTGGGTAGTACCCAGGCCGCCGATGCTGGAGATAGTGAAGCAGCCGCCCTGCATTTCGCCGGCAGTCAGCTTACCATCACGCGCTTTCTTGGAGATCACGGTCAGTTCACGGGACAGCTCGGTAATGCTCTTCTTGTTCACGTCTTTGAAGACCGGAACAACCAGACCATTTGGCGTATCAACCGCAACACCGATGTTGATGTATTTCTTCAGCGTCAGCTTCTGACCGTCTTCGGACAGGGAGCTGTTGAAGCGTGGCATCTGTTCCAGAGCCGCAGCAACCGCTTTCATGATGAAGACCACTGGGGTGAATTTCACGTCCAGTTTGCGCTTCTCGGCTTCGGCGTTCTGCTGTTTACGGAACGCTTCCAGATCGGTGATATCGGTCTTATCGAAGTGCGTAACGTGCGGGATCATCACCCAGTTACGGCTCAGGTTCGCACCAGAGATTTTCTGGATACGGCCCAGCTCCACTTCTTCGATTTCGCCGAACTTGCTGAAGTCCACTTTCGGCCATGGCAGCATGCCCGGGATACCGCCGCCAGCGGCTGCAGCTGGTGCAGCTTCGGCGCGTTTCACCGCGTCTTTCACATAGGTCTGAACGTCTTCGCGCAGGATACGACCCTTACGGCCGGTCCCTTTCACTTTCGCCAGGTTCACACCGAATTCGCGCGCCAGGCGACGAATCAGCGGGGTAGCGTGGACGTAAGCGTCGTTTTCAGCGAACTCAGATTTTTCTGCTTTAGCAGCAGGGGCAGCGGCTGGTTTAGCAGCCTGAGCCGGCGCAGCAGCAGGTGCTGGAGCAGCCGCGGCAGCCGGAGCTGCGGCAGGCGCAGCGCCTTCCACTTCGAAGACCATGATCAGAGAGCCGGTAGACACTTTGTCGCCGGTGCTGATTTTGATCTCTTTAACCGTACCCGCGAACGGCGCAGGGACTTCCATAGAAGCCTTGTCGCCTTCAACGGTGATCAGTGACTGTTCAGCGGCAACTTTGTCGCCCACTTTCACCATCACTTCGGTGACTTCAACTTCGTCACCGCCGATGTCCGGTACGTTAACGTCTTTCGCGCCGCCAGCAGCGGCTGGTGCTGCGGCTGGAGCCGGAGCAGCGGCCTGTGCAGGCGCGGCAGCGCCTTCTGCACCCGCCACTTCGAAGACCATAATCAGGGAGCCAGTAGACACTTTGTCACCGGTGTTGATCTTGATCTCTTTAACGGTACCGGCGAACGGCGCTGGCACTTCCATAGAGGCTTTGTCGCCTTCTACGGTGATCAGTGACTGCTCGGCCGCAACGGTGTCGCCCACTTTCACCAGGATTTCAGTGACTTCAACTTCGTCACCGCCGATGTCAGGCACGTTCACTTCTTTCGCGCTCGCGGCAGCGGCTGGAGCAGCGGCGGCCGGAGCGGCTTTCTTCTCTTCCTGCGCAGGTGCAGCAGCTGCTGCACCGTCGGCGGAATCGAAAATCATGATCAGTTTGCCAGTCTCGGTTTTATCGCCAACAGAGACTTTGATCTCTTTAACGATGCCAGCCTGAGGAGACGGGACTTCCATAGAGGCTTTGTCGCCTTCTACGGTGATCAGCGACTGTTCAGCTTCAACTTTGTCGCCAACTTTGACCAGGATCTCGGTGATTTCAACTTCATCAGCCCCGATGTCCGGTACATTGATTTCGATAGCCATTATTCTTTTACCTCTTACGCCAGACGCGGGTTAACTTTTTCTGCATCGATGTTGAATTTGGTGATTGCGTCTGCAACCACTTTCTTATCGATTTCGCCACGTTTAGCCAGTTCGCCCAGTGCTGCTACAACCACGTAAGAAGCATCAACTTCGAAGTGGTGACGCAGGTTTTCGCGGCTGTCAGAACGACCGAAGCCGTCAGTACCCAGAACGCGATAATCATCAGCTGGAACGTAAGTACGAACCTGCTCAGCGAACAGTTTCATATAGTCAGTAGACGCCACCGCTGGCGCGTCGTTCATCACCTGAGCGATGTACGGAACGCGTGGGGTTTCCATTGGGTGCAGCATGTTCCAGCGCTCACAATCCTGGCCATCACGCGCCAGCTCAGTGAAGGAGGTAACAGAGTACACATCGGAACCGACACCGTAGTCTTTCGCCAGGATCTGCGCTGCTTCACGTACGTGACGCAGGATAGAACCGGAGCCCAGCAACTGAACTTTACCTTTGCTACCTTCAATGGTTTCGAGTTTGTAGATACCTTTACGGATACCTTCCTCGGCACCTGCTGGCATTGCCGGCATGTGGTAGTTTTCGTTCAGGGTGGTGATGTAGTAGTAAATGTTCTCCTGCGCTTCACCGTACATGCGCTGCAGACCGTCATGCATGATGACTGCCACTTCGTACGCGTAAGACGGGTCGTAAGAGATACAGTTAGGGATAGTCAGAGACTGAATATGGCTGTGGCCATCTTCGTGCTGCAGACCTTCACCGTTCAGGGTCGTACGACCGGAAGTACCGCCTACCAGGAAGCCGCGAGCCTGCTGGTCGCCTGCCTGCCAGCACAGGTCACCGATACGCTGGAACCCGAACATGGAGTAGTAAATGTAGAACGGGATCATCGGCAGGTTGTTGGTGCTGTAAGAAGTCGCAGCAGCCAGCCAGGATGCGCCTGCGCCCAGTTCGTTGATACCTTCCTGCAGGATCTGACCTTTCTCGTCTTCTTTGTAGTAGGCAACCTGCTCACGGTCCTGCGGGGTGTACTGCTGGCCGTTCGGGCTGTAGATACCGATCTGACGGAACAGACCTTCCATACCGAAAGTACGCGCTTCGTCGGCGATGATTGGAACCAGACGATCTTTGATCGACTTGTTCTTCAGCATCACGTTCAGGGCACGAACGAAAGCGATAGTGGTAGAGATCTCTTTGTTCTGCTCTTCCAGCAGCTGAGAGAAGTCTTCCAGCGCTGGCAGTTCCAGCTTCTCGGTGAAGTTTGGCTGACGAGCTGGCAGGTAGCCTTTCAGCGCCTGACGACGTTCGTGCAGGTACTTGTGCTCTTCAGAACCTTCCGGGAAGGTGATGTAAGACAGGTTTTCTACCTGCTCATCGGTCACTGGAACGTTGAAACGGTCGCGGATATAACGCACGCCGTCCATGTTCATTTTCTTAACCTGGTGAGCGATGTTTTTACCTTCTGCGGTATCACCCATGCCGTAACCTTTGATGGTGTGGGCCAGGATTACAGTCGCTTTACCTTTGGTTTCACGCGCTTTTTTCAGTGCAGCGTAGACTTTCTTCGGATCGTGACCACCGCGGTTCAGGGCCCAGATCTGCTCATCAGTCCAGTCTGCAACCAGGGCTGCGGTTTCAGGGTATTTGCCGAAGAAGTGCTCACGAACGTAGGCACCGTCTTTGGATTTGAAGGTCTGGTAGTCACCGTCAACGGTTTCGTTCATCAGCTGGATCAGTTTACCGCTGGTGTCTTTACGCAGCAGCTCATCCCAACGACCGCCCCACATGACTTTGATCACGTTCCAGCCAGCACCTGCGAAGATGCCTTCCAGTTCGTTGATGATCTTGCCGTTGCCGGTTACCGGACCATCCAGACGCTGCAGGTTACAGTTGATGATGAAGCACAGGTTGTCCAGCTTCTCACGGGTTGCGATGGTGATCGCACCTTTAGATTCTGGCTCATCCATTTCGCCGTCGCCCAGGAAGGCGTAAACGGTCTGCTCAGAGGTGTCTTTCAGACCACGGTGTTCCAGATACTTCAGGAATTTAGCCTGGTAGATCGCACCGATTGGGCCCAGACCCATAGATACGGTCGGGAACTGCCAGAATTCAGGCATCAGTTTAGGGTGCGGGTAAGAAGACAGACCTTTACCGTGAACTTCCTGACGGAAGTTGTTCATCTGCTCTTCAGTCAGACGACCTTCCAGGAAGGCACGTGCATAGATGCCCGGAGAGATGTGGCCCTGGAAGTACACCAGGTCGCCGCCGTCTTTCTCGTTCGCTGCACGGAAGAAGTGGTTGAAGCACACTTCGTAAACGGTCGCAGAAGACTGGAAGGACGCCATGTGGCCACCCAGCTCCAGGTCTTTCTTGGAGGCGCGCAGAACGGTCATGATGGCGTTCCAGCGGATTGCAGAACGGATACGACGTTCCAGATCCAGATTGCCCGGGTATTCCGGTTCGTCTTCGACGGCAATCGTGTTTACGTAGTTGCTAGCCCCTGCACCTGAAGCAACCTTCACACCGCCTTTGCGGGCTTCAGAAAGCAGCTGATCAATCAGATACTGAGCGCGCTCAACACCTTCTTCACGGATGACCGATTCGATCGCCTGTAGCCAGTCGCGAGTTTCGATCGGATCCACGTCATTTTGGAGACGTTCTGACATGGGGGTATTCCTTATCTATCTAATACGTTGATTTGTCTGGAACCTGTCCCATTGTGCTCTTGAGCAAGAACACAATAAGACAGGTTCTGCGTTTAGTTGCCGCGCTCTAAAAGTACCTGGCGCTTAATCCTTTCGTTGCTGTATGCGGCGTAATGAACGTTCGCGTCGCGATTGTTCACGGCTGCGGTCCAGCAAGATTTCCTCAATGAAAGCCAGATGGCGGTGCGACGCTTCACGCGCCTGCTCCGGTTCCCCGGCCATTATCGCCTCGAATATTCGGGTGCGATGGTTGCTTACCAGTGGGAGCATCTCCCGACGGGCATACAACAATTCAAAATTCTGACGAACGTTCTGGGCCAGCATCGGCTCCATGCAGCGTAGCAGATGGAGGAGCACCACATTGTGTGCCGCTTCGGTGACGGCGATTTGATACTGGACGACGGCGCTGGACTCGGCGTCTAAATCGCCGGACTGCTGTGCCCGTTCAATGGCCTGATGCAGTTCGCGGATACGCACGCGATCTTCATCAGTGCTGCGAAGGGCGGCGTAATAGGCCGCAATCCCTTCAAGCGCGTGACGGGTCTCAAGCAGGTCAAACTGGGATTCTGGGTGGTCAGAGAGAAGTTCTACCAGCGGATCGCTGAAGCTCTGCCACAGGCTGTTTTGCACAAAGGTTCCGCCGCCCTGGCGACGAAGCAGCAAGCCCTTTGCTTCGAGACGTTGAATCGCCTCACGCAGAGAGGGACGTGAAACGTCGAACTGTTTTGCCAGCTCGCGTTCTGGTGGAAGTTTCTCACCCGGGCGCAGAGTCCCTTCGAGGATTAAAAACTCCAGCTGCTGCTCAATCACATCAGATAGTTTTGGTTGGCGAATTTTGCTGTAGGCCATATTCCCTGTCTTACGCCTTTTTGCCCGGAGTCAATTGGTCTTACCAATTTCTATTTCGTATCGCTAAAGTAACAAAGTATTCACCTTCTGTCCATATTGGTTTTGATTGAAATCAGTAAACCCTGCACATTTTAACAACCTTACAGAAATAACGTTTCAGAAATGTAACTTTGCACAAATGAGTTGATTACCCCTAAAGAGGGAGTTTTAACCATAATGAAACGAGGGTTTTTGCAATCTGAAGCGATTCAACAAGGCAAATAATGAAAATTCGCCCACTTACGGCGCATTTCTATTCTATAGGTTGGGTTAGGAACAACGAGCGGGCCGATTTACAAATGCTTTCTTTTTATTCAAGTCGTCATCACCCCTTCATAAAGCAGGTGCATTCGCAGGCGCTTACCACTATTCTTGCGCTTACGGAAGTCATCTCCGCTTTTTTCGGTCTCGTTAACCGTAAAGAAATAAATACAGAATATGGATTTTCATAATTACACACGCACAGCGTGAACATAACAACCACACACGAGGTTTCAAATGGAAGCTCATCAGCACGGCGATCAGCTAAAGCGCGGGCTTAAAAACCGCCATATTCAGCTCATCGCACTGGGCGGTGCGATAGGTACCGGCCTGTTTCTGGGCAGCGCATCCGTCATCCAGTCTGCCGGTCCGGGTATTATTTTGGGTTACGCGATTGCGGGTTTCATTGCTTTTCTGATCATGCGCCAGCTGGGCGAAATGGTCGTTGAAGAGCCGGTCGCGGGCTCCTTCAGCCACTTTGCCTATAAATACTGGGGCAGCTTTGCCGGTTTCGCCTCGGGCTGGAACTACTGGGTGCTGTACGTTCTGGTTGCCATGGCTGAGCTTACCGCCGTCGGAAAATACATTCAGTTCTGGTATCCCGAAATCCCAACCTGGGCTTCTGCTGCGGCCTTCTTTGTCATTATTAACGCCATTAACCTGACCAACGTAAAAGTGTTCGGTGAGATGGAGTTCTGGTTCGCTATCATCAAAGTCATTGCCGTGGTGGCGATGATTATCTTTGGCGGCTGGCTGCTGTTCAGCGGCAACGGCGGACCGCAGGCAACCGTGCGCAACCTCTGGGAACAGGGTGGCTTCCTGCCTCACGGCATGACCGGTCTGGTGATGATGATGGCCATCATTATGTTCTCCTTCGGTGGTCTGGAGCTGGTAGGGATCACTGCCGCTGAAGCCGACAACCCAGAGCAGAGCATTCCAAAAGCCACTAACCAGGTTATCTACCGTATTCTGATCTTCTATGTGGGCTCGCTGGCCGTGCTGCTCTCCCTGCTGCCGTGGACGCGCGTCACCGCCGACACCAGCCCGTTTGTGCTGATCTTCCACGAGCTGGGCGACACCTTTGTCGCCAACGCCCTGAACATCGTGGTGCTGACCGCAGCGCTCTCCGTATACAACAGCTGCGTATACTGCAACAGCCGTATGCTGTTCGGCCTCGCCCAGCAGGGCAACGCGCCGAAGATGCTGCTTAACGTTGATAAACGCGGCGTACCGGTGAATACCATCATTGTTTCCGCCATCGTGACCGCCCTGTGCGTGCTGATTAACTACATGGCCCCCGAGTCGGCGTTTGGCCTGCTGATGGCGCTGGTGGTCTCTGCCCTGGTCATCAACTGGGCGATGATCAGCCTGGCACACATCAAGTTCCGCCGCGCGAAACAGCAGCAGGGCGTCACCACGCGCTTCCCTGCCCTGCTCTATCCGCTGGGTAACTGGATCTGCCTGCTGTTTATGGCGGCCGTGCTGGTGATCATGCTGATCACGCCGGGTATGGCGATTTCCGTCTACCTGATCCCGGTCTGGATTGCGATCCTGGGCGTGGGCTATCTCTTCAGTCAGAAAAGCCGTAATGCCATGAAGGCACACTAAGCCTCTCTCCGCGGTACCTGCTTTTGCGGGTACCGCGCGTTGTTACCTCCCTCACACTTTCACGCCCACAGCGCATTTATCCATATCACCGCCCTGATACTGCAACGCATATATCCCTTCGCCAGCGAATAATTCTCTCCATACCGTAAACCGGAGAGCTGTCGATGGATAACAACACACTGTCAGTAAAAGAAAAGATCGGCTATGGGATGGGCGACGCCGGATGCAACATTATCTTTGGCGCCATCATGTTGTTTGTTAACTATTTTTATACGGATATTTTTGGCCTCGCGCCTGCGCTGGTCGGCGTGCTGCTGCTGTCCGTCCGCGTAATTGACGCCGTAACGGACCCGATCATGGGCGCGATTGCCGACCGTACCCGCAGTAAATATGGCCGGTTTCGTCCATGGCTGCTGTGGATCGCCTTCCCCTACGCGCTGTTCAGCATCCTGATGTTCACCACGCCGGAGTGGAGCTATAACAGCAAAGTTATCTATGCGTTTGTCACCTACTTCCTGCTCTCTTTGACCTATACGGCAATCAACATCCCTTACTGCTCGTTAGGAGGGGTGATCACCAACGATCCAAAAGAACGCGTGGCCTGCCAGTCGTATCGCTTCGTGCTGGTCGGCATCGCCACGCTGCTGCTCTCATTAACGCTGCTGCCGATGGCCGACTGGTTTGGCGGGGATAACAAAGCCAAAGGCTACCAGATGGCGATGACCGTGCTGGCGCTGATTGGCACCTGCATGTTCCTGTTCTGCTTCGCCACCGTGCGCGAGCGCGTGCGCCCGGCGGTACAGACCAACGACGAGTTGAAAAACGATTTGAAAGACGTGTGGAAGAACGACCAGTGGGTACGCATTCTGCTGCTGACGCTCTGCAACGTCTGCCCGGGCTTTATCCGTATGGCGGCCACCATGTATTACGTCACCTGGGTGATGGGCCAGAGCACCCACTTCGCTACGCTGTTTATCAGCCTGGGCGTGGTCGGCATGATGCTCGGCAGCGTGCTGGCAAAAGTGCTGACCGACCGCTGGTGTAAGCTGAAGGTCTTCTTCTGGACCAACATCGTGCTGGCGATTTTCTCCTGCGCCTTCTACTTCTTCGACCCGAAAGCCACCGTCACCATTGTGGTGCTCTACGTCCTGCTGAACATCCTGCACCAGATCCCGTCTCCGCTGCACTGGTCGCTGATGGCCGACGTGGACGACTACGGCGAGTGGAAAACCGGGAAGCGCATCACGGGCATCAGCTTCTCCGGCAACATCTTCTTCCTGAAATTAGGGCTGGCGATTGCCGGTGCGATGGTCGGCTTCCTGCTCTCCTGGTACGGCTATGACGCGGGCGCAAAAGCGCAGAGCGCGGACGCCATCAACGGGATCGTCCTGCTGTTTACCGTCATTCCAGGCATTGGATACTTAATCACCGCGGGCGTAGTACGGCTGCTGAAGGTTGACCGTGAAACGATGAAACGCATTCAGGAAGACCTGGAAAAACGTCGCACCAATTACCGTGAACTGAGCGACTATCAGGAACTGAAAGCCGCAGAGACAAAATAAGGAGAGCCAAATGCATCAGTGGCCAAACCCGTTTATCGAACAACGTGCCGACCCGTACATTTTACGCCATGAGGGGCAGTACTATTTTATCGCCTCCGTGCCGCAGTACGACAGGCTGGCGATCCGCCGCGCAGCGTCGCTGGAAGGCTTACGTCATACTGAAGAAGTGGTGGTCTGGCGCAAACCCGAGACCGGCCCGATGAGCCAGCTCATTTGGGCACCTGAACTGCACCACATTGACGGGAAGTGGTACATCTACTTTGCCGCGACGCACACCCAGGCGCTCGACGCGCTCGGGATGTTCCAGCACCGAATGTTCGCCATTGAATGTGCTGACGACGATCCGCTTACCGGCGCGTGGGTGGAAAAAGGGCAAATCAAAACCCCGTTCGATACCTTTGCTCTGGACGCCACCACCTTTGTACATCAGGGGAAACGCTGGTATCTATGGGCGCAAAAGGCACCGGATATCACCGGGAACTCCAACCTTTACCTGTGCGAAATGGCGAACCCGTGGACGCTAAAAGGCGAGCCGTTGATGCTCAGCAAACCGGAGTATGACTGGGAGTGTCGCGGGTTCTGGGTTAACGAAGGCCCGGCGGTACTGATTCACGGCGATAAGCTGTTTATCAGCTATTCCGCCAGCGCCACCGACGAGAACTACTGTATGGGGCTACTGTGGATAGATCTGAATGCCGATCCGCTAAACCCGGCAAACTGGCACAAATCCCCGCGTCCAGTGTTCGTTACCAGCTATGAAAACCGCCAGTTCGGCCCGGGACACAACAGCTTTACGCAAACGCCGGAAGGGGAAGACGTGCTGGTGTATCACGCGCGTAACTACACCGAAATTGAGGGCGACCCGCTGTACGATCCGAACCGGCATACTCGCCTGAAGCTCGTCCGCTGGAATGAAAACGGGATGCCTGATTTCGGCATCCCGCCCGCGGATACGCTGTAGTCTTTGCGGCGCGCTGGCTTACACTAGCGTGCCGTAAATCGTCAGCAGTGCCACGATCACCACCACCACAAACGACGTTTTCTTCGCCATGGAGACAGCGGCTTTTGGTGTTTCAATCTTGTCGGTATGCGGCTCACGCGCCAGCGAGAACTGCGCCAGACGCGTTAGCACCTGGTACTGCGACGTATGGCGGTCAGCCAGCGAAGCAAACCACGCGGGCAGCGCTTTCTCACCATGACCAATTAACGCGTACACCACGCCCACCAGACGCACCGGGAGCCAGTCGAGCACGTGCAGGATGGCATCGATGCCGGACAGCAAACGTTCATGCGGCGTCAGATAACGAGCAAGCCAGGTCTGCCAGGCGCGCAGGAACGCATACCCCATCAGCAGTACCGGTCCCCACGGGCCGCCCACCACAAACCAGAACAGCGGCGCCAGGTAGTAGCGGAAGTTAATCCACAGCAGCGCGTTCTGCAGCTCGCGCAGAAATTCGCGCTCGTCGCAGTCCGGCGGCACGCCGTGGATCATCGTCAGCTCGCTCGCCATGGCATTGCGCGCATGGGCATCGTCACGGGAGGCGGCTTTCAGGTAGGCGTGATAGTGCAAACGCACCTTGCCCGCACCAATGCACAGCACCCCAAGCAGGATCCACACCATCAGCAGCGGCACGTTGAAAAAGAGTCCGTGCAGCGAGCGCAGGAGCAGGAACGTAATGACCATCACGCCCGCCATCATCAGCAGCGTGCGCAGCATGGAAAAGTGCTTAATCCGGCGGAAAAACACCTCCAGCCGGTGATCCAGATGCCAGTGCTCGCCGAGCTTGAACAGGCGTTCAGCGATGATAACCAGCAGCATGGTAAACAACGTCATGGTATCTCCTTATTCTGACGACGCGGTGAGCATGGCGCGAAACCGGGGCCAGTCAAAGGCCGGGCCGGGATCGGTTTTTCTCTCCGGGGCAATATCACTGTGCCCCGTGATATTGTCGGCGATAGCCGGGTAGAGTCCGATAAGCGTGCGGGTCACGGCCGCTAGCTGTTGATACTGTGAATCGGTATAAGGCGTCGTATCCGTGCCTTCCAGTTCGATCCCGATAGAAAAATCGTTGCACCGTTCGCGCCCGTGATACATCGACACCCCGGCATGCCAGGCGCGCTTATCAAAGGGAACATACTGAACCACTTCACCATCGCGACGAATCAGGCAGTGAGCCGATACGCGCAGATGCGCAATTTCAGCAAAAAAGGGATGAGCATCGGGATCAATCGTTCCCGTGAATAACGCATCGATCCACGGGCCGCCAAATTCACCCGGCGGGAGACTAATATTATGAACCACCAGCAGTGTGGGCTTTTCATCCTCCGGGCGGCAATCGTGGTGCGGCGAGGGCACATGCCGCGCATCCACCAGCCATCCGTTTTCTAACAACATGCTGGAACTCCTTCTGTATGGTGCAAAGACTCGGTTCAGAGTAGCATGTTTCAATATTATGATTCGTTACCAATTTGGAGTTTTATCATGCCGCCTCGCCGCTATAACCCCGACCACCGACGTGAAGCGCTTCTGGAACGTATTAATATGGATATTCCGGCAAGCGTCTCCCATGCTTTGAAAGAAGATCTGGGCGGTGACGTTAATGCTGATAAGGATATTACCGCACAATTGTTGCCAAAAGAGACACGCTCCCACGCGGTCATTATCACCCGTGAAGACGGTGTTTTTTGCGGCAAGCGTTGGGTTGAAGAGGTCTTTACACAACTGGCAGGCGACGATGTGCAGGTGACCTGGCACGTGGAAGACGGCGATGCAGTCAAGGCCAACCAGCCGCTGTTCGAACTGGACGGACCTTCCCGCGTCTTGCTGACCGGCGAACGTACCGCGCTCAATTTTGTACAAACGCTCTCAGGCGTGGCCAGCGAAGTGCGTCGCTACGTTGACCTGCTGGCCGGTACCCGCACTCAGCTGCTGGATACCCGCAAAACGCTGCCGGGCCTGCGCACCGCGCTGAAATATGCGGTGCTCTGCGGCGGGGGCGCAAACCATCGTCTGGGCCTGTCCGACGCCTTCCTGATTAAAGAGAACCACATTATTGCCTCTGGCTCCGTGCGTCAGGCGGTGGAGAAAGCCTTCTGGCTGCACCCGGATGTGCCGGTTGAAGTGGAAGTGGAAAACCTGGACGAGCTGGAGCAGGCGATTAAGGCCGGGGCCGATATCATCATGCTCGATAACTTCGAAACAGAGCAGATGCGCGAGGCGGTCAAACTGACAAACGGCCGGGCTCAGCTTGAAGTGTCCGGGAACGTCACTTTCGAAACAATCCGTGAATTCGCCGAAACCGGCGTGGATTACATCTCCGTCGGTGCGCTAACCAAACACGTTCGCGCTCTCGACCTCTCAATGCGCTTTAAATAACGCATTCTCCCCTCTCCGGGTGGAGAGGGGAATTTCTGCCCCGCTCGCAGATCCGCAGCTTTTCCCTGCAACACTGAATAAATTCTCTGAAGCCCCCTTCCCGTTCCCTTTTTTACCCCTCGTTTCTGCTCTTTCCCGCTGACAAAGTAGCGCCACTTTGCATAAGGAGCAGATATGGACAGACAACAAGGCTTCACACTCATTGAGCTGATGGTGGTCATTGGCATTATTGCGATTCTGAGCGCCATCGGTGTGCCCGCCTATCAGAATTACCTGCGCAAGGCGGCGCTGACCGATATGCTGCAAACCTTCGTTCCCTACCGCACCGCCATCGAGCTTTGCGCGCTGGATCACGGTGGTGTGGAAAGCTGCGATGCCGGCAGCAACGGCATCCCTTCCCCCGCCACGACACGATACGTTTCGGGAATGAGCGTAGCGAAAGGGGTCGTGACCTTAACAGGACAGGAAAGTCTTAACGGGCTGACGGTAACCATGACGCCACGGTGGAGCGACGGCAACGGTATGACGGGCTGGACGCGTGACTGCAGCATCAGTGCTGACAGCGCCCTGAAGCAGGCCTGCGAAGACGTTTTCCGCTTCGACAATAACTGAGGAGCGGAAAATGAATACCGATCAACTCGTGGCGCTTTGCCTGCGCCATCACGCTCTGCTGCTCAACAGCGACAGTGACATGGTCAGCATCGCCGTTGTAGGCAACCCCGCGGCTGAACTGATGGAGGCGCTGCGTTTCGCCACCCAGAAACGAATTGATATTGAGTGCTGGAGCGCTGAGCGCATGGAAAAACAGCGACAGCTAACGTCACAATCCCATCTGCCCGTTGTTTCGCAAACGCACTCAACGGTAGATATCCTCAACCACACGCTGCAGCAGGCAATCAACCAGCGCGCCTCCGACATTCATATCGAACCGACGGAGCACGCGTGCCAGATCCGTTTACGCATCGACGGGGTTCTTTGCCCCCAGCCTCCGCTTTCCGCCTCGCTGGCAAGCCAGTTCAGCGCACGTTTAAAAGTGCTGGGTAACCTGGATATTGCAGAGCGTCGTTTGCCACAGGACGGTCAGTTTACGATTGAGCTGGCGAACGCGCCGGTCTCGTTTCGGATCGCGACGCTTCCCTGCAGCGGCGGCGAGAAAATTGTGCTGCGTCTCCTGCATCAGGTTCAGCAGGCCCTTGAGCCAAAAGCGCTTGGCATGAATGCTGAACAACTGGCCTGTTTTAATGAGGCCCTCCACCAGCCGCAGGGGCTAATTCTGGTTACCGGACCTACCGGCAGCGGCAAAACCGTGACGCTGTATAGCGCGCTGCAGGCGCGTAACACCCCTGACGTCAACATCTGTAGCGTGGAGGATCCCATTGAGATCCCCCTTGCGGGATTAAACCAGACGCAGATTAATCCCCGGGCGGGTTTAACATTCCAGAGCGTGCTGCGGGCGCTGCTACGCCAGGATCCAGACATCATTATGGTCGGCGAAATTCGTGACGGTGAAACGGCCGGGATTGCCATTAATGCCGCGCAGACCGGGCACCTGGTGCTATCAACGCTGCACACCAACTCGACGACGGAAGCCCTGACTCGCCTGGAGCAGATGGGCGTGGCGCGCTGGATGATATCTTCCGCGCTGTCGATGGTGATTGCCCAGCGGCTGGTCCGGCGTCTGTGCCCGCACTGTCGCCGGGAAGCCAGCGAGCATGCTGAATTACCGCACGCCGTATGGTCCAGACCGCTTCCACGCTGGCAGCCCATCGGCTGTGAGCGTTGTTATCACGGTTTTTATGGCCGCGTGGCCATTTTTGAGGTACTCGCGATCGACAATGCCCTGCGGAAGGCCATTACCAGCGGGGCGGGAACAGAAGTGATAGAGGCGAGCGCCCGGCAGGCGGGAATGATTTCTCTTTTTGAGCACGGCTGCATGGCCGTCGAACAGGGGATGACCACGATCGAAGAGCTGGTGCGCGTCCTGGGCATGCCGGATGGCTGCTAATCAGCTCTGGCGCTGGCGAGCGCTCACCCAGGAAGGAGAACCCCGAAGCGGGACTCTCTGGGCCACAGACCGCAATGCCGCCTTCACCAGGCTGATGCACAGCGGCCTCCATCCTCTGACGCTGACCCGATGCGCTCAGAGACACCGCTGGCGGCCACACCACTGCTACGAGATGTTTCGCCAGCTCGCAACGCTTCTGCAGGCCGGGCTGACATTGTCCCACAGCCTGCAGATGCTGGCAGAACAACATCCGTTAAAACCGTGGCAGGCGCTGCTGCAAAGCATTGCCGATGAGCTTAGTGAGGGAGCTCCCTTTTCTGAGTCGCTAAAAAAGTGGCCAGCCGTTTTTAGCCCACTGCATGTCTCGATGGTGAAAACCGGTGAGCTCACAGGGAAGCTGGAGGAGTGCTGTCGCCAGCTCGCGCAGCAGCAAAAAGCGCAGCAGCAGCTCAGTGCGAAAGTGAAAAAGGCGCTGCGCTACCCGGCGATCGTCCTGACCCTGGCCGTACTCGTGGTGCTGGCGATGGTCATCCTGGTCTTGCCCGAGTTTGCCGCGATCTACAAAACGTTTAACACTCCGCTTCCGCTGCTGACGCAAATGGTCATGGGGATGGCCGCATTTATGCGGTCATATGCCCTTGCGCTGTTCGCCGCGTTACTCGCGCCCTTAGCCACCGCCTGGATTCTGCGGCAGAACCCTCGCTGGCAGCGCATCCTGATGCTCACTCCCGTGTTCGGCGCACTGGCAAAAGGTCAAAAACTGGGACATATCTTTACCGTGCTGTCACTCACGCAACAGGCGGGCATCCCCTTTTTACAGGGCCTGGAGAGTGCAGAAGAAACTGTTGAGAACCGGTACTGGCAAGGGATACTTCGCAGCGTGCGGGAGGACATTGAAAAAGGTCTGCCCGTCTGGTCATCCTTTCAGAAGGCGGCATTGTTTACCCCGCTGTGTATTCAGCTTTTACGAACCGGCGAAATGTCAGGTGCGCTGGACATCATGCTGGCAAACCTCGCCCGACACCACACGGAACAGACCTTTCAACGAGCAGATAACCTGGCGGCGCTTCTCGAGCCGGTGCTTCTGATTGTGACTGGGGTCATCATCGGCACGCTGGTGGTGGCAATGTACCTGCCGATTTTCCATCTGGGAGATGCGATGAGTGCGGGCTAGTGCAGAACAGTGCTGGCGCATGGGCATGCGCCAGCGAAAACCATTACAGGCTATTGAATACGCGGTTTTCCTGTTCCTGAACGCGAATAAACGTTGTACGTTTTGTCAGCTCTTTCAGGCGGGATGCCCCAACGTAGGTGCAGGCCGAGCGCAGGCCGCCGAGGATATCGCGCGCGGTGTATTCAACCGGTCCGCGCAGAGGCAGCTTCACGGTTTTGCCTTCTGCCGCACGGTATTTTGCCACGCCACCGACGTGACGGGTCATCGCGGATTCAGAGCTCATGCCGTAGAACAGCATAAATTTCTCGCCGTTCTCTTCAACCACGGTACCACCGCTCTCTTCATGGCCTGCCAGCATACCGCCGAGCATCACGAAGTCCGCACCGCCACCGAAGGCTTTCGCAACATCACCCGGCATGGTGCAACCGCCGTCGCTGATGATCTGGCCGCCGAGCCCGTGCGCCGCGTCGGCACATTCAATGACTGCAGAGAGCTGCGGATAACCGACGCCAGTTTTGACGCGTGTGGTGCATACGGAGCCCGGGCCAATACCTACTTTCACGATATCTGCACCGGAGAGGATCAGCTCTTCACACATTTCACCGGTCACCACGTTGCCCGCGATGATGGTTTTCGTCGGCCAGGCCTCACGCGCCTTGCTGACGAACTGCACGAAGTGCTCGGAGTAACCATTCGCCACATCAATACAAACGAAGTTCAGCGCCGGGTTAGCATTCAGGATCTGTTTAGTCTTCTCGAAATCCGCATCGGAGGTACCGGTAGAGACCATCACATGCTTCACCACGTCAGCAGACGCGGACGCAACGAACGCATTCCACTCTTCAGGGCTGTAATGTTTGTGCACGGCGGTGAGAATGTCGAACTGTGCCAGGGCGGTTGCCATCTCAAAGGTTCCCACAGTATCCATGTTGGCAGCGATGATCGGCACGCCAGACCAGGTCTGACCGGAATGCTTAAAGGTGAATTGACGTTCGAGTTCAACGTCTGAGCGACTTTTCAGTGTAGAGCGTTTAGGGCGGATAAGAACGTCTTTAAAACCTAACTTCAGATCTTCTTCGATACGCATGTGCGGATTCCTGGGGTTAGAGGCAAATATGTTAAAAGCACAACTCCAGTGACGTTATCATACGCACTAATACCTGCTCCGCAAGACTGCGAAATTCTCTTTTTTTACGCTACAATCCTATAAATTTACCTGGTAAAAAGCCGGTAAACGGGGCTAAACAGTGGCTGGCGCACGTAAGAATTTTAATCAACTGATTTTAAAAATGAATAATTCCCAGGATTTGATTTAATGGGGTATATCGTCGCATTAACCGGCGGCATCGGTAGTGGTAAAAGTACCGTTGCAGACGCTTTCTCTCGTTTGGGTATCACGATTATCGATGCCGATATCATTGCCCGCCAGGTGGTAGAGCCCAATACACCCGCGCTAAAGGCCATCGCAGAACATTTTGGTCAGGCCATCATCAATGCCGATGGCACACTGAATCGCCGTCAGCTTCGCGAATGCATTTTTTCCGATTCCGCGGAAAAAGCCTGGCTTAATAGCCTTCTCCACCCCATCATCCACCGGGAAACTCAGCGTCAGAGCGCCGCGGCCCGCTCGCCCTATGTCTTGTGGGTGGTTCCGCTACTGGTTGAAAATCAGCTGCAGAAGAAAGCCGATCGGGTGCTGGTGATTGATGTCTCTCCCGAAACGCAAATCCAGAGAACCATGACGCGCGACCATGTCTCGCGGGAGCATGCTGAACACATTCTTGCCGCTCAGGCTACGCGCGCTCAGCGCCTTGCCGTGGCGGATGATGTCATTGATAATAACGGCGCACCAGATGCCATTGCATCGGATGTTGCCCGTCTGCACGCGCAGTATCTGACGTTTGCCGCGCAGGCCGTTGCACAGGAAAAACCATAATGTCGACACACATCCTTTTTGAGCATCCGCTCAACGAAAAAATGCGCACCTGGCTGCGCATCGAATTCCTCATTCAGCAGCTTTCACAACATCTGCCGGTTAACGATCACGCTACGGCGCTGCACTTCTTCCGCAACGTAGGCGATCTGCTGGATGTGATTGAACGCGGCGATGTCCGCACAGAATTACTCAAAGAGCTGGAGCGCCAGCAGCGTAAATTACAGGCATGGGCTGAGGTTCCGGGGGTGGATGTAAGCCGTATCGATTCCCTTCGTCAGCAGCTTAAAACCAGCAGCAGCATCCTGATGGCCGCGCCGCGCGTCGGGCAGTTTTTGCGTGAAGACCGCCTGATTGGCCTGGTGCGCCAGCGTCTGAGCATCCCTGGCGGCTGCTGTAGCTTCGACCTGCCGACGCTGCATATGTGGCTACATATGCCACAGGCGCAGCGTGACGCGCAGGTGAACAGCTGGCTGGCAAGCCTGGAGCCTATGCACCAGACGCTGTCGCTGATCCTCGATCTGATCCGTAACTCTGCGCCGTTCCGCAAGCAAACCAGCCTGAATGGTTTCTTCCAGGATAACGGTGATGATGCCGATCTTCTGCGTCTCAATCTGTCTCTTGGCGAACAGCTTTACCCGCAGATTTCCGGGCATAAGAGCCGCTTTGCTATTCGCTTTATGCCGCTGGACAGCGAAAATGGCACCGTGCCGGAACGTCTCGATTTTGAACTGGCCTGTTGTTAAGGAGTGCCGATGTCTGATGTCACCACCGTAAGCTGCCCAACCTGTGGCAAAACCGTTGTCTGGGGCGAAGTGAGTCCGTTCCGCCCATTCTGCTGCAAACGCTGCCAGCTTATTGACCTGGGCGAATGGGCGGCGGAAGAGAAACGCATTCCGAGTAAAGGCGATCTCTCGGACAGCGACGACTGGAGTGAAACCCAGCAGTAATCTGTAAAGCCTGCTGGCGCCTCGCTCAGCAGGCCTACGGTTGTGCGACTAACCGCAGGATCACAGGTTCATTAGCTGGCGGGAATTTTTCGGCATCACTTGCCTGAAGCGCCACCCAGTTACCCGGCTGCCCCTCTTTTCCCCAGGGTTCACCTTCCCAGTTTTCCACCAGCCAGAACCACAGCGTGATGTGCCTGTCCGGAAACTGGTACTCAAGCTTATCAAACAGTGTAGCGCCAAGCGGAGTGATCCCCACCTCTTCCTGAAGTTCCCGAACCAGCGCCTCTTCCGGCGTTTCACCTGACTCGATTTTACCGCCCGGAAACTCCCACTTGTTCGCCATATGGGCGTCGGCAGCGCGCTGGGTGATGAAGATTTGGTTTTGCGGGTTGCGAATAATCCCGACGGCAATTTGCAGTATTTTCATATTGTTACTTCCATAAAAAAGGCGCAGATGTCTGCGCCTTTTTGTTTTTTTATGAACTTAGCTCAGACGGCCGTGGCACGCCTTGTACTTTTTACCGGAACCACACGGGCACGGATCGTTACGACCCACTTTACGATCGCCTGTCTGCGCGGCGATCGCCGCTGCGGCTTCGCTGTCGTCGGTCTGATGACTCAGCTGTTGCATTTGTGCCAGACGCTCGGCTTCTTCACGACGCTGCTGCTCCATCGCTTCCACTTCTTCCGGCATACGCACCTGAACCTTGCTCAGGGTGCTGATCACTTCGTACTTCAGTGACTCCAGCATAGACGCAAACATGGAGAAGGATTCACGCTTGTATTCCTGCTTCGGATCTTTCTGCGCATAGCCACGCAGGTGGATACCCTGACGCAGGTAGTCCATCGCCGCCAGGTGCTCTTTCCACAGGGAGTCCAGGGTCTGCAGCATCACGCCTTTCTCGAAGTGACGCATCATTTCAGCGCCAACAACCTCTTCCTTACGCTTGTAAACGTCCAACGCGGTTTCAAAGATACGTTCACGCAGGGTCTCTTCGTGCAGCTCAGGCTCTTTGTCCAGCCACTCTTTGATTGGCAGTTCGAGGTCAAAGTCATTTTTCAGACGTTCCTGCAGGCCTTCAATATCCCACATCTCTTCCAGAGACTGCGGTGGAATATGCGCGTCGATGGTGGCTTTGAACACATCTTCACGAATGCTGTTGATGGTTTCGCTCACATCGGACACGTCCAGCAGTTCGTTACGCTGGGTGTAGATCGCACGACGCTGATCGTTAGCCACGTCATCATATTCCAGCAGCTGCTTACGAATATCGAAGTTACGGCTTTCCACTTTGCGCTGTGCGTTAGCGATCGCTTTGGTGACCCACGGGTGCTCAATAGCTTCGCCAGGTTTCATCCCCAGCTTACGCATCATGCCGGATACACGGTCGGAGGCAAAAATACGCATCAGCGCATCTTCCATAGACAGGTAGAAACGGGATGAACCGGCATCACCCTGACGACCCGCACGACCACGCAGCTGGTTATCGATACGACGGGATTCATGACGCTCTGTACCGATGATGTGCAGACCGCCGGAAGCCAGAACGGCGTCATGACGAACCTGCCAGTCGGCTTTGATCTGGGCAATCTGTTCTGGCGTTGGGTTTTCCAGCTCCGCCACTTCAGCCTGCCAGCTACCGCCCAGCATAATGTCGGTACCACGACCCGCCATGTTGGTGGCGATGGTTACGGCAGCCGGATAACCCGCCTGCGCAACGATGTCCGCTTCTTTGGCGTGGAATTTGGCGTTAAGAACGTTGTGTTGGATACCCGCTTTCGTCAGCTCGTGCGAAACCACTTCGGATTTCTCGATGGAGATGGTCCCCACCAGAACCGGCTGGCCATTGGCCGTACGGTCGCGAATATCTTCGATGATCGCCTGAATTTTTTCCGCTTCGGTCATGTACACCAGGTCCGGCATATCCTTACGGATCATCGGACGGTTGGTTGGAACGACCACGGTATCCAGCTTGTAGATAGAGCTGAATTCAAACGCTTCGGTATCAGCAGTACCGGTCATCCCCGCCAGTTTCTCGTACAGACGGAAGTAGTTCTGGAAGGTGATAGACGCCAGCGTCTGGTTTTCATTCTGAATATCCACACCTTCTTTGGCTTCCACAGCCTGGTGCAGACCGTCAGACCAGCGACGTCCCTGCATGGTACGGCCAGTGTGCTCATCGACGATGATCACTTCGCCGTCTTTTACGATGTAGTCGACGTCGCGGGTGAACAGCGCGTGGGCGCGCAGCGCGGCGGTCACGTGGTGCATCAGCATGATGTTGCTCGGGGAGTACAGAGACTCGCCTTCTTCCATAATGCCTTCAGCAACCAGCAGCTCTTCAATTTTCACCAGACCGCGTTCGGTCAGGTTCACCTGGCGCGCTTTTTCATCAACGGAGAAGTGGCCTTCACCCTGGAAGGTATCCGAGTCCTCTTTCTCCTGACGCAGCAGGTGTGGAATGATTTTGTCGACCTTACGGTACATCTCGGAGCTGTCTTCAGCCGGGCCGGAGATGATAAGCGGAGTACGCGCTTCATCGATCAGGATGGAGTCCACCTCATCCACCAGCGCGTAGTGCAGCTTACGCTGGACGCGCTCTTCCGGACTGAACGCCATGTTGTCACGCAGGTAGTCGAAGCCGTATTCGTTGTTGGTACCGTAGGTAATGTCCGCGTTATACGCTTCACGCTTGGCTGGCGCAGGCAGGCCGGACATGTTGATGCCGACGGTCATACCGAGGAATTCGAACAGTGGACGGTTGTTTTCGGCGTCACGCTGCGCCAGATAGTCGTTGACGGTAACGACGTGAACGCCTTTACCGGTCAGCGCGTTCAGGTAAGCCGGCAGCGTTGCGGTCAGGGTTTTACCTTCACCGGTACGCATTTCCGCGATGCAGCGCTCGTTAAGCACCATACCACCCAGCAGCTGAACGTCGAAGTGACGCATGCCGAATACGCGCTTACTTGCTTCACGCACAACTGCAAACGCTTCCGGGATCAGGCTTTCTAAGGTTTCGCCTTTTTCCAGACGCGCACGGAATTCCGCCGTTTTCGCTTTCAGCTCATCATCAGAGAGCTTCTCCATCGCCGGTTCCATCCCGTTGATGACGGCAACAGCTTTGCGCATACGGCGCAGGGTACGATCGTTACGACTACCAAAAACTTTAGTTAACAATTTGATTAGCATAATAAATTCTCAAACGCCCCATCGTGGGCAGATAAATTAAGGTATTGAAAAAGTTAATTTAGCTGAGGCGTTGCGGCCCGGCACGAATGCCGTGAGTCTGGCTAATCCAGGTTGAAACAGAGAATGAGACAGGCGGAACGAGCGCGAGCTGCGTCGTATGGCGAACCATAACCGGCGGCTGGCTGTCCTGCGTGAGCAGCGCGTTGAGCGTGTCCAGCAGCGCAAGATGCTGTGCCTGCACCGGAAGCGTCTCTTCCGCAACAGGCATGGCCTGTGGTGCCATCGCGAAGGAGAGATGACGGATAACCGTGCGGATAGCGTGCTGGTGCCAGTAATCAACGGAGAAATTCGGGCGGCGGCTGGCTTCAAGCCACGCGAGGTTTGTAAAGTTAACCCGCGTGTTGAGATCGTGTTTGGTGGTAGAGGTTTTCGCGGGCGTCGCCGCTTCTGCACTGTTGCTGAGCGCAGGCAAGCCGAAACTCGCCGCGACCATCCCTAATAAGAGATGCGGCCAGAAGTAACGTCTGCCAAATTGTCGCCAGCGCGTCAGTATTCCGCTCACCTGCTCCACCCAATAAGCCAGCCTTGCAGAGGCTGAGTTCAGTTATTCTTTTTAGCGCCCAGATAGTACCACTAAAGCTAATGTACATCAGCAGGAATGAGGTGCCGCCGCGGGGAAAAACGGTCAAGAATGCAGCTAACGCACACATTTTCTGCGTAAGACAAACGAGAGATAACGCCGGGGCAAACGAAGAAGGGTAAAAATAAAAACGACTGGTCTTCCTGGTCGGAGAGAGTACCAGGTTAACCAGTCGATTTTTTTACGAAACGGTTTGAACCGTTACGCCAGAACCATGCTTGGTGCTTTGAAAGCCAGCGGCAGTTCAGCTTCGTCTTCGAAGGTCACATATTCCCAGGCTTCCTGTTTTGCCAGGACGGCCTGCAACAGTTTGTTGTTCAGCGCATGACCGGATTTGAACGCGGTAAATGCACCAATGATGTTGTGACCACACATGAACAGGTCGCCGATAGCATCCAGCATTTTGTGACGAACGAATTCATCTTCGAAACGCAGGCCGTCTTCGTTCAGTACGCGATAATCGTCAACAACGATGGCACAATCGAAGCTGCCGCCCAGGCACAGGCCGCGGGACTGCAGATATTCGATATCACGCATGAAGCCAAATGTACGGGCTCGGCTGATCTGGCGCATAAACGCATCAGCAGAGAAGTTCATCGCATAGCGTTGGGTGCTGGAGTCAATCGCCGGATGGTTAAAGTCGATGGTAAAGTCCAACGAGAAACCATTGTACGGTTTGAATTCAGCCCACTTGTCGCCATCTTCGACGCGAACGGTCTCTTTGATGCGTACAAATTTCTTCGCGCAGTTCAGTTCTTCGATGCCGGCATCCAGCAACAGATAGACGAACGGTGCAGCACTGCCATCCATAATCGGGATTTCTGGCGCATCGACTTCAACAATAATGTTGTCGATACCCAGACCCGCCAGGGCGGCGTTCAGGTGCTCTACGGTAGAAATCCGCACGTCATGCTCGTTCACCAGACAAGTACAGAGCATAGTATCACGCACAGATTTGGCATCGGCCGGAAAATCTACCGGTGGATTCAAGTCGGTGCGACGATAGATGACCCCGGTATTGGCCGGCGCAGGGCGTAACGTCAGCGTGACTTTCTTGCCGGTATGTAAACCGACACCAGTCGCCTGAACGATACGTTTAAGTGTCCTTTGTTTGATCATCGTATAATCTCGCCAAATTAACTATCCAACCGAGAGTGTATATCACTAACGGTGGGCCAGTTTAGCACAAAGAGCGCAAATCCCCTAATTCCAGCCAATTCTTAGTCAGCTTGCTTACGCAGGAACGCCGGGATATCCAGATAATCTGGCTCTTTCGCCGTTTGCGGCGTTGGGTCATTCACCACTTTCGCGGCCGGTTTCTGCTCCTGAGTCAGAGGAGACATACCGTGCTGCTGGTAACGATCCATTACCGGTTGCTGAGTCTGCTTGTTGGTCACTAAGGTGATCTCAGGACGTTTGTCCATACCGATACCGGTCGCAACAACGGTAACACGCAGCTCGTCGTTCATTTCAGGGTCAAGGGAAGTACCGATTACCACGGTAGCGTTGTCAGAGGCGAACGCACGGATAGTGTTACCCACGGTTTCGAACTCATCCAGACGCAGGTCGAAGCCAGCGGTAATGTTGACCAGCACGCCGCGCGCACCAGACAGATCGATATCTTCCAGCAGTGGAGAAGAGATAGCCATTTCAGCCGCTTCTTCTGCACGGTCTTCACCGCTCGCCACGCCAGAGCCCATCATCGCGTAGCCCATTTCGGACATCACGGTGCGAACGTCTGCAAAGTCAACGTTCATCAGGCCAGGACGGGTAATCAGTTCAGCGATACCCTGAACCGCACCTTTCAGCACGTCGTTTGCTGCACCGAATGCGTCCAGCAGGGAGATACCGCGCCCCAGAACTTTCAACAGCTTATCGTTCGGGATGGTGATCAGCGAGTCCACATGCTTGGACAGCTCGGTGATACCCTGCTCCGCGAACGCCATACGCTTCTTGCCTTCAAAGTTGAAAGGCTTGGTCACGACAGCAACGGTCAGGATACCTAAATCTTTTGCCACTTCAGCCACAACAGGTGCTGCGCCGGTACCGGTACCGCCACCCATACCTGCTGCGATGAAGACCATGTCCGCACCTTCCAGTGCAGCGCGCAGGGCTTCACGATCTTCTTCAGCCGCATTGCGACCCACTTCCGGGTTAGCCCCTGCTCCCAGCCCTTTGGTGATACCACCGCCGATCTGGATAGTCTGGCCTACAGCCGTTTTACGCAGTGCCTGTGCATCGGTGTTAACTGCGAAGAACTCAACACCCTCAATGCGTTCACGCACCATATGCTCTACGGCGTTACCGCCGCCGCCACCGACGCCGATGACTTTAATCACCGCGTCGTTGGTCAGTTCCATAGGTTCAAACATAATTTCTCTCTCCGTTGTGCCTGTCGCCCGAGACCGCTAATTCTCTCCGGTCTCTTAAAAAAATTAAAACTCTTTTCGCAACCAGTTGTTCAGTCGTTTGACCCACGACCCCACTGAGACGCGTTTTTCCACTTCTGCTTCACCACTGAGATGAGATTCCTTCCCGTAGTGGAGCAGGCCCACGGCCGTTGAATAATACGGCTCCTGAGCATAATCCGTTAAACCGGTGATATTCAGCGGCGCACCAATACGCACCTGCGTATGGAACACGCGCTGTGCACAGGCCGCAAGACCTTCAATTTGCGCTGCGCCGCCGGTTAATACAATCCCCGCCGCAAGATGATGTTTAACGCCCTGCTGACGAAGCTGTTCCTGTAACTGTAAAATCTCTTCGTTGACCAGGTTGAGCAGCTCGGTATAGCGCGGCTCAATCACCTCTGCCAACGTCTGGCGCTGCAGGCTGCGCGGTGGACGACCACCAACGCTCGGCACTTCAACGCTCTCATCTTTGCCAACAATAGACCCCAGCGCACAGCCGTGGCGCACTTTAATCGCTTCTGCATCGCTCGGCGGCGTACCAAAAGCGTAAGCAATATCGCTGGTCACGACGTTCCCTGCGTACGGGATCACTTTGGTGTGGCGCAACGCACCGCCGGTATATACGGCAATATCCATTGTACCACCACCAATATCGACCACACAGACACCCAGTTCACGTTCATCTTCGGTCAGCACGGAATAACTTGCCGCCAGACCCGCGAAAATAAGTTGGTCAACTTTCAGGCCACAACGTTCAACGGCTTTTACAATGTTCTTCGCCATATCGTTGTGACATGTGATCAGGTGCACTTTTGCCTGCATACGTACGCCAGAAAGACCGACCGGGTTCTTGATCCCTTCCTGGTAGTCAATCGCATATTCCTGCGGGATGACATGCAGCACGCGATGCTCATCGCGGACGCGCACGGACTTCGCCGTGTGCACGACGTTTTCAACGTCTTCCTGCGTGACTTCTTCCTCAGAAATCGGCACCATACCAATTTCGTTCTGGCAGCTAATGTGCTTACCAGAAAGGGCCAGATAGACAGAAGAAATCTGGCAATCTGCCATCAATTCAGCCTGATCGATGGCGCGCTGAACGCATTTCACCACCGATTCAAGATCGTTTACCCCACCTTTATCCATACCACGGGACGGGCAACTGCCTACGCCAATGATATTGACCATACCGTCGGGCAGAACTTCCCCTACTAAAGCGGCAACCTTCGCGGTGCCAATCTCCAGTCCAACTACCAGTTTTCTGTCCGTCGCCTTGATCATTGTTGTTCTGCCTGTACCTGTGCCTGATTCTGTTGCTGATTAGGTTCCTCGACCGGAGCCGGTACCCAACCGACTGCTGCGCCTGAGTCATAGCGCAAATCAACGTAGCTTATCCGTTTGCCGTCAGTCTGTGCCTGCTGCTGTAAAACCGGGTAAAGTTCGACAAAACGCGCCAGACGCTTCATTGTGTCTCCGCGTCCCAGGTTGAGCTTAATGCCGTTCGTTAACGTCAGCTGCCAGGAACGGCGCGCCGTCATGGCAGCATCTTTTAACGTAAACCTGTCCTTCGCCAGCACCTGACCCATTTCGCGAAAACCCTGTAACACTTCGTTTTCGCTGCCTTCAGGGCCATACAACATCGGTAAATTTTGCTTGTTGACACGATCGGTCGGGACGCTGAAGGAATTTCCGTCTACGTCAACCATGTGCTGATCATTCCAACGCGCAATGGGCACATATTCAACCAGATGAATCTTCAATTCATCAGGCCATTGCTTTCTTACGCTCGCCTGTTTTATCCATGGCAGACGTTCTATCTGGCTCTGGATAATATTGACGTCCTGCGTCATAAAGGTGCCAGGCGAGCCCAGCGCCAGTATTGACTGACGAATATCGTCGTTACGCGTGTAGTGGCGCTCGCCGGTGACCACCAGCTTAGAGAGCGGCAACCGCTGCGCATCTTCCATCCAGCCCAGGACCATCCAGCCGCTGATAAACACAGTGCACAACACCCCGAGCAGGAAAATGATGCCTGCAAGACGCGTTCCATTACTGCGGCGTGAAGAGGTGTATTCGTCCTCGTCATCGCGGTTGCGCGTGTTCAATGCAGCCTGAGACATATCAGCCCGCCTGGTCCAGAATGCGTACGACTAACTGCGAGAAACTCATCCCCGCCTGACGCGCAGCCATCGGCACAAGGCTGTGACTGGTCATTCCCGGAGAGGTATTGGCTTCCAGCAAATAAAATTGCCCATCACTGTCCTGCATCACGTCGATGCGTCCCCAGCCGCGGCAACCCAGAACATGCCAGGCTTTAAGCACCAGGGACTGTAAATCTGCTTCACGCTCGGCTTCAAGACCACAAGGGCAGAAATATTGCGTCTCATCAGAGAGATACTTCGCCTCATAATCATAGAAGGTTCCGGCCGGTTGGATACGGATTGACGGTAAAATTTCTTCGCCAAGCATCGCGACGGTAAATTCTGGCCCGCTGAGCCATTTTTCAATCAGAACTTCTTCATCATGTTGAAATGCCAGTGCTAAAGCGGACGAAAGATCTTCAGCTTTGTCGACTTTGGACATTCCCACACTGGAGCCTTCCCGGCTGGGCTTTACAACAACCGGTAAGCCCAGTTCAGCAATGTGTGTATTAACGCTATCCGGCAGGCCCAATTCAAATTCGCGACGCGTCAGTGCAACCCATGGCGCAACGGGTAACCCAGCGCCCTGCCACAGGAGTTTGCTGCGCAGTTTATCCATAGAGATAGCGGAGGCCATCACGCCGCTGCCGGTGTACGGCATGCCGATCAAATCCAGAAGCCCCTGCAGGGTGCCATCTTCACCGCCGCGACCATGCAAAGCGATAAAGACTTTATCGAAACCCATGGCTTTTAATTGCGTCACGTCGACCTCTTTTGGGTCGACCAGGTGCGCATTGACGCCCCCTTCACGCAGGCCCGCGAGCACAGCCGCGCCGGAATTCAGGGAAACCTCACGCTCGGCGGAGGTGCCGCCAGACAGGACAGCAATCTTATCAGCCATGATGCTCATCCTCCTGAGTTTGCGGCTTCAGTTTGATTTCAGCTAAGGTACGGGCGATTTTGCCGATATTTCCCGCGCCCTGAATCAGAATCAAATCGTTACCTGTCAGGACCGGAGCCAGAATTTCCGCCACCTGTGCAGGGTCAGAAACCAGAATAGGGTCAACTTTACCGCGTCCACGGATGGTGCGACATAAAGAACGACTGTCTGCGCCCGGAATCGGAGTTTCGCCCGCTGAATAAACATCCAGCATTAACAGTGTATCGACCTGTGAAAGGACGCTGGCGAAATCGTCGTACAGATCGCGCGTACGCGTGAAGCGGTGCGGCTGGAAGATCATCACCAGATTCTTGTCAGGCCAGCCTGCACGTGCGGCTTTGATGGTGGCGTCCACTTCGGTCGGATGGTGGCCGTAGTCGTCCACCAGCATCGCTGTGCCGGCTTTACCGTTCACGGCGTCCAGCGGGAATTCACCGAGGAAGTCGAAACGACGGCCGGTGCCCTGGAAGCTTTCCAGCGCGCGCAGAATCGCATCATCATCAATGCCTTCTTCCGTCGCGACGGCCACTGCCGCTGCGGCATTGAGGGCGTTATGACGACCTGGCGCATTCAGCGTGACGTGCAGCAGTTCTTTGTCCTGACGCGCCAGCGTGAAATGCCCCTGCGCACCAATCTGTTTGTACTCTTCCACGCGAACGTCAGCGTCTTCGCTGAAGCCGTAAGTGGTGATTTGACGACCCACGCGCGGCAGCAGCTCGCGGATCACCGGATCGTCTACGCACATCACCGCGCGTCCATAGAACGGCAGGTTGTGCAGGAAGTTGATGAAGGTCTGCTTTAGGTTTTCGAAGTCGCCCTGGTAGGTATCCATATGGTCAGCTTCGATGTTGGTGACAATCGCCACCATTGGCTGCAGGTGCAGGAACGACGCGTCGCTCTCATCCGCTTCGGCAATCAGATAACGGCTGTGGCCCAGACGCGCATGTACGCCTGCGGCTTTGACCAGACCGCCGTTGACGAAGGTCGGATCGAGACCCGCTTCCGCATAAATACTGGAGACCATCGCCGTGGTCGTGGTTTTACCGTGGGTCCCGGCAATGGCAATGCCGTGACGGAAACGCATCAGTTCCGCCAGCATTTCAGCACGGCGGATCACCGGAATGCGCGCTTCATGCGCGGCAACGATTTCCGGGTTGTCAGAGGAAATGGCGCTTGAGACCACCACCACGCTCGCATCGCGCACGTTTTCCGGACGATGGTTGAAATAGATAGTCGCCCCAAGCGATGCCAGCTGCTGCGTAACAGGGTTTGGCGCCAGGTCAGACCCGCTGATCTGATAGCCTTCGTTAGCTAACACTTCGGCAATACCGCCCATGCCAGCACCACCGATGCCAACAAAGTGAATGTGCCGGACGCGACGCATCTCGGGCACGATTGAACGCAGTTTTGCCAGTTGTTGTGTATTCATTCTCTAAACGCCATCGACTACTTAAAATTCGTGCCGCGCTTCACGCGCTGCGAGGGTTAAGCCTGGGCTGCCAGGCTCACTTCTTTTGCCACCCGTTCCGTCGCATCAGGGATAGCGGCCGCGCGCGCGCGTTGCGCCATCTCCAGCAGTGCGTCTCTGTTCCAGCCCGCCAGGGTGGTGGCGACCGCGTCGGCGGTAAATTGTGGCTGCTCAAATATCTTCGCGGCACCGGCTTTCTCAAGCGGCAGCGCATTCCAGTACTGCTGTCGGTCTTTGTGCTGGAACGGCACAAACAGGGCAGGCAGACCGGCGGCGGCGATCTCGCTCACCGTCAGCGCGCCTGAACGACAGACCACGACATCGGCCCAGGCATACGCTGCCGCCATGTCGTCGATAAACTCTGTGACTTTATGCTGCGGCTGACCTTCGTCTGAGTAAGCCTGCTCAACGGTCTGCTGAGCGCCTTTTCCGCTCTGGTGCCAGATCGTCACGGCATCCCCCAGCTTTGCGGCAACCTGCGGCATCGTCTGGTTTAAGATACGCGCGCCCTGAGAGCCGCCGACGACCAGTACACGCACCGGCCCTTCACGGCCCGTCAGACGAGCGTCCGGCAGCGGCAGCGCCAGCACGTCCACACGCACCGGGTTACCTACGACGTCCGCTTTCGGGAACGCGCCGGGAAACGCCTGCATAACTTTGGTGGCGATTTTCGCCAGCCACTTGTTGGTCAGACCGGCAATACCGTTCTGCTCATGCAGCACAACGGGAATACCTAACGACCACGCCGCCAGCCCGCCAGGCCCCGAGACATAGCCGCCCATGCCCAGCACCACATCCGGCTTAAAGCGCTTCATGATGGTGCGCGCCTGACGCCATGCGTTAAAAATACGCACCGGTGCCAGCAGCATTGCCTTAAGGCCTTTGCCCCGAAGGCCGGAAATACGAATAAAGTCGATCTCGATACCGTGCTTCGGTACCAGATCGGCTTCCATGCGGTCTGCGGTTCCCAGCCAGCGTACCTGCCAGCCCTGATCCATTAAATGGTGCGCAACCGCCAGTCCCGGGAACACGTGTCCGCCGGTACCGCCTGCCATCACCATTAACCGCTTCGGTTGATTCATCGTGAACCTCGTGTAAACGCCTGGGCTTTTTCCAGACGCGTCTCATAATCTATACGCAACAAAAACATGATGGCCGTCGACATAATCAACAGACTGGAACCACCATAACTGATCAACGGCAACGTCAGACCTTTGGTCGGCAGCATACCCGCTGCGGCCCCGACGTTAACCAATGCCTGGAAGCTAAACCAGATACCAATTGAACAGGCTAAGAATCCTGAGAAGCGGTGATCGATCTCCAGCGCTTTCCGGCCGATGGACATGGCGCGGAAAGCGACGAAGAATACCATTAATAGCGCTAATACCACACCGATATAACCCAGTTCTTCCGCAATAATGGAGAAGATGAAGTCAGTGTGCGCTTCCGGTAAATACTCCAGTTTCTGTACCGAGTTACCCAGACCCTGTCCCCAGACTTCGCCGCGACCAAAGGCCATCAGCGACTGAGTCAGCTGATAACCGCTGCCGAACGGATCTTCCCACGGGTTCCAGAACGAGGTTACACGGCGAATACGGTAAGGCTCGGCGAGGATCAGCAGCACAACCGCCGAAATCCCCATTCCGATGATAGCGATGAACTGCCACAGCTTCGCGCCCGCCAGGAACAGCATCGCCAGGGTGGTAACGAACAGCACGACAACGGTACCGAGGTCAGGCTGCGCCAGCAGTAATACCGCCAGCACCAGAATCACGCCCATCGGTTTTAAGAAGCCGCGCAGGTTGTTACGCACTTCATCTACCTTACGCACCAGGTAGTTAGCCAGGTAGCAGAACAGGGAGAGCTTGGTAAATTCCGCAGGTTGAATACGCAGCGGGCCAAAGGCGATCCAGCGCGATGCCCCGTTAACAGAGCTCCCCACCACCAGTACGATCAGCAGCATAATAATCGAGGCGATCAGCATCGCCGTACTGTGCCGCTGCCAGAACTCCATTGGCAGACGCAAGGTCACCAGCGCCAGGCAAAATGCCAGGATGATGTACAGACCATCACGCTTGGCAAACAGGAAAGGATCGTTCGCCAGACGCTGCCCGACAGGCATTGAGGCTGACGTCACCATAATAAAGCCGACCGCTGCCAGCCCCATCGTGAGCCAGAACAGCGTGCGATCGTACATGACCAGGCTATCGTTATCTTTTTGACGAGAGCCCATCACCCAGCCTTTGAGTGCCGCAAACAACCACACCAGGATCCCAAATCCTGGCAGGCGCGGCATTTTCAGGCGAGGGAGAGATAAACGCATCAGCCTAACTCCTTCGCCAGGCGGGTAAAGACATCACCACGCTGTTCGAAATTCTTGAATTGATCGAGGCTGGCGCAGGCCGGAGAGAGCAGCACCATATCGCCTGGCTTCACGCGAGGAGCAATCAGCCGCATCGCCTGTTCCATGGTTTCGGTTTGCTCGGCGACCTCAGGGCGCAGTGCAGCCAGCTCGCTGCCGTCACGGCCGAAGCAGTACAGACGGACGTTATCACCGGAAAGATACGGTTTCAGGGAGGAGAAATCCGCTGATTTACCGTCGCCGCCCAGCAGCAAATGCAGCGTGCCGTCAACGTGCAGGCCGTTCAGCGCGGCCTCCGTGCTGCCCACGTTGGTGGCTTTAGAATCGTTGATCCAGCGTACGCCGTTGTGCTCCAGCGCCAGCTGGAAACGGTGTGCCAGCCCAGAAAACGTGGTTAATGCTTTCAGGCTGGAGGAGCGTGGCAACCCTACTGCATCTGCCAGCGCCAGCGCCGCCAGGGCATTGGTATAGTTGTGCTGACCAGTGAGCTTCATCTCTTTCACGTTCAGCACTTTCTCACCCTTCACGCGCAGCCAGGTTTCGCCCAGCTGGCGGTTCAGGTGGTAATCCCCCATCGTAATACCGAAGCTGATGCAGCGATCGTCTGCGCCACGCACCGGCATGGTCAGCGCATCATCGGCATTCACTACGCAGACTTTGGCATTCTCATAAACGCGCAGCTTGGCGGCACGGTACTGCTGCAGACCAAATGGATATCTGTCCATGTGATCTTCAGTCACGTTGAGGATTGTCGCAGCCGCAGCGTGCAGGCTGGAGGTTGTTTCCAGCTGGAAGCTGGAAAGCTCGAGAACATACAGCTCACAGCCTTTGTCCAGCAGCATCAGAGCGGGTAAACCAATGTTACCGCCAACGCCGACGTTCATGCCCGCCGCTTTCGCCATTTCACCCACCAGGGTAGTGACGGTGCTTTTACCGTTAGAACCGGTAATGGCGATAACGGGCGCCTGCGCTTCGCGGCAGAACAGCTCAATATCGCCGATAATCTCAACGCCCGCATCCGCGGCAGCGCTCAGTGAAGGATGCGCCAGCGCCATTCCCGGGCTGGCGACAATCAGATCGGCTGCCAGCAGCCAGTCATCATTCAGACCACCAAGGTGGCGTTCAACCTGTTCAGGCAGTTTGTCCAGACCCGGCGGAGAGACACGCGTATCCATCACGCGCGGCGTCACGCCACGCGCGAGGAAAAAGTCCACGCAGGAGAGCCCCGTAAGGCCCAGCCCGATGATAACGACTTTTTTGCCCTGGTAATCTGCCATGATTAACGTACCTTCAGCGTTGCCAGGCCAATCAGCACCAGCATCAGCGAAATAATCCAGAAGCGCACAATCACGCGCGGCTCCGGCCAGCCTTTCAGTTCATAGTGGTGGTGAATCGGCGCCATACGGAAGATGCGCTGACCGCGCAGCTTGAAGGAACCGACCTGCAAAATCACCGACAGGGTTTCAACCACAAACACGCCGCCCATGATCACCAGCAGGAACTCCTGACGCAGCAGTACGGCGATAATGCCGAGCGCACCGCCCAAAGCCAGAGAACCGACGTCCCCCATAAAGACCTGCGCCGGATAGGTGTTGAACCACAGGAAGCCCAGCCCCGCGCCGACGATCGCCGTACAGACGATCACCAGCTCACCCGCGTGGCGCAGATAAGGGATGTGCAGGTAGTTCGCAAAGTTCATGTTACCGGTCGCCCATGCCACCAGCGCAAAACCGGCGGCCACAAAGACGGTTGGCATAATGGCCAGGCCATCCAGACCGTCGGTCAGGTTTACGGCGTTGCCGGTACCGACAATCACAAAGTAGGCCAGCAGGATGTAGAACAGCCCCAGCTGTGGCATCACGTCTTTAAAGAACGGCACGACCAGCTCGGTGGCTGGCGTATCTTTCCCGGCCAGATACAGCGCGAAGGCCACGCCCAGCGCAATCACCGACATCCAGAAATATTTCCAGCGGGCAATCAGGCCTTTGGTGTCTTTACGAACAACTTTGCGGTAATCATCAACAAAACCGATGATCCCGTAACCCACCAGTACCGTCAGAACGCACCAGACGTACGGGTTGGAGGGATAGGCCCACAGCAGCACGGAAACGACGATGGCGGTCAGGATCATGATCCCGCCCATGGTCGGCGTACCGCGTTTGCTGAAGTGCGATTCCGGACCGTCGTTACGTACAACCTGACCGAAAGAGAGTTTTTGCAGACGGGCAATCATGCGCGGGCCCATCCACAACGAGATGAACAGCGCAGTCAGCAGGCTGACGATGGCGCGAAACGTCAGATATGAAAAGACGTTAAAGCCTGAATAATATTTGACCAAATGTTCGGCCAGCCAAACTAACATGTCCCGTTCTCCTGTAATGCGTGCACAACCTCTTCCATGGCGGCACTACGTGAACCTTTCACTAACACAGTCACAATTTGTTTTTCTGCAATCAACGCTTTAAGGCGCTCTATCAACGCGGCTTTGTCAGCAAAATGCTCGCCAACGCCGCTGGCATAGCTAATCGCCTGGCTCAGTTTTCCTGCGCTCAGCACACAGTCCAGCCCCGCCGCTTTCGCCGCTTCACCGACCTGGATATGACAGGCTTCGCTTTCGTCGCCCAGCTCTGCCATATCGCCAACCACCATGACGCGATAGCCCGGCATTTCAGATAACACCTGCACCGCCGCCGTCATCGAGCCAACGTTCGCGTTGTAGGAGTCATCCAGCAGCAGCTTATTTTCCGAAAGCTGAATCGGGAACAGACGTCCCGGCACGGCTTTCAGGTTCGCCAGCCCGGTTTTAATCGCTTCATGCGACGCGCCCACCGCCGTCGACAACGCCGCCGCCGCAAGCGCATTGGCGATGTTATGGCGACCCGGCAGCGGCAGCAGCACATCGACACCACCCGTTGGGGTGGTGAGGGTGAACTCTGTGCCGTGCGACGTCACATGGATATTGGTCGCGGTAAAATCACTGTTGACCGCATTCGGCGAGAAGCGCCAGGTTTTACGCGAACCAATAATGCTCTGCCAGTTCAGCCAGTCGTTGTTATCGGCGTTCAGGATGGCGATACCGTCATCCGGCAGGCCGGTGTAAATCTCACCTTTGGCTTTTGCTACGCCTTCCAGCGAGCCAAAGCCTTCCAGATGCGCAGCCGCGAGGTTATTCACCAGTGCGGCTTCCGGGCGAGTCAGGCTCACGGTCCAGGCGATTTCGCCCTGGTGGTTTGCCCCTAACTCGATCACCGCAAATTCATGTTCTTTGGTCAGGCGGAGTAATGTCATCGGCACGCCGATGTCATTATTGAGGTTGCCCGCGGTATAAAGCGTATTCCCGCACTGGCTGAGGATCGCCGCCGTCATCTCTTTCACCGACGTCTTGCCTGATGATCCGGTCAGGGCGACAACGCGCGCAGGGACCTGCTGACGGACCCAGGCGGCCAGCTCACCGAACGCGAGACGCGTATCTTTCACCACAATTTGCGGCAGTTCGATATCCAGCTTGCGGCTGACCAGCAGCGCACCGGCGCCGTTCTCTTTGGCCTGTTCAGCAAAATCATGCGCGTCAAAACGCTCGCCTTTCAGCGCCACAAACAGACAGCCTGCGGTGATTTTGCGGGTGTCCGTCGTGACGGCATCAATCGTCAGGTCTTGCCCGTGCAGGTCGCCCTGCAGAATGGCAGCGGCCTGGCTTAACGTGATGCTAATCATGCCACGACTCCCAGCAGACGTGCTGCCGTTACGCGGTCCGAGTAGTCCAGACGGCGATTGCCAACGATCTGATAATCTTCATGGCCTTTACCCGCCAGCAGGACAACATCATTCTCCCGCGCTTGCATGATGGTGTTAGTCACGGCTTCCGCACGGCCTTCCACCACGCGAGCGCGGCCCGCGTCCAGCATGCCCGCCAGAATGTCATTAATGATGGCGCGCGGCTCTTCCGTACGCGGGTTGTCATCGGTGACTACCGGAATATCTGCAAACTGCTCGGCAATAGCCCCCATCAGCGGGCGTTTGCCTTTGTCGCGATCGCCGCCGCAGCCAAACACGCACCAGAGCTTCCCTGTGCAGTGCAGGCGCGCCGCTTCCAGCGCTTTTTCCAGCGCGTCCGGCGTGTGGGCATAATCAACCACAACGGTCGGTTTGCCCGGCGCGCTGAACACTTCCATACGGCCGCAAACTGGCTGCAGACGTGCTGAGGTTTTCAGCAGCTCAGCCATTGGATACCCCAGCGCCAGCAGCGTCGCCAGCGCCAGCAGCAGGTTGCTGACGTTAAACGCGCCCATCAGGCGGCTTTCAATTTCACCTTCACCCCAGGAAGAGGCAAAGCGGATTGTCGCCCCGCTGTCGTGGTAATTCACTTCAACCGCCTTCAGCCAGCGGCCGTGGCAGTTTGGATTGATATGGTCTTCCATCGACACTGCAACCGCATCCGGCAGCTTCGCCAGCCAGCGGCGGCCCACTTCGTCGTCGGCGTTGATGATGGCTTGTCCGTAATGGTGAGTAGAGAACAGCAGCCATTTCGCGGCTTCGTAATGCTCCATATCACCATGATAATCAAGATGATCGCGGCTCAAATTGGTAAACACGGAAGCGGCAAATTTCAGCGCCGCGACGCGGTGCTGTACCAGACCGTGCGAAGAGACTTCCATCGCAGCAAAGGTTGCCCCCTGCCCTGCCAGACCGGCAAGCACATGCTGTACGTCTACCGCGGAACCGGTGGTGTTTTCCGTCGGGCTCACTTTGCCCAGCAGGCCATTACCCACGGTCCCCATCACCGCACCGGTTTCACCCAGCAGCTGGGCCCACTGCGCCATCAGCTGCGTGGTGGTGGTTTTACCGTTGGTACCCGTCACGCCAACCAGGCGCAGCTGGTCGGAAGGTTCGTGATAAAAACGCCCCGCCAGTGCGGAAAGACGTTCGTTTAACTGGCTGAGATAGATGACCGGTACGCCGTGCATTTCACGGATCTCACCGTCGGTTGCCTCATCTTTAGCCTCAGCAATAATGGCAGCCACACCTTGCGCAATCGCCTGCGGGATATAACGACGCCCGTCCGCCTGATGACCGACCACCGCCACAAAAAGATCGCCAGAAGCAGCCACGCGGCTGTCCAGTATCATCTCTCGCAGTGCTCGCTCCGGTGCATTTGGCACCCACGGAGCGAGAAGGTCGCGCAAATTACGATCTGCCACCTGTACCCTCGCCTTGATTAATTACAAATTCACTTTTTTCGCCCGTCGCCAGCGCATCCGGTTCAATGTTCATGGTACGTAACACGCCGCCCATGATAGCCCCGAACACAGGCGCGGAGACGGCGCCGCCGTAGTATTTACCCGCCTGTGGATCGTTAATAACGACCACCAGCGCAAAACGCGGATTGCTTGCAGGCGCAACGCCTGCGGTATAGGCAATGTATTTGTTGATATAGCGGCCATCCGGCCCCACTTTTTTCGCCGTACCGGTCTTGATAGCGATGCGATAACCTTTGATTGCCGCCTTCACGCCGCCGCCGCCGGGCAGCGCCACGCTTTCCATCATATGAACAACAGTACGGACGGTCGATTCCGGGAAGATACGCTCACCGGGAACCGGTGGATCAACTTTGGTAATCGACAGCGGACGATAAACGCCATAGCTGCCGATCGTTGCGTAGACTCGCGCTAACTGTAACGGTGTCACCATTAGCCCGTAGCCGAAAGAGAAGGTGGCCCTCTCTATGTCAGACCACCGTTGTTTTTGAGGATATAAGCCACTGCGTTCTCCGACCAACCCCAAATTGGTCGCCTTTCCAAGCCCAAAACGTGAGTAAGTCTCTACTAACGCTGAGGACGGCATCGCTAACGCCAGCTTTGAAACACCGACGTTACTCGACTTCTGTAACACCCCGGTCAGGGTCAATTCGCTGTAGCGCGCCACGTCTTTGATTTCGTGACCGTTAATTCGGTAAGGAATGGTATTCAGTACGGTATTTTCATTAACGATACCGCGCTGAAGTGCAGTCATGACGACCATCGGCTTAACGGTCGAACCCGGTTCGAACACGTCGGTGATGGTACGGTTACGCATAATATCCTTTTGCGTACCGGTAAGATTGTTAGGGTTGTAGGACGGGCTATTGGCCATCGCCAGCACTTCACCCGTGTTGACATCAACTAACACGGCACTGCCCGATTCCGCTTTGTTAAAGGCCACGGCGTTGTTCAGCTCGCGGTAAACCAGCGCCTGTAACCGCTCATCGATACTCAGCGCAAGGTTGTGTGCTGCCTGGCTGTCCGTTGAGGAAATATCCTCGATCACGCGACCATAGCGGTCTTTACGCACAATGCGCTCACCGGGCTGACCGGTCAGCCATTTATCAAAGCTTTTTTCAACGCCCTCAATCCCCTGGCTATCAACGTTAGTAAAGCCAATGAGGTGAGCAGTCACTTCGCCGGATGGATAGTACCGGCGGGATTCTTCGCGCAGATGGATCCCCGGCAGCTTCAATTTTTTGATGTAGTCCGCCATGTCAGGATTCACCTGACGCGCCAGATAGATAAAGCGCCCTCTCGGGTTGGTATTCACGCGTGAAGATAACTGGTCCAGCGGCATCTTCAGCGCATCCGCAAGGGCCTTCCACCGGTTATCAAGCGTGATGCCGCCAGCATCATGCAGTTCTTTCGGATCGGCCCAGATAGCCTTCACCGGTACGCTCACCGCCAGCGGACGACCCGAGCGGTCGGTGATCATCCCACGGGATGTCGACACTTCCTGGACGCGCAGAGAGCGCATATCGCCCTGGCGTACCAGCATGTCAGGGGCGACGATTTGTAGCCAGGCCACGCGTCCGAGCAGGAAACCCAGCGCCAGTAAAATGCAGCCGCAAAGCAACGCAAAACGCCAACTGACAAAGTTGGCCTGTTCTTCCTGACGTTTTGGTTTTAGCGTTTTTGCCGCTGCTTTCATGCGTCGCGTTTTCCCTTATTTTTGTACTACGATATTTTCCTGCGAAGGATCAACATGCTGCAGCTGCAGCTTTTCCGTTGCGATCCGTTCAACCCGGCTGTGATCGCCGAGCGCGTTTTCTTCAAGGATCAGATTTCGCCATTCAATATCCAGCGCATCGCGTTCCAGTACCATCTGCTCGCGTTGCGCAGTCAATAAACGTGTATGGTGGGCGGTGGTCACCACCGTAACTGCCGTGACAATGATGCAAATGAACAGACAGAGTGGCAGTTTCCCAAACCGCAAAAGATCGTCGCCGATCACGCCAGGCAAGGCATGGCGCTCGTTGCTTCCTAACGAATCCTTAACTTTGCTTAGGGTCTCTGTCACTCTGCCGATCATGCGTTCGTCCTCTCTGCAACACGCAGCACTGAACTACGGGCGCGTGGATTCTCTGCCACTTCTTCTTCGCCCGGCATCAACTTGCCTAATGCTCGCAACTGACGGCCACCCAGCTTCCTGAGTTGTTCTTCCGTCATCGGCAGCCCCGCTGGCACCTGCGGACCGCGGCTTTGTTCACGCATGAAGCGTTTCACAATACGGTCTTCCAGCGAATGGAAGCTGATGATGGATAACCGCCCACCCGGGGCCAGCACGTCGAGCGAGCTTTTTAGCGCCAGCTCTATTTCCTCCAGTTCACTGTTTACCCAGATGCGAACCGCCTGGAAGGTACGGGTCGCGGGATGTTTGTGCTTATCCTTCACCGGTGTCGCCGCCGCGATCACTTCGGCCAACTCTTTGGTGCGGGTCATTGGCTCAATGCGATTGCGCTCAACGATGGCGCGCGCAATACGTTTGCCAAAGCGCTCTTCGCCGAACGTTTTGATGACCCATGCAATATCGGCTTCGTCAGCGGTCTGTAGCCACTCAGCGGCAGATTGACCGCGCGTCGGGTCCATCCGCATGTCCAGCGGACCATCACGCATAAAGGAGAAACCACGTTCAGCATCATCAAGTTGGGGTGAAGAGACGCCAAGATCGAGAAGAATCCCGTCGATCTTGCCCGTCAGGCCGCGCTCAGCGACATAATCCGCGAGCGCAGAGAAAGGTCCATGCACGATGGAAAAGCGTGGGTCATTGATGGTCTGTGCAACGGCAATAGCCTGCGGATCGCGATCGATTGCCAGCAGACGTCCTTCCTCTCCAAGCTGGGAGAGAATCAAACGTGAGTGACCACCGCGACCAAACGTGCCATCAATGTAGATGCCATCCGGACGAATATTCAGGCCGTTTACGGCCTCGTCCAGTAACACCGTTTTATGTTTATAATTTTCCATCATATTTATAGAGACAAGTCCTGCAGCCGTTCCGATAATGTCGCGGAATCAGACTGCTCAGCGTCGATATCTTCCTTGACCTGTTGATACCAGGTCGTTTCATCCCACAGTTCAAACTTGTTGAACTGCCCGACCAGCATCACTTCTTTGGTCAGACCGGCATGTTGCCGCAACACAGGGGCAATCAGTAATCGCCCAGCGTTATCCATCTGACATTCACTGGCATGCCCCAATAACAGCCGCTGTACGCGGCGTTCCTGCGGGTTCATGCTCGACAGTCGCGACAGCTTTTGCTCAATAATTTCCCATTCAGGCAAGGGGTAAAGCAGCAGGCAGGGGGAGTTAATGTCAATGGTGCAAACCATTTGACCCGCAGCGTTCTCTATCAGCTGGTCGCGGTATCGGGTTGGTACCGATAAACGCCCTTTGCTGTCGAGATTGACTAACGTAGCTCCACGGAACATGCCAGTCTCACCCCTCCTCACCACTTTAACCCACAAATTCCCACCTAAAGGAGTTTACGGAGCGAGGGAAAAGCTTGTCAAGCCAGGACTCTCCATATAAGGACTCGGAAGCCCTCTATTTACAGAGATAAACAGTCCTGGTTAATAACTGCACAACTGGCGAGGCAAAATTAACGTTATGAATATTTGTAAGAAAAAAACCGAATATGCACACTAGCGTTAAAGCTCACTCAATATCATCGCAGATAAATATAAAGTGTCAGTTTGCGACGCGGGCAGCATTTTATGACAGATTCTCAGGGGATAACAGCGCCAGATTCACCCAGGCACTCGGTAAGCTCAGCGGTTGCCACGTAAGCTGGCAAAGGAGGAGGAAAAACGTCTGATTATTCATCGACCGAAAAGGGTTTGTAACAAAATAATACAAAGAATGCCGTTTAAAATCGACCGGACGTTCTTAAAAAGACAATTTAAAAGCCAGAATGAATTAAGAAAAATAGGTGATTAGGATCCCTCAAGAATTATCCTAATTTCTCTCCGGGAATTATCTGCACGAATTATCGCAACAAAAGGGGGCAGATTTCGCCGCCCCGGTCATTTTCATTTTTGGCGGCTTAAAATTCCGCGATGGTAGAGATTACGTTTGATACGCGTCAGGCCCGGTTTCGGCTTGCGCGGCTCATCCAGGCTTGCCAGCACAATCTCCAGCACGCGTTCAGCCACATCGCGGTGACGCTGTGCTACCGCCAGCACCGGGCACTGGAGGAAGTCGAGCAGCTCGTTATCCCCGAACGTGGCAATCGCCAGGTCGGAGGGCAGTTTACCTTCCCGGCGTAAAGTCACGTCCATGACGCCCTGCAACAGCGCAAACGACGTGGTGAACAACGCCTGAGGCATCGGATGCGTTTCCAGCCATTTCTCGAACAGCTGCGCGGCGGCTTCACGCTCGTAGCTGTTGGCATAGAGGTAGTGAACCTCGCGCGGATCGTCTTTCCAGGCGGTTCTGAATCCCTGCTCACGCAGGAAGCTCACGGAAAGCTCGGGCAACGCGCCAAGATACAGCACCGTTTCCGCGGGGAACGTTCTCAACTCTGCGGCCAGCATTTCTGCATCATCCTGATCCGCACCCACCACGCTGGTGAAATGCTCGCGATCGAGCGCGCGATCCAGCGCCACAATTGGGAACGGGTCATTCGCCCAGCGCTGGTAGAACGGATGCTCTGGCGGCAAGGAGGTCGACACGATAATGGCATCCACCTGACGCTGGAGCAGATGCTCAATGCAGCGCATCTCGTTATCGGGCTGGTCTTCTGAGCAGGCAATCAGCAACTGATAGCCGCGCTGACGCGCCTGACGTTCAAGATAGTTGGCGATACGGGTATAGCTGGTGTTTTCCAGGTCAGGGATCACCAGACCAATAGAGCGGGTACGCCCGGCACGCAGACCGGCTGCGACAGCATTCGGATGGTAGTTATGCTCACGAACCACCGCCATAACTTTTTCAACGGTCTTGTCGCTAACACGGTACTGCTTTGCTTTACCGTTAATCACATAGCTGGCCGTTGTTCGTGACACGCCGGCTAGCCGGGCGATTTCATCCAGTTTCACAATTGCCCCTTAAAAAAAGAAAAGAGTCCATGGCCCTGTCAAGGTTATGGTTAAATCTTTTAACATCTAAACGCAGAAAAGCCTTCGCGGCAACCGCTTTTATCTGCGTTGTCGGCTGATTACGCAAAAAAAAGCCCGGCTTTGGTGACCGGGCAGAAAGAGGCGAACCTTTTTGACAACTAACGCATGATTTTCTCGCCGCGTGACAGACCGACTACACCCGATCTCGCGACCTCGACAATTTTTGCGACATCCCGCACTGACGCCAGGAAAGCATCCAGCTTGTCGCTTGTCCCAACCAGCTGAACCGTATAAAGAGAAGGGGTGACGTCAATAATCTGTCCGCGGAAAATATCCGCATTGCGTTTAACTTCTTCACGCCCGTAGCCGCTGGCCTGGATTTTAACCAGCATAACCTCTCGTTCAACGTAGGCCCCCTGCCCCAGCTCGCTCACGCGCAGCACATCAACCAGCTTATGCAGCTGTTTCTCAATCTGCTCAAGCACTTTGGCATCGCCGACGGTTTGGATCGTCATGCGCGACAGCGTCGGGTCTTCCGTCGGGGCAACTGTCAGGCTTTCAATGTTATAGCCGCGCTGCGCAAAAAGACCAATGACGCGCGACAGTGCGCCAGACTCGTTTTCCAGTAAAACAGATAATATCCGGCGCATATCAGGTTCTCTCCGTTTTGCTTAACCACATTTCATCCATACCACCACCACGAATATGCATCGGATAAACGTGTTCGGTCCCATCAACAATCACATCCATAAAGACGAGGCGGTTGTTTTTAACGTGCTCAAGCGCTTGCGCGAGCTTCGCTTCCAGCTCAGCCGGATCGGTTACCCGCATGCCTACATGGCCGTAAGCTTCAGCAAGACGAACAAAGTCCGGCAGCGATTTCATGTATGACTGTGAATGACGGCCAGAGTAGATCATATCCTGCCACTGCTTCACCATACCGAGATACCCGTTATTCAGGTTCAGCACCAGTACCGGCAGTTCATATTGCAGCGCGGTAGACAGCTCCTGAATGTTCATCTGAATACTGCCATCTCCGGTCACGCAGACGACGGTTTCATTCGGCAACGCCAGCTTCACGCCCAGCGCGGCAGGCAGACCAAAGCCCATGGTTCCTAAACCACCGGAATTGATCCAGTGTCGCGGTTTATCAAACGGGTAATACAGGGCGGCAAACATCTGGTGCTGTCCCACGTCTGAGGTTACGTACGCCTCACCTTTCGTCAGTCGCCACACCGCTTCGATGACCGCCTGCGGCTTAATGTTTTCGCTTTGTGTGTCATATTTCAGGCACTGACGCGCGCGCCACTGTTCAATCTGCTGCCACCAGTCGCGGATCTCATCCAGCGGCTGGGTTGCACTCTCCTGGGTCAGCAGGTCCAGCATTTGCTCCAGAACCTGGCGGGCATCACCGACGATCGGCACATCAGCCGCCACTGTTTTTGAAATTGACGTAGGATCGATATCAATGTGCAGCACGGTGGCGTTCGGGCAATACTTTGCCAGGTTGTTGGTGGTGCGATCGTCAAAGCGCACGCCGACGGCAAAGATGACATCGGAATGATGCATCGTCATGTTGGCTTCATAGGTACCGTGCATACCCAGCATCCCCAGCGCCTGACGATGGGTGGCAGGGAATGCCCCCAGCCCCATCAATGACGATGCAACTGGCAGGTTAAGTTTTTCAATCAGTTTACGAAGCTGGACTTCGCAGGCAGAGTTGATCGCCCCGCCACCAACATAGACCACCGGTTTTTTGGCTGCCAGCAGCGTTTGCAATGCCCGCTTGATCTGACCTTTATGTCCCTGCGTTGTTGGGTTATAAGAGCGCATGCTGACCGATTCCGGCCAGACATAAGGCAGCTTGTTTGCCGGGTTCAGGATATCTTTAGGCAGATCGACCACCACCGGTCCTGGACGTCCGCTCGCCGCCAGCCAGAAGGCTTTTTTCAGTACGCCGGGAATGTCTTCTGTTTGCTTGACCAGGAAGCTGTGCTTCACAACGGGACGCGAAATCCCGACCATGTCGCACTCCTGAAAAGCATCGTAGCCAATCAGTGAGGTTGCCACCTGCCCGGAGAGGATCACCAGCGGGATAGAGTCCATATAGGCCGTCGCAATGCCGGTAATGGCGTTTGTCGCGCCGGGGCCGGACGTGACTAGCACCACGCCCACTTCACCCGTCGCACGCGCCAGGCCGTCAGCCATGTGCACCGCCGCCTGCTCGTGACGTACCAGAACATGGTCAATGCCCCCTACCGTATGCAGCGCATCATAAATATCGAGGACCGCACCGCCAGGGTAGCCGAACACTTGCTTTACGCCCTGATCGATCAGCGACCGAACGACCATTTCCGCGCCAGACAACATCTCCATGCTTTGCCTCCAGGCATTTTGTTATAGACGGACTGCCGAATTCATTTCCGCACCGTCTTACGATTGGGATAAACCAATCTTATATTTTGCAGAGTGTTCTTTACCTTAACCGCTCGTTATGAGGCAGGCAATTAGCAAACCCGGGTAGATAAACGGCGCGTAAAGCAGAAAAAGCAGCCGTTAACAGGAGATATGGTTAATTCCTCTGGGAATAGAGGATGGGGTGATAAATCATCGCTGAAAAGCGCGACAATGCAGGAAATCATCTATTTTTGCGTGCCGGAGAGCATCCCGAAAAAAAGCACCTCAGAATAAAATAGCAATTATCTAAAAGAAATCAGGATAAATCACATAAACCGATGCGATTTATCCTGATGCGCTTACCGGCGACAGATGCCAACCAGCAACTCCTCCATCCACTGATGCCCTTTATCCCGACCCGCCGCTTCATGCCAGGAAAGATAACAGGTGCGGCTATTTAGCTTGAGCGGCAGAGGTAAAATTTGCAGGTTTAACGGGTCAGAAAACTCTTCTGCCAGCCAGCGCGGCGCAATCGCCACCAGTTGCGTCTGGGAGACCACGTTTAATACGCTAACCATGGCCATGCCCTGATACGCCACGCTCGCCTGTTTATCCGCAGTGTCATACCACGGCAGGCTAAAGGAAGCATATCTGTCGAGTGCAACAACGGCGTGCTGCTCGTTATAAACATCGCTTTCTAGCAGCGGAGAATTCAGGCGCGGATGTTTTTTACTGGCGACGAGAACCATTTCATCTTTAAACAGCGGCACACAGGAAAATTCTGGACGACGGAACTCTTCATACCCCAGAACGAATTCAATCTCCTGATAGCGTAACTGATGTTCCGTGTTTTGATTCAGGGATGATTTAAAAACCAGGTTGATATTTGGTGCGATCTCTTCAACTTTATTATAAATAATCGACGTTAAATAATTATCTAATGGGCTACAGACGCAAAGATGGAATACGCGCTCGCTGCTTAAGGGTTCAAAGCCCGAGCCCGGCAGCTCGTTTTGTACCAACTGCAACGCCTGGCGGATGGAGCCGAACAGCTGGAATGCGCGCGCCGTAGGCTGGATCCCTCTCCCGTAACGAACAAACAATTCGTCGTTAAACATGACCTTAAGCCTGGCAACGGCATTACTCACGGCAGGTTGCGACATCCCCAAGGCTTGGGCCGCGCGGGTGATATTCTGTTCCTGCATGACAGCATCAAATACCGTCAGAAGATTAAGATCCACCGTGCGTAACTGCGGTTTAATCCCATCAGTAGCTTGAGGTTGTTTAATATTATTTTCTGACACTTCTGACTCCACTGTCACGCTACACTCCCTTTGCTCACGTACGGTAATCATCTCGAAAATATGATTTATCATGCAAATACGATCAGCAAAAGATAATTATTTAAAATTCGGAATATATAAAGACTCTATAATAACGAAAATTAATGAGCGCAAATGATATGTTTGACTTTAGAATTTGAATGAAACCATAAACCAAACAAATATACAATTGCCATCAGGTTAATGATGACTTAAGTATTATTAAACTGTTATTGCCATCGCCCTACAGTTAGTTAACAACCTGTTATATCCGTTCGCTTTTCAGCATTATGGAACAGATTCACTGCATTTATAACTTAATGATATTAAAACCTTTTAATCACAACGCATTCTCTTCAGGACATTTCACTCATTTTTAAACAATTATATTTATTTGTTTCTGCAACTCTTTTCTTAAGTCCAAAATTAGACAATTAGTCGGGTCACGAAAGCTAAAACCAGCACAATTAGCTAAAGTGAATACCCTGCTGATTCCGTCCGTCGGGACCGTTTTCATCGTCAGGGGTTGACATGAACGGCCGTATCCAGTACCACTAAAAGCATATTGAATTTAACGGAGCACGATTCATGATTCGCACCATTCGTTTCACCGGTCTACTACTACTAAACGCATTCACTGTGCGCGGTAGACTGGCGGGCGAAATTCAGCGTTGAATCGTCACCAGTAAGACTAAAAACCCGCGCCACTGCGCGGGTTTTTTTATGCTCGTAGCAAGGCGCCCTAAGACTGACAAGGACCTAACCCATGAGCCAGCAAGTCATTATTTTCGATACTACTTTACGTGACGGTGAACAGGCATTGCAGGCAAGCCTGAGTGTAAAAGAGAAACTGCAGATCGCGCTGGCTCTCGAACGTATGGGTGTCGACGTGATGGAGGTCGGTTTCCCGGTCTCGTCTCCGGGTGATTTCGAATCCGTCCAGACTATCGCCCGCACCATTAAAAACAGCCGCGTATGCGCCCTGGCGCGCTGCGTAGAGAAAGACATCGACGTTGCTGCCGAGTCATTGAAAGTCGCCGAAGCGTTCCGTATCCACACCTTTATTGCGACCTCACCTATGCACATCGCCACCAAGCTGCGCAGCACGCTGGATGAGGTGATTGAGCGCGCGGTGTATATGGTGAAACGCGCACGCAACTATACCGATGACGTTGAATTCTCCTGTGAAGATGCGGGCCGTACGCCAATCGAAGACCTGGCGCGCGTTGTGGAAGCCGCCATCAACGCGGGCGCGAAAACCATCAACATCCCTGACACCGTCGGCTATACCATGCCGTTTGAGTTCTCCAACATCATTACCGGACTGTACGACCGCGTACCCAATATTGATAAGGCAATTATCTCCGTCCACACCCACGATGATTTGGGTCTGGCCGTGGGTAATGCCATCGCCGCCGTCCACGCCGGTGCGCGTCAGGTAGAAGGTGCGATGAACGGTATCGGCGAACGCGCGGGCAACTGTTCGCTGGAAGAAGTGATCATGGCGATCAAAGTGCGCAAAGACATCATGGACGTGCACACCCGCATCAATCACAACGAAATCTGGCGCACCAGCCAGACCGTCAGCCAGATTTGCAACATGCCCATTCCGGCTAACAAAGCGATTGTCGGCACTGGCGCCTTCGCACACTCCTCCGGTATTCACCAGGATGGCGTCCTGAAGAACCGTGAAAACTACGAAATCATGACCCCGGAATCCATCGGCCTGAACCAGGTGCAGTTGAACCTGACCTCCCGTTCCGGTCGCGCGGCGGTTAAACACCGTATGGAAGAGATGGGCTATAAGGACAGCGATTACAATATGGATCAGCTGTACGACGCGTTCCTGAAGCTGGCCGACAAAAAAGGTCAGGTGTTCGACTACGACCTGGAAGCGCTGGCCTTTATTAACAAGCAGCAGGAAGAGCCAGAGCACTTCCGTCTGGATTACTTCAACGTGCAGTCCGGCTCCAGCAACATCGCCACCGCCTCGGTCAAACTGGCCTGTGGTGATGAAATTAAAGCAGAGGCCGCGAACGGTAACGGCCCTGTCGATGCCATCTACCAGGCGATTAACCGCGTCACCGAGTACGACGTTGAGCTGGTGAAGTATGACCTGACGGCCAAGGGCCACGGCAAAGATGCACTGGGTCAGGTCGACATTGTTGTTACCCACAATGGCCGCCGCTTCCACGGCGTGGGCCTGGCGACCGATATCGTTGAATCCTCCGCGAAAGCGATGGTGCATGTTCTGAACAACATCTGGCGCGCCGCCGAAGTCGAAAAAGAGTTGCAACGCAAAGCTCAGAATAAAGAGAACAACAAGGAAACCGTGTAATGTCGAAGAATTACCATATTGCTGTGTTACCGGGCGACGGTATTGGTCCGGAAGTGATGGCACAGGCGCTGAAAGTACTGGAAGCCGTTCGTACGCGTTTTGCGATGAAAATCACCACCAGCCACTACGACGTGGGCGGTATTGCGATTGATAACCACGGTACGCCGCTGCCGAAAGCGACCGTGGAAGGCTGCGAAAATGCCGATGCCGTGCTGTTTGGTTCCGTCGGTGGCCCGAAATGGGAACACCTGCCGCCAGCAGAGCAGCCAGAACGCGGCGCGCTGCTGCCGCTGCGTAAACATTTCAAGCTGTTCAGCAACCTGCGTCCGGCGAAACTGTATCAGGGTCTGGAAGAGTTCTGCCCGCTGCGCGCAGATATCGCCGCCAACGGTTTCGACATTCTCTGCGTGCGTGAACTGACAGGCGGGATCTATTTCGGTCAGCCAAAAGGGCGCGAAGGCAGCGGACAACACGAGAAAGCGTTCGACACCGAGGTGTATCATCGCTTCGAAATCGAACGTATCGCCCACATCGCGTTCGAGTCGGCGCGCAAACGCCGCCATAAGGTGACCTCCATTGATAAAGCGAACGTGCTGCAGTCCTCCATTTTGTGGCGCGAGATTGTGAGTGAAGTCGCTAAGCAGTACCCGGACGTTGCGCTGTCGCACATGTACATCGACAACGCGACCATGCAGCTGATTAAGGATCCGTCCCAGTTTGACGTGCTGCTGTGCTCCAACCTGTTCGGCGATATTCTCTCTGACGAGTGCGCGATGATCACCGGCTCCATGGGAATGCTGCCATCTGCAAGCCTGAATGAAGAAGGCTTTGGCCTGTATGAGCCTGCGGGCGGCTCCGCGCCGGATATCGCAGGCAAGAACATTGCCAACCCGATCGCCCAGATCCTCTCTCTGGCCCTGCTGCTGCGCTACAGCCTGGATGCAGGCGATGCGGCAACCGCAATTGAGAACGCCATTAACCGGGCGTTAGAAGAAGGCGTCCGTACCGGCGATTTAGCACGCGGCACGGCGGCAGTCAGTACCGATGAAATGGGCGACATCATTGCCCGCTATGTCGCTGAAGGGGTGTAATCATGGCTAAGACGTTATATGAAAAGTTGTTCGATGCGCACGTTGTTTACGAGGCACCAAACGAAACCCCGCTGCTGTACATTGACCGTCATCTGGTACACGAAGTGACCTCACCTCAGGCATTTGACGGCCTGCGCGCGCACAAGCGTCCGGTACGTCAGCCGGGTAAAACCTTCGCGACGATGGATCACAACGTTTCCACCCAGACCAAAGACATTAACGCCTCGGGTGAGATGGCCCGTATCCAGATGCAGGAGCTGATTAAGAACTGCAATGAATTTGGCGTTGAGCTGTACGACCTGAACCATCCGTATCAGGGCATCGTCCACGTGATGGGGCCTGAGCAAGGGATCACCCTGCCGGGCATGACCATCGTCTGCGGTGACTCCCATACCGCGACCCACGGCGCGTTTGGCGCTCTGGCATTCGGGATTGGCACGTCAGAAGTGGAACATGTGCTGGCAACGCAGACCCTGAAGCAGGGCCGCGCCAAAACCATGAAGATTGAGGTGAAGGGCAAAGCGGCACCGGGCATTACCGCGAAAGACATCGTCCTGGCCATCATCGGTAAAACCGGCAGCGCAGGCGGTACCGGCCACGTTGTTGAGTTCTGCGGTGAAGCCATCCAGGCACTGAGCATGGAAGGTCGCATGACCCTGTGCAATATGGCCATTGAGATGGGCGCAAAAGCCGGGCTGGTCGCGCCGGACGAAACCACCTTCAACTATGTGAAGGGCCGTCTGCACGCGCCGAAAGGTCAGGATTTTGACGACGCGGTAGCCTACTGGAAAACCCTGACAACCGACGATGGGGCAACGTTTGATACCGTTGTCACGCTGCAGGCAGAAGAAATTGCGCCTCAGGTGACCTGGGGCACCAACCCGGGTCAGGTGATTTCCGTCAACGACAGCATCCCTGACCCGGCCTCCTTCGCCGATCCGGTCGAGCGCGCCAGTGCGGAAAAAGCGCTGGCCTATATGGGGCTGAAGCCCGGCGTGCCGTTGACCGATGTCGCCATTGATAAAGTGTTTATCGGCTCCTGCACCAACTCCCGTATCGAAGATTTGCGTGCGGCGGCAGAGATCGCCAAAGGCCGTAAAGTCGCGCCGGGCGTGCAGGCGCTGGTCGTTCCAGGCTCCGGTCCGGTGAAGGCCCAGGCAGAAGCCGAAGGTCTGGATAAGATCTTTATCGAAGCAGGCTTCGAGTGGCGCCTGCCAGGCTGTTCGATGTGTCTGGCCATGAACAACGATCGCCTGAATCCGGGTGAGCGCTGTGCCTCTACCAGCAACCGTAATTTTGAAGGCCGTCAGGGCCGCGGTGGGCGCACCCATCTGGTCAGCCCGGCAATGGCCGCCGCTGCGGCAGTCACCGGCCATTTCGCCGACATTCGCAGCCTGAAATAAGGAGACAATCATGGCAGAGAAATTTACCCAACATACAGGCCGGGTTGTCCCCCTGGACGCCGCGAACGTCGATACTGACGCCATTATTCCTAAGCAGTTTTTGCAGAAGGTGACGCGTACCGGTTTCGGCGCGCACCTGTTTAACGACTGGCGTTTCCTCGACGATAAGGGCGAAGTGCCTAATCCGGAATTCGTGTTGAACTTCCCGGAATACAAAGGTGCCTCCATTTTGCTGGCGCGGGAAAACTTTGGCTGCGGCTCATCCCGTGAACACGCGCCGTGGGCGCTCACCGACTATGGCTTTAAGGTGGTCATTGCCCCAAGCTTCGCGGATATCTTCTACGGCAACAGCTTCAACAACCAGCTTCTGCCGGTGACGCTGAGCGATGAACAGGTCGATGAATTGTTCGCGCTGGTTAAGGCGAATCCGGGCATTTCGTTTGAAGTGGATCTGGAAGCCGAAGTGGTGAAAGCCGGGGATAAGACCTACAGCTTCAGCATTGATGCCTTCCGCCGTCACTGCATGCTGAACGGTCTGGATAGCATTGGTTTAACTCTCCAGCACGAAGCGGCGATTGCCACTTACGAACAAAAACAACCCACATTTATGAAATAATCCTCCGGCCTGCGGTGTACTCTGCAGGCCGTGTTTTATCCCAATGCCCATCTTCCATCTGTAAATACTTCGCAAACCCAGCCAATAATAACGTTATATTTAATGTCAATTTAATGTTCCCTGAGCAGAATAATCGCTCAATCAGCTGGTAGCGGAACTTATCATGGAAAAGAAAAATAGCAATGAGTCTCATCTCCGTTCTCATGAAATACAAAAATGCACAATAGTGAGTGTGATAACAAATAGTTTACTCACCGGCTTTCAGATAGTTGCAGGAATATTCTCCGGCTCACAGGGATTAATTGCTGATGGGATTCATTCTCTTTCCGATTTATCCTCTGACTTTGTCGTTCTGATTGCAAATAAAAAGAGTCAGAAAGCCTCTGATATCGATCATCATTACGGTCATCTGCGTTTCGAAAACGGTGCAAAGCTCATTATTGGCGCTATTCTGCTGCTTGTGGGAATCGGGATGCTCTGGTCCGCAGGGAATAAACTGCTTCACCCCGAGACGCATCAGCTGGTGAAAGGGGCCGCTCTGTGGGTGGCGATACTGGCGCTGGTGGTGAAGGAAAGCCTGTTCAGATACATGTATGCCGCGGGAAAACGTATTCAGTCCTCGCTGCTGATAGCCAATGCCTGGCATGCCCGCTCTGACGCAGCCTCGTCAGTGGTTGTCGCCATCGGTATTGCCGGGAATTTAGTGGGTTTTCACGCGATGGACCTGATTGCGGCCCTGATTGTTGGGATATTTATCGCCCATATGGGTTACAAATTCTCTGCCGATGCCCTGCACGACCTGATGGACCGTTCGCTTGAACCCGAGCTGGAGCATGATATCAAAAACTGTCTTCTCTCCACCGAGGGTGTCACCGGACTCCATGATTTAAAAACCCGCAAGATGGGCGATTTAGCCCTTGTCGATGTCCATCTGGAAGTTAACGGCGAATTAAGCGTAAAAGAAGGGCATCAGATTGCCGTCAATGCCAGAAACAACGTGATGCAAAAATTCAATGTGCTGAATGTGATGACGCATATTGATCCTGCTCGCTAATCGGAACGCATAAATACAGTGTGACGCAACCCACCGTTAAGGTTTCGTTAATTAATCTGCGTCACACTGCATCGCATCAGCTCTCTCATTATTGAGGTAAAAAGCGATGAACCCAACGCTACGCAATACGCTCCCCCATAAAGAAACACCCTTTCTTCGCGTACTGCACATTCTTGTGGCCGTACTGGTGCTGGTCCAGATCATCAATTCTAATTTCACCGAAAGTGAAGCCCTCCACGACTCCGGGCTGAACGGAATTGTCACCTGGATGCATATTATTTCCGGGTTTGGTTTAATTTTTTGTGGCATTGCCATGATGGCATGGATGTTAACCCAGCGCGGATTTAAATATTACTTCGCCTGGCTGGCGCTGGATTTTCGCGGAATCGTTGACGATATTCGCACCCTCACGCAGCGCCAGCTTCCTGACGCGCATGCCGGCGGTATGGCGGCAACGGTGCAAGGTTTGGGCGTGCTGGCGCTGCTGGGCGTTGCACTCTGCGGCGCGGCCTGGTTCGTGCTGAACGCCACGCTCGGACCCGTTTCGTCCGTCACAGAATCCGCCTTAAATTTGCATAAATTTCTGACGGTCTTTGTTGAGACATATTTCTGGGCACACGGTTTCATGGGCCTCGTTCATATGTACCTGACGCTACGCGCGCAGCGTAAGTATCAGTGTTCAGAATAATACGGTTCGCAGAGCCCGGCGTTCCCGGGCTCCGTTTCATTCATCCGATCACACGTCTTTTACGCGGCAGGTCAGCAGAAGCGTCACGACAGAAAGCGCCGCAATCATCCAGTAGACAGACGCATGCCCATAGCTTTGCGCCAGCGCCCCCTGAATCACGCCTGCCAGAATCACCCCGGTTGAAATACTGTTGGTAAAAAGCGTGGTCGCCGAGCCGGCACGACCGGGCATGAGATCCTGAAACCAGAGCATGCCGATCCCGGCAACAATCCCGATAAACACGGCGTTAAACAGCTGCAGCGCCAGCAACGCTTCACGCGAATGGAAAAGGATCAGCCCCGCGTAGAACAGCACCCCGGCCGCCACGGCAACGATCATCATCCGACGCTTTCCAAAGCGCTTAACGTAGTAACCCGCCAGAATCATCGCCGGGATCTCCAGCCCGGCCGCGGTTCCCATTAGGATCCCGGCGAGTTTGTCCGGTAAACCCAGATCGCTGCTGATCCACAGCGGCATATCGATAATGTACATCGTGTTGCAGGTCCACATCAGCGTGGAGGCAATAAACAGCATGCGGACGTTTTTGTCCTGCCAGCCGCTCACCTCGGTGACAGGTTTATCCGTTGCCTGTTCGACGCGCGCCACGGACGGCAGCGCGAAGGCAATCAATGCCAGGCTGATGACAAAAATCCCGGCGGCGATGGAGAACATGGTGGTAAAGCCGTAGTTCAACGCCAGCATGAAGGCCAGCGGCGGGCCAATGACCCACGCCAGCGAGAGCTGGGCACGCATCACCGAGCTGAACATCACCACTTCCCGCGCCGAGTTATCCGCATATTCACGGGCCAGCGCGAACAGCTGCGGCATGGCGGTGTTCGCCAGTGACGCCAGCAGCACGCCGCAGGTAATGAGCGTCAGATAATGACGGTTAAAGGCGAAGAGCAGCGCGTTGCCCACCGCCATGGTGCAGCAAAAGAGGATCAGCCTGCGGCGATCGCCCTGGCTGTCCGATCGTTTCGCCAGCGCGAGGCTGACCAGGATCCCGGCAATGGCGTTAACGGTATAAAACAGGCCGACCCAAAACGGCTGTGCCCCCACCTCGCGGCTGAGAAACAGGCTCAGCGTCGGCGCCTGCAGCGCCCCCGCCACGCCCATCATAAAGGCCACCAGCATAAAAGCGGCATACACGCCGTTCAGGCGTCGCCCCATCGTCATCAACCACAGCATGCGCAAGTCCTTGTGAAAGCGAATCAAAATCGGGTGAAAGAATAAACGAAAAAAGCCAGCAAAAACATTTTGCTGGCGGGTGATAAGCACCAATACTCAGTCACACATGATCGAGGCGAGTTAGCGGGAAGAGGTCGGTGTTGTAACGTCCCACTGCATCAATTCTTCTAACGTTTTCAGCCGTTGCTCTGCACACTGGCGGGCCAGCCAGGACGATCCTTTTGTCGCTGAAAAGTACTGCTGATAAAACTGACGTGCGGTAGACCTCTTCATAATTTACCTCCTCACTTCATCGAGGAGAATTATTGGCCTAATATAGGGATAAATAAATTGCTGGTTTTTTGTCAGGAGTTCCTCTTTTATGCCTTCCGGTCGTCTGCAACAACAGTTTATCCGCCTCTGGCAGTGCTGCGAGGGGCAATCGCAGGAGACCACGCTCAACGAGCTGGCTGACCTGCTTAGCTATTCCCGCCGTCATATGCGCACGCTGCTCAACACCATGCAGCAACAGGGTTGGTTAAGCTGGGAAGCTGAGGCGGGACGCGGCAAACGTTCGCGGTTGACCTTTCTCTATACCGGGCTGGCGCTACAGCAGCAGCGCGCGGAAGACCTGCTCGAGCAGGACCGCATCGATCAGCTGGTCCAGCTGGTGGGCGACAAAGCCGCCGTGCGCCAGATGCTGGTTTCCCATCTCGGACGCAGTTTTCGTCAGGGGCGGCACATCCTGCGGGTGCTCTACTATCGTCCAATGAAAAATCTGCTGCCCGGCACGGCGTTACGCCGCTCAGAAACCCATATGGCCCGGCAAATCTTCAGCGGTCTGACGCGGATAAATGAGGAAAACGGGGAACTGGAAGCGGATATCGCGCACCACTGGCAGCAACTTTCTCCTCTTCATTGGCGCTTTTTTTTACGCCCCGGCATTCACTTTCACCATGGTCGCGAGCTGGAGATGCACGACGTCATCGCCTCTCTGGAACGCGTCCGAAGGCTGCCGCTCTACTCGCATATTTCGCGTATCCACTCCCCCACGGCCTGGACGCTGGATATCGAGCTGTCGCAGCAGGATAAGTGGCTTCCCTGGCTGCTGGGCTACGTGCCGTCGATGATTTTGCCCGGCGAGTGGGAATCGATGAACAATTTTGCCAGCCTGCCGATTGGCACCGGGCCCTACTCCGTGTCCCGCAATAACAGCAACCAGCTGAAAATCCGCGCGTTCGATGACTACTTTGGCTATCGGGCGCTGATCGACGAAGTCAACGTGTGGGTATTGCCGGATCTCAATGAAGACCTGAGCTGCGGGCTGACGCTTGAAGGCCCCACCACGGGAGAAAAAGCCGTGGAGAGTCGCCTGGAGGAGGGATGCTACTATCTCCTCTTTGACCGCCGCACCCACCGCGGGGCAAACCAGGCCGTCCGCAAGTGGATCAGCCACGTGTTGTCCCCTGCCAATCTGATCTACCATGCGGAAGCGCAGTACCAGACATACTGGTTCCCGGCCTACGGCCTGCTTCCGCGCTGGCACCACGCCCGCCCGTCGCACTGCGACAAGCCCGCAGGGCTGGAGTCCATCACCTTGACCTACTACCGCGAGCACGTGGAGCATCGTTTTATCGCGAGGATCATGACCCGACTACTGGCAGCCGAAGGAGTAACGCTGGAGGTCAGGGAAGTTGACTATGACGAATGGCACCAGGGGGATATCACCAGTGATATCTGGCTTAACAGCGCCAACTTCACCCTGCCGCTCGATTTCTCGCTCTTCTCGCACCTGTATGAAGTCCCGCTGATCCAGCACTGCATCGACCGTGACTGGCAGCAGGATGCCGCCCAGTGGCGCGCGGGCGAGATGAATCTTGCCGTGTGGTGCCAGCAGCTACTGGCCGAACAGACCATCGTCCCGTTAATCCACCACTGGCTGATGATCCAGGGTCAGCGCAGTATGCGCGGCCTGCGGATGAATACCCTGGGCTGGTTTGATTTTAAATCCGCCTGGTTTGCGCCCCCGGAGCCATAACGCTTTCGTAATATTCACCAAATCATTACAATAGCGCCGTTCTCAACGGGGTGCTGCATCACAGATGTGCGCTGAGATAATACCCGTCGAACCTGATCCGGATAACGCCGGCGAAGGGATTTGAGGCTGTCGCTCAAAATCCTTTGCCACTCAACTTTGAGGTGCAAAGTGTTAAAAAAAGTTCTCCCCCTGCTGGCGCTGTTTGCGCTGCCTGCTTTTGCGAAGCCCGTCCTGACGGTCTACACCTATGACTCCTTCTCTGCCGACTGGGGCCCTGGCCCGGTAGTCAAAAAAGCCTTTGAAGCCGACTGCAACTGCGAGCTGAAGTTCGTCGCACTGGAAGATGGCGTGTCGCTGCTCAACCGCCTGCGTATGGAAGGGAAAAACAGCAAGGCTGACGTGGTGCTCGGGCTGGATAACAACCTGCTGGACGCCGCCTCGCAGACCAAACTGTTTGCCAAAAGCGGCGTCGCGGCAGATGCCGTTAATGTGCCTGGCGGCTGGAAGAACGACACCTTTGTGCCGTTCGATTACGGCTACTTTGCTTTTGTTTATGACAAAAATAAGCTGAAAAACCCGCCGAAGAGTCTGAAAGAGCTGGTGGAAAGTGACCAGAAGTGGCGCGTGATTTATGAAGATCCGCGTACCAGCACGCCGGGGCTGGGCCTGCTGCTGTGGATGCAAAAGGTTTACGGGGATAAGGCGCCGGAAGCGTGGCAGAAGCTGGCCGCCAAAACCGTCACCGTGACCAAGGGCTGGAGCGAAGCCTATGGTCTGTTCCTGAAAGGCGAAAGCGACCTGGTGCTGAGCTACACCACCTCTCCGGCCTACCACATTATCGCCGAGAAGAAAGACAACTACGCTGCGGCGAATTTCACTGAAGGGCACTATCTGCAGGTGGAAGTGGCCGCGCGTACCGCCGCCAGCAAACAGCCGGAGCTGGCCGAGAAGTTCCTGAAGTTCATGGTTTCACCGGCGTTCCAGAATGCGATTCCCGCAGGCAACTGGATGTATCCGGTCACTAACGTTGCGCTTCCAGCAGGTTTTGAGCAGCTGACCAAACCAACAACCTCGCTGGAGTTTACGCCGCAGCAGGTCGCCGCGCAGCGTGCAGCATGGGTAAGTGAATGGCAACGCGCCGTCAGCCGCTAATTCCCGGCTGGCTACTGCCCGGGCTGCTCGCCGCCATAGTGATGGTGGTGGTCAGCCTGGGGGCTTTTCTTGCACTGTGGTTCAACGCGCCAGAGAGCGATCTGCTCGCCCTCTGGCACGACAGCTACCTCTGGCACGTTATCCGGTTCTCCTTCTGGCAGGCGTCGCTTTCTGCCCTGCTGTCGGTGATCCCGGCCATTTTTCTGGCGCGCGCCCTGTATCGGCGGCGTTTCCCCGGCAGGCAGGCCCTGCTGCGCCTGTGCGCCATGACGCTGATCCTGCCCGTGCTGGTGGCGGTATTCGGCATTTTGAGCGTTTACGGTCGCCAGGGCTGGCTGGCATCGCTGTTCGGCCAGCTTGGTCTGGAATGGTCATTCTCGCCTTACGGGCTGCAGGGCATCCTGCTGGCACACGTCTTTTTCAATATGCCGATGGCAACGCGCCTCTTCTTGCAGGCGCTGGAGAACATTCCCGGCGAACAGCGTCAGGTTGCCGCCCAGCTCGGCATGCGCGGCGTGTCGTTCTTCCGCTTTGTCGAATGGCCGTGGCTGCGCCGCCAGCTCCCGCCCGTGGCGGCATTAATCTTCATGCTCTGCTTTGCCAGCTTTGCCACCGTGCTGTCGCTCGGCGGCGGGCCGCAGGCCACCACCATTGAGCTGGCGATTTACCAGGCGCTGAGTTACGACTACGATCCCGGTCGCGCCGCGCTGCTGGCGATAGTCCAGATGGCATGCTGCCTTGCACTGGTGCTGTTGAGCCAGCGGCTGAGTAAAGCCATTCCCGCTGGCAGTCATCAAATAACCGGCTGGCGCGATCCGCAGGACAGCCTGCACAGCCGCGTCAGCGATTTTGTCCTGATCGGGCTGGCGCTCCTGCTGCTGTTGCCGCCGCTGCTGGCCGTTATCGTTGACGGACTGAACCTCAATCTCCTGTCTGTCCTGCAACAGCCCGTCCTCTGGCAGGCCACCTGGACCTCGCTGCGTATCGCGCTGGCTGCCGGATTACTGTGCGTCATCCTGACCATGATGCTGCTGTGGAGCAGCCGTGAGCTTTACGCCCGCCAGGCGCAAAAAGCCGGACAAATGCTGGAGCTGACGGGCATGCTGATTCTGGCGATGCCGGGGATCGTGCTGGCGACAGGCTTCTTTTTGCTGTTCAACAGCACCATCGGCCTGCCGGAAAGCGCCGACGGCATCGTGATCTTTACCAACGCCTTAATGGCCATCCCTTATGCGCTCAAGGTGCTGGAAAACCCGATGCGCGACGTCAACAGCCGCTACGGTTTGCTGTGCCAGTCGCTGGGCATGCAGGGCTGGCAGCGGCTGAAGGTGGTCGAACTGCGCGCGCTAAAACGTCCGCTGGCACAGGCGCTGGCGTTTGCCTGCGTGCTCTCTATTGGAGAATTTGGGGTCGTGGCGCTGTTCGGCAATGACGATTTCCGCACGCTGCCGTACTGGCTCTATCAGCAAATCGGCTCTTACCGCAGTCAGGACGGCGCGGTCACCGCGCTGTTACTGCTGCTGCTGTGCTTTGCCTTATTTACCGTTATCGAGAAACTTCCGGGGCGTGATGTTAAAACTGACTGATGTAACCTGGCTTTATCAGCATCTGCCGATGCGCTTCACGCTCTCCGTGCGCCAGGGAGAGATGATCGCCGTGCTTGGCCCAAGCGGCGCAGGAAAAAGCACGCTGCTTAATCTGGTTGCGGGTTTTCTGCAGCCGGCAAGTGGCGCGATCGTCATAGATAACCGGGATCATACCCACACGCCGCCCGCAAAACGTCCTGTCTCAATGCTGTTTCAGGAAAACAACCTGTTTACCCACCTGACGGTGCGGCAAAACATCGCGCTGGGAATGCACCCGGGACTCAGGCTGAACGATGACCAGCGCCATAAGCTGGAGATCATTGCCGCACAGATGGGGATCACCGGGTTTATCGACAGGCTGCCGGGCGAGCTCTCCGGCGGCCAGCGTCAGCGCGTGGCGCTGGCACGTTGTCTGGTGCGCGAACAGCCGATACTGCTGCTGGATGAGCCGTTCTCGGCGCTCGATCCCGCGCTGCGTCAGGAGATGCTGGCCCTGGTGCAGGAGGTCTGTCAGCGCCAGCAGCTGACGATGCTGATGGTTTCGCACAGTATTGAGGATGCCGCACGGATTGCGCCGCGATCGGTGGTCGTTGCTGAAGGGCGAATTGCGTGGGATGGGAAGACGGAAGAGCTGCTCAGTGGTCAAGCGGGGGCGTCTTCACTGTTGGGCATTCGCGCGGTCTGATGCCCTCTCCCACGGGGAGAGGGAAATAGTCCTTAGCGACTGACCACTTTCAATAAAATCTCACCGTACACCGGCATCAGCGGGTGACGAATCAGCGCCACCAGAGCCACCGCCGCCACGCCCAGCGTCAGCGGGGCCAGCCAGAGCAGGCGAGTACGCGGGAGGTAGCGCGTCAGGCGATCGATATTCGCTTTCCCGCTGCGCCACAGCCGCCAGCAGAACCATGCCGCCAGCCACAGTAGCACAGCCGTGCCCAGCAGCAGCCACTTAAACTCACCGCTTTGCATACCGTCAGGAATATCAATGGCAGCACCTGCGAGGATCCCCGGCAGGAAGTAGAACGGCGGCCAGAAGACGCAGCCGATAATGTTCGGCACCACGAATTTCGCGACGGGCAGATCCAGCATCCCCGCCACCATCGGCACCAGCGGACGCGTTGGCCCAACGAAGCGGCCGACGAGGATGGTAAACATACTGTGCTGGTGCAGCGCATGCTCGGTCTTATCCAGCAAGGCTTTGTTCTTTTTCATAAACGACCAGCGGTGCAGCGGCTTCTTAAAGCGCCAGCCCAGCCAGAAGGAGATCCAGTCACCCAGCAGGCAGCCGATAATCCCGGCCAGCCACGCCTGCCAGAAATTGACCTCGCCGCTGCCGATCAGCGCGCCAAGCCCCGCCATCATCACGGTGCCGGGCAGGATCAGCCCAACCAGCGCCAGCGACTCCAGAAACGCCACCAGCGCCACGGCGATGAGTGAGTACATAACGGACTGGGTAATAAAATGTTCCAGCAATGCCTGCATAACTATTCCGGTCAGAAAACGAATCAGCGATTCTGCTTAGCGCCCCGCACCGCGTCAAGGCAACAATTGTCTGAATAGTTTACAGGTTGCTTCCCGCATTCACCTGTTTGTTTATCTTTTTTTACCGTTTATTCACATCCCGCGCGGAATTCACTCGGGCTGGCACCGGTACATTTTTTAAATACCCGGGAGAAATAGAGCTGATCCTCAAAGCCCACGTTGCGCCCTACGGTGGCGATGGGCATCCGGGTGGTGCTGAGCAGCAGCTTCGCCTGGCTGATCCGCTGGTCCTCGCGCCAGCTCAACACGCTGACGCCCAGCTGCTGGCGAAACAGATGTGACAGACGCGACGGCGAAAGGCAGACGTGCTGGGCAACGCTGGCGATATCAAACTGGCTATCGGCCAGGTGGTCGCTGATGTACTGGCAGGCGTCGCGCACGCGGTTATCCAGCGGCGGGTTAAGCGACTCGTTAATTGCCTCCATCCGTCGCAGCAGCAGCTGTTCGAGCAGGTTAATCGCCAGCAGTTCAGCGTAACGACCACCGGCCTGTCCCGCCTCGATAATCTGCGCAAAAAGCTCGCGAAACTGCGCCAGATGCACCTCATCCGGGCGATAAAAACCGGTGTGCGCAAAAATAGCCGGCCAGGAAAGCCACTCCTGCCAGTAGGCGCGCGGACGGAAGTAGACCCACTGGTGATACCACTCTTTGGCATCCGGATGACGGCCATAGTGGTGGATCTCCCCCGGCGGGAACAGCAGGATATCGCCGGGGCGGCAGACAAACTGCTGGTCACCGTTCTTGATGATCCCTTCCCCTCGCACGGTCAGGTTGAGGATATATCCTTTCATCCCAAGCGGTCGGTCGACGTAAAAGTCGAGATATCCCTCAGCCTCGATAGGGGTCAGTCCCGCCACAAGGTGCGCGTTAAACGAGTATCCCGGCAGCAGGGGATCGTTTTGCGTTTCGGCCATAGATTCAGTTCTCCCAAGGGTCCTGAAGGAAACCAATTGTCCATATCATTAAAAGCAGCTTAAAAATGGCCCGCGAAAAGATCCAAAAAGCATCACGCCGCTTTTACGTCCGCCATGTTTCAGCCTTTCCCCCTGATTTCTCCGCCTGAGCAGGTAGATAAGCAGTAACAAAAGTGTCTATAAGTGCGGCAGAAATGTCCACATTGAATATTTGCACGGCGTCACACTTTCCGTTGTAACAGCAATTTAGTCCATAAGATTAGCGGATCCTGCCTGACGACTTTTGTCCCCAGTCTCTAATGTTCTTCCATACCTCTTTTTTCGATGGAGCAACACCATGGCAATTGCGATTGGCCTCGATTTTGGCAGCGACTCGGTTCGCGCGCTGGCAGTGGACTGTACGTCCGGCCAGGAGATAGCAACCAGCGTTGAGTGGTACCCGCGCTGGCAAGAGGGGCGCTACTGCGATGCGCCAAACAACCAGTTCCGCCACCACCCGCGTGACTACATTGAGTCGATGGAAGCGGCGATCAAAACCGTCCTGGCTGAACTGACTGACGCCCAGCGGGCTGAGATTGTCGGCATTGGCGTCGACAGCACCGGCTCCACGCCAGCCCCTGTGGATGTCGAAGGCCGCGTGCTGGCGCTGCGTCCTGAGTTTGCCGACAACCCGAACGCCATGTTCGTGCTGTGGAAAGACCATACCGCCGTGGAAGAGGCCGAAGCCATCACCCGCCTGTGCCATCAGCCGGGCAAAACGGACTACTCGCGCTACATCGGCGGGATTTACTCCAGCGAATGGTTCTGGGCCAAGATCCTCCACGTCACCCGTGCCGACGCCGCCGTCGCGCAGGCTGCGGCGTCATGGATTGAGCTGTGCGACTGGGTGCCTGCCCTGCTCTCCGGCACCACGCGTCCACAGGATATCCGCCGCGGTCGCTGTAGCGCCGGGCATAAATCCCTGTGGCATGAAAGCTGGGGCGGCCTGCCTCCGGCCGCGTTCTTCGATGAGCTCGACCCGATCATCAACAAGAGCCTGACATACCCGCTGTTTACCGACACCTTTACCGCCGATATTCCCGTTGGCACCCTCTGTGAGGAGTGGGCGACGCGTCTCGGTCTGCCGCAAAACGTGGCGATCTCCGGCGGCGCGTTTGACTGCCATATGGGCGCCGTGGGCGCGGGCGCGCAGCCAAACACGCTGGTCAAAGTCATCGGGACCTCCACCTGCGACATCCTGACGGCGGATAAAGCCACCGTCGGCGACCGCGCGGTGAAAGGCATCTGTGGCCAGGTTGACGGCAGCGTGGTGCCGGACTTCATCGGTCTGGAGGCCGGTCAGTCCGCGTTTGGCGATATCTACGCCTGGTTTGGTCGCGTGCTGGGCTGGCCGCTGGATCGACTGGCGGCGGCGCATCCTGAACTGAAAACCCAGATAGCCGAGAGCAAAAAGCAGCTTCTGCCGCAGCTTACCGAAGCCTGGGCCAAAAATCCGTCTCTCGATCACCTCCCGGTGGTGCTGGACTGGTTTAACGGCCGCCGCACGCCGTTTGCCAACCAGCGCCTGAAAGGGGTGATTACCGACCTCAACCTGGCGACCGACGCGCCCGCGCTGTTCGGTGGTCTGATTGCCGCAACGGCCTTCGGTGCCCGCGCCATTATGGAGTGCTTCACCGAGCAGGGCATCGACGTGAATAACGTGATGGCGCTGGGCGGCATCGCCCGTAAAAACCCGGTGATCATGCAGGCCTGCTGCGACGTGCTGAACCGTCCGCTGCAGATTGTGGCCTCCGATCAGTGCTGCGCGCTGGGCGCGGCGATTTTCGCCGCCGTCGCCGCGGGCGTCCATGCGGATATCCCCACCGCGCAGCAGCACATGGCGAGCGCCGTCGAAAACACCCTTCAGCCGCGAGCCCAGCAGGCACAACGCTTTGAACAGCTTTATCAGCGCTACCAGCAGTGGGCAAAAAGCGCCGAACTTCACTATCTCCCTGTCGCCGCCCCGGCCAAAAGCACCGCGGACACTACGGCAACCCTGACCCATTAAGGACACGATGATGACCATTTTTAATAACTATGAAGTGTGGTTTGTGATTGGCAGCCAGCATCTGTACGGACCGGAAGCGCTGCAGCAGGTAACGAAACACGCGGAGCACGTCGTTAACGCGCTGAACGCGGAAGCCAAACTGCCGTGCAAGCTGGTGCTGAAACCGCTGGGCACCACGCCGGATGAGATTACCCATATCTGCCGCGACGCGAACTACGACGATAAATGCGCCGGTCTGGTGGTGTGGCTGCACACCTTCTCACCGGCAAAAATGTGGATCAACGGCCTGTCTATCCTCAACAAACCGCTGCTGCAGTTCCATACCCAGTTCAACGCCTCCCTGCCGTGGGACAGCATCGACATGGACTTTATGAACCTGAACCAGACCGCACACGGCGGCCGCGAGTTCGGCTTCATCGGCGCGCGTATGCGTCAGCAGCACGCGGTGGTCACCGGCCACTGGCAGGATGGTAAGGCGCAACAGCGTATCGGATCCTGGATGCGCCAGGCGGTTTCGAAGCAGGATACCCGCCACCTGAAAGTGGTACGTTTCGGGGACAACATGCGTGAAGTGGCGGTCACCGACGGCGACAAAGTAGCCGCGCAGATCAAGTTCGGCTTCTCCGTGAATACCTGGGCCGTGGGCGACCTGGTGCAGGTGGTGAATGAAATCAGCGACGGCGACGTGAGCGCGCTGGTGGACGAGTACGAAAGCAGCTACCGCCTGACGCCTGCGGCACAAATCAACGGCGACAAGCGTCAGAACGTGCTGGACGCGGCGCGCATCGAGCTGGGCATGAAGCGCTTCCTGGAACAGGGCGGCTTCCACGCCTTTACCACCACCTTTGAAGATCTCCACGGCCTGAAACAGCTGCCGGGTCTGGCGGTACAACGTCTGATGCAGCAGGGCTACGGCTTTGCGGGCGAAGGCGACTGGAAAACTGCCGCTCTGCTTCGCATCATGAAGGTGATGTCGACCGGTCTGCAGGGCGGCACCTCCTTTATGGAGGACTACACCTACCACTTCGAAAACGGCAACGACCTGGTGCTCGGCTCGCACATGCTGGAAGTGTGTCCTTCCATCGCGGTAGAGGAAAAACCGATCCTCGACGTGCAGTACCTCGGCATCGGCGGTAAAGCCGATCCGGCGCGTCTGATCTTCAACACCCGCACGGGCCCGGCCATCAACGCCAGCCTGATCGATCTGGGCGATCGTTTCCGCCTGCTGGTGAACTGCGTCGATGCGGTTGAAACGCCACATTCTCTGCCGAAACTGCCGGTCGCCAACGCCCTGTGGAAAGCACAGCCTGACCTGCCAACCGCCTCAGAGGCCTGGATCCTGGCCGGTGGCGCGCACCACACGGTGTTCAGCCACGCGCTGGATCTGAACGACATGCGTCAGTTCGCCGAGCTGCACGACATCGAGCTTACCGTGATTGATAACGATACCCGCCTGCCCGCCTTCAAAGACGCGCTGCGCTGGAATGAAGTCTATTACGGTTCAAAACGCTAAGCCCTGAATGCCCGGTAGCACTGCGTTTACCGGGCCTACGGTTTCGTAGGCCGGATAAGCGAAGCGCCATCCGGCAGGAGACAACTATGTTAGACGATCTCAAACGTCAGGTGCTCGAAGCCAACCTGGCGCTGCCGAAACATAATCTGGTGACCCTGACCTGGGGCAACGTCAGCGCCGTTGATCGGGAAAAAGGCGTGTTCGTGATTAAGCCTTCCGGCGTGGATTACACGGTGATGACCGCAGACGATATGGTGGTTGTCAGCCTCGAGACCGGCGAAGTGGTGGAAGGCAACAAAAAACCGTCCTCCGATACGCCCACTCACCGCCTGCTCTATCGGTCATTCCCGACCATCGGCGGCATCGTGCATACCCATTCGCGCCATGCCACCATCTGGGCGCAGGCGGGCCAGTCCATCCCGGCGACCGGCACCACCCACGCGGACTACTTTTACGGCACGATTCCCTGCACGCGTTTGATGACCGATGCGGAAATCAACGGCGAGTACGAGTGGGAAACCGGTAACGTGATCGTTGAGACCTTCGAAAAACAGGGAATCGACGCGGCGCAAATGCCCGGCGTGCTGGTGCACTCCCACGGCCCGTTTGCCTGGGGGAAAAACGCGGAGGACGCGGTGCATAACGCCATCGTGCTCGAAGAGATCGCCTATATGGGGATCTTCTGTCGCCAGCTGGCACCGCAGCTGCCGGATATGCAGCAAACCCTGCTGGATAAGCATTACCTGCGCAAGCACGGTGCGAAGGCCTACTACGGGCAGTAAGCTGTATATAAACCCAGCATTAAAATCTTAACCAGGCTATAATCAGGCCTGGTTTTGTTTTCTGGGATAACGGCGTGGCGCAGGCGCAAGAAGGTTTTTTACTGACCCGACACTGGCGGGATACCCCTCAGGGCACCGAGGTCGCGTTCTGGCTGGCGACGGACAACGGCCCGCTGCAGGTGACGCTGCCCCCGCAGGAATCCGTGGCCTTTATTCCTGAAGTCCACGTCGAGAAGGTGAAACAGCTGCTGCGCGGCGAAAACGGCTGGCGCATTACCCCGCTTGAACTGAAGGATTTCCACCGTCAGCCGGTTTACGGCCTCTACTGTCGCGCCCATCGTCAGCTGATGCGCTATGAAAAACTGCTCCGCGAGGCGGGCGTGACGCTCTACGAAGCCGATATCCGCCCGCCGGAACGCTTCCTGATGGAGCGGTTTATTACCGCCCCCGTCTGGGTTGATGGCATCGAACAAAACGGCGGCGTCGTTAACGCGCGCCTGAAGCCGAACCCGCACTATCGCCCACCGCTGAAGTGGGCCTCCCTGGATATCGAAACCACCCGTCACGGCGAACTGTACTGCATTGGCCTGGAAGGCTGTGGCGATCGGGTTGTCTATATGCTTGGGCCGCCAAATGGTGATGCCTCCGCGCTGGATTTCAGGCTTGAGTACGTCAACAGCCGCCCGCAGCTGCTGGAGAAGCTTAACCAGTGGTTTGCCGACTACGATCCCGATGTTCTGATCGGCTGGAACGTGGTGCAGTTTGACCTGCGCGTGCTGCAAAAACACGCCGAGCGCTACCGCATCCCGCTGATGCTTGGGCGCGGCAACAGCGAGCTGGAATGGCGCGAACACGGTTTTAAGAACGGCGTTTTCTTCGCACAGGCGAACGGCCGCCTGATTATCGACGGCATCGAGGCGCTCAAATCCGCCTTCTGGAGCTTCTCTTCCTTCTCCCTTGAAGCAGTGGCGCAGGAGCTGCTTGGCGAAGGTAAATCCATCGATAACCCCTGGGACAGAATGGACGAAATCGACCGGCGCTTTAACGAAGACAAGCCCGCGCTCGCCACCTATAACCTGAAAGACTGCGAGCTGGTCACGCAGATATTCCACAAAACCGAGATTATGCCCTTCCTGCTGGAGCGCGCGACGGTGAACGGCCTCGCGGTCGACAGGCACGGAGGCTCGGTTGCCGCCTTTAGCCACCTCTATTTTCCCCGAATGCACCGGGCAGGATATGTCGCCCCTAACCTCGGGGACGTGCCGCCGCAGGCCAGCCCCGGCGGCTACGTCATGGATTCCCGGCCAGGATTGTATGACTCCGTTCTGGTCCTGGACTACAAAAGCCTGTACCCGTCGATCATCCGCACCTTCCTGATCGATCCCGTCGGGCTGGTTGAGGGCATGGCCCAGCCGGATGATGAGCACAGCACCGAAGGCTTCCTCGGCGCACGCTTCTCGCGGGAAAAACACTGTCTGCCTGACATCGTGGGAAACATCTGGAACGGCCGCGACGAGGCCAAGCGCCACGGTAACAAGCCGCTATCACAGGCGCTGAAAATCATCATGAACGCCTTTTACGGCGTGCTGGGCACCAGCGCCTGCCGCTTCTTCGACCCGCGGCTGGCGTCGTCGATCACCATGCGCGGGCACGAGATCATGCGCCAGACCAAAGCGCTGATTGAATCCCGGGGCTATGACGTCATCTACGGCGACACCGACTCCACCTTTGTATGGCTTAAGGGCGCGCATTCGGAAGACGACGCCGCGCAAATCGGTAAAGCGTTGGTCGCCTTCGTGAACGACTGGTGGCAGGAACATCTGCAGAAAGCGCGGTTAACCAGCGCGCTGGAGCTGGAATTTGAAACCCATTTCGCCCGCTTTTTAATGCCCACCATTCGCGGTACCGATCAGGGCAGCAAGAAGCGCTACGCCGGGCTGATTCAGGAAGGCGACGCGCAGCGGATGGTGTTTAAAGGGCTAGAGACCGTGCGTACCGACTGGACGCCTCTGGCGCAGCAGTTCCAGCAGACGCTCTATCTTCGGGTGTTCCGCAATGAGCCCTATCAGGACTACGTGCGCGAGACGATAGCCAGCCTGATGGCGGGCGAACTTGACGCGCAGCTGGTGTACCGCAAGCGCCTGCGCCGCCCGCTGGCGGAGTACCAGCGTAACGTTCCTCCGCACGTACGCGCCGCGCGTCTCGCGGATGAAGAAAACGTACGCCGCGGCCGCGCGCCGCAGTATCAAAACCGGGGGACCATCAAATACGTCTGGACCATTAGCGGCCCGGAACCCGTGGATTATCAGCGTTCTCCGCTGGATTACGAACACTATCTGACGCGTCAGCTTCAGCCGGTTGCCGACGGAATTTTGCCCTTCATCGACGATGATTTTGCTACACTAGTGACAGGGCAACTTGGCCTATTTTGACGCGTGACGAAATGGCTGCCATCCAGTACCATAGCGCCCTTTCCATTCCCGGACCCATTTTTCGATGACCGTCTTTTTTGACGGGGGTCGAACTATTGCCTGCAATTAAGATTAGAGCCGAACAACTATGCCTTTTACACTTGGTCAACGCTGGATCAGCGATACAGAAAGCGAACTTGGATTAGGAACCGTCGTAGCAATCGATACGCGTATGGTTACCCTCCTCTTCCCAGCCACCGGTGAAAACCGTCTGTACGCTCGCAATGACTCCCCTGTCACCCGCGTGATGTTTAATCCGGGTGACACCGTGACCAGCCATGACGGCTGGCAGCTCAAGATTGAAGACGTAAAAGAAGAGAATGGACTGCTCGCCTACATCGGGACTCGTCTGGACACCGACGAGGCCAATGTCATCCTGCGCGAAGTGCTGCTCGACAGCAAGCTGGTGTTCAGCAAGCCGCAGGACCGCCTGTTTGCCGGGCAAATCGACCGTATGGATCGCTTCTCCCTGCGCTATCGCGCGCGTAAGTTCCAGAGTGAACAGTACCGCATGCCGTGGAGCGGCCTGCGCGGCCAGCGCACCAGCCTGATCCCCCACCAGCTGAACATCGCCCATGACGTGGGCCGTCGTCACGCGCCGCGCGTGCTGCTGGCAGATGAAGTGGGTCTGGGTAAAACCATCGAAGCGGGCATGATCCTGCATCAACAGCTGCTTTCCGGGGCTGCCGAACGCGTGCTGATTGTGGTGCCAGAAACCCTGCAGCACCAGTGGCTGGTCGAGATGCTGCGCCGCTTTAACCTGCGCTTCTCGCTGTTCGATGACGAACGCTATGCCGAAGCGCAGCACGATGCGGACAACCCGTTTGAAACCGAACAGCTGGTGATTTGCTCCCTGGACTTCGTGCGCCGCAGCAAGCAGCGTCTTGAGCACCTGTGCGATGCTGAATGGGACCTGATGGTGGTCGACGAAGCGCACCACCTGGTCTGGAGCGAAGATGCGCCGAGCCGCGAATATATGGCTATCGAGCAGCTTGCCGAACGCGTGCCTGGCGTCCTGCTGCTGACCGCAACGCCGGAGCAGCTGGGTCTGGAAAGCCACTTCGCCCGTCTGCGCCTGCTCGATCCAAACCGTTTCCACGACTTTGCGCAGTTCGTGGAAGAACAGAATAACTACCGTCCGGTCGCGGATGCCGTCGCCATGCTGCTGGCGGGCAAGCGTCTCTCTAATGACGAACTCAACACCCTGAGCGATCTGATTGGCGAGCAGGATATCGAGCCGCTTTTGCAGGCCGCGAACAGCGAGAGCGACAACGCGGAATCCGCGCGTAAAGAGCTGATCGACATGCTGATGGACCGCCACGGCACCAGCCGCGTGCTGTTCCGAAATACCCGTAACGGCGTCAAAGGCTTCCCGAAACGCGAGCTGCACACCATCAAGCTGCCGCTGCCAACGCAGTATCAGACGGCGATTAAAGTCTCCGGCATTATGGGCGCGCGCAAAACGCAGGAAGAGCGCGCCCGCGACATGCTTTATCCGGAACAAATCTACCAGGAATTTGAAGGCGATACCGGCACCTGGTGGAACTTCGATCCGCGCGTGGAGTGGCTGATGGGCTACCTGACCGCGCACCGCTCCCAGAAAGTGCTGGTGATCTGCGCCAAAGCGGCCACCGCGCTGCAGCTGGAGCAGGTCCTGCGCGAGCGCGAAGGTATTCGTGCCGCCGTGTTCCACGAAGGCATGTCCATCGTCGAGCGCGACCGCGCCGCGGCGTGGTTCGGGGAAGAGGACAGCGGCGCGCAGGTTCTGCTGTGCTCGGAAATCGGCTCTGAAGGCCGTAACTTCCAGTTCGCCAGCAACCTGGTGATGTTCGATCTGCCGTTTAACCCGGATCTGCTGGAGCAGCGTATCGGCCGTCTGGACCGTATTGGTCAGGCGCATGATATTCAGATCCACGTGCCGTATCTGGAAAAAACCGCGCAGTCCGTGCTGGTACGCTGGTTCCACGAAGGTCTGGACGCGTTTGAACATACCTGCCCGACGGGCCGCACCATTTACGATCAGGTGCATGGCGATCTGATCGGCTACCTGGCCGCGCCGGAAAACACCGACGGCTTTGACGATCTGATTAAGTCCTGCCGCGAGAAGCACGACGCGCTGAAAGCGCAGCTGGAACAGGGTCGCGATCGCCTGCTGGAGATCCATTCCAACGGCGGTGAAAAAGCGCAGGCGCTTGCTGAGAGTATTGAAGAGCAAGATGATGACACCAGTCTGATCAGCTTCTCCATGAACCTGTTCGACATTGTCGGCATCAACCAGGACGACCGTGGCGAGAACCTGATTGTCCTGACCCCGTCCGATCACATGCTGGTTCCGGATTTCCCGGGCCTGCCGGAAGATGGCTGTACCATCACCTTCGAGCGTGACGTGGCGCTGTCCCGCGAAGATGCCCAGTTTATCACCTGGGAACACCCGCTGATCCGTAACGGTCTGGACCTGATCCTCTCCGGCGATACCGGCAGCAGCACCATCTCCCTGTTGAAAAACAAGGCGCTGCCTGTCGGCACCCTGCTGGTAGAGCTGATCTACGTTGTGGAAGCGCAGGCGCCGAAACAGCTGCAGCTCACCCGCTTCCTGCCGCCAACGCCGGTCCGCCTGCTGTTGGACAAAAACGGCACGAACCTGGCCGGACAGGTCGAGTTCGAAAGCTTCAACCGACAGCTGAGCGCGGTGAACCGCCATACCGGCAGCAAGCTGGTTAACGCGGTCCAGCAGGACGTGCACGCTATTCTGCAACTGGGCGAAACCCAGATTGAGAAAGCGGCCAGAGCGCTGATTGACGCTGCGCGTAGTGAAGCCGATGAGAAACTGTCTGCGGAGCTGTCGCGTCTGGAAGCGTTAAAAGCCGTCAACCCGAACATTCGTGACGACGAGCTGGCGGCGATTGAAAGTAACCGTCAGCAGGTGCTGGAAAGCCTGAATCAGGCGAGCTGGCGTCTGGATGCCCTGCGTCTTATCGTTGTGACGCATCAGTAAACGGAGCGCAAGATGGTGATGGAGCCTTACAATCCGCCGCAGGATCCCTGGCTGGTCATTCTGTATCAGGATGAACACATTATGGTGGTCAACAAGCCCAGCGGCCTGTTGTCCGTGCCGGGGCGTCTGGACGAGCACAAAGACAGCGTGATGACGCGCATTCAGCGCGATTATCCGCAGGCGGAGTCTGTCCATCGCCTGGACATGGCCACCAGCGGCGTGATTGTGGTGGCGTTAAATAAGGCGGCGGAACGCGAGTTAAAACGCCAGTTCCGCGAGCGCGAGCCGAAAAAGCAGTATGTCGCCCGCGTCTGGGGCCACCCCGCGCAGGCGGAAGGGCTGGTGGATTTACCGCTGATCTGCGACTGGCCGAACCGGCCAAAGCAGAAGGTGTGCAACGAAACCGGCAAGGCCGCGCAGACCGAGTATGAAGTGCTGGAGTATGCGCCGGATAATACCGCGCGCGTCCTGCTTAAACCGATTACCGGACGTTCACACCAGCTGCGCGTGCATATGCTCGCTCTGGGTCATCCGATTCTGGGCGACCGCTTCTACGCGCCGCCTGAAGCGCTGGCCTTAGCGCCACGTCTGCAGCTGCACGCGCAGACGCTCACCATCACCCATCCGGCCTTCGGTAACGCGATGACGTTTAAAGCCCCAGTGGACTTCTAAAAAAAAGCCCGACACCGTCGGGCTTTTTCTTATTTGAAACCTTTCTTCTCTTTAATGAGCTCGTACGCCTTCTGGATTTCCTGCGCTTTTTGCTTCGCCATCTCCATCATTTCTGGCGGCAGGCCTTTCGCGACCAGTTTGTCCGGATGATGCTCGCTCATGAGCTTACGGTAGGCACGTTTAATCGTGGTCTGATCGTCAGAGGGCTTTACGCCAAGCACGTTGCAGGCATCTTCCAGCGTCGGTCCACGCTGCGCCTGCTGCCAGGCACCGCCGGACGACTGCTGGTGATAGCCGCCGCCAAACTGCGCCCCGCCCTGCATCATGCGCAGGAACTGGTCGAACTGCATACGGGAGATGCCCAGCTCTTCCGCAATGACGTACAGCACATCACGTTCATTAGGGTGAAGTGAACCGTCGGCGAAGGCCGCCTGGATTTGAATTTCCAGAAACATCCGAATTAAATCAAAACGTCCAAAACAGATGCTGCGGAACTGACGCATTTTTTCGCGAAGCGGATAGTTATCCGATTTACCGATGCGAAACGCATTTTGCGCTTCCAGACGGGAATCGCCATGCAGGTTCATACGATCCATAAAAACGCTGGCAATCTGAATATCGGCTTCTGTGACACGCCCTTTGGATTTGGTTAAGTGCCCCATTACCTCAAAGGTGGTGGAGAAAAAGAGTGACTGACGCTCGCGCTGATTGGCAAACCAGGCCATTTTGCGGCTGCGCGCCTTATCAAACATATGGCCGATAATAAGCCCAAGCACAATCCCCCAGAACCCGGCACCCATGATGATGGCGAACGCAACGCCGATTATTTTACCCCAATACTGCATATACTCCCCGGATAGTCATATTCCTGGCCGACGCAACGTCATCATCACTGTGTTCAAGTCACGGTCAATTGAAGGACATCGCCTATAATTTGCTTTATCATACTCGTCATTCGATAGCGAGCCTAACACTCTGGCACGCAAACGGGCAGGATTAACGCTGGTACTGCGCAGATGAGTAAGATAGTCTCTGAGCGTTTGTAAGCCGTAGCCACTGATGACGGAACAATAAAATACAACGTATGAAAAAACGTATCCCCACCCTTCTGGCCACAATGATTGGCTCCGCCCTGTATAGTCAACAGGGGCTGGCGGCCGATCTCGCCTCGCAGTGTATGCTTGGCGTCCCAAGTTATAATCGCCCACTGGTGAGTGGCGATACAAATAGCTTGCCGGTAACCATTACTGCCGACAGTTCGAAAGGGACTTACCCTGACAATGCCACGTTTACGGGCAATGTGGATATTAACCAGGGTAATAGCCGCCTGCAGGCAGATGAAGTGCAATTGCACCAGAAGCAGCCGGAAGGTGCGGCCGAGCCGGTACGAACGGTGGATGCGCTGGGTAATGTGCACTATGACGACAATCAGGTCATCCTGAAAGGTCCGAAAGCCTGGTCAAACCTGAATACTAAAGATACTAACGTCTGGGAAGGTGATTACCAGATGGTGGGTCGCCAGGGGCGCGGTGACGCAGACCTGATGAAACAGCGCGGCGAAAACCGCTATACGATCCTGGAAAATGGTACATTCACGTCGTGTCTGCCGGGTTCAAATACCTGGAGCGTGGTCGGAAGCGAGGTTATCCATGACCGCGAAGAACAGGTCGCAGAGATCTGGAACGCCCGCTTCAAACTGGGTCCAGTGCCCATATTCTACAGCCCTTATCTGCAGCTTCCCGTGGGTGACAAACGTCGCTCCGGCTTCCTGATCCCAAATGCCAAATACAGCACCACGAACTACTTTGAGTTCTACCTGCCGTATTACTGGAACATCGCGCCAAACATGGATGCGACGATCACGCCGCACTATATCCACAAGCGCGGCAACATCATGTGGGAGAACGAGTTCCGCTATCTGACACACGCCGGTGCGGGTCTTATGGAGCTGGATTATCTGCCGTCGGATAACGTTTACAAGGACGACGCCAGAAACGTCTCGGGTGATAACCGTCACCGTTGGCTGTTCTACTGGCAGCATTCCGGGGTAATGGATCAGGTGTGGCGCTTTAATGTTGACTACACCAAAGTCAGCGATTCGGCTTATTTTAATGACTTCTCGTCCAAATACGGCTCGAGTACCGATGGCTATGCCACGCAGAAATTCAGCGTAGGCTATGCGGTGCAGAACTTTGATGCAACCGTCTCGACCAAGAAATTCCAGGTGTTTTCTGACCAGTCCACGCCTACCTATGGCGCTGAGCCACAGCTGGACGTCAACTGGTACCAGAATGATGTAGGTCCATTCGACACACGGGTTTACGCTCAGGCGGTGCATTTCGTGAACACGGATTCGAACATGCCTGAAGCCACGCGTGTTCACCTGGAACCGACGATCAATCTGCCATGGTCTAACGACTGGGCAAGCCTGAATACCGAAGCCAAGCTGATGGCAACTCACTATCAGCAAAAAAATATCGACAATTACAACGCAACTAACAGTGCGCATCTGGAAGAGTCGGTTAACCGAACGCTCCCTCAGTTTAAAATGGACGGCAAGCTGATCTTCGAGCGTGATATGGCCCTGCTGGCGGATGGGTATACCCAGACGCTTGAACCGCGTATGCAGTATTTGTACGTGCCATACCGCGATCAGAGCAACATTCAGAACTACGACTCCTCTTTACTGCAGTCTGACTACAGCGGTCTGTTCCGCGACCGTACTTACGGCGGTCTGGACCGCATCGCCTCAGCGAACCAGTTAACGACCGGCGTCACAACACGTGTTTATGATGATGCCGCCGTTGAACGTTTTAACGTTTCTGTTGGTCAAATCTACTATTTCACCGAGTCTCGCACGGGCGATGACAATATTCAGTGGGAGAAAGACAACAAAACGGGATCGATAGTGTGGGCGGGAGATACCTACTGGCGTATGACTGACCGTTGGGGCCTGCGTGGCGGTGTGCAGTATGACACGCGTCTCGACAATGTTGCTAACAGTAGTGCGGCCATAGAGTATCGTCGCGATGAAGATCGTATGATTCAGGTAAGCTATCGTTACGCTAGCCCAGAATATATTCAGGCAACGCTACCGAAAAGCAATGATCAGAACAGCATCAACTACTGGAAATCGCCACAATATTCGGATGGTATTTCTCAGGTCGGTGCAGCAGCAAGCTGGCCAATCGCCGATCGCTGGTCAGTCGTTGGCGCTTATTACTTTGACACCAACACTCATAAAGCAGCTGACCAGATGGTGGGTCTGCAATATAACTCCTGCTGCTACGCGCTGCGTGTCGGTTACGAACGTAAGCTTAACGGCTGGGAAAACAATCAGAGCAAATACGATAACGTGATTGGCTTTAACTTCGAGCTACGCGGCCTGAGTTCCAACTACGGTCTGGGTACGCAGAAAATGCTGCGCTCGAATATTCTGCCATACCGTACTTCCTTGTAATGTGCTTGATTTGCAACGTAATCCGCTTTGCGGTTAATTGAAATGGAAAAAGTATGAAGAACTGGAAAACGCTGCTGCTCGGTGTCGCTATGGTTGCGAATACCAGCTTCGCGGCCCCCCAGGTTGTTGATAAAGTCGCTGCTGTGGTTAACAACGGCGTCGTGCTTGAAAGTGACGTTGACGGTCTGATGAAATCGGTGAAGCTCAATTCGGGCGAAGCCGGTCAACAGCTTCCGGATGACGCCACGCTGCGCCACCAGATCCTGGAGCGTCTGATCATGGATCAGATCGTTCTGCAGATGGGGCAGAAAATGGGTGTGAAGGTCACTGACGAGCAGCTCGATCAGGCGATCGCTAACATCGCGAAGCAGAACAATATGTCTTTAGATCAGATGCGCAGCCGTCTGGCCTATGACGGCATCAGCTACGCCACCTACCGTAATCAGATCCGTAAAGAGATGCTGATTTCAGAAGTACGTAACAACGAAGTGCGTCGCCGCGTCACTATCCTGCCTCAGGAAGTGGACGCGCTGGCAAAACAGGTGGGTAACCAGAACGATGCGAGCACAGAGCTGAATCTGAGCCACATTTTGATTCCACTGCCAGAGAACCCAACGTCCGATCAGGCTGCGGAAGCAGAAAGCCAGGCGCGTTCTATTGTTGAACAGGCGCGTAACGGCGGCGACTTTGGCAAGCTGGCCATCACCTACTCCGCTGACCAACAGGCGCTGAAAGGCGGCCAGATGGGCTGGGGACGTATTCAGGAGCTGCCATCCATCTTTGCCCAGGCGCTGAGCACGGCGAAGAAAGGGGATATCGTCGGTCCTATCCGTTCAGGCGTGGGCTTCCACATTCTGAAGGTGAACGATCTGCGCGGCCAGAGCCAAAATATCTCCGTCACCGAAGTTCACGCTCGCCACATTCTGCTGAAACCGTCACCGGTCATGACTGACGATCAGGCGCGTGCGAAGCTGGAACAGATCGCAGCAGACATTAAGAGCGGTAAAACCTCGTTTGCGAAGGCCGCAAAAGAGTTCTCTCAGGATCCAGGCTCTGCTAACCAGGGCGGCGATCTGGGCTGGGCGGCTGCGGATATTTACGATCCTGCCTTCCGTGACGCGTTGATGAAGCTGAACAAAGGCCAGATGAGCACGCCGGTCCACTCTTCGTTTGGCTGGCATCTGATCGAGCTGATGGACACCCGTAACGTTGATAAAACGGATGCGGCACAGAAAGACAGAGCCTACCGTATGCTGTTTAACCGTAAGTTCTCTGAAGAAGCAGCCACCTGGATGCAGGAACAACGCGCCAGTGCTTACGTGAAAGTGCTGAGCAACTAATGAAACAGCATCGTGTTGTTATCACGCCCGGCGAACCCGCCGGGATTGGGCCTGACCTCGTTGTCCAGCTCGCCCAGCTCAGCTGGCCGGTAGAACTGGTTGTCTGCGCCGATGCAACACTGTTACAAGACCGGGCAACACTGCTCGGTCTGCCTTTAACGCTCATCCCTTACGTTGAAGGCCAACAGCCTGCACCACAGCAAGCCGGTACGCTTACCCTTCTCTCTGTTCCCCTTCGAACGCCGGTCATTCCGGGTCAGCTCAGCACGGAAAACGGCCACTATGTCGTTGAAACCCTTGCGCGCGCCTGCGACGGTTGCCTGAAGGGCGAATTTGCCGCTCTGATTACCGGCCCCGTTCACAAAGGCGTGATCAACGAAGCGGGCATACCGTTTACCGGGCATACGGAGTTCTTCGAAGAGCGCTCGCACAGTCCGAAAGTGGTGATGATGCTAGCGACCGAAGCGATGCGCGTTGCCCTGGTGACCACCCATCTGCCGATCAAAGCGATTCCGGATGCGATCACCCCCGATCTCCTGCGTGAGATCATCGGGATTTTGCATCACGATCTGCAGACAAAATTTGGGATCCCGCAGCCGCATGTGCTGGTTTGCGGCCTGAATCCGCACGCGGGCGAAGGCGGGCACATGGGCACCGAAGAGATCGATACCATCATTCCGGTACTCAACGAAATGCGGGCGAAGGGAATGAACCTCAGCGGTCCGCTGCCTGCTGATACCCTTTTCCAGCCGAAATACCTGGATAATGCCGACGCCGTGCTCGCGATGTACCACGATCAGGGCCTGCCCGTGCTAAAATACCAGGGCTTTGGCCGCGGGGTGAATATCACCCTCGGTTTACCTTTTATTCGAACGTCCGTTGACCACGGTACTGCGCTGGATCTGGCAGGCCAGGGGAAAGCGGATGTCGGCAGTTTTATTACGGCGCTTAATCTCGCCATCAAAATGATTGTTAATACTCAATGACTAATCGAGTCCATCAGGGCCACTTAGCCCGTAAACGTTTCGGGCAAAACTTCCTTAACGATCAGTTCGTGATCGAAAGCATTGTCTCGGCTATTAATCCACAAAAAGGCCAGGCGATGGTCGAAATCGGCCCGGGCCTTGCCGCACTGACCGAGCCGGTAGGCGAACGCCTCGACGAACTGACCGTCATCGAACTGGACCGCGATCTGGCCGCACGCCTGCAAACGCACCCGTTCCTCGGGCCGAAGCTGACCATCTATCAGCAGGATGCCATGACCATGAACTTTGGCGAACTGTCGGAAAAAATGGGCCAGCCGCTGCGCGTTTTCGGCAACCTGCCGTACAACATCTCCACGCCGCTCATGTTCCACCTCTTTAGCTATACTGATGCCATTGCCGACATGCACTTCATGTTGCAAAAAGAGGTTGTTAACCGTCTGGTTGCAGGCCCGAACAGTAAAGCGTATGGTCGTTTAAGCGTGATGGCACAATATTACTGCAACGTGATCCCGGTACTCGAAGTACCGCCGTCAGCGTTCACACCACCACCGAAAGTGGATTCAGCGGTTGTGCGCCTTGTGCCGCACAAGACGAAACCGTATCCGGTTAAAGATCTGCGCGTACTGAGCCGCATTACCACAGAAGCCTTTAACCAGCGCCGTAAAACGATCCGTAACAGCCTGAGCAATTCGTTTACCGTAGAGGTGTTAGCCGAGCTGGGGATCGACCCGGCAATGCGTGCGGAGAATATTTCCGTAGAGCAGTACTGCAAGCTGGCTAATTACATCAGCGATAATGCGCCGCCGAAGGAGAGTTAAGCCATGATTGATTCGCCCCGCGTATGTGTCCATGTACAAAGCGTCTATGTTGAATCACAGTCCTCTCCGGACGAAGATCGTTTTGTTTTCGCTTATACCGTGACCATTCGTAATCTGGGGCGGATGCCCGTGCAGCTGCGCGGGCGCTACTGGCTAATCACTAACGGCAATGGCCGTGAAATTGAAGTTCAGGGCGAAGGTGTGGTCGGTGAACAGCCCCACATCGCCCCTGGCGAAGAGTACCAGTACACCAGCGGCGCGGTAATTGAAACGCCGATGGGTACCATGCAAGGCCATTATGAAATGGTCGACGTCGATGGCAATGGATTCCGCGTTGCCATCCCTGTGTTCCGTCTCGCCGTTACTACACTCATTCATTAATCTAATGTCTACATATCTGATTGGCGACGTTCACGGTTGCTACGATGAACTGATCGCATTGTTAAAACAGGTCGACTTTACGCCAGGACAGGACACGCTCTGGCTGACGGGCGATTTAGTCGCGCGTGGCCCCGGCTCCCTTGAAGTATTACGTTTCGTCAAATCGCTGGGCGACAGCGTGCGCATGGTGCTGGGTAATCACGATCTGCATCTGCTGGCGGTTTTCGCCGGGATCAGCCGCAACAAGCCTAAAGATCGCCTCACACCACTGCTGGATGCGCCGGACGCGGACGATCTGATTAACTGGCTGCGCCGTCAGCCCCTGCTGCAGATCGACGAAGAGAAAAAGCTGGTCATGGCGCATGCCGGGATCACGCCACAATGGGATCTTGAGACGGCGAAAACCTGCGCGCGTGACGTTGAGGCGGTGCTGGCGAGCGACTCGTATCCTTTCTTCCTTGATGCCATGTACGGCGATATGCCGAACCACTGGAGCGAGGATCTCAGCGGTCTTGCCCGCCTGCGCTTTATCACCAACGCGTTCACCCGCATGCGTTTCTGCTTCCCGAACGGGCAGTTGGATATGTATTCCAAAGAGACGCCGGAAAGCGCGCCCGCCCCGCTGAAACCGTGGTTTGCCATTCCGGGACCGGTGACCAGCGAGTACAGCGTGGTATTTGGTCACTGGGCAGCACTGGAAGGAAAAGGAACGCCGGAAGGGATTTACGGTCTGGATACCGGATGCTGCTGGGGTGGGGAGTTAACCTGCTTACGCTGGGAAGATAAAGCTTACTTTGTGCAGCCGTCCAACCGACAGCTGGACTTAGGAGAAAGTGAGGCCGTTGCCTCCTGATAATGATTCCCTCTCCCGGCCGGGAGAGGGAAAATTACTTAACGACGTTCCAGAATCTCGAAGCAGTAGCTGTGGGAGTTCTGTGCATCCGCGTCGTGGAATTCGCTGAATACCGATTCCCACTCGTCCGGATCGTAGTCCGGGAAATGGGTATCCCCTTCCACTTCTGCATCAATGTGGGTCAGATACATCTTCTGCGCTTTTGGCAGGAACTGCTCGTACACACGCCCACCGCCAATCACCATAATCTCTTCGGCATTGCCGCATGCAGCAATCGCCTCGTCTACTGATTTTACCCATTCGACGCGATCGTCAGTGCCTGGCTGGCTGCTGATAACGATATTCTTACGGCCCGGCAATGGACGACCAATCGACTCCCAGGTCAGGCGGCCCATCACTACCGGCTTGTTTAACGTAGTACGTTTAAACCATGCGAGATCGGCAGGCAGGTTCCACGGCATGGCATTTTCCATACCGATAACGCGGTCCACCGCCAGCGCTGCAATCAGACTGATCATTGAAAATTTCCCGGATGCAAAAAATTGCCGCCACTATACGGAAAGCTTAATCTTTCGTCGACTGGCGGCAGGGTAAAGATAAAGAAATTTTTTAATATTGCTGGCAACTCCACTTCACGCGGAAGGTTTACTCTCGGGCTCGTCAGCCGGATCGCCGGTATGCTTGCCCTCTTCCGTGCCCTGCCAGCCATGGCGCTGGATCAGCGACAGGTGGTTACGGTCCTCGTTAATGATTTCCGTCAGCATCGCGCTGGTGCGTTTAAACACCGCCGCGCGCTCGGTAGCCGTACTGCCCGCCATCGCCGCCATCTCTTCAACCATCTCGGTATTAAAGCGACGGAACAGGTCCGCCCGTTCGCGCGCTTCGTACGCGCCAAGCCCCAGGTTTTCCAGCGCCATACGGCCAGACTTCAGCGCGCCTTCGAACGTTTCACGCTCCGGTGCGTCTACGCCCGCCTGTCGCAGCCGGATATAGTGATCCACATCGCGCGCGCGAGAGATAATGGTCAGTGCCGGGAAATGCTCTTTAACCAGCTCCACCATCTGCATGCTGGTCTCCGGATCGTCAATGGCGTTAATCAATACCTCGGCTTTTGCCGCCCCGGCGGATTCCAGCAGATCGACGCGGGTGGCATCCCCGTAAAACACCTTCATATCAAATTTACGCAGAGTATCGACATGGTCGGGATCGTGATCGAGGATGACCATCTTCACGCCGCTGGAGAGTAATAAACGCCCGACGATCTGCCCGTAGCGACCAAATCCGGCGATGATGACGCGCGGCTGCTCCTCGTCAATCTCATCGGCTTCGCGCTCCTGCTCGCTGTCCGATTTTTCCAGACGCGTCAGCACCACCAGCAGCACAGGCGTCGCCGCCATCGACAGTGCGACCGCCAGCGTCAGCGCTTTCGCCCACTCGGGATCGAGCACGTTTGCCATCTGCGCGGCGCCAAAGACCACGAACGCAAATTCACTCCCCTGCCCCAGCAGCACGGCAAACCAGCGGCGCTGCCTGGTCGGCACGTTTAATGGACGCGCAATCAGCCACAGCATCACCATTTTAATGACCAGGAAGCCGACGAGCAGGATGACGATCCGCAGCGGGTGCGTCACCAGCGTGCCGAAGTCGACGGACATCCCCACACCAATGAAAAACAGCCCCAGCAGTAACCCTTTGAACGGCTCGATATCGCTTTCCAGCGCGTGACGGTATTCAGAACTCGCCAGAAGAACGCCTGCGAGGAACGCCCCCATCGCCATCGACAGCCCGGCCTCTTCCAGCAGCAGACCGAAGCCAAACACCAGGAACAGCGCCACGGCGCTGAACACTTCGCGCAGGCCCGAGCGGGCAACGAACCGCAGCAGCGGACGGGTGACGTAGCGACCAAGCAGCACCACCAGCGCCAGCGCGCCCGCCACCTTCAGCGCCGACAGCGCGAAAGCGCCCAGCGTGGTAGAGGAACCGCTGGCCGCCAGCAGCGGGATCATCGCCACCAGCGGGATAGCGGCAATATCCTGGAACAGCAGCACCGAGAACGCGCTACGTCCCATCTGGGATACCGTCAGATTTCGTTCGTTCATCGCCTGCATGGCAATGGCCGTTGAGGAGAGCGCCAGGGTCATGCCGATGAGCTCTGCCACTTTCCAGTCCATGCCCAGCAGGATGCAGAACCCGCCCAGCAGCAGGCCGCAGGCCACCATCTGCAGTGCCCCACCGCCAAATACCGATGCGCGAAGCTTCCACAACCGCTGCGGATCGAGCTCCAGGCCAATCACAAAGAGCATCAGCACAACGCCGATTTCAGCGAAATGGAGAATCGCCTCTGCATCCGTCACCAGTCGAAAACCCCACGGCCCAATGACGCAGCCCGCAATCAGGTAGCCGAGAACAGAGCCCAACCCCAGGCGTACCGCCACGGGCACAATCAGCGCCGCCGCGCCGAGGTAAATCAGCGCCTGTATCAGCGTATGGCTATCCATGGTGCGCCTCCTGCCACTCAAGTAAGCGTTGTTTATAATGGCGAGCCTGCGCCTGCAGCGTTTCATCGTCGCAGACAAACGTGCAGTGCATCGCAAACGGCGGGAGCCAGTTCAGACCGCAATACAGCGCAGTCGCCTGCAGCGGCTGTGCCAGGACGTCAAAACCCGGGAAGGAACCGATATCAAAGTGGCTTTCCCCGCCGCCGGTGGTGACCGCCCACATCAGGCTTTTCCCTTTTAGCGCATTGCCGTTGTGGCCATACGCCCAGCCGTGGGAGAAGACTTTATCAATCCACAGCTTCAGGAGCGGGGGCGTGCTATACCACTGCATGGGATGCTGCCAGATAATCAGATCGGCACGGGAAAGCGCCTCCTGTTCGGCGGCGATATCGATATTAAAATCGGGATAGAGTTGATAGAGGGAACGTATCTCTACGTTATCAAGCGTCCTTACCTGCTCAAGCATCCGCTTATTCGCATGCGAGTGCTGCGGATAAGGATGGGCATAAATTATCAGAATCATTGATTAGCCTGTTGTTACTGCTTTCTTTTAACAAAAGAGTGTAGTCAGTAATTCAACAGGCTAATAGTGAATATTATTGACGGGCTTACGTCAGAATTCTGAATTAGTTATCCAGCTCGCCCATCGATTTCACCTGGTCACGGTTGATCTGCTCGGTTTGACCGGTTTCGGCGTTTTTGTACGACACCAGACCGGTATCGTCATCTACCTGCGGTTTTCCGTCGGTAACAATGGTTTTGCCATCGGTGGTTTTTACGGCCTGATTGGACGAACAGCCCGCAACGGTAAACATTGTCGTGGCAGCCAGAACGGAAGCGATCAGTAATTTATTTTGCATGGTGTTTTCCCCTGCTCTCAGTTGAATTTCGTTATCGACCTAATGATTTTAGGCTAACTGACTGAAAGCGGATGAAAAACCAGAAGGTTCTGAAGATGGGGAGAATGCCCGGCAGCCGAACGGCACCGGGCATTTTTACTTACTTGCTAATCTGCGCGTGCATTTCCTGCACTGAAATCACCTTCTCGGTAGCATCCGCGTTCAGCGCCATGGCCGTTGCGAAACCGCCGTTCAGGGTGGTGTCGTAGTGCACTTTGTACTGCAGCGCGCTGCGGCGAATCAGCTTGGAGTCTTCAATCGCCTGGCGGCCTGCGGTGGTGTTGATGATGTAGGTGTATTCGCCATTCTTGATACGATCCTGAATGTGCGGACGACCTTCATGCACCTTGTTCACCAGACGCGGGTTGATGCCGGCTTCGCCCAGCACAATCGCCGTACCGTGGGTTGCATCCAGCTCGAAGCCCTGCTTCAGCAGCTTGGCGGCCAGGTCAACCACGCGCTCTTTGTCGCCTTCACGAACGGAGAGCAGCGCACGGCCGGATTTTCTCATGGTGGAGCTACTGCCCAGCTGTGCCTTAGCGAACGCTTCTGCGAAGGTGCGGCCTACGCCCATCACTTCCCCGGTAGAGCGCATTTCAGGCCCTAACAGCGGGTCAACGCCCGGGAATTTGTTGAACGGCAGCACCACTTCTTTCACCGAGTAGTACGGTGGAATGATCTCTTTGGTCACGCCCTGCTGCGCCAGCGTCTGGCCCGCCATCACGCGCGCCGCCACTTTCGCCAGCGGTACGCCGGTGGCTTTGGAGACGAACGGGACGGTACGTGCCGCACGCGGGTTCACTTCAATCAGGTAGACTTCGTTGTCTTTCACCGCGAACTGGACGTTCATCAGACCGCGAACCTGCAGCTCGAAGGCCAGCTTCTGCACCTGCTGGCGCATCACGTCCTGGATTTCCTGGCTCAGGGTGTACGCGGGCAGAGAACAGGCTGAGTCACCGGAGTGTACGCCTGCCTGCTCGATGTGCTCCATGATGCCGCCAATCAGCACCATTTCGCCGTCGCAGATGGCGTCCACGTCCACTTCAACCGCGTCGTCGAGGAAGCGGTCGAGCAGCACTGGCGCATCGTTGGACACGCTTACCGCGGTCTGGAAGTAGCGGCGCAGGTCGGCTTCGTCATACACGATTTCCATCGCGCGGCCGCCCAGTACGTAGGAAGGACGCACCACCAGCGGGTAGCCAATCTCTTTCGCCTTCTCAACGGCCATCTCAATGGCGGTGACGGTGGCGTTCGCCGGCTGTTTCAGCTTCAGACGGTCAACCGCCTGCTGGAAACGCTCACGGTCTTCCGCACGGTCAATCGCATCCGGGCTGGTACCAATAACCGGCACGCCTGCAGCTTCCAGCGCGCGCGCCAGCTTCAGCGGGGTCTGGCCGCCGTACTGCACGATAACGCCTTTTGGCTTCTCGATGCGCACGATTTCCAGCACGTCTTCCAGGGTTACCGGCTCGAAGTAGAGGCGGTCAGAGGTGTCGTAGTCGGTCGATACGGTTTCCGGGTTACAGTTGACCATGATGGTCTCGTAACCGTCTTCACGCAGCGCCAGGGAGGCGTGCACGCAGCAGTAGTCGAACTCAATACCCTGGCCGATACGGTTTGGACCGCCGCCCAGCACCATAATCTTGTCGCGGTCGACGGACGGGTTCGCTTCGCACTCGTCTTCATAGGTGGAGTACATGTAGGCGGTGTCGGTCGAGAATTCTGCCGCGCAGGTGTCCACGCGCTTGTAGACCGGGTGCAGGTCATACTGGTCGCGCAGCTTGCGGATTTCCGCTTCACGCACGCCCGCCAGCTTAGCCAGACGCGCATCGGCGAAGCCTTTACGCTTCAGCACGCGCAGGAAGTCAGCGTCCAGGCCGGTGATGCCCAGCTCAGCCACCTGCTCTTCCAGACGCACCAGCTCTTCAATCTGCACCAGGAACCAGCGGTCGATGTTGGTCAGGTTGAACACGCCGTCGACGGACAGGCCCGCACGGAAGGCATCGGCGATGTACCAGATACGCTCTGCGCCCGCGTCCTTCAGCTCGCGGCGGATTTTCGTCAGCGCTTCCGGGTCGTCCAGGCTCACTTTCGGGTCGAAGCCGGTCGCGCCCACTTCGAGACCGCGCAGCGCTTTCTGCAGGGATTCCTGCTGCGTGCGGCCAATCGCCATCACTTCACCGACAGATTTCATCTGGGTGGTCAGACGGTCGTTCGCGCCTGCAAATTTCTCGAAGTTGAAGCGTGGAATTTTGGTGACAACGTAGTCGATGGACGGCTCGAAGGACGCAGGCGTGCGGCCACCGGTGATGTCGTTCATCAGCTCGTCGAGGGTGTAGCCCACCGCCAGCTTCGCCGCCACTTTCGCAATCGGGAAGCCGGTCGCTTTAGAGGCCAGTGCGGAGGAACGGGACACGCGCGGGTTCATTTCGATAACAATCAGACGGCCGGTTTTCGGGTTAACGGAGAACTGCACGTTAGAACCGCCGGTTTCCACGCCGATTTCACGCAGTACCGCCATCGAGGCGTTACGCATGATTTGATACTCTTTGTCGGTCAGGGTCTGAGCTGGCGCAACGGTGATGGAGTCACCGGTGTGGATACCCATCGCATCGAAGTTTTCGATAGAGCAGACGATGATGCAGTTGTCGTTTTTATCACGCACCACTTCCATCTCGTACTCTTTCCAGCCAATCAGCGATTCATCAATCAGCAGCTCTTTGGTTGGGGAGAGATCCAGACCGCGTTCGCAAATCTCTTCGAACTCTTCGCGGTTGTAGGCGATGCCGCCGCCGGTGCCGCCCATGGTGAACGATGGACGGATGATGCACGGATAGCCCACGTCAGCCGCAACGGCCAGCGCTTCTTCCATGTTGTGTGCGATACCGGAGCGCGCGGTGTCGAGGCCGATTTTCTTCATCGCCACGTCGAAGCGGCGACGGTCTTCTGCTTTATCAATCGCGTCGGCGGTCGCACCAATCATGGTCACGCCGAACTCGGCCAGCACGCCCTGACGCTCCAGCTCCAGCGCACAGTTCAGCGCCGTCTGGCCGCCCATGGTTGGCAGCACTGCGTCCGGACGCTCTTTCTCGATGATTTTACGCACCACTTCCCAATGAATCGGCTCGATGTAGGTTGCATCAGCCATTTCCGGGTCGGTCATGATGGTCGCCGGGTTAGAGTTCACCAGGATAACGCGGTAACCCTCTTCGCGCAGGGCTTTACACGCCTGCGCGCCGGAGTAGTCGAATTCACAGGCCTGGCCGATCACGATTGGGCCAGCGCCAAGGATCAGGATGCTTTTTATGTCTGTACGTTTTGGCATTGTCTTCTCGGCTCCTGATTATTTAGCGGTCTTACGGTATTGCTCGATAAGTTCGATGAAGTGATCGAACAGCGGCGCGGCGTCGTGTGGGCCCGGGCTGGCTTCCGGGTGGCCCTGGAAGCTGAACGCTGGCTTATCGGTACGGTGGATGCCCTGCAGGGTGCCATCGAACAGCGACTTGTGGGTCACGCGCAGGTTAGCCGGCATTGAGGCTTCATCGACGGCAAAGCCGTGGTTCTGCGCGGTGATCATCACCGTGTTGTTATCGGTGTCTTTCACCGGGTGGTTACCACCGTGGTGGCCGAACTTCATCTTAACGGTGTTCGCACCGCTCGCCAGGGCCAGCAGCTGATGGCCGAGACAGATGCCGAATACCGGGATGTCGGTTTCCAGGAAGGACTTAATGGCGGCGATAGCGTAATCGCACGGCGCCGGGTCGCCAGGGCCGTTGGACAGGAAAATACCGTCCGGATTCATCTTCAGCACGTCTTCGGCAGACGTTTGTGCCGGCACCACCGTCAGGCGGCAGCCGCGGTCAACCAGCATGCGCAGGATGTTGCGCTTGGCGCCGAAATCGTAGGCCACCACGTGGAACGGCAGCTCGCTCTCTTTTTTCGCTTCCGGCAGGTCGCCTGAAAGCGTCCAGCTACCCTGAGTCCAGCTGTAGGCTTCAGCGGTAGTCACTTCTTTCGCCAGGTCCATGCCGTTCAGGCCCGGGAAGGCTTTCGCTTTTTCCAGCGCCAGCGTCGCATCGAGGTTATCACCCGCGATGATGCAGCCGTTCTGTGCACCCTTCTCGCGCAGCAGACGCGTTAACTTACGGGTATCGATATCGGCAATCGCCACGATGTTATGGCGCTTCAGGTAAGAAGAGAGGTCTTCGGTATTGCGGAAATTGCTGGCAATCAGCGGCAGGTCGCGGATGACCAGGCCTTGCGCATGTACCTGAGAAGATTCTTCGTCAGCAGCATTGGTGCCGACATTGCCGATATGAGGATAAGTAAGAGTAACGATTTGGCGAGAATAGGAAGGATCAGTGAGGATTTCTTGATAACCGGTCATTGAAGTATTGAAAACGACTTCCCCAACCGCCGAACCCGTTGCCCCTATGGCCCGACCGATAAACTGGGTTCCGTCTTCCAGAACCAATAGCGCTGACTTAATCAAAACACCCTCCAGAGAATATTCACTCACTTTATTTGCATATTAATTCATAACCATGTCATGGATCAATGCAAATGTGTTGCCAGCGGATTTTTGGCAAACGGCGGCATTCTGGGGATTTGGTGGGTAAAAGTCAACTCAAAACGGAGATTTTGTTTAGTCTTTTACAGGCCTGGCGAGAGGAATGCGGCTTAAGCGACAAAAAGATCAGGTAAATCACTGCGGAAAACGCTTGCGCGCCTGGTTTAATAAAAAATCAGCGGATGGAGCATCATAAAGTGGACCAAATGGTCAAAATTTACATTTCAGCAACGTTAAAACGCAGAAAGAGATAGATTTTTATAGGCTAATAGGATTATTTACTTTGAAACACTCAAAATAAAAGGGCAATAAATTATTGCCCTATGCAATCAAACAATTACGACTGCAATAACCACATCACGATGGGTAATAATGCTTACAAATTGTTGAGATCGAGCACGTCTCGCATATCAAAAAGGCCATCTTTCTTATTTTTCAGCCACAAAGCGGAGCGTACGGCGCCGTTAGCAAATGTCATTCGGCTGGAAGCTTTATGCGTAATCTCGACACGTTCGCCAATATCGGCGAACATCGCCGTGTGTTCGCCGACAATGTCACCCGCTCGCACGGTGGCGAAACCAATGGTGCCCGGTACGCGTTCGCCGGTGTGACCTTCGCGGGTATAGACCGCGCACTCTTTTAAATCTTTATCGAGTGCATGCGCAATCGCTTCGCCCATCGCCAGCGCCGTACCTGATGGCGCATCAACTTTGTAACGGTGGTGAGCTTCTACGATCTCAATATCGGTATAGTTGCCCATCACCTTCGCGGCCTTCTCCAGCAGCTTCAGCATGACGTTAACGCCCACGCTGAAGTTTGCGGCGAAGACAATCGCAATCTCTTTTGATGCATCCTGGATAGCCTGCTTGCCCGCGTCGTCAAAACCGGTGGTGCCGATCACCATCCCCTTGCCGTGCTGACGGCAAAACGCCAGATGCGTGAGCGTCCCTTCCGGGCGGGTAAAATCGATGAAGACATCGAAGTCCTCTTTTACCGCCTCCAGGCTGCTTTGCACGGTAACGCCCGTGTGGCCTGCGCCCGCCAGCTCACCGGCATCGGTCCCCAGAAGTGAAGAACCTTCACGCTCCAGGGCCGCGCCAAGCGCGACGCCATCCATCTGAAGAGCCGCCTGAATAAGCTGACGGCCCATACGTCCACCCGCGCCCGCAATGGCGACACGGATCTGTGCATCATGCATAGTTATTCTCTTACGTTAAAATGATGTAAACCGTTTTCAGATTAACCAGCCTTGAGAAGCACTGCCAACTGAAAACACCGATAATTAGAATTTAACGTGAAACCGACTTAAATATCAGTAAAAGACATGATTTTGTCGTCACGATAAAGTAACGGTTAAAAAAAAGGCCAGCACAGGAGGTGCTGGCCTTTCATCAGAAAAGGGACTATTCGACTTCGCGGGCATCAATGCGCAGTTCTTTCGGGACTTCGAAAACGATGTTCTCCTCACGTCCTTCCAGCGGCACCGCTTCGCCACCGCCCAGCTCCTGCAAACGGGAAATGACGTTCTGAACCAGAATATCTGGCGCAGACGCCCCGGCCGTCACGCCGACACAGGCCGCATGCTTAACCCACGCTTCCTGAATATCCGACGCGTCATCAATCAGGAACGCTGCCTTCCCCATGCGCTGCGCCAGTTCGGCCAGGCGATTGGAGTTAGACGAGTTTTTGGAGCCGACCACCAGCACCACATCCGCCTGTTCAGCCAGTGCGCGCACCGCTTCCTGACGGTTAGTGGTCGCATAGCAGATATCATCTTTACGCGGACCGACGATTTTCGGGAAGCGCTGACGCAGGGCGTCAATCACGTCTGAGGTATCGTCTACGGAGAGCGTCGTCTGGGTCATAAACGACAGACGGGCTTCATTTTTCACGTTCAGCGTCAGGACATCTTCAGGCGACTCAACCAGATACATCCCCCCTTCCGGGTTGCTGTACTGGCCCATGGTGCCTTCAACTTCCGGGTGACCGGCGTGGCCAATCAGAATCGACTCTTCACCACGACGGCTGGCGCGCGCCACTTCCATATGCACCTTGGTCACCAGTGGACAGGTGGCATCGAATACGGTCAGATCGCGGCTTTTCGCTTCGTTACGTACCGCCTGGGAGACGCCGTGCGCGGAGAAGATCAGGATCGCACCGTCCGGCACTTCGCTGATCTGCTCGATAAATATGGCGCCGCGCTCGCGCAGGCTGTCAACCACGTAGCGGTTATGCACCACTTCGTGACGTACATAAATCGGCGCGCCGTAAATCTCCAGCGCGTTTTCAACAATGCTGATAGCGCGGTCTACACCGGCGCAAAAGCCGCGCGGGTTAGCCAACAGGATCTGCATTTCAGGCCTCCAGTGCAGGATCGATTTCCAGCACTTCAACATCAAAATGAACGGTACGCCCGGCAAGCGGATGGTTGAAATCAACGGTAATCGAATCGCCGTTGATTTCGCGGATCACGCCAGGCATTTCGCTGCCGTCCATAGCGGTAAAGAGCATAATCGCCCCGATTTCCGGTTCGCCCGCGTCCATGAACTCACGGCGCGAGAAATACTGGATCAGATCGGGACTTGGCACGCCAAACGCGGCATCCGGCTCCAGCGAAAAGGCTTTTTTCTCACCCTCTTTCAGACCGAGAAGCTGCTGCTCAAGACCTTCAGACAGGGAAGTATCGCCAAGACGAAACAGGGCCGGTTTGCCGTTATTGCGGGTGGATTCGGCCGTGGAGCCGTCATCCAGCTTCAGCGTGAAGTGGACGAGAACCGCGCTGTTGCTCTGTACGGATTTAGACATGCAAATTGCTCGCTTGTTTTGCCCGGTGGCGCTGCGCTTGCCGGGCCTACATTAACCGTAGGCCGGGTAAGCGCAGCGCCACCCGGCTGGTTTTACGCCTGCTCTTTCGCGGCGGGTTTCGGCAAGAAGCCTTCCAGCACGATTAACGCTGCACCGATGCAAATAGCGCTATCGGCGAGGTTAAAGGTCGCGAAGTGCCAGTCGCCGACGTAGAAGTCGATCATATCGACCACAAAGCCGTGCCACAGGCGGTCAAACAGGTTGCCCAGCGCGCCGCCAATGATCAGCGCGTAGGCGATGTTATTCAGCTTTTGCGTCGCCTTCGAGCGGTACATCAGCACCGCCAGGATCACGCAGATACCGAGAGCGATACCCGCAAAGAACCAGCGCTGCCAGCCACCGCTATCGGCAAGGAAACTGAACGCTGCGCCGTAGTTACGTGCGTAGTGCAGGTTAAGTGACGGGAACAGCGGAACCGTCTCCCCCAGAGCAAAATTCTGGAGGATCAGGAACTTGCTGCCCAGATCGATAATCAGCACCACCACAACCAGCCACAGCCAGCGCAGTCCTGTTGAACAGAGAGTTTTACTCATCAGGCAAACTTACGTTTTTCGCCGTCACCGGCGACGTTGCTTACACAGCGTCCGCAGATGTCTGCGTGTTCCGCCACCTGGCCAACATCGGTGGTGTAATGCCAGCAACGCGGGCATTTCTCACCGTCGGCTTTGCTCAGCGCGACTTTCAGTCCTTTGAGCAGTTCGCTCTGCTGAGCATCAGCAGAAGCATCGGCATAATCCGCAACTTTCGCACCGGAGGTCAACAGGACAAATCGTAATTCATCGCCCAGCGCCGTCAGCTTCACCGCCAGCTCTGGCTCCGCGTACAGGGTTACTGCCGCTTCCAGAGAGCCGCCGACTTTCTTATCAGCACGCGCCTGCTCGATAACCTTGTTCACTTCTCCACGCACTTTCAACAGCTCGTCCCAGAAGGCATCGTTCATCGCTTCGGTGCTGGAGAGATCGAACAGACCTTCGTACCACTCGCCGGTGAAGACATACTTCTCGCGGTCGCCCGGCAGATAACCCCAGATTTCATCCGCGGTGAAGGACATGATCGGCGCCATCCAGCGTACCAGCGCTTCTGCGATATGGAACAGCGCGGTCTGGCAGCTACGACGCGCCACGCTATCCGCTTTCGCGGTGTACTGGCGGTCTTTGATGATGTCGAGGTAGAACGAGCCCATCTCAATGGAGCAGAAGCGCATCAGGCGCTGCACCACTTCGTGGAAGTCATAAGACTCATAGGCCTTCAGGATATCTTCCTGCGCCGCTTTCGCGCAGCCTACCGCCCAGCGGTCCAGCACGACCATCTCTTCCGGTTTCACCATGTCTTTTGCCGGATCGAACCCGTTCAGGTTCGCCAGCAGGAAGCGCGCGGTGTTACGGATACGACGATAGCTGTCGGCAGCACGTTTCAGGATCTCGTCAGATACCGCCATTTCGCCGGTGTAGTCGGTCGACGCCACCCACAGACGCAGAATGTCTGCGCCCAGCTTGTTCATCACGTCCTGCGGAGAAACGGTGTTACCGATAGATTTGGACATCTTACGGCCCTGACCATCCACGGTGAACCCGTGAGTCAGTACCTGACGGTAAGGCGCTTTACCCTTCATGGCGGTAGAGATCATCAGAGATGACATGAACCAGCCGCGGTGTTGGTCAGAGCCTTCCAGATACATGTCGGCAGCGTGACCGGCAAACTCCGGACGCACGTCAACCACGGAAGAGTGGGTAGATCCGGAGTCGAACCACACGTCCAGGGTATCCGGCACTTTCTCGTAATTGTCTGCGTCAGCGCCCAGGATGTCGCGGGCGTCGAGATCCCACCACGCCTGAATGCCGTCAACTTCGACACGTTTCGCCACTTCTTCCATCAGTTCCAGGGTGTTCGGGTGCAGCTCCTGCGTCTCTTTATGTACGAACAGAGACATCGGTACGCCCCAGGTACGCTGACGGGAGATACACCAGTCAGGACGGTTAGCCACCATGGATTCGATACGCGCCTGGCCCCAGTCAGGGATCCACTGCACGCCTTTAATCTCTTTCAGAGACTGCTCGCGCAGGCCCTTCTGATCCATGCTGACGAACCACTGCGGGGTCGCACGGAAGATGATCGGGGTCTTGTGACGCCAGCAGCACGGATAGCTGTGCTGCATTTTTTCAACGTGCAGCAGCGCGCCGCTGGTGCGCAGCATGTCGACGATGATGTCGTTCGCTTTGAAGACGTTGATGCCGTCCAGCGCCGGGTAGGTGCCAGGCAGGTAAGATCCGTCCGGGCCCACCGGGTTAGCAATTTCCAGACCGTACTTCAGGCTGATGTTGTAGTCGTCAGGACCGTGGCCACCGGCGGTATGTACCGCACCGGTACCCGCTTCCAGCGTCACGTGGTCGCCGAGGATCACCGGAACGTCGAAGTCCAGGAACGGATGTTTGAAGCGCATCAGCTCCAGCGCGTCACCTTTCACGGTGCCCAGCACGGTGTAGTCGGTGATATGCGCACGCTTCAGCACGCTTTCAACCAGATCTTTCGCCAGGATAACCGCCTGACCTTCAACCTGAACCAGCGCGTATTCGAACTCACCGGACAGGGAGATCGCGCGGTTCGCAGGCAGGGTCCACGGGGTGGTGGTCCAGATCACCAGCGAGATTGGGCCGTTTACCGAGGCGACGCCAAATTTGGCCTTCACCGCATCCTGATCGACGGCCTGGAAGGCCACGTCGATAGATGGAGAGGTTTTGTCGTAATACTCCACTTCCGCTTCTGCCAGCGCAGAGCGGCAGTCCACGCACCAGTGCACCGGCTTAGCGCCTTTGTGCAGGTGGCCGTTACCGATGATTTTACCCAGCGCACGGATGATGTTGGCTTCGGTTTTGAAGTCCATGGTCAGGTACGGGTGCGACCAGTCGCCCAGCACGCCCAGACGGATGAAGTCAGCGCGCTGACCGTCAACCTGCGTAGCGGCGTATTCGCGGCACTTCGCACGGAACTCGGCGGCGGTGAACTTCTCACCCGGCTTGCCAAACTCTTGCTCCACTTTCAGCTCGATTGGCAGACCGTGGCAGTCCCAGCCCGGAACGTAAGGCGAGTCATATCCCGCGAGGCCTTTGGACTTCACGATAATGTCTTTCAGAATCTTGTTAACCGAGTGACCAATATGAATGCTGCCATTCGCATATGGAGGGCCATCATGCAGAATGAAGGATTTTTTGCCTTTTTTGGCTGCACGAATGATGCCGTACAGGTCATCATCGGTCCAACGCGCCAGCATTCCCGGTTCGCGCTTGGCGAGATCGCCGCGCATCGGGAACCCTGTTTCCGGCAAATTCAGGGTTGATTTATAGTCACTCATCAGATTCTCGGTTCCGTATTTATCACGTAGGCAGTTAAGCCGGGTTCAAAGCCCAAAAAACTCGCGGGCCGTCAATTCATCTCGCGCAATTTGCGCTTTGAGTTCATCCAGCGAACCAAATCGCTGCTCGTTGCGTATTTTTTTACGCAGTATCACATCTATATGGCGACCATACAGGTCCATTACAACGTCCAGCAGGTGCACTTCCAGCTGTTGACGCACACCGGCGACGGTCGGACGCGTGCCAATATTGGCGACGCCGTAAAACGGCTTATCGCCCAGTCCTGCCACTTCCACCGCATACACCCCTTTAACCGGGGAAACCTGACGACGCAGCGGTATATTCGCCGTCGGGAAGCCTATCGTGCGCCCCAGCGCATCGCCATGGACCACGCGGCCAGAGATGGTGAACGGATGCCCCAGTAGGGTCTCTGCCGTATCCAGTTCGTCATCGGCCAGTGCCCGGCGTACCGCCGTGCTGCTGACGCGAACGCCGCCTTCACAGAAGGTCATCGCGCTGGTGACGTCAAAACCGTACTCCAGACCAGCCTTCTGTAATAGCAAGAAATCGCCCTGACGACCAGCGCCAAAGCGGAAATCATCGCCCACGGCGAGAAACTGTACGCCAAGACGCTTAACCAGCAGGTCGCTGACAAAATTTTGTGCTGTCAGCGCGGCAAAGCGGCGATCGAAACGTACACACAATACGTAGTCCACACCGGACTCTGCCAGGTAGCGCAACTTCTCGCGCAGGCGAGTGAGACGGGCGGGAGATTTATCACCCGCGAACAGCTCCAGCGGCTGCGGTTCGAAAATCATCACCACAACGGGCAGGCCACGGGCCTCCCCTTCTTTACGCAATCCCTGCAACAGCGCCTGATGACCACGATGCACGCCGTCGAAATTACCAATGGTCAGCACGCACCCGTGTGGTGCGCTACTGAGATTATGTATGCCGCGTATCAGCTTCATGTCTGGCTCAAAACAGTGAAAATCGCCAAAGTATACCTTGTACAACGGTTAAGGTTAACCGGCGATTGTTCGTGCAAAACAGAAAGCCGTAATGATTTCATCAGGCTGACCTTTCGCAGCGAAAAAATCTGCTCGTGAACTGCGATTTTTATGCCGAAAGGCTGTATTCAGGGAAGACAAGCTGGTAGAATCCTGCGCCATCACTACGTAACGTAGCGTCGCTAATTAACGGCGCTTATTTGCACAAATCCATTGACAAAAGAAGGCAAAGAGGGCATATTCCTCGGCCTTTGAATTGTCCACATAGATCATATTTGGGAGTTGGACTTGGCTAATATCAAATCAGCTAAGAAACGTGCCGTTCAGTCTGAAAAGGCTCGTAAGCACAACGCAAGCCGTCGCTCTATGATGCGTACTTTCATCAAGAAAGTATACGCAGCAATCGAAGCAGGCGACAAAGCTGCAGCGCAGAACGCATTTAACGAAATGCAACCAATCGTGGATCGTCAGGCTGCTAAAGGTCTGATCCACAAAAACAAAGCAGCGCGTCATAAAGCAAACCTGACTGCGCAGATCAACAAACTGGCTTAATCGCTACTTGTTGTTGCTTGTTTAAAGAACCCGCTTAACGCGGGTTTTTTTATGTCTTCAGATTGCCGGTGGCGTAAACAGCGCTGAATAGTCGCGGTTACAGATTCGCTGTACCGCCGGGTGCTGAATCATTCTTTCGGCAAATATGGCGTGATACTCCTCCATCACGTTATCCACTCTGCCTATCTCCGTAATCTTATCGTCCGAATAGAGATCGTGCGCGTACAGCGTCGGCGCAACGAAGATCGCGTTATGCGCTTCGCCAAAGGCTTTCATCAGCGCCGCATCGTCGAACTCACCGAGGATTTCCACGTTCAGCCCCTGCGAGTTAAACCAGTTCAGCAGCTTGCGTCCGAGCATGGAGCGCCTTCCCGGCACCAGCAGGCGACGCTCTTCCAGGCACGCGGGGAACGGTTTTTCCGGCGGCGGATTAATACACCAGAAGCTGACGCCGCATTCGCCAATCTTCACCGAGAACAGCCCTTCCTGCTGGGTGGAGTCAATCGGGCAGTCCGAGATAATCATATCCAGCTTGTGCTGGCTGAGCTGTTCCAGCAGCATCTCATGGGTGGATTCAAAGCAGCGCAGATGGATTTGCTCATCTTCCACCACCGCCGCATCCAGCACGCCGCTCACCAGCCGCTTGGACAGCGCATCCGCCACGCCAACATCAAAGAGCAGGTTCGACTCTTTGCGGTAGTTGACGATATCCAGCATCTCCTGGCTCAGGGTGAACATTTTGTCCGCATAGCGGAAAACCAGTTCACCCAGTTCGCTGGGTTCAATCCCACGCCCCTTACGCTTGAACAGCTTACCCTGCAGGCGCTCTTCCAGCGCCTTGATTTGCCCGGTGATGGTTTGCGGCGTCAGGTAGAGCGCCTCTGCCGCCCCCACCACCGAGCCCTGTTTATAGACGTGCCAGAAGTAGTAAAGATGGTTGTAATTCAAATGAGACATCGCGTCTTCTCTCCCTGAGTGTGTATCGGGAGAAGGATCGCCTCCTCCCGGTGTTCCGTTATGCCTGGACGGCCTGTCCGGACAATTTCACCTTCAACAAGGTATAACCGATTACCGCGGCCAGTAATGACCCGATGAGGATGCCGAGTTTCGCCCAGACGATAAGCTCAGGCGCATGCGCACCAAACGCCAGCGTCGAGATAAAGATCGACATCGTAAACCCGATGCCACACAGCACGCCGACGGCCATAATCTGCTTAAAGGTGGTGCCGTGCGGCAAAGAGGCCAGCTTCAGCTTCGTCGCCACCCAGCAGAAGAGGCTAATACCCAGCGGCTTGCCGATAAACAGCCCGGCAATAATGCCCAGCGGCAGCACGGACGTTAGCCCGTCCAGCGTCACGCCACCCAGCGACACACCGGCGTTGGCAAACGCAAACAGCGGCAGGATCATAAAGGCGACCCACGGGTGCAGCACATGCTCCAGCTGTTTGGCAGGCGACTTGCCGTCCTGCGGCTTCAGCGGTACGAAGAAGCCGACGATCACGCCCGCCAGCGTGGCGTGCACGCCTGATTTCAGCACCGCCGTCCATAGCACCATCCCCACGAGGATGTATATACCGATACGGCGAACATTGAAGATGTTCAGCAGCGCCAGCACCGCAATCGCCCCGGCGGCCACGCTCAGGGACAGGATCGACAGATCGCTGGTGTAGAACAGTGCGATAATCACAATGGCACCCAGGTCATCGATGATCGCCAGCGCCATCAGGAAGATTTTCAGGGCCACCGGCACGCGGCTTCCCAGCAACGCCAGCACCCCGAGCGCAAAGGCGATATCCGTCGCAGCCGGGATCGCCCAGCCGTGACGTGCAATCGGATCCTGCCAGGTGAACGCCAGGAAGAGCAGCGCCGGTACCACCATCCCGCCGAGCGCAGCAATCACCGGAAACGCCGCGCGCTGGCGGCTGGCAAGCGAGCCCAGTACCAGCTCACGCTTAACCTCAAGCCCGACGAGCAGGAAGAACACCGCCATCAGCGCATCGTTAATCCACAGCAGCATGTTCTTGTTAATTTCGAGCGCCCCGACCTTCAGCTCAACGGGCGTTTCCAGAAATGCATGGTAGAGTTCCTGCGTGATGCCAAGGTTAGCCAGCACCATCGCGGCCGCAGCGGCAATAATCAGGATGACGCCGCCGGACGCCTCACTGCTAAAAAAACGGTGTAGTAATTTCACTTTAATTCTCTCTGTTACAACAATACCTCGATAAAACCATAATACCAAGCCAAACAACTCGGCAAAAACAGATTAATATTGAGTATAGATTCAGTTTTACCGAGTAATACCCGTAAATAGAAAAAGCCCGGAATCGCTTCCGGGCTTTTGCGGATGAAAATCTGAGAACAGATTAACGGGTCAAATCATCGAAGAATTTTTTGACGCCATCGAAGAAGCTTTTGGAACGCGGGCTGTTTTTCTCACCCGTCGGGCCACCAAAGCTCTCCTGCAACTCTTTCAGCAGCTGTTTCTGCTTGTCGTTCAGGCCAACCGGCGTTTCAACGACGACGCGGCACAGCAGGTCGCCCTGCGCACCACCGCGAACGGACTTAACGCCTTTCCCGCGCATGCGGAACAGCTTACCGGTCTGGGTTTCGCCTGGCACTTTCAGGTTCACGCGACCATCCAGCGTCGGTACTTCGATTTCACCACCGAGTGCCGCCATCGCGAAGTTGATCGGCACTTCGCAGTACAGGTTATTACCTTCGCGCTCGAAGATGGCGTGCTGCTTCACCTGCACCTGAACGTACAGATCGCCTGCCGGTGCACCGTGTTCACCTGCTTCACCTTCACCCGCCAGACGAATGCGGTCGCCCGTATCGACGCCGGCCGGGATTTTAACGGAGAGGGTCTTGGTTTTCTCAACGCGACCGTGGCCGTGGCATTTGGTGCACGGATCTTTAATCAGCGTACCGCGACCGTGACAGTGCGGACAGGCCTGCTGTACCGCGAAGAAGCCCTGACGCATCTGTACCTGACCAGAGCCGTGACAGGTTGGACAGGTCTGAGGCTGTGTACCTGCTTTCGCGCCGCTGCCGTGGCAAACGTCACACTCTTCCAGCGTCGGAATACGGATCTCTTTGGTGACACCGCGGACGGCCTCTTCCAGCGTCAGCTCCATGTTGTAGCGCAGGTCCGCGCCGCGCGCCGCGCGCTGACGACCACGGCCACCGCCGAAGATGTCGCCAAACACATCGCCAAAGATATCGCTGAAGTCAGCGCCGCCGCCAAAGCCGCCGCCACCGAATCCACCGCCGCCCATGCCGCCCTGTTCAAAGGCTGCGTGGCCGTACTGGTCATAGGCCGCACGTTTTTGTGCATCGGTCAGGACTTCGTAGGCTTCTTTGATCTCTTTAAATTTGGCTTCAGCCTCTTTATCCCCCTGGTTACGGTCCGGGTGGAATTTCATGGCCAGGCGCTTATACGCCTTTTTGATTTCACGCTCTTCCGCAGTTTTCGGAACGCCTAAAATCTCGTAATAGTCTTGCTTTGCCATTGGTTTTTTTAAGCCCCTTAACATGCGAGCACGGGCGTGGAGAGTTCTCCTACGCCCGTGCCGATTAATTACCCTGCATCAGGGCGATTATTTTTTATCTTTAACTTCTTCGAACTCAGCGTCGACAACGTCGTCGTCTTTCGCGTTGTTCGCTGAAGCGTCAGCGCCCGCCTGCTGTTGAGCGTGCTGCTGCTGAGCGATTTCCATCAGCTTCTGAGAAGCCTGCGCCAGTTCCTGCATCTTCGCTTCGATGTCCGCTTTGTCTTCACCTTTCAGTGAGGATTCCAGCGCACTCAGTGCAGCTTCGATAGCAGTCTTGTCTTCCGCTGGCAGTTTATCGCCTGCTTCTTCAACCTGCTTACGGGTGCTGTGCAGCAGATGGTCACCCTGGTTACGGGTCTGAACCAGCTCTTCGAACTTACGGTCGGATTCCGCGTTAGCTTCGGCATCGCGAACCATTTTTTCGATTTCCGCTTCGTTCAGGCCAGAAGATGCCTTGATGGTGATCTTCTGCTCTTTACCGCTGTTTTTGTCTTTCGCAGACACGTGCAGGATACCGTCAGCATCGATGTCGAAGGTCACTTCGATCTGCGGCATGCCGCGCGGTGCCGGGTTAATACCGTCCAGGTTGAACTGACCCAGAGATTTGTTATCCGCCGCACGCTTACGCTCACCCTGAATCACATGGATGGTTACCGCAGACTGGTTGTCTTCAGCGGTAGAGAACACCTGGCTGTGTTTCGTCGGGATGGTGGTGTTTTTGTTGATGAGCGCAGTCATCACACCGCCCATGGTTTCGATACCCAGAGACAGCGGGGTAACGTCCAGCAGCAGTACGTCTTTAACTTCACCGGTCAGTACGCCACCCTGAACCGCAGCACCGATTGCAACTGCTTCGTCCGGGTTAACGTCTTTACGTGGCTCTTTACCAAAGAACTCAGCCACTTTCTTCTGAACCATTGGCATACGGGTCTGACCACCGACCAGGATAACGTCCTGGATATCGGATACGGACAGGCCCGCATCCTGCAGAGCAACTTTCAGCGGCTCGATAGAACGGTTCACCAGGTCTTCTACCAGGCTTTCCAGTTTCGCACGGGTCACTTTGATGTTCATGTGTTTAGGACCGGTCGCGTCTGCAGTGATGTACGGCAGGTTCACGTCGGTCTGCTGAGCGGAAGACAGCTCGATCTTCGCTTTCTCAGCGGCTTCTTTCAGGCGCTGCATCGCCAGCGGGTCGTTACGCAGGTCAATGCCCTGATCTTTCTTAAACTCGTCAACGAGGTAGTTGATCAGACGGGTATCGAAGTCTTCACCACCCAGGTGGGTATCACCGTTGGTTGCCAGAACTTCGAAGGTTTTTTCGCCGTCAACTTCGTCGATTTCGATAATAGAGATATCGAAGGTACCACCACCCAGGTCGTAAACCGCGATAGTGCGGTTGCCAACTTCTTTATCCAGACCGTAAGCCAGTGCAGCCGCGGTTGGTTCGTTGATGATACGTTTTACTTCCAGACCTGCGATACGGCCAGCATCTTTGGTTGCCTGACGCTGAGCATCGTTGAAGTAGGCAGGTACGGTAATAACAGCTTCAGTTACCGGCTCACCCAGGTAATCTTCAGCGGTTTTCTTCATTTTCTTCAGCACTTCAGCAGAAATCTGCGGTGGTGCAGTTTTAGCGCCTTTCACATCAAGCCATGCATCGCCGTTATCTGCCGCGATGATTTTGTAAGGCATGATGGAAACGTCACGCTGAACTTCTTCGTCCTGGAAGCGGCGACCGATCAGGCGTTTAATCGCAAACAGGGTGTTTTGCGGGTTTGTCACTGCCTGACGTTTAGCCGGCTGACCAACCAGAGTTTCACCATCCTGGGTATAAGCAATGATAGAAGGCGTGGTGCGATCGCCCTCGGCGTTCTCCAGCACGCGTGCAGTAGTGCCATCCATAATCGCTACACAAGAGTTGGTAGTACCCAGGTCGATACCAATAATTTTACCCATCTAAACGTCTCCACTAAAAATTCAGTCAACATGTGGTTGTGTACCTGTAATAAGGGCAGAACGTGCTTTTTCAACTGCCCAGATTTGATTTTTTTCAGGTCCACACACTGCGGTTGACTACAAGATGGGGTCGCGACGGCATCCATCAAGGGGGAATGATAAAAAAAATTTTAATTTCACCCTGATGAGATCATAGACGCCATCGATTGCGCCCATTATGATGCCGCGCCCAGTCAGGGAGAACTGACGCGGGTTTAACCATTTCACCATATTAATGATGATTTTTTTGAGGACTTATGGGCAACACTAAGTTGGCTAATCCGGCTCCGCTGGGCCTGATGGGTTTTGGCATGACCACTATCCTGCTGAACCTGCACAATATCGGGATGTTCCCGATGGATGGCATCATCCTGGCGATGGGCATTTTTTACGGCGGTATCGCGCAAATCTTCGCGGGCCTGCTGGAATATAAGAAAGGCAATACCTTCGGCTTAACCGCATTCACCTCTTACGGTTCTTTCTGGCTGACTCTGGTTGCCATTCTGCTGCTGCCTAAAATGGGCATGGCAGACGCGGCAAACGCCCACTTCCTGGGCGTTTACCTGGGCCTGTGGGGCATCTTCACCCTGTTCATGTTCTTCGGTACCCTGAAAGGTAACCGCATGCTGCAGTTCGTCTTCCTGAGCCTGACCGTCCTGTTCGCCCTGCTGGCGATTGGTCACCTGGTGGATAACGAAGGCATCGTTCATGTTGCAGGCTGGATTGGTCTGGTTTGCGGCGCAAGCGCTATCTACCTGGCAATGGGTGAAGTGCTGAACGAGCAGTTTGACCGCACCGTTTTACCGATTGGTGAAAAACACTGATCCCTCTGTCGTGCCCGCCTCGCGGGCACGACATTCCCCCGCCTGACGAAGCCAAAATCCTAATACCAGCCCCATCACCGACAGCGCCAGCACGTACCAGGCCGGAGCCAGGGGAGACACGCCCATCAGCACGGTGACCGCAATCGGCGTCAGCCCGCCGAAAATGGCATACGACACGTTGTAAGAGAACGAGATCCCGGTGAAACGAACTTCCGGTGGGAATGCTCGCACCATGACGTAAGGCACAGCCCCCACTACGCCCACGCACAGCCCTACCACGCCGTACAGCAGGAACAGCTGTTCAGGATGGCTGCCCGCCAGATGGTAAAACGCCCAGCTTGATGCGGCCAGTAGCAGGCTACCGATGATAAAGGTAACGCTGGCACCAAAACGATCCGCCGCCAGCCCGGCGGCCAGACAGCCAAAGCAGAGCATGATTGTCGCGATACTGTTCGCCTGTAGCGTCACGGCAGGGGCGAAGCCGTACTGCTTTTGCAGCCAGACCGGAGACATCAATATCACCACCACAATGCCCGCCGAGAGCAGCCAGGTCAGCAGCATCGATACCACCACCGCTTTTTTATGGCGTACCACAACCGCCTTCACCGGCAGCTCCTGCGCCAGCGCTTTGCGCTGCTGCATCTCGAGGAAAATCGGCGTCTCCTGCAGCCAGCGGCGCAGGTACATCGCGACCAGACCAAACGCCCCACCCAGCAGGAACGGAATACGCCAGCCCCAGTCGTGCACGGCCTGCTGCGTCATGCTGGTATTCACAATTGTTGCGACCACCGAGCCGAGCAGGATCCCGACCGTCAGCCCCGCCGTTAAGGTTCCGCAGGCGATACCAATGCGGCGCACGGGAACATGTTCCGCGACAAACACCCACGCGCCCGGCACTTCACCGCCAATCGCCGCCCCCTGCAGGACGCGCATCAGCAACAGCAGCAACGGCGCGAGAATGCCCATCGAGGCATAGGTAGGTAGCAAACCAATGGCCAGCGTCGGCACGGCCATCAGCAGGATGCTAAGGGTAAACATCTTCTTGCGCCCGACCAGATCGCCAAAGTGGGCCATGATAATGCCGCCCAGCGGACGCGCCAGATACCCGGCGGCAAATATGCCGAAGGTTTGCACCTGACGCAGCCATTCCGGGATATCCGCCGGGAAGAAGAGTTCTCCCACCACGGCGGCGAAGAAGACGAAGATGATAAAGTCGTAAAACTCCAGCGCGCCGCCTAAGGCCGCGAGCGTGAGGGTTTTGTAGTCCTGTCGATTCAGAGGTCGGGTGTTATGTGACATAGCGAACCATTGTGCGTGTGTTGTGGATTTATTTTTACAGCATTCGTAAAGAAAAAATTACTATACCGTAAAAGCTTCACCACGCTATCGCCGCTTCAGCTAATGTCACATATTGGTTAATTTCAGGAGATTGTTTCGCGACGTGCGTTTTTCGGGCGAAAAGCTGCTACCACTTTCTCATCGGTTTCCACATAGGGACCGTCAAGCAGCTGTATACAATACGGTACACTTGCAAAGATGCCATGAACGAGGACGCTGCCATCTTCTGCTTTCAGCCCTTCCAGCGTCTCTTTAATCGACTTCGGCTGGCCCGGCAGGTTCAGGATCAACGCCTGCTTGCGGATCACCCCCACCTGGCGGGAAAGAATGGCCGTCGGAACAAAGTGTAGACTGATCTGGCGCATCTGTTCGCCGAAGCCAGGCATTTCACGATCGGCAATCGCCAGCGTCGCGTCCGGCGTCACGTCGCGGCGCGCGGGGCCGGTTCCGCCCGTCGTCAGAACAAGGTGGCAGCTCATCTCATCCACCAGTTCGCAAAGCGTCTGCTCGATGATCGGCTGTTCGTCAGGGATCAGGCGGGTCTGAATGTCAAAGGGGGTGGTCAGCGCGCTGCCCAACCACTCTTCCAGAGCGGGGATGCCTTTATCCTGGTAAACACCGCTGGAGGCGCGGTCAGAAATCGACACTAAGCCGATGCGTAAGGTATTCATATCCATTCCATTCAAAAAGTACTGATTAAAGGGAATGATACACGCAGAGAGGAAATTCAGACAGAGGCGGGGGTAAGACGCGTGACCGGAAGCCCGGTCACGCAGAATGATTACAGCAGGTCGCCGATCATTTTTTCCAGTTTGCCCTGGTCAACAGCAAACTTACGGATACCGTCCGCCAGTTTGTCTACCGCCATTGGATCCTGGTTGTGCTGCCACAGGAACTCGGATTCAGTGATGCGCTCTGGGCGTGCTTTCACTTCACCGGTGTAGGACAGTTTACGCTCCAGGGTACCTTCGCTTTCAGCCAGCTCTTTCAGCAGTGCAGGCGCGATGGTCAGGCGGTCACAGCCAGCCAGCTCGATGATTTCACCGACGTTACGGAAGCTTGCGCCCATAACCACGGTCTCATAGCCGTGCTGTTTGTAGTATTCGTAGATTTCAGTAACAGAAACCACGCCTGGATCTTCAGCCGGTGCGTACTCTTTCTTATCGGTGTTGGCTTTGTACCAGTCCAGAATACGGCCCACGAACGGAGAAATCAGGTATACGCCTGCTTCTGCACATGCACGCGCCTGAGCGAAGGAGAACAGCAGGGTCAGGTTACAGTTGATACCGTCTTTTTCCAGCTGCTCTGCCGCGCGAATACCCTGCCAGGTAGAAGCCAGTTTGATCAGGATACGGTCGTTGCTGATGCCCGCGTCGTTGTACATTTTGATCAGACGTTTCGCTTTGGCGATAGACGCTTCAGTGTCGTAGGAGAGACGCGCATCCACTTCGGTAGAGATACGGCCAGGAACCAGTTTCAGGATTTCCAGACCGATGTTCACTGCCAGTTTGTCGGTGGCATCCACAACCTGCTGCGCGCGGTCGTTGCTCTGTGCTTTCGCCCAGGTCACTGCGTCGTCAATCAGTTTGCGATACTCAGGGATCTGTGCGGCGTTAAGGATCAGAGAAGGGTTGGTTGTGGCATCCTGCGGCTGGTACAGCTTCATTGCCGCGATATCTCCGGTGTCAGCTACGACAGTGGTGAACTGACGAAGGGAGGTCAATTTATCCGTCATGATAGTGTTTCTCTTTTAACGTGCCCTGGATAATTCACGCTACCGACAGCATGCCTGCAGCGGAAAAATGACAGGTTTACTTGTTAGGGGGATGTAACCGGTCTGCCCTGATGATAACACGACGGAGGGGTAGCGCAACCGCAGACAGTGCGCTTAGGCAGAGTATGGTAAACTCGGAAGATTAACAGGCTGCTAAGCAACAGCATGCCCAATCAGTGGTAGCGCTTACATATTCACATTGGCATCAACAAGAGGGACGTTAATGCCTGATTTCTTTTTCTTTATTAACGAAGTCCTCTGGGGTTCGATAATGATTTACCTGCTTCTGGGAGCAGGTATTTGGTTTACGCTACGCAGTGGGTTTATCCAGTTTCGCTATATTCGCAAGTTTGGCAGAAGTCTGAAAAACAGCGTTACGCCCCAGCCGGGTGGATTAACGTCGTTCCAGGCGCTCTGTACCAGCCTGGCGGCACGTCTCGGCAGCGGCAATCTGGCGGGCGTTGCGCTGGCCATCAGCGCCGGTGGGCCAGGCGCGGTCTTCTGGATGTGGGTGACGGCGCTTCTCGGAATGGCCACCTCCTTTGCCGAAAGTTCGCTTGCACAACTCTATAAAGAGAAAGATAAACACGGCCAGTTTCGCGGTGGTCCTGCCTGGTACATGGCGCGTGGCCTGGGGATGCGCTGGATGGGCGTCCTGTTCTCGGTTTTTTTGCTGCTCGCGTACGGCCTCATTTTTAATACCGTCCAGGCAAATTCTGTCGCCAATGCCCTGAGCTACGCCTTCTCCTGCCCGGAGTGGGTCGCCGGTATTGCTTTAGCCCTTGTCGTTCTGCTCACCATTTCTGCCGGTCTTAAGGGCATCGCCCGCCTGATGCAGTGGCTGGTGCCCATTATGGCGCTGCTCTGGGTTGCCGCGAGCCTGTTCGTTGCCGCACTGCATCTCGACCAGGTGCCGGGCGTGATTGCGACCATCGTCAAAAGCGCCTTTGGCTGGCGCGAAGTGGCCTCCGGGGCGCTGGGCTACACCTTCAGCCAGGCGCTGATGGCGGGCTTTCAGCGAGGCATGTTCTCCAATGAAGCCGGTATGGGGTCAACCCCCAACGCGGCCGCCGCCGCCTCTTCCTGGCCGCCGCACCCGGCCGCACAAGGCATTGTGCAGATGATTGGCGTCTTTACCGATACCATTATCATCTGTTCCGCCAGCGCCATGATTTTGCTGCTGGCAGGCCCCGTCCCACATTCCTCAGGAACCGCCGGGATACAGCTTCTCCAGCAGGCGCTGGTGAACCTGACCGGCGGCTGGGGTGCAGGGTTTGTCTCGCTCATCCTGATCTTGTTTGCCTTCAGCTCAATAGTGGTGAATTACCTCTACGCCGAAAATAACCTTATTTTCCTGAAGCTCGACTCCCGCGCTGCAATCGGAACCCTGCGTCTCGGAGTCGTCCTGATGGTGATAGCAGGCTCCCTGCTCAGTATGCCGCTGGTCTGGCAGCTGGCCGATATCATTATGGCGCTGATGGCGATCACTAACCTCACGGCAATCCTGCTGCTCTCGCCCGTGGTGACCCTGATTGCCAGAGACTATCTTCGTCAGCGCAAACTGGGTGTTCCGCCGGTATTTGATCCCGCCCGCTATCCCGATATTAAGGCGCAGCTTGCCCCCGGCACGTGGGATGATTTGCCGCGGCAATAACAGCTATCGATCAATTCGGGGCGATTTTTTGCTAAAGTCGCTCTAAATTTCCTGCAAGGACTGGATATGCTGATTCTGATTTCACCTGCAAAAACGCTCGACTACCAGAGCCCACTCGCCACCGAGCGCTATACTCAGCCTGAACTGCTGGACTACTCGCAACAGCTGATCCGCGAAGCGCGCAAGCTCTCTGCACCGCAAATCGCCTCGCTGATGAGCATCAGCGACAAGCTGGCCGATCTGAACGCGACCCGCTTTCACGAGTGGCACCCGGATTTCACCCCCTCTAACGCTCGCCAGGCGATTCTGGCGTTTAAAGGCGATGTCTATACCGGCCTGCAGGCGGAAGATTTTAGCGAAGCCGATTTCGATTTTGCCCAGCAGCATCTGCGCATGCTGTCGGGTCTGTACGGCGTACTGCGCCCGCTGGATCTGATGCAGCCCTATCGTCTGGAGATGGGGATTCGTCTGGAGAATGCCAAAGGCAAAGATCTGTACCATTTCTGGGGCGATATCATCACCGATAAGCTGAACGCGGCACTGCGCGCTCAGGGCGATAACGTGGTGATTAACCTGGCATCCGATGAATACTACAAGTCGGTGAAGCCGAAAAAGCTGGACGCGGAGATTATCAAACCGGTGTTCCTCGACGAGAAGAACGGTAAGTTCAAGGTGATCAGCTTCTACGCCAAGAAAGCGCGTGGCCTGATGAGCCGCTACATCATCCAGAACCGTCTGACGAAGCCGGAGCAGTTGACCGCCTTCAACAGCGAAGGCTATTTCTTTGACGAGGCGTCGTCAGGGAAAGGCGAGCTGGTGTTTAAGCGCCACGAGCAGTAAAAACAAACCCCGCCAGCTGGCGGGGTTTTGCATTAATGGTGTTTCCAGTCAGGGCCGCGATCGTCGCGGTGGTCATCGTGGTGATGGTCGTCATGGCGATCGTCATGTTTACGATGCTCATCATGCGGACGCCAGTGGTTATCACGCCAGTCATAATGCGCCTTCCACCAGTCGTGGTCGCGCCAGCGGCCGCCGTCCCAGTAGTGCCCGTTATTATCCTGGTCGCCAATCTGCAGTTTGACCGCAGGCACAAGGGTGATTTCGGATGCCTGTACCGCCATGGGAGCGACCAGCATCAGTGAAAGCGCAATCAGCACAGGTTTCAGTGTAGACATCGGTGACTCCTTATTATCTTTGCCCAACGTGGGCCGATGTAAGGAGAGTACGCGAGGGGAACGGGGGATGTTATTCTCTGCAATCCTAAACGCTAAGTGACCGCATTTATTGGGAATTTCTGCTTTTTCCCTGCTATTTTTCTCCTTAATTTCTTCACAAAAAAGCCGGGTGGCGGCTTCGCCTTACCCGGCCTACTTTCTGAGCCGTTGTAGGTCGGGTAAGGCGTAGCCGCACCCGACAAAAATTATGCTCGGGTCATCATCAGCTTACGCAGCGCGGCAAAGTCTGCCGGCAGCTCATGTGACAGCAGCGGCAGATCGGCACGCTCGGCCAGCTCTTTCGGCAGCGGCAGCGTTTCGCCCAGGATCGCTTCCACGCTCTCTTTAAACTTAGCCGGATGCGCGGTGCCCAGGAACAGGCCATATTCACCCGGGTTAAGCTGGTCGCGCAGCGCGCGGTAAGCAATCGCCGCATGCGGTTCAGAGGTATACCCCACCGCCTTCAGCTCGCGCATGGTCGCTTTGGTGGTTTCATCCGTCACCGCGGCGTAGCCCAGATCGCCCAGACGCCAGATCTTACGGCGGAACAGCTCTTCCACGCGCGGCCAGTTGTTCGGCTGGCTCACGTCCATGGCGTTAGAGAGCGTTGCCTGCGTGGCGTTCGGCGCCCACTTCCCGTCTTTCAGGAAGCGCGGCACGGTGTCGTTAGCGTTGGTGGCGGCGATAAAGCGTTTCACCGGCAGCCCCAGGGATTTCGCCAGCAGGCCAGCCGTCAGGTCACCAAAGTTACCGCTCGGCACGGAGATCACCAGCTGGTTACGCGCTTCCTGCGGCAGCTGCGCCACCGCTTCGAAGTAGTAGCAGATCTGCGCCAGCAGACGGCTGATGTTGATAGAGTTGGCAGAGTTCAGACCCAGAGCCACCTTCAGCTCTTCGTCGTCGAAGGCCTGCTTGACCAGCGCCTGACAGGCATCGAAATCACCGTCAATTGCCACGGTTTCAATGTTGCCGCCGAGCGTACAGAACAGTTTTTCCTGCAGCGGGCTGATTTTGCCTTTCGGATAGAGGATCACCACGCGGACGTTTTTCAGGCCGTAGAACGCGTGCGCCACCGCCGCACCGGTATCCCCGGAGGTCGCGGTCAGGATGGTCACCGGCTTGTCGCCGCTGATGTGGGTCAGCATCTGCGCCATAAAGCGGCCGCCGAAGTCTTTGAACGCCAGGGTCGGGCCGTGGAACAGCTCCAGGCAGCCAACGTCAGGCTCCACCTGCTTCACCGGTGCCGGGAAAGCGAACGCCGCACGCACGCGCTCTTCCAGCAGCTCCTGCGGGATTTCGTCGCCGATAAACGCCGAAAGAATTTTAGTGCTGCGGGTGACAAAGTCCTGCTTCAACAGTTCGTCGATGTCGGTCAGGTGGAATTCCGGCAGGTCATGCGGGAAGAACAGCCCTTGGTTTTTGCCCAGTCCCTGAGTGACCGCCTGCGCGAAGCTGACCTGCTCGTTATGATCTTTAAGGTTATAGAGTTTCATTGATTATCCCAGTACTCGTGCGCCAGCCGTGTCCAGACGGCAAATATGAACAAAGCCTTCCTGATTTTGCAGGTAGTGTTTAGAGAGCCAGTCCGCCACGCGCTGCGCGGTATCAGGCTTGTCGCACAGGGCGAACAGCGTCGGCCCGGAGCCGGAGATGCCGCACGCCTGCGCGCCGATATCCATCGATGCCTGTCGCGCCTCGTTAAAGCCGGGCAGCAGCTTCGTGCGGTACGGCTCGGCAATGACGTCCTTCATCAGTTTGGCCGCCAGCTGCGGCTGGCGGGTGTAGCAGGCGTGGATAAAGCCCGCCAGATGACGCCCGTGGGCAATACAGTCCTGACGACGATACTGCGCGGGCAGGATCGCACGCGCTTCCGCGGTTGAAACCTTGATACCCGGATAGGCCAGCACCCACAGCCACTCATCAAACCCTGGCACCTGCTGGCTGATGATGCCATTTTCTTCGATCATCAGCTGCATGCCGCCGAGGAAGCACGGCGCCACGTTGTCATAGTGAATGCTGCCGGAGATGCGCCCTTCCAGCTCGCCCATCAGCCCCAGCAGGCGGTTGTTGTTCAGCGGCTTGCCGCAGTGCTCGTTCATCGCCACCAGCGCGGCGACCACCGAGCAGGCGCTGGAGCCCAGGCCCGAGCCGATCGGCATACTTTTTTCCAGCGTCATGGCGACCGGCACGTTTTTGCCGATCTCCTGACAGAAGCGTTCCCAGCACTGATAGACGATATTTTCGCGCGGCTCAGACGGCAGTTTGCAGGCGTTGCGGCCCACGTTGTTCAGGCTGAAGCTGTCTGCCGCTTCCACCGTAACCGTATCGCCCAGCAGCGAACCATCCACCGGCGTCACCGCCGCACCCAGCACGTCAAATCCGACGCTCATATTCGCGCTGGAAGCCGGGGCATAAACTTTGACCATGTTAAACTCCTAACTTCCATGACAGGGTACGCAGCAGATCGGCAAACACACCCGCCGCCGTAACATCGTTCCCTGCGCCATAGCCGCGAAGCACCAGCGGCAGTGGCTGATAATAGTGGCTGTAAAACGCGAGGGCGTTTTCGCCGTTTTTGACTTTGTACAGCGGGTCGTTGCCATCCACTTCGGCAATCTTCACCCGGCACACGCCATCTTCTTCAATGTTGCCAACATAGCGCAATACCTTACCTTCATCACGGGCTTTTGCAACGCGCGCGGCAAACGCGTCGTCAAGCTGCGGCAAACTGGCCATAAAGGCAGCGACATCACCGCTGCTGTCAAATTCTGCCGGCAGGACAGGCTCAATCACGATATCCGAAAGCTCAAGCTCGCGGCCCGTTTCGCGGGCGAGGATCAGCAGCTTGCGCGCCACGTCCATACCGGAAAGGTCATCACGCGGATCCGGCTCGGTATAGCCCAGCTCGCGCGCGGCGCGGGTGGCTTCCGAGAGGCTCATCCCCTCATCCAGCTTGCCGAAGATAAACGACAGCGAGCCGGAGAGAATACCGGAGAAACGCTGCAGTTCGTCGCCCGCGTTAAGCAGGTTCTGCAGGTTCTCGATAACCGGCAGGCCTGCCCCAACGTTGGTGTCGTACAGGAACTTGCGACGCGACTTGCTCGCCGCCAGACGCAGCTGGTGATAGTAATCCATCGACGAGGTGTTGGCCTTTTTGTTCGGCGTCACCACGTGGAAACCTTCGCGCAGGAAGTCCGCGTACTGATCGGCCACCGCCTGGTTCGAGGTACAGTCGACGATGACCGGGTTAAGCAGGTGATACTCTTTTACCAGACGGATCAGGCGGCCCAGGTTGAACGGCTCTTTCGCCTCCTTCATCTCGGCCTGCCAGTTTTCCAGGTTCAGGCCGTGGACGTTGGTCAGCAGCGCTTTGGAATTCGCGATCCCGCAGACGCGCAGGTCGATGTGTTTCTTCTTCAGCCATTCCTGCTGACGCTTAACCTGCTCCAGCAGCGCGCCGCCGACGCCGCCGACGCCAATCAGGAACAGCTCGATAACCTGGTCGGTATTGAACAGCATCTGGTGAACCACGCGTACGCCGGTGGTCGCGTCATCGTTGTCCACGACAACAGAAATTGAACGCTCAGACGAGCCCTGGGCAATCGCCACGATATTGATATTGGCGCGCGCCAGTGCGGCAAAGAACTTGGCGGAGATACCGCGCAGGGTACGCATACCGTCGCCCACCACGGAGATGATCGCCAGACGCTCCTGAATGGAGAGCGGCTCCAGCAGCTCTTCTTTCAGCTCCAGGTAGAACTCTTCCTCCAGCGCGCGACGGGCGCGCAGGCAGTCGGCCTGCGGCACGCAGAAGCTGATGCTGTATTCGGAAGAGGACTGGGTGATCAGCACAACAGAGATACCGTTGCGGGACATGGCAGCAAACACGCGCGCCGCCATGCCGACCATCCCTTTCATCCCCGGACCGGAGACGCTGAACATCGCCATGTTGTTGAGGTTGGAGATGCCTTTCACCGGCAGACCGTCCTCATCGGTGCTCGCGCCAATCAGCGTACCCGGCGCCTGCGGGTTACCGGTATTTTTAATCAGGCAAGGGATCTGGAACTGGGCAATCGGGGAGATGGTACGCGGGTGAAGCACTTTGGCGCCGAAGTAGGAAAGCTCCATTGCTTCCTGGTACGACATCGACTTCAGCAGCCTGGCGTCCGGTACCTGGCGAGGGTCGCAGGTATAAACGCCGTCGACGTCAGTCCAGATCTCACAACAGTCCGCGCGTAAACAGGCGGCCAGCACGGCGGCGGAATAGTCGGAGCCGTTACGGCCCAGCACCACCAGCTCGCCCTTCTCATTACCGGCGGTGAAGCCAGCCATCAGGATCATATGGTCAGCGGGAATTTTGCTGGCGGCGATACGGCGGGTTGATTCGGCAATATCAACGGTGGATTCGAGGTAGTGGCCCACCGCCAGCAGTTTTTCAACGGGATCGATCACGGTCACGCTATGGCCACGCGCTTCCAGCACGCCGGCCATGATGGCGATAGAAAGTTTTTCACCGCGACAAATCAGCGCCGCGTTGATGCTGTCCGGACACTGGCCGAGAAGACTGATGCCGTGCAGGACGTGTTTGATTTGCGCAAATTCCTGCTCAACAAAAGACTTCAGCTGAGCGTGCGGGAAGCCAGGCAGCGCCTCTGCCAGCCCTTGCAGCAGGTCAGCGAAGATACGCTCTGCGTCGCTGATGTTCGGGAGTGCATCCTGGCCACCGATGGTTTTTTCAATCATCGCCACCAGATGGTTCGTGATTTTTGCCGGGGCAGAGAGCACGGTCGCAACCTGCCCCTGCCTGGCGTTGCTTTCCAGGATATCGGCAACACGCAGAAAACGTTCTGCATTTGCCACTGATGTACCGCCGAACTTCAACACTCGCATGGTTCTACCTCGTTTCCTTTAGCCGAAAAAAAAGCCCGCACTGTCTAGGTGCGGGCTTTTTTTTGTTTTTCCTGTACGCGTCAGCCCGCATCGTTACCTGTGGTAATGATGATGGTTGTGGTAATGGTGGTGATGCTGATGCGTTTCATGGATGTTGTGTACTCTGTCATTATTATCTGTCTGTGCTGTATTCTTTTAGGGTTAAAGGATCGGGCACCTTAAGTCAACGAATTTTTAATTTGATCACAATTCGGGAGACTCTCACGTCCCGCTGCCGTCGGATTTATTTTCATCCGAATACCCCAAAAGCAACCCTTAGCATCAGATGATTACACCATAATAAAAATGTATGACAGCACTTTACTCGGCCAATTTTTTTTCAATATCGTGCAGCAAACGGTGCAGCATTGCCGTGTCGCGTTGCTCAAGACGGCCCAAACGCTGCTGTAACCAGTCGACCATTTTTTGATCGTCAGCCACACCCAGCTGCATGAGCAGGTTTCCCACGCGCGCGCGAAGTGCAGCCAGCTGGTTTTCATCGGTACCTGTAACAGGCGACTGCGGAATTTGTATTAAGGATGCTAATTGATAGCAATAGACCATCACCGCCTGGCCTAAATTGAGAGAAGGGTAATCTGCAACCATCGGCGCGCCTGTCAGCACATCCGCCAGTTCCAGCTCTTCATTGGTCAGCCCAGAATCTTCACGCCCAAACACCAGCGCCGCTTTCTCCAGCCACTGGCTTTTCTCGCTCAGCATCGGCACCAGCTCCGCTGGCGTGGCATAGTAGTGAAACTTCGCCCGGCTGCGCGCCGTGGTTGCGACGGTAAACGAAATATCATGCAGCGCGTCGGCAAGCGTAGCGTAAGTGGTTATATTATCTAGAATATCCCCCGATCCGTGCGCCACCCAACGGGCGGCTGGCTCCAGGTGCGCCGTGCTGTCCACGATACGCAAATCGGTAAAACCCATGGTCTTCATAGCACGCGCCGCTGCGCCTATATTTTCTGCTCTGGCTGGGGCAACCAGTACAATCGACAGATGCATTTATGCTCTCTTTTTAATCAGTTAGCCGGTAAAAATGTGATGCACTTCAACATATTACGCAGCGCGAATTTACAAAATTGCAACACAAATCACCGAAATAGCGTTTCATAACAAATTAAAAACGCTAAACTATTCTGTGTCTGAACAATCAGTTAGAATGTTAACAGAACACTATTATCCTTATGTTTTATAATGATAATAGCAACATGAATACCCTATTCTGATTGGATTCGCTTCGTTTATAAATCAATGTCCGCAACTAGTTGGTTTATTGAAAAATTGTGACAAAGGCTAGCATTCGGCTACGATGATTTCATCAAACTGTTAACGTGCTACAATTGAACTTGATATATGTCAACGAAGCGTAGTTTTATTGGGTGTCTGGTGTCACTTAGCCTGTTATGTTGCTGTTAAAATGGTTAGGATGACAGCCGTTTTTGACACTGTCGGGTCCAAAGGGAAAGTACCCAAGACCAAGCTAATGATGTTGTTGACGTTGATGGAAAGTGCATCAAGAACGCAATTACGTACTTTAGTCACGTTAAGCCGATCATGTTAATTTGCGACATGCATCAGGCAGGTCAGGGACTTTTGTACTTCCTGTTTCGATTTAGTTGGCAATTTAGGTAGCAAACATGCAGACCCCGCACATTCTTATCGTTGAAGACGAGTTGGTAACACGCAACACGTTAAAGAGCATTTTCGAAGCAGAAGGCTACGATGTCTTTGAAGCGACCGATGGCGCAGAGATGCATCAGATCCTTTCTGAAAATGATATCAACCTGGTGATCATGGATATTAACCTGCCGGGCAAAAACGGTCTTCTACTGGCGCGCGAACTGCGCGAGCAGGCGAACGTCGCGTTAATGTTCCTGACGGGCCGTGATAACGAAGTTGATAAAATTCTTGGCCTGGAAATCGGTGCGGATGACTACATCACCAAGCCGTTCAATCCTCGCGAGTTAACCATTCGTGCACGCAACCTGCTGTCCCGCACCATGAACCTGGGTACGGTCAGCGAAGAGCGTCGTAGCGTAGATAGCTACAAATTCAACGGCTGGGAACTTGATATCAATAGCCGTTCACTGATTAGCCCGAACGGTGAGCAGTATAAACTGCCGCGCAGTGAATTCCGCGCGATGCTGCACTTCTGCGAAAACCCGGGCAAAATTCAGTCCCGTGCAGAGCTGCTGAAGAAAATGACCGGCCGTGAGCTGAAACCGCACGACCGTACCGTAGACGTGACCATCCGTCGTATTCGTAAGCACTTCGAATCTACGCCAGATACGCCGGAAATCATCGCCACGATCCACGGCGAAGGGTACCGTTTCTGCGGTGACCTGCAGGAATAATCCCGCAGTTAACGCATTAAAAAACGGCGCATTTGCGCCGTTTTTTTATTTCCAGATCCGCATCGTGTCGTTATCAGGCTCTGCGGGTGGCTCAGGTCGCTTCGGCTGAGAGAGCGAGTACCAGTCGAAATGTCGAGTCAGGTACATCACGGCGAACAGCGCCAGCGCGAGAACCGCTGACCCCAACAGCAGCGCGCTGTCCTCCGAGCGCAGCAGGAACCACATCACGACATCCAGCCCGAGCAGTGCTAGTACAAACAGCCCACTGCGTTTCCAGCTTTTCAGCACGGCCTGCAGGTACATTCCGTTCATCGCTGCGCCCACCAGGCTTGCAACAACCCAGGCTGGCGTAAACCCGACGTGTTCAGACAGCGCCAGCAGCACCAGATAGAACAGGACCAGCGACAGCCCCACCAGCAGATACTGCATCGGGTGAAGGCGTAATCCGGTTAAGGTTTCGAAGACAAAGAAGGCCATAAACGTCAGCGCAATCAGCAAAATAGCGTACTTGATCGCACGGTCAGTCAGCTGATACTGATCGGCGGGCGTGGCTACCGTGACGCTAAAGGCCGGGAGCGCCTCCCACTCCGGCGACTCCTTGTCGTAGAACCAGCTCTCAAGGTTATTTGCAAACCAGCTGCTCTGCCAGTTCGCCTGGAAACCAGACTCGCCAATCTGATGCTTAACAGGGAGATAATCGCCCATAAAACCCGGATGCGGCCAGTTGCTGGTGAGCGTCATTTCGCTATTACGCCCTACCGGTACCACCGCAAAACTGCCGGTTCCCGCCAGACTGAGGGACATCTCAAGCGTAAACGTTTTGGCTTCCAGCGCTTTGTCGGTCAGCGGGATGTGGATCCCCGCAAGCGCCCCGTAGACGCCTGAACCGGGTTCCACGCTTAGCGTCTCACCATTGATTTTAGAGATACTGACCGTGCCAATGCCCCGCGCGTCGCCAACGCCCGTCACGATAAACGGCTGCCCTGTCGCGATCGTTTCCCCTTTCAGCTGCTTCAGCTCGTCGGTATTAAACTGCGCTTTGATCTTCAGGTCAGTGTTCCAGATTTGCCCGTCATAGATGCCAATACTTCGGGACTCCACGCGCTGGTTACCTTCCACTACCAGAGATTCCGGCAGAATGAAGTGCATATAGCTTTTCTTGTACTCGACCTTCTTCTCGTCCTCTATCTTGTAAAAGATCTCCGTCATCGGAATCGCAATCATCGGACCGACCAGCTTTTGCGGTCCGCTGGTACTCTGGCGAAGCGTATTTTCGACATCGTTGCGGTAGCTCTCCCGCTCTGATATCAGGTTACTGACCATAAAAAGCGGGACTAACAGCAGCAGGATGCACCCCAGCAGGGTGCTGACTTTCCAGAACAGGGGGGATTTCATCATTACGTCTCCTTTGTGATGAGGAGAGCGTAACCAGGCTGTGTGGGGTCAGTTTGAAGTTATGTGAAGGGACGGTGAAGTGTCAGCGTGGCCATCACGCCGCCTTCATCACGATTACGCAATGTAATCTCTCCCTGATGCAGACGCGCCACCTCCTGAACAAACGCCAGACCGAGCCCGCTGCTCTTCAACCCGTTCTCGCGCGGCAGGGAATAAAAACGCTCAAAAATACGCTCCAGCGCGTAATCCGGGATCCCGCTTCCGCTGTCGGTGACGAAAAGCTGTATCTGCCCGTGCTCCTCCCGGGCCGCCAGTTCAATGGCACCGCCCTGCGGGGTAAAATCGATAGCGTTATCCAGCAAATTGCCGAGCGCCTGCTCGAGCAGGTCGGGATCGCCTTCAACATGAAGCGAAGCGGGCTGGAGGGTCAGCGTAATCTCTTTTGCCGCCAGCACCGCCGAGCGCGCATCGGCAAGCCGCGTAAACAGCAGATCGACGCGGACGGTCTGATGTGTAATCTCGACCCGATTTTCAAGCCGCGCCTGAGTGAGCAGTTTTTCAACCAGCGACTGCATACGCGCGTTTTGCACCAGAATATTATCGATAAACCGCGCGGCCACCTGCGGCGGTGGCTGCTCGGAGAGAATTTCTGCCGCGCCGCGTATGGCGGCGATGGGGCTTTTCAGCTCGTGGGTCAGCGCATGGACATAGCGTTCAATGTAGTTTTTCCCTTCAAGGCGAATGCGCATATTCTCCAGCGCCTGGGCCAGCTTGTGCAGTTCGCTGCTGCCAGGATTAGGCAGCGGGAGAGGCGTATCCGTGGTCACCGAGTCGGCATAGCGCGATAACGTACCGATAGATCGATTGATCCACCATGCCACAACGAGGCCAATCAGCAGGGCAATGCCGAGCAGCGCCCCGCCAGCCCACAGGATCCTTCGCTCGCTGCGGTGAATCACCGGCGCCATCGCGCTGTTCGGTTTCCCCACCGACAGCACGCCGATAATCTTGCCCTGATCCACAACCGGCGCGGCAACATACATCACCGTGCTCTCCGGATCGTCGGGATGGCTCTGGGTACTGCGCGCGCCGTATTCGCCGCGAAGCGTCAGCCAGACATCGTTCCAGCGCGAGTAATCTTGCCCCACGGCCAGACCGGCGGAATCAAACACGACGCGGCCCTGCGCATCGGTCATGTAGACGTGATACTCGTTACGCACTTTATGGATCCCGCCGATATTGGCGCGGAAGGGGCGCTGATGAAGCTGGGAAAAGGCCTGTGCCAGCTTGCCCTGCTGCGCATGACCCGAAAGCAAATCATCACGTCCGATTTCGGCCAACAGGGTCGCGGTATCGATTAACGTGCCCTCGGTTGCCCTACGCACGCCGGGCTTTACTTCCTGAACAAAGATCGACAGCACAAACCACGCGGCGATGGCCACGATCAGGAAGTATCCCAGCAATAGCCGCATCCCAATGCGCATCAGTAAAGGCCCAGACTGTAGCCCATACCGCGATGGGTGCTGATGGGTGACAGTTCTTCGTTCACCGCACGCAGCTTGGCGCGCAGGGTTTTGATGTGGGTGTCCACGGTACGATCGAAGCTGTCGCCGTCTTCACCCCATACCTTGTCCATGAGCTGCTGACGCGAAAAGACCCGCCCGGGTGCCTGTAACAAGGTTTTGAGCAGCAAGAATTCGTAGCGGGTCAGGGGCAGTGCTTCCCCGCACCAGCTGATCCGCGCGGCAGGTTCGTTCAGTTCAAACTGCCCGATACGCAACGTTTCTGACGGTGCGGCGGATTTTTGCATGCGCCTCAAAATCGTCCGCACCCGGGCGCAGACTTCACGAGGGGAGAAAGGTTTCGCAACGTAGTCATCAGCGCCCATTTCCAGACCAAGCAGCTTGTCTACCTCATCACTGCGCGCCGTCAGAAACAGCACGGGCAGTGAGGGATGCTGCGCCAGTAGCTGGCGACAAAGCTCAAATCCACTGATGTCCGGCAGCCCGACGTCCAGAATGGCAAGCGCCGGAACCTGCCGCCGAGCCTCCTCCAGCACGGGTAAACCGCGTTCAAACGCCTTTACCGCGAATCCTTCCTGCTGAAGCATGTAGATCAGCGTATCGGCGATACTGGTTTCGTCTTCAACCAGCCAGACCACAGGTTGTTGCATGATTCGTCCCTGAATTACTGCCAAGGCATAATTGGCACCGCGCTGATCGCGTTTTTCGGTGAGCCTTCCACCACTTTATCGGAATAGGCGAGGTAAGCCAGCGTATTGCGTTTGGCATCATAAAAACGCACCACCTGCAGCTTTTTAAACACCAGCGAGGTCCGTTTCTGGAATACCACGTCGCCCTGCGCTTTGCCGTTTTTAATTTTATCGCTTAGCTCAACCGGCCCCACCTGCTGACACGAAATCGCCGCATCGGAGGTGTCTTCCGCCAGTCCCAGCCCGCCTTTGATACCGCCCGTTTTCGCGCGGCTGACGTAGCAGGTGACGTTTTTCACGTCCGGATCGTCAAACGCCTCCACCACGATTTTGTGGTCCGGGCCAAACATTTTGAACACGGTATCGACGGAGCCAATCTGCTCAGCCTGCGCCGCGCGCCCGACCATCAGCATCAACGCGGTGAAGATCAAAGTCTTGTATTTCATATTGTTACCATTCTTTAAAATTACATTGAGCAATTATTCAACACTTTAGATAAAAATGTAGCAAGATCACAGGATTAGAATATATCTGCCTGTAATGTGCTCTAAAAAGCATGAATGCGCAAAAAAAACACTGAATGCTAAAACATCAAAAAATGCTATTATCCGCTAACCTGTTATCAGGCACCTGCTGTTTTAAGGATGAGGATAGTATATGGATCAGGCTGGAATTATTCGCGACCTGCTCACCTGGCTGGAAGGTCATCTCGACCAGCCTTTGTCACTGGATAATGTGGCGGCTAAAGCAGGCTATTCCAAGTGGCATCTGCAAAGGATGTTCAAGGATGTCACCGGTCATGCTATCGGGGCCTATATTCGCGCGCGTCGTTTATCAAAATCTGCTGTGGCACTGCGCCTGACGGCGCGGCCGATTCTGGATATTGCCCTGCAATATCGTTTCGATTCGCAGCAGACCTTCACCCGCGCCTTTAAAAAACAGTTCTCGTTGACGCCAGCGCTTTATCGTCGCTCGCCTGACTGGAGCTCGTTTGGCATGCGTCCGCCGCTGCGTCTGGGCGAATTCGCGATGCCGAAATATGAAATTATTACCCTGCCGGAAACCCATCTGATCGGCACAACGCAGAGCTACTCCTGTTCACTGGAGCAGATTTCCGAGTTCCGTCATCAGATGCGCGTCCAGTTCTGGCGCGACTTCCTGAGCCACGCGCCGGCGATCCCGCCAATTCTGTATGGTCTCAACGAAACGCACCCGAGCCAGGAAAAAGACGACGAGCAGGAGGTGTTCTACACCACCGCGCTGACGCCGGATATGGCCAATGGCTACATTCAGGGTTCGAAGCCTGTCGTGCTGGAAGGCGGTGAATACGTGATGTTCGCCTATGAAGGGCTGGGAACGGGAGTTCAGGAGTTCATCCTGACCGTTTACGGAACCTGCATGCCGATGCTGAATCTGAATCGCCGTAAAGGTCAGGACATTGAGCGCTACTACCCGGCGCAGGATGCCAAACCGGAAGAAGGCCCAATCAATCTGCGTATGGAATTCTTGATTCCGATACGCCGTTAACGCTGCAGTTCGTCAAGCGCAGGGGCATCGAGATGCGAAATGTCCCCTGCCATCTCCACTACCCAACCTGACGCCAGCCACGCGCTTTCCTGATAATCAATCCGGGAAATGGAGCAGTTGCGCAGACGCAGGCGGCGCTCGGCGTAAGCCGGTAACCCCAGAATGGTGCTCACCAGGCAACCCAACGCAATCCCGTGACTCACCAGCAGCGGACGGCTTCCTGCCGGGAGCTTCAGGCATTCCGCCAGTGCGGCATGCATACGTACGCTGAGCTCCTGCATGGATTCGCCCTCAGGAATACGGCCATCTTCGGTACCGTTCACCAGCGTGCGGCGCCAGCCCTCTTCCGTTTCCGTCAGCGTATCGATATGGCGTTTTTCCAGCACGCCCATATCCAGCTCGCGCAGGCGCGGCTCAAGCATGACGTCACAGCCGCAAGCGTCCGCGATGATGCGCGCCGTCTGCTGTGTGCGACCTAAATCGCTGGTAATCACGTGGGTTATGCCCAGCGTTCTGGCGCGTTCCGCCACCTGCCACGCTTGCTGCACACCCTTCTCAGTGAGAGGACTGTCTGACTGGCCTTGAATACGTCGCTCGGCGTTCCACTGCGTTTCACCGTGGCGAACAAGGTATACCTGTAACATGCTTTTTTTCCGTTATACTGCGATGAGTTTTTTTTGAATCGAGCTTAATTATGCACCATGTTGTCTCTGCTACCACTAATCCTGCCAAAATTCAGGCAATTCTAAGGGCATTTGACGAGATCTTCGGCGCAGGATCCTGCCATATTGAGGCCATCGGCGTCGAGAGTGGCGTGCCTGAACAGCCGTTTGGCAGCGAGGAAACGCGCGCTGGCGCACGAAATCGCGTGGCAAACGCTAAGGCCGCGGCACCGAATGCAGACTTTTGGGTGGCGATTGAAGCCGGTATCGACGAAGGCGCAACTTTTAGCTGGGTGGTGATCGAAAGCCGTGAACAGCGCGGTGAAGCGCGTTCGGCCACCCTGCCGCTGCCGGAGATCATTCTGGAAAAAGTCCGTGCGGGTGAAGCGCTCGGGCCGGTGATGTCGCAGTACACCGGCATCGATGAGATTGGTCGTAAAGAAGGGGCGATTGGCGTCTTCACCGCAGGCGCGCTGACGCGTTCAGGCGTTTACCACCAGGCGGTGATCCTGGCGTTAAGCCCGTTCCATAACGCGATTTATCGCTGATCGCTTAATAAGACTGACTCGAGCCACTGGCGCAGCTCAACCGGCGCCGACTTCAGGCTGTTCGAGCCGCGGGTGATCGTTGCAATGCCCGCGCCGAGCTCATTCTTCAGCTCGCGCTGGCTCATCTCGCCGCGCAGCAGCTCTTCAATGATCCGCACGCGCGTGCCCAGCGCCTCGCGCTCGTCCGGCGTGAGCATCAGCTGCATCAGGGGTAAATGCAGATCCTGTTCGTAAGACTGGCGAAGCAGCTCCACAAAACGAAGCCACTCCTGATGACGTTGTTCGGCCATTGCCGAGGAATACGGGGAATGCTGGGTCATGTTATGCTGCCTCTTGTACTCATTAGCGAGTACAGCATAACACAACCCACGCCGATCAGTAACGTCTCTGCCACTCGGCATCGCTCATCAGGGTATCTTTCTGCCCCATGAAGTAGCGATAGTAGGCGTCATAGGCCAGCACGTTCTTCACGTAGCCGCGCGTTTCCGAGAACGGGATGCTCTCGACAAACGCCACGGCGTCGATGCGCCCGGCGCTGTTGCCGAGCCAGGTGCGCACGCGTCCAGGCCCCGCGTTATAAGCCGCCGACGAGAAGATGCGGTTATTGCCGAACTGCTGGTACACATACTGCAGGTAGCTGGTACCGATGTTGATGTTGGTATCCGGATCGAGAAGCTGTGACGGGCTGCTGTACCCAGGGATATTAAACATCTTCACCGTGTGCGTCGCCGTGCCCGGCATAATCTGCATCAGGCCGCTGGCGCCCACCGGGGAACGGACTTTCGGGTTCCATGCGCTCTCCTGACGGGCAATCGCCATCGCGTAGCTTTGCGGGATATCTTTGCCGCTGGTATAGCGATCGAAGAGATCTTTGTACGCCAGCGGGAAACGCTCTTCCAGATGATCCCAGAGCTTGCCGGCGATCGTCGCCTGCACGCTGAGATCCCACCAGTGATTATCAAACGCATAGCGGGCAAGCTGGGCTTTTTCGTCGGTGGTGCGGCTGGTCACCAGATTCGCCCACTCGCTGCGCGCGGTGTTATCCATATTCCAGTACATCAGCTCGCGAACGCGCGCCATTTCTGGCCCCTGCGTCAGCGCCGGGTTCGCGTTAGCGGGCGCTTTATCAATGCGGAAGGTGTACTCCTCGCCCAGGCGCTGCGCGGCCGCCATCGGGTAGAACCCGCGCTGCTGCATCAGCGTATGGAGGATATCTTTAGCTTCATCATCACGACCGCGCTCCAACAGCAGATCGGCCTGCCAGTAGCGCCATTCGTCTTTCTCTTTAGCCTCCATTGGCAACCGCGCGAGCCAGGTATTCAGCCCACGGTGATCGCCCGTGCCCAGCGCCATCCGCACGCGGCGTTCCACCAGCGACGTGGAGTTCGAACGCATAATGGCATCGTCACGCCAGCGCGCCTGTTCATCGGTCACATCGGTGCCCATCAGTCGCCACGCCACGATGTCGCGCAGCTCCTGGGTTTGCTCCTCATTAAGCTGCTGCGCCTGCACCAGCTGCGGGATCATCAGCCGCGCGTTTTCCACGTCGTCACGCGCCACGCTGGCAAAGGCCACCGCTGCCATCTGGCGGGTAAAATCGGTCGCGCCCGTAGTGCGGGCAAAGGTCAGCACGCTGTTCGGATCGTTAGCCAGCGAGATAACCGCGGTGGAGATCGTCTGGTAATCGGACGGCATCTGCCCCGCCAGCGTGGTCACCAGACGCGTGTTACCGGCTTTCATCGCCAGACGGATGCGCTCAAGGTAGGACAGCGGATCCTGCTTGCCGGAAGCGCGCCATGCGCCAAACAGGGAATCACAGGCGTTCGGCTGGTTTTTCCCGGTCAGCCAGAGCTCTTTCGCCCCGGCCCAGGCCTCTTCCTGCTGGCCGGTCGCCCATTTCGCGTAGTAGTAGTTACACTGGGCTTCGGTGGCGTTCGGCTTTTCAGGACTAAACGCCAGCAGTCCACGCCAGTCTTCGCGACGCGCCAGCTCATTCACAAAACGAGACTGGAGATTTCGGGCTGGCGGCAGGGTCGGGTTCGCCTGAATGAAGTTATTCACGGTGACGGTAGGCTGGTTCATCAGATCGTCCGTGATCTGGCGATACTCCAGATACGGATACAGCGGATAATCCTTTAGCGTCGGCATCAGCGCCTGCACGGTATCCATCTGCTTGTTGTCCCACGCCTGTTTAATCTGGGCGTAGCGACTACGTTGTTCATCCAGTGAATCGGCATGCACCGCCTGGCTTACCGCCATTACGCATACGCTGGCAGCCAGCAGACGCCAGACCACCCGTTTGGCTTTTTCCACAAGCTCTTCCTCATTGTTTTTTCGTCAATTGCAGCGTCTTGCCACGTCAAAGTCTAATTAACTTATGCTAACCAGGCATCCTTCAACGCGCCACGTCATGGACACTTTTTTACCTTTCTTGCGCGTTTTAACACTCCCGACGTTCCTGGCTGGGATTAGGCCGTGAAAAAGGCTACACTTCGAGGCTGAAATTCCTTCTCATTACGATAAAAGAGGCGAAGTCCAACGTGGCTCAATTCGTTTATACCATGCATCGTGTCGGCAAAGTTGTCCCGCCGAAACGTCATATTCTTAAAAATATCTCGCTGAGCTTCTTCCCGGGCGCAAAAATCGGTGTTCTGGGTCTCAACGGTGCCGGTAAGTCCACCCTGCTGCGCATCATGGCCGGCATTGATACAGACATCGAAGGTGAAGCCCGTCCGCAGCCTGGCATCAAGATCGGCTACCTGCCGCAGGAACCTCAGCTGAATCCGGAACACACCGTGCGTGAGTCCGTTGAAGAAGCGGTTTCCGAAGTGGTTAACGCCCTGAAAGGTCTGGATGAAGTGTATGCCAAATACGCCGAACCGGATGCGGACTTCGACAAGCTGGCCGCGCAGCAGGGCAAGTATGAAGAGATTATCCAGGCGCACGACGGTCACAACCTGAACGTGCAGCTGGAGCGCGCGGCTGATGCCCTGCGTCTGCCGGACTGGGATGCGAAAATCGCGAACCTTTCCGGTGGTGAACGCCGCCGCGTGGCGCTGTGCCGCCTGCTGCTGGAAAAACCAGACATGCTGCTGCTCGACGAACCAACTAACCACCTGGATGCGGAATCCGTGGCGTGGCTGGAGCGCTTCCTGCACGACTTCGAAGGCACCGTTGTGGCGATTACCCACGACCGTTACTTCCTCGACAACGTCGCCGGCTGGATCCTGGAGCTGGACCGCGGTGAAGGTATTCCGTGGGAAGGCAACTACTCCTCCTGGCTGGAGCAGAAAGATCAGCGTCTGGCTCAGGAAGCGTCTCAGGAAGCGGCCCGTCGTAAGTCTATCGAGAAAGAGCTGGAGTGGGTGCGTCAGGGCGCGAAAGGCCGTCAGTCTAAGGGCAAAGCCCGTCTGGCGCGCTTCGAAGAGCTGAACAACACCGAATACCAGAAACGTAACGAAACCAACGAACTGTTTATTCCACCTGGAGCACGTCTGGGAGATAAAGTGGTTGAAGTGACCAACCTGCGTAAGTCTTACGGCGACCGTGTGCTGATCGACGACCTGACCTTCTCCGTTCCGAAAGGCGCTATCGTCGGCATCATCGGTCCGAACGGCGCGGGTAAATCAACCCTGTTCCGCATGATGTCCGGTCAGGAACAGCCTGATAGCGGCTCAATCACCCTGGGTGAAACCGTGAAGCTGGCCTCCGTTGACCAGTTCCGTGACGCGATGGATAACAGCAAAACCGTGTGGGAAGAAGTCTCCGGCGGTCTGGATATCATGCGTATCGGCAACACCGAGATGCCAAGCCGCGCCTACGTTGGTCGCTTTAACTTTAAAGGCACCGATCAGGGCAAACGCGTGGGCGAGCTGTCCGGCGGTGAGCGCGGTCGTCTGCACCTGGCGAAGCTGCTGCAGGTGGGCGGTAACGTTCTGCTGCTCGATGAACCAACCAACGACCTGGATATCGAAACCCTGCGCGCGCTGGAAAACGCCCTGCTGGAGTTCCCGGGCTGCGCGATGGTTATCTCGCACGACCGCTGGTTCCTGGACCGTATCGCGACCCACATCCTGGACTACCAGGACGAAGGTAAAGTGGAGTTCTTCGAAGGTAACTTCACCGAATACGAAGAGTACAAGAAACGCACGCTGGGCGCCGACGCGCTGGAGCCGAAGCGTATTAAGTACAAGCGTATTGCGAAATAAAAGCAAAACGGCAACTTCGGTTGCCGTTTTTTATGTTTGTACCCTCTCCCCGTGGGAGAGGGCCAGGGTGAGGGCATCAGGCCGCACAAAATCACCCACCCACGTAATACCGCTTCACCTCATCAAACTGCATTGCAAAGTCGATATAGCTCATCAGCGCGGGTGAGTTGAGCTTACGGCTCGGATAGGCCAGCCACAGGTCGTTTCCTTCAACGTTCCACTCCGGCAGTACCTGCACCAGCGCCCCTTTCTCGACCTTATCTTCCAGCAAAAAAGCCGGAAGGAGCGTAATCCCCGTACCGGCAATCGCACATTCGCGGGCGTATACCAGGTTATCGGTCATGTGCGCGTTATCCGGCAGGTAGCGGTAATCCTCGCTCTCGCTTCGCAGAAGCCACTCTGACCACGCCCGATGCGTAATGCTGCGGTGCTCCACAAGCTGACGGGGATGCGTCAGCGGCGCCCGGCGCGCCAGATAGTCCGGCGAAGCCAGCATGTAGCGCGGGCAGTGCCCGATCATGCGGCCAATCAGGGAGGAGTCCTGCGGCTTGCCGGTACGCAGCGCCACGTCAAACCCGGCCTCGACCAGGTCCACCACGTCATCAGAGATCGACACGTCCAGCGAAACCTCAGGATAGCGAAGCTGGAACTCGGCATTCATATGTGCCAGCAGCGTCGCCCCAATCCCAGCCGGACAGGTGATGCGCAGCCGCCCGCTCGGGTTTTCGCGCAGGCGCTGAATGGCGTACTCCGCCCGCTCGCTGGCTGCCAGCATTTCGCGGCAGTGCACCAGATAGTGCTCGCCCGCAAACGTGAGGCTGATCCTGCGCGTGGTGCGGTTGAGCAGGCGGATACCCACCTGCTGCTCCAGCTGGCTAATTCGCTGGCTGACGCTGGATTTCGGCAGTTCCGCCTTCTGCGCCGCCGCGGTAAAGCTGCCCATCTCCGCCACCAGCGCGAAAAGCGCCATATCCTGCAGCTGCTTAAACATGATTGTTCATCCTGTACGAACGCTGAGTTCTTGATTGTCCATCTTATCATGCAGCTGGCCACTTAATAGACTAGCCTCAACAAAACGCATGCCATTGAGGAGCACACCATGTCAGTGAAAGCCATTGCCGTTAACCCTGAAAATCCCTCTACCTTCATTGAAATCACCCCGCCGATGCCGCAGCCCGGCGAGCACGATCTGCTGGTGGAGGTGAAGGCCGTCTCCGTTAACCCGGTCGATACCAAAGTCCACGCGGGCATTGCCAGGAACGGGCTGAACGCGCCGCGCATTCTCGGGTGGGATGCCAGCGGGATCGTCAAAGCCGTTGGGACGGGCGTGACCGGATTCAAGCCGGGAGATGAAGTGTGGTACGCGGGCGACATCACCCGTCCGGGCAGCAACACCACACACCAGCTGATCGATGCGCGCATTGTCGGGCATAAACCGGCAAGCCTCGGCTGGGCGGCTGCCGCTGCGCTACCGTTGACCGCACTCACCGCGTGGGAAGGCCTGTTTGAACGGCTGAACACTCAGGATGCCGGTACGGACAAAACCCTGCTGATCATCGGCGGTGCGGGCGGGGTGGGATCGCTGGCGATCCCGTTCGCGAAGCACAACAGCAAGGTGAAAATCATCGCAACCGCGTCGCGCGAAGATTCAGCCCAGTGGTGCCGCGATCGCGGTGCAGATGTGGTGGTGAACTACCGCGATCTGAAAGGCGAACTGGCGAAACACGGGCTGACCTTTGTGGATTATATTTTCATCCTCAACGATACCGACGGGCACTGGGATGCGGTCAGCGACCTGATTGCGCCTCAGGGGCATATCTGTTCTATCGTCGAGAATGAACGTCCGCTGAACCAGGACAAGCTGAAGTCGAAATCCGCCGCGCTGCACTGGGAATTTATGTACACCCGCAGCATGTACCAGACCACTGATATGGCGCGTCAGGGTGAGATCCTCAATGAGGTGGCGAAGCTGGTGGATAACGGCGTGGTGGAAAGCTCGCTGAGTGAAACGCTGCACGGGCTGAGCGTGGAAAGCATTACCGAGGCGCACCGTAAGGTGCTGGACGGGCATATGCGCGGGAAAGTGGTGATTGAGTATTGAGTGGCCTGATGCCCTCACCCCGGCCCTCTCCCACAGGGAGAGGGAGGTTAACGCTTACCCCTGCTCTCCCATCATCTCCTTCACCAGCTCGACGCAGCGCAGGAAACGGGAGTCGTAGTCCGACTCTTCCACGTGCACAAACTCAACGTTGTTTTCATTGAGCATCTCCACCAGCATGGACTGGAACTCCCGCCGGTCCACGGAGCTGCCGAGGCTGCGCATGCCGTCAGCGACCCACGGGGTGTTGTTCTCCAGCAGGATCACCAGGTCAAAGCGGTATTCGTCAATCAGCGCCTGCACGAACGGGTGCTCGCGCCCTTCGTATTTTTTACAGAACGCCTGGGTGGTGACGAAATCGGTATCGATAAACGCCACCTTGTTGGCGTATTTCACCGCGAAATCAATGTACTGGGCATGACCGAGCGCGATTTTATCGTAGTCGGAATACTGCAGCGCCATCTCATCACCGCCCAGATGGGAGAAGACATAGTCGCGTCCGTACTCCCACGCGCTGGTGGTATTGAAGATGTTCGCCAGCTTGTTGACCAGCGTTGATTTCCCGCTCGACTCGCCGCCCAGGATCGCGACGGTGCGCACAAAGAACGGCTTCACCTCGGTCGGAATGTAATCCCAGTAGCGGAACGGGTTTTCGCGGATCTGCGCCCCACTGATGTTCATGAAGGTGCGCTTCGGATCGATCAGCACCGTCTCGATGCCCAAATGCTCGCGGAACTGCGGCGCATCGGACTCTTCAGAGGTGTAGATCCAGTTCGGCGCAATGCCCTTCTCTTCCATAAACGCTTTGATGCCGTTGCTCCACACGTCCCAGCCGTGCGGGTACGGCTCCATACCCTCTTCGTTAAAGGCATGAATACGAATATTTTTCTGATACTTGAAGGTCTGAAGCAGCCAGCGCAGGCGGTCCGGCACGGTCGGCTGCTGCGACATGGCGCTCTCTTCAAACAGCTGACGGTCGCGGGTTTCGTCATAGCCCATGATGATGTGCAGCTCGTCTACCTGACTACAGGCGCGCTGGATCAGATAGATATGCCCGGTATGCAGCGGGTAAAACTTGCCGAACACCACGCCGATGTTCTTTTGCATACGCGGGAATTCCAGCCCCAGAAAGCGGTGTAGCGCTTCGAGCTTCTGCGCGCTGGGGCTTTTGATTTTGGCGTTCAGCAGTTGGCTCAGGTAGCCTTTGGTCATGCCGCTGGCGTCTGCCACCTGCTGCAGCGTGCAGCCCTTCTGGCGGATAGCGGTCTTGATGTAGTCAAATGATGACATAAATTACGGTGCCTCCTGCAAAATCGAATACGTAATTATAAGTCGTCAAAGACATTTAACGCATCTGCGAGTTTCTTCACGCCAAAAACCTGCATCCCTTCCGGGATTTTTTTCGGCACGTTGGCGGCGGGAACGATCGCGCGACGGAAACCGTGTTTTGCCGCCTCGGAGATACGCTCCTGGCCGCTGGGCACCGGGCGGATTTCCCCGGCCAGCCCCACTTCACCAAACACCACCAGATCCTGCGGCAGCGGTCTGTCGCGCAGGCTGGAGACCATCGCCAGCAGCAGCGCCAGGTCTGCGCTGGTCTCAGTGACTTTGACGCCGCCGACCACGTTCACGAAGACGTCCTGATCCGCCATCTGCAGCCCGCCGTGACGGTGCAGCACCGCCAGCAGGATCGCCAGACGGTTCTGTTCCAGACCGACCGCCACGCGCCGCGGGTTGCCCATCATCGACACGTCCACCAGCGCCTGAATTTCGACAAGCAGCGGGCGCGTCCCTTCCCATAGCACCATCACCGAGCTGCCGGAGGTGATCTCATCGCCACGGCTCAGGAAGATGGCCGACGGGTTGCTGACTTCGCGCAGCCCCTGCTCGGTCATGGCAAACACGCCCAGTTCGTTCACCGCCCCAAAGCGGTTTTTATGGCTGCGCAGGGTACGGAAGCGGGAGTCCGCGTCGCCGTCGAGCATCACGGAGCAGTCGATACAGTGTTCAAGCACCTTCGGCCCGGCCAGCGAGCCGTCTTTGGTCACGTGGCCGACCATCACAATCGCCACGCCGCGCGTTTTGGCAAAGCGCGTCAGGTAGGCCGCGGTTTCACGCACCTGCGCGACGCTGCCCGGCGAGGACTGGATGTCCGCCATGTGCATCACCTGGATGGAGTCGATCACCATCAGCTTCGGCTGCTCTTCTTCGGCGATCATGCAGATCTGCTCGATGCTGGTTTCCGACAGCATGTTCAGATTACCGGTCGGCAGGCCCAGACGGTGCGCGCGCATCGCCACCTGCTGCAGGGACTCTTCCCCCGTGACGTACAGGGTTTTCATCTGTTCGGCGAGCTTGCAGAGCGTTTGCAGCAGCAGGGTTGACTTGCCCGCGCCCGGGTTACCGCCGATAAGAATCGCGCTGCCCGGCACTACGCCGCCGCCGAGCACGCGGTCAAACTCTTTGAACCCGGTAGAGAAGCGCGGCAGCTCTTCGAGGCTGATGTCCGAGAGTTTCTGGACTTTCGCTACGCCCGCATTGCCCGCGTAGCCGCTCAGGCGTTCATTGCGCGCCACGCTCGGCGAAGCCGCCACACCACGCACTTCGGTGATGGTGTTCCAGGCATGGCAGGCGCTGCATTGCCCCTGCCAGCGCGGATAATCCGCACCACATTCATTACAGACAAATGCGCGTTTTGGAGCTTTCGCCACGGTTTACCTCGTTATTTCTGTGCGGCCTGCGAGCCGGGTGGCGCTTACGCTTACCCGGCCTACAAAGCAGGCCGTTATTTCTGATTAAGGCTGCCGGAGAGAATGCAGAACACCCCCATCAGGTCAGCGTGACGGATAGTCACTTCCGTCTTTTCATTCACTTTTGGCTTGGCATGGTAGGCAATGCCCAGGCCGGCCGCTTTGATCATCGGCAGGTCGTTCGCGCCGTCCCCGATCGCGACGGTCTGGACAACCGGAATTTCATATTTTTCCGCCAGACGCGTCAGCGTATTGGCTTTGTACTGGGCATCCACGATATCGCCGATCACCTGGCCGGTCAGCTTGCCGTCCATGATCTCCAGCTCGTTGGCCACCACGGTGGTCAGATGCAGTTTTTCCCGCAGATAATCCGCGAAGAAGGTGAAGCCACCGGAGGCGATCGCCACTTTCCAGCCCAGCGACTGCAGCTTCAGCACCAGCTGCGTCAGCCCTGGCATCAGCGGCAGCACGTCGCGCACCTGGCGCAGAATGTTGGCATCGGCCCCTTTCAGGGTCGCCACTCGCTGTCTCAGGCTGGCGGTGAAGTCCAGCTCGCCGCGCATCGCACGCTCGGTCACTTCCGCCACCAGCTCGCCGCTGCCCGCCAGCTTCGCAATTTCGTCGATACACTCGATCTGAATGGCGGTAGAGTCCATGTCCATCACCAGCAGGCCCGGCGTTTTCAGATGCGGAATTTTACCCAGCGGCGCGACGTCCAGCCCGGCGTCATGCGCCAGACGCGTTGCGCGCTGCGTCAGAGAGCCCGCCAGGCGTATAACCTGGTAGTCTTCCACGCACCAGGCGGCGACGATCACCATCGCCGCCCCCAGCTTGCTTTGATACTGGGTCAGGCGTTGCTTATCCAGACCGCGTCCGTAGAGGAGCCAGCCGCTACGACCGGCGTGGTAATCCAGAGGCATCACCTCATCGCCACTTAAAGATAGCGGCAATCCTGGCCATAAAGAGACATCCGTTGGCAGGTCACACCAGGTAATGTTCGGCATTAAAGCTCCTGTAGTTTCGTTCGCGCCGGAAGGTTGCAGAGGGAAAATAACGCATGAGGCTACCCTGTAACCATCACTTCTGGCAACATTAAGCCGTAAATTTTCAGCAGGTGGAATATGGCTCGCGCAAAACTGAAATTCCGGCTCCATCGCGCCGTGATTGTCCTCTCCTGTCTCGCACTGTTAGTGGTGCTGATGCAAGGGGCATCCTGGTTTAGCCAGAACCATCAACGGCAACGCAACCCGCAGTTTGAAGAGCTGGCCCGCACGCTGGCACGCCAGGTGACGCTCAACGTCGCGCCATCCATGCGTACTGAAACGCCGGACGATAAGCGGATAGGCCAGGTTTTACGCCAGCTCACGGAGAACAGCCGCATTCTTGATGCCGGCGTCTATGATGAGCAAGGCAACCTGATTGCCCGCGCGGGCGAGCACGTCGACGTGCGCGACAGGCTGGCGCTGGACGGTAAAAAAGCCGGGGGCTATTTTAACCAGCAGATCGTCGAACCTATTCAGGGAAAGAATGGTCCGCTGGGCTATCTGCGCCTGACTCTCGATACCCACACCCTGCCCACTGAAGCCAAACAGGTCGATAATACCACCAATATTCTGCGCCTGATGCTGCTGCTTTCACTCGCCATCGGCGTTGTGCTGGCGCGCACCCTGCTTCGGGGCAAGCGCTCGCGCTGGCAGCAATCCCCGTTCCTGCTGACCGCCAGCAAATCCGTCCCTGAAGACGAAGAGAGCGAGAAGAAAGAATAGTGATAAAGTAGGCGAACGATTCGGAAAAGGAACTTTGCCATGACGACGTTACGCCTGCTTATCTCTGACTCTTACGATCCCTGGTTTAATCTCGCGGTAGAAGAGTGCATCTTCCGCCAGATGCCCGCCACCCAGCGCGTACTGTTTCTCTGGCGTAACGCCGATACGGTGGTCATTGGTCGTGCGCAAAACCCATGGAAAGAGTGCAACACCCGGCGTATGGAAGAGGACAACGTCCGCCTGGCGCGCCGGAGCAGCGGCGGCGGCGCGGTGTTCCACGATCTGGGCAATACCTGCTTTACCTTTATGGCAGGAAAACCGGAGTACGACAAAACCATCTCTACTTCCATTGTCCTCAATGCGCTGAATTCACTCGGCGTGAAGGCTGAAGCTTCCGGACGTAACGATCTGGTGGTCAAAACCCCCGAGGGCGACCGGAAGGTCTCCGGCTCCGCCTACCGCGAAACGATGGATCGCGGGTTCCACCACGGCACCCTGTTGCTGAATGCCGATCTGAGCCGTCTGGCGAACTACCTGAATCCGGACAAGAAAAAGCTCCAGGCTAAGGGGATTACCTCCGTGCGCGGGCGCGTGGCGAATCTGGTGGAGCTGCTGCCGGGGATTACGCACGAGCAGATTTGCGATGCGATCCGTGACGCGTTCTTTGAACATTACGGCGAGCGCGTGAAAGCCGAAGTGATCTCTCCTGACAAAACCCCGGACCTGCCCAACTTTGCGGAAACCTTCGCCCGCCAGAGCAGCTGGGAGTGGAACTTCGGCCAGGCTCCTGCGTTTTCCCATCTGCTGGATGAGCGTTTTACCTGGGGCGGCGTGGAGCTGCATTTTGACGTGGAGAAAGGCCATATCACCCGCACGCAGGTGTTTACCGATAGCCTGAATCCGGCACCGTTAGAGGCGCTGGCGGCACGTTTGCAGGGCTGTTTATACCGGGCGGATATGCTGCAGCAAGAATGCGACGCGTTGATTGGGGATTTCCCGGAGCAGGAAAAAGAGTTAAGGGATTTGTCAGCATGGATTGCGCAGGCCGTACGCTAAGTGCGGTTTGGTGCCCTCACCCCGGCCCTCTCCCACAGGGAGAGGGAGGGAAGAGACAGAATTACTCTTTATCGCCCAGCAGAACGGATTCCAGCGCGATTTTGATCATGTCGTTGAAGGTCGTCTGACGCTCAGCGGCGGTGGTCTGCTCGTGGGTACGGATATGGTCGGACACGGTGCAGATGGTGAGCGCTTTCGCACCAAACTCCGCCGCAACGCCGTAGATGCCCGCAGCTTCCATTTCCACGCCCAGGATGCCGTATTTTTCCATCACGTCGAACATCTCACCGCCGTCTGGTGCATAGAACAGGTCAGCAGAGAAGAGGTTACCCACGCGCGCGTCAACGCCCAGCGCTTTTGCCGCGTCAACCGCGTCACGCACCATGCCGAAGTCTGCAATTGCCGCGAAGTCATGGTCTTTGAAACGCATGCGGTTAACTTTGGAATCGGTGCAGGCACCCATACCAATAACGATGTCGCGCAGCTTAACGTCCATACGCACCGCGCCGCAGGAGCCAACGCGGATGATTTTCTTCACGCCGAAGTCGGTGATCAGCTCTTTGGTGTAGATAGAGCAGGATGGGATACCCATACCGTGGCCCATGACGGAGATTTTGCGGCCTTTATAGGTACCGGTGAAGCCCAGCATGCCGCGAACGTTGTTCACTTCACGCACGTCTTCCAGGAAAGTTTCTGCAATGTGCTTCGCGCGCAGCGGGTCGCCCGGCATCAATACGACGTCAGCGAAATCACCCATTTCTGCATTAATGTGAGGAGTTGCCATCTTCAGTTCCTTTTACATTGTTTATTCTTTTCACCCTCTCCCTGTGGGAGAGGGCCGGGGTGAGGGCATCAGACCGCACCCTACATGATTCAGAACATGGCCTTGCCATATTCCATGTCAGACGTACCAAAGTATTTCGCGATAGTCTGGCCGATGTCCGCGAAGGTTTCACGGTGACCGAGCGAGCCCGGCTTCACTTTCGGGCCGTACACCAGCACCGGAATGTGCTCACGGGTGTGGTCGGTCCCGGTCCAGGTTGGGTCACAGCCGTGGTCCGCGGTCAGGATCAGAATGTCATCTTCACCCACCAGCTCCATCAGCTCCGGCAGACGGCGGTCGAACAGCTCAAGACCCGCAGCATAACCCGCGACGTCGCGACGGTGCCCCCAGGAGGAGTCGAAGTCCACGAAGTTGGTGAAGACAATGGTCTTGTCGCCCGCTTCTTTCATCTCTTTGATGGTGGCATCGAACAGCGCATCAAGACCGGTGGCTTTCACTTTTTTGGTGATGCCGCAGTTGGCGTAGATGTCCGCGATTTTACCCACGGACACCACGTGACCGTCTTTCTCATCGACCAGCTTCTGCAGCACTGTCGGTGCCGGTGGCTCAACGGCCAGGTCATGACGGTTACCGGTACGCTGGAAGTTACCCGCTTTGTCGCCGATAAACGGACGCGCGATCACGCGGCCAATGTTGTAGCCGCCTTCGGTCAGCTCTTCGCGTGCGATTTCGCACAGCTCGTAGAGTTTATCCAGGCCAAACGTCTCTTCGTGGCAGGCAATCTGGAACACGGAGTCAGCAGAGGTGTAGAAAATCGGCTTGCCGGTTTTCATATGCTCTTCGCCGAGCTGGTCCAGAATCACGGTACCGGAAGAGTGGCAGTTACCGAGGTAGCCCGGCAGGTTGGCACGCTTAACCAGCTTGTCCAGCAGCTCCTGCGGGAAGCTATTCTCGTGATCGGAGAAATATCCCCAGTCAAACAGTACCGGCACACCGGCGATTTCCCAGTGTCCAGACGGGGTATCTTTACCGGAAGAGAGTTCGTGAGCCCAGCCGTAGGCGCCCACCACTTCCGCGTTGCCGTCCATACCGGCTGCGATTTTACCGGTAGAACCTTCATGTGCTTTCACCAGACCGAGGCGGGTCAGGTTAGGTAGAGTCAGAGGGCCTTTACGACCGTTGTCCGCTTCGCCTTTCGCACAGGCTTCCGCGATGTGACCCATGGTATCGGAACCCACGTCACCAAAACGTTCTGCATCTTCGGTTGCGCCGATGCCGAATGAGTCCAGCACCATAATAAATGCACGTTTCATAATTGTTCTCCGTACGTAGTGCTTCAAAAATTATCGATCAGATCAGTATACCGCTATTCGGTGATACGGCGATAGACAGTCGGTGTGGTTTCCGGTGCTTTATCGTCAAGCGTGATGGCCGCCTTCACCGCTTTCGCCGCTTCCTGCCAGCTGGCTTCGTCTTTGGCGTGGATCACCGCCAGCGGACGTTGGCCGTCAACGCTGTCGCCCAGACGGGCCATATCGGTAAAGCCGACGCTGTAATCAATGGTGTCTGACGCCTGACGACGGCCGCCGCCCATCGAGACCACCGCCATGCCGAGGGCACGGGTGTCCATCGCAGAAACAAACCCTTCGCTATCGGCATACACCGCTTTGCTGAGCGTCGCGGTTGGCAGGTATTTCGCGTAGTTTTCGACGAAGTCGGTCGGGCCTTTTTGCGCCGCGACCATGCGGCCGAAGATCTCCGCCGCTTTGCCGTTGTCCAGCACCGCCTGCAGCTTCGCGCGGGCGTCGGCGTCGTCTTTGGCGAGCTTGCCGGAGATTAACATCTCAACGCACAGCGCCATGGTGACGTCGAACAGGCGCGGGTTACGGTATTCGCCGGTGAGGAACTGTACCGCCTCACGCACTTCGACGGCGTTACCGGCGCTGGAAGCCAGCACCTGGTTCATATCGGTGAGCAGTGCGGTGGTGCGCACGCCCGCGCCGTTGGAGACGCCAACGATCGCTTCGGCCAGCGCCTCGGAGAGTTCATAGGTTGGCATAAACGCGCCGCTGCCCACCTTCACGTCCATCACCAACGCGTCCAGCCCTTCTGCCAGCTTCTTCGCCAGGATAGAGGCGGTGATCAGCGGGATGGAGTCAACGGTGGCGGTGATGTCGCGGGTAGCGTAGAAACGCTTGTCTGCCGGAGCAAGAGAGCTGGTCTGGCCGATAATCGCCACACCAACGTCTTTAATAATGTCGCGGAAGCGGTTGTCATCCGGGAAGATATCGAAGCCCGGAATGGCTTCCAGTTTGTCGAGCGTACCGCCAGTGTGGCCCAGGCCGCGTCCGGAGATCATCGGGATGTAACCGCCACAGGCTGCCACCATTGGGCCGAGCATCAGAGACGTTACGTCGCCCACGCCGCCGGTGGAGTGTTTATCCACAATCGGGCCGTTAAGGTTGAGGCTTTTCCAGTCCAGAACGGTTCCTGAATCTCGCATCGCCATGGTCAGCGACACGCGCTCAGGCATCGACATATCGTGGAAGAAAATGGTCATCGCCAGAGCCGCAATCTGCCCTTCTGAGACGGTGTTATCACGAATGCCGTTAATGAAGAAGCGGATCTCTTCGTCGCTTAATGCATGACCATCACGTTTTTTACGAATAATTTCTTGTGCGAGAAACACGGTAACCTCCATGCGGAATCGGGGGAGTTGTGGCGGGTGGCGCTACGCTTACCCGCCCTACGATCCTGTAGGCCGGATAAGCGAAGCGTCATCCGGCGTTGTCTGGCAATCAGTAGCTGCTTGCGCTCTTACCGTCGCCGTGACCCAGCGCCTTCAGCAGGCTAGCCAGCAGGCTGGACGCACCGAAACGGTAGTGACGGGAATCGGCCCAGTCGGCGCCGAACAGTTCGTCAGCAATCGCCAGGAACTGCTGCGCGTCTTCGGCGGTACGCACGCCGCCCGCAGGTTTGAAACCAACGGTTTTGGACACGCCCATGTCGCGGATCACTTCCATCATGATGCGCGCGCTTTCCGGGGTGGCGTTAACCGGCACTTTACCGGTAGAGGTTTTAATGAAATCCGCACCGGCTTTGATGGAGATTTCAGATGCCTTACGAATCAGCGCCTCTTCTTTCAGCTCGCCGGTTTCGATGATCACTTTAAGCAGCACGTTTGCCGCCGCACACGCGTCTTTACAGGCCTTCACCAGGTCAAAACCGACCTGCTCGTTGCCGGCGATCAGCGCGCGGTATGGGAACACCACGTCAACTTCGTCTGCACCGTAAGCAATCGCCGCGCGGGTTTCTGCCAGCGCAATCTCGATATCGTCGTTGCCGTGCGGGAAGTTAGTCACGGTTGCAATGCGCACGTCCGGCGTGCCCTGCTCTTTCAGCGTCTTACGGGCAATCGGGATAAAGCGCGGGTAGATACAAACGGCTGCGGTGTTACCCACTGGCGTTTTCGCCTGATGGCACAGGGCGATGACTTTCTCATTGGTGTCGTCATCGTTCAGGGTAGTCAGGTCCATCAGTTTCAACGCGCGCAGGCTGCTTGCAGTTAAATCGGTCATAACAATCTCCAACGGCAGTGCCGTATAAATTTTACCTTGCAGGTCTGTGAGTATTCTAACATCCACCCGCATCCACACTTCGACATTCATCACAGTTAATGAAAACTGCGTACAAATTTGCATTACTGTAATGAGATCTTCTTCAAACTTTAGTGCGCAAATTGCCGACTAAAGCAGCAATACCCCCTGTGGGATCAAAAGCGCCAACAGGCAGGCTTTCTACAATCCGTTCATCATCCGCAGAACATTCAAGGAAGCGAATATGCCCCACTCCAGCCCCGACGCCCTGCAGCAACGTTGCCAGCAGATTGTGACAAGCCCGGTGTTATCCCCGGAACAAAAACGTCATTTTCTGGCGCTGGAAGCGGAAAACAACCTGCCGTATCCGGCACTTCCTGAAGCTGCGCGCGCCGCGCTGGACGAGGGGTTTATCTGCGACATGTTCGAAGGCCATGCGCCTTACAAACCCCGTTACGTTCTGCCGGATTACGCAAAATTTCTGGCTAACGGTTCAGAATGGCTGGAGCTGGAAGGGGCAAAAGATCTCGACGATGCCCTCTCGCTGCTAACCATCCTTTATCACCATGTTCCATCCGTCACATCGATGCCGGTCTATCTCGGCCAGCTTGATGCGCTGCTGCAACCATATGTTAGAATTCTAACACAAGAAGAAATCAATAGCCGAATAAAACGTTTCTGGCGCTATCTTGACCGTACGCTGCCGGATGCCTTTATGCATGCCAATATCGGGCCGGAAGATACGCCCATCACCCGTGCCATTCTGCGTGTCGATGCAGAGCTGAAGCAGGTCGCGCCGAACCTGACCTTTATTTATGATCCAGAGACCACCCCGGACGATTTGCTGCTTGAGGTAGCAAAAAACATATGTGAATGCAGTAAACCGCACATTTCTAATGGCCCGGTGAATGATAAAATTTTCACAAAAGGTCGTTATGGCGTGGTGAGCTGTTACAACTCCCTGCCTCTGGCTGGCGGTGGCAGCACCCTGGTGCGCCTTAACCTCAAAGCCATTGCTGAATGCAGCACGTCCATTGAAGACTTCTTCACCCGCATGCTCCCGCACTATTGCCAGCAGCAAATGGCCATCATCGATGCACGCTGTGGTTTCCTGTACGAGCAATCTGGCTTCTTTGAGAATAGCTTCCTGGTAAAAGAGGGGCTGATTGATGCCGATCGGTTTGTGCCGATGTTTGGCATGTACGGACTGGCGGAAGCGGTAAACGTGCTCTGTGAGAAAGCTGGCATCGCGGGGCGTTACGGCAAAGATGAGCAGGCCAACGCGCTGGGCTATCGCATCAGCGAACAGCTTGCGGTGTTTGTCGAAAACACGCCGGTGAAGCACGGCTGGAAGCAGCGCGCGATGCTTCACGCGCAGTCGGGGATCAGCTCCGACTCCGGCACCACGCCGGGCGCGCGCCTGCCCTACGGCGACGAGCCGGATCCCATCAGCCACCTGCTGGCGGTAGCTCCCCATCACAAGCACTACTCTTCCGGGATAAGCGATATCCTGACGCTGGATGAGACGGTAAAACGCAACCCGCAGGCGGTGGTTCAGCTGTGCCTGGGCGCGTTCAGGGCGGGTATGCGCGAGTTTACCGCCAACGTGGCGGGTAACGATCTGGTGCGCGTCACCGGGTATATGGTGCGGCTATCGGATCTGGAGAAATACCGGGAAGCAGGGTCGAGAACGAACACCACGTGGCTGGGGGAAGAAGCCGCACGCAATACCCGCATTCTGGAACGTCAGCCGCGCGTGATTAGCCATGAACAGCAGATGCGCTTTAGTTAGTCAGGTCATTCCTTTTTCCTGCGTGGACGGGCCGGGCAGCCGCCTGGCCCTGTTCCTGCAGGGCTGCAACCTGCGCTGTAAAACCTGCCACAACCCGTGGACGATTGGCCGCTGCAACGACTGCGGGGACTGCGTGCCCCACTGTCCGTACGACGCGCTGACCATTCAGGCCGGGCGCGTCTGGTGGCAGGAGAGCGACTGCCAGCAGTGCGACACCTGTCTGCACCTGTGTCAGCAGCAGGCAACGCCTATGGCGCACCGCTTCAGCGTGGAAGAGATCCTCGCTCAGATCCGCAAATCCGCACCGTTTATCGAAGGGATCACCGTCAGCGGCGGTGAAGCCACAACGCAATTACCGTTTTTGATCGCCCTGTTCACCGCGATCAAAGCCGATCCTGCCCTGCGCCACCTCACCTGTCTGGTCGACAGCAACGGTCTGTTAAGCGAAACCGGCTGGGAAAAGCTGCTGCCGGTACTGGATGGCGCGATGCTGGATCTGAAGGCGTGGGACAATGAGCATCACCGTTTTCTGACCGGGCGCGAAAACCCGCAGATTAAACAGAGTATTCGCTGGCTGGCACAGCATCAACGGCTGACTGAATTGAGGCTCCTGGTGATCCCAGAGCAATGTGATTATCTGGAACATCTGAAACCGCTGACAACGTTTATCCACGGGCTGGGGAATATTCCGGTGCGTATTAACGCGTTTCATGCGCATGGCGTGTACGGTGAGGCAGCGTCATGGCGCAGCGCCACGCCTGAGGACGTTGAACCGCTAGCGCGGGCGCTGGAAAAACAGAAGATAACGGTGATCCGCCCGGCGCTTTACCTATAGCGTGATACCAAATACCGAACGCGTATTTTCCAGCAGCGCATCGGCAATCACCTCTTCCGGCTCCTGTCGCAGTTCACACAGGGTGGTGAACACGCGCGCCGCCTGTTCCGGGCGATTCGGCTGACCCTGAAAACCATTCAGCGGCATATCCGGCGCGTCGGTTTCCAGCAGCAGCGCCGACAGCGGCAGCTGTGCCATCACGTCCCGGGTTTTACTGGCGCGCGGATAGGTGATGGTGCCACCGACGCCGATTTTATAGCCCAGCTCAATAAAACGCTGCGCCTGCTGCAGGCTGCCGGAGAAACCGTGCACGACGCCCCTGCGCGGCAGATCGATGCGCTTCAGGTGCATCGCCAGCTTATCGTGCGTGCGTCTTGAATGGAGGATCACCGGCAGATCGTGACGCTTCGCCAGCCTGAGCTGCGCGTCGAGGATCGTCTGCTGGCGCTCAAACTGCGGGTTCTCGCGATAAAGATCGAGGCCGATCTCCCCGATGGCGACAAGCTTGTCGCCTGCGGTCTGCACTATCTCATCAAGTCTCTCTATGTGCTCATCACGATGCCGCTCAATCACGATCGGATGCAGGCCGAGCGCCGCATAGAGCGCGGGGTGCCGCGCAGAAAGATCCAGCACGCGGGAAAAGTACGCCGCTTCCACTGACGGCACAATGATGGCCTGAACGCCTGCGTCAGCCGCTTTCGCAATGCTTTGCGCTTCCTCCCCCGTAAACGGCGGGAAATCAAAGTGGCAGTGGGTATCGATAAAGCGGTGCGTCACGCCAGATCCTCGTTATCCAGTAAAGCATCATTCGCCTGCGGAATGTCCACCAGCGGCATCGTCAGGGCATCGTTGGCGACAATCGCAGGCGGCGTAATAATGCGTTTATGGCGATGAAGCGGCGGTTGCTCCGCCAGCATTTTCCCTACCGTTGCCAGGAAGTAGCGCCCGCACAGCCGTCCCGTTTTGTAATCCATGCGCAGCGCAGGGACGCGGCTGCCCAGGGCCATGCTCAGCAGCGGCTTAGGCGGATAGATTTCAAAAATACGCAGCTTACCCGGCGGTTTTTCAATGAAGCGCTGCATCGCACCGTAGGTGGTTTCATGCTGCTTCGCGATGTTCACCAGCGGCTGCAGGCTGCTGTCGCCCAACCAGCGCTCCATCCGTTTAAACCACTGCGGCGTGTAATACATTTGCGACGGTACGGTACGGATCACCACAATGGTTTTCGCCCCGCGACGGGCGGCTTCCTGCACCGGTACCGCGTCACTGATCCCCCCGTCCAGATAGCTAATGCCGTCCAGCAGCGCACCGGTACGATAAAAACCGGGGATCGCGCTGGAGGCGCGGATGATGTCCAGCCAGTTCTCCTTCTGAGGCGAAAAATAGCCCGGCGAATAATCATCCCCCCGGCTGGCGCACATCCAGAATTCTTTGCCGCTATCAAACAGACGGGCCGCGGTGTCCATGGCCAGCGGCATCTGGCTGGAGGTCGACTCCAGCAGCCAGTCGAGATCGATCAGGTTACCGCCGCGCACAAAGCGCACCGGATTAAAAAACTCTTTCGCCGTGGTGTAGCGCATGATGACCTTTCGCGCATAGCCGGGCTGGTTACAAACATAGGCAGAAAGGTTCTGCGCCCCGGCAGAGGTACCGAAGTAGAGGTCAAACGGGTTGAACTGCGCGCGCATAAATTCGTCCAGCACGCCGGCGGTGAAAATGCCGCGCTGTCCTCCACCTTCGCAGACCAGCGCGAGTTGACCTGCGCGAAACGGTTTTAACGTCAGCGGCGCAATATTGCCGAGCGTAACGGGAATTCGTTGCCCCACCTCTGCTTTCCTGTTTTGATTATTTTATAACACCACAGTAACGCACCCGACCTGTTACGCAAATAAGAAAAAGCCAGTCACAGCGACTGGCTTTTTTTTGTTGAAGGAATATTGCGTTTGCTACGGACGTCTACGACCCGTAAACAGGCTGACCAGGAACAGAATAATACCCACAACGAAGACAATTTTAGCTGCCCATGCCGCTGTACCTGCCAGTCCACCAAAGCCCAATGCGGCGGCAATTAACGCGATAACCAGAAATATAATGCCCCAACGAAACATAAGCTTCTCCTTTACCATAGTTAATGTCGGCCGCTAAACGTGAGCGCTCAGGTCACTCACCGGCGTTTTTCCAGAGTCGTTCTTATATCGCCCGCAGGTGTTAGCCAGGCGGGCGAATGGTCCAGATTTACTTCGTTTTCAGATCGTTTTTAACGCTTTTAACACCATCTATCGCTTTCGCAATGGACTCGGCACGTTCACTTTGCGCCTGCGAATCTACCGTACCGGAAAGCTGAACCACACCATCGGTGGTTTCTACTTTCACCTTACGGGACGGCACGATGTCATCTGCTAAAAGTTTAGCTTTGATTTCGCTGGTGGTGGCGGCATCACCGGCGTAACCTTTCACCGACGCGTTTTTGCCGTCACGTACGTGCAGCTTATCGCTGACGGAGGCAACACCTTCGACGCCTTTCGCGACTTTCACCGCCTGTTCTGCCTGAGCCTGGCTTTCAACAAAGCCGCTCAGCGTGACCACTTTCTTGTCGGTCTTAACGGAAATATCGGTGCTCTTAATGGCTTCATCATCCACCAGTGCGGCTTTCACTTTTGCTGTGATTGAGCTGTCATCCATGAAGTTGCCGACTTTATTCATAGAGCTATCGATTTTTTGCCCTGCGTTATCGGCCGTGGATTGTGCTTTATCCATGGTGCTGCTTTCCGCGAGGGCGGAGCCGCTCACCAGAACGCTACCCAGGGTTACAGCCAGCAGAGTTTTAGAAATCTTCAGTCTTGTCATATTCATCGATCTATTCCTGTGTTGACCCGTTATTCGGGCTACGCACTTCCTTAGTAGTGATATATATTGCGAATAAACACACGGGCAAAATGGATAACCTAAAGTCATGCATTGAACAGTTAATTTATCCACGCCCGGTGTTAAACACTGAGTTAAATATAGATCACTCTCACAGAGCCGCTTTCAGAATTGGGTAAAAAACGCGCGAATAGCGTGAAATTGCGTTGAATTAAGAACATTCCGCAAGGGATTAATAAGACAGGAATTAAAGAAGAGCACGGCGGCAGCCGTGCTCTGAGAGGGGATTAGTGCTCGCGGGTTTTACGGAATTGAACGTCAGGATAACGTTCCTGCGTCAGGTTCAGGTTCACCATGGTTGGCGCGATATAGGTCAGGTTATCGCCACCATCCAGCGCAAGCTGAACTTCATTCTTACGCTTAAATTCTTCGAATTTCTTCACGTCAGAACACTCGACCCAGCGCGCGGTCGCGACGTTCACCGACTCGTAAATCGCTTCCACGTTGTATTCGCTCTTCAGACGCGCGACAACCACGTCAAACTGCAGCACGCCGACCGCGCCAACGATCAGATCGTTGTTCGCGATTGGGCGGAAGACCTGCACGGCGCCCTCCTCGGAGAGCTGCACCAGGCCTTTCAGCAGCTGTTTCTGCTTCAGCGGATCGCGCAGACGGATACGACGGAACAGCTCTGGTGCGAAGTTCGGAATGCCGGTGAACTTCATCATTTCGCCCTGGGTGAAGGTATCGCCGATCTGAATAGTGCCGTGGTTGTGCAGACCGATAATGTCACCCGGATAGGCTTCTTCAACGTGCGAACGGTCGCCCGCCATAAAGGTCAGGGCGTCGGAGATCACCACATCTTTCCCGGTACGCACCTGGCGCAGCTTCATGCCCTTTTCATACTTACCGGACACCACGCGCATAAAGGCCACGCGGTCGCGGTGTTTCGGGTCCATGTTGGCCTGAATTTTGAACACGAAGCCGGTAAATTTCTCTTCCTGCGCTTCCACTTCACGGGTATCGGTTTTACGCGGCATCGGACGCGGCGCCCACTCCACCAGACCGTCCAGCATGTGGTCAACGCCGAAGTTACCCAGTGCGGTACCGAAGAAGACCGGGGTGATTTCACCGCTCAGGAACAGCTCTTTGTCGAACTCGTGAGACGCGCCCTTCACCAGCTCCAGCTCGTCGCGCAGCTGCGCGGCCAGTTCTTCGCCAACCGCCGCGTCCAGATCCGGGTTGTCCAGACCTTTAACAATGCGCACTTCCTGAATGGTGTGGCCTTTACCGGTCTGATACAGGTAAGTTTCGTCTTTATAGAGGTGATAAACCCCTTTGAACAGCTTACCGCAGCCGATTGGCCAGGTGATTGGCGCACAGGCGATCTTCAGCTCGTTTTCCACTTCATCCATCACTTCCATCGGATCGCGGATGTCACGGTCGAGTTTGTTCATAAAGGTGAGGATCGGCGTATCGCGCAGACGGGTGACTTCCATCAGCTTACGGGTACGGTCTTCTACACCTTTCGCGGCGTCGATCACCATCAGACAGCAGTCCACCGCCGTCAGGGTACGGTAGGTATCTTCGGAGAAGTCTTCGTGACCCGGGGTGTCCAGCAGGTTCACCAGGCAGTCGTGATACGGGAACTGCATCACGGAGGTGGTAATCGAAATACCACGCTGCTTTTCCATCTCCATCCAGTCAGATTTTGCATGCTGGCTGGAGCCACGGCCTTTAACGGTACCCGCAGTCTGGATCGCCTGTCCGAACAGCAACACCTTCTCAGTGATGGTCGTTTTACCGGCATCCGGGTGCGAGATAATGGCAAAAGTGCGGCGCTTGGCCACCTCTTGCAGATAAGGAGACAACGTCATAATTAAATCTTCTTTTATAAGCGCGGCAGCACGCCACGCATCATGGAATACAAAATTGCGGCTATTTTACCCATCAACGGGGGGCAGGCAATCATTGTTTACACAGGAGTTGCTCCAGTTCGTTCAACGACGTCACGGTCCAGGTCGGCTCGATGCCTTCAGGCTTCACGCGGCCATGCGCGTTAAGCCAGACGGTCGACAGACCGGCCTTCATGCCGCCCAGAATATCTGACTCTGCCGTATCCCCCACCATCAGGACGCGATCGCGGTCAGGATTACCGGCCTGCGCCAGCGCATAATCGAAAATTCGCGGATCCGGTTTAGGTACACCCACCTCTTCCGAGATCACCAGCGCGTCGAAATGATCGCGCAGACCGGTGCGCTCGAGGCGGATCTGCTGCAGGGCGGTAAAACCGTTGGTGATGATCCCCAGTTTTACCTTACCTTTCAACGCGTTCAGCAGGGAAACCGCGCCCGGCAGTGGCGCGCAGATATCCGCCATCGCGTTCAGAAACGCCTCGTTCAGCGTCCCCGGACTGACCTTTAAACGTTCCGCCCAGACGTCAAAGCGCTGGTGCTGAAGCTGTAACGCGGTGATGGCACCGTTCTGGTAATCCACCCACAGCGGCTTGTTGACCGCCTGATAGTCCTGAAAATCTTCAGCGGTGAAGGTCACGCTATAGTCGAGAAACATCCGCTGCAGGCCGCCGAACGAATCGAACGTAAATAGCGTTTCGTCGGCATCAAAGAAAATCCAGTCCCATTTCATCGTTACAACCTTATTTTTTATTATCCAATCGGCAGAGCCATTATGATGGCGTCTTCACGTCCCTCTGCGGTGGGGTAGTAGTTACGGCGGATTGTCGCCTCGTTAAAGCCTAAGCTTTCATAGAGCGCGATGGCGGCGACATTCGACGCGCGCACCTCCAGCCACAGGGTGAAAACGTCACGGGTTTCGAGCTCACGGATGAGGTGCTCAAGCAGTTCTCTTCCCAGCCCACGGCGCTGAAAAGCGGGATCAACCGCGATATTAAACAGCGTCGCCTCATCAAGAACAACCTGCGTGATCGCGAAAGCGGCCATGGTGCCGTCAACGTCCAGGCGGTAGTTCAGATACCGTTCGCCCTGATTGCTGGCGAAGGTTTTTTCGCTCCACGGAAACGCGTGGGCGCGTGTTTCAATCGCAAACGCTGTGGGCAGGTCAGGCGTCGTGAGGGAAGAAATCGTGTTCATATTCGCAGATTTGTTGCCATAGCGCGCTGCGCGCTTTTGGGTTGGCTTTCAGTTCGTCCAGCGCTGGCGAGCAGATCTGGCTCCCCTGGAGGGGGATCTCGTTTGTCTCTCCGATACGCCAGCTGTTACAGCGGCTATCAGGAGGCAGCATCGCGACACGCTCTGGCGTCAGCGGTAAAACCTGGTCGGCCGTCAGCTTCAGGCTGCGAAGGACATCATCGATCAGGGGTTCATTCAGGGCAGGCAGTTCTTCCGCCACCATCACCAGGCGAACGTGCGCCGGGATGGAGATGGCGATTTCGCCCTGCAACGCCGTCGGGCGACGCAAAGCCCACTGGGTAATGCCCAGCTGCTGCAACTGCCAGTCTCGTCGGGATGTCATAGGGAAAACTCCTGTCTCTCAGGCGCGCAAATATAGCAAATGTGTCGAAAGTGCGCCATCTACCTACTATAATCCCCGCCTGAGTTTATTGAGGAACAATTCATGTCTGCATTTACCCCGGCAAGTGAAGTCTTGCTGCGTCACAGTGATGATTTCGAAGAAAGCCGTATTCTGTTTGCCGGAGATATGCAGGATGACCTGCCCGCGCGTTTCGACTGTGCTGAAAGCCGTGCCCACACCCAATATTACCACCACTGGCAGGTGCTGAGCCGTCAGATGGGCGAGCGCGCGCGCTTTAGCCTGGTGGCGGAGCAGAGCGATATCGCCGACTGCGATACGCTGATTTACTACTGGCCGAAGAATAAACCGGAAGCCCAGTTCCAGCTGATGAACCTGCTCTCCCTGCTGCCGGTCGGCTGCGATATTTTCGTGGTAGGAGAGAACCGCAGCGGCGTGCGTAGCGCTGAACAGATGCTGGAAGACTACGCGCCGCTGAATAAAGTCGACAGCGCTCGCCGCTGTGGTCTGTACCACGGACGACTGGAAAAACAGACAACGTTTGATGCGCAGGCTTACTGGGACGAATACCAGCTTGACGGCCTGACCATCAAAACCCTGCCGGGCGTGTTCAGCCGTGACGCGCTGGATACGGGCAGCAAGCTGCTGCTCTCCACTCTGACGCCGCACACCAAAGGCAAAGTGCTGGACGTGGGCTGCGGCGCGGGCGTGCTCTCTACCGTGCTCGCCAGCCATTCGCCAAAGGTGCGCTTAACCCTGTGTGACGTGAGCGCCCCGGCGGTTGAGGCCAGCCGCGCAACGCTTGCCGCAAACGGCATTGAAGGCGAGGTGATTGCCAGCAACGTCTTCTCTGACGTCACCGGTCGCTTCGACATGATCATCTCCAACCCACCGTTCCACGACGGTATGGAAACCAGCCTTGAAGCGGCACAAACGCTGATCCGTGGCGCAACCCGTCACCTTAACAGCGGCGGCGAGCTGCGTATCGTTGCGAACGCCTTCCTGGCGTACCCGAAAGTGCTGGACGAAACCTTTGGCTTCCACGAAGTGATCGCGCAGACCGGCCGCTTTAAGGTCTATCGTACCGTGATGACGCGCCAGGCCAAAAAGTAATCTCACTCCTGCAGGCCGGATAAGCGCAATCACTATCCGGCAAGCAGGCGTCTCAGTTCCGGCCATTTTTGCAGCAATCAATAAAAGGTGAGCACTTTTCAGTTGACGTAAAGCTGAAAACATCTAGAATGCGCCTCCGTGGTTACGATACTTTTACAGTATCGATGGTATGCGAAGGTGGCGGAATTGGTAGACGCGCTAGCTTCAGGTGTTAGTGTCCTTACGGATGTGGGGGTTCGAGTCCCCCCCCTCGCACCATAAATCACGATGATATTGCTCGCACTGGGCGAAGGTGGCGGAATTGGTAGACGCGCTAGCTTCAGGTGTTAGTGTCCTTACGGATGTGGGGGTTCGAGTCCCCCCCCTCGCACCAACGAGGCGATATCAACATAGTAATGATGTAAATAGTAAGATGACTGTGCGAAGGTGGCGGAATTGGTAGACGCGCTAGCTTCAGGTGTTAGTGTCCTTAGGATGTGGGGGTTCGAGTCCCCCCCCTCGCACCAATTATCTTACAACCCCTCTGAATATCTTCTTTTCCCTGTTATTTCAAATTCATCAGTATCACCAGAATTCCGCTGACCAGCGCGACACACGATGGCAATAAAACAAAGTGACGTAGTTGCTTATGCCAGATCATGCCTGACGTGACTAACAGTCCTGACACAATGATGGCTTTCCAGGTATCAAGAGAGAGATCGGCAAACGTCAAACCGCCGAGAATGGCTCCCGGTAGCAATACCCCCCAACCGCTGCCCAGCGCCCTGTTCAACATGATCTGCCCTCTTTCAACGATAATGATAACCAATATCATATGACAGAGATTATCATTTGTCAGCTGAATGAATCAAAATCCATCGACCTTTACCTTTCCCGTAATGACAGGAATTGCCTAAGGTGATAAATTGCGCACCTGTTAACAACGTCTAAAGATTTTCTGATAATTACTCTTTGAGCTTTTTGCATATTTAATTGCGAAACGACATCTATTTATTTGTTTTAATTAAATTTTAATAAAAATACACGACTATGACATCACAATCCTGGCGGTCTTTGGTTCACAGAAAATATCAATTATCATTACGTTTATTTTTATTTCTGAACGCAACATCGGCAGTGTTCTCGGTAACAAACCCGCTCAATTCTGTACGACTGTTTTCCGCCCCTCTGATTGCTATATTCTCCATCAGTACCGGCCTGTTCGTCTGGCACTGGAGAAAGCGCGCGCGGAAGATAAATATTCCTGTCGTTTCAGGGATCTTCGGTATTTTGTGGGCCTGGCAAATTGTCTCCAAATTCGCCTTAATTACCCACGATCATGCGACGTATTTGTTAATCGCCCTTTTAACGGTGCTTTTTATCGGCACGCTGGCGTTCGCCAGTAATATCAAAGCCTTTACGCTGCATTCACTGCCCACCTTTATTGTCTGCCTGTGGTTAAGCGATCACGATATATGGCTGCGAATGACCTATTCTTTCGCACTTCCTGTGGTGGCAATTGCTATTCATAACATTTTGCAAAGACGCAATGACCGTTTTGCTCAGGAGCTCCTTTCTCGCCTTCTGGAGGAACGGGAAACCCTTACCGATCTCAGCATGATGGACCCGCTTACCGGGCTCTATAATCGTCGCGGTCTGCAAAGCCGTCTGGAGAATTTGCCCACGGTAGAGAATGGCGAGCACTTTGTCCTGCTGATGGATATCGACCACTTCAAAGCCTATAACGACCATTACGGCCATATGATGGGCGACCAGGCGCTGAAGCGCGTCTCTGCGGCAATTCGCGATGCCGTGCGTTCTCGCGATATTGTGGCGCGTTTTGGTGGGGAAGAGTTTATGGTGCTGCTGACCAACATTTCACTCGAACATGCTCGCCAGACGGCCGAGCGGATCCGTCAGAAAGTTTACGATTTGAAAATCCCGCATCTGTTTAACGAAAGCGTCGCGACAAACGTCACCATCAGCATTGGTATTGCCATTTTCGAGGATGAAGACGTGGAAGGCGCGCTGGAAAAAGCGGATAAAGCCCTCTACGAAGCAAAGCATATGGGGCGCAACAACATTCTGTTGAGTGAAGAGATTCAGACGGCGTAAACATCACGGCGATGTCACCAGGACAAAAGTCTTGCCATTGGTATGAGCAATAGTTAGGATTGGCAATCATTATCATTTAGATTTCTATCTATACTATGGCCACGCATACCGCACACATCGTCGAACCCCTCCTCTGGCGAGCGCCCCTCACCAGCGGGAATGCTTCGCTTGCGGATGCCATACGGGATAAGATTGCGGAAACGCGCGCCCACCTGCTGGACTTTATCCGGCTTGATGAAGCACCCCCGAACCACGCCATGACGCTCTCAGAGTGGCGCCAACCGGCAAAACTGCAATCGCTGCTGGCCACCTATTCCGACCATATCTATCGCAATCAGCCCACCCTTACGCGGGAAAATAAACCCCTGCTCTCACTCTGGGCACAGTGGTATATCGGGCTGATGGTGCCTCCCCTCATGCTGGCGCTCTTAACACAGAAGAGCATGCTGGAACTCTCGCCGGATAATTTCCACGTCGAGTTTCACGAAACCGGACGTGCTGCCTGCTTCTGGATTGATCTACATGAAGACCAGAGCGCGGAACGCCTGACTGCTCAGGAGCGTATTGAGCAGCTTATCACTCAGGCCCTGATCCCGGTGGTGGAAGCGCTGGAAGCGACGGGAGAGATTAACGGGAAGCTTATCTGGAGCAATACGGGCTATTTAATCCACTGGTATTTAACGGAAATGAAGCCGCTTCTCGGTGATGAGAACGTTGACGCCCTGCGTCAGTCCTGTTTCTTTGCAAAACAGCTTTCCGATGGCCGTGACAACCCGCTATTCCGCACCGTTGTACTCCGTGACGGGCTTCTGGTTCGCCGCACCTGCTGCCAGCGCTATCGCCTGCCGGACGTTAAGCAATGCGGGGATTGCACGCTGAAGTAGAGCAGTGAATTGCCCGGCCTGATGCCCTCGCCCTGACCCTCTCCCATAGGACTGAGGAATCCCCAGTAATTTTTTACCTGAAGCGATGAACGTTGCTTCAAAAAAATTAATAACTTACAGCGACGCCCTGGTCCGGCTGTAAATCGCCGAAGCGTTTCCGTAAGGCCGGGGCGAGGCGCAGGGATGCGCCGAGAGGGCGTGGCCTGCAGGGATGCAGGCTCATGCCCGACCCGATAGCCTGAAGGAATAAGCTGA
>NZ_JBVPGP010000015.1:0-83407 GCF_055816065.1 Enterobacter sp. PL_is511 | reverse complement strand
TGAATTAAACTTCGTAATGAATTACGTATGTTCACTCAGAGACTTGGTATTCATTTATTGTCCGAAGACATTAAGAATCCATGTCACTTTGAGTGCCCACACAGATTGTCTGATAAATTGTTAAAGAGCAGTGCCGCTTCGCTTTTCGCTGCGGCGCGGGGTGTGCATATTACGCTTTCCCGCTTCAGAGTCAAGCGTTTATTTTCGCTATTCTCTGCTGACCCGGCGGCATGTGTGCCGTTGTTCCGTGTCAGTGGAGGCGCATTATAGGGAGTTATTCTGAAGTGACAAGCACAAAATATAAAAAACTTTTCGTTCGCTCACTTTTCAAACTTAACGCTTATTTATGTCGCGAATCGCCCGTTAAATGTGCGATTTCTCGCGCAAAACTGGCTACCTGCGACCAGTCGGTATAAACCACTTCTTTACGCGTGTCGGTTTCGCCCCCCGTCATCTTCATAATAAGACGGATCATAAAGCGGTCATACCAGCGGTAGCGAGGGTAGCGCAGCGCGCCGGCAAAGACGGCGCACAGATCAGGCTGCCACGGCGAGTTGAGTAAAAACTTGCGCGTGTAGCTGTTGGTCTGCGGCATGCGCTTCTCGGGTTTACGCGCGACCAGATTGACCGAGTAAAACGCACCGGGCAATTTGTTGAGCACCACCGTATGCTTTTTCACAAAGCGATCCAGCGCCGGATGGAAATGCCCGTAACGAATAGATGCACCAATTACCACGCGGTCGTAATCCTGCCAGCTTATCTGCTCAGCACGGTTCAGGTTCACCACATCAGAGTAAATCCCCAGCTCTTTTAATTCAGATGCCAGATACGCGGCAATCTCACGCGTTTGCCCGTCTCGCGTAGAGAAAAGAATCAGTGTTTTCATCAACGGCTCCTTACTCGCGCCAGAATGTAGGGGTGAACAGCACCAGCAGCGTAAAGACCTCAAGACGACCAAACAGCATATTGGCGATGAGGATCCATTTCGCGACCGGGTTCATACTGGCAAAGTTATCCGCCACAACCCCCAGGCCAGGCCCAAGGTTGTTCAATGTTGCGACAACGGAAGCAAAGGCGGAGAAATCATCCACTCCCGTCGCGATAATCGCCAGCATGCTGACGATAAAGACCAGCGCATACGCCGAGAAGAACCCCCACACCGCTTCGAGGATACGTTCCGGCAGCGCGCGGTTACCCAGCTTGATGCTGTAGACCGCGTTCGGGTGGACCAGGCGTTTCAGCTCACGGTTGCCCTGCTTGAACAGCAGCAGAATACGGATCACCTTCAGGCCACCGCCCGTCGACCCCGCACAGCCGCCGATAAACGCGGAACAGAGCAGAAGCACCGGCAGGAACAGCGGCCAGCGCGCGATGCTGTCCGTGGTAAACCCGGCGGTCGTCGCCATCGATACTACCTGGAAGAAGGCCTGGTTTAGCGTGGTCAACGCGGAGTTATAGACATCATGGAACCACAATACCAGTGTACAGATGATCACCAGCGTCAGCTGGACGCCAATGAACATGCGGAACTCTGGGTCACGCCAGTACACCTTCAGGCTGCGCCCGCTCAGTAAAGAGAAGTGCAGGCCGTAGTTACAGCCAGAGATCAGCAGGAAAATGGCAATAATCGTGTTAATCGTTGGGCTGTCGAAGTAGCCGACGCTGGCATCGTGGGTGGAGAACCCGCCGATAGCAATCGTCGCGAAGCTGTGTCCGATGGCGTCGAAAGCGGGCATCCCGGCAAACCATAGCGCCAGCGCACAGGCCACCGTCAGCAAGACATAGATAAGCCAGAGAGTTTTCGCCGTCTCAGCAATACGCGGGCGCATCTTGTTATCTTTCAGCGGTCCGGGCATTTCGGCGCGATAGAGCTGCATCCCACCAACGCCCAGAATAGGCAGAATGGCCACCGCCAGGACGATGATCCCCATCCCCCCGAACCACTGCAGCATCTGGCGATAAAAGAGAATGGCGTGCGGAAGTGAATCCAGCCCCACCAGCGTCGTCGCCCCGGTGGTCGTTAAACCGGAGAAGGATTCAAAAAAGGCATCCGTGATGCTCAGGTTAGGCTGTTCAGAGAAGATAAAGGGCAGCGAACCAACGCTCCCCAGCACCGTCCAGAACAGGACCACAATCAAAAAGCCTTCGCGAGATTTCAGCTCACCTTTCTGGCGACGGTTTGGCCACCACAGCAGCGAGCCAATCGCCAGCGCGACAAAGAAGGTCTGGGTAAATGCCCGCCCCGCGCCGTCCCGGTAGATAAGCGCCACCAGTCCAGGGAGAATCATCGTCCCGGAAAAGAGTATGACCAGCAGTCCAACGATTCGGGTTATGGCACGAAAATGCATCTCTGCCGCTTCCTTTGGTATTCAAAAGTGAGGTGGGGATTATTCTTCAATCGGCAGCAATTGCAACGAACCACGACTAAAATCAGCCAGTTTTGCTGAAAAAGCAGCCAGTTCCGCCTGAGGAAGCGCCACGCGTAATTGCACCATTGCCTGATATTCACTGTGTGCGATGACACCGTTAAACTGCCGCAGCAGCGCTTCAATACCCGATAGCTGGGCGTAATCGCATAATAAAGTATATTCGGTAAGCGGCGTTTTGCGGGTAGTGACCAGCATATTAAGCGCCTGCTGTACGCCCCCACCATAGGCTTTAACCAGCCCACCGGTGCCTAACAAAATGCCGCCGTAGTAGCGCACCACCACGGCGGTTATTTCGCCCACGCCGCTGCCCATTAGCTGGGAGAGCATGGGTTTACCGGCCGTGCCCGCCGGTTCACCGTCATCGGAAAACCCCAGCTGCTGCGAATCGTCCGGCGGCCCTGCTACCCACGCCACGCAGTGGTGACGGGCGTCAGGATGCTCAGCCCGGACGGACTCGACAAACGCTTTTGCCGCCTCTACGCCATCGGTATGCGCCAGCAGCGTAATAAAGCGGCTTTTCTTGATTTCCTCAACAAAGGTGACCGGTTCAGCCGGTATCAGCCAGCTTTCCATCAGGCCAGCTTCAGATCTCGCGTCATATTCTCGATACCGTTTTCGTGAACCACCACGTTATCTTCGATACGAATACCGCCAAACGGCTTCAGCGCGTCAATTTTTTCCCAGTTGAAGTGCTTGCTGAACTGGCCTTCACGCCACGGCGCCAGCAGGGATTCGATAAAGTAGATCCCCGGCTCAATCGTCAGCACCATACGCGGCTCCAGAATACGGGTGCAGCGCAGGTAAGGATATTTAGACGGTGCCGCCAGATGTGTACCGGTATCATCCTGCATAAAGCCCGCAACGTCGTGAACCTGCAGGCCCAGCGGATGGCCGATACCGTGCGGCATGAATGGCCCGGTCAGATCGTTCTCAACCAACGCCTCTTCGCTCATGTCTTTCACAATCTGATGCTTACGCAGCAGTTTTGCGATGCGCTGATGGAACTGGATGTGGTAATCCACATAGCTGGTACCCGCCTTCATGGTGCCAATCAGCGCCAGCTGTTCATCGTTCACGTCTTTAATCAGCTGCGCGAAATCGGTGTCCGCATTCGCCGCCCAGGTACGGGTCAGGTCAGCCGCGTAGCCGTTATACTCTGCCCCTGCGTCCAGCAGGAAGCTGCGCATTTCCGACGGAACCTGGTGATCCAGTTTGGTGTAGTGAAGCACAGACGCGTGCTCGTTGAGCGCGACAATGTTGCTGTACGGCACGTCGGTATCACGGTGACCTGTCGCGGTCAGATAGGCCTGATTGATGTCGAACTCGCTCATCCCCGACTGGAACGCTTCGTGCGCGGCACGGTGACCATTCACCGCCGTTTTTTGCGCTTCACGCATGCAGTAAAGTTCATAGTCGGTTTTATATGCGCGGTAATAGTGGAGGTAATCCAGCACCCCTTTCGGGTTGAGTTTGTCTGCCGCAATATCCAGGCCCAATGCACGCTCCGGAACAGGGCCAATATAGGCGATGTTGCCACGTGCGGCAGGCAGCTGGCCGCCAATACCGTCCGCTTTCGGCAGTGCAATCACATCAACCTCTTCCGTCCAGAAAGAGGTCGGCAGCGGTTCTACGTTGTGCCAGTAATCGACCGGCAGGTAGAACCACAGTTTCGGTTTGTTCACGCCATCCACCAGCAGCCAGCAATTTGGAACCTGCGTCACCGGTACCCAGGCTTTAAACTGCGGGTTCACCTTAAACGGATAAGCGTGGTCATCCAGAAAGGTATTCATCAGCTCGCCGGAGTGGATCAGCAGCGCATCCAGCTTAAAGCGGGCCAGTACATCGCGGGTACGTTCTTGTAGGGTAACGATATGATTTTTATAAAGCGAAGCCAGTGAGTCCATCATTCTTCCTTTCGTTTTTTTGACCTCAAGTCATCGCATCTTAGCACACCTCACTCCGGCTGCGTGATTTCCACCGACCGTGATCAATGCAGCATTTTCTTAATGAGTAATTTGCATTTTATTAACATAAATCCCACACTCCGATTCATCTGGTATGACCAGATCCAATTGCTGGATTCAGGAGACTGACATGCTCTACAAAGGCGACACCCTGTACCTCAACTGGCTGGAAGATGGCATTGCCGAACTGGTGTTCGATGCCCCCGGCTCAGTGAACAAGCTTGATACCGCGACGGTGGCCAGTCTTGGCCAGGCGCTGGATGTTCTTGAAAAACAACCTGAATTAAAAGGGCTGCTGCTGCGTTCGAACAAAGCGGCCTTTATCGTCGGTGCCGATATCACCGAGTTCCTTTCGCTGTTCCTGGTCCCGGAAGAACAGCTGAGCCAGTGGCTGCACTTTGCCAACAGCGTCTTTAATCGTCTGGAAGATCTGCCTGTCCCGACCATTTCCGCCGTTAACGGCTATGCGCTGGGCGGCGGCTGCGAGTGCGTGCTGGCGACAGACTATCGCCTGGCGACACCGGACCTGCGCATCGGCCTGCCGGAAACCAAGCTGGGCATCATGCCGGGCTTTGGCGGCTCCGTCCGTATGCCGCGCATGCTGGGTGCCGACAGCGCGCTGGAGATCATTGCCGCGGGTAAAGATGTCGGCGCAGAACAGGCACAGAAAATCGGTCTGGTCGACGGCGTTGTGAAACCTGAGAAGCTGGTTGAAGGTGCTGTCGCCATTCTGCGTCAGGCGATTAACGGCGATCTCGACTGGAAAGCCAAACGCCAGCCGAAGCTGGAACCGTTAAAACTCAGCAAGATTGAAGCCACCATGAGCTTCACCATCGCCAAAGGCATGGTGATGCAGACGGCGGGTAAACACTACCCGGCGCCAATCACGGCGGTGAAAACCATTGAAGCGGCTGCCCGTCTCGGACGCGATGACGCGCTGAAGCTCGAAAATCAGAGCTTTGTCCCGCTGGCGCACACCAATGAAGCCCGCGCGCTGGTCGGTATCTTCCTTAACGATCAGTTCGTGAAAGGCAAAGCCAAACAGCTGACCAAAAACGTTGAGACGCCAAAACATGCGGCGGTACTCGGCGCGGGCATTATGGGTGGCGGCATCGCTTACCAGTCGGCCTGGAAAGGCGTGCCGGTAGTGATGAAAGACATCAGCGAGAAATCCCTGACGCTGGGCATGACCGAAGCGGCCAAGCTGCTGAATAAACAGCTGGAACGCGGAAAAATTGACGGGCTGAAGCTTGCAGGCGTGATCTCCACCATTCAGCCCGTGCTGGAATACAGCGGTTTCGACCGTGTCGACGTGGTGGTCGAAGCCGTCGTCGAGAACCCGAAAGTTAAAAAAGCGGTGCTGGCGGAAACGGAAGACAAGGTTCGCCCGGATACCGTGCTGGCCTCTAACACCTCCACCATTCCAATCAGCGAACTGGCGAGCGTGCTGAAGCGTCCGGAAAACTTCTGCGGGATGCACTTCTTCAACCCGGTACACCGTATGCCGCTGGTCGAAGTGATCCGTGGGGAAAAAACCTCCGACGAAACCATCGCTAAAGTGGTGGCATGGGCAAGCAAGATGGGCAAAACGCCGATCGTCGTTAACGACTGCCCGGGCTTCTTCGTCAACCGCGTGCTGTTCCCTTACTTCGCCGGTTTCAGCCAGCTGCTGCGCGACGGCGCGGACTTCCGCAAAATCGACAAAGTGATGGAAAAACAGTTCGGCTGGCCGATGGGCCCGGCGTATCTGCTGGACGTGGTCGGCATTGATACCGCCCACCACGCCCAGGCGGTAATGGCGGCAGGCTTCCCGCAGCGTATGCAGAAAGATTATCGCGACGCGATTGACGCGCTGTTCGACGCTAACCGCTTCGGTCAGAAAAACGGTCTGGGCTTCTGGCGCTATAAAGAAGACAGCAAGGGCAAACCGAAGAAAGAAGAAGACGCCGCGGTGGATGGCCTGCTGGCCGACGTATGCCCGCCGAAACGCGACTTCACCGACGATGAGATCATCGCCCGCATGATGATTCCGATGATCAACGAAGTGGTGCGTTGCCTCGAAGAAGGCATCATCGCCAGCCCGGCAGAAGCCGATATGGCGCTGGTATACGGCCTGGGCTTCCCTCCGTTCCACGGCGGCGCGTTCCGCTGGCTGGACACGCTCGGCAGCGCCCGCTATCTCGATATGGCTCAGCAGTATCAGCACCTCGGCCCGCTTTATGAGGTGCCGGAAGGGCTGCGTAACAAAGCGCGCCATAACGAACCCTACTATCCAGCAGTTGAGCCAGCCCGTCCGGTTGGCGAGCTGAAAACGGCTTAAGGAGTCACAATGGAAAAGGTTGTCATTGTTGATGCGATTCGCACCCCGATGGGCCGTTCAAAAGGCGGTGCATTCCGTAACGTGCGTGCGGAAGACCTCTCCGCGCATCTGATGCGTAGCCTGCTGGCGCGTAACCCGGCGCTGGATCCTGCTGCGCTGGACGATATCTACTGGGGCTGCGTGCAGCAGACCCTGGAGCAAGGTTTCAACATCGCCCGTAACGCGTCGCTGCTGGCGGAGATCCCGCATTCGGTTCCGGCCGTCACGGTGAACCGCCTGTGCGGTTCGTCAATGCAGGCGCTGCACGACGCGGCGCGCATGATCATGACCGGTGATGCGCAGGCCTGTCTGGTGGGCGGCGTTGAGCACATGGGCCACGTGCCGATGAGCCACGGGGTCGATTTCCACCCGGGCATGAGCCGTAACGTGGCGAAAGCCGCGGGGATGATGGGTCTGACCGCCGAGATGCTCTCTCGTCTGCACGGCATCAGCCGTGAAATGCAGGATGCCTTTGCCGCGCGCTCTCACGCTCGCGCATGGGCGGCGACACAGTCCGGTGCCTTTAAGAATGAGATCATCCCGACCGGCGGTCACGACGCAGACGGCGTTCTGAAGCAGTTCAGCTACGACGAAGTCATCCGCCCGGAAACCACCGTCGAAGCCCTTTCCACGCTGCGTCCGGCGTTTGATCCGGTCACCGGTACGGTCACGGCAGGGACCTCGTCAGCGCTGTCCGACGGTGCCGCCGCGATGCTGGTGATGAGCGAAAGCCGCGCCCGCGAGCTGGGCTTAACCCCTCGCGCTCGGGTACGTTCGATGGCGGTCGTGGGCTGCGATCCTTCAATCATGGGTTACGGCCCGGTTCCGGCCTCGAAGCTGGCGCTGAAAAAAGCGGGATTAACCGCCAGCGACATCGATCTGTTTGAGATGAATGAAGCCTTCGCCGCGCAGATCCTGCCGTGCATTAAAGATCTGGGGCTGATGGAGCAGATCGACGAGAAGATTAACCTCAACGGCGGCGCGATCGCCCTCGGCCACCCGCTGGGCTGCTCCGGGGCGCGCATCAGCACGACGCTGATCAACCTGATGGAACGCAAAGATGCCCAGTTTGGTCTGGCAACGATGTGTATCGGGCTGGGTCAGGGTATCGCGACGGTGTTTGAGAGAGTGTAGGTCTAATACGTAGGCCCGATAAGCATCGCGCCATCGGGCTTTTGCCGGGATACGCTGCGCTTTCCCGGCCTACGAGAGGTACCTCGCCGCCAGTGGCGTCACTGGCGAAGAGAGAGAGTTTAGTTGCCGTTCTTCCCGCCTGTCAGGGGCGGGTTTTTTATTTAAATGAAGGCAAACGCATCGCCAAACAGGCGGTCTTCACGCGCATCACGTTCGTTACAGAACAGATCGCGGGCGATTTTCGCCATCTCGAAACGGCCAGCGATATAGATATCGTGCCCAGCCAGCGTACCGTGATCCTGCAGCACCGCCGTCAGCACCGTACCGCTACGCCCGCGCCAGCCCTCTTCCGGCTGCTCAACCACCGGTTCAATGCGCAGGTTAGGATGGGTGACGCTCAGCGCTTCCAGTTCAGACAGATCGTACAGATGTTTCTCTTCGCGGCCACCCCAGTAAATGGTAATGTCCCGGTCCGGGTTACGCGCCAGGGCGGTCAACAGAATGGAGCGCACGTAGGAGAAGCCCGTACCGCCAGCGATCAGGATCAGCGGACGGTCTTCGTCATCGCGTAGCCACGCATCACCGTGCGGAATATCTACTACGATCTCGCGCTCTTTCAGAATGCGGTCCATGACGGCCATCGCATACAGGTTAAGCTCTGACGCACCGATATGAAGCTCAATAAATTCCTGCTCCGCCGGCGTGGAGGCCATAGAGAAAGGACGCTTATCACGCTCATCCATCACAACCATCAGGTACTGACCCGCGCGGAAAGAGAATGGCGCTTCTGGCACTAAACGGACGCGATATACGGTGTCGGTGATGGCATCTACCGAGGTCACTTTACAGCTTAAGGTTGTCATTCGCTCTCTCTGTCGGGAAGTCTATAGGGCTTAACGGTCAGCTCAGGGTTTACCGTTATTCATTATGGCCAGCTCGTCCCAGATCGCGTCAATGCGCGCGGTCACAGCAGGATCTTTTTTGATCGGGCGACCCCATTCACGGTCGGTTTCGCCAGGCCATTTATTTGTGGCATCCAGTCCCATCTTTGAGCCAAGACCGGAAACCGGCGAGGCAAAATCCAGATAATCAATCGGCGTGTTTTCGACTAACACCGTATCGCGCGCCGGGTCCATTCGCGTGGTAATGGCCCAGATTACGTCATTCCAGTCGCGGGCGTTAACGTCATCATCGCAGACAATAACAAATTTGGTATACATAAACTGGCGCAGGAAAGACCATACGCCCATCATCACGCGTTTAGCATGACCAGGATACTGCTTCTTCATCGTGACCACCGCCATGCGATACGAGCATCCTTCAGGCGGCAGATAAAAATCAACTATTTCCGGGAACTGCTTTTGCAGGATCGGCACAAACACTTCATTCAGCGCCACGCCCAGCACCGCCGGTTCATCCGGTGGACGTCCGGTATACGTGGAGTGATAAATCGCATCTTCACGCTGCGTAATGTGCGTCACGGTAAACACCGGGAAGTTATCCACTTCGTTGTAATAGCCGGTGTGGTCGCCGTAAGGGCCTTCTGGCGCCATTTCCCCCTGCTCAATGTAACCTTCCAGCACAATTTCTGCACTGGCCGGGACTTCAAGATCGTTAGAGATACACTTCACGACTTCGGTTTTCGTTCCGCGCAGCAGGCCAGCAAAGGCATACTCCGAGAGCGTATCCGGTACGGGCGTGACGGCCCCGAGAATGGTGGCCGGATCGGCGCCCAGCGCAACGGACACCGGGAAACGCTCCCCCGGATGCGCAGCGCACCACTCCTGGAAATCCAGCGCGCCGCCGCGATGCGACAGCCAGCGCATGATGAGTTTATTCTTGCCAATCAACTGCTGGCGGTAAATACCGAGGTTTTGCCGCTCTTTGTGCGGGCCGCGCGTAACGGTGAGCCCCCAGGTGATCAGCGGCGCAGCATCTTCCGGCCAGCACTGCATGACAGGGATTTTGGTCAGATCAACCGCATCGCCTTCCAGCACCTTCTGCTGGCACGGCGCGCCGCGCAGGCGTTTGGTGGGCATGTTCAGCACCTGCTTAAACTGCGGCAGTTTGTCGAACAGATCGCGGAAGCCTTTCGGTGGCTCCGGCTCTTTCAGAAACGCCAGCAGTTTACCGACTTCACGCAGGGCCGTGACGTCCTCCTGACCCATCCCCAGTGCAACACGACGCGGTGTACCAAACAGGTTGCACAGCACCGGCATGGAGTACCCTTTCGGATTTTCAAACAGTAACGCGGGGCCACCGGCACGCAGGGTGCGGTCAGCAATTTCTGTCATCTCCAGATAAGGATCAACAGGAAGTGTAATACGCTTGAGTTCACCCTGCTTTTCCAGCAGCGTCAGGAAGTCGCGGAGATCGTGGTATTTCATGCAGTTAATCATGGCCTCTCTGTAAGCGCTTCATTATACGGCGTAAGCCTGCTTGATGCTGTAATTTTGTTAAATTAGCGTGAAGTTATGCGTTCTGTCCCATTTTCGCCCATTATAATCAACTTAGCGATCCCGCCAGGGTTTTGATATGCTTGCGCCCCGAACTAAGGGAAAGAGTGATTATGCAGGCCTGGTATTTACTGTATTGCAAACGCGGGCAACTTCAGCGCGCGCAGGAACATCTTGAACGTCAGTCTGTAAATTGCCTGACACCCGTGATCACGCTTGAAAAAATGCAGCGCGGGAAGCGCACAACCGTCAGTGAGCCGTTATTCCCGAACTACCTGTTCGTGGAGTTCGACCCGGAAGTCATCCACACCACCACCATCAGCGCAACGCGTGGCGTTAGCCACTTCGTTCGTTTTGGCGCCCACCCGGCAACGGTTCCGTCGACGGTCATTCATCAGCTGTCGATTTATCAACAGCCTGAAGGGATCACCGACCCCGAAACCCCTTACACGGGCGATAGCGTCGTGATTACCGAAGGGGCTTTCGAAGGCCTGCAGGCGATTTTTGCCGAGCCGGACGGGGAAGCGCGCTCTATGCTGTTGCTCAATCTGCTGAACAAGCAGGTGCTGCAGAGCGTTAAAAACACCGACTTCCGCAAACTTTAAACGTTTATTCCGAACAGATTACGCACGTTGTTATCCGTCTGCGCTGAAAGCCAGTGCGGATCCTCTCCGCGCCACTTCGCAACACTCTCAACAATGTGCCCCAGATACGCGGGCTCATTTCGCCGCGATGCCGGTTTGGGTTTCATATCGCGCGGTAGCAGATAGGGCGCATCGGTTTCAAGGAGCAACCGGTCAGCCGGGATCGCTGGCAACAGCTCCCGAAGTTCGAGCCCGCGACGCTCATCGCAAACCCAGCCAGTAACACCCAGATAAAGCCCTCGCTTCAGGCAATCCAGCGCTTCCTGTCGTGAACCGGTAAAGCAGTGGAGTACCGCGCCGGGCAGTTTCTCCAGCCACGGATCCAGAAGTGCCAGGAAACGCTCATGCGCGTCGCGGCAGTGCATAAATACGGGCATTCCAAGCTCTGCCGCCAGCGCAAGCTGGGCAGTGAATGCTTTTTCCTGCTCTTCAGGCGTGGAAAAGTTACGGTTGAAATCGAGACCGCATTCGCCGATCGCTACCACTTCTGGCGTCTTCGCCAGCCTGTACAGGGTGTCGCCACTTTCCGGGGTCCACTGGCTACTGTCGTGAGGATGTACACCAGCAGTAGACCAACAGCGATCGTAGCGTTGCGCCAGCTGCTGCGCCTGCTCGCTCTCATGCAGGTTGGTGCCTGTCAGCAGCAGCCCTTTCACCCCGGCAGCAAACGCACGCGCAACTACCTCATCACGATCTTTCGCAAACTGCGAGCTGGTCAGATTGAGTCCGATATCAAACATGCAAATCCCCATATAACAACCGCCCTGACGGGCGGCTGGTTTTACTCTTCAGTGGTCTTGTCGGACGTATCGTCTTCGTCATCCGCTCGACGTCCTTTACCCACGTAGAAACGCGAGAAGAAGACGCCAACCTCAAACAGACAGTACATCGGTATGGCCAGCAGCGTCTGCGAGAACACATCCGGCGGTGTCAGCAGCATGCCGACCACAAAGGCGCCCACCAGGATATACGGACGCTTCTTACGCAGGTCATCCGGGGTTGTTACCCCTACCCAGCAAAGCAGCACAATGGCCACCGGCACTTCGAATGCCACGCCGAACGCCATAAACAGCGCCATCACAAAGCTGAGGTAGCTGGCGATATCCGTCGACACCTGAACCCCTTCCGGCGCGGTATGCGTCAGGAAGCCGAAGGCCAGCGGGAAGACAACGAAATAGGCAAACGCCATGCCGATATAGAACAGCAGCGAACTAGACACCAGCAGCGGGATCACCAGCTTACGTTCGTGCTTATACAGCGCTGGCGCCACAAACGCCCACACCTGGTAAAGAATGACCGGCGCTGAGGCAATCAACGATACCCAGAAGGTCAGCTTGATAGGGGTAAAGAACGGAGAAGCAACGTCTGTTGCAATCATCGTTGCGCCCAGCGGCATCTGCTTGATCAGCGGTGCAGAGACAACCTGATAGATATCGTTGGCAAAATAGACCAGGCACAGGAATATGAGTAAAACCGCAATAATGCAGTTTAACAGGCGCTTACGCAGCTCAATGAGGTGCGCAATCAGCGGTTGAGTATCATCTACTGCCATGTTTACGCTTTATCACTCGACGAGGGGGATGATTCGGAAACGGACGCAGCGGGCTTCACTTCCGCCGTTTTTGCCACCGGCTCTTCCGGCTGCACCTGTTTTTTCACTTCGGTTTCCTGCGGCGTCTGTTCTGGCGCGGCAGCCTGATGTTCTGCGCTGGCAGGCGTTACGCCCTCGCGCTGCTCCTCGCTGCCCTTCACCACCGGGTTATGGATGGTGTTCGCTTCATCGCTCGCTTTTTCAGGATCGTTAACGCTGTAGGAGCGCTTCATGGATTCCGCCGCTTCGCGCAGCTCATCCATTGACGCTTTCAGTTCCGGCGTCAGGTTATCCATGCTCGCCTTCTCGACCTTTTTAAGGCTTTCCTGAAATTCCTGCAGCTTAAGCTCCTGCGCCAGCTCATTCTGAACGGTCGATGCCAGCGATCTCAGCGCACGAACCCAGCCCGCAACGGTCTTCACCGCCACCGGCAGACGCTGCGGCCCCAGCACAATCAGGCCAATCACAAAGACCAGCAGGAGCTCACTAAAACCAATGTCGAACACGACTTACACCTGCTCTTTATCGTGGCGTTTAGCGTCTTCCTTTTTGGCTTCTTCCTGCTTATCGGCGATGGACTTAGCAGTAAAATCAGCGTCCTGGCTGGTTTTATCCTGCTTGCTCTCATCATCGCTCATCGCTTTCTTGAAGCCTTTGATAGACGCGCCCAGGTCGGAACCAATAGAACCGAGCTTTTTGGTGCCAAACAGCAGCACGACGATGACGGCAATGATCAACAATTGCCAGATACTGATACCACCCATACATGTTCCTCAGGGATAGATGATTAATTAGTCAGGTCGCATTATACGTATGCGACCCGTCGATAGCGACGCAAACTCAGCGCGTTTTTCGCCATCCGGCAAGCCAGACAACCACCCCGGCGGCCATCAGCCAGGCGGGCATCATCTGCCAGTCCGGACGGTTGATCAGCAGCAGCGTACCGCTCAGCAGCAGCGTTGCGCCAATCCCAAAGAGATAGCGTGACTGTCCCTGGCGTACCCGGCTGGACTGAAGCTCGCGGGCGATTTTATCCATGCTGTGCTGAAGGTTCTTGCTCTGACGCAAACTGTCATAAACCAGTTCAGGAATTTCCGGCATTTTTTCTATCCAGAACGGGCCTTTCTCTTTCAGCGAGCGCACCAGCGCCGGAATGCCAACCTGATCCTTAATCCAGGACTCAAGGAAAGGTTTCGCGGTCTTCCACAAGTCTAACTGAGGATAGAGCTGTCGGCCTACACCCTCAACGTAAAGTAATGTTTTCTGAAGTAAAACTAGCTGCGGCTGAACTTCCATATTAAAGCGGCGAGCCGTGTTGAACAGGTTTAACAGCACGTGTCCGAAGGAGATTTCCGCCAGCGGTTTTTCAAAAATCGGTTCACAAACGGTCCGGATCGCGAACTCGAACTCCTCGACGTTGGTGTCCGGCGGCACCCAGCCTGAATCGACGTGCAGCTCGGCCACCTTACGGTAGTCGCGGTTGAAGAACGCGATGAAGTTCTCAGCCAGATACCGTTTATCTTCCTTGTTCAGCGACCCCACAATCCCGCAGTCGATACCGATGTACTTCGGATCCTCAGGGTGTTCGTAGCTCACGAAGATATTGCCCGGATGCATGTCCGCATGGAAAAAGCTGTCGCGGAACACCTGGGTAAAGAAGACCTGTACCCCACGCTCGGCCAACAGCTTCATGTTCGTTCCCTGCTTCTCAAGGGCCACCACATCCGAAACCGGAATACCGTAGATACGCTCCATTACCATCATGTTCTGGCTGCAGTAGTCAGAATAGACTTCAGGAACATAGAGCATCGGGCTGTTTTCAAAGTTGCGACGCAGCTGAATGGCGTTTGCCGATTCGCGCAGCAGGTTAAGCTCATCAATCAGCGTTTTTTCATATTCCCGCACCACTTCCAGTGGACGAAGGCGACGCCCGTCCGGCAGCAAGCGTGGTACCCAGCGCGCCAGACGATAAATCAGCTTCATGTCTGCTTTGATGATGGGCAGGATGTCCGGACGAATGACCTTAATAACAACTTCTTTGCCGTTTTCTTTCAGACGCGCGGTATGCACCTGCGCGATAGAGGCCGATGCCAGTGGGTGAATGTCGAAATCGTCAAACCAGGTCTCGACGGGTACATTTCCCATCGCCTCTTCAATTTGCTTTTTCGCGCGCGCGCCGTCAAACGGTGCGACGCGGTCCTGCAGCATCGCGAGCTCATCGGCAATAAGCGGCGGGAAGAGATCGCGACGGGTCGACAGCATCTGTCCAAATTTAATCCAAACCGGACCGAGCTCCTGCAGCGCGAGACGCAGACGCTCACCCAGCGGTTGACCTTTATGGCGATTGGGCATCCAGAACAGCATCCGCCGCCAGATACGAAGCGGCAGCGTGATACGCATTTTGGGGATAAGCTCGTCGAGCCCGTAGCTCAAAAAGGTGCGAATAATAAAATAGAGGCGCCGAATTTCACCAGGCGTCATTTGCCCTCCAGTTTTTCCAGCCGTTTGGTTAACGCATCAACCGCACGTTCAACAGCAGCGGTCTCTTCCGCAAACCACGCCACTTCCAATGGCCCGGGTGCCATTCGCCACTCCTCCGTCAGCACTTCCGCCGCATAGCGTTGCTGACGATGCAGGCTTTTACGCGCAAAGGAGGCGCCACCATGAAGGACTTTCCCGATACCTTCGGCGGCGATGTCGCCGATAAAAGGCGCGAGCAGCTCTGCCGGGTCGAACTCCGCAAGATCGGTGAGCGCAACGAAGTTCTGCACGACCTGAATGTCGCCTTCTACTTCCAGCTCACCGCTGCGGATAAGCGCCGTTAATTGCTGGCGATCGCGCAGTTTTGGCAGCACGCTCATGTGCGTGATGACCGAGCAGTCAGCTTCACCTTCCCACTCCCCCAGTACGTCAAGCTGGCGTTCGCTGAAGACCAGTACAAGCGGCGTCGATAACTCTTTTAAAACAATGCGCAATACCTTCCCGTTTAGCCGCTGACGCGCAGCTTTCAGCGCCGGAGCGCGATACAGAAAAGCATTCAGTACATTCTCGATGCCTGCAGAGACTAAGGGTTTAAAGGGCACGGGACACCTCCACTCAGAATTTGTAACCGCGATGCAGCGCGACGACACCCGCCGTCAGGTTGAAATATTCAACGTTCTCAAATTCTGCATCCTGCATCATGGCTTTTAAGGTGTCCTGATCCGGGTGCATACGGATAGATTCCGCCAGATAGCGGTAGCTTTCCGCATCATTCGCCACCAGCTCACCGATGCGCGGCAGCACGTGGAAGGAATAGGCGTCGTAGGCTTTGCTCAGCGGCTCAATGATCGGTTTCGAGAACTCGAGCACCAGCAGGCGTCCACCCGGTTTCAGCACGCGGTACATGGAGCGCAGCGCCTTTTCTTTATCGGTCACGTTACGCAGACCGAAGGAGATCGTGATGCAGTCAAAGGTATTGTCCGGGAACGGCAGCGCTTCGGCGTTTGCCTGAACATATTCCACGTTCCCCACCACGCCGATGTTACGCAGCTTTTCGCGGCCCATTTTCAGCATGGAGTCATTAATATCGGCAAGAACAACACGACCGGTTTCACCCACCAGGCGAGAGAATTTCGCGGTTAAATCGCCCGTACCGCCGGCTAAATCCAGCACCGTTTGTCCGCGACGCACGCCGCTACAGTCAATGGTGAAGCGCTTCCACAAGCGATGAATGCCGAACGACATCAGGTCATTCATTACATCGTACTTCGCCGCCACGGAATGAAATACGTGGGCCACCATGTCAGCTTTCTGCGCTTTGGCGACAGTCTGAAAGCCAAAGTGCGTTGTGTCTTGTGAATCGTCAGCCATCTCAGAGCCTGCTTATCAGTAAAATGTTCGTGAAGTGTAACAGATTGGGCGCGTTTGCCCTACGTTTCAACCACCGCGAAAGAAACGCGCTGGAGTCTCGTCTGGTGATAAATCCACCGCTAACGTATTGTCTTCACTGTTTGTCTTTTGTTCGTCCGCACCTTCTCGCAGGCGAAACTCGTCGTCCTGGGCGGTGGCCTGTTCCACCAATTCCGGATTAATCTCGCGTTTAACCTCTACCCCCAGGCTGCGGAATGATTCGGCCTGCGCCAGCAGATTGCCGCGTCCCGAGGTGAGTTTTTTCATCGCCTGGCGGTAGTTATCCTGCGCACGATCCAGGCTCTGCCCGACTGAGGACATGTCGTCCACGAAGAGGCGCATTTTGTCGTACAGCTTGCTGGCACGATCGGCAATCTGCTGCGCGTTGCGGCTCTGGTGCTCATAGCGCCACAGGTTCGCAATGGTACGTAACGCCACCAGCAACGTGGTAGGGCTGACCAGCATAATGTTATTTTTGAGCGCTTCGGTGATGAGTTCAGGCTGCCTGTCGAGTGCCAGCAGAAACGCGGGCTCTACCGGAATAAACATCAGGACATAGTCCAGCGAGCGGAGACCCGGCAACTGCTGATAGTCTTTTCTGCCGAGCAGGCGAATGTGGCTACGCACGGAGGCAATGTGCTCCTGCAGCGCCGATTCGCGGGTGTAGTCATCCTCCGCGTTGAAGTAACGCTCATACGCCACCAGGGTCATTTTGGCGTCAATCACCACATCTTTACCCTGCGGCAGCCGCACAATCACATCCGGCTGCATGCGCGAGCGGGCGTCGTTTTCGATACTCACCTGCGTTTCGTATTCATATCCTTCCCGCAGGCCGGAGGCTTCCAGTACGCGGGTCAGCACCACTTCTCCCCAGTTGCCCTGGGTTTTGTTATCCCCTTTGAGCGCGCGGGTCAGGTTGACCGCTTCCTGCGCCATCTGGGCATTCAGCTGCTGGAGATTGCGAATCTCATGCGCCAGAGTGTGCCGCTCGCGGGCTTCCTGACCAAAACTGTCCTGCACCTGACGACGAAAACCGTCCAGCTGTTCACGCAGCGGCGTCAGCAGGCTGTTAAGGCTCTGGCGGTTCTGTTCATCAACGCGACGGTTGCTGTGCTCGAAAATACGGTTGGCGAGGTTCTCAAACTGTTCGCTGAGGCGCTGCTCGCTGTTGATCATCTGGCGGATTTTGTCTTCCGCATGCAGCTGAGTGGATTCAAGGCGGGTGGTCACTTCGCGGAGATCGGCCTCCAGCGAGGTGTTGATATCACGGAGATTGCGCAGCTCGTTGTTAAGCAGCTCGCACTCGTCGCGCCAGTGGTCACTCAGGGCAAGCTGCTGCTTTGCCGCACTTAATTCAGCGACGATCTCTTCGCGCTCTGCCAGCTGTTCGGCCTTCTGCTGTGCATGCTGATAGCTGGAAATGAGCCAGCCTATCGCCACGCCCACCAGCGCAATCACCGCATAAATCAGGATTGAGATATCCACAATGCCCCCTGCATCAACGTATTACCCGCACAAAATAAGATTGTGCTGTATAAACGTCCAGTTTGAAAGGGTTTTCCTGCGAGGCGCTACGCAAAAAATAAAGGCCGAACGTGCCGGCCTTTGATTTCGAAAGGAGGGGACTAGATCAGGCGACGCGCGGCTTCGACCACGATTTTCACTGCATGGCTTTCGGTCTGCTTCATGGTTTCGGCGTTCGGGATCTCCTGCTGGGTACGGTTGACGATAACGCCCGCCACCATACCGGCACGCAGACCCTGGCTTGCGCACATGGTCAGCAGCGTGGCGGATTCCATTTCGTAGTTCATCACACCCATTGACTGCCACTCTTCCATGGAGCCTTTGAAGCGGCTTACCACGCGGCCAGAGAAGGTGTCGTAACGCTCCTGGCCCGGGTAGAAGGTGTCGGAAGAGGCGGTTACGCCCACGTGGGTGGTTGCGCCCACGGATTTCGCGGCTTCAACCAGCGCGGTGGTGCACTCGAAATCCGCCACTGCCGGGAATTCCATCGGTGCAAAGTGCAGGCTTGCACCGTCCAGACGGACGGACGCGGTCGTGACCAGCACGTCGCCGACGTTGATGTGCGGCTGGATAGCGCCGGTGGTACCGATACGCAGGAAAGTACGAATGCCCAGCTGCGCCAGCTCTTCAACAGCAATAGACGTAGACGGACCACCGATACCGGTAGAGCACACGATCACCGCTTTGCCATCCAGCTCTGCGCGCCAGGTGGTGAACTCACGATGGGCAGCCAGCTTGACCGGCTTATCCATCAGCGCGGCGATCTTTTCCACACGCTCAGGATCGCCAGGGACGATAGCGAGCGTAGCCCCTTGTAAATCGTTTTTAGTGAGGCCGAGATGAAAAACATCAGACTTAGACATAGGTGACTCCTCTGTGGGTCGGTTAGTCAGAAGAAGTAAAACGGTACTTTACAGAAGCAGTAAGCATAATTTCGTGACACATCTCACCATGAATGAAAATGATTGCATTGAATTTCCACCAAAAAGTGATTTACATCACATTAACAAGTTATATCGTCAGGTGCTGCACAAAAGATAGACCGTTTAAGGCACTGTGAGTTGTTAACCTGGTGTCTATATTTACCTTTGCGCTAACTGATTGGTACGGAGAATGCCATGACTGAAAAAACCGGTTTTGCACCTGCTGCGGCCCCGCATGCCTCAACCATCGTCTCAACGTCTGAAGACGCCATCACGGCGGGTGAGACCTCTATTCCCTCGCAGGGGGAGAATATGCCTGCTTATCACGCACGACCAAAATCGGCAGACGGCCCGCTGCCCATCGTGATTGTGATTCAGGAGATATTTGGTGTTCACGAACACATTCGCGACCTCTGCCGCCGGCTGGCGCTGGAAGGGTATCTGGCCGTTGCGCCAGAGCTCTACTTCCGTCAGGGCGATCCGAACGACTACAGCGATATTCCCACCTTGCTCAGCAACCTGGTCAGCAAAGTCCCGGACGCGCAGGTGCTGGCCGATCTCGATCACGTCGCCAGCTGGGCGGCGCGCAACGGGGGCGATCCCCATCGTCTGCTGGTCACCGGTTTCTGCTGGGGCGGACGCATTAGCTGGCTGTATGCCGCGCATAACCCGCAGCTCAAAGCCGCTGTCGCCTGGTACGGCAAACTGGTGGGTGAAAAAACGCTGAATTCACCGAAACATCCGGTTGATATCGCCACCGAGTTGAATGCCCCCGTGTTAGGGCTTTACGGCGGTCAGGACACCGGTATTTCGCTGGATTCGGTAGAAACCATGCGCCATGCGCTCCGCGCGGCAAATGCGAAGGCGGAGATTGTAGTTTACCCGGATGCCGGGCATGCGTTTAACGCCGACTATCGTCCGAGCTATCACGCTGAATCGGCGAAAGATGGATGGCAGCGGATGCTTACGTGGTTCCGTCAGTACGGTGGTAAAAAAGGGTAAGCCTTTCCCATCATCATGACGCATAAGGAGTACGTGTTATGGACTATTCCCTCGCGTTTCCACACGGTTTTTTATGGGGCGGCGCGATTGCCGCCAACCAGGCCGAAGGCGCATGGAGCGTGGACGGCAAAGGGCCGTCCGTTGCTGACGCTGTCGCCTGGAAACCCAACCTCACCGTGAAAGATTACAGCGGCCATATGGCCCTGACGGACGAGAATATCCGCGACGCGTTTGAAGGTAAAAATGATGCGCTGTACCCGAAACGCCGCGGCATCGATTTTTATCACCACTATAAAGACGACGTCGCGCTGTTTGCTGAGATGGGTTTTAAGGTGCTGCGCGTATCCATTGCCTGGTCGCGTATTTTCCCGACCGGAGAGGACGCCGCGCCAAACGAGGCCGGGCTGCAGTTTTATGAAGAACTGTTCCGCGAGCTGCGTCGTCATAACATCGAGCCGCTGGTCACCCTTTCCCACTACGAAATGCCGCTGGCGCTGAGCGAAAAATATAACGGCTGGGTGCATCGTAATGTGGTCGATGCCTTCGTTCGCTTCAGCAATGTTTGTTTCGACCGCTACAAAGAGCTGGTGCATTACTGGCTAACCTTCAATGAAATAGACAGTATTCACCGCCATCCCTTTACGACCGCGGGCATTCGCGAAGAGAAAAGCGCGCCGGGCAACGCGAAACAGGATATCTATCAGGGTCTGCATCATCAGTTTGTCGCGTCTGCACTGGTCACCCGAGACTGCCACGCCAAAATTCCGGGCAGCCAGGTCGGGTGTATGCTGACCAAACTGACGACCTATCCGCACAGCTGCCGTCCGGAAGACGTTGAAGCCACGCTGAAGAAAAACCTGGAAAACTATTTTTATGCTGACGTGCAGGTATTTGGCGACTATCCGCCGCTGATCCTGCGCGATCTGGAACGACGAAATATCCATATTGAAATGCACCCTGACGATCGGCGTATTTTAAAGGCGCATACCGTCGATTTCGTCTCCTTCAGCTATTACATGTCGATGACCGAATCCACTCAGCCTGACGCCGAACGCATTCCCGGGAATACCGTTCTCGGTGTGAAAAACCCGTATCTGCCTGCGTCCGAATGGGGATGGCAGATTGATCCGCTTGGGTTAAAAATCTCGCTGCTGGAGCTGTATGACCGTTACCGAAAGCCGCTGTTTATCGTTGAAAACGGTCTGGGCGCGAAGGATGTGGTCGAAAACGGCAGGATCCACGATAGCTATCGAATCGACTATTTCCGCGCGCACTTCGCGCAAACGCTGGCCGCGATTAATGAAGGCGTGGAGGTGATGGGGTTCACCACGTGGGGCTGTATCGACATCATCAGCGCGGGCACCTCGCAGATGTCCAAACGCTACGGTTTTATCTATGTCGATCAGGACGATGAAGGCAACGGTACGTTGAAACGGCTGAAAAAAGACTCCTTCTGGTGGTACCAAAAAGTGATTGCCAGCAACGGCGCAGACCTGAGCTAAGTACGATAAGGCCGGGCTGGCACCCGGCCATCGCGCGTCACAATTATGCCTGACGCAAGTTCTGTGCTGCCTTCACCATGTTCGCCAGCGCCGCACGCGTCTCCGGCCAGCCGCGGGTTTTCAGGCCGCAGTCCGGATTCACCCACAGGCGCTCGGCCGGAATGCGCTGGGCAGCTTTTTTCAGCAGGGCTTCAATCCACTCCACGCTCGGCACGTTCGGGGAGTGAATGTCGTACACGCCCGGCCCGATTTCGTTCGGGTACTCGAACTCTTCGAACGACTCCAGCAGCTCCATGTCTGAGCGCGACGTCTCAATGGTGATCACGTCGGCGTCCAGCGCGGCAATCGAATCCATGATGTCGTTAAATTCGCAGTAACACATGTGGGTGTGGATCTGGGTGTCGTCCTTCGCCACCGCGGCGTTGATGCGGAACGCTTCCACACCCCACTGCAGGTAGGCATCCCAGTCGCTGCGGCGCAGCGGCAGACCTTCGCGCAGGGCCGGTTCGTCAATCTGAATAATGCCAATGCCTGCTGCTTCCAGATCCGCCACTTCATCACGCAGTGCCAGGGCAATCTGTTTGGCGATGGTTTCACGGGTCACGTCTTCACGCGGGAAGGACCAGCAAAGAATGGTCACCGGACCAGTGAGCATGCCTTTCACCGGCTTGTCCGTGAGGGACTGCGCGTATTTCGCCCACTCCACGGTGATCGCTTCCGGGCGGCTGACGTCACCGATAACCACCGGTGGCTTCACGCAGCGGGAGCCATAGCTCTGCACCCAGCCGTTTTGGGTAAACACGAAGCCATCGAGATGCTCACCGAAGTATTCCACCATGTCGTTACGCTCGGCCTCACCGTGCACCAGCACGTCCAGACCCAGACGTTCCTGCTCGATAATCGCCTGCTTGATGTGTTCGGCGATACCGGTGCGGTAGTGATTCGCATCCAGATTGCCCTTTTTAAAATCCAGACGCAGGCCACGGATTTCGGTGGTTTGTGGGAAGGAACCGATGGTGGTGGTCGGCCACGCAGGCAGGTTGAAGCGGGCACGCTGCGCTTCAGCGCGGACTTCATACGAGCTCTGACGCTGGCTGTCCTGGGCGGTGATGGCCGCCAGACGTTTTTCCACCGCCGGGTTGTGCACGCGCGCCGAGTGACGACGCGCCTGGATCGGTGCGCTCCATTCGGCGATCGCCGCCGTGTCGCCGCTGTTCAGCGCATCGCGCAGCAGCGTCAGCTCTTCACATTTTTGCAGGGCGAAGGCAAACCAGCTTTTCACCTCGGCATCCAGGCGAGTCTCCACGCTCAGATCGATCGGGCTGTGCAGCAGGGAACAGGACGAAGCCACCCACAGCTCACGTTTGCCGACGATGTCCTTAATCTGGGTGTATTTCCCGGTGAGATCGGCGCGCCAGACGTTACGACCGTTAATCAGCCCGGCGGAAAGCAGCCAGTCCACAGGCAGGCGCTTATGCAGCTCCGCCACATCGTCTTTACCGTGTACGAGGTCAACGTGCAGGCCCTGAACCGGCAACGCGGTAATGATGTTCAGGTTCGGCGTAACGCCTTCGAAATAGGTGGTCAGCAGCAGCTTCACTTGCCCCGCCAGCGCGTCATACGCCGGTTTGAAGGCATCGAGCCAAACCTTGGGCAGTTCGAGCACCAGCGCCGGCTCGTCGATTTGCACCCACTGAATGCCGCGTTTGCCCAGCTCAATCAGCACCTGTTTGTAGACCGGCAGAATGTCCTTCAGCAGGCTAAGGCGGTCAAACTGTTCGCCTTTTACTTTACCCAGCCACAGGTAGGTGACTGGCCCCAGCAATACGGGCTTCACCTGATGACCCAGCGCCAGCGCTTCGTCCACTTCATCCAGCAGCTGCGTCCAGGTCAGCCTGAACTCCTGACCTTTCACGAACTCCGGCACCATATAGTGATAGTTGGTGTTGAACCACTTGGTCATTTCCGCCGCTGCCGCTGGCTCACCCGTTGGCGCACGGCCACGGCCAATGCGGAACAGGGTATCGATATCTACCGATCCATCTTTGTTCTGATGACGAGCCGGCACGTTGCCAAGCAGCAGGCTGGTCGTCAGAACATGGTCGTACCAGGCGAAATCGCCCACCGGCAGCAGGTCAATGCCCGCCTGTTTCTGCTGCTCCCAGTGACGGGCGCGCAGCTCGCGTCCCACCGCCAGCAGTTCTTCACGGGTGCTGTTACCCGCCCAGTAGCTTTCTTGCGCTTTTTTCAGTTCGCGGCGCAGGCCAACGCGAGGGAAACCGAGAGTGTGATTGCGGATTGTCATGTTTTCTTCCTCTAATTAATTGTAAATCCTTTGGATTTTGAATTTAGGGAAGGCGGCAAGTTTGCTCATCCCCGGGAGCTTACATGAGTAAGTGACCGGGGTGGGTAAACGCAGCCAACGCACCATAAATTTAAAAGACGAAGGATTTTAGCCGTCCAGATGTTTACACATCCATAATTGGCAGTTACTGTATATTCCTCAAGCGCAATATGTTCATGGCGAAGTGAAGGACTTTCATGATCGAGATAAAACACCTGAAAACGCTACAAGCGTTGCGGAACTGCGGCTCGCTCGCGGCTGCGGCTGCCACGCTGCACCAGACCCAGTCCGCCCTTTCTCACCAGTTCAGCGATCTGGAACAACGCCTCGGCTTCCGTCTTTTTGTGCGTAAGAGCCAGCCCCTGCGCTTTACGCCGCAAGGTGAGATTCTGTTGCAGCTGGCGAATCAGGTCCTGCCGCAAATCGCCAGCGCGCTGCAGGCGTGTAACGAACCACAGCAGACCACGCTGCGTATCGCCATTGAGTGCCACAGCTGTATTCAGTGGCTGACCCCCGCGCTTGAGAACTTCCGCCAGAAGTGGCCGCAGGTGGAGATGGACTTCAAATCCGGCGTGACGTTCGACCCGCAGCCGTCGCTGCAGCAGGGCGAGCTGGATCTGGTGATGACGTCCGACATTCTGCCGCGCAGCGGCCTGCACTATTCGCCGATGTTTGATTATGAAGTACGCCTGGTACTGGCACCGGATCATCCGCTGGCGGCGAAAACGCGCATCACGCCGGAAGACCTGGCGACGGAAACGCTGCTGATTTACCCGGTTCAGCGCAGTCGTCTGGATATCTGGCGACACTTCCTGCAGCCCGCGGGCATCAGTCCGCAGCTGAAAAGCGTGGATAACACCCTGCTGTTGATTCAGATGGTGGCGGCCAGAATGGGTATCGCGGCGCTGCCGCACTGGGTGGTAGAGAGCTTTGAACGCCAGGGTCTGGTGGTGACCAAAACCCTGGGTGAAGGACTGTGGAGTCGACTGTACGCCGCCGTGCGCGATGGCGAGCAGCGTCAGCCGATTACGGAGGCGTTTATTCGCTCAGCGCGGAACCACGCGTGCGACCATCTTCCGTTTGTGCGGAGCGCGGAGCGACCCAGCGGCGATGGACCCACAGCGAAGCCAGGATCACCGCTCCCCCAATAAGGAAGCTCGGCCAGTGCGGCTGTTGCTGCCAGATCGCGAGGTTGACCAACAACCCAGCCGGGACATGCACATTGTTCATGATCCCCAGCGTACCGGCGTCGACCTGCGTCGCGCCGTAGTTCCACATGAAGTACCCCAACCCGGAAGCCACGACGCCCAGCCAGATCAGCACGCCCCACTGCACGGCGGTGGTCGGCAGCTTGTGCGGGTTACCGAGCATAAACCACGCCGCCACTGCGACAATCGCGGCGCCCATATAAAACCAGGCGAACGCGTTATGCTGCGGCATCGGGCGGGTTTCCATCAGGCGCTTATAGCCCACCATGCCGATGGCGAAACTGATATTGGCGAGCTGGACGAACATCAGTCCGGTCCAGAAGTGATCGCTGACTTTGTCGTAGCGAATAATCGCCGCGCCAATCACCGCCAGCGCCGCGCTAAGCAGGTATCCCCAGCGCAGGTGGCGTTTACTCAGCAGATCGTATATCAGCGTGATGTAGAGCGGCGTCAGCACGGTAAAGAGCAGGAATTCCGAGACGGACAGATAGACATAAGCCCGGAAGCTAAACAGGTACATGATGCCGAGCTGCATCGCCCCCACCAGCATATACAGCACAATCGTTTTCAGCGATTGCCCGCGCGTACGCAGAAACGGCAGGAACACCAGCGCCGCCAGCCCCACGCGCATCAGCACCGAGAAGTAGCTGTCGACCGAACCGGCAAGGTATTCGCCAATCAGGCTAAAGGAGAAGGCCCACAGGATAGTGGTGATAATGAGTAGCGCCACAATGCTTGTCTCTCAGAAAGAAGGAGAGGCATTGTAGCGAACTCTTTAGTTGACATCTGAGCAATAAACAACCAAATGAAGATTATTCAAGGAACAGTTTGCGCAGGTATTTCGGTACCGCATTGTCTGCGTTGGTGCCGATCACTTCCAGCTCCGGGTGCAAATCTTTCAGGCGCTGGTGCGCATTCTCCATAATGCAGCCCTTGCCTGCCATCGACAGCATTTCGGCATCGTTCATGCCGTCACCAAAGGCGATACAGTCTTTCAGCTCGAAGCCCAGACGTTTCGCGACGGCTTCCAGCGCGTGGCCTTTGGAGACACCACCCGCCATCACTTCCAGACAGGTCAGCGTTGAGAAGCTCACATTAACGCGATCGCCCCAACGGGCGTTGATCGCCTGTTCCAGCGGGAGCAGTTCTTCATGGCTGTCGCAGGTGAAGAACACCTTACTGATCCCCTCCGGCTCAAGAAGGCCCGGCTCGTACAGGGAGTAGTTAAATACCGCTTCTTTGAAGAAACGCATTTCATCCGGGCGGTGGCGGTTCATGAACCAGTCGTCGTCACGATAAACGTTGGTGACGATAGCCGGATTATTGTGCACCACGCCAAACAGATCGGCGGCAATATCGCGATCCAGGTTGTGGGTGAAGATCAGGTTGCCGTCGGTATCATGCACGCGCGCACCGTTGGAGGTGATCATGTACGATTTGATCTCAAGATTATCGCGGATCTGCCCCACGTCGACGTGGTGGCGGCCGGTGGCAAACACAAAGTTCACGCCCCGTGCCGTCAGCAGCTTTAGGGTCTCTTTCGCGTAAGGCGACAGGGTGTGGTCAGGGGAAAGCAGCGTGCCATCTAAATCAGATGCAACAACCTGGTACATAGGGATTTCAACCTCTGGTGGAAAACAATAATCAATTATGCCTGTTGAAAAATTCAACAATGGCGTTGAGCGCGACTGAGCGCATAGCGTCCTTTTCAAAAAGGATCTCATGGTACGCGCCGTTAATGACCAGCGGTTTTCCCCCTTCACAAGGGTGACCGGCGGCCGCGCGCAGTTCACAATAGCGGTCATGCATGCGGTTATCCACCACACGCTCTTCTTCCGCCTGAATCAGGAGTGTTGGTGTATCGTCATTGCCGACACCCGCCAGAACCTGCTCACCGGCAAGGATACCTTCCCGCACCCAGTGGTAGGTCGGTCCACCCACGCGCAGGCGCGGCTCATCGGCATAAAAACGCAGGTTACGACGATACCGCTGGCGACTGTGGGTCAGCACGTTCATCGCAAACGGCAGTGCCCGCCAGCGTCCCGTCCCGATGGCATAGCCTTCCCGAATGCGCTGATGGCCCTCAGCCCAGTCAAGAATATGACGTACCATCCAGTCAGGAAAACGCATGACGATGCCATACATCGGCGCGGTGAGCGCAATGGCGTCGCACTGGTGAGCGTGGCGCTGTAAAAACAGCGTTGAAATCGCACCGCCCATCGAGTGCGCCAGAATATAGCGCTTTCGCCAGGGGCCGGGCTCGACCTCCTGCTGCCAGAACGCGGCGAGATCGTCGACGTAATCGCTGAAGTTATCCACGTGGCCGCGATGCGTATCCGATAGCAGGCGGCCAGAAAGCCCCTGCCCGCGGTGATCGATAATCAGCACATCGAAGCCCAGATGGAACAGGTCATAGGCCAGTTCGGCGTATTTAATGTAGCTCTCGATACGCCCGGGGCAGACCACGATGACCCGGTCATTTTTCTTATCGTGAAAACGCACAAAGCGTACCGGTATATCACCGACGCCCGTAAACTCATCTTCCTCACGCTGGCGCCAGAAATCGGTCAGCGGCCCCATGGAGAAAGCAGCAAATGCGTTTTCTCGTGTTTCCCAGTCCTTTTTCTGCTGAAACATCGGGTTTCTACTCACCTAAGCCAAGGAATATCGTTTTTTCGTAACCGGTCACAAAATGACTCAACAATAGCGTATTGTGGCATAAAAACAGACGATTCGGGAGTTTCAAATGACCTTCGAGTGGTGGTTCGCTTACCTGCTGACATCCATCATCCTTAGCCTTTCACCGGGCTCGGGCGCCATTAACACCATGACCACCTCCATCAACCACGGCTATCGCGGTGCGGCGGCGTCAATTGCCGGTTTGCAGACCGGGCTGGGCATTCATATCGTGCTGGTTGGGATTGGTCTGGGGACTCTGTTCTCCCGCTCCGTGCTGGCCTTTGAGGTGCTGAAATGGGCCGGGGCGGCGTATCTGATTTGGCTCGGCATCCAGCAGTGGCGCGCGGCAGGCTCCATTAACCTGAACACGCTCGCGCAGACGCAAAACCGCGGTCATCTGTTTAAGCGCGCGGTGTTCGTCAACCTGACCAACCCGAAGAGCATCGTGTTCCTCGCCGCCCTGTTCCCGCAGTTTATCGTGCCGCACCAGCCCCAGGTCATGCAGTACGTGGTGCTGGGCGCGACCACCATTATCGTCGATATCATCGTGATGATTGGTTACGCGACGCTGGCGCAGCGGATTGCGGCGTGGATTAAAGGGCCCAAGCAGATGAAGGCCCTGAATAAAGTCTTTGGCTCGCTGTTTATGCTGGTTGGCGCGCTGCTTGCGTCAGCGCGTCATGCTTAGCGAGAAATGATGAGATGAATGCCGAAGCCGGCGAACAGCGCGCCGGCGAAGCCATCAATCCACTTCGCGATACGCTGGTAGCCGCGGCGCATCGCCGGTAAGGCGAACAGGCTTGCCACGATGGTAAACCAGGCAAAGGTTTCAACAACGATCAGCAGGAAGATGCCCCAGCGTGCGCCCGCACCGACGCTATCGCCGACAAACAGCGAGAACACCGAGCCGAAATAGATAATCGCTTTTGGGTTTGCCAGATTGGTCAGCAGCCCTTTTACAAAGCTGCGGCCGCCCGTTGCCAGCTCCACCTTGGGCTCTTCCGGTTTTTTCTGCTCTTTCTTCAGCGCCCCGCGCAGCATCTGGTAGCCCATCCAGCACAGGTACAGCCCGCCGCCGACCATAATGATGTTATGCAGCCAGGCCATCTTCGCCAGAATCAGGTTCAGACCGAGCAGCGCAACGGCCGCCCAAACCATAACGCCCATGGTGATACCGAGCACGCCCATCATCGCCTCTTTACGGGAGCGACTGACGGCCGTTTGCGACACGAAGAAAAAGTCCGGTCCCGGGCTCATTAGCGCAACGATGTGCACTAACGCCACGGTGAGAAATAGCATCAACATAATTAACTCGCGGGGAAATAATTCAGTGAGTCATCATCCTGGCACTTTTTCGCCCGGCTGACTACTCCTCATCATCACCATCCGCGTGAGAGCGGATGAGCGCCATAAACTCTTTACCGAAGCGCTCCAGCTTGCGCGTCCCCACGCCGTTGACGCTGAGCATCTCGCTGGCGCTGAGCGGCATCTGCTCGGCCATCTCGATGAGCGTCGCGTCGTTGAACACCACGTAAGGCGGGATGTTCTCTTCATCGGCGATGGCCTTACGCAGCTTGCGCAGTTTGGCAAACAGCTTGCGGTCGTAGTTGCCGCCGTAGGATTTCTGCATCACGCGTGTCTTCAGGGCGATGACGCGCGGCACGGCGAGCTTGAGCTCAACGTCACCGCGCAATACCGGACGCGCCGCTTCGGTCAGCTGAAGCGCGGAGTGCTGGGCAATGTTTTGCGTGGCAAAGCCGAGATGGATCAGCTGACGAATGATGCTCACCCAGTGCTCGTGGCTCTGGTCTTTACCGATCCCGTAGACCGGCAGCTTGTCGTGGCCCATGTCGCGGATACGCTGGTTGTTGGCACCGCGCAGCACTTCCACCACGTAGCCCATCCCGAAGCGTTGATTCACACGGTAAATGGTCGAGAGCGCCTTACGCGCGTCCATCAGACCATCGTACTGTTTCGGCGGATCCAGGCAGATATCGCAGTTGCCGCAAGGCTCCTGGCGCCCTTCACCAAAGTAGTTGAGCAGCACCAGACGGCGGCAGGTTTGCGCTTCAGCAAACGCGCCCATCGCGTTGAGCTTGTGGCGCTCAATATCCTGCAGCTGTCCCTGCGGTTTCTCTTCCAGACAGCGGCGCAGCCACGCCATATCGGCCGGATCGTAAAACAGCATCGCTTCCGCAGGCAGACCGTCACGTCCGGCACGACCGGTTTCCTGATAGTAGGATTCGATATTGCGCGGGATGTCGAAGTGCACCACAAAGCGCACGTTCGGCTTGTTGATGCCCATCCCGAACGCCACCGTCGCAACCACGATTTGCAGGTCGTCGCGCTGGAATTTCTCCTGCACGTCGGCGCGGATGTGGTTCTCTAACCCGGCGTGATACGCGGCGGCGCTAAAGCCGCGGTTTTGCAGACGCGCGGCGGTGTCTTCCACCTTCGCACGGCTGTTGCAGTAGATGATGCCGGACTTGCCGCGCTGCTCCTGGACGTAGCGCAGGAGCTGATCCAGCGGCTTGAACTTTTCCATCAGCATATAGCGGATGTTAGGGCGGTCGAAGCTGCTGACCTGAATATACGGGTCGTTCAGCCCCAGCAGGCGAACGATATCCAGCCGCGTGGTGTCATCCGCCGTGGCGGTGAGCGCCATAAACGGCAGCTCGGGGAAGCGCTGACGCAGCTGGCCGAGGGCAGCGTATTCCGGGCGGAAATCGTGTCCCCACTGGGAGATACAGTGCGCTTCATCTACCGCCAGCAGCACCGGGTTCCAGTGCGCCAGATGATCGAGGAAGTTATCCAGCATCAGGCGTTCCGGGGCGATATACAGCAGGCGAATCTGCCCGGTGCGGCACCCGGCCATCACCTCTTGCTGCTGCTCCCGGGTTTGCGTGGAGTTAAGACAGGCGGCCGCGACGCCGTTGGCGAGCAGCTGGTCAACCTGGTCTTTCATTAGCGAAATGAGCGGGGATACCACGACCGTCAGGCCGTTAAGCACCAGCGCGGGCACCTGATAACAGAGGGATTTACCGCCGCCGGTCGGCATCACCACCAGGCAGTCACGGCCTTCCAGCACCGTTTCAATGATGGTTTCCTGGCCAGGGCGGAACTGCTGGTAGCCAAAGGTTTCATGCAAAACCTGTTTAGCCAGCGACTCCTGATTCAATACTTCCGCCTGCGCCACGTTAACCCCATATGCCTGAAATGAAACAGGCGCTATTTTCAGCGCCTGAGAGAGAAACTTCAACGTTTAACGCAAAAACATTCGAGCAGCCTAGAGAATATCGTTCAGCATCACGCCCACGCCGATGCGGGTCTGGTTGAAGTTGTAATCGATAAGCGACTCGCCGTAACCACTGTACACCTGAGTATAGATGCGGACATGCTTCGTCATTGGGTAGCTTAAGCCCACTTCCGCACCACCGTAGCCGGTGTTCCAGTTGTACTGGCCTTTGGCGCTGAGCACGGCATCACCTAGCTGGTAGCCGACCTTGAGCTGGTAATAGCCCATATATTTGGTGATATCCGGGTTGTCATCGGTTTCGCCCACCACATACCACGGCTTCACTTCCACCATCCAGTTACCGTTCTGCGCCATCAGACGCGTATAGGCACGGTTCCAGCTGCGCGAGGTAGGGTCAGAGCGACCGTTTGAATCGTGATTAAAGCCCACTTCGACATCGCGCAGCGTCCAGCCGGCAAATTCATAATCCGTTGCGAAGCCGAGGAACAGCTGCGGCTCATAGTTGGTTTCACGGAACGGTGAGGACTCTCCGCTGTTAGAGAGCTGCCACCAGGATTTCTGCGTGTAAGACGCCCCGAGCACCGAGTTCGGCCCCAGAATACCGCGCCAGAACGGGAATGCCAGGCTGAGCTGGAACTTCACCTCATCTTTACGCGCATTATCAGACCAGTTATAGGAGCTTATCGCCTCTTTGTTGAGATCGCTGGTCTGGGTGTAAATCACGTAGTTGGTGTCATACGGATAGAGCGTGAACGGATTGTCATGTTCCTGAAGAAGGTTCGCGATAATGCTACCGTGAACGGCAGGTTTATCATGCACCTCTTTGATCGTCGCTTCCTGCGCATATGCTGTGAAGGGCAGCGCAACCGCCGCCAGTAACCAGGCCAGATACGTCCGCATCGGTGGTGTTCTCCTGCAAAAGAGTAAAATTACCTGAATAGTTATGTGGCGGACATTCTACAGACTTCTGCGACAACTGCTGCATCCTCGTTTCTGAAAGTGGCATTCCTTGTTGCCGCGGCATAAAATCAACATTTCGTTAACAATAAGGATGTGATGCCTCATGTCAGCCATGCTTACCGCCGAAGAAGTGTTAAAACTCGTGGGCGAGATTTTTGTTTACCATATGCCGTTTAACCGCGCGCTGGGACTGGAGCTGGAGCGTTACGAGAAAGACTTTGCCCAACTGAGCTTCAACAACCAGCCGATGATGGTGGGTAACTGGGCGCAAAGTATTTTGCACGGCGGTGTGATTGCCTCCGCGCTGGACGTGGCGGCAGGTCTGGTCTGCGTGGGAAGTACGCTGACCCGCCATGACACCATCAACGAAGACGAACTTCGCCAGCGCCTGGCACGCATGGGTACTATCGACTTACGCGTCGACTATCTTCGCCCGGGACGCGGAAATCGCTTTACCTGTACCAGCAGCCTGCTGCGCGCGGGGAATAAAGTCGCCGTGGCGCGCGTTGAGTTACACAACGAAGAACAGGTGTATATCGCCAGCGCAACCGCCACTTATATGGTGGGTTGAGGCGGCAAAATCGGGTAAAATTAATTCACTTTTTTGTAACGGATTTTCCCGATGGATGCTAAACAGACGCGGCAGGGCGTTTTACTCGCCCTTGCCGCTTATTTTATTTGGGGTATCGCCCCGGCGTATTTCAAGCTTATCGCCTACGTTCCGGCTGACGAGATCCTGACTCATCGCGTTATCTGGTCATTCTTCTTTATGATCGCGCTGATGAGCCTCAGCCGTCAGTGGTCGGGCGTCAAAACGCTGTTTAAAACCCCTAAAAAGGTCTTCCTGCTGGCGCTCTCAGCGGTGCTGATTGGCGGTAACTGGCTGCTGTTTATCTGGGCAGTGAATAACCATCACATGCTCGAAGCGAGCCTGGGGTACTTCATTAACCCGCTGGTGAACATCGTGCTGGGGATGATTTTCCTCGGCGAACGCTTCCGCCGGATGCAGTGGTTAGCGGTCCTTCTGGCCTTCTGCGGCGTACTGGTGCAGCTCTGGACCTTCGGCTCGCTGCCGATTATCGCCCTCGGTCTGGCGTTCAGCTTTGCCTTCTACGGCCTGGTACGCAAGAAGATTGCGGTGGAAGCGCAGACGGGGATGCTGTTTGAAACCCTGTGGCTGCTGCCGGTGGCGGCGATTTATCTTTTCGGCATCGCCGACAGCGCCACCAGCCATATGGGCAGCAACCCGTGGTCACTGAACCTGATGCTGATGGCGGCGGGCGTGGTGACCACCATTCCTCTGCTGTGCTTCACCGGTGCCGCGACGCGTCTGCGTCTCTCCACGCTGGGCTTCTTCCAGTACATTGGCCCGACGCTGATGTTCCTGCTGGCAGTGGTCTTTTACGGAGAGGTACCGGGGGCGGATAAGATGGTGACGTTCGCCTTTATCTGGGTGGCGCTGGCGATCTTTGTTGCGGATGCGATTTATACCCAACGCAGAATGCGTAAAGGGCTGTGATGTTGCCCTCACCCTAACCCTCTCCCACAGGGAGAGGGAATTCGATCGTAGGGCGGGTAAGCGCAGCGCCACCCGCCAGATTTTTACAGCCAGTTCCGGCGTTTGAAATAGAGATACGGCGCCAGCCCCGCGAGGATCATAAAGATAATCGCCCCCGGGTAACCAAAGCTCCACTTCAGCTCCGGCATAAACTCGAAGTTCATCCCGTAGCTGGATGCCACTAGCGTCGGCGGCAGGAACACCACGGAAACCACCGAGAAGATCTTGATGATGCGGTTCTGCTCGATGTTGATAAAGCCCATCGCCGCCTGCATCAGGAAGTTGACCTTCTGGAACAGGGATTCGTTGTGAGGCAGCAAGGATTCGATATCTCGTAAGATCTCACGCGCCTGCTCCAGCTGACCGCCCGGCAGACGCGCCTTGCGCACCAGGAAGTTCAGCGCGCGCTGGGTATCCATCAGACACAAGCGCACCTTCCAGCCGATATCTTCCAGCTCTGCCAGCGTGGACAACGCTTCGTCATATTCGTCGCCCTGATGGCCTTCCATGATCACGCGGCTCAGCTTTTCCAGATCGCTGTAGATGTTTTCAATTTCGTCCGCCAGCTGTTCAATTTTGGTCTCGAACAGATCGAGCAGCAGTTCGTACGCGTTGCCGTCTACCATCGCCTGGCTGCGGGCGCGCATGCGGTAGAGACGGAATGCCGGTAGCTCACGCTCGCGCAGGGTAAACAGACGGCCGTCGCGAATGGTAAACGCCACGGTGGAGTTACCCGCGTGGTCTTCCGCATCTTCGAAGAAGAAGAAGGAGTGAATATGCAGACCGTCTTCGTCTTCAAAAAAACGCGCGGATGCTTCGATGTCTTCCAGTTCCGGGCGGGTTGCCAGGCTTTGCCCCAGCTCAGATTGTACGCGAAGGCGCTCATCGTCGTCCGGCTCGACCAGATCCACCCATACGGCATCAATGAGGGGCTGTGACTCTTCGGCTTCAAGCCGAGTCAGTCGGTTATTTTCGAGTTGAAATGCGCTCAACATGACCGGGACTCCCAATGCAAAAAATATCGGACAGTTCGGTGGGCACACAGAAACAAATTGGGTTTCAGACCATTAAACAGCCTGACTCAGCGCGACGGGAATAGAGCAGTCGCTGACAACCACTAAGGCCATCAGCAAGAGGAGATAGCCTTAGGAGTTGTTCCTGGATGACAGGGAATTGAGCCAGTATCTACTGGGTGTGTCCAAGGCGAATGTCCTCTTAGCGTAATCGTGCGCGCATGTTACGCCAGCTATAACTGTGGCGTCAACACGCAACGGAACGCTGAAGGGCATTAATTGACCTTCACTGTATAAGGCTAGCAGATTATTGCAAAATAATGATATTTTTCTGAATGTTAGACTGTTTCCAGCTTCGCGTAGGCCGCCACCAGCCATTTGATCCCCTGCCCCTGGAACGCCACCTGCAGGCGGCTATGCTCGCCGCTGCCTTCCAGATTCACAATGGTACCTTCGCCAAACTTCGAATGGCGCACGCGCTGGCCCAGCTTGTAGCCGGTGTCGGTTTCCGCAATCGGCGAACCCATGCGCTGATGGCTGACCGGACGGCTGATGCTCGCCCGCAGACGCACCTCTTCCACGCACTCCTCCGGCAGTTCGCCGATAAAGCGCGACGGACGGTGATAGACCTCTTTACCGTACAGACGTCGGGTTTCGGCGTAGGTCAGCGTCAGCTTTTGCATCGCGCGCGTCACGCCCACGTAGGCCAGACGACGCTCCTCTTCCAGACGACCGCCTTCATCCAGCGACATCTGGCTCGGGAACATCCCCTCTTCCATCCCGACGATAAATACCTGCGGGAACTCCAGGCCTTTGGCGGAGTGCAGGGTCATCAGCTGAACCGCATCCTGCCAGGTGTCCGCCTGCCCTTCGCCCGCTTCCAGCGCGGCGTGGGAGAGGAACGCCTGCAGCGGCATCAGGTCTTCGTCTTCTTCGTTGTAGCTGAACTGGCGCGTTGCCGTGACCAGTTCCTCTAAGTTCTCAATACGGGTCTGGCCCTTCTCGCCTTTTTCCTGCTCGTACATGGTGCGCAGACCGGAGTCTTTAATCACCCGGTCGGTCTGCACGTGCAGCGGCATGTCCGCGGTTTCCTGCGCCAGGGCGTCAATCAGCTCAAGGAAGCGCTGTAGAGCGCTGGCCGCGCGTCCGGCAAGGGCCTTTTCCTGCAGCAGCTCGCGGCACGCCTGCCACAGCGTCAGCTGGCGGTCGCGCGAGGCCTGACGCACCACGTCCAGCGTACGGTCGCCAATCCCGCGGGTTGGTGTGTTCACCACGCGTTCAAACGCCGCGTCGTCGTTACGGTTGGCAATCAGACGCAGATACGAGAGCGCATCTTTGATTTCCTGACGTTCGAAGAAGCGCATGCCGCCGTAAATGCGGTAGGGCATGCTCACCTGCAGCAACGCCTCTTCCAGCACGCGCGACTGGGCGTTGCTGCGGTAAAGAATGGCGCACTGCTCCAGCGCGCCGCCGTTGTCCTGCCAGGTTTTGATGCGGTTGACCACGAAGCGCGCTTCGTCGAGTTCGTTAAACGCGCAGTAAATCGAAATCGGTTCGCCGTCGACGCCGTCGGTCCACAGCTTTTTACCCAGACGCCCGTTGTTGTTCTCAATCAGGGCGTTGGCCGCGCTCAGAATGTTGCTGGTTGAGCGGTAGTTCTGCTCCAGACGGATAGTTTCCGCGCCGGGGAAATCGTTGAGGAAGCGCTGGATGTTCTCCACCTGCGCCCCGCGCCAGCCGTAGATCGACTGGTCATCATCGCCCACGATCATTACCTTGCCGGTATCACCGGCCAGCAGGCGGATCCACGCGTACTGGATGTTGTTGGTATCCTGGAATTCGTCCACCAGGATATTGGTGAAGCGTTCACGGTAGTGCTGCAGGATGTGCGGCTTGTTGAGCCACAGCTCGTGGGCGCGCAGCAGCAGCTCGGCAAAATCCACCAGGCCGGCGCGATCGCACGCTTCCTGATAGGCCTTGTAGACGTTCTGCCAGGTCTGCTCAACCGGGTTGCCGAAGCTCTGAATGTGGTGCGGGCGCAGCCCCTCGTCTTTCTGACCGTTGATGTACCACATCGCCTGACGCGGCGGCCACTGCTTCTCGTCGAGGTTCATCGCCTTGATCAGGCGCTTCAGCAGACGGAGCTGGTCTTCGCTGTCGAGGATCTGAAAATCCTGCGGCAGGTTGGCGTCCATGTGGTGCGCACGCAGCAGGCGGTGCGCCAGGCCGTGGAAGGTACCGACCCACATGCCGCCCTGGCTGGTGCCCATCAGCTGCGCGATGCGGTGTCGCATCTCCGCCGCCGCCTTGTTGGTGAACGTGACCGCCATGATGGAGTACGGTGAGCAGTTTTCCACGCTCTGCAGCCAGGCGATACGGTGAACCAGCACGCGCGTCTTACCACTGCCCGCCCCAGCCAGCACCAGCAGGTTGGTGCGCGAGGCGGCAACCGCGTCACGCTGTTTGTCATTAAGGCTGTCGAGCAGGTAAGAAACGTCCATTGGCACCGTCACGTCATGTCGGGCAGGCGAATAGCATTCGCCAAAACCCTGTTAATTTATACAGAACAATTGATGATTATATCAGCGTCGTGAGGGATGCCAACCGCGAAATTTCCACGTGCGGCAGAAGACGGCTATCGGAGGCATTCATCAGGTCAGCGTTTTCCGGCTTGATCCAGCAGGCCTGCATGCCACAGCGAATAGCCCCGGCCACGTCCGTGGTCAGGTCATCCCCCACGTGCAGGATCTCACCCAGCGGCAGGTTAAGCTTATCTGCCGCCAGATGGTACATGTCACTGAACGGCTTCGCGCGCCCGTGAGGACCCGCACGCAGCACGAACTCAAAATAATCACTCAGGCCAAACAGCTCCGGCTGGGCATTGCCGTTGGTGATGGCCACCAGCGGCCACTTTTCGGCAAGCTTCGCCAGCGTGTCGTGGGTTTCCTGCGGCACGTCGATACGGCTGCGCCATTTGGCGAAGTTTTCCATGGCTGCTTCCGCCCCAATAGCGGCATCCTGTGCGCTCAGACCCACGTTAAGCATCGCCTGCTCTACCGCACGACGACGCCATTCGGTCACGTCGTGGTAAATGTCCGGCTCGGTCTCCCGCAGGGACTGGCGCAGCTTCTGGAAATCCTTGTTCTGTATCGCTTTCAGCGCGGGATGGTAGTTCTGCACAAACGCCAGCGACTCCTGCTCGGTACGCAGGATCACCTCGCGGTTGTCATAAAGGGTGTCATCAAGGTCAAACGTCAGGGCTGAGATCTGACCGAGTGGGCGGTAAAAACGCATTATTTCCCCCGTTTGGCGCGTGGATGCGCCGCGTCATACACCGAGGCAAGGTGCTGGAAGTCTAAGTGGGTATAGATTTGAGTGGTCGACAGATTTGCGTGGCCAAGCAGTTCCTGCACGCCGCGCAGATCGCCGCTCGACTCAAGCATATGTGTTGCAAAGGAGTGGCGCAGCTTGTGCGGGTGAACGTGGCTGTTCAGCCCCTGCTTAATGCCCCACTCCGCAAAGCGCTTCTGCACGTTACGCGCCGAGATCCGCTTGCCGAGTTTCGACAGGAACAGCGCATCTTCGTCGGAGCCAAACAGCCCGCGCAGGTCAAGCCAGTGCTCAATCCAGGAGACCGCATTGCGGCCAATCGGCAGGCGGCGCTCTTTGCTGCCCTTACCCATTACCCACACTTCGCCAGATTCCAGATCGAGATGCTTGAGGTCAAGGTTGACGAGTTCAGACAGACGCAGCCCGGCACCGTACATCACCTCCAGCATCGCGCGGTCGCGTACGGCGAGCGGATCGTTGAGGTCGATATCCAGCAGGCGGTTTACGTCGTCAACGTCAATATTTTTAGGCAGATGGCGCGGCGCCTTCGGCGTGGCGATCCCTTTTGCCGGGTTGGCTTTTAAGCCACCCTGACTGACCAGCCAGTCGAAGAAACTGCGCAGCGCTGAGAGCCTGAGCGCCAGGCTCGCCGGGCTGAGATTTTTTTTACGGCTACGCACGACGAACCCGCGTACCGTCGCAGCGTCACATTGTTGCCAGCTTTTCAGGCCGATCTCGTCGGCGATCTGCATGATGGCATCAAGCTGACGCTGGTAGTTAAGCAGCGTTATGGGGCTGAGCTGGCGTTCCACGCCCAGATAGCGCAGAAAGCGCGAAACGTCAGTGGCGAGCAGTCCGTCCGTCATACGCGCTCAATCCAGCGCTCCAGCAGCTCAGGCAACATCAGGGCGATCTCCTGCAGCAGGTGCGTGGCTTGCCCCTGCTCATAGTGATGCGCGTCGCGGCTGGTAAATAACATGACCCCCAGATCGCCGTCGCGCCCCATCAGCGACATCGCCACCGAGCCAATCGCTTTGGCCTCCGGCAACACCACCAGCAGCTCAGGTCCATTAAGCGGCCCCAGATAGTGGTGCTCATGGCCCAGACGCTGAATGCGCAGCGGTTCAAACGCCTGACGGCTCAGTGCCAGATGAGTAAACCCCGACGGCGCGCCAATGCGCCAGCGGTCAGGGAACAGGCGAATCGTTGCGCCTGCTAGCCCCAGCTCCCGAGCCCAGCGGTGGAAGCGGCTGAGGAACTCGTCAAGACTGTGCGCCGACGCCAGACGCGCCTGCAGATGCAGCAGACGATAGAACAGGCTTTCGTTGGTGCTGGCCTGCTCCATCAGCAGCGTCATGTTCTCTTCAAGCTGGTTGATATGGTTGCGCGCGCGCGCCATATGCCATTCCACCAGCGACACGGTCCCGCGAACCGGATGCGGCACGCGCATCTCTTCGACAACGCGTGCATTGCGAATAAAAAACTCAGGATTGCGCAGCAGATAATCAACAACAGCTCTGTCGTCCAGTTCCGTCACTGTTTCCTGCAGTTCTTCCCCTGGTTGTTTCATAGATGGATAAACCCGTCATAGACATGTGCCGCCGGGCCAGTCATATACAGTGGATGACCCGGTCCTTTCCAGGCGATATCAAGCCGACCGCCCGGTAATTCCACGCGAACCTCTTCTGCCAGTAACCCCTGGGAGATGCCCACGGCCACCGCCGCACAGGCACCGCTTCCGCAGGCCTGAGTCTCACCCGCGCCGCGCTCGTAAACCCGCAGGCGAATGTGCTCGCGCTTCACCACCTGCATAAAACCGATGTTCGCGCGCTCCGGGAAACGTTCGTGGCTTTCCAGCACCGGGCCGAGCGTTTCGACCGCGGCGGTTTGCACATCATCAACCTGAATCACGCAGTGCGGGTTACCCATTGAGACGACGCCGCACAATACTGTCTGCTCGGCCGCCCGCATAATATAGGTCTTTTCCGCTTTGTTTGCGCGAAACGGCACGACGGAGGGCTCGAAGTTAGGTTCGCCCATGTTCACGCGCACCAGCTCATCATCGGTGACGCTGAGCACCATGCGACCATTGGTCGTGCTGACGCGAATATCACGCTTGTTGGTCAGCCCTTTCAGGCGCACAAAGCGGGCGAAACAGCGCGCGCCGTTGCCGCACTGGTTAACTTCGCTGCCGTCCGCGTTAAAAATACGGTAGTGGAAATCGAGGTCGGGATCGTACGGCGGCTCAACCACCAGCAGCTGATCGAACCCCACGCCCAGATGCCGATCCGCCAGGCGACGGATCAGTTCCGGGGAGAAAAACACATTCTGCGTTACCGCGTCGACGACCATAAAATCGTTGCCAAGGCCATGCATTTTAGAGAACTGCATCATTTGCTCCATTGCGCGGGTACAGAACGTTGTCGTCAGAGATTAACCTGAGTCGGGCCACCGTTGTCGCCACGGTCATTAGTATTTGGCGTGGTAGACTCAATGCCGCTGTTAACCGGTTTCGTCGGCGGCGGTGCGGTTTTATCCGCAGGTGGGAAGTACAGTGGTCCCTTCAGTCCGCAGCCAGTCAGGCTAAACAGCGTGATGAGAACGGCAAGCGTTCGGAAAGCGTTTTTCATTATAAAGTTGCCCGTAAGTTCAAATCTGTTTCTATCATCGCAGGAGAAGACACAAAAGCAAGAGTTTGCCGCTTTCCTGCAACGGGAATTATTTAGGGTTATACTGCCGGCATCACGAAAAACAGGAACAAAACCATGAACGACAGTGAATTCCATCGCCTTGCCGACAACCTGTGGATGACCATCGAAGAGCGTATTGACGACTGGGACGGCGACAGCGATATCGATTGTGAAATTAACGGCGGTATTCTGACCCTGAGCTTCGAAAATGGCAGCAAAATTATTATTAACCGCCAGGAGCCGCTTCACCAGGTCTGGCTGGCCGCGAAACAGGGCGGCTATCATTTCGATCTGAAAGACGGGGAATGGGTTTGCGACCGTAGCGGCATAACGTTCTGGGATCTGCTGGAACAGGCGGCGACCGCGCAGGCGGGTGAGGCAGTGAGTTTCAGGTAGTTTTGTCGCCCGGTGGCGGCTACGCCTTACCGGGCCTACAACGGCTCGAACCGTAGGCCGGGTAAGCGCTAACGCTACCCGGCGAAAAGACTCAGGAAAAATACTGCTGCAACAGCGGCGCGGTGTCCTGATTGGCAGGCGCGGCAGGCGTTACGGCCTGGGTACGGAACGGGATCACCTGCGTACGACCGTCGACGTTCACAATCTGGTAGAACTGCGGCAGGTTAAAGTTGATAAAGCTTGAGCCGTAGGTAAAGCGGTCATGCGAAGAGGAGTAGAAGCGGCTGACGTCGCGCACCAGCTCCTCTTTACTGCCTTCACAATGGTGATACACCTCGGCGCGGTTGGTCTCATCCAGAATGTAGATATTGAACCCGGCATCGTCGCCCGACTCTTCAAAGAAGAACTGAATAATCCCTTCGCTGGCAAAGCCGTCCACCACCTGCGGCAGCTTAACGTGGTTGGTTTCCACCTGCACCGACAGACCGTGCAGCTTGTTATGCGAAATCGCGCCGTAGAATTCGATGGCGTTTTCCAGCTTCTGTACCGACACGTTCAGGCGCTCGAAGAACAGACCCCAGGTCTGACCGGAGACGCGCAGCGCTTTAAAGCGCCCGGTTTCCTGACGGGTACTGGAGAGACGCAGTTCGATACACTCAGAAACCAGCTGCTGCACGCGGGTACGAATCAACCCACGCAGGTGCTGGCTGTAGCAGAACACTTCCACGCTGTCCGGCGGCGCGGCATCCTGGTGCATCTTGCCGAGAATGGTTTTCAGCGCCTCGATCATCGCCTGCTCGCCGTTGAAGTGCAGGGTACGCACTTCGTTCCACGAGTTGCGGTAGAGCAGGTCCACGCTGCCGACCAGACAGTTTTGCTGCTCACCAAAGCTAAAGACGTCCAGCTTGCGGAAGTCAAAATGGACCACCTGATTGCGGAAGGCCGCCGTCGGGTCGTATTCCAGGTTGACGATGATCGCCAGATGGCGAATCTCGCACGGGCTGTAGAGCGCTTTCGGCGTTGGGGCAGGCAGACGCAGCGGGAAGTGGTGCGACACATCCGCGACCATCTCCTGTAGCTTAGCGAGATCGACCACCTCGTTGCCTTTGATAAACAGGCGCGTACGCGAGGTCAGCAGGCCGTTAAACCAGGCCCAGGCCACCAGCTTGTTCAGATAGCGGTTATATTCCAGCGGCTGATGGCTGATGATTGAATCCATGCTTGGCGCACGGTTGTACAGATACCACCCGGTGCGGTTCGCGCGGCCCGGCGGCACGTAGATAAAGGTCAGGTTTGGTTCTGACAGGTCGGGCGAAATCTGCGGGTTAACCAGGGTGACTTTACCCGGCAGCGCTTCAAACGCGGCGTACAGCTTACGGGTCAATACCCCGATGTCCTGCGGGCTGGCGGAAACGCTGAGGTTGTTACGGCGCGCAAAGCGGATCAGGTTACGGTAGCTTTGCATCATCGCATCGAGCAGTTCGTTGTGCGCTTCGCGCACCTGATCGATTTTCCAGTTGGCCCGGTTGTCGAGCATGGACAGACGCGCTTCGTCCCATCCCCACTCTTTCACTAACTGACTGACCACTTCACGACGCCAGCCCACGCAGGCGCGCTCGCGGCTCAGTTTCTCACAGACTTTGAGATAGAAACATCGACGCACCAGGTCAAGACGCGTGGTGTCATCAATGGCTTTCAGGTATTCGGTCACGCGCTCCAGCATCATGCAGTAGGCGTCCAGCCCGAAGGAGACGATTTCCCCGTCATGCAAACGCTGCTTGATATCTTTCGCCAGCAGGCGCGGCGTAGGGTATTCCCAGGAATAGGCTTCAAGCAGCAGCGTTTTCAGCACCGCTTTGTACGGTGAGTCGATACTCTTATAGAGCTGCCAGAGGCTTGCGCCGAAATACTCTTCTGCTGACAGAGAGCTCAGGCCGCCGAGATCCAGCCATTCGTTTGGCGTCAGTACGCCCTGCGCGTAAAGCGACATGACGTAATCATCGTAATGCTCTTCTTCTTCGCACGGGACCATATTCCACAGAATACGCTTCCCGGCCAGGCGCACAGCAGTACGGTAAAATTCATCCAGCAATAAGATGTGCTGAGTCGAGCCGCAGTCCTCACCACCCAGACTGCCGCTTTCGTTATGGCGGAAACGGTTTTCATCAATCAGGAAGAAGCTCACTTCCACACCGAGCGATGCCGCCCAGCTCTCCAGCAGGCTGCATTTACGCTGCAGCAGCTGACGCTCGTCGTTATCGAGCCAGGACTGATGGCAGACCCAGATGTCCAGGTCCGAAGAACAGCTTTGCCCTACCGATGAGGTGCTCCCCATTGAGTAAACGCCGGTAATCGGCAGTTCACCTTTCGGGGACTCCTGTGGCGGCATGCCGCGGTAGAGTTCCAGCTCGTTCAAATAATGCTGTTGGGTTTCATCAGGCGTGAAAAGGCAAATGCCCTGGGGAACGTTACCATCAAGGTAGCCAGGCATCAGCGGGTGGTGATAGTGCAATAATGTCGGCAGCAGACTGTATACCTGCTGGAAAGCAGGGCCCATAGCAGCAAGCGCGCGATCCACACGCAGTTGATTTATGGCATCCAGTCTCTGTTTCAGAGTCTCAATATAGAGGTACAAGACGTATCGCCTGATGTTTCCGGGTGTCGCAGCTATTCAAAACACGAGTAACAGCGGACCCGCAGTATTTCAAAAAGATAACCGTTACCCTTTTTCGCCCTTATCATTTTTGGTGGTACCGACGAAAAAATGGTCTAAAACGTGATCAATTTAACACCTTGCCGGTTGACCGTAAAGAAAGATGCACTACATACAAGTGTAGCACCGTTCTGTACGTGTAAATTCCTGAATACGGCTATGGCTGGCGAATACGCCGCCTTGTCCCTCTCGCGCTTCATCAACCGTAAAACTGCCATCCCAGAGTCAACAATGTTAGGATGGTTAGCGATTGATAATGACGGTAACAAGCATGTTAGACAATGTTTTGAGAATTGCCACACGCCAAAGCCCTCTCGCGCTCTGGCAGGCACATTATGTGAAGCAGCGCCTTGAGGCCTGCCACAGTGGATTGCGCGTCGAGCTGGTGCCGATGGTCACGCGCGGTGACGTGATCCTCGATACGCCCCTGGCGAAAGTGGGCGGCAAAGGCCTGTTTGTCAAAGAACTGGAACTGGCATTGCTTGAGAACCGCGCCGATATCGCCGTACATTCGATGAAAGACGTACCCGTCGAGTTCCCGGAAGGGCTGGGGCTGGTGACTATCTGCGAGCGCGAAGATCCGCGCGATGCGTTTGTCTCTAACCACTATGACTCCCTCGACGCGCTGCCAGAAGGTAGCGTGGTTGGCACGTCCAGTTTACGCCGTCAGTGTCAGCTGGCGGAACGTCGTCCTGACCTGATCATTCGCTCGCTGCGCGGTAACGTCGGCACGCGCCTGGGCAAGCTGGATAACGGCGATTACGATGCCATTATCCTCGCCGTTGCCGGCCTGAAGCGTCTGGGGCTGGAGTCGCGCATTCGCGTGGCGTTACCGCCAGAGCTGTCGCTGCCGGCCGTGGGCCAGGGTGCCGTCGGCATCGAGTGTCGTCTGGACGATGCGCGTACCCGTGAACTGCTCGCCCCGCTGAACCATGACGAGACCGCTACCCGCGTAAAAGCCGAGCGTGCGATGAATACCCGCCTCGAAGGGGGATGCCAGGTTCCAATTGGCAGCTATGCTGAATTGACGAATGGCGAACTGTGGCTGCGCGCGCTGGTAGGCGCCCCGGACGGTTCGCAGATGGTGCGCGGCGAACGTCGCGGTAAAGCGCAAGATGCCGAGCAGCTTGGCGTGTCGCTGGCAGAAGAGCTACTTGATAACGGCGCCCGCGAGATTCTGGCTGACGTTTATAATGGAGAACCCCCTGCATGAGTATTCTCGTCACCCGCCCTTCTCCCGCAGGAGAGCAGTTAGTGAGCCGTCTGCGCGCACTGGGGCAGGTGGCCTGGAGTTTTCCGCTCATAGAATTCTCCCCCGGTCGCGAGCTCTCTGCGCTCGCCGACCAGATGGATACCCTTCAGGACGGCGACCTGCTGTTTGCGCTGTCGCAACATGCCGTGGAATTTGCCCACGCGCAGCTGCAACAGCAGGGTTTGACCTGGCCAACCGCCCCCCGCTATTTCGCGATTGGCCGCACAACGGCCCTGGCGCTGCATACCGTAAGCAGCGCGGACGTTCGTTACCCGTTAGATCGGGAAATCAGTGAAGTCTTGCTACAATTACCTGAATTACAAACTGTTGCCGGAAAGCATGCGCTCATTTTGCGCGGTAATGGTGGCCGCGAACTGTTGGGCGAAACGCTGCGTGAACGTGGTGCAGACGTGACGTTCATTGAGTGCTATCAGCGCTGTGCAAAACACTACGATGGCGCGGAAGAGGCGATGCGCTGGCACGCGCGCGGCATTAATACGCTGGTGGTCACCAGCGGTGAAATGTTACAACAGCTTTGGTCGCTGATACCGCTTTGGTATCGCGAAAACTGGTTACTCCGCTGTCGGCTTCTGGTCGTCAGTGAGCGTCTGGCGAACCAGGCCCGGGAACTGGGCTGGCAGGATATTCGGATCGCTGATAACGCCGACAACGATGCGCTGCTGCGCGCATTACAATAACTCTCAAATGGGAAGCCATAATGACGGAACACGACAAATCCTCCGCCGTGGTTGAAGAGACCAGGGAGACTGTGGAGACGACGCCACAGCCAGAGACGACAGAGAAAACCGCTGAGAAGAAAAACGGCAGCAACAAAACGAGCCTCACGCTGAGCGCGATTGCCATCGCCATCGCGCTGGCAGCAGGGGTTGGCCTGTACGGTCTGGTGAAACAACAGGGCGCTAACCAGACGTCCACCAGCGATGCGCTGGTGAATCAGCTCACTGCCCTGCAAAAAGAGCAGGAGACGCAGAAAACCGAGCTGGAAGCCGTGATTAAGCAGCAGGCCGCTGCGCTTGCCGAAGCGAACAGCAAACAGGAAGAGCTGACCAAACAGCTGGGTGAAGTACAGCAGAAAGTCGCCACCATTTCCGGCACCGATGCCAAAACCTGGCTGCTCTCGCAGGCCGACTTCCTGGTGAAGCTCGCCGGACGTAAGCTCTGGAGCGATCAGGACGTCACCACTGCCGCGGCGCTGCTGAAAAGCGCCGATGCGAGCCTGGCAGACATGAACGATCCAAGCCTTATCACCGCCCGTCGCGCGATCACCGAAGACATCGCCAGCCTCTCCGCCGTCACACAGGTGGACTACGACGGCATTATCCTCAAGGTGAATCAGCTTTCGAATCAGATTGATAACCTGCAGCTGGCGGATAACAACGACGACGACTCCCCGATGGATTCCGACGGTACCGAACTTTCCAGCTCGCTGAGCGAATGGCGCATAAACCTGCAGAAAAGCTGGCAGAACTTTATGGACAGCTTTATCACTATCCGCCGTCGCGACGAAACCGCCGTACCGCTGCTCGCCCCGAACCAGGACATCTATCTGCGCGAGAACATTCGTTCCCGTCTGCTGGTGGCGGCGCAGGCCGTACCGCGTCATCAGGAAGAGACCTATAAGCAGGCGCTGGATAACGTCTCAACGTGGGTCCGCGCCTACTACAACACCGATGATGCGACGACCACCGCCTTCCTCGAAGACATTGATAAGCTGAGCCAGCAGAACATCACCATGAACGTGCCGGATAAGCTGGCCAGCCAGCCGATTCTGGAGAAGCTGATGCAAACGCGCGTGCGTAATCTGCTGGCACAGCCGGGCGTACCGGCAGAGCAGACGAGCGGAGCAGCACCTGCTCCGGCTCCTGCGCCTGAAAGCGCACCGCAGGGAGAGTAATGATGCTAAAAGTCCTCTTACTCTTCATCCTGCTGATCGCCGGGATCGTGCTGGGCCCCATGCTTGCGGGTCATCAGGGTTACGTCCTGATCCAGACCGATAACTACAACATTGAAACCAGCGTAACGGGTTTGACGATCATTCTGATCCTCGGCGTGGTGGTGCTGCTTGCGATCGAGTGGATCCTGCGCCGTATTTTCCGTACCGGTGCCCATACGCGCGGCTGGTTCGTTGGCCGCAAGCGCCGCCGCGCCCGTAAACAGACCGAGCAGGCGCTGCTTAAGCTCGCAGAGGGTGATTATCAGCAGGTTGAAAAGCTGATGTCGAAAAACGCCGACCACGCCGAACAGCCGGTGGTGAACTATCTGCTGGCGGCCGAAGCAGCGCAGCAGCGCGGTGATGAAGCACGCGCCAATCAGCACCTGGAACGGGCGGCTGAGCTGGCTCACGGCGACCCGATTCCGGTGGAAATCACGCGCGTTCGTCTGCAGCTGGCACGTAATGAGAATCACGCGGCTCGCCACGGCATCGACCGCCTGCTGGAAGTCGCACCACGTCATCCGGAAGTGCTGCGCCTTGCCGAGCAGGCCTACATCCGTACCGGCGCCTGGGGCTCACTGCTGGACATCATTCCTTCCATGGCGAAGGCCGAGGTGGGCGACGATGAACATCGTGATGAGCTTCAGCGTCTGGCGTGGATAGGCCTGATGGATCAGGCGCGCGCTGACCTGGGCAGCGACGGTCTGAAAACGTGGTGGAAGAATCAGAGCCGGAAAACGCGTCAGCAGGTTCCTCTGCAGGTGGCGATGGCGGAACATCTTATTGAATGTGACGATCACGACACGGCTCAGGAGATCCTCCTCGACGGTCTGAAGCGCCAGTACGACGATCGTCTGGTGATGGTGATCCCGCGCCTGAAAACCAACAATCCTGAGCAAATCGAAAAAGTGCTGCGTCAGCAGATTAAAACTGTTGGCGATCGTCCACTGCTGTGGAGCACGCTCGGCCAGTCGTTGATGAAGCACGGCGAATGGCAGGAGGCAAGCCTCGCCTTCCGTGCAGCGCTCAAGCAGCGTCCGGACGCGTTTGACTACGCATGGCTTGCCGATACGCTGGACAAGCAGCATAAGCCGGAAGAAGCGGCCGCCATGCGCCGTGATGGGTTGCTGTTGACGCTGCAAAATAACGGTACGCAGCAGTAATTAATCAGGAGGCCAGATGGCCTCCTTTTTTTATCGCCTTTCTCCTGCTACATTCTTTACACCCGCATCCGCAAACGAACCCGCCAATGTAACGATGTCTTTTCATTAACTTTTTTTCACACACGCGCACATTCTGCAGCGTGGATTAAATCGTTTTTGAAAGGAAATCGTCATGAACTCGCTTTTATATACGCTTATTGAAGCGCTGCGCGGCCACCGCTGGCTGCGCCTGCTTGCCTGTGCTTTTATCTTTTCTTCGTTGGGGAATGGCTTAACCCAGGTTGTGGTCTTCGGCTTGCTGTTAGCGTGGTCGGCCTCGCCTGCTCTGCTAACCCTTGCTTTTCTTTTCGCTACGGTACCGGGATTTATCGGCAGTACGATCGGCGAAAAGCTGTGCTCACGCTGTTCTCCAATATCCCTGCTGATACTGACCGAAGGGCTGGGCCTGCTCGCCCTGCTCTTTCCCCTGCTTGGTGTGGGTTATCACAGCGTTGCCGCATTACTCGCCGTACAATCCACCGAGGCGCTGCTCAGCGGGATGAGCTGGCCCGCGCTGACGTTGCTCTTCAAGCGCGGCCTCAGTGAAGCAGAGCTGCCTGCTGCGACCTGTCTGGAAAATGTGATTTTTGCCTCGCAGGTATTGTTAGGGACCGGCCTGGGCGTGGTGCTGTTCCAGAAGACTTCCGTGTTTACCCTGCTGGCCATTGATGCCGCCAGCTTTCTCGGGTCACTGCTCATGCTATGGCTGGCTGGACGCCGGTTTTCTGCGCCATCACTCACGCCCCCCGAGGAAGAGGAGGCCCCTGCGGCATTACGCTGGCGGACGTTGACCGTTCGGCAGAAACGCAGCCTGCTCATCCTGCCGTCGCTGGCGGCCGTCGGCTCACCGGCCATGGCGCTGCTTCCGGCGCTGGCACAGCAAATCCATCCTCAGGATGCGGCGGGGCTTGCTCTGCCGCTGCTTTTCGCAAGGAGCATGGGACAACTTTGCGGCCCCATGCTGATAAAAAAAGAGAGCCTGACGCGCTTTGCCGCTCACACGCCGCGCATCATCGTTTGTCTCGGTATCTTTCTGACCGGTTATGGTGTGCTGCCGTTTTTGTCCGGGTGGACGGCATGTGCGCTGAGCATGATCTTTATCGCGCATCTGGCCTCGAATATTCTCTTCGCAGCGGGCACGTTTGGCGTACTCAGTAGTTTTCATCTCACGCAAACCGCTTCAGCCAGTGGGAAAGCCTGGCGCTGGCAAACGCTCAGCGCCTCTCTTTTCACCGGTATTGCAGCGATGGTGGCTGTTGGGCTTGGCTCAGTGCTGGCGCTCTATACGGTCTCGTCAGTTGCCCTGCTGTTGGTCGCCCTGATCATGCGCAGGTATCGGGAATAAGGCATAAAAAAACGCCTGCTATAAAAGCAGGCGTTAAAACAGGTCTGTAAGACAACATATTTGGTGCTTCACTCAACGTTATGTCCATGGTGTCTGATGAGGCCGAAGCGACATCTGTCAGTGGACGATAAGCACCGTAAATGGCTCTGCGTCATTCCTGAGTTTATGAGGCACTAAGGCGAACATAAGAGATGGAATGAGCATCTACACGCATATTATTGCACGTAACGTGCCAACATGACACCCAGAACTTTTACATGACGCAACATTTTAAGATAAAAGGAAATTATGCTGTTAAGTGCCGTCTTAAGCTCCACAACGTATCGGGAAAAGGCGGGAAGATGTCGCCAGGAGGAGACAGCAAAACCCATAAACAGTTATTTACCTAACTTTCAATGAGTTATATGTCGCTGGATTGCGACAATGAAAAAGGACGTTGTGGGGGAATGACGACAGGGATGAAGAATTGCAGAAAACAAAAAACCCCGCCGAAGCGGGGTTCAAAATTGGTCGGCGAGAGAGGATTCGAACCTCCGACCCACTGGTCCCAAACCAGTTGCGCTACCAAGCTGCGCTACTCGCCGATGTACTGCTTTTTGAATTTTTAGTTCAATTCATTTAAAAAGTCGTGGTGCGAGGGGGGGGACTCGAACCCCCACATCCAAAGGACACTAACACCTGAAGCTAGCGCGTCTACCAATTCCGCCACCTTCGCAATTCACAACTCTTTCAAATAATGGGGTGGCTAATGGGATTCGAACCCACGACAACTGGAATCACAATCCAGGGCTCTACCAACTGAGCTATAGCCACCACTGTATTCTTTCACGCGGTACTGACTACTTCTCAGACCACCGCAGCTCCAGCACCGGGTTAATGGTGCGCCCGACAGGATTCGAACCTGAGACCTCTGCCTCCGGAGGGCAGCGCTCTATCCAGCTGAGCTACGGGCGCTTAGCGCCGTTGCGGGGCTGGATATTACGTACCTCCGTCCCCGCTGTCTAGTGCTTTTTTGAAAAAAATGCGCGTTTGGTTATGGTTTGCACATTTTGCCGCTTATTCCTCCACTTTCTGCGTGGTGGCACGGCGACCCAGGCCAAAAAGCTTATATGCGGCCGTCACAGCCGCCAGGAAGATCACCCCGACAAACAGCGACATGCGGGTATCTTCATTAAAGTACATCCCGATTAATACGCAAATCAGGAACGCCATCGTCAAATAGTTCGCATACGGGAACAGAATTGAGCGGAACGGATGGCTTTCAATCGCCTTTTTGTGCGCATGACGGAAGCGCAGCTGGCTGATGAGGATAACAAACCACGGCACCATGCCCGGCAGTACGCTGGCGCTGTAGACGTAAACGAACACGCGCTGCGGGTTAGGTATGATGTAATTCAGGCAAGAGCCAATCAGCAGGATCGCAATGGAGACCGCCACCCCCGCCACCGGCACCCCGGCACGTGAGACTTTACTCATCGCCGCAGGCAACTGGTTGTTCTTCGAGAGCGCATAGAGCATACGTCCGCAGCTGTACATCCCACTGTTACAGCCTGACAACGCTGCCGTCAGGACCACAAAGTTGATGATACCCGCCGCCGCCGTGATACCAATTTTGGCGAAGGTTAAAACAAACGGGCTGCCGGTCGTGCCAATTTCGTTCCACGGGAAGATGGTTACGATAACGAAGATTGCACCCACATAGAAAATCAGGATGCGCCACAGCACTTTGCCTACCGCGCTACGCAGCGTGACCTGCGGGTTTTTCGCTTCACCGGCGGTAATGCCGATCAGCTCCACGCCCTGATACGAGGCCACAACGATACACAGCGCCGTCAGGAAGCCCTTCCAGCCGCCAGCGAAGAAGCCGCCGTTTTCGGTCAGGTTGCCAAAGCCGATAGCATGTCCACCGTTGCCAAAGCCGAAGAAAATCACGCCCAGGCCGACGACAATCATCACGATAATCGTGGTGACTTTGATCATTGCGAACCAGAACTCAATTTCACCGTAAAGGCGCACGGCGGCCAGGTTTGCCAGCGCCACCAGCCCCACGGCAATGAGCGCGGGTATCCACTGGACCATGTCCGGGAACCAGAACTGGACGTAGACCCCTATCGCGGTAATCTCTGAGATGCCAACCGCCATCCACATAAACCAGTATGACCAGGCCGTCAGGTAGCCAAAGAACGGGCTCATATAACGATGCGCGTAAACGGCGAACGAGCCGGTTACCGGTTCCAGGAAGAGCATTTCGCCCATGGAACGCATAATGAAGAAAACAAACAGCCCGGCGATAATATACGCCAGTAATACGGAAGGGCCTGCCCATTTGAGCGTACTTGCGGAGCCCATAAACAGGCCCACGCCGATAGTGCCGCCCAGCGCTATCAGTTCAATATGACGAGCTTCCAGCCCACGCTGTAGCTCCGGTTTTTTCTCTGCCATAGATCCTCGATTGTGTTTGCTGTTTCCCGGCTTAAGACCGGGTATTGTTTTTTAGGGGTACTAAAATACGGAGCGAATGGTTTCTTAAAATCGGCCAAATGGCAAACGATGCATTAAAAAAATGAATGCATTGCACAGATTGTCAGCAGTTTTGCAGGCGAGTTGCAGCGCGAATAGCATATCGCGCTACATTTTGATTACATTTTCCCGGTGTAATGCCAGGCGAGGTAGCGAAGCAGACGGATCTGTCGTTTAATGCGCGTCGGTTGCGATAGCAGACGGTACAGCCACTCCAGCCCCAGATTTTGCCAGACCCTGGGCGCACGCTTAACGTGGCCGGTAAAGACATCGTACGTACCGCCAACGCCCATGTAGAGGGCATCCGGACAGACCAGACGGCAGTCACGCATCAGGATCTCCTGGCGTGGGGACCCCATCGCCACGGTGACAATTTTCGCCCCGCTGTCACGAACCCGCTCAAACAGCGCCTGCCGATCTTCCGGTTTGAAGTAACCATCCTGGCTGCCGACGATATTAACATTCCATTGACGACGCAGTTTCTCCTCCGTCTGGGCCAGTATCTCCGGCTTACCGCCAATCAGGAACACGGGCGTGTTCTGCGCACCTGCGCGGGCCATAAGCTGCTCCCAGAGATCGGCCCCCGCCACGCGGGAAACATTAGCGTCAGGATACTTTTTACGGATAGAGCGGACCACGCTGATCCCGTCCGCATATTTAAATTCAGCCGCTTCAATCAGGCTTTTGACTTCCGCGTTATCCTCAACCGCCAGCATTTTTTCCGCGTTGATAGCCACCAGCGTACCGGATTTCATCTGGCCGTCGGCAAACAGAAAGTCCAGCGCGTGCTGCATGTCGCGCCAGCCAATAAGCTGCAGGCCACGTAGCGCATAGCGCGGTGCAGAAATTTTATCAGTCATTACTATCCTTACTCAGACTTGCGACAGCGTTGTGCTGCCCTGCCGCTCGCGCTTGTGCACAAGCCCTGCGCTGTCAAACAGCCAGTACAGCAGTTTGGCCAGTAACAGGCAGACGCCAAAAACGACCATGAAGAACACCACGCGCGACACGAATGAATCCAACCCTTCGCGCGCCAGCACGATCATATTGAAAATGGCACCAAAGCAGAAACTGTGCAAAATGGCGGCTTTATAGCGGTTGGTCTCTTCGTTGCCCCGCACGTAAAGCCAGTCGAACCACTTAATAATCAGCCCCACGGCAACCGCCCCGGGCAGAATGAACCACGCCCCGCCCATCACCACCAGGGAACCAATCAGCGTTGGCGAGATTGCCAGACCGGAATGGTTGTTCAGCACTTCCCAGGTAAAATAGTTCGCGGTATTGAGCACCACACCAGGCCGGTCCGGCCAAAGCCAGGAAGGGATAAAGACGTAGAAGTCGCGAACAATTGGCGCCAGCCCCTGGAAATCAATCTTGTCGTAGTTTTGCAGCAGCAATGCCAGGTTTTCCCACGGCGAGAACGTATCGCGCGTCAGGTAGAGGAACGTGTAAAACGCCTCATCTCCCGCCACGTTCATCCCGTAACGCTTCAGCGCGAGCCAGAACATCCCCACTATGCCAAACACCCCTGCCGCAACCAGCATCCACAGCGAGATCCAGCCGCGAATGATGCCGATAAACAGGAAGATGGCGAAGGCGATAATAATGTTCGCGCGCGTACCGCCCACAATCATGTAGGTCAGGATGCCAAACGCGACGGTGCTGACCAGGAAGAACAGCCACGCTTTGCTGTCCTGACGCAGGAAAAAGATCACCAGCATCGCCGGAATGAAGAAGTAGAAGAAACGCTTAAGCGCCACGCCCGAGACTTCGGCCGAAAAAATCTGGCTGTAGGAGTGGAGCTTAAACAGCAGGAAGCCGTTATGCATGAAGAAGATACCGACGCTGACCAGGGCGATGGTCATCAGCATCACCCACGTCAGGTGGGTCTCCACCCGATTCATGGTAAAAAGCGCCCGACGCGGGGCTGTAGCCTGCGCTGAACGCAGACGCGTTTTATAGGTAACGTAGTAGACCGCATAGAAACAGGTCGCCGCCAGAAGCGCCTGGAGCAGGATTTCCGGCGGCGCGACGCTCACGTCAAAACGGAAGACCAGAATGCTGGTGAGCGGGAAGCCGAAAAAGAAGGTCAGCAGAAACAGTAACGAGAAGAATACGTTAAAGTTGAAGCGTACCCGGCGGAATTCAAACCAGGTAAGCGTGGCGATAAACAGGGTGCTCAGAAGCCAGACAACCAGTAACCCGCTGAATTGCAACTGACTCATGCTTTGTCTCCTGACGCGATACGCAGCGCACGGTGCCACGGCGTGAGGTAATTCGGGCTGAAAAAATCGATGCTATTTTTATCCACCAGCGTGAGCTGGCGTTGAGCTTCCCGTACCACCTCGACATTCAGCGTGTCTGAGGTAAACAGCACCGGAATATGCTGCTCGGCCATGTCCTGCCAGAACGGGTTGTCGCGGTTGAGCACGCACGGTACCCCCGCCTGAATCAGCAGACACAGCGTGCCGATTCCCTGCTGTCGGGCAAAGATGAAATAGCCAAGATCGCATTTTCTCAGCAGCGCAAGATATTCATCAAATTCCAGCTTATCGCTAAGGATGTGCAGATTTTCTGCGCTAAACAGCGCAAGTCCCTGTTGACGAACCTCATCAATATAGGCGTCGTTGTTGGCGGGATAGCCCATCGGCACCACCACGTTCACCGTGTCGCCAAACTGCTGATGCACCGCCCTGAGCGCCGCGGTGTGTTCGTTACTGCGATCGCCGGAATTCCCCACCAGGATCGTTAGCTTGCCTTCACGCACCGTGTCATTCGCCATGGCGTTCAGCGCCGGATCCATGCGGGTGGGGAAATAGAGGAGTTCTCCGCGCACGCTCGGGTGCTGTTTAGCAAAATAGTTGAGATCGCCACGGGTGGCAAACACACAGCCCACGCGCCCCTGCGCCATGCGGCGCAGCGGATAGAAAAGACGGAATTTCCAGCCGCGGGAGACTTCGTAGAGATCGGCTCCCCAGATATGCCAGCTGCACTGGGAGGGTTTAATCCCCCCGCTGAGAAGCGCCAGCCACAGGCCTGTATTAAACTGCCCGTGGAAAAAGAAACGTTGCTCGCGGTCCGCTTTCGCTCTGGCAACAACCGCCTTCGCCAGCGAGGCCTTATCCGGCCAGAAGCGAATAGCGAGCGCCGGAAATGCTGCGCTCAGGCCCTTATCCTGACCTGCAACCATAAACTCACGCGCATCAGGATTACCTGATGCCAGCTCGTCGTTGAAGAACCGCAAAACGGTCTGGTTATGGTGTGGGATATCCGATCCCAGGATGTGAATCAGTGCAGTCATGCGCGTTTACGCCACAATAAAAATACGCCGCAACAGGCGGCGAAATAAACGATATAGGTTGCCATGTAGGCCTGAGCCGCCCCCAGCGCACCGTGCGCGGGTATCAGCCAGTGTGAAAATGCTGTCAGCAATGCAAACTGGCTAATTTCCGCCAGGATATACAGCCGCAGGGACGCTTTTGCAATCACCAGATAGCCGAAAACGTAAGCACCCACTTTCAGCACATCGCCGACCAGTTGCCAGGCAAACAGATCGCGCATGGCGGTGAACTTTGCCGAGAACAGCAGCCAGATGGCGACATCACGCAATAACCAGACGGTCAAGCTGGCAGCTGCAACCGCCGGCAACACAAAGCGCAGCGATCGGAAAATCTCGCGGGTAATATCCTGCCTGGACGTCAGACGCGATAATGTTGGCAACAAATAAACGCTAAAGGAAGCCGTAATAAACTGGAGGTAGGCGTCGGAAATGCTGCTTACGCCCTGCCAGATCCCCACTTCATCCCAGCTATAATGCGCCGCCAGCAGGTTTCGCATCATCACGTAGGCCACCGGCAGAGTGACGGAGGTGATGAGCGCCATCAGGGTAAATTTACCCAGCTGACTGGCAAGCACTTTATCCCATTGCGGTTTCAGGTAGCTCAGCGGGATGACGCCCCGACGCATCAGCATAAGCGCCGCAGGCACAACAACCAGAGCCGGGACCAGCGCCAGCCCAAGCAGCGCGCCTTCATAGCCTCCCAGGCGATAGCAGAAATAGTAGGCAATCACGCCGATGACGCTGCCCAGGATTAAGGCAAGCGCGTTCCCAGCAGCATCACGAAACCCTTTCATCAGCGCCAGCAGCAGGTTAGCCCAGGCAATGCCCATCTGAACCAACGCCACCAGACGCACCAGCCCCTGGTAATGGGTGTGCCCGAACAAGCCCTGGCTGATAGGGGCCGCCGCCAGCAGAAAGATAATTGCCATCAGGGTCGAAAAACCCGTGACCATCGCCGAAGAGGTGCCCACGACTCTGCGAAGCTGAGCCGCATCATCATGGTACTGCGCAACGTATTTGGTCACGCCGTTAAAAATACCGGCACCGGCCAGCACCCCAAGGACGGTGACTAGCTGGCGGAAATTACCCGCTAGTCCCACACCAGAGGGGCCAAATGAGACGGCCAGCAGCTTGACGACCAGCAGCCCGGCGCCAATTTTTACAAGCGTGGACGCGGCGGTCCACACCGATGCTTTTGCCAGAGACATATCAGCCGAAATAACTCAGAAGGGTATTAATCACCGTACGCTGGTTAACTGGCGCGAGGTTGTAGAACAGTGGCAGACGAAGCAAACGCTCACTTTCTTTGGTGGTGTAACGGTCTTCACCCGCGAACACCCCAAACGTTTCGCCCGCCGGGCTGGAGTGCAGCGGGATATAGTGGAATACCGCCATAATTTCGGCCTCTTTTAGCCAGGCAATGAGCTGGCTGCGGTCGTCGTTATCGCGCAGCTTGATGTAGAACATGTGCGCGTTGTGGACGCAATCAGCCGGAATGGTTGGCAGCTCAATACGCCCGGCTTTGGCCAGAGGCTCAAGGGCATCGTAATAGGTTTGCCACAGGGAGAGACGCTGCAGGTTGATACGTTCCGCCGCTTCCAGCTGCGCCCACAGGTACGCCGCCTGCAGATCCGCCATCAGATAGCTTGAACCAATATCGCGCCAGGTGTATTTGTCCACCTGCCCGCGGAAGAACTGGCTGCGGTTGGTGCCTTTTTCGCGGATCACTTCCGCACGCTCCACGAGCGCCCGGTCGTTAATCAGCGTCGCGCCACCTTCTCCGCCTGCCGTGTAGTTTTTGGTTTCGTGGAAGCTAAAGCAGCCGATGTGGCCGATGGTACCCAGCGCGCGTCCCTTGTAGGTAGACATCACGCCCTGCGCGGCATCTTCCACCACAAACAGATCATGTTTTTTGGCGATGGCCATGATGGTGTCCATTTCACAGGCCACGCCCGCGTAGTGAACCGGCACGATCGCGCGCGTTTTGTCAGTGATCGCCGCTTCAATCAGCGTCTCATCAATGTTCATGGTATCCGGGCGGATATCCACAAAGACGATTTTCGCCCCGCGCAGAACAAACGCGTTCGCGGTGGAAACGAAGGTATAGCTCGGCATGATCACTTCATCGCCGGGCTGGATATCCAGCAGCAGCGCCGCCATTTCCAGCGATGCCGTACAGGACGGGGTCAGCAGCACTTTGGCGCTGCGAAAACGCTGTTCCATCCACTGCTGACAGCGACGGGTAAAACCACCGTCACCGCAGAGTTTGCCGCTGCCCATGGCAGACTGCATATAGTCGAGTTCAGTTCCGACGACGGGTGGTGCGTTAAATGGAATCATCTTGTCACCTGTATAACCAGTAGGCGGTGGCGTCGATGTTGGCACCACTCGCAATATAACGTTTAAGCGCGGCGGTGTTGCCCAGTTGGGTCGCGACCCGCAGCGTCACAAGCTGTTGCTGCTGCGCCCAGTGCAGCGCCGCCTGCATGAGTTTCTCACCCATGCCGCGCCCGGCTAATAAGCCGATACGCGCCTCGCGCTCGTTGAGCTTACGCAGCGAGACGAACCCCTGGATTTGACCGTCCCCTGCACGGAAAACCAGGCAGACGTGGTCAAAGGTGCCTTTGACGGCATTCTCTATCCACTGGGCATAGAAACGCCCGCTATCGTCAGGTGCATACCAGGGCGCACGAAAGCGGCTCTGCGCAAACGCCCGGGCCGCCATCCGACGCAGCACGGGGATATCCTGTTCCGTTGCAATTTCCGCGCCGGACGCATCGTGCCGGGTGAGGGTAATGGAAAGATCGACCTCACCTTCAACCAGCTGAAAGCCGTGCTGCTGGAGCGCGTCAAGCAGATCGACGCGCTCCGCCGGGATCTTCGCCTGCACTCGTTGCCAGGCGATAAAATCCGATTCAGCCAGTACCGGCGCGTCATCGCGCAGACGCACGATGGCCGACGGCAGGCCGAAAAAAGCACTCTCCCACTGCAGGGACTCGAGTACCCCATTCAGGCTATTCAACGCCAGACACCTTTGGTATCCACAATATACTGCTGACGAACGGCATCGCCGGACGTCGCTTTAAACTCTTTATGATCCACCAGCAGCACCAGCACGTCCGCCGCCGCCAGCGCGTCGTCCAGCGCCGTCAGCGCGCAGTGTCCCGCCAGTTTTGCCGGTAATTCATGGATATTCGGCTCAACCACCAGCGTTTCGCCCTTGTGCCATTCGGCAATCATCTCGGCAATTTCCATCGCCGGGCTTTCACGCAGATCGTCAATATTGGGTTTAAATGCCAGACCAAAACAGGCAATTTTCAGCTCGCTGGCGCGCTTGCCGCTCTCTGCCAGACAATCCGCTACCGTCGCTTTAACCTGATTGAGCACCCAGTGAGGCTTGCTGTCGTTCACTTCACGCGCGGTGCGAATCAGACGCGCCTGCGCCGGATTCTGCGCCACGATAAACCACGGATCGACGGCGATACAGTGTCCGCCTACTCCCGGGCCTGGCTGGAGAATGTTGACGCGCGGATGGCGATTCGCCAGGCTAATCAGCTCCCAGACGTTAATCCCCTGATCGGCGCAGATCAGCGACAGTTCGTTCGCAAAAGCGATATTGACGTCGCGGAAGCTGTTTTCCGTCAGCTTGCACATCTCGGCGGTGCGGGAGTTGGTCACCACACACTCACCTTCCAGGAAAATCTTGTACAGCGCGCTGGCACGTTCGGAACAGACGGGCGTCATACCGCCAATGACGCGGTCGTTTTTAATCAGTTCGACCATGACCTGGCCCGGCAGCACGCGCTCCGGACAGTAGGCGATGTTGATATCCGCCTGCTCCCCCACCTGCTGCGGGAAGCTTAAATCAGGGCGCGCGTCGGCCAGCCACTGTGCCATCTGCTCGGTAGCACCAACCGGAGAGGTCGATTCCAGGATCACCAGTGCCCCTTTCTTCAGCACAGGTGCGATGGATTTTGCCGCCGCCTCGACAAAAGCCATGTCGGGCTCGTGGTCACCTTTAAAGGGTGTTGGAACGGCAATCAGGTAGGCATCTGCTTCCACAGGGGTCGTGCTGGCACGCAGGAAGCCTCCGTCCACAGCCTCTTTCACCACGCGGTCAAGATCGGGCTCGACAATATGAATTTCGCCACGGTTAATGGTTTCCACCGCGCGTGCGTTGATATCCACACCGACAACCTGTTTTTGACGAGAGGCAAACGCCGCCGCGGTGGGCAAGCCAATGTAGCCAAGACCAATGACAGAGATGGTAGTAAAACTCATAGCGATACCCGATTGTGTTTAAGTGCATGCAAAATACGACCACAAGCCTGCCCGTCGCCATACGGATTATGGGCCCGGCTCATCGCCTGATACGCTTCATCGTCGTGCAGCAGGCGCGTGACCTCTTCGACGATCAGCTGTGCGTTGGTGCCGACCAGACGCACCGTACCGGCTTTGACGGCTTCCGGACGTTCGGTCGTTTCACGCATCACCAGTACCGGTTTGCCGAGGGATGGCGCTTCCTCCTGGATGCCGCCGGAATCGGTGAGGATCAGCCAGGCATGGTTCATCAGCCAGACAAACGGCATGTAGTCCTGAGGTTCAATCAGAAGGACATTTTCGACATGGCCCAGGATCCGGTTAACCGGCTCGCTGACGTTAGGATTGAGATGGACCGGATAAACAATTTGCACATCGTCGTTTTGCGCGGCGATTTCAGCCAGCGCATGGCAGATTTGCTCAAAACCCCGGCCAAAGCTTTCGCGTCGATGACCAGTGACCAGAATGGTTTTTTTGCCGTTGTGGAGGAACGGATAGCGGGCTGCGAGCTCTTTCTGAAGATCGCTATTTGCCAGGACGCGGTCACGTACCCAAATTAACGCGTCAATGACCGTATTGCCGGTCACAAAGATTTTATTATCGACGATATTTTCACGCAGCAGGTTTTGACGAGAATTTTCCGTTGGCGCAAAGTGGTACATCGCCAGATGGCCCGTTAACGTGCGGTTGGCCTCTTCCGGCCACGGTGAATAAAGATTGCCGGTACGCAGCCCCGCCTCAACATGTCCCACGGGAATTCGCTGGTAGAACGCGGCCAGGCTTGTCGCCACGGTAGTGGTGGTATCACCGTGTACCAGCACCACGTCAGGCTTAAATGACTCCAGGATCGGCTTGAGATCTTGCAGTATGCGGCAGGTTATTTCCGTCAAACCTTGCCCCGGTTTCATAATATTGAGGTCGTAATCCGGGACGATGGAAAAGAGCGTTAAGACCTGGTCGAGCATCTCCCGGTGCTGGGCCGTGACGCACACTTTTGCTTCAATATCAGGATCGCTGGCCAGCGCATGAACCAGAGGCGCCATCTTAATGGCCTCCGGCCTGGTGCCAAATACGGTAAGTACTTTCACATCGATTCTCTTCGATTAGACGATGAAGGCCGCAGCCTTCATCGTAGACGGCGTTCTTAGTTTGTACGACGACGCGTTAACGCCACGCCAGCACCAACGAGTGCCCCCACAATTCCCCACATGATCATCAGGAATGCGCGGCGCGGACTGTCGCGTTTTACAGGTTCTTCAGGCGTTCGCAAATAACGATAGGTCTGAAAACGCGGATCCAGGGATGGACCGACATTAAGCGTGTTAAGCATCGCGCGATTTTGATCGTAATCGAGGTCAAAATCAGGCCCAACGGCCTTCAGGTTTTCCAGACGCGCCTGCAGCATAGGGCGGCCAAGGAGGAACATCTCTGAATCAGGCAGCTCATCAGCCGGCACGTCCGTCTCAGTACGGGAAATATTGTGCTGCTCCGCAATTTTCAGCGCCTGCTCAATATTGTGTACACGACGAGCGAAAATGGCTTTAGCCACCTCTTCCTGACGTTTCACCTGCGCTTTCATCTGGATGGTACGAGCCGCCCAGGCGCCTTTAAGCTCTTCGTTAAGATGGCTTGCGGCACGCTGGCTGGCAAACGCAACATACTGACGCAACAGGTTGTTGGCATCCGGCGCAGTTTCTGCAATCAGCTTGACGCTGTCATTCACGTTACGCAGCGCATCGCCCGGCATAAACTGGATATTGTTAATCAGATCGTCCAGCAGGGCGGCATCGGCTTTGGTGTTATCAACCCGACGCTGCTTGTAGTAATCCGTCTGGGACCAGAAATCGCGGCGGGTATCCCACGAAGCCAGCTGCATCACAAACTCTTTATAGGCTTCATCCATAACGGAGGCCTGGTCTGGCGTTGCAAGACTGGCTTTGATATCCAGATTTCGCAGGAATTGCTGCTGGGAATAGTATCCCCCGAGCATGTTAACCGTTGGTTTGTCCGTGATTGCCGTGGCGCTCCACTCCTGTTTTGCAAAGAATGTATAGGCCAGCGCTAACAGTGCAAACCCCAGCGCGATCCCCGCAATCCAAAGTTTGCCTGCCCATAACACGCGAAACAAACCCCGAATATCCAGCTCATTCTCAGTTACCACTGATTTCGCTCCCGCCAACGGTTGAGTCATCATAGTCCCGGTTTTACTTAGTTAATGTTGTATGTTTGCCACTGCTACGACGCATCCTGCGCTTAATACGTTTAATGAAGCGTGCTACCTTCCATGCGCGCTTGATGCAGTAGCCATAGAGAGAAAAAGCTAGCAAGAACAATACCAACATAGCCCATTCAGGAACAAAATGTGTATATTCCGCCGTCACGCCAATCCCCGCTAGAATAGCAGCCGCCAGCGTAATAAGCACAAATGCCTGCCGGGAAGTGAATCCGGCTCGCATGATCAAATGATGAATGTGCTGACGATCAGCAGAGAAAGGACTCATCCCTTTACGCAGGCGGCGATACATAATCGCAACCATATCCATTAACGGGATAGCGATAATCCATAATGCCGTTACCGGGCTAATGGGGTGTACATCACCCTGAGTGGTTTCCAGCAAGATCCAAATGATAGTAAAGCCGATAAGCGTACTACCCGCATCACCCATGAATACTTTATAGCGCCGGCCCAATGCGCCGAGATTTAAAAGGATATAAGGCAGGATGGCCGCAATCATGGCAAAACACCACATAGCAAGGCTATATTGCCCATCGAACCATAAAATGAAACCAATTGCGGCAAATGAGACGCAGGACAGGCCTCCAAGCAAACCATCAATACCGTCAACCATGTTGAACGCGTTAATCGCCACCCACACGGCAAAAAGTGTCAGGAAATAACCGAACGGACCGAGTTCCATCTCCCAGGAGCCAAAAATATAGCCCAGGCTACTCAAGTGCAACTTAGCGAACACCATCATAGCAATAGCCACAGCAGCCTGAACGAAGGCGCGGATTTTGACGCTAATATCATAACGGTCGTCAAGAGCGCCAACCACCACAAGCACAGTCGCACAGGTCAGGTACAGCTTGGCATGTGGAATATAGTAATCCGCTATGGCGAATGTGAAGCAGATCCCCGCGAAAACAGAGATACCCCCGACCAAAGGGATCATACCTTGATGACGCTTACGGAAGTTGGGTTTATCCACTAACCCCAGATATTTCGCCACCTTACGTGCCAGAAACAAAAAGCAGGTGGTAAACAAGAAAATACTGGTTAGTTCAGTAAACGTATCAAGTAGGTTCACAATGGATGTTCTCAACAAATGTTAGTCAAGCAAGTATAACCATCAAGGCGCTGAGCCTGAAGTTATAAAGCAAACCTCTTACAGTTCCATTTGTTTATTATTCAAGCTATTAATGTTTTTACTGTGCGAATTATCTTATTGTCGCACTGACCGGTCAAAATTGGGAGTAGGTGGTACTAGCGTATAGGCCATAAAAGAAAAACGCCACGTAAAAACGTGGCGTTCGCTGGCTTTATTTGCGTTACGAGCGTTTCATCATGTCGAAGAAATCGTCGTTGGTTTTGGTCATCGCCAGTTTGTTAATGAGGAATTCCATCGCGTCAATTTCACCCATTGGATGGATGATTTTGCGCAGGATCCACATTTTCTGCAGCTCTTCCTGCGTGGTGAGGAGCTCTTCTTTACGGGTACCGGAACGGTTGTAGTCGATAGCCGGGAAGACGCGTTTTTCAGCGATTTTACGAGAAAGGTGCAGTTCCATGTTACCTGTACCTTTAAATTCTTCGTAAATCACTTCGTCCATTTTTGAACCGGTATCGATCAACGCCGTCGCGATGATGGTCAGGCTGCCGCCCTCTTCCACGTTACGTGCGGCACCGAAGAAGCGTTTCGGACGATGCAGGGCGTTAGCATCCACACCACCGGTCAATACTTTACCGGAAGCTGGCACGACGGTGTTGTACGCACGCGCCAGACGGGTGATGGAGTCGAGCAGGATGATCACGTCTTTCTTGTGCTCAACCAGGCGTTTCGCCTTCTCGATAACCATTTCCGCAACCTGAACGTGGCGAGAGGCTGGCTCGTCGAAGGTAGAAGCAACCACTTCACCTTTAACCAGACGCTGCATCTCGGTCACTTCTTCCGGACGTTCGTCAATCAGCAGCACCATCAGCACGCAGTCTGGGTGGTTATAGGCGATGCTCTGCGCGATGTTCTGCAGCAGCATGGTTTTACCCGCTTTCGGCGGTGCCACAATCAGACCACGCTGGCCACGACCAATTGGTGATGCCAGATCCAGAACACGCGCGGTTAAGTCTTCGGTAGAACCGTTACCACGCTCCATGCGCAGGCGAGAGTTCGCGTGCAGCGGCGTTAAGTTCTCAAAGAGGATCTTATTACGCGAGTTTTCTGGTTTGTCGAAGTTAACTTCATTGACTTTCAACAGCGCAAAGTAGCGTTCACCCTCTTTAGGAGGACGAATCTTACCTGAAATGGTGTCACCAGTGCGGAGGTTGAAACGGCGGATTTGGCTGGGGGATACGTAGATGTCGTCAGGGCCGGCGAGGTAGGAGCTGTCTGCAGAGCGGAGGAAACCAAATCCGTCTTGCAATATCTCCAGCACACCGTCGCCAAAGATATCTTCGCCACTCTTAGCGTGCTGCTTCAGGATGGCGAAAATGATGTCCTGCTTGCGCATACGAGCCTGGTTTTCCAGCCCCATATTTTCGCCGAGAGTGATCAGCTCAGAAACCGGCGTATTCTTTAATTCGGTAAGATTCATAATGGTGTGGGTTCTTAAACTCGGGGTGATTCTCGAACTTAATGTTGTGAATGGTATGGCAGGGTCATCCATGCCTGTTTAGCGGCCATCAACTCATGTCTGTTCGCTGTCTGGTCACAGGGAAAGAACGCAGAACTGAAACGACAAGACGGATTGAGTGACAAGCCCGGAATTTAGCCACTTCACGCACTGTTCATGTCAACAACGGGAAGTATCGGGTAAAACAAGATTCAAACAACAAGATATGTTTAAAACGAAGTCATAGCTAACTTAGCACGACTTCAGCCGGGCGTCCAGAGTTCCACATCATTTAGCCGGGAGCTCTGAACGCACAGCGGAGAAACCTTACGCCAGGTTAGCGTCCAGGAACTCTTTCAGTTGACCTTTGGACAGCGCGCCCACTTTGGTCGCCGCCACTTCGCCGTTTTTGAACAGCAGCAGGGTCGGAATGCCACGGATACCGTATTTTGGTGCGGTGCCCGGGTTCTGGTCGATGTTCAGCTTGGCAACGGTCAGTTTGCCCTGATATTCGTCGGCGATCTCATCCAGAATCGGGGCGATCATTTTGCAAGGACCACACCATTCAGCCCAGAAATCGACGAGGATCAGCCCGTCAGCCTTAAGTACGTCCGTGTCAAAACTGTCGTCAGTCAGGTGAATAATTTTATCGCTCATATATAACTCCACAGGAATAAGCCTGGTACGTTGGTTTTGTCTCCACCAACGACGTGTTGATGTCGCATTAACCAACTAAAGGTTGACTTTATTTCACCGGATACGCTTTCGTAAAGCAATAGTAAGCTGATATTCTACCACACTATGAGCAAAACACATTTAACAGAACAGAAGTTTTCCGACTTCGCGCTGCACCCGAAGGTGATTGAAGCCCTTGAAAATAAAGGGTTTCATAACTGCACGCCCATTCAGGCCCTCGCGCTGCCGCTGACGCTGGCCGGTCGCGATGTTGCCGGGCAGGCGCAAACCGGTACCGGCAAAACGATGGCGTTTTTAACGTCAACGTTTCATTATTTACTTTCTCACCCAGCGATTGCAGACCGCAAAGTTAACCAGCCGCGCGCGCTAATTATGGCCCCGACGCGAGAACTGGCGGTACAGATCCATGCAGACGCTGAACCCCTGGCGCAGGCTACCGGCCTTAAGCTTGGACTGGCCTATGGCGGCGACGGCTACGATAAACAGCTGAAAGTGCTGGAAAGCGGTGTGGATATCCTGATCGGTACCACCGGCCGTCTTATCGACTACGCTAAACAGAACCACATTAACCTCGGTGCAATCCAGGTTGTGGTGCTCGATGAAGCTGACCGCATGTACGATCTGGGCTTCATTAAAGACATCCGCTGGCTGTTCCGCCGTATGCCTCCGGCCAATCAGCGCCTGAATATGCTGTTCTCTGCAACCCTCTCCTACCGTGTGCGCGAACTGGCGTTCGAACAGATGAACAACGCCGAATACGTGGAAGTGGAACCGGAGCAGAAAACGGGTCACCGCATTAAAGAAGAGCTCTTCTATCCTTCCAATGAAGAGAAAATGCGTCTGCTGCAAACTCTGATCGAAGAAGAATGGCCCGATCGCGCCATTATCTTCGCGAACACCAAACACCGTTGTGAAGACATCTGGGGCCATCTGGCTGCAGACGGTCACCGTGTTGGCCTGCTGACCGGCGACGTGGCGCAGAAAAAACGCCTGCGCATTCTTGAAGAATTTACCCGTGGCGATCTCGATATTCTGGTCGCAACCGACGTGGCGGCACGTGGTTTACACATTCCGGCCGTGACGCACGTCTTTAACTACGATCTGCCAGACGACTGCGAAGACTACGTACACCGTATCGGTCGAACCGGTCGTGCGGGCGCAAGCGGTCACTCGATTAGCCTTGCGTGTGAAGAGTATGCGCTGAATCTTCCAGCCATTGAGACTTATATCGGTCACTCTATTCCGCAGAGCAAATACAATCCGGAAGCGCTGTTAAGCGAACTGCCGCCGCCTAAGCGTCTAACCCGCCCACGCTCCGGCAATGGTCCGCGTCGTTCAGGCGGCGCACCGCGTAATCGTCGTCGTTCAGGTTAAAAAATATGCTCAGCTCCACCTCGCTTTATGCGGCAATTGATCTCGGTTCGAATAGTTTTCATATGCTGGTTGTGCGCGAGGTGGCGGGAAGCATACAAACGCTGACGCGCATTAAGCGCAAGGTCCGCCTCGCGGCGGGCCTGAGCAGCGACAATCACCTCTCACCTGAAGCCATGGAACGTGGCTGGCAGTGTCTGCGGCTCTTTGCCGAGCGTCTGCAGGATATCCCGCATGCCCAAATCACCGTGGTCGCCACTGCGACACTCCGACTGGCGGTTAACGCCGTGGATTTTATTGCCAGAGCGCAGGAAATTCTCGGTTGTCCGGTTCAGGTTATCAGCGGTGAAGAAGAAGCTCGCCTGATTTATCAGGGTGTTGCACACACCACGGGGGGTGACGATCGTCGCCTGGTAGTGGATATCGGCGGTGCCAGTACCGAGCTTGTGACCGGCACCGGCGCGCAGGCAACGTCGCTGTTCAGCCTGTCGATGGGCTGCGTGACCTGGCTTGAGCGCTACTTTACCGATCGTAATCTCGGGAAAGAGAACTTCGACGAGGCAGAGAACGCCGCGCGCGAAGTGTTACGCCCGGTGATGGACGAGCTGCGCTATCACGGCTGGAAAGTCTGCGTGGGTGCCTCGGGTACCGTGCAGGCTCTGCAGGAAATCATGATGGCGCAGGGAATGGACGAACGGATTACGCTTGCCAAACTTCAGCAGCTGAAACAACGCGCCATTCAGTGCGGACGCCTGGAAGAGCTGGAAATTGAAGGCCTGACGCTGGAGCGCGCGCTGGTCTTCCCGAGCGGACTGGCCATTCTTATCGCTATTTTCACCGAGCTGAACATCCAGTGTATGACCCTGGCCGGCGGCGCGCTGCGCGAAGGTCTGGTCTACGGGATGCTGCATCTGTCGGTCGATCAGGATATCCGCAGCCGTACCCTGCGCAACGTGCAGCGTCGTTTTCTGGTTGATATCGATCAGGCAGGACGCGTATCGCAGCTGGCGTCACGCTTCGCCGATCAGGTCGCTAACGTCTGGGATCTTGATCCTCTGAGCCGAGATTTATTGCTAAGCGCCTGTGCGCTACATGAAGTGGGGCTGAGCATTGATTTTAAGCAGGCACCGGCTCATGCAGCGTATCTGGTGCGCAACCTGGATTTACCGGGCTATACACCTGCGCAGAAAAAATTGCTGGCAACGCTGCTGCTGAACCAGACCAATGCCGTTGATCTCTCGTCTTTGCATCAGCAAAACGCCGTACCGCCGCGCGTGGCCGAGCATCTGTGCCGCCTGCTGCGTCTGGCGATCCTGTTTGCCTGCCGCCGCCGCGATGATTTGCTGCCAGCCATTAGTCTGGTGGCCGATGACGAGAAGCTTTCGCTGACGTTACCGGAGAACTGGATTGATCGTCACCCGCTTGGGGCAGAGATGATCGAGCAGGAGTGCCAGTGGCAGAGCTATGTGCACTGGGTGCTGGAAGTGAAGTAATACGCTGAACATTGCCGGGTGGCGGCTTCGCCTTACCCGGCCTACTCATCATTATCCTTTCTCTTTGGCTTTTGCCAGCATGGCGCGGATGTTTGCCACGTTAGCCTGCCCCTTGTGCATCCGCTCTTCTGCGGTAATCACTTTGCGCTCCTGTTCCCAGATCACGTCATCCTGCGGCAGCTCCAGAAGGAAACGACTCGGCTCAGGGCGGACGAGTTCGCCATACTGACGGCGCTCTTTACACAGCGTGAACGTCAGCTCTTTCTGCGCGCGGGTGATCCCCACGTAGGCCAGACGGCGTTCCTCGTCGACGTTGTCTTCATCAATGCTGCTCTGATGCGGTAACAACCCCTCTTCCATACCGACCAGATAGACATACGGGAACTCCAGACCTTTTGACGCATGCAGCGTCATCAGCTGAACCTGATCGGCCTCTTCTTCGCTCTCGCCGCGCTCCATCATGTCGCGCAGGGTAAAGCGAGTGACCACCTGCGTCAGCGTCATCGGCTCGTCGATTTCAGAGCCTTCCAGCATTTCGGTCATCCAGCTGAAGAGCTGGTTAACGTTTTTCATGCGCATCTCAGCCGCTTTCGGGCTGGCTGAGGTTTCATACAGCCAGGACTCATAGTCGATGCCGTGAATGAGATCGCGCACTGCCGCCACCGGCTCGCGCTCCGCGAGACGCTGCACTTCGCCGAGCCAGTGGGTGAAGCGGGTTAACGAGTCATACCCGCGTCCGGTTAACGTCTGGCTCAGCCCCATGTCGAAGCTGGCGGTAAACATACTTTTGTTGCGGGTCATCGCCCACTCGCCGAGCTTTTGCAGCGTCGCCGGGCCAATCTCGCGTTTTGGCGTATTCACGATGCGCAGAAACGCGCTGTCGTCATCCGGGTTAGTGAGCACGCGTAGATAGGCCAGCAGATCTTTGATTTCTGGTCGTGAGAAGAACGACGTGCCGCCCGAGATTTTGTACGGAATGCGGTTCTGCATCAGCATCTTTTCAAAGACGCGCGACTGGTGATTGCCGCGATAGAGGATCGCGTAATCCTTATATTCGGTTTTGTTGACGAAGTGGTGGGCGATGAGTTCACCCGTCACGCGCTCCGCTTCATGATCCTCATTGTTGGCGCTGAGCACTTTCAGCTCCGTACCGTAACCCAGTTCGGAGAAGAGACGCTTCTCAAACACGTGCGGGTTATTGGCAATCAGGATGTTAGCTGCTTTCAGGATACGCCCGGAGGAGCGATAGTTCTGTTCCAGCTTAATCACCTGCAGCGCCGGGAAATCTTTGCTCAGCAGCACCAGGTTTTGCGGGCGCGCGCCGCGCCAGGAGTAAATTGACTGGTCGTCGTCGCCTACCACGGTAAAACGCGCGCGCTGCCCCACCAGCAGCTTCACCAGCTCGTACTGGCTGGTGTTGGTGTCCTGATACTCATCCACCAGCAGGTAACGGATTTTGTTCTGCCAGCGCTCGCGCACCTCTTCATTACGCTGCAGCAGCAGCGTCGGCAGCAGGATCAGGTCGTCGAAGTCCAGCACGTTGCACGCTTTCATATGTGCATCGTACAGACCGTAGCAGTGGGCGAAGATGCGATCCCGTTCGCCTTTGGCGATCGCCGCGGCCTGGGCCGGCGTCATCAGATCGTTTTTCCAGTTCGAGATCGTCGAGATCAGCTGCTGCAACAGCACTTTATCATCTTCGATCAGCCCCTCGGTGAGCTCTTTGAGCAGCGCCACCTGATCGGTGTCATCAAAGAGGGAGAAGTTGGACTTCATGCCCAGCGCCGCATACTCGCGTTTGATGATATCCAGCCCCAGCGTGTGGAAGGTGGAGATCATCAGGCCGCGCGCCTCTTTACGGCCCAGCGTCTGACCGACACGCTCTTTCATCTCGCGCGCCGCTTTATTGGTAAAGGTGACCGCCGCAATGTGTCGCGCCTGATACCCACAGTTGTGGATCAGATGGGCGATTTTGTTGGTGATCACGCGGGTTTTACCCGAACCGGCCCCTGCCAGCACCAGGCATGGTCCAGTAACGAATTCGACCGCTTGTTGTTGTCCAGGGTTTAAACGCATGGGAGTATTGCTCAATCTTCGAACGGGGTGTGGATTGTAGCAGAAAGCCGGGCGCAGATTTACCGGCTAATGATAAAGTGGAGAAATCGCGTTTAACCCATAGAGCAGAACCATGAAAAAGACCGCAGCAGCCCTGCATATTCTGGTAAAAGAAGAGAAACTGGCTCAGGAGATCCTGGCCAGGCTGGAGCGCGGCATCAGCTTTGATCATCTGGCGAAGCGTTACTCTAAATGCCCGTCCGGGCGCAATGGCGGTGATCTTGGGGAGTTTCAACAAGGTGCAATGGTCGGCCCGTTCGATCAGGCGGTCTTTAGCTGCCCGCTTCTGAAGCCCTACGGCCCGGTAAAAACCAAATTTGGCTACCATATCATTAAGGTGCTTTATCGCCGCTGACGCGTGGTATATTGCGCCCCGATTTATCTCAACCCATTCAAGGCACGATCATGGCAAAAACAGCAGCAGCACTGCATATTCTTGTTAAAGAAGAGAAACTGGCTCTGGATCTTCTGGAGCAGATCAAAAACGGCGCCGACTTCGGCAAACTGGCGAAGAAGCACTCTATCTGTCCGTCAGGCAAACGCGGCGGCGATCTGGGTGAATTCCGCCAGGGTCAGATGGTACCGGCGTTCGATAAAGTGGTCTTCTCCTGCCCGGTGCTGGAGCCAACCGGCCCGCTGCACACTCAGTTCGGCTACCACGTGATTAAAGTGCTGTATCGCAAATAAAAAAGCCGGGTGGCGGCTGCGCCTTACCCGGCCTACATCTTACGGTTTTGTAGGTCGGGTAAGCGAAGCGCCACCCGACAAGATTGTTAGCCCGCTACCGCGATACGCTTCATATCGGTCATGTAGCCACGCAGTTTGTGACCCACTTTCTCGATCTGATGGCTGCGAATCGCTTCGTTCACATCGCGCAGTTGCGCGTTATCCACGGCACCTTCCGCAATCGCTTTGCCCAGATCGCCCGTCTGCAGAGTGGTCATAAACTCTTTCAGCAGCGGTACGCAGGCGTAAGAGAACAGGTAGTTACCGTATTCTGCGGTATCAGAGATCACCACGTTCATTTCGTACAGACGCTTACGGGCGATGGTGTTCGCAATCAGCGGCAGTTCGTGCAGTGATTCGTAGTACGCAGACTCTTCGATGATGCCGGAATCGACCATGGTTTCGAACGCCAGCTCAACGCCTGCTTTCACCATCGCGATCATCAGGACGCCTTTATCGAAGTACTCCTGCTCGCCGATTTTACCTTCATACTGCGGCGCGGTTTCGAACGCGGTCTTACCGGTCTCTTCACGCCAGGTCAGCAGTTTCTTATCGTCGTTCGCCCAGTCCGCCATCATACCGGAAGAGAACTCACCGGAGATGATGTCGTCCATGTGTTTCTGGAACAACGGCGCCATGATGGTTTTCAGCTGTTCAGACAGCGCGTAAGCACGCAGTTTTGCCGGGTTGGACAGACGGTCCATCATCAGCGTAATACCACCCTGCTTCAGCGCTTCGGTGATGGTTTCCCAGCCGAACTGAATCAGTTTTTCAGCGTAGGCCGGGTCAGTACCTTCTTCCACCAGCTTGTCGAAGCACAGCAGAGAACCGGCCTGCAGCATGCCGCACAGAATGGTCTGCTCGCCCATCAAGTCAGATTTCACTTCGGCAACGAAGGACGATTCCAGAACGCCCGCACGGTGGCCGCCGGTCGCCGCTGCCCATGCTTTGGCAATCGCCATGCCTTCGCCTTTCGGATCGTTTTCCGGGTGAACTGCGATAAGCGTCGGCACGCCGAAGCCACGTTTGTACTCTTCGCGTACTTCCGTACCCGGACACTTCGGTGCCACCATCACTACGGTGATGTCTTTACGGATCTGCTCGCCCACTTCAACGATGTTGAAGCCGTGGGAGTAACCCAGCGCGGCACCGTCTTTCATCAGCGGCTGTACGGAACGCACAACGTCTGAGTGCTGTTTGTCCGGGGTCAGGTTAACCACCAGATCCGCCTGCGGGATCAGCTCTTCGTAGGTACCCACTTTGAAGCCGTTTTCGGTCGCTTTACGCCAGGAAGCACGCTTCTCGGCAATCGCTTCTTTACGCAGGGCGTAGGAGATATCCAGACCGGAGTCACGCATGTTCAGGCCCTGGTTCAGACCCTGTGCGCCACAGCCGACGATGACCACTTTTTTACCCTGAAGGTAGCTCGCGCCATCGGCAAATTCGTCGCGCGCCATGAAGCGGCATTTGCCCAGCTGCGCCAGCTGCTGGCGCAAGTTCAGTGTATTAAAGTAGTTAGCCATGGGTGATACCTCGTGATGTTGTGTGTCTTATTGTTCGGTTCGCGTTTCAGCGAGAATGTACCCACATTACAACAGGAAATTTATTGCGGAAATTGATATATTCACAACGTCACGTTGCAATTTTTGCAATATAAAAAGAGGGAGTGGAATCAGTGGATTTACGCGATCTGAAAATGTTCCTGCACCTGGCGGAAAGCCGTCACTTTGGCCGCAGCGCCCGGGCGATGCACGTTAGCCCCTCCACGCTTTCGCGCCAGATCCAGCGCCTTGAGGAAGACCTCGGCCAGCCGCTGTTCGTGCGCGACAACCGCACCGTCACCCTCACGGAAGCGGGCGAAGAGTTGCGCATTTTTGCCCAGCAGACGCTGTTGCAGTACCAGCAGCTGCGTCACTCGATTGACCAGCAGGGGCCGTCACTTTCCGGTGAGCTGCATATTTTCTGCTCCGTGACCGCCGCCTATAGCCATCTGCCGCCCATTCTCGACCGCTTCCGCGCGGCGCATCCGTCGGTTGAAATTAAACTCACCACCGGCGACGCCTCCGACGCAATGGAGAAAGTGGTGACGGGCGAAGCGGATCTCGCCATTGCCGGGAAGCCGGAAACCCTGCCGGGCGCGGTAGCGTTCTCAATGCTGGAGAATCTGGCGGTGGTGCTGATTGCCCCCGCGCTGCCCTGCCCGGTGCGTAATCAGGTGTCGGTGGAAAAACCGGACTGGTCCACGGTGCCGTTTATCATGGCCGATCAGGGGCCTGTGCGCCGCCGCATTGAGCTGTGGTTCCGCCGTCAGAAAATCAGCAACCCGTCGATTTACGCCACGGTCAGCGGCCATGAAGCGATGGTGTCGATGGTGGCGCTGGGCTGCGGCGTGGCGCTGCTGCCGGAAGTGGTGCTGGAAAATAGCCCGGAACCGGTGCGCAATCGCGTAATGATTCTGGAGCGCAGCGACGAGAAGACGCCGTTTGAGCTTGGCGTGTGCGCACAAAAAAAGCGGCTGCATGAGCCGCTTATTGATGCGTTCTGGACGATATTGCCGAACCACTAAAGCCGGGTGGCGCTGCGCTTGCCCGGCCAGCCCTTAGCCCGCGAGGAAGAAGCGGAAGGCCGGGTTATGGGTTTCGTCGTGACACTCATAGCCCAGCTCGTTCAGCCGCGTTTCGAAATCCGGCTCGTGCTCGCCCAGTTCAAACGCCGCCAGCACGCGCCCGTAGTCGGTGCCGTGGCTGCGGTAGTGGAACAGAGAGATGTTCCAGTGCGTGCCCAGCGTGTGAAGGAACTTGAGCAGCGCGCCCGGCGATTCCGGGAACTCGAAGCTGAACAGACGTTCCCTGAGCGGCTTCGATGGACGCCCGCCGACCATGTAGCGCACGTGCAGCTTCGCCATCTCGTCGTCAGAGAGATCGACCACGCTATAGCCGCCCTCATGCAGCAGGTTGAGGATCTCTTTGCGCTCCTCCACGCCACGGCTCAGACGCACGCCGACAAAAATACAGGCGTCTTTGGCATCGGCAAAACGGTAGTTAAACTCCGTCACCGAACGACCACCCAGCAGCTGACAGAACTTCAGGAAGCTGCCCTTCTCTTCCGGGATGGTCACCGCCAGCAGCGCTTCACGCTGTTCGCCCAGCTCGCAGCGCTCGGAAACGTAGCGCAGACCGTGGAAGTTCACGTTGGCACCAGACAGCACGTGCGCCAGCCGCTCGCCGCGAATGTTGTGCTGCGCGATGTATTTTTTCATCCCCGCCAGCGCCAGCGCGCCGGAAGGTTCCGCCACCGCGCGCACATCCTCGAACAGATCTTTCATCGCCGCGCAGATGGCATCGCTATCCACCGTGACGATATCGTCGAGATATTCCTGGCACAGGCGGAAGGTTTCATCCCCAATGCGCTTCACCGCCACGCCCTCGGCAAACAGCCCGACGCGCGGCAGATCTACCGGGTGACCCGCATCCAGCGCCGCTTTCAGGCAGGCAGAGTCTTCCGCTTCAACGGCGATGACTTTGATCTGCGGCATCAGCTGTTTGATCAGCACCGCCACGCCCGCGGCCAGGCCGCCGCCGCCGACCGGCACAAACACGCGATCGAGATGGGCATCCTGCTGCAGCAGTTCAAGCGCCAGCGTCCCCTGCCCGGCAATAACCATCGGATGGTCGAACGGCGGCACCCAGGTGAACCCCTGCTGCTGCGCCAGCTCGATCGCTTTGGCTTTCGCTTCGTCAAAGTTGGCGCCGTGGAGCAGCACTTCGCCGCCGAAACCGCGTACCGCATCGACTTTGATGTCGGCGGTAGCGACCGGCATCACGATCAGCGCTTTCAGACCTAAACGGGCCGAAGAGAAAGCTACACCCTGCGCGTGGTTGCCCGCTGAGGCGGTAATCACGCCGCGCGCTTTCTGCTCGTCGGTCAGCCCGGCCATCATCGCGTAGGCGCCGCGCAGCTTGAAGCTGTGCACCGGCTGACGGTCTTCGCGCTTGACCAGGATCACGTTGTCGAGGCGCGAAGAGAGTTTTTCCATTTTCTGCAGGGGTGTGACCTGCACGGCTTCATAGACCGGCGCGCGCAGCACCGCTCTGAGGTATTCCGCCCCCTCGGGGGCGGCGGATAAGGGTTGCGACTCGGCCATCATTAGCCCCCAAGTTTAGATTTATCGCGCACCGCGCCTTTATCTGCACTGGTGGCAAGGCTCGCGTAGGCGCGCAGGGCGAAGGAGACTTCGCGCTGGCGGTCTTTCGGCGTCCAGGCTTTGTCGCCGCGGGCTTCCTGCGCTTCACGACGGGCCGCAATTTCCTGGTCGCTCAGCTTGAGCTGAATGCCGCGATTCGGAATGTCGATTTCGATCAGGTCGCCGTCTTCGATGATGGCGATGTTGCCGCCGCTTGCCGCTTCCGGCGAAACGTGACCGATAGAGAGGCCGGAGGTGCCGCCGGAGAAACGTCCGTCGGTGATCAGCGCGCAGGCTTTACCGAGGCCCATCGATTTCAGGAAGGTGGTTGGGTAGAGCATCTCCTGCATGCCCGGGCCGCCTTTCGGCCCTTCATAACGGATGACAACCACGTCGCCTTCCACCACTTTGCCGCCGAGGATGGCGTCTACCGCTTCATCCTGGCTTTCGTACACTTTCGCCGGGCCGGTGAATTTCAGGATGCTGTCGTCCACGCCAGCGGTCTTCACGATGCAGCCGTTTTCCGCAAAGTTACCGTACAGCACGGCCAGGCCGCCGTCCTTGCTGTAGGCGTGTTCCAGCGAGCGGATACAGCCTTCGGCGCGGTCATCGTCCAGGGTATCCCAGCGACAGTCCTGCGAGAATGCCTGGGTGGTGCGAATACCGGCAGGACCCGCGCGGAACATTTTTTTCACCGCGTCGTCTTTGGTCAGCATCACGTCGTACTGGTCCAGCGATTCCGGCAACGTCAGGCCGAGGACGTTTTTCACGTCTCGGTTCAGCAGCCCGGCGCGATCCAGCTCGCCGAGGATACCGATGACGCCACCGGCACGGTGCACGTCTTCCATGTGGTACTTCTGCGTACTCGGCGCGACCTTACACAGCTGCGGCACTTTACGGGACAGCTTGTCGATGTCGCTCATGGTGAAGTCGATTTCAGCTTCCTGCGCGGCGGCCAGCAGGTGCAGAACGGTGTTGGTGGAACCGCCCATGGCGATATCCAGGGTCATGGCGTTCTCGAACGCCGCTTTGCTGGCGATGCTGCGCGGCAGCGCGCTGGCGTCGTCCTGCTCGTAGTAGCGTTTGGTCAGCTCAACGATACGTTTACCGGCATTGAGGAACAGCTGCTTACGGTCGGCGTGGGTCGCCAGCAGCGAGCCGTTGCCCGGCTGAGAAAGACCCAGCGCTTCGGTCAGGCAGTTCATGGAGTTCGCCGTGAACATCCCGGAACAGGAGCCGCAGGTCGGGCACGCGGAGCGCTCAACCTGATCGCTCTGCTCGTCAGAGACTTTCGGGTCCGCGCCCTGGATCATCGCATCAACCAGGTCGAGCTTGATGATTTTGTCGGAGAGCTTGGTTTTCCCCGCTTCCATTGGGCCACCGGAGACGAAGATCACCGGAATATTCAGGCGCAGGGAGGCCATCAGCATCCCCGGGGTGATTTTGTCGCAGTTGGAGATACAGACCATTGCATCGGCGCAGTGGGCGTTAACCATGTACTCCACCGAGTCGGCGATCAGCTCGCGCGACGGCAGTGAATAGAGCATGCCCCCGTGCCCCATCGCGATACCGTCATCCACCGCAATGGTGTTGAACTCTTTCGCCACGCCGCCGGAGGCCTCGATTTGCTCGGCAACCAGCTTACCCAGATCGCGCAGGTGCACGTGGCCCGGAACGAACTGGGTGAAGGAGTTCACCACGGCGATAATCGGCTTACCGAAATCGGCGTCGGTCATTCCGGTGGCGCGCCACAGTGCGCGGGCACCCGCCATGTTACGGCCATGGGTGGTGGTGGCTGAACGATACTTAGGCATGCTTTATTTACTCCCGTCTGACTATGTAATGGGACGGTGCGTGCCGTCCCAAATTTATACTTAGTGATTAACCTGATCCAACCAGCCGTATTTATCTTCTGTTTCGCCGGTGAAGAGGCCAAAGAACGCTTGCTGAATGCGTTTGGTGACCGGGCCACAGCGGCCTTCGCCCACCTGGATACCGTCTACGCTGCGCACCGGCGTGATTTCAGCCGCGGTACCGGACATAAAGACTTCATCGGCCAGATACAGGGATTCGCGGGACAGCACCTGCTCGCGCACTTCGATACCCAGATCTTTCGCCAGCTTGATGATGGCATCACGGGTGATGCCCGGCAGCGCGGACGAGGTGAACGGCGGCGTGAACAGGATGCCGTCTTTCACTTCAAACAGGTTTTCACCCGCACCTTCTGAGATGTAGCCGTTTACGTCCAGGGCGATACCTTCCTGATAGCCGTGACGGCGCGCTTCGCTACCGACCAGCAGTGAAGAGAGGTAGTTACCGCCAGCTTTCGCGGCGGTCGGGATGGTGTTTGGCGCAACGCGGTTCCAGGAAGAGACCATTGCGTCGATCCCCTGCTCCAGGGCTTCTGCCCCCAGGTAGGCACCCCATGGGAACGCGGCAATGATCACATCCGTTGTATAGCCAGCTGGGGGGTTCACGCCCATACCGACGTCGCCCACGAAGACCAGCGGACGAATATAGGCGCTGGTCAGGTTGTTCTTACGGATCACGTCGCGGCAGGCTTCCATCAGCTCATCAACGCTCTGGGAAACCGGGAAACGATAAATTTTGGCTGAGTCATGCAGACGCTGCATGTGTTCGCGATGGCGGAACACCACTGGCCCTTTGTGAGAATCGTAGCAGCGGATGCCTTCAAACACGGAGGTACCGTAATGCAGCGCGTGGGACATCACATGGACCTTCGCGTCCTCCCAGCGAACCATCTCACCGTTGAACCAAATGTAATCAGCTTTTTTTGTCGTCATTTTTTCGTCCTGTCACGCTTAAGCGCGGATTTGTTGTGATGTGGTTGTGCTCTGGCAGATGGCAACATGGGCAACGTCTACCAGCTTTGATAACTGACTAAACAGTAAGTCGACCGACCGCGGGCTGGCAACGGTTAATTCGATACTGATATTCCGGGCATCAGTGGCCGTCTCCATATTCATAGAGCAAATCTGAAAACCACGATGACGCACCACGCGCAAAACGCGTTCTAAGGTTTCCGGGTTGAAGCGAGCCTGTACGGCGACCTGATGCTGCATCATGATAATTTCTCCATCATTTGTGAGTTACTGGCACCAGGCGGTACCAGCGGCCAGACATTCTCGAGTTCATCGATTGAGACATGAAGCAGGTAAGGCCCATCGCTGTTCAGCATGGTGTCGAGCGCCGCTTCAACCTGATCTTTACGGGTGATGTGCTGACCAGGGATGCCAAAGGCGCTGGCCAGGGTGAGGAAATCGGGGTTATCGGTGAGCGTCGTTTCGCTGTAGCGCTCCTGGAAGAACAGCTGTTGCCACTGGCGAACCATTCCTAAACGCTGGTTGTCGAGCAAGACGATTTTCAGCGGCAACTGCTTGCGCTTAACGGTGCCGAGCTCCTGAACGTTCATCATGAAGGAGCCGTCACCGGAGATACAGATAACGGTATCGTTCGGGCGGGCAACCTGTGCGCCAACGGCGGCTGGCAGACCGAAGCCCATCGTCCCTAACCCGCTGGAGGTGATGAAGTTTTCCGGGCGGGTGTAGGTCATGTGCTGCGCGGACCACATCTGGTGCTGGCCTACGTCGGTGGTGACGACGCTGTCAGCCGGTTTACGGTCGGACAACTGCTTCAACAGCAGCGGCGCGTAGATGGCCTCGCCGGGGTGGTCGTAACGCCAGGCGTGCTCGGCGCGCATGTCTGCGGTGTGCTGACGCCATGCATTGATATCCAGCGGCTGCTGCAATGCCGGTAACAGTGCGTTGAGATCGCCCTGGAGGGCAACGTGCGCCTGACGCAGCTTGTTCATCTCCGCCGGGTCGATATCCATATGGATCACTTTGGCGTTCGGCGCAAAGGTATTCAGCTTGCCGGTGACGCGGTCGTCAAAACGGGCACCTACGGCGATGAGCAGATCGCACGCCTGCACCGCCAGGTTTGCCGCTTTGGTGCCGTGCATCCCCAGCATGCCCAGATAGTATGGGTAATCCGCGTCGACAGCACCGAGACCTTTCAGCGTGCAGGTCGCTGGCATCTGCGTTGTTGCGATAAATTCGCGCAGGGCTGGAACGGCCTGCGCCATGCCGACGCCACCGCCGACGTACAGCATCGGCTGTTTCGCCTGCGCCAGCATCTGGCGAGCCTCTTCAACTTCCGCATCCGGAAACGCATTGTCGCTTTCAACGGTTGAGAAGTGCGGTTCCAAATCGCCGAATGCCACCTGGATATCTTTCGGGATATCGACCAGAACCGGACCAGGACGGCCTGAGTTTGCCACTTCGAACGCTTCTGCCATTACGCGCGGCAGCTCTTCCAGAGACTGGACGAGGAAGCTGTGTTTGGTGCAGGCCAGCGATAAACCGAGGACGTCGACTTCCTGGAAAGCGTCGGTACCGATGAACGGAGACGCCACCTGCCCGGTGATGGCGACAACGGGAACGGAATCCAACAGCGCGTCAGCCAGGCCGGTGATCAGGTTAGTTGCGCCCGGGCCTGACGTCGCCATACACACGCCCGTTTTACCTGTCGCGCGGGCATAGCCGATGGCTGCCATCGCTGCGCCCTGCTCGTGTCGGCACAAGAGATGTTCCACGCCGCCGTCATACAGTGCATCGTAAATCGGCATAATTGCGCCACCCGGATAACCGAATACTGTCTCGACTCCCTGCGCGCGCAACGCATGTACTACCCACTGTGCCCCATTCATAGTTAGTTCCCCGTCATAAATCGGGAGAAACAGAATTTTGTGCTAGTCGTCATGCTCTGCTCCTCATTTGCGTTTTTTAGTCATAAAAAAACCCCCGGACCTTTCGGTGCGGGGGTCTTAGTTCGTTAAGGCTTGATTTCTAAGCCTTTCCTCGTCCAAGTGCAGCCCCGCACGGTGGGATAATAATCACCACCACGCTAATCACGACCAGGCTAATCACTCGTAGAAGGGCTGTCATTTTCAGTTCTTTTTGCATCTTGTTCGAAGGAATACCTAAAGAGTTATCACAGTTTTTAAATCAAACACAAGATTTATTTATGACGGATTTGGTTAGTCCGCGAATCATATTTCTTAAAAGCGTTGTTTTATATACGGAAATTAGAAAATGAATATTTTTCATTTTTTTACTGTGGCGCTAACCGTCAAAACAGGATTTTTTACGTTCTGCGAGGAGGTTTCCACGATTATGAGATTGTTGTAATGCACCATTAAAATCCCTGAACAAGCGGCGTAAATTCACGAAATGGCGCTAAACAAATATAACGAGCACTGACATAGTCACACCAGGAGGTAGTGCAAATGTCACTGTCAGTTGTTTATACGCGTGCGGCTCTCGGGGTAAAGGCACCGCTTGTTTCCGTCGAGGTTCATTTGAGTAATGGGCTACCCGGACTCACGCTTGTCGGGTTACCTGAAACGACGGTTAAAGAGGCCAGGGATCGCGTCCGCAGCGCAATAATAAATAGCGGTTATGCCTTCCCCGCGAAGAAGATCACCATCAACCTTGCTCCTGCCGATCTGCCTAAAGAGGGGGGACGATACGATTTACCTATCGCAATTGCCCTTCTCGCGGCTTCTGAGCAGCTTAATACGACACGGCTAGGCTCGTATGAGTTCGTTGGCGAACTCGCGCTTACAGGCGCGTTAAGAGGCGTTCCCGGGGCGATATCGGGAGCGCTGGAAGCCATACGTGCAGGGCGGCAAATCATTGTCGCCAATGAAAACGCATCAGAAGTGAGTCTTATCGCGGAAAAAGGATGCCTCATCGCGGGGCATTTACAGGAAGTTTGTGCATGGCTGGAAGGGCGGCATGAACTGTCCGAGCCGGAGGAGTGTAATGATGTTATAGCGGATGCTCCAGAGGATCTCAGCGAGATTATGGGGCAGGAGCAAGGGAAACGGGCGCTGGAGATTACGGCTGCAGGGGGACACAATCTTCTGTTAATTGGTCCGCCGGGTACGGGTAAAACCATGTTGGCGAGCAGATTGAGTGGGTTGCTTCCACCGCTCAATAATCATGAAGCGCTGGAAAGTGCCGCCATATACAGCCTCATCAGTTCTGCATCGTTGCAAAAACAGTGGCGCCGTCGCCCTTTTCGATCCCCGCATCATAGCGCCTCACTGACGGCAATGGTCGGCGGTGGGTCTATCCCCGGGCCGGGTGAGATCTCGCTGGCACACAATGGCATTCTGTTTCTTGATGAATTGCCGGAGTTTGAGCGCCGCGTGCTGGATGCACTGCGGGAGCCCATTGAATCCGGCGAGATACATATCTCACGCACGCGGGCCAAAATAAGCTATCCCGCGCAGTTTCAGCTGGTCGCCGCGATGAACCCCAGCCCGACGGGCCACTACCAGGGCAACCATAACCGCTGTACGCCAGAGCAGACATTGCGCTATCTCGGTAAGTTATCCGGCCCGTTCCTCGACCGTTTCGATTTATCTCTCGAAATCCCGCTTCCTCCACCGGGCCTGCTCAGGCAAACGGGCATCACGGGTGAAAGCTCAGCAGAGGTACGCGAGCGGGTGATTGCAGCCCAGAAGCGGCAGTACGCCCGTCAGAACAGGCTAAATGCGCGGCTGGATAATGCCGGGATCCGGCAGTTTTGTTCTCTTAACATTGAGGATGCGGGATGGCTGGAGGAGACGTTGACGCGGTTCGGGCTATCCATACGTGCGTGGCAGCGTTTGTTGAAAGTCGCCAGAACCATTGCTGACGTGGAGGGGTGCACTGACATTGAGAGGAAACATTTGCAGGAGGCGCTGAGCTATCGCGCTATCGATCGTTTGCTGCTGCATCTGCAGAAGTTGCTGGCATAAAAAAGGGGCCGTAGCCCCTTCTTATCATCTTAGTCATCAGACTCGGTGTAGTCTTCTGCACCTTCCATCTGCGGCTTACCGCCAGACAGCGTATGGAAGCGCTTTGGACGCTTAATGCGCGCCATGTACTTGATCCACACACGTTCCGCTTCAGACTGCGGCTCACGCTCACCACGGCAAACAGAAACAAACTGTTTTTCGTCTTCGGTTGCAGGTTCACGCTTACCCAGATCCAGCTCGTTAAAGGCATAACCATGGCGCTCAAGCAGTTGAGCTTCTTTGATGGTGAAATCGCCGTGACGAGAGAACCCGCGCGGATAATGTTTATTGTCGAAAAAACGATTAGTCGTCGTAAAGCTTTCCGCCATCCTACACGCTCCTAATTCTTTGGCCGAGCTATTTATGGCGCGGAGTATTAGTTACGCTTGACAGAGTGTAAAACAAAACATTTAAATCATAACGACAAATAATTTTGCGGAGAAAGATGTGGATACGGAATTGCTTAAAACTTTCCTTGAAGTGAGCAGAACACGCCACTTTGGGCGAGCAGCTGAAGCCCTTTACCTGACGCAGTCAGCAGTCAGTTTTCGTATTCGACAGCTGGAAAATCAACTGGGTGTGAATCTTTTTACCCGCCATCGTAACAATATTCGCTTAACGCCTGCCGGCGAGAAACTGCTGCCGTACGCTGAAACACTCATGAATACCTGGCAGGCGGCACGCAAAGAGGTGGCACATACGTCGAGGCATAATGAGTTCTCGATAGGGGCCAGCGCTTCCCTGTGGGAATGTATGCTAAGTCAGTGGCTTACCCGGCTTTATCATTCACACAGTCACCTGCAATTCGAAGCCAGGATTGCGCAACGGCAGTCGCTGGTTAAGCAACTTCATGAGCGCCAGCTTGATCTTCTGATCACAACCGAAGCCCCCAAGATGGACGAATTTAGCAGCCAGATTGTGGGTCAGTTTGGACTGGCGCTTTATGCCTCTGAACCTTCAATGATGAAGGCAGACCTGACCTATTTGCGCCTGGAATGGGGGCCAGATTTCCAGCAGCATGAGACGGGATTGATCGCACCTGATGATGTTCCGCAGTTAACGACCAGCTCTGCAGAGATCGCCTGTCAGCAGCTGCCCTTGCTGAGAGGTTGTACCTGGTTACCTGTGCGCTGGGCAGATACTAAAGCGGGGCTGCATACGGTGCTGGATTCCACCACGCTTACCAGGCCGCTGTATGCGATTTGGCTGCAAAACAGTGATAAGCAATCACAGATAAAAGATCTGTTAAAAATCAATGTAATGGATTGATACATCAGCCAGCAGGAATGCTGGCTGAAAAATTAAGAAGAGCGTTTTCTGCAGCGTTTCAGGCAAAAAAAATCCTTTGCCGAAGCAAAGGATTCTATATGGCAGGGGCGGAGAGACTCGAACTCGCGACACCCGGTTTTGGAGACCGGTGCTCTACCAACTGAGCTACGCCCCTAAAGTTTTTGCCATTAAGCCTGCCGATAAGGCAGGCTTAATGTCTTAATAAGTGGCGGAACGGACGGGACTCGAACCCGCGACCCCCTGCGTGACAGGCAGGTATTCTAACCGACTGAACTACCGCTCCACCGAAGACTGCTTGTAACCACCGGATTTATGCACCGGCTTACTACTTAATTTGAT
>NZ_JBVPGP010000011.1:0-64498 GCF_055816065.1 Enterobacter sp. PL_is511 | reverse complement strand
CTACGGCGCTGACAACTTCCTGCAGCAACGTGCTAACGGCGTCGCGACCTACCGTAACCAGGACTTCTTTGGTCTGGTGGACGGCCTGAACTTTGCTCTGCAGTATCAGGGCAAAAACGGCAGCGTAGAGGGTGAAAACACTAACGGTCGCAGCCTGCTGAACCAGAACGGCGACGGCTACGGTGCATCCGTGACCTATAACCTGGGCGAAGGCTTCAGCGTGGGTGGTGCGATGTCCTCCTCCAAACGTACCGCCGACCAGAATGCAGCTGGCGTATACGGTAATGGCGATCACGCAGAAGTCTATTCTGGTGGCCTGAAATACGATGCCAACAACATCTATCTGGCAGCGCAGTACTCTCAGACCTACAACGCAACCCGTTTCGGTACTTCTAACGGCAGCAACCCGACTACCGCTTACGGCTTCGCTAACAAAGCGCAGAACTTCGAAGTGGTTGCTCAGTACCAGTTCGACTTCGGCCTGCGCCCATCCGTGGCTTACCTGCAGTCTAAAGGCAAAGACATCGAAGGTTACGGCGATCAGGATCTGCTGAAATATGTTGATGTGGGTGCGACTTACTACTTCAACAAAAACATGTCCACCTATGTTGATTACAAAATCAACCTGGTTGATGAAAATGAATTTACCCGTCAGGCGGGTATCGGTACTGACGATATCGTCGCGCTGGGCCTGGTTTACCAGTTCTAATCGCGTCATCGTGTGACGTAAGGGGCCTGATGGCCCCTTTTTTGTGCCTCTCTGATTCTCACAACTCACCCGTTTTGGTGTACTCTTGCCGCCCTGGCATGAGGATAATAATGAATGGACATGACTTTTTTACGCGCCAGCTTTCTGGCTATGCTTTTTTTCCTGACCGCGTGTAACGATCCCACACCCGTGGCGAAAACCGACGCACCCGCCGCGACGGTGCTCGAAGGCAAAACGATGGGGACCTTCTGGCGCGTCAGCGTGATGAACCTCGATAAAACACGCACAGACGAACTTCGCGGCAAAATCCAGTCGCAGCTGGACGCCGACGATCAACTGTTGTCGACCTATAAAAATGACTCCGCGCTGATGCGCTTTAACCTCTCAACCAGCACCTCCCTGTGGCCAGTGAGCGAGGCGATGGCCGATATCGTGACCGAGGCAATGCGCGTGGGTTACAAAACCAACGGGGCGATGGATGTGACCGTCGGACCGCTGGTAAACCTCTGGGGATTTGGCCCGAATAAACAGCCGGTGAAGACGCCCGAACAGGCGGCCATTGATGACGCCCGCGCCAGGACAGGGCTACAGCATCTGACCGTGATCAACCAGTACGGTCAGCAGTACCTGCAAAAAGATATCCCCGATCTGTTTGTCGATCTGTCGACGGTCGGGGAAGGCTATGCGGCGGATCATCTTGCTGCGCTGATGGCCCAGGAAGGAATTTCCCGTTATCTGGTCTCGGTGGGCGGCGCGCTGGTCAGCCGGGGGATGAACGCCAGCGATAAGCCATGGCGCGTAGCGATTCAAAAGCCGACCGATCGGCAAAATGCCGTGCAGGCGATAGTGGATATCAACGGACATGGGATCAGTACCTCCGGCAGCTACCGTAACTATTACGAGCTTGAGGGGAAGCGTATTTCGCACGTTATCGATCCGCAGACCGGACGTCCCATCACGCATAACCTGGTCTCGGTGACGGTCATTGCCCCCACCGCGCTGGAAGCGGATGCCTGGGATACCGGATTAATGGTTCTCGGCCCGGAAAAAGCCAAAGAGGTGGTTCGTCAGGAAGGGCTGGCGGTTTATATGATCACCAAAGAGGGCGACGGGTTCAAAACCTGGAGCTCGCCGCAGTTCAACAGTTTCCTGGTCAGCGACAAAAATTAAAAAGCAAGGTTGCGGGTTTTTTATCAGTGGCGCTCAGGCACGCTCTATGTATGCTTGTAAGAGGAGCCGATAATGAGAAACTCAACCTTTATTACCGATGAGGATCGCTGGCAGGCCGTGCTGGCCCGCGATCCGATCGCTGACGATCAGTTTGTCTTCGCCGTGCAGACCACGGGTATTTTCTGCCGCCCGTCATGCCGTGCCCGCCACGCGCTGCGTAAAAATGTCCGCTTTTATCCTGATGCCCATCATGCCGTACAGGCCGGCTTTCGTCCGTGCAAGCGCTGCATGCCGGACAAACGCGATCCACAGGCGCAGAAGCTGGCGAAAGTGGAACAGGCCTGCCGTCTTCTGGAGCAGGATCCTGCGCTAACCCTGGAGGGGTTGGCGCAGAAGGTTGCCATGAGTCCTTTCCATTTCCACCGTCTGTTTAAGGCCGTGACCGGCATGACGCCAAAAGCCTGGCAGCAGGCGGCGCGGGGCCAACGCCTGCGCGCCGCGCTTGCGCAGGGAGACAAAATTACCGACGCCGTGCTGGCGGCGGGGTTTCCCGACAGCAGCAGCTATTATCGTAAAGCCGACGATGCGCTGGGCATGACGGCGAAGCAGTACCGTAAAGGAGAGGTGGCCGTGCGGTATGCCATCGATGACTGTTCGTTAGGACGCTGTCTGGTCGCAGAAAGTGAGCGGGGGATCTGCGCGATTCTGCTGGGTGACACCGATGCGGAAGTCACCGCAGAGCTTGCCACGCAATTTCCAAAAGCAACGTACGCGCCGCTGGACGACGCCTTTGTGCAGCGGATCCACCAGGTGATTGCCAGTATTGATAACCGGGACGTACCGCTTGCGCTGCCGCTGGATATTCGCGGAACCGCGTTTCAGCAGCGCGTCTGGCAGGCCCTTCGCAACATTCCCTGCGGCGAAACGGCAAGTTACCAGCAGGTGGCGCAGGCGATTGGTCAACCTAATGCGGTACGCGCCGTAGCAGGCGCCTGTGCGGCAAACACGCTCGCAATTGTGATCCCCTGTCATCGCGTGGTTCGTAACGACGGTGCGCTGTCGGGCTACCGCTGGGGGACGGCGCGAAAAGCGCTATTACTGAAACATGAGGCGAAACGCCGGGAGGGATAATGCTCGATCTTTTTGCGGATGCTGAACCCTGGCAGGAGCCGCTTGCGCCGGGGGCGGTGATCCTGCGCCGCTTTGCACTCTCCCGTGCGGCGGCGCTGCTTGCCGGTATCGACGAGGTGACGGTGGTTTCGCCGTTTCGCCATATGGTGACGCCGGGTGGCTACACCATGTCGGTGGCCATGGCCAACTGCGGCGAACTGGGCTGGGCGACAAACGAACGTGGGTATGTGTATGCTCCAAGCGATCCCACGACCGACCGGCCGTGGCCTCCCATGCCTGCGGTTTTTCAGGCACTTTGTCACGAGGCTGCCGTGGCGGCGGATTATCCGGATTTTCGCCCTGATGCCTGTCTGATTAACCGCTACGCCGTCGGTGCGAAGCTCTCGCTGCATCAGGACAAGGATGAGCCCGATCTGCGCGCGCCTATCGTTTCGGTATCGTTAGGTCTGCCCGCCGTCTTCCAGTTTGGGGGATTACGCCGCAACGATCCGCGCAAACGCATCATGCTGGAACATGGCGATGTGGTGGTGTGGGGCAGGGAATCTCGGCTTTATTATCACGGCATTCAGCCGCTGAAACCCGGGGTCCACCCCCTCACGGGCGAGTACCGTTATAACCTGACCTTCCGTCAGGCGGGGATGCGTAAACAAAAATAAGAATTATTCTTGATGTACGCGCCTGGCAGTTTACACTGCTGGCTGATTTTTATTGTCCGGATTGCCTGCATGCAACTACTTCTCCTTGTCTGGCGTCAGTATCGCTGGCCCTTCATTGCCGTAATGGCGTTAAGCCTTGCCAGCGCCGCGCTGGGTATTGGCCTGATCGCGTTTATTAACGTGCGGTTGATTGAAATGGTCGACACCTCGCTCTCCGTATTGCCGGAGTTTCTCGGTCTGCTGCTCCTGTTGATGGCGGTTACGCTCGGTTCCCAGCTTGCGCTGACCGCGCTCGGCCACCATTTCGTTTTCCGTTTGCGCAGTGAGTTTATCAAGCGGATCCTGGACACCCAGATAGAGCGCGTTGAGCAGCTCGGGAGCGCTTCCCTGCTGGCGGGGCTGACCAGTGACGTGCGCGCCATTACCATCGCGTTCGTTCGTCTGCCGGAGCTGGTGCAGGGGATCATTCTGACCTTTGGATCGGCCGCTTATCTCGCCTGGCTCTCCAGCAAAATGCTGGCGGTGACCGCGCTGTGGATTGCCATTACCATCTGGGGCGGCTTTGTGCTGGTGTCGCGCGTCTACAAACACATGGCGGTGCTGCGTGAAACCGAAGATAAGCTCTATAACGATTACCAGACGGTACTGGAAGGGCGCAAAGAGCTCACCCTGAACCGCGAGCGCGCCGAGTATATCTTTAACCATCTCTATATCCCGGACGCGCGCGAATATCGTCATCACATTATTCGCGCCGATACCTTCCACCTGAGTGCGGTGAACTGGTCAAACATCATGATGCTGGGTGCCATTGGCCTGGTATTCTGGATGGCGAACAGCCTGGGCTGGGCGGACACCAACGTCGCGGCAACCTACTCGCTGACGCTGCTGTTTTTGCGCACGCCGCTGCTCTCGGCGGTCGGCGCGTTGCCTACCTTGCTGAGTGCGCAGGTGGCCTTTAATAAGCTCAAAAAATTCGATCTCGCGCCGTTTAAGGCCGAATTTCCGCGCCCGCAGGCCTTCCCGAACTGGCAGACGCTGGAGCTGCGTAACGTCACCTTCCGCTATCAGGACAGCGCCTTCTCCGTGGGGCCGGTTAACCTGACGATCCGCCGCGGCGAGCTGCTGTTTCTGATTGGCGGCAACGGCAGCGGTAAATCGACGCTGGCGATGTTGCTCACCGGGCTTTATCAGCCGCAGTCGGGCGAGATTTTACTGGATGGCAGAGCGCTGAGCGCGGAGAAGCCCGAGGATTACCGCAAGCTTTTCTCGGCGGTGTTCACCGACGTCTGGCTGTTCGATCGGCTGCTGGGTCCGGAAGGGCAGCAGGCCAATCCTGCGCTGGTGGAAAAATGGCTGGCGCAGCTGCAGATGTCGCACAAGCTGGAGTTACAGGACGGGAAGATCCTCAATCTGAAGCTTTCCAAAGGGCAGAAAAAGCGCGTGGCGCTGCTGCTGGCGCTGGCGGAAGAGCGTGACATCATTCTGCTGGATGAGTGGGCGGCGGATCAGGACCCGCACTTCCGCCGCGAGTTTTATCAGGTGCTGCTGCCGCTGATGCAGGAGATGGGCAAAACCATTTTCGCCATCAGCCACGACGATCACTACTTCATTCATGCTGACCGCCTGCTGGAGATGCGCGACGGCAGGCTCAGCGAGCTGACCGGTGAAGAGCGCGATGCAGCCTCGCGTGATGCAGTGGCGCGTACGGCCTGAAGCCCTCACCCAAACCCTCTCCCACAGGGAGAGGGGATAGATCGTGGCCGTAATGCCGCTTTTTTCTCCATCCCGCCCCGTTGTTTATTCTTATTTACATATCCCCGCGCTATGCTTAACCCCAACTCATTTAATGGATTTATGATTGATGTCGGTATTAAAGAAAAACAGCGCCAGACAGCGTGACCAGGAGCGCGCGCGACTCATCTGGCTTCTCACGACCGATAAAGCGGTCACCTCTACGCTATTAGGCAAACTGACCCTGGCTGAGCAATATGATGTCGGCACCCTGGCCGACGATATTGCTGAGGTAGGTGCGCTGGTTGCTCATTTACCCCCACCGGATCTGGCGGATACCCTGGAAGCGCTTCCCTCGGAAGAACGTCACGCCCTGTGGCGTCTGGTGCAGGATCATGAGCGCGGGCAGGTGCTGCTTGAGGCCTCTGAAAACGTCTGGGACGACCTGATCGACGAGATGAGCGACCGGGATATTCTTGACGCTCTGCAAACCCTGGATATCGACGAGCAGATTTACCTCGTTCAGCACCTGCCGCGCAACCTGACCGGCCGCCTGCTGGCGTCACTGCCTGCCGATGAACGCGCGCGCGTGCGTCAGGTTATGCACTACGAGAAAAACAGCGTCGGCGCGATCATGGAGTTCGGCGTTATCACGGTGCGCCCGGACGTGACGCTCGGTACCGTGCAGCGCTACCTGCGTCGCCTGGGCAAAATGCCGGACAACACCGATAAACTGTTTGTCACCTCCCGGGATAAAACCCTGCTCGGCGAGCTGGAACTGAAAACCATCCTGCTCAACAGCACCCAGCGGAAGGTGAGCGAGGTGATGGAAAACGAGCCAATGGTCTTCTCCCCGGAAGACGATGCGGAGAAAGCGGCGCGTACCTTCGAACGTGATGACCTGGTGAGTGCCGCCGTTGTGGACTCCGTCGGCAAACTGATGGGGCGTCTGACCATCGATGAGATCGTTGATGTGGTCTACGAAGAAACCGACAACGATCTGCGTGCGCTCGGGGGGATCAGCGCCGAAGATGACGTCCATGCCTCCGTCGGCAAGGCGGTGAAAACCCGCTGGGCGTGGCTGGCCATTAACCTGTGTACCGCCTTTATCGCCTCCCGGGTGATTGACGGTTTTGAACACACCATTTCGCAGCTGGTGGCGCTGGCCTCGCTGATGCCGATTGTGGCCGGAATAGGCGGCAACACCGGAAACCAGACCATCACCATGATCGTCCGCGCGCTGGCGCTGGAAAATATTCAGCCCGGTAACTTCGCCTTTCTGATCTTCAGAGAGATGGGCGTGGCGCTGATCAACGGCCTGGTGTGGGGCGGTATTATGGGCGGCATTACCTGGTGGCTGTATGACGATATGGCGCTGGGTGGGGTGATGATGCTGGCGATGGTGCTAAATTTGCTGGTGGCATCAATGATGGGGGTCATTATCCCGCTGACGATGACCAAACTGGGGCGCGACCCCGCGGTGGGGTCGAGCGTGATGATCACCGCCATCACCGATACCGGCGGTTTCTTTATTTTTCTTGGGCTGGCGACGATTTTTCTTCTTTAAGCCGACGCTTAATGCGGGCGGGGAGTAGCGCCATAACGATAATCCCGCCCAGCACGCCAATCGCCAGATTGCCGGTTGATACCGTGGCGGCAACGGTGACCAGCATGACGACCGTTTCTGCAATCGGGGCCGTTTTCAGCGTGGCGGGCTGAAGACTGTGCCAGCTGAAGGTTTTGACGGCGACGATCGCCATAATGCCCGCCAGCACCGCCATCGGGATGTTGGCCATCACGTCGCTGAGTGCCGTGACCAGGATCAGCAGCACAATGCCCGCTGCAAGGGTTGAAATGCGGCTTCGGCCTTTTCCCATCTCCACGTTAACGATGGTTTGCCCAATCATCGCGCAGCCCGCAATACCGCCATAAAATCCGGCCAGAATATTGCCGACGCCTAATCCAATGCTTTCGCGGCGTTTACTTGACGGTGTCGCGGTCAGCTCATCCACCAGCTTTGCCGTCAGCAGGGATTCCAGCAGGCCGACAAAGGCGATGCTCAACGCGCACGGCCAGATAATGCTCAGCGTCTGTGCATTGAGGGGGACCAGAAGTTCGGTAAGACCCGGTAAACCGCCGCTCATGGAGCCTTCATCGCCCACGGTCGGCAGGATTTGACCGGTTGAAACGGTGAACACGGTAAGCACAACAATCGCAATCAGCGGGGAAGGGATGCTTTTGAGATAGCGCGGCACCCACAGCACGATCAGCAGCGTCAGCACGAACAGGCCCACAACCAGCGGGCTTCGGCTCCAGAAATGCGGCACCTGAGCGAAGAAGATCAAAATGCCCAGGGCGTTAACAAACCCGGTCATGACCGACTGGGGAATAAAGCGCATCAGCCTTGCCATGCCCAGCACGCCAAACAGAATCTGAATCACGCCTGCCATCAGCACGGCGGGAAGAATGTACTGTACGCCGTGCTGATGCACCATGGGCCCAATAACCAGCGCTACGGAACCGGCCGCTGCCGTGACCATCGCCGGGCGACCGCCCAGCACGGACAGGGCAAGACACAGCACCACGGAGGCGATCAGGCTGACCTTCGGGTCAACGCCCGCCACCACGGAAAATGAGATGACCTCGGGGATCAGCGCCAGGGCGGTAATCACGCCCGCCAGCGTTTCACGCGTCAGCTGCTTAGGGGAACGCAGTACGTTGGCTACGCGGTCTTCGGGGGATACAGCAGAATGGGGTAAGGACATAACAGTTCGCTGGTTAGGGCAGGCTTCCGTGCGCGCGATCACAAAACGCAACATACTAGCCAGTAAAACCGCGCTTTACCAGACGCATCGATAATTCCTCACAAACAATCCATCATTAAATTTCACAATTACAATAATTTCGTAACCTTTAAACAATATTTAAAAGTTGTTACCGTGCCCCCGCAGCTTTTTTCACCTGCAATTTCCACGCATCAAGCACTTTTACACTAAGGCATAAATTATGAAAAAAATGACTGCCATGCTCTTTTCTCTGGCCGTGGGGCTTAACACCGTCTCTATGGCGGCGAAAGCTGACGCACCAAAAGAGCAGGAAACGGACGTCCTTTTAATTGGTGGCGGTATCATGAGCGCCACGCTGGGAACCTATCTGCAAGAACTGCAGCCGGACTGGTCAATGACCATGGTCGAGCGCCTTGACGGCGTGGCGCAGGAGAGTTCGAACGGCTGGAACAACGCCGGTACCGGCCATTCGGCACTCATGGAACTGAACTATACGCCGCAGAAAAAGGACGGTTCCATTAGTATCGAGAAGGCGGTAGAGATCAACGAAGCATTCCAGGTTTCTCGCCAGTTCTGGTCTCATCAGGTCAACAGCGGCGTGATGCACGACCCGCACTCCTTCATCAACACCGTACCGCACATGAGCTTTGTGTGGGGTGAGCAGAACGTCAACTTCCTGCGCGCGCGCTACGCCGCTCTGCAGCAGAGCACGCTGTTCCGCGGGATGAAATACTCTGAAGACCACGCGCAGATTAAAGAGTGGGCTCCGCTGGTCATGGAAGGTCGTGACCCGAACCAGAAAGTGGCGGCGACCCGTACCGAAATTGGTACCGACGTTAACTACGGTGAAATTACCCGTCAGCTGGTGACGTCTCTGAAGAAAAAAGAGAACTTCAACCTGCAGCTCAGCACCGAAGTGCGCGGTTTCAAGCGCAACGCGGATAACAGCTGGAGCGTGACCGTTGCCGATCTGAAAAACAATGAAGCTGAACACGTCATCAGGGCGAAGTTTGTCTTTATCGGTGCGGGCGGCGCGGCGCTGAAGCTGCTGCAGGAGTCCGGTATTCCGGAAGCGGACGACTACGCGGGCTTCCCGGTGGGCGGTCAGTTCCTGGTGTCCGATAACCCGGAAGTGGTGAACCGTCATCTGGCAAAAGTGTACGGTCAGGCTTCCGTGGGCGCGCCGCCAATGTCTGTTCCGCACATCGACACCCGTATGCTTGACGGCAAACGCGTGGTGCTGTTTGGGCCGTTCGCGACCTTCTCCACGAAGTTCCTGAAAAACGGTTCTCTGTGGGACCTGCTCAGCGCAACCACCACCTCTAACGTCAAGCCGATGATGGACGTGGGTCTGGATAACTTCGACCTGGTGAAATACCTGATTAGCCAGGTGATGCTCTCTGACGACGATCGTTTCGAGGCGCTGAAAGAGTACTATCCGCAGGCGAAGAAAGAAGACTGGCGTCTGTGGCAGGCGGGTCAGCGCGTACAGATCATCAAGCGCGATCCGAAAGAGGGTGGCGTGCTGCGTCTGGGTACCGAAGTGGTAAGCGATAAGGATGGCACCATCGCCGCGCTGCTGGGTGCGTCACCGGGTGCGTCTACCGCTGCGCCAATCATGCTGCACCTGATGGAAAAAGTGTTTAAAGATAAAGTCGCCAGCCCGGAATGGCAGGCGAAGCTGAAAACCATTATTCCATCCTATGGCACGAAGCTGAACGGCAACGTGAGCGCGACGGAGCAGGAGCTGGAATACACCAGCCGCGTACTGCAGCTGCAGTACATCAAACCGCAGGCTGCGGATGCTGCGCCAAAAGCGGAGCTGAAGCCTCAGCCGGAAAACAAACCGGTTGCGGATATCGCGCTGTAAGGTAAAAAAGCCGGGTGGCGCTGACGCCTACCCGGCCTATGTTCGGTGTTGTTTTGTAGGTCGGGTTAGGCGAAGCTGCCACCCGACTTTTAACGTACTACCGCTTGTCCGACAGTCTCTTCTGCCTTCCACACGCGATACTTCACTTCCACGTTTTCAGGCGTATAGACCACGATCGGCAACTTGCTGTTGTAGCGCAGCAGGCTATTGTCGCCCAGATACGCCGTCACAAATTTCTTCTCTTTCTTGCCATCCGGGCAGGCCATCATGGTGGAGACCGGCGAGGTGACTTTATCAAAGACGTAGTAGTCGTAACCCCAGCCTTCCAGCGTTTTGCTTTCCAGCTGACCACCCAGGCGATGCTGGTTGCAGTCCACTTCCAGCGTCTTGCCAATTAACAGTTCCACTTTGAAATTCGCTTCATCCTGCTGTGCCGGCAGCTGAATCACCTGACGCTTCATCCCTTTATCCGCTTTCGGATACGGGGCGACTTTTTCCAGCGGCTGCTCTTTAGGTGTTTCGCTGGCGAAAGCACTGGTGCTGACACACGCGGCGGCGATGAGTGCGATGGCAAATTTAGGTGCGTTTTTCATTGTCATTCCTTTATGTCAAAACGATCCTGCACAGGTTAACATATCAACTATAAATGATTGGTGTTATTTACTTACATTTTCAATATCAATAGCGTAATAAACCACATATTTGCCATTTAGGTAGATGTTTGTCCTGGCGTGGAGTCCGGCAGGCGTTTGTGTTATTTTAGATCCTCTATAATGTTATTCATCTGTAAAAGGGAAGAGAGATGGTTCGAGCAAAACTGAAAACGCCTGAAGGCCGCAAGTTCCTCCTGGCGCTGCTGGTCGTGTTTATGATTGCTGCCGCATGCGTGGGGCGGGCCACCATTGTTGGCGTCATCGAACAGTACAACATTCCTCTCTCTGCCTGGACAACCAGCATGTATGTCCTGCAATCGGCGATGATCTTCGTCTACAGTCTGGTGTTCACCGTTCTGCTGGCCATCCCGCTGGGCATTTTCTTCCTGGGCGGACGTGAGAAGCACTAAGCCTTCACCTCAGATAATGAAGCCAGCCTGCGGGCTGGCTTTTTTTATATCAGATGATTTTTATTCGCATTTCCAGGATATTCTGTTTCGAACAAGACTGTTCGACATAAAGCAGGAGATGCGCAATGTTATCCCGGTTTGCAACGCTCAGCCGGATCCCGAAAGGAGTCTGGGTTGTGGGCGGCGTCAGTATGCTGATGGATATCTCTTCGGAGATCATTCATAGCCTGCTGCCGTTGTTTATGGTTACGACGCTGGGAGCCAGCGTGATTTTCATTGGTTTGATTGAAGGCCTGGCTGAGGCCACGGCGCTGTTTATCAAGGTGTTTTCCGGCGCCATCAGTGACTATCTGGGCAAGCGTAAAGGGCTGGCTGTTCTGGGCTACGGTCTTGGCGCGTTGAGTAAACCGCTGTTTGCTATTGCCTCTTCCTCCGGCATGATCCTTGGGGCTCGCTTAATCGACCGGGTGGGGAAGGGGATCCGGGGAGCGCCGCGCGATGCGCTGGTCGCTGACGTTACGCCGCCGGAACTCCGCGGCGCGGCCTTTGGTTTGCGTCAGTCGATGGACACCATTGGCGCATTTCTCGGGCCGTTGCTGGCCGTAGGCTTAATGCTGCTGTGGAACGATGATTTTCGTACCATTTTCTGGATCGCGGTGATCCCCGGCGTGCTCGCCGTGGCGCTGCTTTTCTTCGGCCTGCATGAGCCTAAAACCCCTGTCGAGCATAAACGAACGAACCCTATCAAAAAAGAGAACCTCAGGCGCCTCGGGAAAGGCTGCTGGTGGGTTATTGGTCTGGGGGCCATCTTCACGCTCGCACGTTTCAGTGAAGCATTTCTTGTGCTTCGCGCTCAGCAGTCGGGTGTGCCGCTGGCGCTGATCCCGCTGGTGATGGTGGCCATGAATCTGCTCTATTTCCTCTCTGCCTATCCGTTTGGCAAGTTATCTGACGGGATGTGCCACACCCGATTACTGCAGTGGGGGCTGGTGATGCTGATTGGAGCAGATGTTGTGTTGGCGCTGAGCACCCACTGGGCTGGAATGCTTCTGGGCGTTGCGCTTTGGGGAGTGCATATGGGGATGACGCAGGGGCTGCTGGCGGCAATGATTGCGAAAACTGCGCCTGCGGATTTGCGCGGTACCGCCTACGGCATTTTTAGTCTGGTCAGCGGCGTGGGATTGTTAGTCGCCAGCCTGGGGGCAGGAGCCATCTGGGAGACGTTTGGCGCAGAATATACGTTCTATGCCGGAGAGGTGATTTGTTTGGTTACGCTGGTGTACCTGCGCAAAACCCCGGACGAGGCGAAATAAAAAAACCAGCCATAAGAGGCTGGTTTTCAATGTGATTTTGGTCGGCACGAGAGGATTTGAACCTCCGACCCCCGACACCCCATGACGGTGCGCTACCAGGCTGCGCTACGTGCCGACGCATGAAAAGAATACTACTCGATTCCGTTTTGAATGCAAGGGAATCCGTCGCTAACTGGTTTATTATTAATCAGTTAGCGATGAAGCGCTTCTCATCCGTCAGAACCTGCAGCAGCAGGCTCAGCTGCGGCTTCTGGTCTTTCAGTCGTTCACCCTGCAGGTTATACGTCTGATAATTCCCGTTGTTGTTCAGCACCAGCGTCAGCTTCGGCGTAGTCACCACCAGCGTATTATTACCCGCAGCCGTGACCCAGTTATGGCGGCGCGCGGCGCTGAAGAGATCCTGGCCCTGCGAATACTCGTTTGCTGGCGTGCTGACGTGCAGCAGGCGTTGCATCAGGGTGGTCATCACATCTTTATGCTCGGTAAGCATATTGATGCGCTGCGCCGGGGTGCCCGGCCAGTGGATCACCAGCGGAACCTGCAGGTTCGGGCGTGACCAGCTCATACTCTTCGTCTCGTCACCTAACGGGACGCCATGGCCTGCGGTCACGATCACCACGGTGTTATCAAGCTTGCCGGACTCACGTAGCGCGTCAAGCACGCGACCAATCTGCGCATCAACATCACCCGCCGCGCGGCCGTAGCGGCGCGCAAAATCACTCTTATTGCTGTTTGCAAGCGTTGTGCCGTTAAAGGCAACCCATGAGAACCAGCGGTTATCTTCCTGGGCGTAGCGCTGCAGCCAGTTTATCCATTGGCTGGCGGTCTGTGCATCAGACTGATTTTGTGCCGTCGGCAGTGAGAAATCAGACAGCAGCGCCTGGCGGTAGAGCGGGCTGTTAAAGCCATCGGATGAGAACAACCCTAACTGATAGCCCTGCTGATTCAGCCCGGTGATCAGCGCCGCAGGTGTGCGGGTAGACAGTACGCCGTCCATATAGCCAGCTGAAATGCCATAGAAGAGGCCAAAGATGCCCGCGTCGGTTGTGTTACCGGAGCTCATATGTTGAGTAAACGAGACGTTTTGACTCGCGAAATTGGCCAGCGCAGGCATCTGCTTCTCGTAACGGGAATAGTTCAGTCCATCGACTGTGATAAGCAGGACGTTTTGGCCTCGTCCCATATCGCGGTAGTTCAGGTCGCTCAGAGGATACTGCACGCTGACAGCTTCCGGGTTACCCTGCTCGATAAGACGGCGCTGATATTCCTGCGCATCAAGCAGGCCGTGTTTTTCGAGGAAGCGACGGGCCGTCATCGGATATGAGAGCGGCAGGTTCGCGCGCTGCATGGTAATAGGACGATAGAAGTTCGCATCCGCCCAGATATACATGATGTGCGAACTGATAAAGGAGACGAAGAAGAGCGCGGCGACGGGCTTCGCGTAATGGCGTCGCCGGGTCAGGCTACGCAGTTTTTGCCAGCTCCAGGTGGCAAACAGCATCTCAATCAACAGGATCACCGGGACGCTGATAAACATCAGCTGCCAGTCACGGGCCGTTTCGTTCTGGTCGGGGTTAATCACCAGTTCCCAGACGATGGGGTTGAGATGCAGGTGGAAGCGGGTGAACACTTCACTGTCGATAAGCAGCAGCGTCATCCCCACCGTCGCAAGGATGGCGGACAAGAATCGCATCAGACGCTGCGACATGACGATAAACGTCAAGGGGAACAGGATCAGCAGATAGGTGGCGAAAACCAAAAAGCTAAAGTGACCGACAACGCTTATCCAGGAGTAGATACGCCCGGTGAGCGTTGTTGGCCAGTCTGCGACAAACAGATAACGACAGCCAATGACCGTCGCCAGCAGAATGTTGAACAGGGCAAACCAGTGCCCCCAGCTGACCATCTGGGAGACTTTTTCACGGTAGCGCTGACGATTCGTCACCATAAACTGTTGTTCGTATCCCTTAATGGGCCGGGTCGTTGCTGACGGACGACTGTAAAGCCTGGGCGAAAGATTTTGCGATCGCCTGACGCTGAGCCGGAGCAACGCTGGTGTTAATCAGGTTGGTGACCATATTTCCCAAAACCATCAGGGAGAGATCGGTCGGCGTTTTATGTTTTTCCAGTACGTTGACCAGCTCACTGAGCAGTTGTTCAACGTGTTCATCACTGTAGCGGGAATGTTGTGGCATAAATCAAAATCAGTTTGTTGATGAAAGGGCAACATATTACCGTAGCAACAGCTTTTTTTCCCCTTTTTTATCTGTTGTTGCACACATGTCCTGGTGGTGGTTGAATACCGCCCGGTCTAAAAGGAGAGTTTATCATGAGTCTGGAAATCAACCAGATTGCCTTGCACCAGCTTATCAAGCGTGATGAGCAAACCCTTGAAGTGGTGCTGCGCGATTCGTTACTGGAACCCACTGCGACCGTTGTGGAGATGATGGCAGAGCTGCATCGCGTCTACAGCGCCAAAAATAAAGCCTATGGCCTGTTCAGCGAAGAGAGTGAACTGGCCGATAGCCTGCGCCTGCAGCGCCAGGGTGAAGAGGATTTCCTGGCGTTTAGCCGTGCGGCAACCGGGCGTCTGCGCGACGAGCTGGCGAAATATCCGTTCGCCGATGGTGGGATCGTGCTGTTCTGCCACTACCGCTACCTGGCGGTCGAGTATCTGCTGGTTACCGTGCTGAATAACTTAAGCAGCATGCGCGTGAATGAGCAGCTGGACATCAGCTCGACGCATTATCTGGATATCAACCATGCGGATATCGTGGCGCGTATTGATTTGACCGAGTGGGAAACCAACCCGGAATCGACCCGCTACCTGACATTCCTGAAGGGGCGCGTGGGCCGCAAAGTGGCGGATTTCTTTATGGACTTCCTCGGTGCCAGTGAAGGGCTTAACGCCAAAGCGCAGAACAAAGGGCTGCTCCAGGCGGTTGACGATTTCACAGCAGAAGCGCAGCTCGATAAATCCGAGCGCCAGACGGTGCGCCAGCAGGTTTACAGCTACTGCAACGAACAGCTGCAGGCAGGGGAAGAGATTGAGCTGGAGTCGCTGTCAAAAGAGCTGGCAGGCGTCAGCGAAGTCAGCTTCCAGGAATTTACCGCAGAAAAGGGCTATGAGCTTGAAGAGAGCTTCCCGGCGGATCGCAGCACGCTGCGCCAGTTAACCAAGTTTGCCGGCAGCGGCGGCGGGTTAACCATCAACTTTGATGCGATGCTGCTGGGGGAACGTATCTTCTGGGATCCGGCCACCGATACGCTGACCATTAAGGGTACGCCGCCGAATCTGCGCGATCAGCTTCAGCGCCGCACCTCGGGCGGTAAATAGCAGGCACAAAAAACCCCGCAGAAGCGGGGTTTTTTTCGACAGGTTTGCGATTACGCGCGAACGAAGTCGATGTGAGTCAGTTTTGGCTTGAACGCGTGACGCTGAACAGCCTGAACTTTCACTTTTTCTTCTTTACCGCCAACAACGATGGTCAGAACTTCGCTGTAGAATTCAGCTTTGGTCTGCAGGTTCCACAGTTTGTCGTGATCCAGTTCGATTGCAACTGGAGCAGCTTCGCCACCGTAAACGATAGCCGGGAACTTGTTAGCGGTACGCAGGCGGCGGCTCGCACCCTTACCCTGCACGTTACGTACTTCTGCTTCGATAGTAAACATTGATTTCTCTCTGTATTTAAAACCCTACTACAGGCGACCCAGCAGCAGGTGAGTGTTCTGCCTCACGGATGTGAAGCGGGCGGCATTTTATACTCAAATGCCCCTCACATCAATGAAAAGTCCCGCTAACCGCGCAATTCGTTGGCGCGACGGAAGCGACCTTCGTAGTCAAAGAGTTTCTCGCGCACCTGCCAGAACTGGCCTTTCTTACGGGCGACCACAAAATCCGGATGGCGCAACAGCACCTGCTGGCGCACGATATCGGCCACGGTGATCCAGCGCAGGGGCACGCCCGGGGTGCGGGTGTGCGGGCGGATAAACAGCTGTTCGAAGGCCGTTCGCTGGGCAGGCGTCTGAAGCCGGAAGCGCTCGCTGACGTCCGCCCCGTCTTCGTCGTAATAGGTGATTTTCAGCCATTCGCCTTTTTCATCGGCGCCGGGCTGCAACGCCATGCCGGAACAGCGCAGTACCAGCGCATCTTTCAGCTTTAATGCTGCTTTCAGCATGTCGTCCGGGTCAACCAGCACCGTGTCACATTCCCGACAGCGGCGAGCGGCAATGTCGTTTTCGGCGTTGCACTGCGGGCAGTTTTTAAAGCGGAAACGAAAATCGCACTGCTCGCGATGCCCGTCATCATCTTCAAACCAGCCCTGACAGCGGCGGCCAAAATGTTCGATCAGCGTGCCGTCGGCGGTGGTTTTGCCCCAGAAAGTGTTGGCAAACCCACAGGCAGGGCAAAAGACCTGCACGGGCACGTTGTCGCTTTTCCCTTTTGGCGCGCCGACTTCAGGCGTATAGAGATCGTGCGGGTTACCTGCATAATCCAGAATCAGGCAGTCGGTTTTCCCGGGGGCCAGGCGCAGGCCGCGGCCAACAATTTGTTGATACAGACTCACCGATTCGGTCGGGCGCAAAATGGCGATCAGGTCGACGTGCGGTGCGTCAAAGCCGGTGGTCAATACCGACACGTTAACCAGATAGCGGAACCGCTGGGCTTTAAACGCGTCAATCAGGCTGTCGCGCTCCGGGCCGGGCGTCTCGCCGGTGATGAGCGCCGCGTCGCCGGAAGGCAGTAACCCGGTGATTTCCCGCGCGTGCTCAACGGTGGCGGCAAAGATCATCACCCCTTTGCGCGTCTGCGCAAACTCCTCTATTTGGCTGATGATGTGCGGCGTAATGCGCTTTTGCTTTTTCAGCTCCTGGTTAAGATCCGCTTCGCTGAATAACCCGTTGCTTTGCGCCTGCAGGCGGCTGAAGTCGTACTGCACCACCGGCATATCCAGCCGTTCAGGCGGCGTCAGGTAGCCATGTTTAATCATGTAGCGCAGCGGAAGCTCGTAAATGCAGTCGCTAAACAGGGCCTTGTCATCGCCGCGCACCATGCCGTGATAATGGTAGCGATAGATCCAGCCTTTCCCCAGGCGAAACGGGGTCGCCGTCAGGCCCAGCAGGCGCAGGTGAGGGTTCACCGCTTTCAGGTGTGACAGGATTTGCTGATACTGGCTGTCGTCGTCATCGCTGATGCGGTGACATTCGTCGACAATCAGCAGCGAAAATTCGCTGCGAAACAGATCCAGATTGCGGGCCACCGACTGCACGCTGCCAAACACCACTTTGCCGTGGCTCTCTTTACGCTTTAGCCCGGCGGCGAAAATGTCGGCTTCCAGCCCAAGTGCACAATACTTGGCATGGTTTTGCGCGACGAGCTCTTTAACGTGCGCCAGTACCAGCACGCGACCGCGGGCCAGACGCGCCAGCTCGGCAATGACCAGGCTTTTGCCTGCGCCGGTCGGGAGCACAATCGCCGCCGGCTCGCGATGTTTACGGAACCAGGCGAGGGTGGCGTCAACGGCTTCCTGCTGATAGGGACGAAGTGTAAAAGTCATGGGGTCTCGGTTTCGTTATTCCGCACATATACCCGTCATACTTCAAGTTGCCTGTGCGTTGGCTGCACTCGTTCACCCCGGTCACTTACTTATGTAAGCTCCCGGGGATTCACTCCTTTGCCGCCTTCATGCAACTCGAATTATTTAGGGTATAGATAGTATGCCACGAAACTTTTTCCCTTGAGTGGCGCAACCAGACCATTATACTGAACCGTTCCAGACTGCTTCTTTTTTCGGACCTGTTGTCCGACTTCCTGCACCATTAAGGCTAAAAAGATTTCATGCGACTTGATAAGTTTATCGCTCAGCAACTCGGCGTAAGCCGCGCTATTGCCGGGCGCGAAATTCGCGCCAGCCGCGTTACCGTGGATGGCAACATTGTGAGAGACAGCGCCTTCAAACTGCAACCTGACCATCAGGTGGAGTATGACGGCAATCCGCTGACCCAGCAGCATGGTCCGCGCTACTTCATGCTCAATAAGCCGGAAGGCTACGTCTGCTCAACGGACGATCCGGATCACCCGACGGTGCTCTATTTCCTCGACGAACCGGTGGCGCACAAGCTGCATGCCGCAGGCCGCCTCGACATCGACACCACCGGTCTGGTGCTGATGACCGACGACGGGCAGTGGTCGCACCGCATCACCTCTCCACGACACCACTGCGAGAAAACCTACCTCGTGACGCTGGAGTCGCCGGTGTCGGATGACACGGCAGAGCACTTCGCGAAAGGCGTTCAGCTGCATAATGAAAAAGATCTGACCAAACCGGCGGTGCTCGAAGTCATCACCCCGACGGAGGTCCGCCTGACCATCAGCGAGGGGCGCTACCATCAGGTGAAACGTATGTTTGCCGCGGTGGGGAACCACGTTGTTGGCCTGCATCGTGAGCGGATTGGTGCGATCGAACTCGATCCCGAGCTGGCGCCAGGCGAATATCGCCCGTTAACGGAAGAAGAGATCGCCAGCGTCGGTCTGCCTTCGCACTAATTTCAGGAGAACTCTGTGACCACCAGGCCACACTCGTCGTTCAAAATCGTCTTCATTCTTGGCCTGCTGGCCATGCTGATGCCGCTGTCTATTGATATGTACCTGCCTGCGCTGCCGGTGATTTCTGCACAGTTTGGCGTCCCGGCGGGCAGCGCGCAGATGACGCTCAGCACCTATATTCTCGGCTTTGCCCTCGGCCAGCTGTTTTATGGCCCGATGGCGGACAGCCTTGGACGCAAGCCCGTCATTCTGGGCGGGACGCTGGTCTTTGCGGCCGCTGCGGTTGCCTGTGCGCTGGCGCAGACCATCGATCATCTGATTGTCATGCGCTTCTTCCACGGTCTGGCGGCGGCAGCGGCAAGCGTGGTGATTAACGCCCTGATGCGCGATATCTACCCGAAGGAAGAGTTCTCCCGCATGATGTCGTTCGTGATGCTGGTGACGACGATTGCGCCGCTGGTGGCACCCATGGCCGGTGGTGCGGTGCTGGTGTGGTTTAGCTGGCATGTGATTTTCTGGATCCTGGCCCTGGCCGCGCTGCTGGCCTCCGCGATGATTTTCTTCTTTATTGATGAAACGCTTCCCGTCGAGCGCCGGCAGAAATTCCACATCCGAACCACCATCGGCAACTTTGCCTCGCTGTTTCGCCACAAGCGCGTGCTCAGCTATATGCTGGCAAGCGGGTTCAGCTTCGCCGGGATGTTCTCATTCCTGAGCGCCGGGCCGTTTGTCTACATCGAGCTGAACCACGTTTCCCCGCAGCACTTCGGCTATTACTTTGCCCTTAACATCGTCTTCCTGTTCATCATGACCATCATCAACAGCCGCTTTGTCCGGCGGGTGGGGGCGCTGAACATGTTCCGCGCCGGGCTGTGGATACAGTTTGTTATGGCGATCTGGCTGGTGGTGAGCGCGTTTCTGGGCGTGGGCTTCTGGGCGCTGGTGGTCGGCGTGGCGGCTTTTGTCGGCTGCGTGTCGATGGTGTCATCCAATGCGATGGCGGTGATCCTGGATGAGTTCCCGCACATGGCGGGGACCGCATCATCTCTGGCAGGGACGTTCCGCTTCGGCATCGGTGCTATCGTTGGCGCGTTGCTTTCGATGGCCACCTTTACGACGGCATGGCCCATGCTGTGGGCGATGGCTTTTTGCGCAACCAGCTCGATACTCTTCTATCTTTACGCCAGTCGACCGCGAAAAGCGGCCCACTAAAACACAGAGAAGGCCCGGCAGGGCCTTTTTTGTTGATGCATATCAACCAAACCCTCGTTCGTTTATTCCGTGTTTGTTTATTTTATGTAAAATCTATTTGTGTAAAAAGTCACATCATTGTATTCAAAAAGGTTGAGTTAGATCGCAGAAACGGGTACATATAGCGCCGACGCGAGCCTGGAAACGGATAAAAAAGCGCTGAATAGTGCAGGCTGGCGATGATGTGTTACTATAAATGTAAATAAATTGTGAAGTAAATTTTGCTTCCGGGGAACGAACGTGAATACATTACAACTCTCCATTGTCCATCGCTTGCCCCAGAGCTATCGCTGGTCGGCGGGTTTTGCAGGTTCGAAAGTTGAACCGATTCCGCAAAACGTCGCGGGCTCCGAAAATTGTCTGGTGGCACTCAAGCTGTTGAGCCCGAGCGACGAAAATGCATGGCGGGTGATGGAGCGTCTCAGTCAGGCCCTGACGGATATTGAAGTGGACAGCTCCGTCCTGGAATGCGAAGGTGAGCCGTGCCTGTTTGTGAAAAGCCAGGACGAGTTTGCCGCCACCTGCCGTCTGAAGAATTTTGGCGTTGCCATTGCTGAACCTTTCTCCGGCCAGTACCCGTTCTGACCGCTAGTCTGCCGACAACAGCTGGCGCGTGTAGCGCTGCGTTGGCGCGCTAAATACGCGCTGGCACTCACCCTGTTCGACCACTTCTCCCTGTCGCAACACTATCACCTGATGACATAGCGCCCGCACCACCTGTAGATCGTGGCTGATAAAGATATAGGCCAGCCGGTGCTTTTCCTGCAGCCCTTTCAGCAGGGCCAGGATCTGCGCCTGAACGGTTCTGTCCAGCGACGACGTCGGTTCATCCAGAATAATCAGCTCCGGTTTCAGAATCAGCGCGCGGGCAATGGCGATACGCTGGCGCTGCCCACCGGAAAATTCCGCAGGGTAGCGGTGGCGCATCTCGGGATCTAGACCCACTTCGGCCATGACCCGAATGACCTCCTGCTCGCGCTGCTGCGCGCTCAGGCCGGGCTGATGGACGCGCAGACCCTCTTCGATAATCTGTAACACGCTGAGCCGCGGGTTAAGCGAGGAGTTAGGATCCTGAAACACCACCTGCATGCGGGGCCGCACGGGCAGCATCTGACGGCGGTTCCAGCGGTGCAGCGGCATATCGTCAAAGAGGATCTCGCCCTGGGAGGCGATCAGGCGCAGCAGCGCCAGACCGGTGGTGCTTTTACCCGAGCCGGATTCGCCCACCAGCCCCAGGGATTCTCCCGGGCTCAGCGAGAAGCGGATGTTTTTCAATACCGGGTTCCGATCGACAATGCGCCGCAGAATACCTTTGCGGATCGGGAACGAGACGGACAGATCCTCAACGCGCAGCAGCGGTGTGCTGTCAGCCGTGAGAGGAACCGGGTCGCCGGAGGGTTCGCTGTCAAGCAGGCGCTGCGTATAGGGGTGCTGCGGCGCGCTCAGCAGCGTTGACGCGGTATTCTGTTCAACACAGCGTCCGTTTTGCATCACCGCGACGCTGTCGGCCAGCTTTCTCACAATGCTCAGGTTATGCGTAATAAACAGCAGGCTCATGTTCAGCTCGTCACGCAGTTCCCGCAGCAGCGTCAGTATTTGCGCCTGTACCGTTACGTCCAGCGCCGTTGTGGGCTCGTCGGCAATCAACAGTTCGGGGCGCGTGAGCAGGGCCATGGCGATCATCACGCGCTGGCGTTCGCCGCCGGAGAGCTGGTGCGGAAAATCATTCAGCCGTTTGGCCGCGTTGCGTATGCCTGTTCGCTCCAGACAGTCCAGAATTTCTCCGCGTGCGGCCTCTTTGCGCATCCCCCGGTGCAGGGAGAGCACTTCATAGAGCTGTTTCTCCAGGCTGTGCAGCGGGTTGAGGGAAACCATCGGCTCCTGGAAGATCATAGCGATTTTGTTGCCGCGAATGCCGCGCAGGGTCTGTTCATCGGCGTGCAGCAGCGAACGGCCGTGAAACAGAATATCCCCTTGCGGATAGCTCACCGGCGGAGAAGGCAGCAGCCGCAGGATGGAGAGCGCCGAAACGCTCTTGCCAGAACCCGACTCGCCCACCAGGGCCAGCGTTTCCCCGGGCTGGATCTGCAGCGACAGGTCGGTAACCACGGTGCGCGTCTCGCCCTGCGTTGAAAAAGCAATCGACAGGTTATCAATACTCAGAAGAGGCTGGGTCATTTTATACCGCCTTGTTCGGATCGAAGGCATCGCGCACGGCTTCGCCAATAAAAATCAGCAGCGACAGCAACACGGCCACGGAAAGAAAGGCGGCGATGCCTAACCACGGTGCCTGCAGGTTGTTTTTACCCTGCAGCAGCAGTTCGCCGAGCGACGGGGAACCCAGCGGTAGCCCGAAACCAAGAAAATCCAGCGAAGTGAGGGTGGTGATGGAGCTGCACAGAATAAACGGCAGGAAGGTGAGCGTTGCTACCACCGCGTTGGGCAGCATATGGCGGAAAATGATCCCGCGGTCACTCACGCCAAGGGCCTGCGCGGCGCGAATATAGTCGAAATTGCGGGTGCGCAGAAACTCCGCCCGCACCACGCCCACCAGCGCCATCCAGCCGAACAGGACGGTGATGCCTAATAGCCACCAGAAGTTGGGCTGTACGACGCTGGAAAGCAGGATGATCAGAAACAGCGTCGGCATGCCTGACCAGACTTCAATAATCCGCTGGCCCCACAGGTCAATTTTCCCGCCGTAGTAGCCCTGAACGGCACCCGCCACGACGCCCATTACGCTTGAGAAGATCGTCAGCATCAGCCCAAAGAGAAGCGAGATTCGCGTGCCGTACAGGATGCGGGCCAGCACGTCGCCGCCGTTCGCATCGGTTCCCAGCCAGTTTTGCGTGGAGGGCGGGGAAGGGAAGGGGGTCGTGGTGGCGAAGTTAATGCTGTTTGCGCCAAAGCGCACCGGTGCCCAGAGCGCCCAGCCGTGCCTGTCGATTTGATCGCGAAGCCACGGATCCTGATATTCAGCCGGGGTCGCAAACGGGCCGCCAAAGTCGCTTTCGGTGTAGCTGGCGATAACCGGCACGTACCAGCGGTCGTTAAAATGCACCAGCAGCGGTTTGTCGTTGGCGATCAGCTCCGAACACATGCTTAAGGCAAACAGCACGGCAAAAATCCACAGCGACCAGTAGCCGCGGCGGTTGTGGCGAAAACGGGCCCAGCGGGCCTGGTTGACGGGGCTTAAACGCGGCATCAGCGGCCCTCAAAATCGATTCGGGGATCGACCAGCGTATAGCTGATATCACTGATGATATTCAGCAGCAGGCCAATCAGGGTGAAAATATAGAGTGTGCCAAACATCACCGGATAATCGCGCGACACGGTAGCCTCATAGCCCAGCAGCCCCAGGCCGTTGAGCGAAAACATCACCTCTATCAGCAGCGAGCCGGTAAAAAACATGCCGATGAACGTGGCCGGAAATCCGGCGATCACCAGCAGCATGGCGTTGCGAAACACGTGTTTCCACATGATCTGCTTCTCGCTCACGCCCTTGGCGCGGGCCGTGACGACGTACTGTTTACGAATTTCATCGAGAAAGGCGTTTTTGGTCAACATGGTCAGGGCCGCAAACCCGCCGATGACCGTGGCCAGCACCGGCAGCGTGATATGCCAGAGGTAGTCGGTGATTTTCTGATACCACGGTAGGGAGCTGAAATCGGCGGAAACCAGCCCCCGCAGCGGGAAGAGGTCGAAATAGCTTCCCCCGGCAAAAAAGACGATCAGCAGGACGGCAAACAGAAACGCCGGGATGGCATAGCCAATAATGATGAACGTGCTGCTCCAGATATCGAACCGGCTGCCGTTGTACACCGCTTTGCGGATCCCGAGCGGAATAGAGACCAGATAGATAATCAGCGTTCCCCACAGCCCCAGCGTGATCGAAACCGGCAGGCTTTGCTTGATCAGCGTCAGCACTGACGCACTGCGAAACAGGCTATCGCCAAAATCGAAGCGGATGTAATCCCAGAGCATTTTGAAATAGCGCTCGTGAATCGGTTTGTCAAAGCCGTAGCGGTGGGTGATCTCGGCGATCACTTCCGGATCCAGCCCGCGTCCGCCGCGGTAGTGGCTTTCACTGATATTCCCTACGCCGGTTCGCGCATGGCTGGCGCCCATCCCTTCACCGCCGCCGCCGGGCATGCCGCCGCTGTTGCCAAATTCAATGGCGGCAATGGCCTGATCGACCGGCCCACCGGGGGCGATTTGCACGATAAAAAAGTTAATCGTGATGATGGCCCACAGGGTGGGGATGACCAGCAGCAGACGGCGGAGAAGATAGGCACCCATGATAATTCCTTATCGCCGCTCAGCGGGAAGTCTGGCGGCTTTGTTAACGTCATACCACCAGGTATCAAAGCCCAGGGAGTAGACAGGGCGCACGGCAGGCACGGAGAACTTATCCCAGCGCGCAAGGCGATCTTCGCCCATATACCACATCGGCAGCATGTAGTAGTTCCAGGTTAAGACCCTGTCGAGGGCGCGCCCGAGCGGCAGGAGCTTTTCTTTATCCCCCTGCGCCGCCACGATTTTCGCAATGAGCGCATCAATCGCCGGGCTTTTAACCCCCGGCGCGTTGTACGAGGAGTCGATGTAGCTGGAGGCCCAGGAGATTTGCAGGTCCGAGCTGGGCCACGGCTGGGCGGGCCACAGGCGCTGCATCATGTCGTAATCACGGCTGCGCATGCGGCTGGTGATCTGCGCGTTATCCACCTGGCGAATGTTCATGGTCACGCCCAGCCGCTCAAGATTGTGCTTAAACGGCAGCACCCACTGATCGTTGCCTCCGGACGAGAGCAGCAGCTCAAAGCTGAGCGGCTTACCCGTTTTGGCATCCACACGCTTTTGATTTTTCAGGTGCCAGCCCGCGTCATCCAGCAGCTTGCTGGCCTTCAGCAGGTTGTCACGGTCGTAGCCGTCACCCTTTGATGCGGGCGGCTGAAACACGGTGGTGAACACCTGCGGCGGAACCTCCGCTTTTAGCGGCGCCAGCAGGACCAGCTCGTCGGCTTTCGGGTAATCGCGCGCGGCGTACTCGGTATTCTGAAAATAGCTGTTAGCGCGGCTGTAGGCACCGTAAAACAGCGCTTTGTTCATCCACTCAAAATCAAAGGCCAGGGAGATGGCTTCCCGCACCCGGCGGTCATTAAATACCGGACGCTGAATATTAAACGCCAGCCAGCGGGTGTCCTGGGCAGACTCATTTTTGTGCTCGTCTTTGACGATATAGCCTTTTGCGAAATTTTTGCCGATATAGCGGGTCGCCCAGTTTTTGGCGCTGCTCTCGACGCGCAAATCGAAGGCCCCGGCTTTGAACGCTTCAAACGCCACGTTATCGTCGAGGTAGTAATCATAGCGAAGGGTGTCGAAGTTCCAGCGTCCGCGGTTTACCGGTAGATTGGCCGCCCAGTAGTCTTTGACGCGGGAATAGACGACATATTGCCCCATGCGCCAGTCGGTAATGCGGTAAGGGCCGCCAGCCAGTGGGGGAGTCGAAAGGGGATCGCTTAGCTTATGATTTTTCCAGAACGATTCAGGCATTATCGGCAGCGAGAACAGGCTCAGCATGTTCTCTTTGTTGGGGTCACTCAGCTCGATGCGCACGGTGAGCGGCGCAATGGCTCTGACGGACGCGCCCTTATATACGATGCGGAACTGGGGCACGCCTTCGGTCATAAATTTATGGAAGGTGAACGCGACGTCGCTGGCCTTCACCGGCGTGCCATCGTGAAAACGTGCCCGCGGGTTAAGCGAGATTTCCGCCCAGGCGAAGTTATCGGCGTAACGCACGTTCTCGGCAATCAGCGGATAGTAGCTGCCGGGTTCATCGTCAGACGTGACAAAGAGCGTATCGTAAAGCGATTCCGTCCGCGCCGCCGCCACGCCGCGCAGGGCGAAGCGGTTGAAGTTGTCGAAGGTTCCCGTGGCGGAAAGCGTCACCTTACCGCCCTTCGGCGCGGCAGGGTTGACGTAATCGAAGTGCGTAAAATTGACCGCGTATTTCGGCTCGCCAATCACCGCGAAGGCGATATTTTCTTTGATGGCTTGCGCCTGGCTGGACAGGCTGGTGAATGCCAACATCAGCAACATAAAGCGCATAAGCATCTCGCGGCGGCTCCCTCTTTTACAGACCGGCTCGGTTAAGCTGAATAATAAGTGACGTCGCGGACAATGTGAAATTAATCGCCCTCGGGCGAAATATCAGGACGCCATTCGCGGAACTGCGCCAGCGGCATCGGACGGCTAATCCAGTATCCCTGCAGGAAGTTAACGTCGTGTTCGCGCAGCCAGGCCGCCTGTTCCGGCGTCTCCACCCCTTCGGCGACGGTCGACATATTCAGTCGTCTTGCCAGCGTCAGAACGGCATCCAGCACCGGCGACGTCACGGTCTCAGTACCGATCGCATTCACAAAACCACGGTCGATTTTGAGGTAGTCCATGGTGAAATGCTCAAGATAAATTAGCGCGCTGTGGCCGGTACCAAAATCATCAATGGCGATTTCAAACCCTTCGTTATGCAGCCATTCGAAGAGGCTGTTGGCTTCCCGATGATTCAGCATGTCACGTTCGGTAATTTCCAGCACGATCTGGAAATAATCCGGCGGCAGTAGCGCTTTGAAGGTGCGCATATCGTCCTTGAAGCTTTCCGCATGCAGATGCCCCGGCGCAATGTTGATGCCCACCTTTGCGCCCGGAGGTAACAGCGTTTGTAATACGGGAGCATCGTGAATGATAAGGTCAAAGAGATGCAGCGTCAGCGGCACGATCAGCTTCTGCGCTTCGGCAAAATTGATAAACGCGTCAGGCGGAATTTCCCCCATTGTCGGGTGCTTCCAGCGCATCAGCACTTCAAGCCCGGTCATTTTGAGCGATTTGGCATCAACGACGGGCTGATAGACCACGTAAAACTGGCCGCGCTTGATGGCGCTTAAAATCTCTTTACCCGGGTTGAGCCGAATGCTGAGGATGTAGTAGTTGAGCGAACCGGCACAAATGCCGCAGACCAGCCCGAAGAACACGGCGTAGAGAATTTCATCGCTGGTCCATGCGTCCGCATACAGGTTGATGGTCAGGGGGATGCCTTTCAGCGTCGCGGCCCGGACCGGGATTTCATGCAGATCGCTCGCGTTAACCAGCGTGCTGGACCGCGTTGACAGCGCATGATCGCCAATGATGATGGCTATACCGGTGAATTCGTCCTGGCGCGCGGTGTAGAGCAGGTAAGGCGTCAGATTGATATTCACCGAGGTGAACACGCCACCGTCCTTCACTAAGGGGTTACGGTACCAGATGGCAATGGCAGGCTTATTGGGCAACATAGGGGTGCCTGGAAGCAATGCCATATCAATCTGCTTATCGATATGCAGCTCGGGTATCAGCTCCTCCATCGGGAAATTCATCGGGCCTGTGGCGGAAGAACAGAACGCCATTTTGTCTCTGACCAGCAGGAACGCGCGAACGTTAATGCTAAAGGCCGCGCGCGAGGTGAGTTCCTGATTGACGTCGTGACAGCTGTTTAACGTAAGCGGCTGGAGGGTGTCGACAGCGTTTTTTAACTCATCGAAATAGCTCTCCATATAGATGCTCACATCGCGGATCAGGGTGTCGAATTTGACTTCCCGCTTGTGGTAGCTCCAGAAAAATTGCAATGAACCCAGGAGCAGGGCGGCGATCAGGCCTGTGATAATGCTGAGGATTAATATCTTGCGATTGCTGGAGAAGTAGCGGGTGAACATAGACGTCGTGATTCCTGAAATGCCGCTGGATGTATTCAGTGTAATGGGCAAAAAAAAACACTGCCGAAGCAGTGCTTTTTTTCATCATATCGTCAGCCAAGGGATAACCAACGATACAATAGTCATATTAACTGCGGGTCAGTACGCGGCGTGCTTCGTTGTAGCGCTTCTTCCAGTACGGTTCATTCATGCTGGAAATGGTCACACCGCTGCTGGTGGAGGCATGTACGAACTGGTCGTTACCAATGTAGATGCCAACATGTCGACCTGTAGAACCGGCACGGAACAGGACTAAATCACCGGTGCGCAGTTTGGTACGTGAAATCGACTTGCCCATCTCCTGCTGTTCATAGGTTGAACGCGGAAGATCTAACCCAAATTGCTCACGGAACGTACGCTGTACAAAACCGGAACAATCAATACCTGTTTTTGTGCTGCCGCCAAGACGATAGCGCACGCCTTTCCAGTCAGCATACTGGTCCATAATGCGGGACTTCACGTCCAGATTACGTACCATATTTTCAAATTCATCCTGAGAGGCTTGCAGTGACGAGGAATCTTCCATTCCCACAACACGCGTCTCAGGATGCATATTCTTTGCGGTGTTCGATGTACTACATGCAGATAACAGTACCGCGACTGCTATCGCCGGGATCCCCCGTAAGATATATCTCAGAAACGGTTGAGATTTGACCATTTTGTTTATTATCCCTTGAAGTCCTTAACGACAAATATCGTTATAAAAATGCCAAACGTGACGAGACTAATTATCTGTTCACATTGAGACAATTCTTTCTGGTCACATTTGTGGCATAGCGCACAAAATTATTCACCATCGAAATAATTATCCCTATGGGGCAAAACGAGTTCGAGATTAACCGATTGCCAGGGGTATTGCGAGTAAAAAAAGCCTTTTTTTTATAAGAAAATGTGATACAGAAAGTAAAAATCCGTAATTGCTTAAAATGCGGTCAGATCCGAGGCTTTATCGCGCAATTGCTTCATTTTTATCATGAATGTGATGACAAGAATATGACACTGGGAAAAGATCGTGGCGGGAAGGCTATCAGGGATCATGTCGATCCCTGATAGCTCACGTTAATTTAGGTTAGTTATTTGTTCAATTATTGTTGCGTTTTACCGGGAAGGTAACGATCGAACAGCGCTATTATCCTGTCGCTCAGTGGGGTCATCAAACACCACGGCAGCGCAATCAGCGCAACGGAGAGCGAACCGACGGCAATATCGGTGAACCAGTGAGCGCCAATCATTACGCGCGGGAAGGCAAAAACCACAAAAATAATCAGGGCTATGGCAAACGCTTTTCTGCCGAAATAGCGAAGCATAATTGCGGAAAAAATAAGCAGCATCATGCCGTGATCGCCGGGGAAACTGTCCTTCGACGCATCTTTTGTTGGAATATGCAGCAGTTCACTCACGCGATAAATATCGGTGAAAAATAGCGTTGGGCTGGAGCGCTTAACCGGAATAATCGCGGTGGCCAGCTGGTTAATGACGACGGCAAATAGCAGCATCACCAGACCGATAATCAGAATACGCCGGCGCCCGGCTTTGTCCTCTTTCAGCCAGAAAGAGAGCATCAGGCAGCCCATCGCCAGCAGCGAGAAGCCGTCGAAGGCGCGGTTGTTGGTAATTGCTACCAGCCACAGGAACGCGTTGCTCTTCACCAGCTCCTGGTTGAAGAAGTGGAAAATGGCAGAATCCAGCGGGAACCAGAAACCATGATCCGCCGGGATATACCAGGAGAAGAAAAGCGCCAGACCGGCGACATTAAGCAGTAATATCAGGGGAAATCGAGTTGTCATAACGTTCTGTATAGTGTGAAAACAGGGGCAACGTTAGCCGCCTGAACTTAAACGAATCCTCAACAGGCTGGACTGGAGGGCATTCCAGTCGGCGTTAACCGCACTAATTAACTCTATACGGCTGTCAGGCGGCGCCACATTTTGCGTTTCAATAAAGAAATCGTCGCCCTGACGGTTGATTCGCACCAGCCCGTCTGGCGTGCGCATGATCCCTTTCACGCGATCGACGGGCGCAAGTCGGGCCCACTCGAGGATCCCGATGGTGTCGAAAACGGTTTCAGCATCAAAAATCCACCCGCAGGCCTGATATCCCTGACCGCTGTTCAGGTTACGGCGCCAGCGCTGGTGCTCCGGCAGACTCAGGGCTGCCAGGCCCTGCTTAACCGGGTGACTGTGCGCATGCTCCGCGCTGGCGGGCAACGCGGTGAGGTTCAGACGTGGAAGGTCAAGCAGGGCGCTATCAATATTCCCCTGGGTGGCCTGCACCCGCGTGCGATTGCCGCCGAAATGCTGCCACCACGACTCCAGCGCGGCCTGGCTTTCAGCCGTGGCGCGATCGGCTTTATTCGCGACTATAACGTCAGCCGAGGCGAGCTGATCGCGGAAGTTCTCATTGGCCAGCGACTTGTCATCCAGAAGCTGACGCGGATCGAGCAGGCACAGGGTGGCGCGCAGATCGATCCACGGCTCGTAAACCGGGGCGGTCAGTAGATCGAGGATCTGCTTCGGGTGACCCAGCCCGGTGGGTTCAATCAGCAGGCGGTCAGGTTTGCCCTGACGCAGCAGGGTATTGAGCCCGACCTGCATCGGCAGGCCATTGACGCAGCACATGCACCCGCCGGGGATCTCTTTAATCATTGCGCCGCTGGATGACAGCAGCGCGCCGTCAATGCCCACTTCGCCAAATTCATTGACCAGCACGGCCCATTTCTCGGCCGGATCTTTATTTGCCAGCAGGTGGAGAATTGAGGTGGTTTTACCGCTGCCGAGAAAACCGGTGATGAGGTTGGTTTTGGTCACGTGCGCTCCGGATGAGAATGGTGATGCTATAACACTATTCTCTATCCTGGCGAAAAACGTGCCCTGTGAGAAGGGGAAGGGCGAACGGAGGCCTCATCCGTTCGCATTAAGCGCAATAATCGTTAAAGATTTAACGTTTCGATAACAGCCTGACGCGCGCCGTGGCGGGTAATGCGCTCATAGGCCTGGCTGACAGCCTCCACAAAAACGCGATTATGCGCAAGATCGTGACCAAAGACCTCGCTCAGCCCCAGCAGCGCGTGGACGCGGTTGGCGTCGCTGCTGGCATTGACGATGGCGCGGATTTTATCGCTAAGTGGATCGCGTACGTCAATCGCGTTTCCACGTTCGTCGGTACCGCTGACGTAGCGTATCCAGCCGGCCACGCCCAGGGCCAGCAGCGACCACGGCGTATTTCGCTCAAGATGAACGCGGATCCCGTCCAGCATTCTTTGGGGCAGCTTCTGGCTACCGTCCATCGCGATTTGCCAGGTCCGATGCTGGAGGGCCGGGTTGGCAAAGCGTTCGATCAGGCTATCGGCGTATGCCGTGAGGTCGACATCCTTGACGCGCAACGTGGGGGCCTGCTCGTCCAGCATCAGCCGACGGGCTGCTTCACGGAACGCCGCGTCCTCCATGCATTCATTTATATGGGCGTAGCCCGCGAGGTACCCCAGATACGCCAGGAAAGAGTGGCTGCCGTTGAGCATGCGTAATTTCATCTGCTCCCACGGCAGCACATCCTGCACCATCTGGACACCCGCGACTTCCCACTCGGGACGCCCGGCGACAAAATTATCTTCTACGACCCACTGAATGAACGGCTCGCAGCTGATGGCGCACGGATCTTCCACGCCGAGCGCGTCGGTGATTTCCGCCAGCGAGGCCTCCGTTGCGGCGGGCACAATCCTGTCGACCATCGTCCCCGGGAAACTCACGTGGCTATCAATCCATTCAGATAACCCTGCGGAACGTTTTTGCGCCATGCCCAGCACCGCGTTTTTCACCACGTGCCCGTTGTCAGGGATATTGTCGCAGGACAGCACGGTAAACGCAGGCAAGCCGCGCTCGCGGCGGCGGTGGAGGGCTTCGACCAGGATCCCTGGGGCCGAATGTGGCTCGGAGGGGTTTTCAAGGTCGTGGACGATCCGGGGGTTATTCAGATCGAGTTTTCCGGTCGCGGGATCGATGCAATAGCCTTTTTCCGTGATGGTGAGCGAGACAATCGCGACCTGAGGCTCACAAAATTTCTCAATAATAGCGGGCAGGGAGTCCAGCTTTGCATTCAGGCATTCATGGACGGCACCGACGATAATGGCCTCATTTCCTTCAGCCCCTTTTTCCAGCACGGTGAACAGATGATCCTGCGCGCGCAGCTGGCTCATCAGCACATCGCCGCTGAAAAGGCTAATCTCACAAATCCCCCAGTCGCCGCCTTTTTCATTCAGCACCCGATTTGTTAACAATGCCTGGTGCGCACGGTGAAACGCGCCAAAGCCAAAGTGGACGATGCGGGAGCGTAATGACTGGCGATCGTAGCGCGGTTGCTGAACCCGGGCAGGAAGGGCGGTGGAGGCAATTGTCTTCATGAGATACACACCTGATTAACCATTAATTAACAATGCTAGTGTAAAGTTATATGACAGCAAATAAAATTGGTAAGCCGTAAATATCCCCGTTATGTGAGTTTGATCAATCAATGTGTGGCGGTGTATTGACCCTTTACGGCAAACATGTATGGTAGTCGTCATTGCAGTAGCACATATTGGTATAACAACTTAAGAGGGTGAGGCAATGGAACAAACCTGGCGTTGGTACGGGCCGAACGATCCGGTTTCTCTTGATGATGTGCGTCAGGCTGGCGCAACGGGTGTCGTCACGGCGCTGCATCATATTCCAAACGGTCAGGTCTGGCCGGTAGAGGAAATACAGACGCGTCAGGCGCTGCTGGCGGAGAAGGGATTAACCTGGTCTGTGGTAGAAAGCATTCCGGTTCATGAAGATATCAAAACCCATTCAGGGGAGTACCAGACCTGGATTGCTAACTACCAGCAGAGCATCCGTAACCTTGCGGCCTGCGGCATTGATACGGTCTGCTATAACTTCATGCCTATCCTCGACTGGACGCGAACCGACCTTGAATATCAGATGCCGGACGGCTCGAAAGCGCTGCGTTTCGATCAGATTGCCTTTGCGGCATTCGAGCTGCACATTCTGAAACGCCCTGGCGCCGAAGCGGATTACACCGCGGAAGAGCAGCAGCAGGCGCGCGCGTGGTTTAACGCTGCCAGTGACGCGGACATCGAAAAGCTGACCCGTAATATTATTGCGGGCCTGCCCGGGGCTGAAGAAGGGTATACGCTGGATCAGTTCCGCGCGCGCCTGGCGGAATACGGCGATATTGATAAGCAGCAACTGCGTGAAAACATGGCGTATTTCCTGCGCGCTATCGTGCCGGTTGCGGAAGAGGTAGGGGTTCGCCTGGCCGTGCATCCGGACGATCCACCACGTCCTATCCTCGGCCTGCCGCGTATCGTGTCTACGATTGAAGATATGCAGTGGCTGAAAGAGACGGTAAACAGCATCTATAACGGCTTTACCATGTGTACCGGCTCCTACGGCGTGCGTGCGGATAACGACCTTGTGCGGATGATTGAAACCTTCGGCGATCGTATCCACTTCACGCATCTGCGCGCGACCTGCCGCGAAGAGAATCCAAAAACCTTCCACGAGGCGGCGCACCTGGGCGGCGATGTGAATATGGTGGCGGTGGTAGACGCCATTCTGGCGGAAGAGGCGCGTCGTAAGCAGGCGGGCGATGTGCGTCCTATCCCGTTCCGTCCGGATCACGGTCACCAGATGCTGGACGATCTGCGTAAGAAAACCAACCCGGGCTATTCGGCGATTGGCCGTCTTAAAGGCATGGCGGAAGTGCGCGGCGTTGAGCTGGCGCTGAAAATGACGAAGTATCCGGAACTTCTGTAACCGGAGTTGCCGGGTGGCGGCTTCGCCTTACCCGGCCTACAAAAACACAAAAACCGGCTTCAGGGCCGGTTTTTTTCGTGGGTCGGGTAAGCATAGCGCCACCCGACAAACGCCGCAATCAGTCAGCGCGACCCATATAGCGTTTTTCTTCGATATGGATGCGGATCTTCTCGCCAGCAGAGAGGTATTCCGGTACCTGCACAACCAGGCCGGTCGTCAGGGTAGCCGGTTTGTTGCGGGCACTGGCGGATGCGCCTTTGATGCCAGGCGCCGTTTCAACGATTTCCAGATCGACGGTCTGAGGCAGTTCCAGCGCCAGCAGTACGCCGTCCCAGGTCAGAACCTGCATGTCAGGCATGCCGCCTTCAGGGATAAACAGCAGCTCTTCTTCAATCTGATCTTTGGTGAAGATGTACGGGGTGTAATCTTCTTTATCCATGAACACGTATTCGTTGCCGTCGATGTAGGAGAAATCAACATAGCGACGGGTCAGGGTCACGGTATCGACGATATCGTCACCTTTAAAGCGCTCTTCCACTTTCAGGCCGGTACGCACATCGGCGAAACGCATTTTGTACAGCGTTGCTGCACCACGGGCGCTCGGGGCCTGAATGTCGATATCTTTCACAATCAGCAGTTTGCCGTTGTAATTCAGCACCATACCTTTCTTAATTTCGTTCGCTCTTGGCATTGCAGTAATCCTGTTTACGGGAGGTAAAAAATATCGCGCCAAATTACTCGCGCGCGGCCTTTCAGGCAAGAGGAATTCGTGGCTTTTGCTATCAATACGCAAAAGGTGTTACTGTGCGCGCGATGCCCGACTCGCGGGCGATCGTCAGCGAAAGAGAGCATTTATGGATTGCCGTCCCGATTGTGGCGCGTGCTGTACTGCACCGTCCATTTCAAGCCCCATTCCAGGAATGCCCGAGGGCAAGCCTGCCAATACCCGCTGCGTTCAGCTCTCGGAAACCAACCTGTGCATGATCTTTGGCTCACCGTTGCGCCCGAAAGTCTGCTCCGGGCTTCAGCCCGCTGCCGAAATGTGCGGCAGCACGCGAGAGCAGGCGATGACGTACCTTCTTGAACTTGAAACGCTCACCGCGCCTTAAACGTCTTTAATTCTCGCCAGGCAGCCCATCGTCAGCGTACACATCACCAGCGCAATCCAGAACACCGTGTGATAGTTCCAGATTTCGGCCACGACACCGGCCATTGAGCCCGCGATAATCCAGCCCACGCGGGTGGTATTAGTATAAAGGGTGGTGGCTGAGCCTGCCTGACCCGGCATCAGATCCTGGAAATAGAGCATGCCTATCCCGGCGAGAATGCCAATATAGATGGCGTTCAGCAGCTGTAACGCCAGCAACAGCCCAGGCGTATGTACCGTCAGCATACCGATATAAAACAGCAGACCGGCGACAGCGGCGATGCGCATTAAAAACCGCTTTCCGAAGCGCTTAGCGTAATAGCCCGCGATGAGCATCGTCGGGATCTCAAGCCCGGCCGCGGTGCCCATCATGATGCCCGCCAGCTTCTCCGACAGGTGCAGTTCATCAATAATAAACAGCGGCATATTGATGATATACAGGCTGTTGGTGCCCCACATCAGCGTGCAGATAACAAACAGGAGCAGGGCATCGCGGCGGTTACGGCGCGGCGCTTCCAGCACGCCCGTTGCCACTTTCGGCTCTTTGCGCATGGACGGCAGGAAGAACCACACCAGCGCGCCGCACGCCACAAACGCAACGGCCGCACTCAGGTACATCACCGTAAAACCAAAACCCATCGCCAGCGCGTAGGCCAGCGGCGGACCAATCACCCATGCCAGCGATACCTGCGCACGCAGGACAGAGCTGAACATCACCGCTTCACGTCCGGTATGGTCGGCGTGTTCGCGGGCAAGGGCGAACAGCTGAGGGTTCGCCGTTGAGCCAAAGCTGCTCAGAAATACCCCGACGAAGAGCAGAATGAAATAGTTGCGGTTCCAGGCAAACAGAACGCAGGCCATGACCCCCAGCAGACAGCAGAAAACAATCAGGCTTTTACGATCGCCTTTTCTGTCGGATCGCCCCGCCAGAAACTGACTGACCAGGATGCCGATGATGGCGCTTCCGGTAAAAAAGAAGCCTACCATCGCCGGACGGACGTGAACCTCATTTGTGAGGAATAAGCTCAATGTCGGCGTCTGTAACGCACCGGCAATGCCCGTGAAGAAGGCAACAACCAGGAATGCCGCAGAGGTCAAATCAAAGGGCTTCGGCGAGACCGCCGCAGGGGTGTTATGCATGTTTTATAATTAGCGAGTAGCAGAGAGGGGCGGAGTTTACGCCGTCAGCTAAAAAATAAACAGTGGGTGCGGTCAATGATGCCACGAAAAATCAAAATGGCATTTCAACTTACACTTCACCGGGCTGACCTTAGCTGAAACTGTCTTGCTGAACTTCAGCAAAATTCAGCTGAAGGAAGAAGAAATGTGCTGTATCTCTAAATTCTGAGATCGGAAATACGAGTTTACTTGCAAGACATTGCAGAAAGCGCAAGACTTTTTGAAACGTTTCAGCGCTATCTTGTTTTAACAAACGGAGCAGGCTAGCGCATTTTTTCTCATTAAAGCTGAAACGATTCAAGTTCAGCAGGAGTGGAGAACCATGTTCCAGTTATCTGTTCAGGATATCCACCCGGGCGCTCAGGCCGGGGATAAAGAAGAGGCTATTCGCCAGGTTGCCGCTGCGCTTGTGCAGGCGGGTAACGTCGCGGACGGCTATGTCAACGGCATGCTGGCGCGCGAGCAGCAGACCTCAACCTTCCTCGGCAATGGCATTGCCATTCCGCACGGCACAACCGATACCCGCGATCAGGTGTTGAAAACCGGCGTTAAGGTTTATCAATTCCCGCAGGGCGTGCTCTGGGGCGACGGTCAGGTGGCCTATGTGGCTATCGGTATCGCGGCCAGCAGCGACGAACACCTAGGCTTGCTGCGTCAGCTGACGCATGTCCTGAGCGATGACGATGTGGCTGAACAGCTTAAGTCCGCCACCACAGCTGAAGAGCTGCGTGCGTTGCTGATGGGCGAAAAACAGAGCGAAGCGCTGAAACTGGATAATGAAACGCTGACGCTGGATGTGGTTGCCTCCGATCTGGTGACGCTGCAGGCGCTGAACGCGGGCCGTCTGAAAGAAGCCGGCGCGGCGGATGCCACGTTTGTGACGCGCGTGATTAACGATAAGCCGTTGAATCTGGGTCAGGGTATCTGGCTGAACGACAGTGCTGAAGGCAACCTGCGCAGCGCTATCGCCGTGAGCCGCGCGGCCAATGCGTTTGACGTAGAAGGCGAGCCTGCAGCCATGCTGGTGACCGTGGCGATGAACGATGAACAGCCGGTTTCCGTGCTGAAGCGTCTGGGCGAACTGCTGCTGAACAACAAAGCTGAAAAACTGCTGAACGCTGATGCCTCCACCGTGCTGGCACTGCTGACCAGTGATGATGCGCCGACTGAAGACGTGCAGACCGCTGAGTTCGTGGTACGTAACGAGCACGGCCTGCATGCCCGTCCGGGCACCATGCTGGTGAATACCATTAAACAATTCGAGAGTGAGATCACCGTGGCGAATCTTGATGGCACGGGCAAACCGGCCAACGGCCGTAGTCTGATGAAAGTTGTCGCGCTGGGCGTGAAGAAAGGGCACCGTCTGCGTTTCACCGCGCAGGGTGCGGATGCTGAACAGGCGCTGAAAGCGATTGGCGATGCCATCGCGGCGGGTCTGGGGGAGGGCGCATAATGAGCAGACGTGTTGCGACTATTACGCTGAACCCGGCTTATGACCTGGTAGGATTTTGCCCGGAAATTGAGCGCGGCGAAGTCAACCTCGTGCGTACCACTGGCCTGCATGCTGCGGGTAAAGGGATTAACGTCGCGAAAGTGCTCAAGGATCTCGGTATCGACGTCACCGTAGGTGGATTCCTCGGTAAAGATAACCAGGATGGTTTCCAGCAGCTGTTCAGCGAGCTGGGCATTGCCAACCGTTTTCAGGTTGTTCAGGGCCGTACCCGTATCAACGTTAAGCTGACGGAGAAAGACGGTGAAGTGACTGACCTGAACTTCTCTGGCTTCGAAGTGACGCCGTCAGACTGGGAGCGTTTTGTGAACGATTCTCTGACCTGGCTCGGTCAGTTTGACATGGTCTGCGTCAGCGGCAGCCTGCCGTCCGGCGTGAGCCCGGAAGCGTTTACCGACTGGATGACGCGCCTGCGCAGCCAGTGCCCGTGCATCATTTTTGACAGCAGCCGCGATGCGCTGGTTGCGGGCCTGAAAGCCTCGCCGTGGCTGGTGAAGCCGAATCGCCGCGAGCTGGAGATCTGGGCGGGTCGTAAGCTGCCAGAATTAAAAGATGTGATTGACGCTGCCCATGCGCTGCGCGAGCAGGGTATCGCTCACGTAGTGATCTCGCTTGGTGCAGAAGGCGCGTTGTGGGTTAACGCGTCTGGCGAATGGATCGCCAAACCGCCGTCAATGGAAGTTGTGAGTACCGTTGGCGCAGGGGATTCCATGGTTGGCGGCCTGATTTATGGTCTGCTGATGCGTGAATCCAGTGAACATACTTTACGTCTTGCCACTGCCGTTGCTGCCCTGGCCGTCAGCCAGAGCAATGTCGGTATTACCGATCGTACCCAGTTAGCCGCGATGATGGCGCGCGTTGACTTAAAACCTTTTAACTAACAGCAGGAGAGGAATAATGAAAACGCTGCTGATCATTGACTCCGGTCTCGGACAGGCTCGCGCCTATATGGCGAAGACCTTGCTGGGCGCGGCGGCACAAAAAGCACATCTGGAGATTATCGATAATCCAGGCGATGCAGAACTGGCCATTGTACTGGGCGACAAAATCCCGGCTGACAGTGCGCTGAACGGCAAAAAAGTGTGGCTGGGCGATATTAATCGCGCGGTGGCACACCCGGAACTCTTCCTTAGCGAAGCGAAAGGTCACGCGTCTGTCTACAGCGCGCCTGTCGCAGCGGCACCGGCTGCGGCCACGGGTCCGAAACGCATTGTTGCGGTGACGGCCTGCCCGACGGGGGTGGCTCACACCTTTATGGCGGCTGAAGCCATTGAAACCGAAGCGAAAAAACGCGGCTGGTGGGTAAAAGTTGAAACGCGTGGCTCCGTCGGTGCCGGCAACGCTATCACCCCAGAAGAAGTGGCTGAGGCCGATCTGGTGATCGTGGCGGCGGATATCGAAGTGGACCTGGCGAAATTTGCCGGTAAGCCAATGTACCGTACATCTACCGGCCTGGCGCTGAAAAAGACCGCGCAGGAGTTTGATAAAGCGCTGGTAGAAGCGAAGCCGTATCAGGCAACCGGCGCGCGTCAAACCGCGACAGAAGGTAAGAAAGAGTCTGCGGGCGCCTATCGCCATCTGTTGACCGGCGTGTCTTACATGCTGCCGATGGTGGTGGCGGGTGGTCTGTGTATCGCTCTCTCGTTCGCGTTTGGTATCACCGCGTTTAAAGAGCAAGGCACGCTGGCCGCTGCGCTGATGCAGATCGGCGGTGGCTCAGCCTTTGCTCTGATGGTGCCGGTACTGGCGGGCTTTATTGCCTTCTCCATCGCTGACCGTCCTGGCCTGACGCCGGGCCTTATCGGCGGTATGCTGGCCGTGAGCACGGGTTCCGGCTTTATCGGCGGGATTATCGCGGGCTTCCTGGCCGGTTACGTCGCGAAGCTCATCAGCTCGAAGCTCAAGCTGCCGCAGAGTATGGAAGCGCTGAAACCGATCCTGATCATCCCGCTGATTTCCAGCCTGGTGGTCGGTCTGGCGATGATTTACCTGATTGGTAAGCCGGTTGCGGGCATCCTGGCGGGTCTGACCCACTGGCTGCAAACCATGGGTACCGCAAACGCGGTTCTGCTGGGTGCAATCCTCGGCGGCATGATGTGTACCGACATGGGTGGTCCGGTGAACAAAGCGGCGTACGCCTTTGGTGTTGGCCTGCTGAGTACCCAGACCTACGCGCCAATGGCGGCGATCATGGCGGCCGGTATGGTGCCTCCTCTGGCTCTCGGCCTGGCGACGATTATTGCCCGTCGTAAGTTCGATAAAGCACAGCAGGAAGGCGGCAAAGCGGCGCTGGTGCTGGGTCTGTGCTTCATCACCGAAGGGGCGATTCCGTTCGCGGCCCGTGACCCAATGCGTGTACTGCCTTGCTGTATCGCGGGTGGCGCGGTAACGGGGGCAATCTCCATGGCGATTGGCGCGAAGCTGATGGCACCACACGGCGGTCTGTTCGTGCTGCTGATCCCTGGCGCTATCACGCCGGTGCTGGGCTACCTGCTGGCCATCGTTGCCGGTACGCTGGTGGCGGGTCTCTCTTACGCGGTGCTGAAACGTCCGGAAGCGGAAGTCGTGGCAAAAGCAGCGTAAGCGATAAACAACAAAAAAGCCGGGTTGCATTACGCACCCGGCTTTTTTTATGCCGCCTGTTCAGCGGTTTGCTGTGCCTTCAGCCAGGCAATCTCTTCTGCCCAGATATCCGGATTAATGGTTTCCAGCACCATCGGAATACCGTCGAAGCGGGCGTCCTGCATAATGAAGCGGAACGCATCGTGGCCAATGTTGCCTTCGCCGAGGCTGTGGTGGCGGTCAACGCGGCTGCCAAAGGCGCTTTTCGCATCGTTTAAGTGCATGCCGCGCAGGTACTTAAAGCCCACAATGCGCTCGAACTCATCAAACGTGTTTTTCGTTGCCTCGGTTGTGCGCAGGTCATAGCCGGCGGCGAACGCGTGGCAGGTATCAATGCACACGCCAACGCGGGATTTATCCTCCACGCCGTCGATAATCGCCGCCAGATGTTCGAACCTGAAGCCGAGGTTGCTGCCCTGACCGGCGGTATTCTCAATCACCGCGGTGACGCCTTTGGTCTTGTCCAGGGTGATGTTGATGGACTCGGCAATGCGCGCCAGGCAGGCATCTTCGTCGATCTGCATCAGATGGCTGCCCGGATGGAAGTTCAGCAGCGTCAGCCCGAGCTGTTCGCAGCGCTGTACTTCATCAAGAAACGCCTCGCGGGATTTTTCCAGCGCCTCTTCAACCGGGTGACCGAGGTTGATCAGGTAGCTGTCGTGGGGAAGGATTTGGCCTGGCCCGTAGTGGTACTTCTCACAGGCAGCCTTGAAATCATCAATCACTTCAGCGGTGAGCGCTGCGGCGCGCCACTGGCGCTGGTTTTTGGTGAACAGGGCGAAAGCGGTCGCCTCGATTTCGGCGGCGCGAATGGCGGCATTCGCAAGGCCACCTGCAGCGCTGACGTGCGCTCCAACATATTTCATAAAAAAACTCCTGCTAACCCGAAACGCTTATGATAGCGGGTTAGCAGGAGAAGGACGAGATGGTTTATGCCATCAGGCTGTGCACCGCGAGGTTAATGGCACCGCCGCCGACAATCAGCCAGATGAAGAGCACCAGCGCCATCAGCAGCGGTTTGGCACCGGCTTTTTTCAGCGCGCTGACGTGCGTTGTCACCCCCAGCGCTGCCATGGCCATCGCCAGCAGCACGGTATCCAGCATCACCAGCATATCCACCACCGCTTTCGGCAGCAGGTGGAAGGAGTTGAAAATCGCCACCACGATAAACAGGATCGCAAACCACGGAATGGTGATTTTGCTTTTCTCGCTGCCGCCTGCCGGTGCCAGCTGCTTAACCCGCGCCGCGAGGAAAATCAGGAACGGTGCCAGCATCATCACGCGCAGCATTTTGGCAATCACCGCCGCGTTTTCAGCTTCCGGGTTAATGGCATGTCCTGCCGCCACCACCTGGGCCACTTCGTGCATGGTCGAACCGATGTAGATGCCGTAGGTTTCCGGGCTAAACCAGTGCGCCACCAGCGGATACATCGCCGGGTAGAGGAAGATCGCCAGCGTACCGAAGATCACCACCGTCGCCACCGCCACGGTCACCTTGCTGGCTTCGGCTTTAACGACGGGCTCTGTTGCCAGCACCGCCGCGGCCCCACAGATACTGCTCCCGGCACCGATCAGCCAGCTGGTTTGCTTATCCAGGCCAAAGACTTTCTGGCCGATAAAGCAGGCCAGTAAAAAGGTGCTGGTCAGGGTCAGGACGTCGATGGCAATCCCGCTCACCCCCACGTCTGCAATCTGCGAAAAGGTGAGGCGGAAGCCGTAAAGGATGATCCCGAGACGCAGCAGGTGCTGTTTGGCAAAGATCACGCCGCCGTCGCAGGATTTCCAGATATGTGGGTAAACGGTATTTCCCACGACCATGCCGAGCAAAATGGCGAGCGTCAGCGCGCTAAAACCCGCGCCTGCGATAGCCGGGATGCTGCCGCCCCATAATGCAACGGCGGTCACTGCTGCGCTAAGCGCGAGGCCCGGCACGAAGTGCCACACTGTACGATGATGTTGTAAGGTGATTTCTGACATAACCTTCTCCTTTGTCTGGCTAAAGGTTACGGCGCTCTGGCTTAAAAATAAAATTGATTATATACTTATAATCAATCTATATAAGTGGTAAGCAACCATGCACATTACATTGCGTCAGTTGGAAGTGTTTGCCGAGGTGCTGAAAAGCGGCTCGACGACCCAGGCGTCACAAATGCTGGCGCTCTCGCAGTCTGCGGTCAGCGCGGCGTTGACCGATCTTGAAGGACAGCTGGGCGTGCAGCTTTTCGACAGGGTAGGGAAGCGTCTGGTGGTCAACGAGCACGGTCGTCTTCTTTATCCACGCGCGCTGGCGCTGCTGGAGCAGGCTATCGAAATCGAACAGCTGTTCCGCGAAGACAACGGCGCGATCCGCGTCTATGCCAGCAGCACCATTGGGAACTACATCCTGCCGGAAGTGATTGCCCGCTACCGCCGGGATTTCCCGACCCTGCCGCTGGAGATGAGCGTGGGCAATAGCCAGGACGTTATCAACGCGGTGATCGATTTCCGCGTGGATATCGGCCTCATCGAAGGGCCTTGTCATAACGTCGATATCATTGCCGAGCCCTGGCTGGAAGATGAGCTGGTGGTGTTTGCGTCCCCGGCCTCGTCGTTATTGCAGGGCGAGGTGACGCTGGAGCGCCTGGCGCAGGCGCAGTGGATCCTGCGCGAACAGGGCTCCGGCACGCGTGAAATTGTCGATTATCTGCTGCTTTCCCATCTGCCGCATTTCCAGTTAGGGATGGAGCTGGGGAACTCTGAGGCCATCAAGCACGCGGTGCGTCATGGCCTGGGGATCAGCTGTCTTTCCCGGCGCGTCATTGCCGAACAGCTTGAAACGGGGTCGCTGGTTGAAATCCCGGTTCCGTTGCCGAAGCTGGTGCGTACGCTGTGGTGCATTCATCATCGTCAGAAACACCTTTCCAGCTCGCTGCAGCGTTTTCTGCGCTATTGCGAGATGTAATCTTCCCCTCATCCTGACCCTCTCCCCAAAGGGGAGAGGGAAAAATTATGCTTTACTTATAATCCTGGCCGAGTCATGAAGCTCTCTTATAACTGAGTATTTCTGCCGGAAGGAACGCGGATCGTCTGCTACAATCGCGCCTCATTTATTAAATGGACAGCATTTTCATATGGTTTCAGAAATTAAAACCACAGAAGCGCCCACGCTACGTCGTGAACTCAAGGCGCGTCACCTGACGATGATCGCCATTGGAGGCTCAATCGGTACAGGTCTTTTCGTTGCCTCTGGCGCAACGATTTCGGCAGCCGGCCCGGGTGGGGCACTTTTCTCTTATATCCTGATTGGCCTGATGGTGTACTTCCTGATGACCAGTCTCGGCGAACTGGCCGCGTACATGCCGGTATCCGGTTCGTTTTCGACCTACGGTCAAAAATACGTTGAAGAAGGCTTCGGCTTCGCGCTGGGCTGGAACTACTGGTACAACTGGGCGGTCACTATCGCCGTTGACCTTGTCGCCGCGCAGCTGGTGATGAACTGGTGGTTCCCCGATACGCCGGGCTGGATCTGGAGCGCCCTGTTCCTGGCCGTCATCTTCCTGCTGAACTACATCTCCGTGCGCGGTTTCGGCGAAGCGGAATACTGGTTCTCTTTGATCAAAGTGGCAACCGTCATCATCTTTATCGTCGTCGGTGTGGCGATGATCGTTGGTATTTTCAAAGGCGCAGAACCTGCGGGCTGGAGTAACTGGACAACAGGCGATGCGCCGTTTGCCGGTGGACTGTCGGCGATGATTGGCGTGGCGATGATTGTCGGTTTCTCCTTCCAGGGGACCGAGCTGATTGGTATCGCTGCCGGTGAGTCAGAGAACCCTGAGAAAAATATTCCGCGCGCGGTCCGTCAGGTCTTCTGGCGTATCCTGCTGTTCTACGTGTTCGCGATCCTCATTATCAGCCTGATCATTCCGTACACCGATCCAAGCCTGCTGCGTAATGACGTTAAAGACATTAGCGTCAGTCCGTTCACGCTGGTCTTCCAGCACGCCGGTCTGCTTTCTGCTGCGGCAGTGATGAACGCCGTTATCCTGACCGCTGTGCTTTCAGCCGGTAACTCCGGGATGTACGCGTCCACCCGTATGCTCTACACGCTGGCATGCGACGGTAAAGCCCCGCGTATCTTCGCGAAGCTGTCCCGTGGCGGCGTTCCGCGTAACGCGCTGTATGCCACCACGGTGATTGCCGGTCTGTGCTTCCTGACCTCTATGTTTGGCAACCAGACGGTGTACCTGTGGCTGCTTAACACGTCCGGGATGACGGGCTTTATTGCCTGGCTGGGGATTGCCATTAGCCACTACCGTTTCCGCCGTGGCTTCGTCAAGCAGGGTCACGATATTAACTCGCTGCCGTATCGCTCCGGCTTCTTCCCTCTGGGTCCCATTTTCGCCTTCATTCTGTGCCTGATCATTACGCTTGGACAGAACTATGAAGCGTTCCTGGCGGATACCATTGACTGGGGCGCCGTCACGGCAACCTACATTGGCATTCCGCTGTTCCTCGTCATCTGGTTTGGTTACAAGCTGACGAAAGGAACAAAATTCGTTCGCTACAGTGAAATGGAATTCCCGGAACGATTTAAACAATAACCGCACTTCCTCTCTATTAGCCCGCTCGTTTGAGCGGGCTTTTTTATTCCCACATTCTGAAACAAAGATATATTTCTTAACAATTCAATTGATAATAATTATCGTTTGCTTTATCGTTATCAAAAATAAGCGTGCTACCGACCCACCGCAGATGTGGGCGGCAGGGAAGACGCTGTGAGCAATGATGATTTGATTGAGTTGTATTTACCTCATGGAGATATGGAATGTTTAGGTTGAATCCCTTCGTCAGGGGAGGACTTTGCGCGTCCGCAATGTCCCTGGCCCTGCCTGTTATCGCAGCGGAATCCGGCGACACAATGGTTATCACGGCCTCCGCGACCGAGCAAAACCTGAAAGACGCACCGGCAAGCATCAGCGTCATCACCCAGGAAGATTTGCAGCGCAAACCCGTTCAGAATCTGAAAGATGTGTTACGGGAGGTGCCGGGCGTTCAGCTCACGAGCGAAGGGGACAACCGTAAAGGGGTAAGTATTCGTGGACTGGACAGCAGCTATACGCTGATCCTGATCGACGGCAAGCGCGTCAATTCCCGTAACGCAGTGTTCCGCCATAATGATTTCGACCTCAACTGGGTGCCGGTTGACGCCATCGAACGAATTGAAGTGGTGCGCGGCCCGATGTCTTCTCTTTACGGCTCCGATGCGCTGGGCGGCGTGGTGAACATTATCACCAAGAAAATCGGCCAGAAATGGACGGGTACCCTGAGCGCCGATTCCACAATTCAGGAACATCGCGACCGTGGAGACACCTATAACGGGCAGTTCTATACCAGCGGGCCGCTGGTGGACGGCCTGCTGGGGCTGAAAGCCTACGGTAGCCTCGCGAAGCGTGAGAAAGACGGTCAGCAGAAGTCCTCTACCACGGCGAGCGGTGAAACGCCGCGCATTGAGGGCTTCACTAGCCGCGATGCGAATGTGGAGTTCGCCTGGACGCCGTCTGAAAATCACGACTTTACGGCGGGCTACGGTTTCGATCGTCAGGATCGTGACTCGGATTCCCTCGACAAAAACCGCCTTGAGCGTCAGAACTACTCTCTCAGCCACAACGGTCGTTGGGGCGTCGGCAACAGCGAGCTGAAGGTCTACGGCGAAAAGGTGGATAACAAAAACCCGGGCAACAGCAATCCGATCACCTCCGAGAGCAACGCGGTGGACGGAAAATACGTGCTGCCGCTGGGCGACATCAACCAGCTGCTGACCTTTGGCGGCGAATGGCGTCACGATAAGCTGAAGGATCCGGTCAACCTGACGGGCGGTTCCAGCAGCAGTACGTCGACAAGCCAGTATGCCCTGTTCCTTGAAGATGAGTGGCGTCTCTTTGAACCTCTGGCGCTGACCACCGGTATCCGTATGGACGACCATGATACCTACGGCGACCACTGGAGCCCGCGCGCCTATCTGGTCTACAACGCGACCGATACCGTAACGGTGAAAGGGGGCTGGGCGACCGCGTTTAAAGCGCCATCACTGCTGCAGCTGAGCCCGGACTGGGTCACCGGCTCGTGTCGTGGTGCCTGTGAGATTGTCGGTAACCCGGATCTGAAACCGGAGACCAGCGAGAGCTTCGAGTTCGGTCTTTACTACAGCGGGGAAGAGGGCTGGTTAGAGGGCGTGCAGGCCAGCGTCACCACCTTCCAGAATAACGTCGATGACCGCATCAGCATCAGCCGTACGGCCAATGCGAAACAGGCCCAGAGCTACCCTAACTACGTTGGCCTGAATGCCGACGGTGAACCGATTTTCCGCTACTACAACGTTAACAAGGCGCGCATCCGCGGGGTGGAGACCGAGCTGAAATTCCCGCTGGCGGAAGACTGGAAAGTGACCCTTAACTATACGTACAACGACGGTCGTGATATCAGCAACGGCGGCAACAAGCCGCTGTCCGATCTGCCGTTCCACACCGCCAACGGGACCGTTGACTGGAAGGCGACGCAGGACTGGTCGTTCTATGTTCAGGGCAACTACACCGGTGAGAAACGCGCGCTGACCAGCAGTGAACCAACGCCGGGTGGCTATGTCATCTGGAATACCGGCGCCGCGTGGCAGGCGACGAAAAGCGTGAAGCTGCGTGCGGGCGTGCAGAACCTGCTGGACAAAGATCTGAGCCGCGACGATTACAGCTACACGGAAGATGGCCGTCGCTACTTTGTCGGCGTGGATTATAAGTTCTGATGGGGTAATGTGCCGGGTGGCGGCTGCGCCTTACCCGGCCTACATAAGGGCACAGGCCCGTAGGCCCGGTAAGCGAAGCGCCACCGGGCAAAACAGGCAGCGCTTATGCAAATAAATGCTCCGCATGGAAGCGGAGATGATCTTCGATAAAGGACGCAATGAAGTAATAGCTGTGATCGTATCCCGGCTGAATGCGCAGCGTCAGCGGCCAGTCCTTCTGGCGCGCGGCTTCAGCAAACACCGCAGGCTGCAGTTGTCCGGCGAGGAACTGGTCCGCATCACCCTGATCGATAAGGGTGGGAATCGCCGCTTCCGCTTTGCTGGCCAGCATTAGCGCACAGCTGTCCCATTCCTGCCAATTCGCTTCATCTTCCCCCAGATAGTTCGCGAAGGCTTTCTGCCCCCACGGCACCTGAGTAGGGTTCACAATTGGCGCAAATGCCGACACGCTGACGTATTTTCCTGGATTTTTCAGCGCCATGATGAGCGCGCCGTGTCCGCCCATGGAGTGGCCGCTAATCGCGCAGCGGTCGCTTACCGCAAACCCGGACTGTATCAGCGCGGGCAGCTCATCGCGAAGGTAATCATACATGCGGTAGTGGCGCGCCCAGGGCTGCTCGGTCGCATTGAGATAAAACCCGGCGCCTTTGCCCAGGTCGTATCCGGCATCGTCGGCCACATCATCGCCACGCGGGCTGGTGTCTGGCATCACCAGCGCAATGCCCAGCTCGGCGGCAATACGCTGCGCGCCCGCTTTGGTGGTGAAGTTTTCGTCATTGCAGGTCAGACCTGACAGCCAGAACAGAACCGGCGGATTTTCCGTCGGGGGCAGGAAAACGCTGAACGTCATCGCACAGTTCAGGACGGTGGAGTCATGCCGCCAGCGCTGCTGTCGACCTTCAAAACAACGGTGCTCTTCGAGCAGTTCCATGCAGGGCTCCTTAATGAGAATGCGTATTCATAAAAACCATAATACAGCCTTTTCATTGACCTGTGAGTAACTTTCACTTTCGCCAGAGGGCGAGATGCTGCATCATAAATTTACTTTTCTTTAACAATTGGAGCGGTCATGGCGCTGCGTATTGCGCTCAGTGGGTTTATCGTGCTGGTGGTGGCGATGGGGATAGGGCGCTTTGCTTTTACGCCCCAGGTGCCGCTGATGATTGCTGCCGGACAGCTTACGCTGACCAGCGCGGGTCTGGTGGCGGCGATGAATTATCTGGGCTATCTGGTGGGCGCGTGGGATGCGATGCGTGCGCACCGCTTCGTTGAAACGCGCCTCTGGCTTGGCATCACCGGCGCGGTTGCGCTGACGCTGCTCTCCGCGGCGGCGGAAAACGCCGTCGTGCACGGCCTGCTGCGTTTTGTCATCGGCTGCATGAGCGGCTGGTCGATGGTACTCATTGCCGCCTGGACCAACGAACGGCTGGGGCAGCTCGGTAAACCGGGGCTGAGCGCTGCGGTGTTTGCCGGACCGGGGGCGGGCATCGCCCTGAGCGGGCTGCTCGCCGTCTATATCCAGGCGAAATCCCTGTCGGCCGGGGCGGCATGGCAAATCTACGGCGTGCTGGCGCTGGTGCTGATTGCACTGGTGGCGCGCTACCTGCCGCGATCCGGGCAGCTCCATCGACCCGGCACCGCGCCGGAGCCGCTGCTGCTGACGGCGGATTTAAAGCGCCTGGTCTGGAGCTACAGCCTGGCCGGGTTTGGCTATATCCTCCCGGCGACCTTCCTGTCGCAAATGGCGGCGGTGCGTTTTCCCGGCAGCATGTTTGCCCAGTTTGTCTGGCCGATTTTTGGTCTCGCCGCCGTGGTGGGCATTGCGCTAAGTATTCTTTTACGCCACACCTCAACGGCTAACCGCAGGCTGGCTATCGTGCTGTGGTTACAGGGGGCGGGCGTGCTGGCGGCCTGGCTGCTGCCGGGGATTGGCGGTTTGCTGACGGGCGGGCTGCTGGTGGGAGGCGGCTTTTTGTGTGCCGTGCAGCTCTCTCTTTTATACGGTCGCGAGCTGGCGCCAAACCACACGCGCTATATGGCCGGCCTGCTCACCACCGGGTATGCGATAGGGCAATTGATTGGCCCGATGACCTCGGCGTTATCAACCTGGCTTACCCACCGGCTGGAGCCCGCGCTGGGGCTGGCGGGCGTGGCGCTGTTCGTCGGCGGAGCCCTGGTCTGGAATCGTCACGCTGAAAGGCAACAGCAATTGCAATAATTATCGTCGTGAATACTGGATTATGTGCGCCGCCTCACGCACAATGAACGCATACTTTTGCCACAACGAGGGCAAAAGACGCCACACCTGCAGGAGAACAAAATGTCATCACTCAGTAAAGAAGCTGCCCTGGTCCACGAAGCCCTGGTTGCGCGCGGTCTTGAAACGCCACTGCGTCCGCCCGTACAGGATTTGGACAATGAAACCCGCAAGCGTCTGATTGCCGGTCATATGACCGATATCATGGAGCTGCTGAATCTCGATCTGAGTGACGACAGTCTGATGGAGACGCCGCACCGCATCGCGAAAATGTACGTCGACGAAATTTTCTCGGGTCTGGATTACGCCAACTTCCCGAAAATCACCGTCATTGAAAACAAGATGAAAGTGGATGAGATGGTGACGGTCCGCGATATCACGCTGACCAGCACCTGCGAACACCATTTCGTGACCATCGACGGTAAAGCGACCGTGGCGTATATCCCCAAAGATACGGTGATTGGCCTGTCGAAGATCAACCGCATCGTGCAGTTCTTTGCTCAGCGTCCGCAGGTGCAGGAGCGCCTGACCCAGCAGATCCTGACCGCGCTGCAAACGCTGCTCGGCACCAATAACGTGGCCGTCTCTATCGACGCGGTTCACTACTGCGTGAAGGCGCGTGGCGTGCGCGATGCCACCAGTGCGACCACCACAACCTCGCTGGGCGGTCTGTTTAAATCGAGCCAGAATACCCGCCAGGAGTTCCTGCGCGCCGTACGTCACCACAACTAAGTCTTACAGGGCAGGGACCATGGAGCGAAACGTCACGCTCGATTTTGTTCGCGGCGTCGCCATTCTCGGTATCCTGCTGCTTAATATCACCGCCTTCGGTTTGCCGAAGGCGGCTTATCTCAATCCTGCATGGTATGGCGACATCACCCGCAGTGATGCCTGGACGTGGGCGATCCTCGACCTCTTTGCGCAGGTCAAATTCCTCACGCTCTTTGCCCTGCTGTTTGGCGCAGGCCTGCAGCTTCTCCTCAAACGCGGTACGCGCTGGATCCAGTCGCGCCTGACGCTGCTGGTTATCCTCGGCTTTATTCACGGCCTGTTCTTCTGGGACGGCGATATTCTTCTCGCGTATGGGTTAGTCGGGCTCATCTGCTGGCGTCTGATTCGCGATGCGCACAGCGTTAAAAGCCTGTTTAACACCGGCGTGATGCTCTATGTCATGGGGCTTGCCGTATTGCTGCTGCTGGGGATGATCTCCGGCGAGGCGACTAACCGTGCCTGGATCCCGGATGCCGCTAACCTGCAGTACGAGCAGTTCTGGAAGCTGAAAGGCGGTACGGAAGCAATAAGCAACCGCGCGGATATGCTGGGGGACAACCTCCTTGCGCTGGGGGCGCAATACGGCTGGCAGCTGGCGGGCATGATGCTGATGGGCGCGTCACTGATGCGCACCGGCTGGCTGAAAGGCGAATTCAGCCTGCGTCACTATCGCCGTACCGGCGTCGGTCTGGTGCTGCTCGGCGTGCTGATTAATCTCCCGGCGGTGATGGTGCAGTGGCATATCCACTGGGATTACCGCTGGTGCGCGTTCCTGCTCCAGGTGCCGCGTGAACTGAGCGCGCCGTTTCAGACCATCGGCTACGCGGCGCTGATCTATGGCTTCTGGCCAACGCTTTCCCGCCTGTGGATCGTCAGCGCTATCGCCTGCGTGGGCCGTATGGCGTTGAGCAACTACCTACTGCAAACGCTTCTCTGCACCACGCTTTTCTATCGCTTTGGCCTGTTTATGAAATTCGACCGCCTCACGCTGCTGGCGTTTGTTATCCCGGTCTGGGTGGTTAACCTGGCGTTTTCTGTTCTCTGGCTACGTTATTTCCGCCAGGGACCGCTGGAGTGGGTGTGGCGTCAGTTAACCGCACATGCTTCAGGGGTATCATTGAAAAACACATCCAGATAACGATCTGGATCACAATCATTAACAAAACGGATGTAAGCGTTTTCATGAGTGTGAGCTTCTTCACGTAGTCCCCTTTCTCTCGCTGCCAAAATAGCCACCTTGCTAAACACAGGGGGTGTCTGTGAGTTGCTGCAATCCTTTGAAGGATGGTGAATATGATCACCATTCGTGACGTCGCCCGTCAGGCGGGCGTTTCTGTGGCTACCGTCTCGCGCGTGCTGAACAACAGCGCGCTGGTCAGCCCTGAAACCCGTGAAACCGTAATGAAAGCCGTGACCCAGCTCGGGTACCGGCCAAATGCCAATGCGCAGGCGCTTGCGACGCAGGTCAGCGACACCATCGGCGTGGTGGTGATGGATGTATCAGATGCCTTTTTCGGCGCGCTGGTGAAAGCGGTCGACGTGGTCGCCCAGCAGCATCAGAAATACGTCCTGATCGGCAACAGCTATCATGAGGCGGAAAAAGAGCGCCATGCCATCGAAGTGCTGATCCGCCAGCGCTGTAACGCCTTGATTGTCCACTCAAAAGCCTTGAGCGATGAAGAGCTAACCGGCTTTATGGATCAGATCCCGGGCATGGTGCTGATTAACCGTATCGTCCCCGGCTATGCCCATCGCTGCGTCGGGCTGGATAACGTCAGCGGCGCCATGATGGCCACGAAAATGCTCATTAACAACGGGCATCAGCGGATTGGCTATCTGGCCTCCAGCCATCAGATCGAAGATGATGACCTGCGGCGCGAGGGGTGGCAAAACGCCCTGAAAGAGCACGGCATTATGCCATCCGAAAGCTGGGTGGGAACCGGTACGCCGGACATGCAGGGCGGTGAAGCGGCGATGGTCGAGCTGCTGGGCCGCAACCTGCAGCTGTCTGCGGTGTTTGCCTATAACGACAGCATGGCGGCAGGGGCCCTGACTGCGCTGAAGGATAACGGCATTGCGGTGCCACAGCATTTATCACTCATTGGATTTGATGATATTCCGATTGCCCGTTACACCGACCCGCAGCTGACAACGGTGCGCTACCCCATTGCCTCTATGGCGAAACTGGCGACTGAGCTGGCGTTACAGGGGGCGGCAGGGCTGCTGGATCCGGGCGCAACGCACTGTTTCATGCCGACTTTAGTGCGTCGCCACTCCGTCGCGGCCAGGCAAACTGTGGTTCCGATCACTAACTGATTACATGAGGTGATGTAACCGTTTTCAATCTGTGAGTAAATTCACAGTATCTTAACAAGGCGCTGACTATGATGTCAGCGTTTTAGGAGCTGAAACGCTATGTAACGGTGATTATTCACTTTCACTATAGCCAACGTGCCGCAAACAACGAATAAAACGCATTTCTGGAGCGTTACCGAACACGGAAGATAGAAATTTTATAAGTGAACTTCGGCTGTCAGTAACGTTTTATTAACACCTGCCCGCCGATCGTTATTCACAAGAACTACCCTGCATAAAAAAACCGGAGATACCATGAATAAGAAGGTGTTGACCCTGTCTGCTGTAATGGCAAGCATGCTTTTTGGTGCAGCAGCGCACGCTGCGGATACCCGTATTGGTGTGACCATCTATAAATACGACGACAACTTCATGTCTGTTGTGCGTAAAGCGATTGAGAAAGATGCGAAAGCAGCGCCAGACGTTCAGCTGCTGATGAACGACTCCCAGAATGACCAGTCCAAACAGAACGACCAGATCGACGTTCTGCTGGCGAAAGGCGTGAAAGCCCTGGCCATCAACCTGGTTGACCCGGCTGCAGCAGGCACGGTTATTGAAAAAGCGCGCGGCCAGAACGTGCCGATCGTCTTCTTCAACAAAGAACCTTCCCGTAAGGCGCTGGATAGCTACGACAAAGCGTATTACGTTGGTACCGACTCCAAAGAGTCCGGTATTATTCAGGGCGATCTGATCGCCAAACACTGGGCGGCGAACCCGAACTGGGACCTGAACAAAGACGGTCAGATTCAGTTCGTGCTGCTGAAAGGCGAACCAGGCCACCCGGATGCTGAAGCGCGTACCACTTACGTTATCAAAGAGCTGAACGACAAGGGGCTGAAAACCCAGCAGCTGGCGTTAGATACCGCGATGTGGGATACCGCTCAGGCGAAAGATAAGATGGACGCGTGGCTGTCCGGCCCTAACGCGAACAAAATCGAAGTGGTTATCGCCAACAACGATGCGATGGCAATGGGTGCGGTAGAAGCGCTGAAAGCGCACAACAAATCGTCCATCCCGGTATTCGGTGTGGATGCGCTGCCAGAAGCGCTGGCGCTGGTTAAATCCGGTGCGATGGCCGGTACCGTGCTGAACGATGCCAACAACCAGGCGAAAGCGACCTTCGATCTGGCGAAAAACCTGGCCGATGGCAAAGGCGCGGCAGATGGCACCAACTGGAAAATTGAAAACAAAATCGTTCGCGTACCTTACGTGGGCGTAGACCAGTCCAACCTGGCTGAGTTTATCGGTAAATAAGTTAGCGGTACTGTCTCCACTGGGCGCAATTCGTTGCGCCCTTTTATAACGCGATATGCGAGGCCAACAAGGTATAATTATGGTCAGCACAACTACTCAGTCATCCGGTGAATACCTGTTGGAAATGAGCGGTATCAACAAGTCATTTCCCGGCGTTAAGGCACTCGATAATGTTAATTTAAAAGTTCGTCCTCACTCTATTCACGCCTTAATGGGTGAGAACGGTGCGGGTAAATCAACATTATTAAAATGTCTTTTTGGGATCTATCAAAAAGATTCTGGCAGCATTCTTTTTCAGGGGAAAGAGATCGATTTCCATTCAGCGAAAGAAGCACTGGAAAACGGTATCTCGATGGTTCACCAGGAATTAAACCTGGTGCTGCAGCGTTCAGTCATGGATAACATGTGGTTGGGGCGTTATCCCACCAAAGGTGTCTTTGTCGATCAGGACAAAATGTATCGCGACACCAAAGCGATTTTCGACGAGCTGGATATTGATATCGATCCGCGCGCCCGCGTGGGAACATTATCCGTCTCCCAGATGCAGATGATCGAAATCGCCAAAGCGTTCTCCTATGATGCGAAAATCGTCATCATGGACGAACCGACATCGTCATTAACGGAAAAAGAGGTTAATCACCTTTTTACCATTATTCGCAAGCTGAAAGATCGCGGCTGCGGCATTGTGTATATCTCTCACAAAATGGAAGAGATCTTCCAGCTGTGCGATGAGATCACCATCCTGCGCGACGGCCAGTGGATTGCCACACAGCCGCTGGAAGGACTGGACATGGACAAGATCATCGCCATGATGGTCGGCCGTTCCCTGAACCAGCGCTTTCCGGACAAAGAAAACAAGCCGGGTGAAGTGATTCTGGAAGTGCGCAATCTGACCTCATTGCGTCAACCGTCTATCCGCGATGTCTCCTTCGACCTGCACAAGGGTGAAATCCTGGGGATTGCCGGGCTGGTGGGGGCAAAGCGTACCGACATCGTGGAAACCCTGTTTGGCATTCGTGAGAAAGCCGAAGGCACCATTACGCTGCACGGAAAGAAAATCAATAACCACAACGCCAACGAAGCCATTAATAATGGTTTTGCGCTGGTGACGGAAGAGCGTCGTTCGACCGGTATTTATGCCTATCTGGATATTAACTTTAACTCGTTAATTTCTAACATTCGCAATTACAAAAACAAAGTCGGGCTACTGGATAACTCCCGCATGAAGAGCGATACCCAATGGGTGATTGACTCCATGCGCGTGAAAACGCCAGGCCACCGCACCCAAATTGGTTCGCTGTCAGGCGGTAACCAGCAGAAAGTTATTATCGGCCGCTGGTTATTAACCCAGCCAGAAATTCTGATGCTGGATGAACCGACCCGCGGTATTGACGTCGGCGCGAAGTTTGAAATTTATCAGCTGATTGCCGAGCTGGCGAAAAAGAATAAAGGGATCATTATTATTTCTTCCGAAATGCCGGAATTGTTAGGGATCACAGACCGTATCCTGGTTATGAGCAATGGTCTCGTCGCCGGTATTGTTGACACCAAAACGACAACGCAAAACGAAATTTTGCGTCTTGCGTCTTTGCACCTTTAAGATCAGGGGCTCCTCATGAGTGCGTTAAATAAAAAAAGTTTTCTCACTTACCTGAAAGAAGGCGGTATTTACGTTGTTCTTTTAGTACTGCTGGCTATCATTATTTTCCAGGACCCTACGTTCTTAAGCCTGCTGAACCTGAGTAACATTCTGACCCAGTCCTCCGTGCGTATTATCATTGCGCTGGGCGTGGCGGGCCTGATCGTGACCCAGGGGACGGACCTTTCTGCCGGTCGTCAGGTAGGTCTGGCGGCGGTTATCGCGGCAACCCTGCTGCAGTCGATGGAAAACGCCAACAAGGTCTTCCCGGAAATGGCCACTATGCCGATTTTCGTGGTGATCCTGATTGTCTGCGCCATCGGTGCGGTGATTGGTCTGATCAACGGTATTATCATCGCCTACCTGAACGTGACGCCATTTATCACCACCCTGGGTACGATGATCATCGTTTACGGTATCAACTCCCTGTATTACGACTTTGTCGGTGCTTCACCCATCTCGGGCTTTGACAGCGGCTTCTCGACCTTTACGCAAGGGTTTATTGCGCTGGGCAGCTTCCGCCTGTCGTATATCACCTTCTATGCGCTGATTGCGGTGGCCTTCGTCTGGATCCTGTGGAACAAAACGCGCTTTGGCAAAAACATCTTCGCTATCGGCGGTAACCCGGAAGCGGCGAAAGTGTCCGGCGTAAACGTTGCCCTGAACCTGCTCATCATCTATGCCCTTTCCGGGGTGTTCTATGCCTTCGGCGGGATGCTGGAAGCCGGCCGTATCGGCTCTGCAACCAACAACCTTGGCTTCATGTACGAGCTGGATGCGATCGCAGCCTGTGTGGTGGGCGGCGTCTCCTTCAGCGGCGGTGTGGGTACCGTACTCGGCGTGGTGACCGGTGTGATCATCTTCACCGTCATCAACTACGGGTTGACCTATATCGGCGTGAACCCGTACTGGCAGTACATCATCAAAGGCGCCATCATTATCTTCGCCGTTGCGCTGGATTCACTGAAGTACGCGCGTAAGAAATAATCGTCTCTCGCGATACCTGGCCCGCTCACCGAGCGGGCTTTTTTTATGCCTTATGCCAGCTGTGACTCCTCTCGGGTCACAATGCGTTCAAACCAGTCGAGTTCAGAGAGCTTGCAGGCGATCCACTGTTCGGAAAAGGCGTCGCCCAGGCTGTCGGTGAGGTACTGACAGCGGGCAAAAGTCTCAATCGCCTCCTGCTGAAACAGCGGCAGTTCAGGTTGATCGTGCTGCGGTTCGGGCAACTCCTCCTCGTCGATATTTTCCAGCCCGTACAGCATGCCGGTCAGAATAGTAGCAGCCACCAGATACGGATTGGCGTCAGCCCCGGCCAGCCGGTACTCGATACGACGGTTGTGGTCTTCCGAGCAGGGAATACGCAAAGCGGCGGAGCGGGTGTTATAGCCCCAGGAGTTAAATACGGGTTCCGTCAGGTTTTTACGCAGGCGACGAAACGCGTTGACGCCTGGCGCAAGAATGGCGATAGAGGCGGGCATTAGCGCCAGCTGGCCCGCGATGCACAACCGCACCATGCTGTTCAGCGCGTTAACCGGGGAAGCAAAGACGTTGTCGCCGCGGCTGTCGTTGAGGCTGAAATGGAAGTGCAAGCCGCTGCCGGAAAGTTCGCTGAAGGGCTTGGCCATAAAGTTGGCCTGCAGGCCGTGCTTTTCGGCAACGTATCGGGTCAGGCGACGCAGCGCCAGCACGTTATCGCAGACCTCAACGACGCGATGGCTGTGCTTCAGGTTTAATTCGTACTGACCGGACTCGGCTTCCGCTACGACCCCTGACAGCGGGATGTGCTGCAGGTGCGCCAGCTGTTCCAGCTCGTCAAACAGCGCGGCATGCGCCGACGAGGTATCCATATGAAAACAGCCCTGATTTTGCGGATCCCGATCGTCATGTCCCGTCAGATAGAACTCGATTTCCGGGGCAATCACCGGGAAAAGGCCGTGCCGGTGGAAGCGGGCCAGCACGTTCTGCAGTATCACGCGCGGCTCAAGCGGGCAGGGGCTATCGTCGCTGTCTTTCATCGTCAGCAGGATCTGCGCGTTGTGCTGTGGATCCTGCGGACAGGGACGCAAAGAGCCGGCGACCGGAACGCACAGCCGGTCCGGTTCATCATAAAGCGGGGCGGCGATTTTTCCTTTCTGATCCATCGAGTAGACCGAAAGGGGAAAGTAACAGCCTTTTTCCAGACTCAGCATGCTCTCCACCGACAGACGCTTGCCACGCATCGTGCCGTTGATATCGTTCAGGTAAACGTCTACATGTTTCGTCTGCGGGTAACGTTCCAGGTAATCGGCTACTTCCACTGAAATGTTGTGCTGCAGGGCGTCAATTTTTTCATCAAGCCAGAGACTGGAATTGAGTGCGCCAGGAAGTGATAAACCGGGAAGGTTAAAATACGGACGGAGACTTTTGAGGAAAAACGCATTCATTATCGAGTTCATAGTCATTCTTCAATGAAGCCGTAGCGGCAGTGAACTCAGCTTAAAAGAGCCGACGTAAAGGGGAGATAAAAAGCGTCAGGCCCGGCGTAAAGAAATTATAAAGGCGGTGCTGTTATTTCTCTTTTTTCTGCATATCGAGCAGCTGCTCGGGCGTGACGGCCGGGTAACCCTGCGCGTCTTCCGGCACTTCATGCATCGCTGGAATCGGCACCAGCGGGCCTAAAAAGCGCGGTTCGCGTTTGAAGATATACAGATCGGCCAGGGCACCAAAGCGGGCACCGAACTCGCGGACGCGCACGCTCAGCATATCTTTTGGCGACGGCACCGCGTAGCACTGTGCCTGAATGCCCATATGCAGGGCGATAAACAGCGCGCGTTCGCAGTGGAAGCGCTGGGTGATGATGATGAAGTCGTTGGTGTCGAAGACTTTGCGCGTGCGCACGATGGAGTCCAGGGTGCGGAACCCGGCGTAGTCGAGCACGATATCGGCAGGATCCACGCCCGCGGCAATCAGGTCCTTACGCATCGTCACCGGTTCATTGTAGCTTTGCAGGGCGTTATCCCCGCTCAGCAGCAGGTAGTTCACCTTGCCGCTGTTGTAGGCATTCAGCGCGCCCTGAATGCGGTAACGGTAATACTGGTTAATGACGCCGGTGCGGTAATACTTGGCGGTGCCGAGCACCACGCCAACCTGACGATAGGGCAGGTCCTGCAGGTCGTCAAAGATGTAGGGGGCGGTTTTCCAGCTCATCCAGCGGTCGAGACCGAGCACGATCAACAGCAGTATGCCGACCAGGACAGACAGGCTGTAAAAAACGCGCTTTAACATGCAGATGGCTCGTGCGTGGATGAAATTTAACTCAGGCTACTTTACCCGCCTGGTTAGCGCAAGAAACAGCGACTCAACTGAGGGGTTTTTCAGCAAACTGGCGGGCATTTCTGCCCGCCGGAAGGATTACGCCAGCAGTACGCGGTCAATTGTCGTACAGCCCAGCGCTTTAAGCGTTGCGGCAGTGGCATCCCACTGGATCAGCGGCGCATCGGCAATCTCGGCCAGAATGGCGCGCTGAATGTCCGGATAGTCATAGCCGTTCAGGCTCAGCAGGTTAAGTGCGCCCTGCAGCGGCGGCAGCGTCGGGTTAAACGCGGCGTTTTCCGCATAGCTGCCGGTGAAGATTCGGCCATCGCGGCACTGCAGCGCCACGCCGCTCGGAGACTTGCTGTACGGCGTGTGGCTCTTGTTGGCGGCGGTAATCGCCGCCTGGCTCAGGTTATCGCCGGACAGGGCGAAACCGTGGTTCTGCTCGTCCATCAGCAGGGTTTTGATCTCCAGATCTTTCGGGCCAAACGCGTCAGGCAGATAATCCCCCAGCGTGTGCGGCGCGCGGCCTGGCAGGTTGATGCGCAGCTGCAGCCCGCTGTTCAGCTCGTTCATGAACTGACGGCAGTGGCCGCAGGGGGTGTAGTTAACGGTAATGGCGCTCAGGGCTTTTTCACCGCGCAGCCAGGCGTGGCTGATGGCGCTCTGCTCGGCGTGAACGGTCTGCTGCATGGTTGCGCCCAGGAACTCCATGTTGCCGCCGAAGTACCAGGTGCCGCTGACGCCCCGCGCAATGGCCCCGACGTTGAAGTGGGAGAGATCGGCCCGCGCGCAGGCAGCAGCCAGAGGAAGCAGTGCGAAAGCCAGCGCGTCTTCATCCAGTCCCGTTGCCTGTTTCAGCATCGTGACCTGCTCCGCGGTCAGCAGGGCGGGGAAGTGTGCATCTGCCAGAACGGGAGCAAGGGCTGACTGCAAATTCTCTGCAAGCTGGGCGAAAGCAGCTTGAAAACGTGGGTGCATGGCGTTTGCCTCATAAAGGTTAATGGATCGGTAGTTTACGGAGCCGTCAGGGCTTTATATGTGATCCGCTTCTCATTATGTATGCAACTTATGAAATCAAAATGAAATTTGCGCGACGCATCGCAAATTTTAGCCCATCACCGCCAGAATCAGCGGGAAAATGAATGGGGCCAGCAGGGAGGTAATAATCCCGCAGATCACCAGCGCCAGGGAGCTAAACGCCCCTTCCTGATAATCCAGCTCCGCGCAGCGGGCCGTGCCCAGCGCGTGGGAGGCGGTGCCCATCGACAGCCCCCGTGCCGCTTTAGTATGAATACGCATCGCGTTCAGCAGGGTGTGGCCAAACACCGCGCCTAGAATACCGACGAAAATGACGCACATCGCGCTGATGGCCGGAATACCGCCGAGGCTGCCCCCAACCGCCATCGCGATAGGCGTGGTCACCGATTTTGGCAGAATAGAGGCGGCAATCTGCGGCGAGGCACCCATCATCAGCGCCACCGACGTACCGGTGATCATCGCCACCAGGCTCCCGACAAAACAGATGGTAATGATGGATTTCCAGCGGGCGCGGATCTGGTGCAGTTGCTCATATAAAGGAAAGGCGAGCGCCACGACGGCGGGCTGCAGCAGGTCGTTTAAGATTTTGCTGCCGGCAAAGTAGCGTTCGTAAGGAATGCCGGTGAGCAGCAGGAACGGAATAATCACCACCATCGCCACCAGCAGCGGGTTCAGCAACGGCATTTTGAAACGCGCGGCAAGCTTACGTGCGGCGAAAAAGACTGCAAGGGTGAGCGGCAGGGACCACCAGATATTGTCCATCATTTTTTTGTTTTCTCCCCAATCACGTTACGTTCGCCATGCACCAGATGTGAACTCCAGCTCACCACCAGGAAAACCACCAGCGTACTGACCGCGCAGGAGACCACAATCGGGCCGAACTGGGCTTTGAGCAAATCAAAATACTGCATGACCCCGACGCCGATAGGCACGAAAAGCAGCGCCATATAGCGAATAAGGACGAAGCAGCCGGGGTTGACCCACTTTGCGGGCAGGATTTGCAGCGCCAGCAACACGAAGAGGATCAGCATGCCGATAATGCTGCCGGGGATGGTGATGGGCAGCAGCGACGCGATGAAAATCCCGGCATACAGGCAGGCGTAAATCAGGACGAATGCGCGCAGATATTGCCAGATAATGTTCAATGATTTGCTCATGGTGATAGTCCTTGCTGAAACGCATTCATCATACAATTAAACCTAAAAATGTGCCATGGATCACATCATGAATTTTGAGCATACCAGACATTCCGGAATGGAACGCCGAGCTTTCCACACACATACAGAGCAGATACTATAGCGCGTCTTTTTTCACAGGTACTGCTATGCGTGTTTTACTGGCCCCAATGGAAGGCGTGCTCGACTCCCTCGTGCGCGAGCTTCTGACCGAGGTGAACGATTACGATCTCTGCGTGACGGAGTTTCTGCGCGTGGTCGATATGTTGTTGCCGGTAAAATCCTTCTTCCGCCTGTGCCCCGAGCTGCACAACCAGAGCCGGACCTCTTCCGGCACGCTGGTGCGTATTCAGCTGCTCGGCCAGTATCCCGAATGGCTGGCGGAAAACGCCGCCCGCGCGGTTGAGCTGGGCTCTTACGGGGTGGATCTCAACTGCGGCTGCCCGTCGAAGCTGGTCAACGGCAGCGGCGGCGGGGCGACCTTGCTGAAAGATCCTGAGCTGATTTATCGCGGCGCGAAAGCCATGCGTGAGGCCGTGCCTTCGCATTTGCCGGTGACGGTTAAGGTGCGCCTGGGGTGGGACAGCGACGCGCGGCAGTTTGAAATCGCCGATGCGGTGCAGCAGGCCGGGGCCACCGAGCTGGTGGTGCATGGCCGTACCAAAGAAGATGGCTACAAAGCCGATCGCATTAACTGGCAGGCGATCGGTGAGATCCGCAAACGCCTCACCATTCCGGTGATCGCCAACGGCGAAATCTGGGACTACGAGAGCGCGCAGGCCTGTCTGCAGGCCACCGGCTGCGATGCGGTCATGATTGGCCGCGGCGCACTGAATGTGCCGAACCTCAGCCGGGTGGTGAAATATAACGAACCGCGGATGCCGTGGGCAGACGTCGTCACGCTGCTGCAAAAATACAGTCGTCTGGAAAAGCAGGGGGACACCGGTTTGTATCACGTCGCGCGAATTAAGCAGTGGCTGAGTTATTTACGTAAAGAGTACGATGAAGCGCTGGGGTTATTTCAGGAGATTCGTACATTACAGACGTCCTCTGATATTGCACGGGTTATTCAGTCAAAGTAATTTATTCATTTGGTGAATAATTTTCTGATTATGTAAATGTATAACAATTTACGGATTGCCACGCATTACTAAAAAAATAAATAGTATCAAGCGTATTTTTCGCCTTTATTTTTTGAGTATATGGCGTAATGAAACGTTCTCTTATTTTATCTCTGAGTGTCCCCTTTGCATTAATTCTGGCAGCCTGCGCACCTGAACATTCCACCGTCTCTCCGCTAAATACACAACCGGCCGCCAAGTCTGTGAATACCTCATTGCATTATACCGACTGGCCGAAAAATGCGTGGTGGAAGGCGTATAACGATCCCCAGCTTAACGGGCTTATTGCGAAAGCATTAAGCGATGCGCCGGATATGCAGATTGCCCGTCAGCGGATTACGCTTGCCGAAGCCCAGGCAAAAGCCACTATGGCTGCCGACGGCCCGCAAATTGATTTTTCCGCCGATGCGGAACGTCAGAAAATGTCCGCCGAAGGGCTGATGGGACCCTTTGCCATTACCGACCCGGCGGCAGGGACCACCGGGCCGTGGTACACCAACGGCACCTTTGGCCTGACCGCAGGCTGGGATCTCGATCTGTGGGGTAAAAATCGCGCGCAGGTCGAAGCCCGGATTGGCAAAGTGAATGCGCAAAAAGCGGAGCTGGAGCAGACCCGTCAGCTGCTGGCCAGCAGCGTGGCGCGGCTTTACTGGGAATGGCAAACGCAGGCCGCCGTGGGGGAGGTTCTCGCGCAGATCAAACATGAGCAGGACAATATTATCGGTGCCGATCGCGAGCTGTACCAGCACGGCATCACCTCCTCCGTGGAGGGTGTCGAAACGGATATCAACGCCAGCAAAACCGAAGAGCAGCTGGCCGAGGTCAACGGGAAGATGAAAGCCATAGAGGCGCGTCTGGTCGCGCTGACGAACTCCTCCTCCGTGAAGCTAACGCGGCACGCCTTGCCGACGGTGGAAGCCTCGTTACCGTCGACGCTCGGATATGAACTGTTGGCACGCCGTCCGGATCTTCAGGAGGCGCACTGGTATATCGAAGCCTCCATGAGCGAGGTAGAGGCCGCCAGAGCGGCGTTCTATCCTGACGTGAACCTGATGGCGTTCTTACAGCAGGATGCCCTCCACCTGAGCGATCTGTTCCGTTCATCCGCGCAGCAGATGGGCGTCACCGCCGGGCTGACGCTGCCAATTTTTGACAGCGGCAGGCTGAACGCCAGCCTGGATATCGCTCAGGCGCAGAACAACCTTTCGGTAGCCAACTACAACAAAGCGGTGGTGGAGGCCGTCAATCAGGTGGCACGCACCGCCAGCGAAGTCGAAACGCTGATGGCGAAGAACGGCCAACAGCAGCAGGTTGAAAAAGATGCGGCACGGGTTGTGGCGCTGGCACAGGCGCGTTTCAGCGCGGGGATTATTGCGGGCTCCCGTGTCAGTGAAGCCAGAATACCGGCCCTCAAAGAGCACCTCGAAGGCGTGCTGCTGAAGGGGCAATATGTCGACGCTACCCTGCAGCTGACCTCGGCGCTGGGCGGTGGCTATCATCATGGCTAAAAAAGGCCATTATCTATACTTACCTCTTTGCAGTTTTTCAGGAGGTGAGTATGACCAGAGTAGCGATTGTTACCGCATCGGATTCCGGGATTGGGAAAACCACGGCCCTGATGCTGGCTGAGCGCGGGTTTGATATTGGCGTCACCTGGCACTCGGATGAGAAAGGGGCGCTGGAAACCTGCCGCGAAGTTGAAGCGCAGGGGCAGCGCGCGGAGGCTATCCATCTTGATTTAAGCACGCTGCCGGAAGGCGCTGAGGCTATTGAAACGCTGATTGCGCGTTTTGGTCGGCTGGACGTGCTGGTCAATAATGCAGGGGCGATGACCAAAGCGCCGTTCCTCGAGATGCCGTTTGACGACTGGCGGAATATTTTCACCGTCGACGTGGACGGCGCGTTTCTCTGTTCACAAATTGCCGCAAGGCAGATGGTGAAGCAGGGGAAAGGGGGGCGGATTGTAAACATCACTTCGGTGCATGAGCACACGCCGCTTCCTGAGGCCAGCGCCTATACGGCGGCGAAACACGCGCTCGGCGGGTTAACCAAATCCATGGCGATGGAGCTGGTTAAGCACAATATTCTGGTGAACGCCGTCGCGCCGGGTGCCATTGCCACGCCGATGAATGACATGGACGACAGCGAAGTGAAGGACGGTTCAATGCCGGAAATCCCGCTGGCAAGGCCGGGCCATACCAAAGAGATTGCCAGCCTGGTCGCGTGGCTGTGCGACAGCGACGCCAGCTATACAACGGGGCAATCGTTTATCGTCGACGGGGGCTTTATGCTGGCGAACCCTCAGTTTAAGCCGGAGGGGTAGATTCCTTTCTCCCTCTCCCACAGGGCTGAGGAATCCCCAGTCATTTTTTACCTGAAGCGATGAACGTTGCTTCAGCAAAATTAATAGATTACAGCGACGCCCTGGTCCGGCTGTAAATCGCCGAAGCGTTTCCGTAAGGCCGGGGCGAGGCGCAGGGATGCGCCGAGAGGGCGTGGCCTGCAGGGATGCAGGCTCATGCCCGACCCGATAGCCTGAAGGAATAAGCTGA
>NZ_JBVPGP010000009.1:0-29283 GCF_055816065.1 Enterobacter sp. PL_is511 | reverse complement strand
CCGTACAACTGACGTGACCGGTACCATCGAACTGCCAGAAGGCGTTGAGATGGTAATGCCAGGCGACAACATCAAGATGGTTGTGACTCTGATCCACCCAATCGCGATGGACGACGGTCTGCGTTTCGCAATCCGTGAAGGTGGCCGTACCGTTGGCGCGGGCGTGGTTGCTAAAGTTCTCGGCTAATCGCTGATAACATTTGACGCAATGCGCATGAAAAGGGCATCATTTGATGCCCTTTTTGCACGCTTTCACATCAGAACCTGGCTCATCAGTGATTATTTTTGTCATAATCATTGCTGAGACAGGCTCTGCAGAGAGCGTATAATCCCAAGGGATTATTTCGATTTGGCTCGCCTCGCAATCGCGGGGTGAAATTATTTGTAGAATTCTTCTGACAGGTTGGTTTATGAGTGCGAATACCGAAGCTCAAGGGAGCGGGCGCGGCCTGGAAGCGATGAAGTGGGTCGCTGTTGCCGTGCTGCTGATTGTGGCAATCGTTGGCAACTATCTTTATCGTGACATGATGCTGCCGCTCCGCGCGCTGGCAGTGGTGATTCTGATTGCTGCAGCGGGCGGTGTCGCGCTGTTGACGACTAAAGGTAAAGCAACCGTTGCTTTTGCACGTGAAGCGCGTACCGAAGTCCGTAAGGTCATTTGGCCGACTCGCCAGGAAACATTGCACACCACGCTGATCGTAGCGGCGGTTACCGCTGTAATGTCACTGATCCTGTGGGGACTGGATGGTATTCTGGTTCGCCTGGTTTCCTTTATTACTGGCCTGAGGTTCTAAGATGTCTGAAGCCCCTAAAAAGCGTTGGTACGTCGTTCAGGCGTTTTCCGGTTTTGAAGGCCGCGTAGCAACGTCGCTGCGTGAGCATATCAAATTACACAACATGGAAGAGTTATTTGGCGAAGTTATGGTTCCGACCGAAGAAGTGGTTGAGATCCGTGGCGGCCAACGTCGCAAAAGCGAGCGTAAATTCTTCCCGGGTTACGTGCTGGTTCAGATGGTGATGAACGACGCGAGCTGGCACCTGGTGCGCAGCGTACCGCGCGTGATGGGCTTTATCGGCGGCACGTCTGACCGTCCGGCGCCAATCAGCGACAAAGAAGTTGATGCGATTATGAACCGCCTGCAGCAGGTGGGTGATAAGCCGCGTCCTAAAACGCTGTTTGAACCGGGTGAAATGGTCCGTGTTAGCGACGGTCCGTTTGCTGACTTTAATGGCGTCGTTGAAGAAGTGGACTACGAGAAGTCCCGCCTGAAAGTTTCTGTTTCTATCTTCGGTCGTGCGACCCCGGTAGAGCTGGACTTTGCGCAGGTCGAAAAAGCCTAAGCAGCGATCAAAAAAGCGGCGATTTAATCGTTGCACAGGGCGCGAGATTGGAATACAATTTCGCGCCTTTTGTTTTTATGGGCCCCGGCCCGTAAAACGAATTTTATTCACGGGGAGCCTCCCTGAGGCGCTATCACCCAATCAGAGGATTTTAGAATGGCTAAGAAAGTACAAGCCTACGTCAAGCTGCAGGTTGCAGCTGGTATGGCGAACCCAAGTCCACCAGTTGGTCCAGCTCTGGGTCAGCAGGGTGTGAACATCATGGAATTCTGTAAAGCGTTCAACGCCAAAACCGAATCCCTGGAAAAAGGTCTGCCAATCCCAGTCGTAATCACTGTTTACGCTGACCGTTCTTTCACTTTCGTTACCAAAACCCCTCCAGCAGCAGTTCTGCTGAAGAAAGCGGCTGGTATCAAGTCTGGTTCCGGTAAACCGAACAAAGACAAAGTGGGTAAAATTTCCCGCGCTCAGCTGCAGGAAATCGCGCAGACCAAAGCTGCCGACATGACTGGTGCCGACATTGAAGCGATGACTCGCTCAATCGAAGGTACTGCACGTTCCATGGGCCTGGTAGTGGAGGACTAAGAAATGGCTAAACTGACCAAGCGCATGTCCGTGATCCGTGACAAAGTTGATGCGACCAAACAGTACGACATCAACGAAGCTATCGCTCTGCTGAAAGAACTGGCAACTGCTAAGTTCGTTGAAAGCGTTGACGTTGCCGTTAACCTCGGCATCGACGCGCGTAAATCCGATCAGAACGTTCGTGGCGCAACTGTACTGCCACACGGTACTGGCCGTTCCGTACGTGTAGCTGTATTTGCTCAGGGTGCAAACGCTGAAGCTGCTAAAGCTGCTGGCGCTGAACTGGTAGGTATGGAAGATCTGGCTGATCAGATCAAGAAAGGCGAAATGAACTTTGACGTTGTTATTGCTTCTCCAGATGCAATGCGCGTTGTTGGCCAGCTCGGCCAGGTTCTGGGTCCACGCGGCCTGATGCCAAACCCGAAAGTTGGTACTGTAACTCCTAACGTTGCTGAAGCGGTTAAGAACGCTAAAGCAGGTCAGGTTCGTTATCGTAACGACAAAAACGGCATCATCCACACCACCATCGGTAAAGTGGACTTTGACGCTGACAAACTGAAAGAAAACCTGGAAGCTCTGCTGGTTGCGCTGAAAAAAGCAAAACCAACTCAGGCAAAAGGCGTGTACATCAAGAAAGTTAGCATCTCCACCACCATGGGTGCAGGTGTTGCAGTTGACCAGGCTGGCCTGAGCGCTGCTGCAAACTAATGCCTTTACGTGGGCGGTGATTTTGTCTACAATCTTACCCCCACGTTTGCTAACGAAAGTTAGCGGCTAAAAGATTTGTTCGTTGGAGCCTGGCCTAATCCAGGCCTCCGTCGAAGACCGCAGGTGTTTCGCAAGAGACTTAATCCCCTGCGTAGACGGTGACAGAACGCTAAGATTATTTTTGGATACTCTGGCTTGTTTCTGCTCACCGTATTAAGACGCTCTTTCCGTTGGGAAGAGTGAAGTGAGTTCCGGAACATGAGTTCCGGCAAACATCCAGGAGCAAAGCTAATGGCTTTAAATCTTCAAGACAAACAAGCGATTGTTGCTGAAGTCAGCGAAGTAGCCAAAGGCGCGCTGTCTGCAGTAGTTGCGGATTCCCGTGGCGTTACTGTAGACAAAATGACTGAACTGCGTAAAGCAGGTCGTGAAGCTGGCGTATACATGCGTGTTGTTCGTAACACCCTGCTGCGTCGCGTAGTTGAAGGTACTCAGTTCGAGTGCCTGAAAGACACGTTTGTTGGTCCGACCCTGATTGCATACTCTATGGAACACCCGGGCGCTGCTGCTCGTCTGTTCAAAGAGTTCGCGAAAGCGAATGCAAAATTTGAGGTCAAAGCTGCAGCCTTTGAAGGTGAGTTGATCACGGCATCGAACATCGATCGCCTGGCAACCCTGCCGACCTACGAAGAAGCAATTGCACGCCTGATGGCAACCATGAAAGAAGCTTCGGCTGGCAAACTGGTTCGCACTCTGGCTGCTGTTCGCGATGCGAAAGAAGCTGCTTAATCGCAGTTATCTTTATAAAGCATTTGCTTACGTATAAACTTATTCTGATTTTCAGGAACAATTTAAATGTCTATCACTAAAGATCAAATCATTGAAGCAGTAGCAGCTATGTCCGTAATGGACGTTGTAGAGCTGGTTTCTGCAATGGAAGAAAAATTCGGTGTTTCTGCTGCTGCTGCTGTAGCTGTAGCTGCGGGCCCGGCTGAAGCTGCTGAAGAAAAAACTGAATTCGACGTAATTCTGAAAGCTGCTGGCGCTAACAAAGTTGCTGTTATCAAAGCAGTACGTGGCGCAACTGGCCTGGGTCTGAAAGAAGCTAAAGACCTGGTAGAATCTGCTCCAGCTGCGCTGAAAGAAGGCGTGAGCAAAGACGACGCAGAAGCACTGAAAAAATCTCTGGAAGAAGCTGGCGCTGAAGTTGAAGTTAAATAAGCCAACTTTTCTGGTTGCAGCCTAAGTCATTAGGCTGATGGCTGGTGACTTTTTAGTCACCAGCCTTTTTGCGCTGTAAGGCATCAGTAGCATTTCACACTGTTTGACTGCTGATTGTCCTGACAATGCATGTTTCTATCGACGACTTAATATATTGCGACAGGGTGCTCGCTCTGTGTAAATCGCGACGAAATGATTTAAGCGTGATAGCAACAGGTATTGCGGAAAGTATTCAATTTTCCGGTCCACAAAATGGTGTTGCACAAACTGTCCCTTCGTCGGACAGATGGGTCGACTTGTCAGCGAGCTGAGGAACCCTATGGTTTACTCCTATACCGAGAAAAAACGTATTCGTAAGGATTTTGGTAAACGTCCACAAGTTCTGGACATTCCATATCTCCTTTCTATCCAGCTTGACTCGTTCCAGAAGTTTATCGAGCAAGATCCTGAAGGGCAGTACGGTCTGGAAGCAGCCTTCCGCTCCGTGTTCCCGATTCAGAGCTACAGCGGTAACTCCGAGCTGCAGTACGTCAGCTACCGCCTTGGCGAACCGGTGTTTGACGTTCAGGAATGTCAGATCCGTGGCGTGACCTATTCCGCACCGCTGCGCGTAAAACTGCGTCTGGTGATCTACGAGCGCGAAGCGCCGGAAGGCACCGTAAAAGACATTAAAGAACAAGAAGTCTACATGGGTGAAATTCCACTCATGACTGACAACGGTACTTTCGTTATCAACGGTACTGAGCGTGTTATCGTTTCCCAGCTGCATCGTAGCCCGGGCGTCTTCTTCGACAGCGATAAAGGTAAAACACACTCTTCCGGTAAAGTACTGTATAACGCACGCATCATCCCTTACCGTGGTTCATGGCTGGACTTCGAGTTCGATCCTAAAGACAACCTGTTTGTCCGTATCGACCGTCGTCGTAAACTGCCTGCAACCATCATTCTGCGTGCACTGAACTATACCACTGAGCAGATCCTGGACCTGTTCTTTGAGAAAGTGATCTTTGAAATCCGCGACAACAAGCTGCAGATGGAGCTGGTGCCGGAACGTCTGCGTGGTGAGACCGCGTCGTTCGACATCGAAGCCGACGGCAAAGTGTATGTGGAAAAAGGTCGCCGTATCACCGCGCGCCACATCCGCCAGCTGGAAAAAGATGATATCAAACTCATCGAAGTTCCGGTTGAGTACATTGCAGGAAAAGTAGCCGCGAAAGATTACGTTGACGAGTCAACGGGTGAGCTGATCTGCCCGGCGAACATGGAGCTGAGCCTGGATCTGCTGGCTAAGCTGAGCCAGTCTGGCCACAAACGTATCGAAACGCTGTTCACCAACGATCTGGATCACGGTGCGTATATCTCTGAGACTATTCGCGTCGACCCAACCACCGATCGTCTGAGTGCGCTGGTAGAAATCTACCGCATGATGCGTCCTGGTGAGCCACCAACTCGCGAAGCGGCGGAAAGCCTGTTCGAGAACCTGTTCTTCTCCGAAGACCGCTACGATCTGTCCGCGGTTGGTCGTATGAAGTTCAACCGTTCTCTGCTGCGTGATGAGATCGAAGGTTCCGGTATCCTGAGCAAAGACGACATCATCGAAGTGATGAAGAAGCTCATCGATATCCGTAACGGTAAAGGCGAAGTGGATGATATCGACCACCTCGGCAACCGTCGTATCCGTTCCGTAGGCGAAATGGCGGAAAACCAGTTCCGCGTTGGCCTGGTACGTGTAGAGCGTGCGGTGAAAGAGCGTCTGTCTCTGGGCGATCTGGATACCCTGATGCCTCAGGATATGATCAACGCCAAGCCGATTTCTGCAGCAGTGAAAGAGTTCTTCGGTTCAAGCCAGCTGTCTCAGTTCATGGACCAGAACAACCCGCTGTCTGAGATTACGCACAAACGTCGTATCTCTGCACTCGGCCCAGGCGGTCTGACCCGTGAGCGCGCAGGCTTTGAAGTTCGAGACGTACACCCGACTCACTACGGTCGCGTATGTCCAATCGAAACGCCTGAAGGTCCAAACATCGGTCTGATCAACTCCCTGTCCGTGTACGCACAGACGAACGAATACGGTTTCCTTGAGACCCCGTATCGTAAAGTGACCGACGGTGTTGTAACCGACGAAATTCATTACCTGTCTGCTATCGAAGAAGGCAACTACGTTATCGCTCAGGCGAACTCCAACCTGGATGACGAAGGCCACTTTGTAGAAGATCTGGTTACCTGCCGTAGCAAAGGCGAATCCAGCTTGTTCAGCCGCGACCAGGTTGACTACATGGACGTATCCACCCAGCAGGTGGTATCCGTCGGTGCGTCCCTGATCCCGTTCCTGGAACACGATGACGCCAACCGTGCATTGATGGGTGCGAACATGCAACGTCAGGCCGTTCCAACTCTGCGCGCTGATAAGCCGCTGGTTGGTACCGGTATGGAACGTGCTGTTGCCGTTGACTCCGGTGTTACTGCGGTTGCTAAACGTGGCGGTACCGTTCAGTACGTCGACGCATCCCGTATCGTTATCAAAGTTAACGAAGACGAGATGTATCCGGGCGAAGCAGGTATCGACATTTATAACCTGACCAAATACACCCGTTCTAACCAGAACACCTGTATCAACCAGATGCCTTGCGTATCTCTGGGTGAGCCAGTTGAGCGCGGCGACGTGCTGGCAGACGGCCCGTCCACCGACCTCGGTGAACTGGCGCTCGGTCAGAACATGCGCGTAGCGTTCATGCCGTGGAACGGTTACAACTTCGAAGACTCCATCCTCGTCTCCGAGCGTGTGGTTCAGGAAGATCGTTTCACTACCATCCACATTCAGGAACTGGCATGTGTGTCCCGTGACACCAAGCTGGGGCCAGAAGAGATCACCGCTGACATCCCTAACGTGGGTGAAGCTGCGCTCTCCAAACTGGATGAATCCGGTATCGTTTACATCGGTGCGGAAGTGACCGGCGGCGACATTCTGGTTGGTAAGGTTACGCCTAAAGGTGAAACCCAGCTGACGCCAGAAGAGAAACTGCTGCGTGCAATCTTCGGTGAGAAAGCGTCTGACGTTAAAGACTCTTCTCTGCGCGTACCAAACGGTGTTTCCGGTACGGTTATCGACGTTCAGGTCTTCACCCGTGACGGCGTTGAGAAAGATAAGCGTGCGCTGGAAATCGAAGAGATGCAGCTCAAACAGGCGAAGAAAGACCTGTCTGAAGAACTGCAGATCCTCGAAGCGGGTCTGTTCAGCCGTATCTATGCGGTGCTGGTTGCCGGTGGCGTTGAAGCTGAGAAGCTCGACAAACTGCCACGCGATCGCTGGCTGGAACTGGGCCTGACCGACGAAGAGAAACAAAATCAGCTGGAACAGCTGGCTGAGCAGTATGACGAACTGAAACACGAGTTCGAGAAAAAACTCGAAGCGAAACGCCGCAAAATCACTCAGGGCGACGATCTGGCACCAGGCGTGCTGAAGATTGTTAAGGTGTATCTGGCCGTTAAACGTCAGATCCAGCCTGGTGATAAGATGGCAGGTCGTCACGGTAACAAGGGTGTTATCTCTAAGATCAACCCGATCGAAGATATGCCGCACGATGCTAACGGTACGCCGGTAGATATCGTACTGAACCCGCTGGGCGTACCGTCTCGTATGAACATCGGTCAGATCCTGGAAACCCACCTGGGTATGGCTGCGAAAGGTATCGGCGACAAGATTAACGCCATGCTGAAGCAGCAGGAAGAAGTCGCGAAACTGCGCGAATTCATCCAGCGTGCCTACGATCTGGGTACCGACGTGCGTCAGAAAGTCGACCTGAATACCTTCAGCGATGAAGAAGTGCTGCGCCTGGCTGAGAACCTGAAAAAAGGTATGCCAATCGCAACGCCGGTCTTCGACGGTGCGAAAGAAGCTGAAATTAAAGAGCTGCTGCAACTGGGTGGTCTGCCAACGTCTGGTCAGATTACGCTGTTTGACGGCCGTACCGGTGAACAGTTCGAGCGTCCGGTAACCGTAGGTTACATGTACATGCTGAAACTGAACCACCTGGTCGACGACAAGATGCACGCTCGTTCTACCGGTTCTTACAGCCTGGTTACTCAGCAGCCGCTGGGTGGTAAGGCACAGTTCGGTGGTCAGCGCTTCGGGGAGATGGAAGTGTGGGCGCTGGAAGCATACGGCGCGGCATACACCCTGCAGGAAATGCTCACCGTTAAGTCTGATGACGTGAACGGTCGTACCAAGATGTATAAAAACATCGTGGACGGCAACCATCAGATGGAACCGGGCATGCCAGAATCCTTCAACGTACTGTTGAAAGAGATTCGTTCGCTGGGTATCAACATCGAACTGGAAGACGAGTAATTCTCGCTCAAACAGGTCACTGGTGTCGGGTTAACCCCCGGCACCGGATTGTGCTAACTCCGACGGGAGCAAATCCGTGAAAGATTTATTAAAGTTTCTGAAAGCGCAGACTAAAACCGAAGAGTTTGATGCGATCAAAATTGCTCTGGCTTCGCCAGACATGATCCGTTCATGGTCTTTCGGTGAAGTTAAAAAGCCGGAAACCATCAACTACCGTACGTTCAAACCTGAGCGTGACGGCCTTTTCTGTGCGCGTATTTTCGGGCCAGTAAAAGATTACGAGTGCCTGTGCGGTAAGTACAAGCGCCTGAAACACCGTGGTGTGATCTGTGAGAAGTGCGGCGTTGAAGTGACCCAGACTAAAGTGCGTCGTGAGCGCATGGGCCACATCGAGCTGGCGTCTCCGACCGCTCACATCTGGTTCCTGAAATCTCTGCCGTCCCGTATCGGTCTGCTGCTGGATATGCCGCTGCGCGATATCGAACGCGTTCTGTACTTCGAATCTTATGTGGTTATCGAAGGCGGGATGACGAACCTGGAACGTCATCAGATCCTGACTGAAGAGCAGTATCTGGACGCGCTGGAAGAGTTCGGTGACGAATTCGACGCGAAGATGGGTGCGGAAGCTATTCAGGCCCTGCTGAAGAGCATGGATCTGGAGCAAGAGTGCGAGCAGCTGCGTGAAGAGCTGAACGAAACCAACTCCGAAACCAAACGTAAAAAGCTGACCAAGCGTATCAAACTGCTGGAAGCGTTCGTTCAGTCTGGTAACAAACCAGAGTGGATGATCCTGACCGTTCTGCCGGTTCTGCCGCCAGATCTGCGTCCACTGGTTCCGCTGGATGGTGGTCGTTTCGCAACGTCCGATCTGAACGATCTGTATCGTCGCGTTATCAACCGTAACAACCGTCTGAAACGTCTGCTGGATCTGGCTGCGCCGGACATCATCGTACGCAACGAAAAACGTATGCTGCAGGAAGCGGTAGATGCCCTGCTGGATAACGGTCGTCGCGGTCGTGCGATCACCGGTTCTAACAAACGTCCTCTGAAATCTTTGGCCGACATGATCAAAGGTAAACAGGGTCGTTTCCGTCAGAACCTGCTCGGTAAGCGTGTTGACTACTCCGGTCGTTCTGTAATCACCGTAGGTCCATACCTGCGTCTGCATCAGTGCGGTCTGCCGAAGAAAATGGCACTGGAGCTGTTCAAACCATTCATCTACGGCAAGCTGGAACTGCGTGGCCTGGCCACCACCATCAAAGCCGCGAAGAAAATGGTTGAGCGTGAAGAAGCTGTCGTTTGGGATATCCTGGACGAAGTGATCCGCGAACACCCGGTACTGCTGAACCGTGCACCAACCCTGCACCGTTTGGGTATCCAGGCATTTGAGCCAGTCCTGATCGAAGGTAAAGCTATCCAGCTACACCCGCTGGTTTGTGCGGCATATAACGCCGACTTCGATGGTGACCAGATGGCTGTTCACGTACCGCTGACGCTGGAAGCCCAGCTCGAAGCGCGTGCGCTGATGATGTCTACCAACAACATCCTGTCTCCAGCGAACGGTGAGCCAATCATCGTTCCTTCTCAGGACGTTGTATTGGGTCTGTACTACATGACCCGTGACTGTGTTAACGCCAAAGGCGAAGGCATGGTGCTGACTGGCCCGAAAGAAGCTGAGCGTATTTACCGCGCTGGCCTGGCCTCTCTGCATGCGCGCGTTAAAGTGCGTATCACCGAATACGAAAAAGATGAAAACGGCGAATTCGTTGCGAAAACCAGCCTGAAAGACACGACCGTTGGCCGTGCGATTCTGTGGATGATCGTACCGAAAGGTCTGCCTTTCTCCATCGTCAACCAGGCGCTGGGCAAGAAAGCGATCTCCAAAATGCTGAACACCTGTTACCGCATTCTGGGTCTGAAGCCGACCGTTATCTTCGCTGACCAGACAATGTATACCGGCTTTGCTTATGCAGCGCGTTCAGGTGCATCTGTTGGTATCGATGACATGGTCATCCCAGAGAAGAAACACGAGATCATCTCTGAAGCGGAAGCCGAAGTTGCTGAGATCCAGGAGCAGTTCCAGTCTGGTCTGGTTACTGCGGGCGAACGCTATAACAAAGTTATCGATATCTGGGCAGCGGCGAACGATCGTGTATCCAAAGCGATGATGGATAACCTGCAGACCGAAACCGTGATTAACCGTGACGGCGTAGAAGAGCAGCAGGTTTCCTTCAACAGCATCTACATGATGGCCGACTCCGGTGCGCGTGGTTCCGCAGCACAGATTCGTCAGCTGGCAGGTATGCGTGGTCTGATGGCGAAGCCAGATGGCTCCATCATCGAAACGCCAATCACCGCGAACTTCCGTGAAGGTCTGAACGTACTCCAGTACTTCATCTCCACGCACGGTGCTCGTAAAGGTCTGGCGGATACCGCACTGAAAACAGCGAACTCCGGTTATCTGACGCGTCGTCTGGTTGACGTTGCGCAGGATCTGGTTGTGACCGAAGACGATTGTGGCACCCTCGAAGGTATCACCATGACCCCGGTTATCGAGGGTGGTGATGTTAAAGAGCCACTGCGCGATCGCGTTCTGGGTCGTGTGACCGCGGAAGACATTCTGAAGCCGGGTACTGCAGACATTCTGGTTCCACGCAACACGCTGCTGCACGAGCACTGGTGTGACCTGCTGGAAGCGAACTCTGTTGACTCAGTGAAAGTGCGTTCCGTTGTATCCTGTGACACCGACTTTGGTGTATGTGCGCACTGCTACGGTCGTGACCTGGCGCGTGGCCACATCATCAACAAAGGTGAAGCAATCGGCGTTATCGCGGCACAGTCCATCGGTGAGCCGGGTACACAGCTGACGATGCGTACGTTCCACATCGGTGGTGCGGCATCTCGTGCGGCTGCTGAATCCAGCATCCAGGTGAAAAACAAAGGTAGCATCAAGCTCAGCAACGCGAAGTCTGTTGTTAACTCCGCAGGCAAGCTGGTTGTGACCTCTCGTAACACCGAGCTGAAACTGATCGACGAATTCGGTCGTACCAAAGAGAGCTATAAAGTGCCTTACGGTGCGGTTATGGCGAAAGGTGATGGCGAGCAGGTTGCTGGCGGTGAAACCGTTGCAAACTGGGATCCACACACCATGCCGGTTATCACCGAAGTAAGTGGTTTCATCCGCTTTACTGACATGATCGACGGCCAGACCATTACTCGTCAGACCGACGAGCTGACCGGTCTGTCTTCTCTGGTGGTTCTGGATTCTGCTGAACGTACTACCGGTGGTAAAGATCTGCGTCCTGCGCTGAAAATCGTTGATGCTCAGGGTAACGACGTTCTGATCCCTGGTACCGACATGCCTGCGCAGTACTTCCTGCCGGGTAAAGCGATCGTTCAGCTGGAAGATGGCATTCAGATCGGTGCGGGTGATGCTCTGGCGCGTATTCCACAGGAATCCAGCGGTACCAAGGACATCACCGGTGGTCTGCCACGCGTTGCGGACCTGTTCGAAGCGCGTCGTCCGAAAGAGCCTGCAATCCTGGCTGAAATCAGCGGTATCATCTCCTTCGGTAAAGAGACCAAAGGGAAACGCCGTCTGGTTATCACTCCAGTAGATGGTAGCGAACCGTACGAAGAGATGATTCCTAAGTGGCGTCAGCTCAACGTGTTCGAAGGTGAACGTGTAGAACGTGGTGACGTGGTTTCCGATGGTCCAGAAGCGCCGCACGACATTCTGCGTCTTCGTGGCGTACACGCGGTAACGCGTTACATCACCAACGAAGTGCAGGACGTTTACCGTCTGCAGGGCGTTAAGATTAACGATAAGCACATCGAAGTTATCGTTCGTCAGATGCTGCGTAAAGCAACCATCGAAAACGCAGGCAGCTCTGAGTTCCTGGAAGGCGAGCAGGTTGAATACTCACGCGTCAAGATCGCTAACCGCGAACTTGAAGCGAACGGCAAAATCGGTGCGACCTTCTCGCGCGATCTGCTGGGTATCACCAAAGCGTCTCTGGCAACCGAGTCCTTCATCTCTGCAGCATCGTTCCAGGAAACGACTCGTGTCCTGACCGAAGCCGCTGTTGCAGGTAAACGTGATGAACTGCGCGGTCTGAAAGAGAACGTCATCGTGGGTCGTCTGATCCCGGCCGGTACCGGTTATGCGTACCACCAGGATCGTATGCGTCGTCGTGCTGCGGGCGAACTGCCAGCTGCACCGCAGGTAACTGCTGAAGATGCATCCGCGAGCCTGGCAGAACTGCTGAACGCAGGTCTGGGCGGTTCCGACAACGAGTAATCGTTGAGTCACTAATAAAAAACCCGCCTCGGCGGGTTTTTTTACATCTGCATGTTTTCAATTCACTAGCGGGATCCGGCGATAAAGCTCAATCATATCGCCCGCCAGATCCTGAATGACCATCGCGTTCATCAGGTGATCCTGAGAGTGAACGGTGATCAGGTTAACCGGAAGCTTCCCGGTTCCCTCATCAAGACCGATAAGCTGCGTCTGTATGGTATGCGCATGCTTCACATATTCACGCGACTCTTCCATCGCTTTTTCAGCTTCGTCAAACTCACCTTTACGCGCCATCTGTAACGCCGTCAGGGCCGCACTGCGCGCCGCGCCTGCGTTGACCAGCAGTTCCATAATCGTGGTTTCTAAGTCTTCCATTATGACTCCAGAAGTTTGAGCGCTTTTTCCAGTACGGCATCACCTTTCATCATGCCGTAATCCATCATGTCGATCACCGCGACCTTTTTACCTAGCGGCTCGGCCTGTGCCTGGAGTTTGGCCTGCTCGTATTTAACCTGTGGCCCCAGCAATACGATGTCGGCCGTCGCGATGTTGTCTTTAAACTCCGCAACCGGAACGGCTTTAATCGTGACTTCAACCCCTTTTTTCTGCGCGGCGTCTTTCATACGTTGAACCAGCATGCTGGTTGACATTCCCGCTGCACAGCATAAAACGATGTTCTTCATAATCAGCCTCGATCTACATGTGTTTATTGATAATTATCCCGTGCAGACCGCTTCAACAACCGGTTTACCGCGATTGTGTGTCAGGCATCACAAAGAAACCGGCGATTTTCTGAAACCGGTTACAATTTTGCATTGTCGGGTACCCGGCCCGTGGAAACGGGCAGGGTGAAAGAGGGGGGATTAGCTGATGGACGTTCGGTTGATGCGGTTTTTGCCCTGCTGTTTGGCGCTGTAAAGGGCGTTATCAACGCTTCCGATAAAGTGCTCCAGCGGTTCAAAATGCCACTCCCCAAGACCGCCGCTGAACGTAACCCGCAGGTTTTCTTCCCGCCAGACACGTTTTTCAACAGCGGTACGCCATGCTTCCAGTAATGAGAGCGCAGAAGTCATCTGCTCAGCCTGGAAGATGACCGCAAACTCTTCTCCACCATAACGGTAAAGCGAGACGTGATGTGGCTGCATGATCTGGAGCCCTTCGCGGGCCACGTTACGCAGAACGATATCACCGGTCAGGTGGCCCAGCGTGTCGTTAATTGACTTGAAGTTATCGATATCCACCAGCGCCATCGCGAAAGGCTGCTGGGTATTCAGCAGCTCCGCGATATCGCTATCGAACGCGCGGCGGTTTTTACAGCCCGTCAGCGCATCGTGGGTGGCCTGGCGCACATACGCCATTTCGCGCTCTTTATTGGACTGAATCGTGTGGCTCAGCATCGCTTCCAGGCGCGGCGCCTCGCTGACGTCGCCGGTTTTGATGGCATTGATAATATGCATCAGCACGCTACGCGAGGCGTGGCGGAGGTATAAGCCGAAGAGGATGATGATGATGGCCGCCAGCGCAAACCCCCAGCCAACAATCGTCGTTTCGTGGCGGGTAATATCGGTGAGCGTTGCATCCGATACCCGGTAAATGACAAACCAGTCCGGGTTGGTAAACGAGTAGTAGTAATACCAGGCGTTGCTTTTCTTGTCGTAAAGGTGGCCTTCACCGCTGGTCATTTTGTCCATCAGCGCTTCGCTCACGTACTGCTTGAAGAGCGCGCCGGTATCCGGATGCAGCACCACAGCACCGTCACGCTCGACGACGAAAAATTCCCCCTGAACGGGCGCCACCATCTGACGCAGGGTGTAGCCCATTGATGTCAAATCGAGATGAAACGCGAGCGTTCCCTTCAGTCTGCCTTCTGGTGAAATCACTGGCTTATAAAGAGTGACCGTGGGATGCCCCGTAAAGTAATCCATATAAGGACGGGTATAGTGGCTGAAGATGCTGGCTTCCGCCTGAGCGACAAACCACGGCCTCGTCCTGGGATCGAAGGTTTTACTCTTCTCCGTGGGGAGCACTTCCGGTGCGCGGAGGTAATGCCCCTGCGTGTCCGCCAGCGAGATGGAGGAGACGGTCGGCATCAGGTTCTGCAAATGCATCATCATCTGCAGCCCTTGCGTCGGATTGACGTTCAGCGTCTCGTTTAGCCTGTCGTCACGTGCAAAGTACATCGCGGAACGGCCCAGGATATAGTCGTTTTCACGCAGGATAGATTCGGTGTAGTTCACCGCCAGGTTGTGCGTGAAATTGCTATTGATCTTATGATAATCCTCAAGAAAATCCTTTCGTTGCGATAGCGTCACCGCGATCGCGATCACCGCAAAACTGCAGAGGATCCCCGCGAAGCTGAGCATGATTGGCCGGGTAAAAGAGAGCTTTTTGCTGTGAAGTGCCATGAGCTGTACATCGTTCCTGATGGTGAATACTGTTCGTCTGCCGATATCCTCTCAGCATAGTCGCTGTCCTGCGGTTAGCGGTGAATTATACGGCACACGATTTCTGACGGGATGATTTATCTTAAGAACCATTAAGAAAATACTTATTCACCTGGCTGGGGCCGTTTGTGCAATGAACCAGAGGCAGGGCGAAACGAGGAAGAAGCTTTTCGCCCTGGTCAGCATCCGTTGCTGACCGTGTGACAATAAAAAACCGGACGATCGCTGACAATCCTCCGGTTTTGCCTTTTCGTCGCGCCTCGACAATTTTTTATGATGTTGCAGAGCGTTTCAACGTCACTGCGAGGCTCTTCCCAGCCAGCTGTCCCAGTCTTTCCAGACAGGCTGAAGACCCTGCGCCGTCAGAGCGGCGGCGACCGCTTCCGGACGTCGTCCATCATGCGGCGCAAACTGCTCGAGCTCCGGATGATCGTCGGCGTAGCCGCCAGGCTGTGTTTTGGAAAACGCGCTGACGTTGTTAATCGCAAGCGGGATAACGCGATCGCGAAACGCCGGGGACTCACGCGTTGAGAGCGATAATTCCACTTCCGGAGCGAGCAGGCGAAACGCGCAGATGGTTTGCACCAGCTGGCGTTCATCCATCAGCGAAGCCGGTTCAATCCCGCCCGCGCAGGGCCTCAGACGCGGGAAGGAGATGGAATAACGGCTCTGCCAGTAGCGCTGCTGAAGCCACAGCAAATGTTCCGCCACCATGTAACAATCCACCCGCCAGCTGTCGGAGAGCCCGATCAGCGCACCCAGACCGATTTTGTCGATGCCGGCGCGACCCAGCCTGTCCGGCGTTTCCAGCCGGAAAAAGAAATCCTGTTTCTTACCCTTCAGGTGGTGCCGGGCGTACGTCGCCTCGTGGTAGGTTTCCTGGTAGACCATGACCCCGTCCAGCCCGAGGGTTTTGAGCTCCGCGTACTCCTCCTGCGCCAGGGGCTGAACTTCCATCTGCAACGACGCAAACTGACGACGAATGGCGGGAAGGTGCTGACGGAAATAGTCCATTCCCACTTTCCCCTGATGCTCGCCCGTGACCAGCAGAAGATGTTCAAAGCCCATTTCACGAATAGCCGCACACTCACGGGCAATCTCACCTTCATCGAGCGTTTTACGTTTGATGCGGTTGCTCATGGAGAAACCGCAATAGGTGCAGTCATTGGCGCACAGGTTTGAGAGATAGAGCGGCACGTAGAAACTCACCGTGTTGCCAAAACGCTGGCGGGTGAGCCGCTGTGCTCGCTGGGCCATCGGTTCGAGGTACGCACTGGCCGCCGGGGAGAGCAGGGCCATCAGATCCTCGCGGGTCAGATGGCGGGCATTCAGCGCACGCTCCACGTCAGCCGCCGTTTTGCTGTTGATGCGCAGGGCAATGTCGTCCCAGTTAAGCTGCCGCCAGCGCTCGGTAAACGTGCTCATGAGATCGCCTCCAGAAAACCGGTCAGCGGGCTGGTGGCCTGCGCCTGGAAACTGCGCGAGCCGGGGCCGGACTCCCTTGCCAGCAACCCAGCCTCTACGGCCATGCGGAACGCACGCGCCATCATGACCGGATCGTCGGCAACCGCGATGGCCGTATTCACCAGCACCGCGTCGGCGCCCATCTCCAGCGCCTGTGCGGCATGGCTGGGCACGCCAATGCCCGCATCAACCACCACCGGTACGGTAGCCTGCTCAATAATGATTTCCAGCATCGCACGGGTCTCCAGCCCCTGGTTGGAGCCAATGGGGGCGCCCAGCGGCATGACGGCGGCGCAGCCGACCTCTTCGAGACGTTTGCACAGCACCGGGTCGGCCCCGCAGTAAGGCAGAACGGTAAATCCTTGCTGAACCAGCTTTTCAGCCGCTTTCAGCGTTTCAATCGGGTCGGGCAGCAGCCAGCGGGCGTCAGGATGAATTTCCAGCTTCAGCCAGCGGGTGCCGAGCGCCTCGCGGGCCAGCTGCGCGGCGAAAATCGCCTCTTCGGTCGTTTTGGCACCGGAGGTGTTGGGCAGCAGCGTGACGCCTGCCTCCAGTAAAGGCGCCAGAATGGCATCGCTGTGATGACGCAGATCCACGCGCTTGAGCGCCAGCGTCACCAGCTGGCTGCCGCTTTCGCGAATGGCATCCACCATCAGCTGCGGCGAGGCGAATTTTCCGGTTCCGGTAAACAGATGTGAATCAAAGACTTTATCGGCAATACGTAACATCTCAGCCCCCTGCGATAACCTGAAACAGCAGGATCTGGTCGCCGTCATTGACCTGCTGATGTTCCCACTGCTCGCGCGGCAGGATCTGTTGATTGAGCGCCAGCGCCGTTCCCGGCTTGAGCTGACGCAGCTTGTCGAGCAGTACCGCAACGGTGAGCCCGTCTTCGCATCTCATCGGCTCATCGTTAAACAGAATGCGCATCGCGGCCTCCACATACCGGGCAGCGGCTGGCGCGGCGTAACGCCAGCTGGCGCCAGCCGGCTGAGCGGGCATCAAACAGCCGCAGCGTATTGCGTTCCGTCTCCATGCCGCTGAGCAGCTTGATGGCTTCCAGCGCCTGCATGGTGCCCATTACGCCGACCACCGGACCCAGAATGCCCGCCGTCCGGCAGTTGCGCGCTGGCTCGGCATCATCCGGCCACAGACAGCGATAGCAGCCCTGCGTCCACGGTGGCGTCAGAACCATCATCTGCCCGCCGAACCCCACCGCGCTGGCGGTGATAAGCGGCGTATGATTTGCCACGCACGCGGCGTTGATCGCCTGGCGCGTCGCCATGTTGTCGGTACAGTCCAGCACCACGTCGGCAAGGGCGACTTCATGGTGCAGGCTTTCACCGCTAAGACGCTCCTGTAAGGCAATCAGCTCGATATCCGGGTTTAGCTGGTTCAGCCGCTGCCGGGTGATTTTTGCTTTCGGCTGGTTGATATCCTCGGTGGTAAAGAGGATTTGTCGCTGCAGGTTGCTGAGGTGAACCTCGTCGTCGTCGGCCAGCACCAGCGTACCGATGCCCGCACCTGCCAGATAAAGCGCGGCGGGCGCGCCTAATCCGCCCAGACCGACAATCAGCACCCGGCTGGCGAGCAGTTTTTGCTGGCCATCGATGGCGATATCCTCCAGCAGGATCTGACGGCTGTAGCGCATAAAATCACGATCGTTCATCGCCAGCTCCTGCCAGCTGTAACAGCTGTTCGGTGGCGGACTGCCAGTCTGCAGCCTGGGTGATGGCGCTGACGACGGCGATGCTGCCTACGCCGGTCTCCAGCACCGCCGAGGCGCGTTCAAGGCTGATTCCGCCGATGGCGACGGTGGGGTAATCGGCAAGGCGTTTAACGTGACTCGCCAGCTGCGTCAGACCCTGCGGTGCGGAGGGCATCTGCTTGGTTTGCGTCGGGAAGACGTGGCCCAGCGCGATGTAAGAGGGACGGGCCGCCAGGGCCACGTCGATCTCCATGTCATCGTGCGTTGACACGCCAAGACGCAGCCCGGCTTCACGGATAGCGCTCAGATCCGTTGTTTCCAGGTCTTCCTGACCCAGATGCACGCCGTAAGCCTGATGCTTAACGGCCAGCCGCCAGTAGTCGTTGATAAACAGGCGGGCGTTATACCGACGCCCCAGCGCGATGGCGGCAACCACATCGGCTTCCACCTCGTCATCGCGCTTATCCTTGATGCGCAGCTGGAGGGTGCGAACGCCTGCCTCCAGCAGTCGCTCTATCCACGCCACGCTGTCCACCACCGGATAGAGCCCTAAACGGTAGGGGACGGGTGGGAAATCGGGCTGGTACATTACGCCTCCTCTTTTTTGAGGTAGATTTCGCCGCCTTTGGCGCGGAAGGTTTCAGACATGTCCGCCATGCCCACTTCAATGGTTTGCGCAGCGGCGTAGTCACGCACTTCCTGGCTGATTTTCATCGAGCAGAATTTTGGCCCACACATAGAGCAGAAGTGCGCGACTTTGCCTGATTCCTGCGGCAGGGTCTCATCGTGATAGGCGCGGGCGGTGAACGGATCCAGCGCCAGGTTGAACTGGTCTTCCCAGCGGAATTCAAAGCGCGCCTTCGACATGGCGTTATCGCGGATTTGCGCCCCCGGGTGGCCTTTGGCCAGATCCGCCGCGTGGGCGGCAATTTTGTAGGTAATCAGCCCCTGCTTCACGTCCTCTTTGTTTGGCAGGCCGAGGTGCTCTTTCGGCGTCACGTAGCAGAGCATGGCGCAGCCGAACCAGCCGATCATCGCCGCGCCAATGCCTGAGGTGAAGTGGTCATAGCCCGGCGCAATATCGGTGGTCAACGGTCCCAGGGTATAGAACGGGGCCTCATGGCAGTGCTCCAGCTCTTCGGTCATGTTGCGGCGGATCATCTGCATCGGCACGTGTCCCGGGCCTTCAATCATCACCTGCACGTCATACTCCCAGGCGATTTTAGTCAGCTCGCCCAGCGTGTGCAGCTCGGCAAACTGCGCTTCGTCGTTGGCGTCGCGGATGGAGCCCGGACGCAGGCCGTCGCCCAGCGACAGGGAGACGTCATAGGCGGCGCAGATTTCGCAGATCTCGCGGAAGTGTTCATAGAGGAAGTTTTCCTGGTGATGGGACAGGCACCACTTCGCCATGATGGAACCGCCGCGCGAGACGATACCGGTCAGACGCTTCGCCGTCATCGGCACGTAGCGCAGCAGCACGCCCGCGTGAATGGTGAAGTAGTCCACGCCCTGCTCGGCTTGCTCCAGCAGCGTGTCGCGGAACGCTTCCCAGGTCAGGTCTTCGGCAATGCCGTTGACCTTCTCCAGCGCCTGATAAATCGGGACGGTGCCAATCGGTACCGGGCTGTTACGCAGGATCCATTCGCGGGTTTCGTGAATATAGCGGCCGGTGGAGAGGTCCATTACCGTGTCCGCGCCCCAGCGCGTGGACCAGACCAGCTTTTCCACCTCTTCTTCGATGGAGGAGGTCACGGCCGAGTTACCGATGTTCGCGTTGACCTTCACCAGGAAGTTGCGGCCGATAATCATCGGCTCGGATTCCGGGTGGTTAATGTTGGCGGGGATAATCGCGCGCCCGGCGGCCACTTCGTCACGCACAAACTCCGGCGTGATGTTCTCCGGCAGGCGAGCGCCAAAGCCTTCACCCGGATGCTGATAGCGCAGCACTTCGCTACGGATGCGCTCGCGACCCATGTTTTCGCGGATGGCGATGAATTCCATTTCCGGCGTGACGATGCCCTGGCGGGCGTAGTGCAGCTGGGTCACGCATTTGCCCGCTTTAGCGCGTTTTGGCGTCAGCAGGCCGGTAAAGCGCAGCTCGTCCAGACCGTCGTCGGCCAGGCGCTCTTTGGTGTACGCAGAGCTGCGCACGCTCAGTTCCTCGCAGTCGTTGCGCGCATCAATCCACGGCTGGCGCAGCTTAGCCAGACCCTGCTGGACGTTGATGGCAACATCAGGGTCGCCGTACGGACCGGAGGTGTCATACACCGGCACGGCTTCGTTGTCTTCGTACTGCGGATTCTCTTTGCTGCCGCCGATAAGCGTCGGGCTGAGCTGGATTTCGCGCATCGGGACGCGGATATCGGCCTGCGAGCCGGAAATGTAGATGCGTTTCGAGTTCGGGAAAGCGGTGCCTTCCAGGGTGTCGATGAAGTGTTGGGCCTGTGCGCGCTGTTCGCGGCGGGTCAGTTTTGCAGTAGACATAGCTCATTCCAAAAGTGAAGGACATGGCTTGTCAGACGACGGATGAAGCAAGAGAGGATCGCCCGGGGAGCGATACAACAGCAGTGTGACTCTTGTTCCCTTCGCAGGTATTAGCCTGATCAGGTTCCGCGGATCCCGAATTAACGGTCTCAGCCCGCGCTTTCAGGCGCTGGGCACTCCGACAAGAAAAATCCCCCTCGTGAGAGGGGCGAATGGTTGTAAATTACTCGTTAACGGTGAAGAACTCAAGCAGGGCGCGCGACGTTCTCTTCGTTACTGATGTTCAAATCATTGTCCAGCACGAGGGCGATCAGCTTATCTTCCAGCGTGAATCGCTCTTCCAGCGCTTCACCGAGGTCGGATAGCGCCCGCTGAAACTCAAGATAGTTATCGTGATCGATGGCGTTCTCGAGCGCGGAATCATAGTAATCCATGATCTGCTGGGTGTTGGCTTCCAGCAGCGGATAGAGCTTGCTGGCTGCTAAATACGGTGTTGTCCCTTCCATTTCGCGGATAATGCGTTCATAAATATTGAAATGGCCGTCGGACAGATAGTCGACCAGGCCCTGACAAAAATCATCCAGCGCTTTTTCATTCAGTCGCATAAACGATTCTTTGCCAGGCTTAATGCCGACCAGATTGTAATAAGCCACGAGTAGATGCTTGCGCACATGTAGCCAGCGATCCACCAGTTTGTTACTTCCTCTAACGCGCTCAGTCAGGCTTTCCAGCTGGTTTAACATGGTCGACTCCGCAAAATGTAGGATTGAATCTGCTTATCCAGAATGTAACCACAATGCTAACAACATGTCAGTGAAGCGAAGGTAGTGCAATAGATATGGATCGTATTATTGAAAAATCAGATCTTGGTTGGTGGATCGTCAGTCACGAACAAAAATTATGGCTCCCTGCCGGGGAAATCCCCTATGGCGCAGCTGAGACGTTTGATCTTGCTGGCCAGCCAGCGCTACAGATCGGCGAGTGGCAGGGTGAGCCCGTGTGGTTGATCCAACAGCCCCGCCGCCAGGATATGGGATCTGTGCGCCAGGTGCTGGATCTGGATGTCGGGCTGTTCCAGCTGGCGGGGCGCGGCGTGCAGCTGGCGGAGTTTTACCGCTCGCATAAATACTGCGGCTATTGCGGCCATACCATGCGTCCGAGCAAAACCGAGTGGGCGATGCTCTGCAACCACTGCCGCGAACGCTACTATCCGCAGATTGCGCCGTGCATCATCGTCGCTATCCGCCGGGAGGATTCCATCCTGCTGGCGCAGCATACCCGTCATCGCAACGGCGTTCATACCGTGCTGGCCGGCTTCGTCGAAGTGGGCGAAACGCTGGAGCAGGCGGTGGCGCGCGAGGTGATGGAGGAGAGCGGGATCAAAGTGAAGAACCTGCGCTACGTCACTTCCCAGCCGTGGCCGTTCCCACAGTCGCTGATGACGGCCTTTATGGCCGAATATGACAGCGGCGAGATCGTTATCGATCAGAAAGAGCTGCTGGATGCGAACTGGTATCGCTACGACGATTTACCGCTGTTACCTCCGCCGGGCACCGTGGCGCGTCGGCTGATAGAAGATACCGTGGCGATATGTCGGGCCGAGTATGAGTAGTGTTACACTGAGGCCATGACGCTTAAGGAACTGCAAAAATGACCGAACTGAAGAACGATCGTTATCTGCGTGCGCTGCTGCGCCAGCCCGTTGATGTCACCCCGGTGTGGATGATGCGCCAGGCGGGACGCTATCTGCCAGAGTACAAAGCCACGCGCGCGCAGGCGGGCGATTTTATGTCGCTGTGCAAAAACGCCGAGCTGGCCTGCGAAGTGACGCTCCAGCCGCTGCGCCGCTTCCCGCTGGATGCTGCGATCCTCTTCTCGGATATTCTGACCATTCCGGATGCCATGGGCCTTGGCCTGTACTTCGAAACCGGTGAAGGCCCGCGTTTCACCTCTCCGATCAAAAGCAAAGCCGACGTGGACAAGCTGCCGATCCCCGATCCGGAAGGCGAGCTGGGCTACGTGATGAACGCCGTACGCACCATTCGCCGCGAGCTGAAAGGCGAAGTGCCGCTGATTGGCTTCTCCGGCAGCCCGTGGACGCTGGCGACCTATATGGTTGAAGGGGGCAGCAGCAAAGCCTTCACCCTGATTAAAAAGATGATGTACGCCGAGCCGCTGGCCCTGCATGCGCTGCTCGACAAGCTGGCGAAGAGCGTCACCCTCTATCTGAACGCGCAGATTAAGGCGGGTGCGCAGTCGGTGATGATTTTCGATACCTGGGGCGGTGTGCTGACCGGGCGCGATTATCAACAGTTCTCCCTGTATTACATGCACAAAATCGTAGACGGCCTGCTGCGTGAAAACGAAGGTCGCCGCGTGCCGGTGACGCTGTTCACTAAAGGTGGCGGTCAGTGGCTGGAAGCGATGGCGGCAACCGGCTGCGACGCGCTGGGCCTCGACTGGACCACCGATATTGCCGATGCGCGTCGTCGCGTGGGTGACAAAGTGGCGCTGCAGGGCAACATGGACCCGTCCATGCTCTATGCGCCGCCAGCCCGCATTGAAGAAGAAGTGTCGACTATACTGTCTGGTTTCGGCCAGGGGGAAGGCCACGTCTTTAACCTCGGCCACGGTATTCATCAGGATGTACCGCCAGAGCACGCAGGCGTATTTGTGGAGGCGGTGCATCGGCTTTCTGCCCAGTATCACAAGTAAGGAGTCGTTATGGATCTCGCGTCGCTACGCGCTCAACAAATCGAACTGGCCTCATCGGTGATCCGCGAGGATCGTCTGGATAAGGATCCTCCGCAGTACATTGGCGGAGCAGACGTCGGGTTCGAGCAGGGTGGGGAAGTTACGCGAGCGGCGATGGTGGTACTGAAATACCCTTCGCTTGAGCTGGTGGAGTACAAGGTCGCGCGTATCGCGACCACCATGCCGTATATCCCGGGCTTTCTCTCCTTCCGCGAATATCCCGCGCTGCTGGCAGCGTGGGAGCAGCTCTCGCAAAAACCTGACCTGCTGTTTGTCGATGGGCATGGGATCTCACACCCGCGCCGTTTAGGCGTTGCCAGCCACTTTGGGCTGCTGGTGGATGTGCCGACCATTGGCGTTGCCAAGAAACGCCTGTGCGGCGCGTTTGAGCCACTCTCCGCCGAGCCGGGCGCGCTTGCGCCGCTTATCCATAAAGGCGAGCAACTGGCGTGGGTCTGGCGCAGCAAGGCTCGCTGTAATCCGCTGTTCATCGCCACCGGCCATCGGGTGAGCATGGACAGCGCTCTGGCGTGGGTACAGCGCTGCATGAACGGCTACCGCTTACCGGAGCCGACGCGCTGGGCTGACGCGGTGGCCTCTTCGCGTCCGGCTTTTGTTCGTTGGCAGGAAATTCAGCGGTGATTCAGGTAAACTGCGCCTAATTTTCGATTCGAGAGATCATCATGCTACAAAACCCGATTCACCTGCGCCTTGAAAAGCTGGAAAGCTGGCAGCACGTCACCTTTATGGCTTGCCTGTGCGAGCGCATGTATCCCAACTATGCCGCGTTCTGTAAGCAGACGGGCTTTGGTGATGGCCATATCTACCGCCGCATTCTGGATCTGATCTGGGAAACGCTGACGGTGAAAGACGCGAAAGTGAATTTCGACTCTCAGCTCGAAAAGCTCGAAGAGGCGATTCCGGTGGCGGATGATTTTGACCTGTACGGTGTCTACCCGGCGATTGATGCCTGTGTGGCGTTAAGCGAACTGCTTCACTCCCGTCTGAGCGGTGAAACGCTGGAGCACGCTATTGAAGTCAGTAAGGCATCTATTACGACCGTGGCGATGCTGGAAATGACCCAGGAAGGTCGCGAAATGACCGATGAAGAACTGCGTGCAAACCCGGCCGTTGAGCAAGAATGGGACATTCAGTGGGAAATTTTCCGCCTGCTGGCAGAGTGTGAAGAACGCGATATTGAATTGATAAAAGGGCTGCGCGCGGACTTACGTGAGGCCGGTGAGAGTAATATTGGTATAATTTTTAACCAATGAGATAAGAAAACTTGAGATAACGCCCGTTTTGTCGCTCCTCGACTCTTCCCTTTCGCCCCTTGTCTGGTCTACATTTGGGGGGCGAAAAAAAGTGGCTATCGGTGCGTGTATGCAGGAGAGTGCTTTTTTGGCATTTTCGTCGCACTCGATGCTTAGCAAGCGATAAACACATTGAAAGGATAACTTATGAACAAGACTCAACTGATTGATGTAATTGCGGACAAGGCTGATCTGTCTAAAGTGCAGGCTAAAGCTGCTCTGGAATCTACCCTGGCTGCTATTACTGAGTCTCTGAAAGAAGGCGATGCTGTACAACTGGTTGGTTTCGGTACCTTCAAAGTGAACCACCGCGCTGAGCGTACTGGCCGCAACCCGCAGACCGGTAAAGAAATCAAAATCGCCGCAGCGAACGTGCCGGCATTTGTTTCTGGTAAAGCACTGAAAGACGCAGTTAAGTAAGACGCGTGGCAGTGAACAGTTTTAGCGAAGGGGCGGCAACGCCCCTTTTGTCTTTCTGGCGCGGAACGCTCGCGCTGGCAGGCATGCTGCTGCTGTCCGCCTGCAGCCACGACACCTCCCTGCCGCCGTTTACCGCCAGCGGCTACGCGGACAACCAGGGTGCAGTCAGGATCTGGCGCAAAGATTCCGGCGGCGAAGTGCATCTGCTTTCTGCCTTTAGCCCGTGGCATAACGGCAATACGTCGACGGCGGAATATCGCTGGCAGGGAAATGACCTGTCGCTGATTGAACTGAACGTCTACAGCAAGACCCCCGAACACGTGAAAGTGCGTTTTGACGACCATGGCGAGCTGAGCTTTATGCAGCGCGAAGTCAGTGGTCAAAAACAGCAGCTTTCCAGCGATCAAATCGCCCTCTACCGTTATCGTGCCGAACAAATTCGCCAGACCAGCGATGCGCTTCGTCTGGGACGCGTTGTGCTGCGCCAGGGGCGCTGGCATAACGACGGGACGGTAACCACCTGCGAAGGGCAAACGGTCAAGCCTGAGCTTGAATCCTGGGCGACCGAACACATTCAACGCCGTCAGCGTCATTCCTCAATGGAAGTGAGTGTGGCGTGGCTGGAAGCGCCGGAAGGCTCTCAGCTGCTGCTGGTGGCGAACGAAGACTTCTGTACCTGGCAGCCGACAGAGAAGAGTTTTTGAGGTAAATCCCCTCTCCCTTGAGGGAGAGGGTGAGGGCGAGGAGGAATTACTCCCCCTGCTCGCGCGCAATCGCGCGATAGCCGATATCCTGACGGCTAAAGCTACCGTTCCAGTGAATATCCGCCATCAGCGCATAGGCGCGCTTCTGCGCTTCTGCCACGGTATGACCCAGCGCGGTCGCACACAGCACGCGTCCGCCGTTGGTCAGAACGCGATCGTCTTCAGCCAGCTTCGTACCGGCATGGAACACCTTCGCACCGTCAATCTCTTCCAGCGGCAGACCGTGGATCTCATCCCCGGTGTTGTAATTACCCGGATAACCACCCGCAGCAATCACCACACCCAGAGATGCACGCTCGTCCCACTCTGACGTTTTCTCGTCCAGCTTGCCTTCGCAGGCTGCCAGACACAGATCCACCAGATCGGATTTCATGCGCAGCATGATGGGCTGCGTTTCCGGATCGCCAAAGCGGCAGTTGAATTCGATGACCTTAGGGTTACCCTGCTTGTCGATCATCAGGCCCGCGTAGAGGAAACCGGTGTAGGTGTTACCTTCAGCCGCCATCCCTTTCACGGTTGGCCAGATGACGCGATCCATGGTGCGTTGATGAACTTCGTCAGTCACGACCGGAGCAGGGGAGTAGGCGCCCATCCCGCCGGTATTAGGACCCGTGTCGCCATTACCCACACGCTTGTGGTCCTGGCTGGTGGCCATCGGCAGAACGTGCTCGCCGTCGACCATCACGATAAAGCTGGCTTCTTCACCGTCGAGGAACTCTTCAATCACGATACGGTGGCCCGCATCGCCGAAAGCGTTACCTGCCAGCATGTCCTGAACCGCGGCTTCGGCTTCTTCGAGCGTCATCGCGACGATCACGCCTTTACCGGCGGCCAGACCGTCGGCCTTGATAACAATCGGCGCGCCCTTCTCACGTAAGTAGGCCAGAGCAGGCTCCACTTCAGTGAAATTCTGATATTCCGCCGTCGGGATATTATGACGCGCGAGGAAATCTTTGGTGAAGGCTTTGGAGCCTTCCAGCTGCGCGGCCCCTTGTGTTGGCCCGAAGATTGTCAGGCCCGCCGCGCGGAACGCGTCAACGACGCCAATCACCAGCGGCGCTTCCGGGCCGACAATGGTCAGGTCGATTTTCTCGCTCTGGGCAAAACTCAGCAGCGCCGGAATGTCAGTCACGCCGATAGCCACGTTCTGCAGCGCGGGTTCCAGTGCGGTACCGGCGTTGCCCGGTGCCACGAAGACCGTTTTCACCAGCGGAGACTGCGCCGCTTTCCACGCCAGCGCGTGCTCGCGTCCGCCGTTACCAATTACTAATACTTTCATTTTCAGCTCCGGGAATTAATGGCGGAAGTGGCGCATGTCGGTGAAGATCATCGCAATGCCGTGTTCGTCGGCGGCGGCAATCACTTCGTCGTCGCGGATTGAGCCGCCAGGCTGGATCACACAGGTGATGCCGACAGCAGCTGCCGCATCGATACCGTCACGGAACGGGAAGAACGCGTCAGAAGCCATGGCGGAGCCTTTCACTTCCAGACCTTCATCGCCTGCTTTAATGCCCGCGATTTTCGCGGAGTAGACGCGGCTCATCTGGCCAGCACCTATTCCGATGGTCATATTCTCTTTCGCGTAGACAATGGCGTTGGATTTGACGAACTTCGCCACTTTCCAGCAGAACAGCGCGTCACGCAGCTCCTGTACGCTCGGCTGACGTTTGGTCACCACGCGCAGATCGGCTTCTGTCACCATACCCAGATCGCGATCCTGAACCAGTAGGCCGCCGTTGACACGCTTGAAGTCCAGGCCCGGCACGCGTTCTGCCCACTGGCCGCAAACCAGTACGCGTACGTTCTGTTTTGCCGCGGTAATTTTGAGCGCCTCTTCGGATGCGGATGGCGCGATGATCACTTCAACGAACTGGCGGGAGATGATGGCCTGAGCCGTTTCAGCATCCAGCTCGCGGTTGAAGGCGATAATGCCGCCGAACGCGGAGGTTGGGTCGGTTTTGTAGGCGCGATCGTAGGCATCCAGAATAGAGGTGCTCACGGCAACGCCGCATGGGTTCGCGTGCTTGACGATAACGCAGGCCGGCTCGCTGAACTCTTTCACGCATTCCAGCGCGGCGTCGGTGTCGGCAATGTTGTTATAGGAGAGGGCTTTGCCCTGAACCTGCTGAGCGGTCGCAACAGAGGCTTCTTTTACCTCTTCTTCTATATAGAAGGCTGCCTGCTGGTGGCTGTTCTCACCGTAACGCATATCCTGCTTCTTAATGAAGTTCAGGTTCAGGGTGCGCGGGAAGCGGCCGGAAGGATCTTTGCTTTCACCGTGGTAAGCCGGTACCAGGCTACCGAAGTAGTTGGCGATCATGCTGTCGTACGCCGCGGTGTGTTCGAAGGCTTTGATGGCGAGGTCGAAACGCGTTTCCAGGGTCAGCGACCCTTCGTTAGCGTCCATCTCATTAATAATGGTGGTGTAATCACTGCTCTTTACCACGATGGCGACATCTTTATGGTTCTTGGCTGCAGAGCGCACCATGGTCGGGCCGCCGATATCAATGTTCTCTACAGCATCTTCCAGAGAGCAGCCTTCGCGGGCAACGGTCTGGGCAAACGGGTAGAGGTTAACGACAACCATGTCGATCGGCGCGATGTCGTGCTGTTCCATAATGGCGTCGTCCTGGCCGCGACGGCCAAGAATACCGCCGTGGACTTTCGGATGCAGGGTTTTGACGCGTCCATCCATCATTTCCGGGAAACCGGTGTAATCGGACACTTCGGTTACCGGCAGACCTTTATCTGCTAACAGGCGAGCGGTTCCACCTGTGGAAAGCAGCTCCACACCGCGTGTAGAAAGTGCCTGAGCGAATTCGACGATACCGGCTTTATCAGAAACACTGAGCAGAGCGCGGCGGACTGGACGACGTTGTTGCATGGTAAATCCCCTGGATTTCACGATTACAGAGAGCGTTAGATGAATTTTCCTGTGAAAAACTCATCTAACACACCTGACGAGGCATCCTTGTTAAGCGCGAGCATTTTAACGAAAACGTTTGCGCAACGCTCGCACATTTTTACTTTTTCGTATCATTGTGGATAAGTCTGTGCGTAAAAAGGTATAAGGCGGGGTTTTGCTGTGGAATGCAGCAGTCAGTCATTTTTCTGTCATTTAGCGGTTGCGGCCTGCGGAGAACTCCCTATAATGCGCCTCCATCGACACGGCGGATGTGAATCACTTCACAAACAACCCGGTCGGTTGAAGAGAAAAAATCCTGAAATAACGGGTTGACTCTGAAAGAGGAAAGCGTAATATACGCCACCTCGCAACGGTGAGCGAAAGCCGCGTTGCACTGCTCTTTAACAATTTATCAGACAATCTGTGTGGGCACTCAAAGTGACATGGATTCTTAATGTCTTCGGACAATAAATGAATACCAAGTCTCTGAGTGAACATACGTAATTCATTACGAAGTTTAATTC
>NZ_JBVPGP010000006.1:0-2895 GCF_055816065.1 Enterobacter sp. PL_is511 | reverse complement strand
ATCGTACTCCAGGCGGCGGGACCAGCGGCGCGGCGACGGGCGCTGGGCATTGCCGGTAAAGTTGTCCCATCGATAAAGATTACATCGTTAAAGATGGCGACGTAATGAACTTCTTGTTTAACGTTTGATTTGTTTTGAATGAAAAAAAACCAAGCTTTGGGATGGTTTTTTTCAATATGGGGGACTCATTGCGCCCCCCGAATACTACTTATAATTGAAGTGGTTTATAACTTATAATTTTATCCGCAATTTCTTCTGCGCTAAGTTCTTCATAATAAATATAATTAGCTGCCTGAGGATCTGCGACACTTCTACAAAGGAGGTCGATGTCATTATCAGCTTCTTCTTCTGTCCCTTCGCTGTGTTGGATTTTCCTTATTAGTTCGATAAGCACTTGCCTTTGCATATTATACCTCAAAAATGATAAGCACGATCTAGAATGTCAAGGTGATATTTTGTTGTAACGATTACTTGATTATCAATCATCATAAATACCGCCTCCATGTTGGATAGGGGTTCTCTGGTGTAGGACATAAGATCTATTTTTCCCGCTCCACTGTGTATCATGCACTATTGGAGCTTTTCCGCCCCGCATTCCAGAAACGACAGAGCGTGGGCTTTTGTCAAGGCATTTCGAATTGGTTGCTTAATTAAGCGAACTGCTCATCATTATTAAAATCATGTTCTATATGTGTCATTTTCCCTATAATAATTCACCTCATCGATAAACCATTTATTCCCATGACCTCCACTATTTTTATTCTTCACCATATAGTTCAAAGAACTGACTAACATCCATCCTTTCAAAGAAAAAGTTTCTACTGCTAAGGGCATTTCCAGACCCTCTTCATCAAGGTATATTTCGTCATCCTCCAAACTTTGGATATAATCCCAAGAAATATAAAAGAAGTGAGTATCTTCAGGCCGTGCTTCCCATGTGTTTATATTAGTATAAATCCATTCACCAGGCTCTAACTGAGAAAGACTTGCTATTAATTCATCTATAGATGTATATGTATTCATTATACCCTCACAATTATCTGCATCGAGACCCCCCCAAGTTTTTCTTCCACCATATCCTTTCGGGTCATAATCCAGATGCCTTGAGTTATGATCTGGCCAATCAACCAATTGTAACAACCCACCAACTCGCTCATGATGATGCCAAGTTGTTTCCCAACCAGAACCTGTTGGAGCTGTTCTTAGGAGCGCGCCACGCTTACCTGGTGAAACCTTTTCAAATATGCCCGGGAATTTTTCCTCAAGGGAAGCTCTATATGATGGGTCATTATTCATTTTATAATATAATTGTCTGTTCGCTTTCTGGAAGTGTTTTCCGTCACTCATTCTAAACATGTTTTTAGGTAAGTTTTTTTAATATTGACTTTATAGGCGCCATCATCCCCAAGATTGAGAAATAATACATTCCCTTTATTTACCTCTTCTACTTCATCTTCTGGAAGACTCCACCAATCTACGTCTCCATTTATTCTATGCTTTAATGATATCAAATCATAAATAACTAAAGTGGTAGTATCTGTTTGTATGCTTATGATTTTTCTCATTGCGTAAGCAAAGGCCGGAAATACCTCCCCGGTCTAGCCTATTAGTTAACAAAGCTTTCTATAGATTTTATAATGCTTTTATAGAATTGAATCGACTCTTCACCGACTGGTATATTCTCAGTCGGCGATTCAATTGGCACTCCATGCTGATCATATATTTTATTTCTGACAGGATTTTTAAAATAATGCTGTGGTAAAATATCCACTTCGCTCGTTTCGATAGTTTTAAACGTTACGAAAGAACCGTTTTTCCAACATGAATTATCAGTAATAATTGGTGGCAATAGCAAATTATCTTTTGCCAATACAGCATCTTCTTGAAGCGAAGATGTAAAATAGTCATATATATATATAACTATAGTATTTTTGAATGGGCCGACATCTATTTTACCCAGGGCGACCATACCATAGCCTAATCGATCATCATTTAACTGGAAGTAAAAAACATCGCCTTCTTTTGGCCACTTTTTTTGCTTTTCATTTCCTGACACTACTGTAAGTCTGTCGGCCATTTTACATTAACCCCATTGTTTTTAAGCCAGTTTCCACCCCACAAAACAGCATCCGAGTATAACTTTCTTGTAGGACTTATGCTATTGATAGAATTTTCAAAATGGGAATTATTGTGAATAACTGCTTATTCTATGCTCCGTGCATGACCGCGATTTAGCCTTCTTCAGTGATTCTAAATCCTAAATACACATGGGTATTATTCCCACCTTTTGCCTTTCTTTTAATCCAGTCAGCAAATGACATGTTTCTCACTGACCGTTTAGGGCTTCCATTTTTGCAAGCGGTTAAACCTATAGGATCCCCCCAGCGCATTCGGCGCATACTGGTAAAGATTTATCCCCCCGCCAGCCCTATCGGGTCCTGATGCGTAAACCGTCCGCAGTCCGGGTCGTAATACCTGAACAGATTGTCGTGCAACTCTCTCACAATGCAGGTGTTGCCCCTGCATCCGCTCGTTCTGGGAATATCCTGATCCCTGCGTCTCGCTCTCCCGCAGCAGCTTGCCCCAGGCGGTGTTCGCCGTCGTACCGGTAGTGCCAGCGGATCTGGCCGTTATCCTTCTCTACGGTACGGCCGTGGATGTCATAACGCCACTGAATACCGTTCAGTTGCGTGACCCGGTTATGGGCAGTCTTCTTTCCAGCGCCCTCTAACGGGTTACCAGCCGCATCCCAGTGCCACTGCTCCTGACCGGGCAGCGAGCCGTCCTGAGCGAGCAGGCCCCGGCGCTGTCGTACTGCCAGCGGTTCCAGTTAAACGGGTTATCGTCCCGTTCTTCCCGCACCAGGTTATTGCGATAATCGTACTCCAGGCGGCG
>NZ_JBVPGP010000008.1:0-15025 GCF_055816065.1 Enterobacter sp. PL_is511 | reverse complement strand
ATCGTACTCCAGGCGGCGGGACCAGCGGCGCGGCGACGGGCGCTGGGCATTGCCGGTAAAGTTGTCCCATCGATAAAGATTACATCGTTAAAGATGGCGACGTAATGAACTTCTTGTTTAACGTTTGATTTGTTTTGAATGGTATAAATTACTGTTCTTACGCCTTCTTACGCAGATAGAACTCAAGATATTTTTTAGGTCTATCCTGAAAAGCACGCTCTTTGCCGTAGTTATAAGCATCGTTAAAATATTTATACGCTTCATTGAATTGATTCAACTCGTAACAGACCATACCCAAGTCGATTAACGGTGCAGTGTCTATATCCGATCCACGTGTCCGTAAAGCCGTCTCTCCCCATTTCTTTGCCTCAACGTAATCCGCAAGATCAAAATATGCGCTGTACATGCATGCAGAGATCCAGTTGGCAAATTCTGATTCGGACTTTGGTTCAGGAAGAGCTTGCCAGGCCTTTTGGTATTGTTCTAAAGCCTCGGCGTATTTTTGGCTGTCGTGTAACTCGTTTCCTTTTTCAATAGTATTTGTTATAGATATTTTCATACTCAAGCGCCTGTCCTTTTAATTAAAAATCCTTTTCTAAGCAACAATCGAATTCAATAAAATGCATTATTAAATTATCATTTAATATTATAAAATTATTACATTGCAATCGATCATCTTATAGCAAATCTTTTTAAGTATCAATGACTCTATAACATCCCAATCACCTCCACCGAGGCCAGCGCCTATTCTTGGCATTTGTACTGAAAGGCGATTTACTAAAGCAAAGTCAGATAACTTTTCAAGACAAATTTCCAGGGATGCATAACATACGTATTGATTTTTGTCATTGACATTTTTCTTAATACCATCTTGTGCATACATATTAGCAATAAATATCTGTTCTTTAGCATCAACCAAGACAAAATCAACCGTACCTAATTCTGGGGTGTTATTTCCATTGAAGCTATTGAGATAGTATTCCTTTGCAGAAGGATATTTATTTGAAAGAGACAGAACAAAGCCTTTACCCCATTTCCCTTTATTATTCACAATGTGAGCAATAACTATGGATTTTTTCAAAGGTTCCACAGCATTTCCAGACAAGAGCTTTATTTGTTTTTTTTCTTGCAATGAACTCGTTGATGTTTTCCAGAAAGTTTCAAATTCCTCATTCGAAATTTCTTCAGTATCACTTAAGTCCAGATCGCTTTTTTTACCATCATACAGCAGAAAACCAACTTTCTCGTTTTTATCTAGCAAAGAGGAAGATGCATAACAATCGCCATCTATAATATTTATTTGTCGTGTGGCCACCTCCCCTATGAATTCATTGAGGATAATTCCTTCACCTGCAATAAAATCAACGTTACCTTTATAGTATTTTTTCACATCAACCACAACTCCTCGCACTTTTAACAATTCTTTCGGAGACATCAAGATCTTTTGTGTTTAAGATAAAGAATGTATTTTTCCGGGGTTCAATTACATCCAGGCCAGTAACATCTATGTCAACAAAATGGCTTATACCTTTTTATTTTCTCGTTTAGGATGGCAACTGTCCAATTTATATTGGAAACACTATGATATAGTCATATAAGTAACTTCAATTGAATCATATATTTTACCGGTTCTCCACTTACAATTCATGAGGGTCTAAGCAATAGTGGCAGAGAATTGTTCCTGTTAGGTTATGAGGGTCATAAGCAGCATCAACATGTCCCCACTCCCTTGATACAGGAAGAACAATAGTAGATTTAGTTTTGAACCATTCCCTTAAACATCGGGTGACTTTCCCTTCGGGTCTATTCTGTTTTCCCATCAATAATTTTTCTGGGGCGAAGCGCCAACTACGAATTATTGAGTTAGGATCATTGTGAACCAAGAAGTCAATTATTAGATATATATCTCCGAACTCATGGTCACCTTTAAGGATAGTTCTGTATGAGACTGTTTTATTGTCTTTTTTTTTCAGGCCACCCCTCCCACCTTACATTTGTATTATTAAACAACTCTGTCTTCGTAACTCTTGGTCCTAATAGAACCCTTTTATTAAATTTAAGAACACCAGTTTCTGCGTCAAAATTCATTTTCACATCCCAATATCAAATGGAAGACCAATAGGTTCCAGAACTTTTTTATAATTCGAAAGGAAGAATTGGGTACCGCCACCGCTTCCTAACATTTCAGTATCTGGTGACAAAGCTTGTCCCGTACCAGCAATAGCATCTCGTTTGACTCTATACATCTGAATCTTACTTCTAAACCCATATTTTTCATGAGGTAGAACTTGTAAACTTTCCCATAATTTTTGTCGACTACCACTAGCAGCTTCTAAAGTGGCTTTGTCGAAATAAAATCCTGACTGCCCAGGTGCTCCACCATAAACAATATCGCCTTCTTTAAGCATTGTGTTTGACCAAGAATAACGGCCTTGATAAATCCCTCTTCCTTGCCACTGCCTACCAAATGCCGCCTGGTTATGGTCATTTTATCGAGTCGGTGCACACTTCGCTTTCAATCCTAATGGCTCAACCCAATTCAACGGATTAGTGGCGTAAACGTAAGTATTTATACCGCCATTAAAACCTATCGGGTCATCGGAACGATTCGGACGCCATCATACTTTTTAACACGTTAAATAATAAAACGCCGGGAAGATTTGATGCTCTTCCCGGCCAATTATTATTGAATATTATTCATAAACTCTTGCAGCCATTAAAATATCTGCAATAAATGTCCAGTTAACATTTTCTGGAACAGGTAATTTTTGATTTAAATAATATCCATCCATATCTTCAACCCAAGATGCCATCGATTCAAAATATGAGGGTAAGTCTTTGCTCTCCCACTCACTTAGATCATTTCTGGCATTTGAAGATAAATTCTCAAGAAATTTAATAAAATCGTCTCTAGTATTTATTCCTTTAGTATTCATAACAATATTACTCCAGTACTTTTTTATTCCATCACCCAATTTGAAAATAATCGACTTACCATCTGTTTTTGTTGTCATTTTCCACATCTGATCAGCAACTTCACTAGGTGAGGCCCATTTAAATGGAACTCGTTTCCTTTTTCTACAAGAGATGTAACTTTTTCATCAAATTTATCGAAACCGTTTTTCATATGCTTATTCATTATCAATCGAAAAGAGACCTCCTTGCCTATATAAAAGTGGTTTTAAGCGAAAAATGTTGTCAGAAGTAAGGAGGGTTCTAAAAGTGTTAGTTTTTATTATTAACCTAGCCAAAAAAGAATTGCTTAAAACCTTCCGCCTCAACATCCTTAAGCTTGCTTTTTAGCATTAAATCGATATCTTCCAGAAAGTCCTCTCTGAAATTAAAATCATCATCTGTAGCATCACCATCATATTTACTTTGTTCGATCTCAATGGCAGAACAAAAAGCATCCAAAAAGTCGGCTAACGAATTGGAAATAATGAAATTTCTTTTTTGAATACTACCATAAACAGGAGATGTGATATTTTGGGTATCACAAAAAAGAACATCTCCATTTCGTTCAGCAAAGATTATATATTCATCGCGCCAGGTCGTGTCATTTTGAACTCGCCAGCCTGATAACATTTTATTAAGCTCTTGGGGCTCAACAATCTGTATAATGAATGCACCATCAAATGTTGGGTGGTCATTTAAAATCAAATGGCTATAAAAAAATCGAATTTCACCATTTAAATTTACAGGAAAAGAAGTTTCATTTTCATCGTCTGCATAGTCTATCTCTCCCATATTTAAATCATTCATTTTGAATTTCTTGACAAAGTCTTGGATAGTATTTTTTATATGCATTATTCCTCTTTAAGCGTTAACATTATTGGCTACGCTTAAAATTACCATATCCATAGTTGAAAAATGTACTCATAATCCAAAGAACTTCTTCGCGCCATTAAAAAAGAAAAACAAAGAATCAATAATGGCACGACACCCTTCAATATTAAGGTAGTTTATTGCCCTTTCTTTTACGATTTGAGTGTATTTCGTAGAAATAATCTTCACAAAAAACGTCTAAAGCATTTTCCAGTGGAACAAGTTTCACCCCCCGGAATCCTTTACTGTCTATAACTTCCTTGACCTCTTGTTTAACAATGATAAAACCACCTAACAATGTGTCGTTCAACGAAAGTATATCATTTTCTAGCGCATCATCCTTGAATTCAATTTTAAAAGGTATGGTATCTCCGAACTTATCCTCTTCGAGAATAGATTTATCCTTATCTATAACATCGCCGCCTGGAAAATATGCATATTTAAAATCATCCCGAAGAACTTGACCATTCCCAATCGAAACTGGTGTAATATCTCGGCCAAAAAAAACATTGTGCTTATAATTTTCAAAAATCGAAAATAAAGACTTATCCATCAAGTGTCCAAAGTCTTTTTTATAATAGTCAAATTTCAAAGCCCCAACATTTTTATTGCACAACAAATAAATATGGTCTGGGCATGCATCGTCTGTTATTCGATAAGGGAAGGGAAAGGCAGAGCCTTCTATTTCCCAGTTTTCATTAACCTGTAATCTTTCATCAACCATGCCCTGTAAATTTCTTGGCATGCGTGATGATTCAAAGTCATTCATGATCACATAATAGGACATTAATTCATTCCCCTGATTTTTTTGTGGGAACATGACCCATCCAAATTTTATTCTTCATATCAATCTGGATCCGCCTTATAGCTATCCTCGCCCCTTTAGCATCTAATCTTCCAGAAATATATCGTTACTCAACACGAGCAATGCGCCGACGGAGAATGTCACTATAGTTATGATAATTACTGCTATGGAAGATATCCATACCTTTCCCTGCATCTTGTTTCATCGCTGATGCGCTACCTGGAAAATTAATACCATTAAACGCAGAGTTCATGTCTTTTCCGATGCCAATATTATTGAAGAATGATTGCTCCTCTTTCCACACCTCAACGGGTATAACATGGTGAGCAGAATTCGCTCCGGCGTGCCGTTCGGCTGGAAGTGGAACCAGAAAATCTCCGGGGCATCAACGCCGTCAATACGCGCCAGCGGGTCGTAGCTGTCCTGATCGCTGTAAACGTAGGTCAGCGGCACATCCCCGTGCACTTCCTGCAGCAGCCGGAACCCTTCCCAGACAAACCGGTTGGTAACCGGCTTACCGGTTGGCTGTCGGCCCAGCATCTGGCGGCGCGTTTTGCTGATGCGGCGACCGAGCGGATCGTAGCGGAAGCTGACCTGCGTCTGCGGTTTGTTGCGATCCCGCGGCTGGCTGATGACTTCCGTCAGGCGGTGTTCGCCGTTGTAGCGGTAGTGCCAGCGGGTCTGGCCGTTATCCTTCTCCACGGTGCGGCCGTGGATGTCATAACGCCAGCGAATGCCGTTCAGCTGCGTCAGGCGGTTGTGCGTGACCTTATCAGCGGAACCTTCAAGCGGGTTATCAGCACAATATGACAACCTTATTTAATAGTTAATTCCACGTTAAATAAATACCGCAATTAAATGATTTAATATCATAGCAAATAGTTATATCACCCCATTCCAAGTGCCACATTATACTATGTTTTTCTTTTTCATCTGGTTTGCCAAGATCATATTCACCCGACACCCATTGATATAAAAATTCGACTTCTTTATTTAGCATATCAATGTTAGAAACCTTATTCCAATCATTTATTGCCTTATAATACCCTCCCTCTTTATAAATTAATTGCACCGTAAATGGCAAATTACTGAAGCATAATGGTTGTATTATAATCTCGAATTCCTTTCCCGACCAAAGAACGGTATTAACTGTATAATGATGGGGAATTAATTTCTGCATTTTATTTTCTGATTCAAGATATTTGTAAAGATCAGAAGTTATAAATTCCTCCTCCCTTTGTATTAAAAGACATTTATTGTCTAACTCAACCTTACCATTTACCACGTTAATTTTAAAATTAATCATATGCTAATGACCTTCCCCGGTATCAAAAGATTTCTAAATTCCTCAGGGATAAAGAATTGCCCCCCCCTCGACCATATATCTCATTAGCCAATGCTCTTCCATATGCTACATCAATATCCTCACTTACATAATAAGCTCTAACTTGCGTTCTTAATGTACGATGAGGATCTATTTTAACCTGAAGTGCTTCATGGTAGCCTATAGCATTTCCTTTATTTTGCCTAACGGTTGGATAAGTCACTGCATATGATGGAGGAGTATCACCGTTTGGATATAATGCATACAGAATCGTGCCTTTTTTCAGTTTCCTGTTTTTGTAGACATCTATACTTTGTAATCACCTTGACCTTGCCATCTCGTAGCTTCTTTAGATGGATCCTTACATTTACAGCTCAACCCCCACGGATCCACCCACCCCAGCGCATTCGGCGCATACTGGTAAAGGTTTATCCCCCCCGCCAGCCCTATCGGGTCCTGCTGCGTAAACCGTCCGCAGTCCGGGTCGTAATACCGGAACAGATTGTCGTGCAGTCCTGTCTCACGGTCCAGGTATTGCCCCTGCATCCGCAGGTTCTGAGAATATCCTGATCCCTGCGTCTCGCTCTCCCGCAACAGCTTGCCCCAGGCGGTGTTCGCCATCTTACCGGTAGTGCCGGATCTGGCCGTTATCCTTCTCTACGGTACGGCCGTGGATGTCATAGCGCCAGCGAATACCGTTCAGTTGCGTGACCCGGGCTTTGATTTTAATATATTAAGCCAGCCAATAGTGTTCTTTTATTAAAAATTATCTGTTTTTTGTTGTTTGAGTGAGCACTTCAAAAACAGACGCTGCTTAATTATAACCTCGCAAAAATCAATCCTTCTCTTTGCTTAATATCAGGGCATCATTTTTTTAATATCAAGTGCGTAATTAACAACATCATCTAAAAGTTTTTCTTCCCTGAGGGAAAAGTTTGCGTATTGAGCCATAGCTCTGCATGTTGACAGACTTTCAATTATTTCAAATGGAATTTTGTCTCCAAAAATTTTTATCTGTTCATAACGAGTTTGAAAAAAATTTACCGATTCATGTTTACCATTGGCATTAAGTTCAAAAATTATTTTTTCAAGTGCATTTTTTAAGTTATTCAATTTCATTACCAGGGAACCCTTAAAGTTTTAACCACCCATGCTCTTGGAAGATTTGATACCACAGCCTGGTATCCCATCCCAGGATATCCTGCCCCTTGAGCTGCAGCAGGACCTTCACTCACCCACGTTCCTTTAGGAACTCTAAACTCTGATACATTAGTAATATTAACACCCCAATCATGGCGAATAGCTAGCTTTTCTCGCAAAACCTCCTCGGAATTGTATTTTTCATTTGTCAGCCAAGAAATTTTTCTTCCTGTTCTATTATTTACACCATGATATTTATAAAAAGTCTCGTCTCTTTTCAGCTGCCTGTTTTTATAAACGCTTTTATCAAATGTTTCTGCAATTCCTCCAGGAAGTTGCGGCCCTGGTTTTTTCCCTGTATTGCATCGGCTTAACCCCCACGGATCCACCCACCCCAGCGCATTCGGCGCATACTGGTAAAGGTTTATCCCCCCCGCCAGCCCTATCGGGTCCTGCTGCGTAAACCGTCCGCAGTCCGGGTCGTAATACCGGAACAGATTGTAGTGCAGCCCTGTCTCACGGTCCAGGTATTGCCCCTGCATCCGCAGGTTCTGGGAATATCCTGATAGCTGCGTCTCGCTTTCCCGCAGCAGCTTGCCCCAGGCGCTGTTAACGCCTTCCCAGCGCACCTGCCCTTCGCTATCCGTCATCCGCTCCGGCGTGCCGTTGGGCTGGCAGTGGAACCAGAAAATCTCCGGCGCTTCCACGCCGTCAATACGCGCCAGCGGGTCGTAGCTGTCCTGATCGCTGTAGACGTAAGTGAGCGGCACATCCCCGTGCACTTCCTGCAACAGCCGGAACCCTTCCCAGACAAACCGGGTGGTGACCGGCTTGCCGGTTGGCTGTCCGCCCAGCATCTGGCGTCGCGTTTTGCTGATGCGTCGCCCGAGCGGATCGTAGCGGAAGCTGACCTGCGTCTGCGGTTTATTGCGATCCCGCGGCTGGCTGATGACTTCCGTCAGGCGATGTTCGCCGTCGTAGCGGTAGTGCCAGCGGGTCTGGCCGTTATCCTTCTCCACGGTGCGGCCGTGGATGTCATAACGCCAGCGAATGCCGTTCAGCTGCGTCAGGCGGTTGTGCGTGACCTTCTCAGCAGATCCTTCGAGCGGGTTACCGGCAGCATCCCAGCGCCACTGCTCCTGTCCGGGCAGCGTGCCGTCCTGAACGAGCAGGCGCCCGGCGCTGTCGTACTGCCAGCGGTACCAGCTGAACGGGTTATCGTCCCGCTCTTCGCGCACCAGATTATTGCGGTAGTCGTAATCCCAGCGGCGGGACCAGCGGCGCGGTGACGGTCGCTGGGCATTGCCGGTAAAGACGTCCCGGCGGTGCAGTCGGCCGAGGCGGTCGTATTCGCTGCGGGTGGTCAACAGCCCCTGGGTGCGGCTGGTCTCACGGTGTAGTTCGTCGCGAGTAAAATCGGAGACCGACAGCTTGTCGAGAGCAATGCTGAGCAGATGCCCGCTGCCGTAGTAGAACTGCTTCAGCTCGCGGCCATCGGGCAGCGTGACGGAGGTGCGGTTGCCCAGCGCGTCATACTCCCACGCCAGCTCGCCGTGCTCGCCCGCCTCGCGCGTCACGCGACCGAGCGCATCATACTCAAAGACGAGCTCCTGCTCTGCCTCGGTGCTCCACGCGTCGGCTGAAAGCGCAGGATGCAGCCCAATCCGGCTTAACAGCCCGGACGGCGTGTAGTGGTAGCGTGTCTGCCCTTCCGGCGTGGTGCGGGCGACCAACTGACCGCTCGCGCTCCAGGCGAAGGCGTGGGTGATAGCCTCCGGATGACCGGCGGCAAAGGTGCGCGCAATCGTGCGCCCGCAGGCATCATAGCGATACTGCGAGGCTACGCCATCGAGCCCCACCTCTTCCAGCAGCAGCGAGTCTGGCCCCCAGCGGAACTGATACGCTTCGCCGTTCTCGTTTTCCAGGGCAATCAGACGCCCGCGGCTGTCCCAGCGGCGGCGCACCTCTTCACCCTGCGTATTACGGGTGGCGGTTAAGCGCCCCGCCTCGTCATATCTGAACTCGCTCTCTTTCCCGTCGGCGCCCGCATGCTTCACCGGCAGGCCACGTTCGTTCCATTTGAGCGATTCCGTCCAGCCTTCCGGGCGATCGAGCTGCACCGGACGCCCTGCGGCGTCGTAGCGGTAGCGCGTCTCTTCACCGTCGGCGCCAGTCTCGGCCACCAGCCAGCCCAGCGGATGATAGCGATAGCGGGTAATTCGCCCGGAACAGTCCGTCGAACGGATAATCTGCCCGGCCTCGTTGTACTCCTGGTAGCGGCTGTTGCCTGCGGCATCGACCTCTTCCACGACCAGGCCGAACGCGTCCCGGCGCAGCTGCGTAGTCTGCCCCATCGGATCCACCACGCGCTTCAGCCCGTGGTGTTCGTCGTACCAGAACCGGGTGGCGCTGCCGTCGGCTTCGATAATAGCCGCGGGAAGCGCGCGGTGCTCCAGCCAGGTGGTGGTGCGGGTATTGCCGTCGGCATCGGTCTCCTGCACCCGGTTGCCCATCTCGTCGTAGACGAAGGTGACGGAGTTGCCGAGCGGATCGATGCGACGCGTGAGAAGCTCGTTATCATCCCACTCGTAGCGCCAGTTTTCACCGCGCTCGTCAACGTAGCGGACAATCAGATTCTGCGCGTTCCAGTAGTGGCGGCGCGTCTGACCATCGTAGTGCTCGACGGTCGTCAGCCCGGCGGCTAAATCATAGCTAAAGCGGCAGCCGTCGCCGGTGCTGGTGCGGTTTTCCACCACGCGCCAGTGGTCGAATTTTTGCCAGCGGTATTCGCTCTCCAGACCGCCCGGCAGGCAGTGCCAGACCATCAGCCCGTGCTCGTTATAACGGTATTCACGCGTCACCACGCCGGAGGCATCCGTCGCGCTCGCCAGCTGGCCGCGCGCGTCGTAGCCCCACTGCATCAGCGGCCAGGTTTGGTTGCCGTCGAAATGGCTGGCCGAGGTCACGCGCAGCGGGAAGCGCTCATCTTCATAGCGCAGGGTGACGTCTATCGCCCGCGGCTCATCATGAATACCAACCAGCCTGCCGTGCTCGTCCCACGCCGTCAGCAGCGCGTTGCCGTACTCGTCGCTGAGGGAGGCCAGACGCAGGATAGAAGGATTGATGCGGGTCGGTTTGTACAGACGCCACACTGCACCGTCATCGTCGGCAATCGCCACGTCGCCGTTCTCATTGCGGCGGATAATGATGCCTTCGCTGATGCTGTAAAACGCGCGGTCGACAGGCGGCAGTTCAAAGCTCAGCTCGCGCCCGGTTTCATCGAACCAGGTCGCATTGTTATCTTCCAGCGTCAGATAGCTGTCAAAAGTCGTTGCCCAGCCCAGACCAAACAGCCCTTCGCGGGTCGTCAGGCTGTTGTAGCTGCGCTGCCAGCGAAGCGGGAAGCGCCCCGGCAGCGAGAAGTCGAGCTCATCGTCGTCGTTCAGCACCTTCACGCCGGTGGCGGCGTGGACCGGGTGCGAGGAGCCAAACACGGCGTTGACGGCCATATCCGCCAGCATCCCGCCGCCGGCCGCCGCCAGCGCGCAGGGCATGTTTTTCAGGAGCTTGCCCGGACGCCCGCGCAGCAGGGAGAGCGCAATCATCCCCAGCGCCAGACCCGGCGTTTTACCGCTTTTGATATCGCGAACCGTGAGCGTGTCCCCGCCGATGATCACGTTCGGGGAGACGTCGTCGGACACGGTGCCTTCGCAGGTGGTGCGATCTTTCGCGCGCACCGCGGGCTGTCCGTTAATGAAGACGCTTTTAGAACCTTCCGCCAGATACTGCGGCCCGGAGTGCTTTTCACACGCCACCTTGTCTTCTTCCAGCGGCGAGGTCCCCGCCGCGGCAGAGGCCACGCTCGGCTGCCACATTTCGCTGCCAAACTGTCCGGCAGCGGAAAGCAGCATGCCCGCGTAATCGGCAAAGCTGCCCGGCGACTGCGGCTCAGGGGACGGTGTATCGGCGGGCGTCAGCGTGCCTGCCGCGCGGGCGGCGGGGATTGCGTTGGTCAGAACGTTGTTCGAGCCGGTGGTAATTTTACCCGCAGGCGACGGCGGGAAGAGCGCATTGCCTAACCCTTCCGCGGCGTTGCTGATATCGTCGGTGATCCCCGCCACGTTCGCCAGCACGCCGCCAATAATCCCGCTTAACAGACAGCTGGATCCGACTGCCGCCACGCCTGCTGCGGCGGCTCCAGCACCGAGGAGTGGCGCGGCGGCCGTAGCCGCCAGCCCCACCGCCGCGCCGATCACCGCATAGGCGGCACCTTCCGCCACAATGCTGGTGATGTCAGCAAAAATGCTGGAGTGAATAATCTCGTCGCCCTTACGGGCCGCGTTGTTATCGCTCATGCCTTACACATTCCGGTTGTCGTTTAGCGTCAGGCTCTGCTTAAGCGCGCTCCAGCGCACCTCGTCCTCTTCGGTAAAGGCTCTGAGTGCCGAGAGGGTAAAAATCATCAATACCGGTTTGCCCGGCGTCTGCACGGCCAGCTGTTTTTGCCACAGGCGTTGCCCGTTACGGTCAAACGTGGTTTCAACTTCCAGCCCGTTAATGTTTCCGTCAGGCCCGGCTTTTACGTCCCGGAATTCGCTCTGGGCGATCTCACCCATCTGAGGACGCAACACATCCCACTGGCGGTGAAACTCTTGTTTGTAGTCGCTGCCATCGGGAATCACACCGCGGCTGACCACTACGGACAGCCCGCTTTCGTCATCGCGAATAATGTTCATACTGTTATCCTGCCAGGCAGCAGGAAAAAGGGAAAACGAGCCTTCCTGGAGGGTGTATTTCATAAGTGAACTCGGGATGCTTAATATTGAGAGAAACAAGAAGGCCAATCGATGCTGGCCTTTTGGCTGGCTATAGTTATTTAAGCCACTGGCCTGACTGTTCGACTAAAACATGGCTGCCTTTGCTGACAACCAATTTCACGGGTGCATACGTGACGGTATAAGCGATCTCGCCGTTCTTGTACGTTGAGCCGATTATTTTACCTGCGGGGTCGTGTAACGTTTTTCCCTTTAAGGAGATCGTACTGTTATCGCTTTTGCGCACACCGAGATAAACCATCTGGTCACATTCACCCTCGAAACGCCCGCACTTGTTTATCAGAGAGATAGTGAACTTTTCGGTGTCCAGTTTTCTGGTTTCCGCGTTTTGAACCGAAGCGGCTTTACGTAACGTATAACGCAGCGGAGCATAATCATTTCCTTTTTGAGGAGGAGTAACTAAACGCCATTCCATTTCACTCCCCTTTAGTTCCAGAACAGCCCGTCCACCTGCGCCGCCAAACGATGAGTTGAACTCAACGTTCGCACGGTTTCCCGCGATCGTACCGCTAAGATTATGCTCATCATCTTCCGGGCAATCGATGCGGTTTCCTCTCCGGGAGACATAGCAATAAGACCCGGTGATACGGTTGCCAGATTCAGCTAGCCGCAGGGTTAACGTCGAGTCGTTCTCGAATTCACCAGCCCACTCCCCGTCAAACGCGAGTCCTGATTGGCTGCTTTTTGCAAACTGCATCGTATTGAATCTGGCGGCCCATTGCTGAATATCGGCATTAATGGCCTGACTATTATCAGATGACTGGTAATGGATAACGTTTGATTCTGGAACCACCCAGGCCGCAAAGATTTTGCCGTCAGGATTGATGACCAGCGCGGATGCGTTCTCCTGATAAAGATCTTTTAGCCAGCCCTCAACAAACAATCCGCCACCTGGGGTGGTATGTGGTTCGCCGAAGACATCAAAGTTATCAATAAAGGTCTGGTAATGATCTCCCAACGTCTTCCTGAGATTGTCTGTCACTTCGCTGTCGTTAACGATGCGTCTGACCGTATCGAGGTTATTGTATTGCGATAACTCTAACGCAGATGACGTTTCAACTGCGCCTGTCAATAAAGCCGTGAACAATACGGTTGCAACATATTTTTTGGTCATAAATTATTCTTGAGAATCATTGTTGTAATTCATCGTTATTTTTATAACGTTGTCGCCTTTTATCTCAAAAGAGAGCAGTTTTTTATCCAATTCGTAGGTAATCCACTGCTCCCCGGCATCATTTTCGACCTGACCGGTACCGTATGCGCTGTTCAGTTCCTTTCTCGTTGAACCCACATGGACACCGCGCGGCGTTGCGAAGTCTTCGGCAGTCAGCGTAATTTGAGACACGATATAATCATCAAAGCTTCTTTCCGCTTTATCCCACCAGAGGTTGGAAGTGAATATTTCTACTCCAGCGTTTTGATGCTGAAAGAATTTATATTGGACTCCATCAAAAGGAACCTCACCGGTAAAACTGCCTTCCACCGGCACGCCAATTTTACGGGCAATATCAAGCGTCCATCTGTCGCCCAGGGCGACAGGCTGGTCTTTGATCTGCACAGAAAAATCCCGTTTTGTCAGAACGGGAGGCATCACCTGAGCCAAAACCACATTGCTGCCGAGACAGGTAAACATCAGGACGGAACAAAGAAATATCGGCGTGTGTTTTTTCACGTTAATCGTCATTTATTGAATGTGTATGGCCATTATCACCCTGAAGAAACCGTCAGGACATGAGTGCAGTATTTCTTAGTCGGCGCTAATGACGACTGAACCCAGACAGTGAGGATTTTTCACGCTGAAACTGAAGCTCACTTTTTGTCCATTCATATCTTTTCGGGCTGTATAGCTGGTCACTTCGTTCTCCGAACGGCCGCGCGGATAATCAGTTAACCTCAGCTGCGGATAGCGCTTTTTAACGGTATCAAGCGTTATGCATTGACCTGAGGAAGGTGAAAAATTCAGTAAAGGCGCCATGCCGTCGTTTTGTTTGCTTAAACGTAACCCAATTGCGGTTATGTTCGTTCCATCAGCGAGTTTGATATCGTCGGCATTGTAGAAACTGATATATTCATTTTGCCTGGTCATCTTAAACGATAACGGCGCGTTACTGAGGGTTGTAACGGATAACGTCTTAAGCGATGCACTCATCCCGGAAATAAACATCCAAAGATCCTTTTTCTGCGCATCTCCTCCAGCCATTCCCGTCGTTAGTAACGCGATAAGCACCGCACCTGCTTTACTCATCTTTGGCCGTAAATTTCGCCTGCACCGCCGCATCAATATCCCCTTTATGCCCCGATCCCGGCGCCGTGGTGCCCGGTTTTGTACCAGAGGTATTCAGATGCAGCTTACCGCCCGTGGTGATATACCCATCCCCTTCCACGAAGAAGTTAAACTCTTTGCCGATGAGGTTAATCTTGCCGTTAGCATTCAGCTCAATGGCACTCTCACCGGAGACCAGCCGCAGCTTCGTCCCGGAAGCGATAACATACTGCTCCACCGCCGCATCCAGCTTGCCTTTACCCGTCAGGATCTCGGTGCCACCTTTCACGGCCTGTGTCTGGTTCGCTTCCACGCGATGCAGTTCATTTTTCTTCACGTAATGGCTGCGCTCGCCGCCGACGCTGTGCGTTTCATCATTTTTAACGCTGGTGTCCATGTTGCGCTCGGCCTGGATCCACACCTGCTCTGCACCCGCTTTATCCTCAAACCGCAGGGCGTTGGCGTTGTCCACGGAACCGTCTTTCGTGCGGCTCATAAAGCCCATCTGCGTCGCCGCAGCCGGCAGCGCCCACGGCGGCATGCTCGCGTCGTTGTACACGCGCCCGGTAATGATCGGACGGTCCGGGTCGCCGTTGATAAAGTCCACCACCACCTCATCGCCGACGCGCGGGATCTGCACCCCGCCGTAGCCCTGGCCCGCCCACGCGCTCGACACGCGCACCCAGCAGGAGCTGGTGTCATCGCCCTTCGCCAGACGGTCCCAGTGGAACTTCACCTTCACCCGACCGTATTTGTCCGTCCAGATACTCTCCCCGTTCGGCCCCACCACTTTCGCCGTCTGCGGGCCGTAGGTGCGCGGCCACGCCGTGCTC
>NZ_JBVPGP010000007.1:0-6187 GCF_055816065.1 Enterobacter sp. PL_is511 | reverse complement strand
TATGCGCCCCGTTCACACGATTCCTCTGTAGTTCAGTCGGTAGAACGGCGGACTGTTAATCCGTATGTCACTGGTTCGAGTCCAGTCAGAGGAGCCAAATTTGAAAAGCCTGCTTTTAAAGCAGGCTTTTTGCTTTTCTGCGCAAGGTAAATGCAAAACGGCAACCTTGTTGCCGTTTTTAGTGTGTGCACCCTCTCCCGTGGGAGAGGGTTGGGGTGAGGGCACCAGACCGCACGAAATTACAAACTAATCGGCGCCGTCGCCTCTACCAGCCACGGACGCGCATCGCTGTTCACCAGAGGTGACAGCGCCTCACGTACCTGCTGGTGATACGCATCCAGCCACTGCTTTTCCTGATCGCTCAACAGATGCAGCTCAACCTGACTTAAGTCGATCGGGATCAGCGTCAGCGAGGCAAACCTGCAGAACCCCGGACGGCTCTCCACAATTTCCACCTGGTTTTCAATACGAATACCGTGGCTGTCGCCCAGATAGTAGCCCGGTTCAATCGTCATTATATTGCCCGCCACCAGCGGCCACGGGTTGACCTTTTTGGCGATGCGATGTGGGTTCTCATGGATAAGAAGCTGATGGCCGACGCCATGCCCCGTGCCGTGATCGTAATCCAGCCCCATCTCCCACAGCGGACGACGCGCGAAGGCATCCAGCTGATGCCCCTGAGTCCCGGAAGGGAACTGCAGGGTAATCAGCGACAGGAAGCCTCTCAGCACGGCGGTGTAGTGCAGTCGCTGCTGCGGATCGACCTTACCCCATGCCAGCGTGCGCGTGGCGTCGGTGGTGCCATTCACATACTGGCCGCCAGAATCGTTCAGGTAAAAATGATCATGACCGATGGGCTTGTTGCTGGCCTCGCTCGAATGATAGTGGCACATCGCTGCATTGCTCGAAGAGGCGGAGATGGTTGCAAAACTCTGCTCGATGAACCCAGGCTGCTGTTGACGGAACGCAAGCTGCTGCGCCTGAACCTCCAGCTCTGTTAGCGGATTCCCTGCCGCCTCGCGCAGCGGCACTTCGCGGCTCAGCCAGGCCAGGAAGTTGACCCAGGCGGCACCGTCCTGGTGATGACACTCGCGATAACCTGCCAGCTCGACCGGGTTTTTGGTGGCCTTTATCAGGGTGATGGGGTCAGTCCGCCAGACAATTTCTCCCCGTGGCTCAATGGCGAAGCGCAGAGCCACCGGCGCGGAATCGGCATCAATCATCACCCGTTTGCCCGCAGCAATCTGCTGACAGCGTTCGATAAAAGCGTCCTGCGGCGCAATGGTAAACGCATTGCGCACCTCTGCTGGCAGGGCGCTGAGCTTATTGTCGTTGACAAACCACTCAACGCGACCGTCACGACCCAGAAGAGCAAAGGAGAGCGGTACCGGGCTGTAAGGGATATCCGCGCCACGCACGTTCAGCAGCCAGGCAATGTTATCCGGCAGGGTAACGGCGAGATAATCGGCATTGCTTGCAGCCAGCACGGCGGCGACGCGCTGACGTTTATCAGTGCTGCTTTCACCGCTGTGTTCAACCGGCATTTCCCGGATAAGCCCCGCTGGTGCGGCAGGGCGGTCAGTCCATAGGGCGTCAAACGGCGAGGCCTTGAGAGGAACCAGCTCGCACGGCGTGGCAGACAGTTGCTCAAACTCCGAGTTGGTCATCAGCAGCGGATCAAAACCGATGCGCGTCCCGGCCTCCACGTTTTCCGCCAGCCATTCTGCCAGCGGCTCGTTGTGCAGATGGTGGATCTCAACCTCATCCGTATTGACCTGAACGCGAGCCTGAACCTGATAGCGCCCGTCGACGAACAGCAGCGCTTTGTTTTTCAGCACCAGCGCCACGCCGGCCGAACCGTCAAAGCCCGTCAGCCAGGCCAGCTTTTCGTCGTATGGCGCGCAGTATTCGCTCTGCCAGGCATCCGCACGCGGGACGATCATCCCGTCGAGATGGCTGGCCTCGAGCCAGTGGCGCAGGGCAGAGAGCGGAGATGTGCTGGACATGGTTATTCCTTATCGTTATTAGCGGAACGGCGGCTCGTTGAAGGTGCGCAGCTTGCGGGAATGGAGCCTGTCACCTTCCGCCCGCAGCAGGTCAATGGCGCGAATACCAATCTGCAGATGCTCTGAGATAGCCCCCTCATAGAAGCGGTTGGCCTGCCCCGGCAGCTTAATTTCGCCGTGCAGCGGCTTATCTGAGACGCACAGCAGGGTGCCGTAGGGAACGCGGAAGCGATACCCCTGCGCGGCGATGGTGGCGCTCTCCATATCAATTGCCACCGCGCGGCTCAGGTTGAACCGCAGCGCGGAGGCGGAGTAACGCAGCTCCCAGTTGCGGTCATCCGTCGTGACGACCGTACCGGTGCGCAGGCGCTGCTTAACTTCTTCACCCGGCATGCCGCTGACCTCTTTGGTCGCGTCATACAGCGCGCGCTGTACCTCCGCGATGCTCGGGATTGGGATATCCGGCGGCAGCACCGCATCCAGCACGTGGTCATCACGCAGATAGGCGTGGGCGAGCACGTAGTCGCCAATCAGCTGGCTTTCACGCAGGCCGCCGCAGTGGCCGATCATCAGCCACACGTCCGGACGCAGCACCGCCAGATGGTCGCAGATGGTTTTGGCATTTGACGGGCCCACGCCGATGTTAATCAGCGTAATGCCCTGGCCGTCGGCGGTGATCAGGTGCCAGGCGGGCATCTGGTGCTTTTTCCACGCCAGGTCGGAAATGGCCTGCTCGGGCGCTTCGGTCTCCGCGGTGATCCAGATCCCGCCCGCGCAGGACAGCGCGATGTACGGGCTTTCCGGGTCGAGGATCTGGCTGCAGCCCCAGCGGACAAACTCGTCAACGTAGCGGGTGTAGTTGGTAAAGAGGACGAACGGCTGGAAATGTTCGACGGGCGTGCCGGTGTAGTGGCGCAGACGCGCCAGGGAGAAATCGACCCGGCGGGCATCAAAGTGCGACAGGGGAGAAAATTCTGCCGGGTGATAGATCCCATCGGCCGTCTCATCGCCAATCTGTGAAAGCTCCGTCGTCGGGAAGTGGCGGGTCAGACCCGCGCTCATTGAGCGATCCAGCGTTAGCGCCGAGCCGTCTATCACGTACGGATAAGGGATTTCATGCTGCGAGGGCTCAACGTGAATGTGCGCGCCGTAATCCTGATACAGCAGCGTCAGCTGTTCTTCGAGGTACGGGCGGAACAGTGCAGGGCGGGTAACGGTGGTACTGTAGCAGCCGGAGTGGGTAAAACGGGCGTAGGCGCGGGTTTTCGGTGTCGTGCTGGCGCTGCCGTCCCAGGTCACAGAGAGCGATGGATAAACAAAAAGGCCCTCGGTTCTGGCCTTTTCGTCGGGAAGTTTCCCTGTTTCAATATATTCGCTGATGGCGCCGCGCAGCGCGTTGACGGACTGTTCGTACAGCGCGTCGAGTTTTTCCAGCGCCTGAGCCGGGGTCAGGCTGGAGCCCTTATTATTCATCTCTGTCTCCTTGTTCCACAGGTGTGCGACTCTACCCGATAGTATGTCACACGCCTGTGAAACAAAAGTGAGATCAGCGGTGGCTCGTCTCTTTCATCAGTAGCGCCGTTGCCGCCGACAGCAGGCAGCCGGCCAGCAGATAAATCGCCACGCTGTGCCAGTTGCCGCCCGAGAAGGTCACCAGCGCGGCGGCAATAAACGGCGTAAACCCGCCGCCGACCACGCTTGCGACCTGGTAACCCACGCCCGCGCCGCTGTAGCGGTAGCTGGCGCCGAACAGTTCGGTAAACATCGGCTGCTGAACGCACACCACCATATCGTGAGCGATGTTCGCGAGCATGATGGCAAAGAAGACAATCCAGAAGATCGACTGCGCCTCCAGCGCCATAAAGAATGGCCAGGCGCTGAGGCTCCCAATCAGCGCGCCGGTGATGTAGACGCGACGGCGGCCAAACCGGTCCGCCAGCCAGGCGAAGCAGGGTATCGTCAGGCAGCTGATCCCGCCGACCAGCAGGCCGATATTCAGGAACAGCTCGCGCGGCAGGCCGAGATTCTGCGTCGAATAGTTCAGGGCAAAGGCGGTGACGATATACATCGTCAGCAGCTCGCACAGGCGCAGGGCGATAATTTTCAGAAAAGCGCCAGGGTGCCGAATCAGGGCTTCCATCACCGGCAGCCGCTTTTTGACGGCCGGTTTTTCCTGCTGCTTTTCGAACTCTGCCGACTCCTCCATTCCGTTACGGATCCACAGCGCGGCGATGACCAGCACGATGCTGAAGATGAACGGAATGCGCCAGCCCCAGCTCAGGAACTGCTCGTCGGTAGTGAGCTGGCTGATTAACGATACCAGCCCTGTGGAAAGCAGCAGCCCTACGCCGTACCCGACCTGCACGCCGCTGCTGTAAAACGCTTTCTTGTTTTTTGGCGCGCTCTCAACGGATAACAGCGCCGCGCCGCCCCATTCGCCACCCACGGCGAAGCCCTGAATGGCGCGTAATGTCACCAGCAACACTGGGGCCCACCAGCCAATGGCGGAAAACGACGGGAGTATGCCAATCAGCGCGGTGGCGATCCCCATCATCCAGACGGTGAGCATCAGCATGCGCTTGCGGCCAAGGCGGTCGCCGAAGTGGCCGAAGATCACCCCGCCCAGCGGGCGAAACAGAAAGCCGACGCCGAAGGTGGCAAACGCGGCGAGCGTGCCCATCGCGGGGCTGACCTGGGGAAAAAACTCGCGGTTGAACACCAGCGCGGCGGTAATGCCGTAAAGCAGAAAATCATACCAGTCGACGACGGCACCCGCGAAGCTGCCAAGTGCGGCGCGGCGGGCACGATTGAGCGAAGGGGTCTCCTCGTTGGGACGATCGGAGATGAGGGTGGAGTCCATAGTTGTCCTGTCTGCACTTATTTTTAATTATTGGTATAAGAAAAGGTCACTCACATTGCGCCCGTCATATAAACGGAATCTATGAGACTACCGCGACAGGGGGCCTGTGCAAACTGATTTTATTTCCTGATGGGTAATGCAAAATGGCTACGCTATGCTTAATAAAGAGCGAAGCGACTGAGGAAGGGAAGATGTGTCGTAAAGAGGCGTTGGGCTGTCTTGCTGCATTACTTATCAGCCAGAGCGTGCAGGCGGTGAGCTATCCTTTACCGCCGGCGGGCAGCCGTCTGGTAGGGAGTTCGCAGGTCATTACCGTGCCGGATCATAATACATTACCGCTTGAGGCCTTTGCCGCGCAGTACGGGCAGGGGCTAAGCAATATGCTGGAAGCGAACCCGGGGGTGGATCCTTTTTTACCCAAATCTGGCACCCGGCTGGTGATCCCCCAGCAGCTGATTTTGCCCGACACCGTTCGCGAGGGGATTGTCGTTAACGTGGCGGAAATGCGCCTCTACTATTATCCACCCGGCAGCAATACCGTTGAAGTGCTGCCCATTGGCATCGGCCAGGCCGGGCGCGAAACCCCGCGTAACTGGGTGACGGCCGTTGAGCGTAAGCAGGTGGGGCCAACCTGGTCTCCGACGCCGAATACGCGCCGTGCCTATGCGGCAGAAGGGAAAACGCTTCCGGCATTCGTGCCCGCCGGGCCGGATAACCCGATGGGGCTGTATGCCATCTATATTGGCAGGCTCTATGCTATTCACGGCACAAACTCGAATTTTGGCATCGGGCTGCGGGTGAGCCAGGGCTGTATTCGCCTGCGTAATAACGACATCAAATACCTTTTCGATCATGTTCCCGTCGGAACCCGCGTGCAGCTTATCGATCGGCCCGTTAAAGTCACCACGGAGCCGGACGGCAGCCGCTGGGTGGAAGTTCACGAGCCATTATCACGTAACCGCGCGGAGTTTGAATCGACCCGGAAAGTGCCTCTGCCAATGTCAGCCGCGCAGCGGACGCAGTTGATAAACGAGGGGGCGGGAGCCGAACTGGAACGGCGGTCAGGGATGCCGGTTAAGGTAGGCATGTAAGGGGATTGTGCGGGCTGGTGCCCTCTCCCACGGGAGAGGGTGCACACACTAAAAACGGCAACAAGGTTGCCGTTTTGCATTTACCTTGTGCAGAAAAGCAAAAAGCCTGCTTTAAAAGCAGGCTTTTCAAATTTGGCTCCTCTGACTGGACTCGAACCAGTGACATACGGATTAACAGTCCGCCGTTCTACCGACTGAACTACAGAGGAATCGTGTGAACGGGGCGCATA
>NZ_JBVPGP010000003.1:0-1470 GCF_055816065.1 Enterobacter sp. PL_is511 | reverse complement strand
GGGTGACGAGCGGCGGACGGGTGAGTAATGTCTGGGAAACTGCCTGATGGAGGGGGATAACTACTGGAAACGGTAGCTAATACCGCATAACGTCGCAAGACCAAAGAGGGGGACCTTCGGGCCTCTTGCCATCAGATGTGCCCAGATGGGATTAGCTAGTAGGTGGGGTAACGGCTCACCTAGGCGACGATCCCTAGCTGGTCTGAGAGGATGACCAGCCACACTGGAACTGAGACACGGTCCAGACTCCTACGGGAGGCAGCAGTGGGGAATATTGCACAATGGGCGCAAGCCTGATGCAGCCATGCCGCGTGTATGAAGAAGGCCTTCGGGTTGTAAAGTACTTTCAGCGGGGAGGAAGGCGGTGAGGTTAATAACCTCATCGATTGACGTTACCCGCAGAAGAAGCACCGGCTAACTCCGTGCCAGCAGCCGCGGTAATACGGAGGGTGCAAGCGTTAATCGGAATTACTGGGCGTAAAGCGCACGCAGGCGGTCTGTCAAGTCGGATGTGAAATCCCCGGGCTCAACCTGGGAACTGCATTCGAAACTGGCAGGCTAGAGTCTTGTAGAGGGGGGTAGAATTCCAGGTGTAGCGGTGAAATGCGTAGAGATCTGGAGGAATACCGGTGGCGAAGGCGGCCCCCTGGACAAAGACTGACGCTCAGGTGCGAAAGCGTGGGGAGCAAACAGGATTAGATACCCTGGTAGTCCACGCCGTAAACGATGTCGACTTGGAGGTTGTGCCCTTGAGGCGTGGCTTCCGGAGCTAACGCGTTAAGTCGACCGCCTGGGGAGTACGGCCGCAAGGTTAAAACTCAAATGAATTGACGGGGGCCCGCACAAGCGGTGGAGCATGTGGTTTAATTCGATGCAACGCGAAGAACCTTACCTACTCTTGACATCCAGAGAACTTTCCAGAGATGGATTGGTGCCTTCGGGAGCTCTGAGACAGGTGCTGCATGGCTGTCGTCAGCTCGTGTTGTGAAATGTTGGGTTAAGTCCCGCAACGAGCGCAACCCTTATCCTTTGTTGCCAGCGGTTAGGCCGGGAACTCAAAGGAGACTGCCAGTGATAAACTGGAGGAAGGTGGGGATGACGTCAAGTCATCATGGCCCTTACGAGTAGGGCTACACACGTGCTACAATGGCGCATACAAAGAGAAGCGACCTCGCGAGAGCAAGCGGACCTCATAAAGTGCGTCGTAGTCCGGATTGGAGTCTGCAACTCGACTCCATGAAGTCGGAATCGCTAGTAATCGTAGATCAGAATGCTACGGTGAATACGTTCCCGGGCCTTGTACACACCGCCCGTCACACCATGGGAGTGGGTTGCAAAAGAAGTAGGTAGCTTAACCTTCGGGAGGGCGCTTACCACTTTGTGATTCATGACTGGGGTGAAGTCGTAACAAGGTAACCGTAGGGGAACCTGCGGTTGGATCACCTCCTTACCTTAAAGAACCTGCCTTTG
>NZ_JBVPGP010000004.1:0-3472 GCF_055816065.1 Enterobacter sp. PL_is511 | reverse complement strand
CTTCGGCGTTGTAAGGTTAAGCCTCACGGTTCATTAGTATCGGTTAGCTCAACGCATCGCTGCGCTTACACACCCGACCTATCAACGTCGTCGTCTTCAACGTTCCTTCAGGACTCTCAGGGAGTCAGGGAGAACTCATCTTGGGGCAAGTTTCGTGCTTAGATGCTTTCAGCACTTATCTTTTCCGCATTTAGCTACCGGGCAGTGCCATTGGCATGACAACCCGAACACCAGTGATGCGTCCACTCCGGTCCTCTCGTACTAGGAGCAGCCCCCCTCAATTCTCCAGCGCCCACGGCAGATAGGGACCGAACTGTCTCACGACGTTCTAAACCCAGCTCGCGTACCACTTTAAATGGCGAACAGCCATACCCTTGGGACCTACTTCAGCCCCAGGATGTGATGAGCCGACATCGAGGTGCCAAACACCGCCGTCGATATGAACTCTTGGGCGGTATCAGCCTGTTATCCCCGGAGTACCTTTTATCCGTTGAGCGATGGCCCTTCCATTCAGAACCACCGGATCACTATGACCTGCTTTCGCACCTGCTCGAGCCGTCACTCTCGCAGTCAAGCTAGCTTATGCCATTGCACTAACCTCCTGATGTCCGACCAGGATTAGCTAACCTTCGTGCTCCTCCGTTACTCTTTGGGAGGAGACCGCCCCAGTCAAACTACCCACCAGACACTGTCCGCAACCCGGATTACGGGTCTACGTTAGAACACCAGCCATTAAAGGGTGGTATTTCAAGGACGGCTCCACGCAGACTGGCGTCCACGCTTCAAAGCCTCCCACCTATCCTACACATCAAGGACCAGTGTTCAGTGTCAAGCTATAGTAAAGGTTCACGGGGTCTTTCCGTCTTGCCGCGGGTACACTGCATCTTCACAGCGAGTTCAATTTCACTGAGTCTCGGGTGGAGACAGCCTGGCCATCATTACGCCATTCGTGCAGGTCGGAACTTACCCGACAAGGAATTTCGCTACCTTAGGACCGTTATAGTTACGGCCGCCGTTTACCGGGGCTTCGATCAAGAGCTTCGCGTTGCCGCTAACCCCATCAATTAACCTTCCGGCACCGGGCAGGCGTCACACCGTATACGTCCACTTTCGTGTTTGCACAGTGCTGTGTTTTTAATAAACAGTTGCAGCCAGCTGGTATCTTCGACTGATTTCAGCTCCACCCGCAGGGGCTTCACCTACATATCAGCGTGCCTTCTCCCGAAGTTACGGCACCATTTTGCCTAGTTCCTTCACCCGAGTTCTCTCAAGCGCCTTGGTATTCTCTACCTGACCACCTGTGTCGGTTTGGGGTACGATTTCGTGTTACCTGATGCTTAGAGGCTTTTCCTGGAAGCAGGGCATTTGTTACTTCAGCACCGTAGTGCCTCGTCATCACACCTCAGCGTTAAAAGGTACCGGATTTACCTGGAACCTCCGCCTACATGCTTAAACCGGGACAACCGTCGCCCGGCTAACATAGCCTTCTCCGTCCCCCCTTCGCAGTAACACCAAGTACAGGAATATTAACCTGTTTCCCATCGACTACGCCTTTCGGCCTCGCCTTAGGGGTCGACTCACCCTGCCCCGATTAACGTTGGACAGGAACCCTTGGTCTTCCGGCGAGCGGGCTTTTCACCCGCTTTATCGTTACTTATGTCAGCATTCGCACTTCTGATACCTCCAGCATGCCTCACAGCACACCTTCAACGGCTTACAGAACGCTCCCCTACCCAACAACACATAGTGTCGCTGCCGCAGCTTCGGTGCATGGTTTAGCCCCGTTACATCTTCCGCGCAGGCCGACTCGACCAGTGAGCTATTACGCTTTCTTTAAATGATGGCTGCTTCTAAGCCAACATCCTGGCTGTCTGTGCCTTCCCACATCGTTTCCCACTTAACCATGACTTTGGGACCTTAGCTGGCGGTCTGGGTTGTTTCCCTCTTCACGACGGACGTTAGCACCCGCCGTGTGTCTCCCGTGATAACATTCTTCGGTATTCGTAGTTTGCATCGGGTTGGTAAGCCGGGATGGCCCCCTAGCCGAAACAGTGCTCTACCCCCGAAGATGAGTTCACGAGGCGCTACCTAAATAGCTTTCGGGGAGAACCAGCTATCTCCCGGTTTGATTGGCCTTTCACCCCCAGCCACAAGTCATCCGCTAATTTTTCAACATTAGTCGGTTCGGTCCTCCAGTTAGTGTTACCCAACCTTCAACCTGCCCATGGCTAGATCACCGGGTTTCGGGTCTATACCCTGCAACTTAACGCCCAGTTAAGACTCGGTTTCCCTTCGGCTCCCCTATACGGTTAACCTTGCTACAGAATATAAGTCGCTGACCCATTATACAAAAGGTACGCAGTCACACCACGAAGGTGCTCCCACTGCTTGTACGTACACGGTTTCAGGTTCTTTTTCACTCCCCTCGCCGGGGTTCTTTTCGCCTTTCCCTCACGGTACTGGTTCACTATCGGTCAGTCAGGAGTATTTAGCCTTGGAGGATGGTCCCCCCATATTCAGACAGGATACCACGTGTCCCGCCCTACTCTTCGAGTTCACAGCCTGTGTGTTTTCGTGTACGGGAGTATCACCCTGTACCCTGCGACTTTCCAGACGCTTCCACTAACACACAAGCTGATTCAGACTCTGGGCTGCTCCCCGTTCGCTCGCCGCTACTGGGGGAATCTCGGTTGATTTCTTTTCCTCGGGGTACTTAGATGTTTCAGTTCCCCCGGTTCGCCTCGTTAACCTATGTATTCAGTTAACGATAGTGTGTCGAAACACACTGGGTTTCCCCATTCGGACATCGCCGGGTCAAAGGTTCATATCACCTCGCCGGCGCTTTTCGCAGATTAGCACGTCCTTCATCGCCTCTGACTGCCAGGGCATCCACCGTGTACGCTTAGTCGCTTAACCTCACAACCCGAAGATGTTTCACTTCTGATTGCGAAAATTTGAGAGACTCGAACACACCATTAAGATGTGTCGTTTCAATTTTCAGCTTGATCCAGATTTTTAAAGAGCAAAACTTCGCAGTGCACCTTTTCAGGTTCACTCTGAAGTTTTCTTGTGTTCGCAGTAAAAGATGGTGGAGCTATGCGGGATCGAACCGCAGACCTCCTGCGTGCAAAGCAGGCGCTCTCCCAGCTGAGCTATAGCCCCATCGTTTTGCAATCTCTGTACCGCTCATCCTTTAAAAGGAGTTTGGTAGGCCTGAGTGGACTTGAACCACCGACCTCACCCTTATCAGGGGTGCGCTCTAACCACCTGAGCTACAAGCCTGCAGAGATTTTTACTGCTGTTTTTCATCAGACAATCTGTGTGAGCACTACAAAGGCAGGTTCTTTAAGGTAAGGAGGTGATCCAACCGCAGGTTCCCCTACGGTTACCTTGTTACGACTTCACCCCAGTCATGAATCACAAAGTGGTAAGCGCCCTCCCGAAGGTTAAGCTACCTACTTCTTTTGCAACC